>CATOSI010000003.1 GCA_951812505.1 uncultured Dehalococcoidia bacterium
GGTTTTTTGCCTAGTTGCCGGCCTCCAGGAGATGCTGGGGTCCCTCGCCGGTGGGGTGTCCGCTCATGGCCTCCTTAATGATGATGGTCGCTGTGTCCACGTTGGCGTTGTCGAACCCCTCGCCTGAGCTGAAGACCTTCGCGCCCAGCCCGGCCAGGTCAACCGCGCCGCCTTCGGCTTGGATGTTTCGGTTATATATGGCGTGTACGTTGGCAATGCGGTCTGGGTTGCAGAGCCCGCTATCTCGGGAGGCTCGGAGCTACATCCGAGAAGCGCTAGCGCCACGCTCACCAAAGTGGCAGCCATTGTAACCGTCCTGAACAGGCTCATACCCAACACCTCGGGAGCGAGTGGTACGCATTACCGGTAACATTGCTGATGTCGTATCGGCTAACAATCCGGCAATTCCAATCGATCCATGTCATGGTTCGGGATGTCTCTCAGCGCTCCCGGCACGCATCCCGAGAGACTGTTGCCGCCGAGCCATAACCACTCCAAATCCGACAAAGCGGACAGTCCCTCTGGAATGTCCCCGGTAAGTTGGTTGTCGTTCAAATACAGTTGCCGCAATGGGAAATCGGCCAGCCATGAGGGGATGTCTCCCGTCAACCGGTTCCTGTTGGCGTTGAAATAGCCCACGTCAGTGAGTTTGGCCAAATTATCGGGGATCGCCCCCGTCAACTGGTTCTCACTTAAGTGTATCGATTGCAGGTATGGAAGATCGCCCAACCACGAGGGTATCTCTCCAGTGAGTTCATTTACGCCCACGGAGAAATTCCTCAGCAACGACAGATTTGCTAGTGTCGACGGGATCTCGCCGTTCAGTTTGTTGCCCCAGATACGTAGCTCCTTCAAAGCGGCGAGGTTGCCAAGACTTGGCGGTATGGGCCCACTCAGACGATTTCGCACCAAGGACAGAACCTCGAGATTGAAGAGATTGCCGAGCTCCGGCGGGATCTCGCCGTTCAACTGGTTGTCCCGCAAATTCAACTCCCGGAGGCGGCTCAGGCTGCCCAATTCCGGCGGCAATTTCCCTCTCAACCGGTTGTCCCGCAGGTTCAAAACCGTGACGTAACCCTCCCGGTCGACGGTCACTCCATGCCAGTCACTCCCCGGTGCGTCGGTGAGCCAGTTGTCATTTTTCTCCCACTGGACTCCGCCGGTCGCGTCGTACAGTTCAGCCAAAGCCTCACGATCCACCGTCGTGAGATGCGTCCGGGGAGCGATGTCCGGCAGATCCTCCACGGGGAATCCCGCCGCCCGGTGCTGTTCAAACAATAGGTAGAACTCGCTGATTGTCGTCCCGAATGTGGTCTCGAACGCTTCTTCCCAGGGTGTTTGGGGGTCGAGCAGTGTCCAGTAGGCCATTACGGCTTCCTCTCCGGCACGGGCCGCTAGGAGTTCAACGGCCATCGCCCCCAATTCAAATGAGTTCTGTGTCGCCAGAAGGCCTTTATAAGTCTCCAGGTCGGATAACGGGGTGTCCACGGCGCTGGCAGTCTGGCTGAACCATCTTCGCCTCTCGTCGTAAAGGTAGACTGCGCCTTTCGTCAGTGCCCTGTGCGTCTGGAATTCGGCCCCACCCTCTTGTAGCCAGGCCGGTCCGTGTACCCGGACCTTGGAATGGTCGAGGTCGATACCCCTGTGAGCGGCCAGACCATACTGGTAGATATGAATCAGTTCATGGGAAGAGATATGTGTAAATCTCAATGGAGACACGCCATACCTCTCCATAATCGAGCCATTTATGATGATCGCGCCCGATCCATCATCTGTCAGGGTCGCTTCGCCTGCACTGCCGTACGTCTCATATGATTGCGGCGCTTGCCGTTCACTTATGCCATACACTCGAGCCATGGCCGGAACTATGTCCCAGTAGAGATATAAGACGACCTCGTTCTCGAGTTCCGGCACGGCCAGGGACCTGACGTACTGCTCCGCCAGGAGGAGGCCGCGGCGCACGTCGTAAAACATGTTGTCTGGGACGTTGGCTCCTACCTCCCAGCTCAAATACGGCACATCTGGATCCTCGAATTCCCGCGTTCCAGCGGTCTCGGGCAGTATTGCAGGCGTTGGTGTCGCCGTGGTGGTCGCAGTTGGCGGGGGAATAGGAACTGCCGTCGGCTCCAGCGTGGCTGTGGGCAAAGGGGTGAATGTCGCTGACGGCGTAGCGGTTGCCGTGTGAGAAGGTGTGAGAGTCGGTGTCAGGGTTGGCGCGGGTGATGGCGTTGGCGATGTTATAGCAGTTGGCGTATGAGGAGCCGTGAGAGTCGGAGTCGGTGATGAGGTGTGCGTTGGTAGTGGGAGTCGGAATTGGCGTTCCAGTCGGAGCCGGGATCGCAGCCGGTGACGGCGTGCGTGTAGCTGCCGCGTCCGTCCCACGCTCCGGCGATGGAGCGGGGTGAGGCGTGACCGCCAGGGCCAGAGTCTGGGGAACAGGGGGTTCAGATGTCGGGGTGGCAACGGGTTTCTGGACGATGGTTGGCGTCGCGATAGCTGCACTCTGCGTGTCGGTCGCGGGCAGTACCGTCTGCTCTCTGACACAGGCAGAAAGGGCAATCAGCAAAAGGCAGCCCACGATCGGGACAATGACAAGCGCGGTTCTTTCAGATATGGCCCGCCCCATATTCATCAGCATCCCTTCTCCGGTCTCGCACGCAGGCGGCTGGGCGGCTTCAGCTGTCGATTATAGCTATGGATGTCTGTTGTCGTTCGGTGGTTCTACACTCGCGAATTGCCAGGAGAAGAGGGCAGACTCTCCATTGTGCAAATGACGTCGCTATTCCTACGGGTCGCACGCCGTGGCTCAGTCGCGTTGTACAGCGCCACCAGAACGGCCCTGTCCGTCTCGACACTTCCCATGTCCTTAGGAACAGGCGTCTGAGTTGCCGACGGCATGGTGATGGCGTAGTCCGAAGGGTCGAATGCGGCGGTAAGGCGCTGTATCTCGGACTTTTCCAGGAACTCGTTCGCCCCGGTCCGTGGTCGTGAAGTAGTTGACGTAGTAGCTCGCCAGCAGTATGTGCATTACGTCCAGCAGGAACGTGTCCGACGCCAGCCGGTAGGACTCCACCATAGCGGCTGTGTACCTGTCCTCGGTGGGGACCGACTCTATTCGGGCCTTCGCCCCGGCAGACGTCTCCCCGGTGAACGGCGCTATGAAACCCTCTGCGTAAATGTCCACGAACAGGTCGTCGAGCTGCGCGAGAACCGGAAGCCTTTCGACGTCCACGTCTGCGGGAGTGGGCTGAGAGCGTATGTACTGCATCAGCGCCGCGAAATACGCCAGGTTCGATGACTCTGCGTTGTCCTGCGCCCGGGCAGGCGAGGAACCGGCCATGAGGCCCGCTACCAGAAGCGGGAATATCAGCGCTGCTGCGATGTACTTCATTTGCCTCAAGACGGCACTCCGCCTGATCGAGGATCCGTCATACCAGGATGCGTAGGTCCCTTACTCACCCGGTCTGCACTTTTTGCACATGCAGACTTCCAGGCCGGTCGTCCACGCTTCCTGCAGCGCATCCCGCAGGCTGACTTCCTCAAGGTAGTATTGCGCGCGCGGGTTGACGGACTCGCCGCCATGCTGTTTGAGGTAGAGGCAGTCCTGCCAGTGAATTGCCGCATAGCTGTATGAATTGACATAGAGCGTGTACTTACTCCTTGACTGATGCCCTGCTGCGTCCAGATCGAACCGTTCTCCCTCTCCTGGGTGGAATGGGCGCGGGCGCATCCGACAATGCCGCCTGGTAGCTCACTGCAATGTTCAGAAGCCTGGTAATGTTCAGGGTTGTCTCGATGACAGCCTGAGTCCTTCTCCACGGCTGAGTCTGACAGAGTAAACATGGTCGGCTCATAACTCCATCGAAGATCCGACCATGTTCGTCTCGCTCCTATTCCCGTTGCGGCGTCGCTTCCACTACCCACGACTTGGGCCTTCCTACGAGCAGAACGGCAGGCCCAGCTCGTCGAAGTCGTTGTCTCCCACGTCCATCAGGGACTCGGGCACGCAGCCGGTTAGCTGGTTGCCGGCGAGGTATAGAGACCACAGATCCGTCAGATTGCCAAGCTCAGACGGTATATCGCCGCTCAGGTCGTTATTGCTGAGTCGCAGAGCTCCCAGGCTGGACAGGTTGCCCAAGTCAGAGGGTATCGACTATCGACCCGGTCAGCTCGTTGTCGTTGAGGTAGAGCCACTGCAGATTGAACAGATTGCCCAGTTCGGACGGGATGGATCCGCTCAAGTCGTTGCCGCCGAGACTTAATGTGTTCAGACCGACCAGATTGCCCAGTTCGGACGGTATCGAACCGCTCAGGTCGTTGACATCAAGATCGAGATCCGTGAGACTCGTCAGGCTGCCCAGTTCGGACGGTATCGAACCGCTCAACCCGTTGTAATACAGGCGGAGTCCAGTCACCCGCCCATCCGCGTCGGTTGTCACGCCATTCCACGTCCTCAGCGGCTGGTCGCTAAGCCAGTTCGTGTCGTCATCCCAGTTCTCTCCTTCCGTGGCCTCATACAGCTCAACCAGCACCGCCCGGTCCGCGGCAGAGTCCTCGGTTGCGCAGCTGCTGCCCGATGAGTGTCCTACCCTGGCCAGCCACTCCTGAAATGCGCTGTCTACAGGTGCGCAGAGTTGTGGGTTGCCGTCGAACAAGAAGAGCTGTAGATTCTTGAGCCTGGTCAGTTCCCGGGGAAGCATACCGCTCAGATCATTGTTGCTCAGCGATAAGAGGAGCAGGCTGTTAAGGTTGCCCAGTTCGGGCGGTATCGAACCGCTCAGATCGTTGTAGTCGAGTTGCAGATTCCACAGATTGGTCAGGTTGCCCAGTTCGGGCGGTATCGAACCGCTCAGTTGGTTGCCGCTGAGCCACAGGTCGGTTACGCGTCCGTCCTCATTGGTGGTAACGCCGTACCACTCTCCTATGGATTCGTCGCTCAGCCAGTTGGTATTGTAATTCCAGTTGTCGCCGTCGGTGGCGTTGTACAGCGCAACCAGCGCGGCGCGGTTCTCCGCTACCCCGCCGCAGCTGTTGCCTCGCCAGTTAGAGAGTCCCTGCAGCCAGATATTGAATGCTTCGTCCGTCGGCGCGCAGAGGTCTAGATTGTTGTGGAAGTTGAATTCCTGCAGATTGGTGAGCTTGGTCAGGTCCAGCGGGAGTATCCCTGTCAACTGGTTGCTGTCGAGATACAAGTATTGCAGGCTGGAAAGGTTCCCCAGTTCACGTGGAATGTCCCCACTCAGCTGATTGTGGTGGAGCCACAGCCACTGCAGATTCGTCAGCTTACTCAGTTCGGGTGGGATATCACCATTCAACTCGTTGCCGTTGAGCCACAGCCACTGCAGATTCGTCAGGTTACCCAGTTCGGGCGGTATCGAACCGCTCAGATCATTGAATTGGAGGGCGAGGTTTTCCAAGTCTGGGAGATCTCCCAGTTCGGGCGGTATCGAACCGCTCAGATCATTGAATTGGAGGGCGAGGTTTTCCAAGTTTGGGAGATTTCCCAGTTCGGGCGGTATCGGTCCGCTCAGTTCGTTGTGGTCGAGGGCGAGGTTTTCCAAGTTTGGGAGATTTCCCAGTTCAAGCGGTATCGGTCCGCTCAGCTCGTTGAACTCGAGCAACAGCCATTGCAGATTCGTCAGGTTACCCAGTTCACGTGGAATGTCCCCACTGAGCTGATTGTGGTGGAGCAACAGCCACTGCAGATTCGTCAGGTTACCCAGTTCGGGCGGTATCGAACCGCTCAACCCGTTGCTGCCGAGCAACAGCCACTGCAGATTCGTCAGGTTACCTAGTTCGGGTGGTATCGAACCGCTCAGCTCGTTGCTGTCGAGGGCGAGGGTTTCCAAGTCTGGGAGATTTCCCAGTTCGGGCGGTATCGAACCGCTCAACCCGTTGCTGTCGAGCCACAGTTCCTCCAGATTCGTCAGGTTACCCAGTTCGGGCGGGATCCTACCATCCAACTGGTTGTCCCATAGAACCAGGTCGGTTAATTTGTTCAGGTTGCCCAGAGCGGACGGCATCTCGCCGCTCAAACCGTTGTCGGCGAGCCATAGACTCGTCACTCGCCCATCCCTCCCGGTATCTACACCATACCAGTCCCCCATGGGCTTATCGCTCAGCCAGTCGGTGCTGGTCGACCAGTTGTCCCCGTCGGTCGCGTTGTACAGCGCGACAAGAGCGGCCCTGTCAGTCTCGACACTTCCCGCATCCTCCGGTACAGGCGTCGTAGCCGCCGACGGCATGGGTATGGCGTAGTCTGTCGGGTCGAAGGCGTCGGCCAGAGTCTCGATCTTGGCGCTCTTGAGAAACTCAGAAGAGGCGTTCAGGCCCTCAGCAGCAGTGAAGAATTCGACGTAGTACAGCGGCAGAAGTTGGTGGATTATGTTCAGCAGCAGAGGGTTCGACGCCAAGCGGTACGACTCCACCATCACAGCGGTGAACCTGTCTTCTTTTTCAGGGACGGATTGGAGACGCGCCTTCACCTGTTCGGGGGTCTCTCCGGTGTACGGGGTTATGAAGCCTGTTATGTATATGTCGGAGAGCGCGGTGTCCAGGGTGGCCAGGACGGGGATGTTGTCCGCTTTTACCTCGGTGGGCGTGGGCTGGGAGCGGATGTACTGCATCAGCGCCGCGAACCTGGCCAGGTCGTCGGAGTCCACGCTGTCCTGTCTCTGGGCGGAGGGCGATGTCGCTCTGGTCGTGGACGGAGCGGGTATGGCGTAGTCGGTCGAGTCAAAGGCGTCGGCCAGAGTCTCGATCTTGGCGCTCTTGAGAAACTCAGAAGAGGCGTTCAGGTCCTCAGCAGTGGTGAAGAATTCGACGTAGTACAGCGGCAGAAGCTGGTGGATTATGTCCAGAAGCAAAGGGTCCGAGGTGAGACGATATGACTCCACCATCACCGCGATGAACCTGTCTTCTTCTTCAGGGACGGATTGGAGACGCGCCTTCACCTGTTCGGGGGTCTCTCCGGTGTATGGCGTTATGAAGCCTGTTATGTATATGTCGGAAAGGGCGGTGTCCAGGGTGGCCAAAACTGGAATGTTGTCGGATTTTACGTCTGCGGGAGTGGGCTGAGAGCGGATGTACTGCATCAGCGCTGCGAAATACGCCAGCTTCGAAGAATCTGCGTTGGTCTGCGCTTGTGCGGGTGAGAACCCTGACGCAAGACCCGCTATCAGAAGTGGAAAGATCAGCGCTGCTGCGATGTACTTCAGTCTCTTCATGTTTTCACTCCACCGGATTATCGTTTTGTTGCTCTTCTCAGACATCGTTCACCGTCGTTTCCGTCCCGCTCTTCTGATACTGGACGGAAACTCCCCGCGGCGGTCGCCTACCGACGTTCCGCCGTTTCTTCGTCGTTTCGTTCCGGCACGTCTCTGCGTGGGCTGGTGAGAATATATCCACTGGCAGCGGCCCACCATCCCCTGATCTCGCACCGGTCACTGAACCCCAGCCTGCGGCAGCCGGACCTGATCTGGTTGGACACCGTTCTCGCCGACAGGTCCCGCCCGGCGGCTATCTCCTCGGGCATCTCTCACTCGAGGAACCTGGACACCGCGTCCATCTCCGCCCTGGTCAGCCATGAACCCAGCGTAGAAGCGCGCTCCCTCAGAAGACCCCGCGTCGCGTCCTCATCCGACCCGGCAAGCCCGCTCAGGATCTCCTGTGCCAGCTGCAGCGACGATATGGCGCGACGTATCTCCCGCCGGGTCTCAGGACTGCCTGTATCTTCCAATTGCCGCTCACCTATTCCGCAGTCCCATATTCATAACGCCGTGTCCCTTCCGAATCTCCGGCCGGTCCCTGTGTTCTATTTCTCCTCCGACACCGGACACCCCTGCCTTCCACACTCGTGGGACTTCCTCTGCCTTCCACACTCGTGGGACTTCCTCTATAGCCCGTCCATCTTCGAACGGCGGGCGACCTGTCCGGCAGTCCGGAGTCTGTTATGCACTATTCGTCGACATCTGTCATGGGCTTTAGACCCATGACTGTCTGTGTCCTGTCCCCACGAAAGCGCGTAATTGCTCGCCTGAGATGTGAAAGCGCGAGTAGACTATCGATACCAGAGTGGACCCGGAGTGTCTGTGACAGGCCTGTCACACTTTGGCTTGAACCTGTGAACCCGGCGTCGGGTATGGCCGAAAGGAACTTTGTCAGGCCATTCTTCTGCGACCATTCCTCCCTTGCAGTGAACTGCCGACGCAGAACAAGACCACTATGGGAGTGCGACCGGTCTTCTGAATAGGTTCCAGCGCCCAATTTCGAGAGTCGAATACGCTCCCCGTGGGCTGGCTCAAAATACCAATCGAATTGGTACATTGTGTTCTGTTCGGCGAGCCTGAGAGACGGTACATTGTCGAGGGATATGAACCGCGGCTAATACGCCGGCACGCCGTGGATGCAGAAGAGGAATGGAATCGTCGAGGGCTTGAGGCACCCTCCGATTCAGAGGATAGGCGGTGAGTTCGTCATTGAAATCGGATTGACTTGGCTGAAGGGACCACTGTAACCAGAGCGACCCGCTGTGAATCTGATGAGAGAGGAGGCTCGGACGTCTTCGAACGGACTGAACAAGGTAATGGTCGTGGACCACCCTCGGTCGTGAGTCAAAGTCCGCGGGGCGCGCCGGAAGCAGCCGGACGGCTGGAGATGTGGGTTTCAGACCCCTGCAACTCCACCGCAACCGACCTCAGCGTCTAGTTGACATAATTACTCTAGGGCGAACCGACTGGAGTTCCCATCTGGGGAGTCTGACCGTCAGAACGAAGCTATATAGGCAGGTCGACAATCTGTCGAAGTTCAGGGACTATGTCCGCTTAACTGTCCAGGGAAATTGTCACTTGTTAGATTTGCCATGTTATCAGACTACGTTGTTTCCACCTTCTTCCGAGATGGCGTCATCGGTGGACTCTCAGCTTTCAGGTACTTTTTCACCGTTATCCTGTGGACCCCTGTCTCCCGCGTGATGCCTCTGATGGACAGGCCCTTTCGCTTGGCTGCGTGAACCGCCTCCCACCTTGCTATCTGCTTAGGAGTGGGCTTCCTTGGCGAGGGCGTTGCCTTCTTTCGTTCTCTATGAACGACCTCGCGGTCGCTCTCTTCAGCTCTCTCCCTGTCTAGTGATGCCAGGATTGCTTCCCACCGACTACCGAGGCCGTTACGCTCCAGCGTCGTATGAGTAGAGTGTCCGTTGACAGCGCGCAGGACGTTTGGACGAGCTGGAGCATCCTGGCTGGGTATGACACGACCCTCGTGCTCGACTATCAGATGACCATCCAGTCGCTCGAGCACATCCACATCCGCTCCGGCGTAGGTCGGTCTTTCAGTGCCAGGCAGTAGCTGAAGCGTACACTGGCGATACTTCACGGTGTTGTCCTTTGCCACCTTGCGACTATGCTTGAAGCATAGAACCCGATCCAGGCATGTTCCCGTAGCTATTGGCCGGTAGGCGACTTCAGATTCCCGCGCCTGTACCCCGAAGCGCTTGTTGAAGTGAGAGAGGAAGTCTTTCAGAACGACCCCGGCCTCTTCGATAGTGGTCGCACCCGCGATCCGAAGCTCGGTCACAAGTCTGTCCTGGAAAGTTCCTGCCGCCCTCTCCACCCGCCCCTTCGCTTGAGGAGACAGGGCAAAGATCATCTGCATCCCTAAATCGTCCATCGCACGAGAGAACTGGGTTGGAGCGCTCGGCGCTCCGCTCCCTGGTACATGCTTGAAGACCGAATGGCGGTCAGTGTACAGGGCGATGGGAACACCATAGCATTCGATCAGACCACGCATCAGCAGGAAGTAGTCTCGAGTGTTCTCGTACTCACAGAACAGAGCGTTTGCCACCTTGCCCGTGGCGTCGTCCACAGCGAGCAATAGCATGAACTGAGGTCCATCGTCTCCAAGCCACCTGTGGTAGCTGCCGTCGATCTGTATGAGCATCCCCTCCAGCGGCATACGCTGCCGACGAGCACGGTGCTTCGGCGAACGCCGCCGCCTCGGACTGACGAGACCGGCGTCCACCAGTATGCGACGAAGAGTGGTCCGGCCTATGTCTATGCCCTCGTGTTCTCTGAGCAGTTCGCTGAGATGCATGTGGTTGGCGACCGAATAACGAGTGCGAGCCAAATGTATAACCATAGACCTCGTCGTCTCCGATGTGATGTTGGATGGTCTCCGACCGCGGTTACCGTGAGCGAGTGCGGCTGCCCCTTCCTTCCTGTAAGCCGCCAGAAGTCGCCTGGTGTGGCGCGTGCTCACTCCCATCAGAGTGGCTGCTTGGTCTATCGTCATGTAGTCTGCCAATAAGCTGTTGAGAACTTTGAGTCTTGCTTGTTCGTGCTGCGTCAATGTCACTTGCTCCATAATAGTGTGACATATTCGCTGAACAGTTATTACGGACGGAATCGCTGGCCGTTAACATCTGAGTGGGACAAAAGTGGGCAAAATGTCCCGCGAAGAAATCCGGGGTTTCGGAACGCTTCGGGTTACGCTACTGTCGGCGCAGACGCCGAAGTTCCGCCTCGAGCTCAGCGGCACGAGCCTCAGCGGCCTCGGCCCGAAGCTCGGCCTCCTGACGACCGGCACGCTCTTCCTGATGACCGAGCAGATAGTCCTCAGCCGCAGGATCGTAGAACCGAAGCTCGCCGTCCTCCCAGCACACGTACAGACCCAGCGCCCCGCTGAATCCGCGAAGACTCCCGTCTCCCAGTGTCTCGATGACTATAGGTTCATACCTGCCATCGACAAGACGGTCTCCGGCGAGCGCGTCATGGAACTCACCTCCACTCGGATCGAAACGCCAGTATTCGGATATCCCATAGCGCTCGTAGTCCCGCCTCTTGGTCGTGTAGTCCACCACGCCTGTGGTCGGCGATGCCACCTCCAGAACCCAGTCCGGCGCCTTTCCCTGGCGGTCTATCGCGTATCCGCGCTGCTCGCTGACCAGGTCGAGGTCGCAGCCGAACGTCACTATGAGGTCGGGTATCCTGTAGTCCCCCCAGGGATCGAGCGTAGGCGCCACCGGGACCTCTCCATGCACTAGGGTGCGCTCGCGGTCGGCGAAGTGGATTAGCAGGGTGGTCAGTACCGAGCGCAGGTGGAGGTGTTTCGTATTCTGCATATCCTCGCGTGGCGGAAAGTCGGGGAAGCGGTCGAGCCTGCCGTCTTCTGTTGGGAGTGTGACCGTCTTGCTGGTCATCGCGGACCTCTCAGCGATTGGTGAGCGGCGATGTCGCCGGGCTGGGGATATTATACCATCTCCATGGTCGCTACCCACCTGTGCGCGACAGAAGGGGGCACTTTGTCCTGTAAGCTTTCGCCCCTCTATGCGGTGATCCGCAGTTTCATTACCAGCGCCCTGGTTAGCCGCATCACAGTGGCGAAACTCGGGTTTCCATTCTCTCCCAGCACCTTGTACAGACCCTCTCCGGTCATGCCGATTTCGTGCGCCAGATCGAAGAGAAGGGGATTACAGGACGGAAGACGACAGAATGTCTCACGCCTTTGATGGTTTCCGGCAAACAATGTCCATGTGCGATTAAGAAGCATCTTACCCTGTTGGGAGTCGGCCGTGAGTTCGCCTATTTGCACACAAGGCAGGAACGGTTTAATGTATCCTATTTTCGCTGACGGTCCACAGTGGATTCTCAATTGCTCCTCGGGCGAGCGTCGAGCATCTCAACCCGCACCTCCATTGCTCTGGGATATAGCGCCGGGCCAAACTGGTTGAATATCGCCACGTCGGCCGCATCGCGCCCATAAGCGACGGCAACTCGCCCTCCACGTGGAACGGCCTGCGTTGCATCGAAGGTGTACCAACGGCCGCCTACGTACGCCTCGAACCAAGCGTGAAAATCCATCGGTTCGAGTTCGTGCAGATAGCCTACAACGATACGCGCTGGAATGCAGAGACTGCGGGATAACGCGATGCCCAGATGAGCGAGCTCGCGGCATACGCCCTCGCGCTGCTGGTTGACCTCGACTGCCGACATCTGAAAATTGCTAGAATCTGGATTGAAGAGCACGAACGCGCGGATCCACTCTACAATTCTAGCCACTTGATCATAGCCGGGCTCGACGCCGTCAACGAGTTCCCTACCGAAGTCTATAAACCGGTCGGACTCGCAATAGCGGCTGGGAACAAGATAGGTTAGAACCTCGTCAGGTAGATTATGCACCTCATCAAATGGCGCGCCAGGCGACACGTCAATGCCGGCGGCAGTTGAAACGTACGCAGATCTACGGATAGAAAATTCACCTGGAGGCGCTATCAATCGCTCGCACAGGTTGCCGTAACTGTCCGCATACTCTGTGATCGGTACGCTTGGCGTCAACGTGTAGTCTTCATGCACGACCCGTTGATGCGCTCCGCTTCGAGGGCGGAGCATCAGGATAAAGGGCGTAGGGACGCTCACATCAAACGTAATATCGCAAATTGTACGAAGCAACATTTTGATTCCCTTACTGGTCAAAGCCACTTTATCAACTGGCTATGGCCCGATGTTACAGGGCGCCTTTGTCGAGGACGGCATAAATGTCAGTTGCCAGAGATCCCATGGTATCAGATTGCGTTACTTCCACCTTCTTCCGAGTGGGTGTCATGAGTGGACTCTCAGCTTGCAGGCACTTGTTCACTGCGTTCCTGTGGATCCCCGTCTCCCGAGTTATCCCTCTGATTGAAAGGCCCTTGCGCTTAGCTGCGTGAACCGCCTCCCACCTTGCTACCTGCATCGGAGTAAGCTTCCTCGGTAAGGGCGCCGCTTTATTTCGTTCCCCAGGGATGGCTTCGTGGTCGCATTCTTCGGGTCTCTCCCTGTCGAGTGACGCCAGCCTTGGGAAGGTCGCGGACTATCTATGTGCGACAGCTGCGGGCAATAAAGTCCCTCTGGCTGTCAACGACCGGCAGGAAGGCCCATACAGTTGCCCTGATCGCTGCGACGCTCGACCCGGATAATATGCTACACTATTGATGGTGGCGGCGCTCCAAGCGTCCCGGTCGCTCGTTGACTCCCCAGTTCACCCCTCGGTTCTCGTCAGTTCCCCTCCGGACATCCCAGGCCTCTTTGCGGCTTTTGCCTTGGTTGCCGTCTCCCCGGCAACTATCCAACTAACCGGAGGACACTAATGAGTTACGAAGACAGAACCCTCTCCTGCATGGAGTGCGGCCAATCGTTCACCTTCAGCGCTGATGACCAGGCGTACCACGCCGACAGGGGCTACGCGAACGAGCCCAAGCGCTGCCCGGCCTGCCGCCAGGCGAAGCGCGCCCAGCGCAACGGCGGTAGTTATGAAGGGGGGCATCGGGAGATGCATCCTGTGGTCTGCGCCGAATGCGGCAAGGACACGACTGTGCCCTTCCGACCCAGGGGCGACAGACCGGTCTACTGCAACGACTGCTTCAGACGGCAGGACAGACCGGTTGCCACGGGCAGATACTAGAATCCAGTGAGAAGAGGGGAGGCGCATTGTTCTCCTCCCCTCTTCTCATCCGAGTACCAGAGCAGGAGAAAACAATGAAATTATGGCCATTCGGCAAACGAGTTCGCGAGCTATCCGAAGATTTACGCGCGGAGCTGCTCAAGACATTTCAGATTGAATCTGAGGATACCTCGGCGATGCGATTCGTGTCTGAACGAGGCAGGCTTGGCAACGAGCAGGTCAACCGGGTTTGCATCTTCGACCCGGCCGCGCTTACCGGTCCGGAGCTGGCGTCAGCCAGCTATGAAAGTCTGACAGCTCTGAAAAAGGGTATGCTCTTCACGGGGCATATCATGAGACCCCCTCCATCCTCGAACCAAAACATGGTTTTTCTCAACGATGAGCGTGCAGCATAACCAGGGTTTCGATTGACCACTTATACCGCGTCAATGGATTTTGCCCGTCAGTAGATACGATGGTCTGGTACCAGGAGGTGCCAGATTGATCATGGATCAACAGGTAATCGGCATGGCAGTCACCATCGGGTGGACACCAACAGGCCAAGTCTCGTCCGCGCAACCCCTCGCGTATGTCGGACTCAGATACCGGCGGGGCATCAGCGTATTCGCTGGCAGTCTGAAACGGATTGCCCCAGCGCGTCGGTCTCCCAACATAGACAGTACCCGACGGCATGCGCCAACCTCGAACACGACAGCGTTGTATCCTCACTGGCATGACTCGATCTGCCCTTTTTGTCTCGTATGTCTGTTGTTGCTCAGCATAGATGTCATGACCTAACTGCTCAGCAACAATGTCACAATGGAGAACGTGACATTGAACCAGCGGGAACAGACAAGACTACAGATTCTCAACAGTCTATTGGCGGAATATATCTCAGTAGATCAAGCAGCTACTCTGATGGGAGTGAGCACACGCCACACCTGGCGACTTCTGGCGGCCTACAGAAAGAATGGCGCGGCCGCACTCGCTCACGGTCATCGAGGACGCAGGGCACCCAACACGATACCGGAGTCGACAAGGGCCGAAGCGGTTGCGTCTTGCTCAAACCCGTTATTCGGGCGCCAATCATACTCCATCTCAGCGAACTGCTGAGAGAACGAGAGGGTATAGAAATCGCTCGCCATCCAGCACGAGCGCAACGAGCCTACTACTCATGATTGGTGTCCATACCGAACCACCTCTCAAGGAGGACGGGACTTATTGTACAGAGCCCCCATTTTCATTAGCGGCCGCCAAAGTTCGTGGCAGAGGCGCTGGCGCCTCTCGTTTTACACTTTGAGAACCCCTATTGAAACCATGCTAGTATATCTCGGTGAACGCCAGCAGGAGAACCTATGGTAAATCGAGAAATTCAAGCCACCTGGGATTACCACAACGGCACCAAGCACCCCCACGGGAATCTGATGGACCCTCGGCACTCCTTTGACCCGTCGAGCCAACCCCTGCTGTTCAAAATATACCCGGACCTAGATCCGATTCCGTTGTCGTTTGAGGCATCGCCATCGGTGGTGCCCGCGCTATCCGCGATCTCCATGGAGGTTATTCCCTCAGTCAGTGACGGAACACTGGATATCACCACCTTGAGCAGCATTCTGCACTTCTCAGCTGGGATTACCAAGAGGTTGAACTTCCCCTGGGGATCCATGCCGTTTCGTGCCGCGGCCTGTACCGGCGCTCTGTACCACATCGAGCTTTATGTGGTATGTGGAGACCTGCCTGGTTTAGCAGCCGGAGTCTACCACTATAATCCCGGAGGGCCGGCCCTAACCCAGCTACGGCCGGGCGACTATCGGGGAACCTTGGTGGCTGCCAGCGGCAACGAGCCGAGCTTGACCGATGCTCCCGCCATAATCCTCTATACCGATGTATTTTGGCGGAACGCCTGTAAGTACCAGGCCCGGGAATACCGTCACTCCTACTGGGACAGCGGAACCATTCTGGCGAACACTTTAGCCATAGCCGCGGCGCATGGCCTACCTGCTAAGGTGGTGGCCGGATTCGTGGACAGCTCGGTTAACCGCCTGCTGGATCTGGAGAACCGGCAGGAAGTCGCCCTCGTGTTGGTACCAGTTGGATTCGTTCCCGAGCCGTCAATCGGATCCCCTTCCGACATAGAGCCACTTTCACTGGATACTCAGCCGATTTCGGAGTACGAGGTAGAATTACCCGCCATTTGGGAGATGCACGGCGCCTCCTCTCTGACGGATGAAGCAGAGGTGGTTTCTTGGCGAGGTGAAGGCCCGGCAATGCTGATGCCCCATCCTTCGGGACGCCTCGTACCGTTAAATTGCTACTCTGACGGCGAGGCGCCCCAGGACTCCATCGAGTCGGTCATCGTTCGGCGCGGGTCCACACGCCGTTTCAGCCACGAATCGATAACCCTCCGGGAGCTGTCGACGGTGCTCGAAAAGGCCACACAGGGCATACCGGCAGACTTTTTAGGTCAACCTGGCGCTGCTCTCAATGATATTTATCTGATCGTGAACACTGTGGACGACCTCCCATCTGGCGCATATGTGTTCCACCGAGACCTGAAGGCTCTGGAGCTGCTGAAAGAAGGAGACTACCGTCGGCAAGCTGGTCATCTGGGGCTCGATCAGTCGCTTCCGGCCGATGCCAGTGTCGACTTTTTCTTCATGACTAATCTGAATCCGATACTGGAGCGTTTTGGTAACCGGGGTTACCGGTTGGCTCAGCTGGATGCCAGTATCACAGCGGGCAAAATCTACCTGGCAGCCTATGCCCAAAGACTGGGGGCCACTGGCCTGACGTTTTACGACGACCAAGTATCCGGATTCTTCTCGCCCCACGCGGAAGGTAAAAGCGTGATGTTCCTGGTGGCGCTGGGGAAGCGAGCCATGCGTAGGCTAGCCACCCTCGACACCAGTCGGCTGAGGCAACAGGCCAACTTGTAAAGGGCACGCCACTTAAGGAACTTGACCATCGCCGAGGAGTTGCCATACCTGGAGAGAGAACACACCTCTCCGAGACCAAGCGAGCAAATTTTAGAAGTAGAGACCATCAAGGTCCCAAAACCGTCAAGCTAGAAACCGGAGTCGAGGAGGGTTTGCATGAGAGTGTATTGGCGAAAGGTAAAAAGGGGAGAGAACCTGATTCTCAGTGACGAAAACGACGGTAATGAAGTGGAGCTTGGAGGGTTCCGAGACACCAAACGGGGCATCGACGCGTTGGCGAAGACTTTTAGCTACGACCCGAGCCGCTCCCGGAAGGGGTTCCCATCTATCGAAGAAGCGAAGGATTTCGTGGAGTCCTTCAGACCTTGGGAGCTATTCGGTGCCCAGGGCGTTACTGTTGAGCCTGAGGTTAGGCCAGCCCTAGATTCGGCCACAACAGACACAGCGGGCACGCCAGACCGTCAAAAATGATTGTCGCATAACCGGCAAAAATAGTTGACGCGGAACAGCAGGGAGTGTCACAGGCGAAAGACCAGTCTGGACCGCAGGCTCTCGCGCGCGGTACCTGTCGGGCTGCTCGCTGGACCGGCGGCGCGCGTGGAGGACGGTGGCGCGGCTCAACCGGGCATGGCTGATTGCGTTCCTGGGACCGTTCGGGTTGACGGGCGCGGACCGGAGCGAGATTGTCTCTTAACCCTGTCTCATCATACGGCCAGGGACATCCCCGACCGCAGGTTGTCGACTTCACACAACGATAATCGGGCGAAACATGCGGGACCTGCAGGCCTGGTTTCCGGGTGAGACATAAAATATCATCGCAGTCTCACGCCTTTCATGGTTTCCGGCAAACAATGTCCATGTGCGATTAAGAAGCAGCTTATCCTGTTGGGAGTCGGCCGTGAGTTCACCTATTTGCACACCAGGCAGGAACGGTTTAATGTATCCTATTTTCGCTGACGGTCCACAGTGGATTCTCAATTGCTCCTCGGGCGAGCGTCGAGCATCTCAACCCGCACCTCCATTGCTCTGGGATATAGCGCCGGGCCAAACTGGTTGAATATCGCCACGTCGGCCGCATCGCGCCCATAAGCGACGGCAACTCGCCCTCCACGTGGAATGGCCTGCGTTGCATCGAAGGTGTACCAACGGCCGCCTACGTACGCCTCGAACCAAGCGTGAAAATCCATCGGCTCGAGTTCGTGCAGATAGCCTACAACGATACGTGCCGGGATACAGAGACTGCGGGATAACGCGATGCCCA
Organism: uncultured Dehalococcoidia bacterium; assembly: GCA_951812505.1. GTDB lineage: Bacteria > Chloroflexota > Dehalococcoidia > Lucifugimonadales > UBA1123 > VXRN01. The sequence goes on from CATOSI010000003.1 coordinate 17,611, forward strand.
GATGAGCGAGCTCGCGGCATACGCCCTCGCGCTGCTGGTTGACCTCGACTGCCGACATGGCTTTGTACAATAAGTGCCCTTCGCACAAAAAGTTCGGCTCAGAAAATCCGACCATCGAATTGGCTAATTCTGTCCGAATATAGCATTTATTTCGCACAAAAAGTCCACTCCACACAAGAAGACACACTACCCAAAGTACGATGGACCGCTGCATCTTAAGGGTGGCAGTGAGACATTTCAGCGACCCCTACTCTCTTTGCCTCTCTCTGGAAATTGGGGAACATACTCTTCGGTCTTCATTGCCAGGTGAAGTGGAAGCGGATACTCCAAGACATAGTTGTAGTGTGAGGCCATCTCTCGCAGACGATGTATGGCGCCTGCCCATACGTCAGGGTCGTCCCCCTCCCGCAACTGAACCAGCACAATCTCGTTTGCCCTGCTCAGAGTGTGTCTGTCGTGGGGGCGGTCCCGCTTTGAACTCTTCTGAGATCCGGACTTCATTGCGGCCGACTTGGGTCCGATGCTGAAGTAAGCGTTGTCTCCCAGTCCCCTGAAAAGGCCGGACGACCACCTGAGAGATTCCTCGAACCACTGGGGCATCTCATATCCACTAGCGTGCGTTCGGGCCACCCTGGGTCTCAGACCGCCGGTATCCCACGGCATACCGACACCACTTCCGACCGTTAGATTTCTATTCTGAGATTCGGGCCAGAACCGACGGACGTTAAGCGCGTCGAACAGTATCAGGGTCGGTATGTCGTCTGCACCCACGCTCTCAGCGAATTCGCCCAACATCCTCTTCAGAACGCTCGGAATCCTGTCCATGGGAACGTCAGCGACCTCGCCGCTTCCAATTCTCAATTGCGCCTCCGGGTAGGAGTACCTTTCTCCTCCCCTCACCCCGGTCGGCAGCATAACACCGACCGGGCTGAACCCTTCCTCAACCTGGCTGCGTGAGGCCACATGCACCAGCACGGGGAATCTTGCGCGTCTGTCCTTATGAAGAATCCACACACCCATTATCTGCAGGTCCTCTGGAAATCCGCTCCTGGGATACATTTCGTCGAAGGGAGCGGCTGGCATATTGCCCATCTGTCGCAATATGTCCGCCACGGCATTTCTGACCCGCTCGGCACGGTTACCTGACCGTTCGTCGGAGGAAGTAGGGGTTATGAACTGAGACAGACGCCCCCTCGCCGCCAGACCCCGCCGGATTGCTGCCTTGGGGTCTTTTCCAGGCGGAAAGTCGTCGTCACTATGCAATTCGACGAGGCACCCGATGGGAGAATCGCCCCTATCCATCGTATTTCTGATTTCTTCGATTCTCTGGTCCTCGCCGATCCTGCCCGATCTTTCCAGTTCTCCGCCGAGCGCGCCCAGTTCTGTGAACCCGACCTCAACATGGACCCCTCCGAGATGGATGCTGTCGGAGTGGGGAATCGTGCTGGATTCTTCATTCAGCAGCCGTTCCCATATCTCGGAGCGAAGCGCCTGCCGCATCGCTTCCGTCTGGTACAGAACCTCGAACTTTACGCGGTCCCCTATCGCTCTGCGAAGTGACTGGACGATAGGGGACCCGGGTATGTCCGTGAATTTCTTCGATCTCAGGGGACTCTGTCTTCTCACCCCCTGGAGTCGCACGCGTTCGGAAACTTCAGCGAGCTCGAACCCAAACGGCTCAAGCGTTTCGGATACTCCTGTAAAGATGTCGCGTCGGTCGAGCAGAGGCACCCCTGTGGTAACTCTATGGCTGGTGTCCGAAGCGCGAAGCGTGATTCCCGCCGAACCCAATTCCCGATTCAGAAACCGCGCCGGGTCTCCCGATAGCTCGTCCGCGTCCGGCAGAGGATGAGCCAGCCTGTTGAGTATTCGATCCACCGATCCCTCCCAGCCTGGCTTCCACACTGTGTCGCCATCTTCCTGACCGGCCCGCAGTTTCATGGGGATTCCCACCAGGTTGTGCCCACGGTCGTTGGATCTTCCGGCGAACCATGGACTGAGCGCCTCGACATAGACGGTCGTATTTTCTCTTGCAGATAGATTGTAATAGCCGCTCCTACCTCTGAGGGACTTGCTGGCCCACCTTCTGACACTCGCCGATAATGAGAGTATTGGAGCTTCACATCCGGGAAAGTTAAGTATCCTGGGAGTCAGCACATACGACCAGTACCATGAGGACTTGCCGATGGGACTTTCAATAGCGGGCCAGGAAATAAGGCAGGGACGGCGCCCATCGTAAGCACGCCGGAACACCAGGGAGCGGTCGCCCATCTGAGTCTCTCTTCCCGCGAGTTCCGCGCACATGAGGTCGGGTAGGCATTCGTACTGGATCGGATCGAGTAGTGGGGAGCAATTTTCGTGGAAGCCATACTCACCGAAGCTCAACTCCTGACTGGTCCATTCAAGGTCATCCCAATGGATCCGGTTTATGACCGAATCCGTATCTTTGCCACGTGCCGAGTTTGCGATCCAGGCCTCTACGAGGGCCATGAACTGTTCCCCGCCGGGTCTCTCCCAGCAAGACAGCCAGCCGTAAGTTAAATTCCAGTTCATTCTCTCTATATGAGCGATGCTCGGAAACAGCAGTCTCAGGGAATCACCTAGAGATGCGTAGGGGACTCTGCCTCCCCCGCGCCTGCTCGGGGATGGCCAGAGGCCTTCGAAGAGTGTGTCCCACTTCTCCGGCATGGACACGCGGTAGAGTGTCGCCCCAAAATCCATGCGGCTGGGTATTCTGAACATCATGGTCTGAATGTCGGATGCCTTTGGCACGGGTCGCACCTCTCCCTAATAGTCCAGGTTTCTGATCTTCGATAGTGTCTTTGCCCAGGGAGCGTACAGAGAGCGACAGACGGCGCGCTCTCGCCCGTCGAGTCGGGCGCTCCCCGGATACTCGCCCAGATATCGGTTTAACTCCTGCCGCATAGCCAGCAGCATACTCGTCTCCTCGGTATCGATTTCCCCAGCCGCGCTCTCGGGAGCGAAGGCAGCGTCGCAGAAATGGACCCTGACGCTTGAGCCTCCCCGAACCGCGCGCCCAACGGTTTGCCACAGCGCGACGAGTTGAGTCCATGCGAGATTGCGGCGAACGCGTTCCGTGGCATATCTGTATTGGCCCGGGTCGTGAAGTATGTCTTGCCAGACCCTATTGGCTGTCCTGCGGTAACCATTCCACTCCTCCAATAGAGGCTCGGAAGCAGTCGTCACCTCGTTCTGGCTCCATGTCTCCACCGCCCAGCGGTTCATTTCTCGAACCGCCGAACTGAACTGGTGGGGAACCGGCATGGGACGCGCCAGAAAATAGACGCTTCCTATCGAGGCGCGACCGTCCTCCGAGATGATGTTGTGTCCTCTTTCGATCGCCATCAGTGGAGCGATGAGGATTCGTTCCGGTACATCGGCGAATTGAGCCACCTGTCCACGCCGCAGGCCACCACTTGCGTTCCACCTATCGGTGTCGTCTTCGTTGTCCCGCATCAGGTATCGAATACCACTATCTACTCTGCCGCTCAGGAGATCGTATGCCCGTCGCGCCTCTGCATAAGAGCCGGTGACCATCAGGATGCAGTCGCCACCCCTGTCGCTTTCCGAAAGCAGGTCCAACTCTCGCTCGATGTGACTCTTTACGCCACTGCCTCCTTCTGACAGAAAGGCGAGCAGAGAAGCAAGATTCCGTTCACGCAGATCGCCACTCGACCCCGATATGCGTATCGGAAGCCGGCTGTGCTGGTCCAGCGCATAGTCAAAGGACGCCGTTGACGTAGAGATTGCCTCGACCACTTCGTCGGGCGGCAACAAAACGCCGTCTACCACCGCATGGACATGGTAGACGGATGAGCCCGGCGCCCAACTGCTGCCGGAGAGGAGAACGACGTGCGGGCCGGAGGCCCCGTCCAGGTGTTTGAACATATCGTGCAGGTTGGTGAGCGCCCATCGTCCGACCCCGGTGCAGCGGAACATTTCGATCTGCGCGTCGCCTGGTTCCGGCTCCCGTCTGTATCGGAATCCGAAGAGGTTACCAGTTGGGGATGTGGGTATCAACGCCTCATACTCGCGCGGCGGGCGCTGAAAAGGCATTTCGACCTCAACGCCAAGTCTGTACGCGCCCTCTCCCACTTCCCAGTTGTCGAATACGCTCTTCAGGCGATTGTCCAGGAAGGCGGTGAGAGCGATGGCGTTCAACTTGAGTTTCAAAAATTCGATGTCCTGACTGTCCACGGAATCTGCGTGGTATATCCTGCGCAGCCACCAGACAGCTTCCTCCGCCCTGGATTGTAGATTGTCCTCATCAAGGTACAGCATGAGTTCCATGGCGAGCTGTCGGAGGGGTGAGTCGGAGTCCGGTTGGACGAGAAAATCGATCATCTCTACGGGCATCGGGGCATCGCTCTCGGACGAAACGAGTTCGGAGTGAAGGAGATTGGCAAGGCCGAAGGCGGTGAAATACTCACGCTGCGTGATCCACCCGCGAAGATTCGGGCTGATTTCACAGATGTGCAGCAACGAGTTGGCCGCCTGCTGGCTGACCCGCTGCGCCCTCGACCAGCTGGATACGTCTGGCCGAGATAGAGTCCTGTTCAGTGACCCGCCTTCCGGCGCGGCGCTGTTTCTGTCGAGTATCTCCATGAAGCCACGCCCGCTTGGCTGTATCAGGTTGATGGATGGCGCGAACATATCATCGAGTTGCGCCTGCACTCTGTCGGCCTCGTCCACAATGACCAGGTCGCATTCCCTGTACACGGTCTCCATCAGTCGGACATTATCCGCCACAGTCTGCATTGGAGCTCGCGTGAGGAACAGACTCTGGGGAGTGCCAACCCAGATGGATGCCTCCATCATTTCGTTTCTGGAAATATGAGCGGGACATACTGGCATAAGAGGGCATATTCGCCGGGTGGAATTCGGGTCGGCTTTTTCATACAGATTCTCGCATGGTTCAGAGCCGAGCGGAATGTCCTCCAGGTCGCTGGATCCAAAGCCAATTATCGGACAGACGGGACTGACCCACCTGAGCCTTGGGTCTTTCCACGGTGGGTTGCCCCCGTCGGACTCGCTGATGGCTACCCGTTCGATCTGCTCCCTGCGTCGCTGTCGCCTGCCTGATCCCATGAGCGGAACACTGCTCAGACCGAAGTTTCTGAATCTCTCGACCCGGCTTGTTACGTCCACGTTGTCGCCTACAACGAGCATGATCCGCTTCCGCTTCCGCGCGGCCCAGACCGCCATGATGTCCATGAGGGTGGACTTTCCTGAACTGACCATGCCTACGAGGTGAAACAGGCCCTGCAGCGCCAGGTCGGGATGTCCGTGTTCGCCGTCGAGGTCCATGTCAAGCCGCATATTATCTAAACGTCGCAGCCAGTTCCCATCATCCTGCCGGTCCATCCATTCGGCGGTCTGTCTCAGCTCCTTCCAGCGGATCGTAAGCGGCTCCCGAAGCCTCGCGGGTCGCAACGAACGGGCTTCAACGCGCGGAATCCTTTTGATCTCTTCCTCGGAGAAGGTGACCGCGCGCCACTCCTGTGGTCCGGCGCCGTTTTCGGTGCGAAAGGGGAACCAATGTGTTCCGGCCTGAGCCGGGGCCAACGTCCTGTCCGAATGTGGAGGTGGAGAGTTGAGCGCTTGGATATATATCTCGGGTCTGTCGGGGCAGATGGTGGATTGCCTCGAAGTCGCTGGGCCATCGGCGCCGATGTTGTAAATGCGGACAAGCTCGCTTTCGGAGATGTATGACCTCAGCATTTCCTTCCATCGCATATCTCCCCGCCAGCGGAGCAGCGCTCTTGCCCGGGCCAGCATACCCCGCTGGTCGGCAGACAACATCCCGGGGTTGCAGCCCGGGATTATATTGGCTGACATAAGCGCCGGCACGACGTCCGGAGGCTCGCCCTGACATACCTCCGAAACCAGGGTCAACGCCAGTTCCACATCGCACAGAACGCTGGGGTTGGCCGCGTGTTCGGACAGCTTAGCGATCAGATCGGATTTCCATCTGCTTGAGTTACGCATTATGTCCAGTTTCCCGAATTCGTCTCTTCACCATTCTCAGAAATTCGTCGTCGAAACGCCAACTCGCCGCGCGGCCGTCTGTTCCCCACCGGGACTTGATGATTCTTCCGTATTGGGGATTCAACTCCCGGCGGTAGTCTGGAAAAACATAGAAGGCGCGCTGCCACGAGCCGCTCATAGGAAATTCCTCTCTGCCGAGCAGCGCAGCAAGCAACTCTGGCCTCCCCGAGTCCTTGCAGTCCACAGCCCATGTTTCGCCGTCCGGGAAGGTGATTCCTATATCATAGGCGTCGTAACCCGGCCAGAGTTCGACACGCAGTTGCTTTAGCTCCGCCAGGCTTCCATAAAGGCGCATCTCCAAACCTCCCGGCTGGGACGTGTAGCGCGCCAATCCGGTCTTGACCCTTCGGAGTCCCGGTTCCCAGGAGCGTTTTCCCAGGAAACGTGGGGATTGGACGCCATCGAGTTGCAGGCACCTGCGATTCCCGCAGCGGCTTGGGTTCCTGTCTAAGACTCTGGGAAGCGTCCACCCGCACCTCTCACATATCGATATGTCCTCGCCGGATGTAGGTGGGTTCGGAACCTCCTCGTATGCCTCGTTCAACAGAGTACGCAGATCTTCATCTCCGAGCGAGTTCAGGGCCTTAATGAATTCCATCTGGGATGCGACGGGATGTTCGATGACGAATCCGCGAAATCTAACGTACCCTTCCTGGTCTCCTCTCACGCGGCAGTTCTCGATGACCCGCAGCATGATGCGCTGGGTGAGTTCACCGGAAATGTCCGGATTGTCGATGATGAGTTCATCCGCGTCCTCCGTGATGTACTCGCCATCCATAAGTGTGGTAGCGCTCATGTACTCGGGTGGACGAGGAGAGACATCCCAGCGTCCAACTGGCTCCTGCAGCATCCTGATGGCGTCAGGGATGGAGTAAATCGGCCGCGCGCCGGCGCGGATCATCGCGGCGGCGAGGCGTGAGATACCGAGTCGAAGCCTTCTGGGATAGACTTCTACAGTTCGACCGTCCCTCCCGGGTTCCAGCAACTGAGCCAAGCCGGCAGACAACTCGACCAGTGTGATGTCCCAATCAATGGAATTTATTGAGGAGTGGCTACCGGTGTCGCAATTGTGGTTATCTTTCTGGATGAGCATAGTAAGAGTGGAACAAAATTGAATTCTATGTTGTGTGAACACTTAGGCTAATCAAGCCTAGGAACAGTTTACAAGGACTTAGCGGGCTGCGGAAGAATGAGTCTCAGAGCAGCATAGAGTGTGGATTGACAGCATAGAGTCCGTTGTTTCAGCGATGTTCCAGACTGTGGAATCCTGTCAAGCAACCGTCCTGAAAGTCAAGAGTGTTGACCGACAAGTGCCTGGGTTTTGGCACACTCAGCACACCAGGTAGAGTGCCGTTTGAGCATGGAATTGAGTATAACGAGCAGCTTGCGCATGCAGGCGGTAAGGGCCACTTTCTTCGGCTTGCCGGCCGCCAGGAGTCGCTGGTAGAAGTCCCGGATGATGGGGTTAAATCGGCTGGCAACCATTGCTCCCATATACAGAACTGCGCGGAGCCGAAAACGACCACCCGAGATCTGCCTCTCACCTCGCATCGTGCCGCTGTTGCGGTTGAAGGGAGCCACGCCCACCAGATCTGCTGAACAGCGACAATCATTCTTGCCGGTGACGACAACGATTTTTGCCGGTCAGTAGATACGATGGTCTGGTACCAGGAGGTGCCAGATTGATCACGGATCAACAGGTAGTTCTACTGAGGCAGAAGATTATGGAAGGCAAGACACAGAAGGCAGCGGCGGCGTCAGCCGCCATGAGTGAGAGATCGGCAAGGGACTGGCAGTTGGGAGAGTTACCGTCGGATAGGAAGAAGGCAAGACGGAGGTGGAGAAGCAGACCGGACCCGTTTGCAGATGTGTGGGAGAGCGATGTCGTACCGCTGCTGCGGACAGACCCCGACGGTGACCTGAGTGCAACAACCATTCTGGAGTGGCTCGACGAGCGACACCCGGACAGGTTCGGCGGATCGCAACTGAGGACGCTGCAGAGGCGCATGAGAGACTACAGAGCCCTTCATGGGCCGGACAAGGAGGTGTACTTCCAGCAGGACCATCCGCCCGGTCGCGAGGCCCAGTTGGACTTCACCCACTGTTCGGAACTGGGAGTGACCATAGGTGGACAGCCGTTCAGGCATATGCTTTTCCACCTAGTACTGAGCCACTCGGGTTGGAGCTACGCGGAGGTGTGCTTTGGCGAGACGTTCGCGGCGCTGGTGAAGGGACTCCAGGGAGCGCTGTGGGATCTGGGCGGAGCGCCGAGGGTGGTGCGCACCGACAACCTGTCGGCGGCCACGCACGACCTGAAGAACAGCAGGGGTCGCGCGATCAACGCCAGGTACGAGGCGGTGCTCGCGCATTACGGGGTGGAGCACACAAGGACCAACCCTCGCTCGTCTAATGAGAACGGTGTGGTCGAACAGGGACACCGTCGTCTCAAGAACAGGGTCCTCCAGGCGCTGATCCTGCGGGGCAGTCGCGACTTCGAGTCGGAGCGAGAGTACGTTGAGTTCATCAGACGGATCGTGGACCGGCGTAACAGACTGGCCCGCTCGAAGCTGAAGAGAGAGCGGCGTCATCTGCTTCCGCTTCCCCCGGCGCCTGTGCCAGAGTACGTCAACTACAGCTGCAGGGTACGCAGGTGGAGCACGATCAGGGTGGCGAACCGGACATACTCGGTGCCGTCCCGACTGATAGGGATGGAGGTGAACGTAAGGCTGTACGCCGATCGCATCGAGGTGTACTACAAGGACCACCTGGTTGAGAGCATGGAGCGGATACACGGCGGGGGTGAGGCACAGATCGACTACCGCCATATCATAGCTTCACTGGTGCGCAAGCCTGGAGCATTCGCCAGGTACAGATTCAGGGAGCAAATGTTCCCAACCCATACGTTCAGACGAACCTATGATGCGCTGTGTGAGTGGAAGGGAGAGCGCGCCGACGTGGAGTACGTGCGCATCCTGCACCTGGCCGCGACAACCATGGAGTCGGAGGTGGACAGAGTACTCAGAAGACTTCTGGAGTCGGGGTTGAGCTTCGACTACGCGATGGTTCGTCAACTATCGGCTCCCGACCCGCCGCCGGTCCCAGACCTGAAGAGGGTCGGTGTCGTGGATCTGAGCGTATACGACAGGCTGCTGGTGGGAGGTGTGCGATGATCGCGGACATGCATCCATCGATCGCGGTGGGAGACAGGATCAGACAGCTGTGCAGGGAGTTCAAGCTGCCGACGCTGGCTGCAGAGACCGTAACGAGGTTCGACGAGGCCGGACACGCCGATGCGCTTCCCACACTCGTTGAGGTCATGGAGCAGGAAGCGGAGGACCGTCGGATAAGGAGAGTGGACAGGCTGAGGAGGGCGTCCAAGCTGCCGGCGGGCAAGACCTGGGACACCTTCGAGCACGAGCGGACTCCGATCAAGCTCAGGCAGCAGCTCAACAGACTTGTCGAAGGGGACTTTGTGGATAGAGGAGTCAACGTGCTGGCGTTCGGTATGCCGGGCACCGGCAAGACCCACGCCGTATGCGCCATCGGACACCGGCTGGTGGAGTCGAGTCGTTCCGTGCTGTTCATCCCTGCATACCGTCTGGTGCAGGACATGCTCGCTGCCAAGCGAGACCTGGAACTGCCGCGGATGCTGCGCAAGCTGGACAACTTCGACTTGCTCATCATAGACGACCTGGGCTACCTGCCACAGGGGGCCGAGGAGTCGGAGGTGCTGTTCACACTCATAGCCGAGCGCTACGAGCGACGTTCCTTGGGCATCACCTCAAACCTGGTCTTCAGTGAATGGGAGAAGGTGTTCGACAACCCCATGGCGACCGCGGCGGCCATAGACAGGATCGTTCACCACTCGGTCATACTGGAGTTTGACGTGCCGAGTTACAGGACCGGCGCGGCGCAGAGTAGTCGCACAGAGCAGGAGTCAGACCGGCAAGAATGATTGTCGCATAACCGGCAAGAATGGTTGACGTGTAACACCTGCGACTTGACGACGATTCAGCGTACCCAACTCCGGCAACTGAGATAGCAGAGCGAGGGAGAGCTGCTCGCCCACCCCGGGAACGCTGCTCAGGATTTCATCCTTCTCCCTCCACACCGGACTGCTGCGCAGTGTCTGTCGCAGACCCTCGTCGATATCGCTCAGTCCCTGCTCAAGCCAGGCGATGTGAGCCTCGATCCATGGGCGGACGGCGACGACCGCGCTTCCAAGCCGATTCTTCTCAGCCACTACGATGGACATGACCTGGTGTCTGCGGGCAGCCAGAGAACTAAGGACCTAGGTCTCAGCGTCCCTTAGAGGGCGTACCGCATCGGTGAAATGGGCCAGTGCGGCCGCATCAAGCGCATCGGTCTTCGCCAGTGTCCCTGTGGCCATGGTGAAGTCTCGGACCTGCCTGGGGTTGACGATGACCGCTGGCAGTGCCCCGGCCGCCATGGCTGCAACCGAAGGCAGTTCCAGGCCGCCAGTAGACTCCAGTACCACTATGACAGGATCCAAGGCCTTGAGCCGTGAGACCAGTTCCCCGATTCCAGACTCGTCATTTGAGATGGTCCACATCTGGCCAGTGGGTCGAACCGCAACGTCCACACAGCTCTTGGACATATCGATGCCTACGTAAACTGTTTCCTGTTTCATGCATACCTCCAGTGTAGAGCATTGGCCCTTCCTTGCAAGATGCGGGCTTTAGGCCCGGGCAACCGTTCGGGCTCTGTTTGGAGATGGTGCGGCGACCCTTGCTTGACAACGGTCTATGATGACCAGGGGCGGATCGGTCTGCCGCACCCCACTCCACGTCTGTGAAGTTGCTATTGGGAACTATTGCCAATATACAAGGGCGACATCGTCCCGAGCCTGATTATTCGTGCCACGCTTCTGAAGTCGGGTGTTTCCCTAGTACCATGTCCACATGAAAATGATATGCTCAAATTCACTCATTCGTCATTCCCGCGAAGGCGGGAATCCAGGGCTGGGGGCAGACCAATAAGTGGCAAAACTAACTGGTCATGGTACTAGGCTGGATGTGTACTTCCTCTGCTGGTAGATACTTCGCACCATCGTCGCCACCCAGATCTGCGCCTTCTTCGGCACCCGCTGTTCACACACCTTCCGGCTCGGTGTCTCCGGAGAAACCGGCGGTTGCCACATTGCCTGCCTTGCGATTATCATCGCAAGGGACCATATGGATGGCTCCTTGCTCAAGGTTCTGACGGAGTGGTCATAGAGGGCGAAGGAACTGCGAAAACCTTCGGCCTTATCGCGGGGCGCCGAAACAGCAGGGTACACACGAGCCGAAGAACTGCCCGAATTGCAAGAACCCCTACTGGAACAAGCCCTGCACGCGGTAATCCGGCTTCACTCAAGGACAAATCACAGCAAGCAGTGGTGTGAACACCGACATAATCGAGTCGACCTAAATCTCTGACGTGGTGACACAGCATGAATGAAAAGAAATCGGTGGCCAAATGGGGATTCGGCATGTCTCCTATATCATCGCAAATGCGCCAACGCTACGATGAGGCTGTGTACAACGTTTCCAGATTGATGAATGGAGAAGAAGTGGACAGCCAAGTAGTCCTGGAATCTCTTAGCGAGTTGAAGGGAATGTTCAGCAGGTACATTCGCAAAGACCAATGGGACTATGCCATGGTCGGAGAAGAACTAGGCAACCCACCAGCGAGGCACGCACGACTCATTGCCAACGACCTTTTGAAGTTGCGCCGGGCACTAGTCGCCAACGACACTGATTCTGCCGAGCAAGCCAAGAGAGGGCTTGAGGAAAACTCCATTCTCAAGTACCTCGAAAACTACGAAGCCACCAAGCAGGGCCCTGACCAAAACAGAGATGGCGGGTGGATCTACGTTCTCTCGACGAGAGAACAGCCGAACATCCTGAAGATAGGGAGAACAAGCAGGCAAGTGTCACAGCGCTCGAAGGAGATAAACGCGGCGACAGGCGTACTCATCCCCTTCGGAGCTCGTTACGTATTCAGAGTGAAAGATCCTGTCGAGGCCGAAAGGGAAGTGCATCAGGCACTGAGCGAATACCGAATCAGGCAGGACAGAGAGTTTTTTGAAATAGAACCATACAAAGCAGAGCAAATCATCAGAGAGTGCATCCGGGCCCACCGGTTAAATTACCGCTCCGGTGGTACAATTTTGTGGTTTGACCACCGGAAATTCTACGGGTTCATCTCAACGGAAAATGAAGGCGACATATTCGTCCATGGCTCCGGCGTCCGAAGGGAGACGGCCGAGAACCTGGCACCAGGAACTCCGGTGACGTTCATACTCAACAGAAATAGTAAAGGTCCCTATGCGACACGAGTGGCGATTTCTAACGAATAGCGTGCCGCGGAACGGGCCCACACACATGTGGCGTGTCTCAACGCCCGTACCAGCGAAGCTAGAGACGCTCAGGAGGCTTGATGGGTAGAGCGAGTAAGAAGGGTGCGAAAGCGTGTGGAGTCTATCTTCGGGTGGATGAAGACAGTGGGAGGCTTTCGGCGGAGTCGGTATGTCAAGGGCGGCGGAATATTGTGTCTGTCTCAAAAGTCGGACGGCTCGGTAAGGTGTAGAATGTCGGAGAGACTCTGACTGGGAGGATTGCAGATGCCCCTTCGAGAGATGAACCGAGATCAGGCCTGGCTGTTACCGCCGACTCTTGACGAACTGGTTCCTCCGGATCATCCGGCACGATTCGTTGCCGAGTTCGTGGATGCGCTGGAGCGGGAGGACTGGAGGGAACTGGATGTGCAGCCGGATGGAGAACCAATGGGAGCACCGGCCTACCATCCCCGAGCTTTGCTGAGTGTGTGGCTGTATGGCTTTATGACTAACGTGCGCTCGTGCCGCAAGCTGGAGTCAGCCTGCCGGGATCAGATCCCCTACCTGTGGCTGACCGGATGGCAGCAGCCTGATCACAACACCTTATGGCGGTTCTATCAGAAGCATCGGCGGAGTATGAGAGGGCTGTTCAAGCGCACGGTGCGTACCGCGGTCGCAATGGAGTTGGTGGATTTGGCGGTGCAGGCGGTGGATGGAACGAAGGTGTACGCCAACGCAGCGCTGATACAGACCTATGATGCCAGACGATTGCAGGAGTTGCTTGATCGGGTGAAGGGTGCCATAGAGTCTCTGGAGGCCCAGAACGAAGGCGGGGACGATGGAGTTGTGGCGCGTCTTCCCGAGAAGCTGGCAGAGCGGAAGGCGCTGCGACAACGTGTCAGACAGGCCATGAAGGAACTTCCGAGCAAGGAGCGTCCAAATCGGTACAAGCGTCCGGCGCGCATCAATCTGACCGACAAAGACGCCAGGTTGATGCGGACTCGACAGGGAATAGTGCCCGGATACAATGCCCAGGCCATGGTCTCGCCCGTTGCCGCCGATGGGGGAGTTACCGGCATGTTGGTGACCGCTTCGGACGTAGTGGACGAGCCCAATGACGCCGCTCGTCTGACCATGATGACCAGACAGGCAGAGGAGGTGAGCGGGGCAAGGGTACCGATGACACTGGCGGACGCCGGCTACTTCGCCGGCAGGCATGTGGCGGAATTACACCAAAGAGGCCAGCAGGTGGTGATGCCCGACATGGCGCGACCGACGAACCATCCATACCACAAAGACCAGTTCATATACGATGAGGGAACCGACAGCTACACCTGTCCTCATGGAGAGGTACTCGCCTTCACAGGCATGAAGAGCAATAAGGCAAAGAAGGCAAGGGAGTATCGGATAGTCTCAGCGTCGGTGTGTAGGGAATGTCCAGCTTTCGGGGTCTGCACCAGGAACATTTCGGCTGGACGCACTCTGGAGATCGGACCATACGACGTGGCACTACGCCGTCATAGGGACTGGATGGCGACCGATGAAGCCCAACAAGCCTATCGCCGCCGGTTGCCTCTGATCGAGCCACTCTTCGCGATTATTAAGAATCAGCTTGGAGCGCAACGATTCTCGCTGCGAGGCATAGTCGATGTCAGGGCCGAATGGGACATGCTCGTCACAGCATTCAACCTTAGGACTCTCTGGCGTGTGTGGCGAACCGGCGCCGGCATCCGTTGGGACCCTGCCTGAGGATTGATCGAAGGTAATCACTGGCCTCCGCCACAACTTTCCTGAACTGGGCTTCCACGAAGCCTGCATTAGCATCAAAACAACCAGTCTGCTCGTATTGCCCTTTATGACGGGTCTCCCTTCTTTACACAGCTTACTTTTGAGACAGACACAATACTGTACCACTTTGAGTGAACATTGACCGGGGTAAATGAGCGCTCTGATTAGATCGTTTCGCCATCGAGGACTGAGGAGACTCTATGAACGAGGCGACCCTGGCAGGGTCGCCGCCGACCAATTGGACCGAGTCACCCTCGCCTTGGCAGACCTGGATGCAGCCAGGAAGCCGAGCGACCTTGATCTACCGGGATACAGACTGCATCCACTCAGAGGGGACCGACGAGGATTATGGAGCATTTCGATTTCTGGGAACTGGCGAATCACGTTCAGGTTTGAAACTGGAGACGTGTACGACGTCGATCTCGTCGATTATCACTGATGAGGAGGAAGAAACCATGCCCATGAAGGATCCACCCCATCCGGGTCCCAGCGTCAGAGAGAACTGCTTGGACCCTCTTGACCTAAGCGTTACTGAGGCAGCGGAGGTTCTGGGGGTTGCCCGTCATACCCTTTCGCGGGTATTGAACGGTCATGCGGCGATCTCGCCCGACATGGCCATTCGCCTGGAGAAGGCAGGTTGGTCCAGTGCCGACTTCTGGCTGAGCCGTCAGACTGCGTACGACCTTGCTCAGGCGCGCAAGGGTGAAGACAGAATACAAGTCGAGCGCTATCAGCCTTTGCCCACTGCATAGGAGTCGCCTTCCTCACAGCCTCATCGTATATCCTCCGCCCCTTGGGAATTGCCCTGGTTGACACATCTTCACCCCGTTCCAGGAGCCTGACTACGTGTTTGCGATGACAACCAGTAATGGCTACGAACTCGTCCAGCATCCGACTTTTATCCTTCTTCGGCGCCTCTCTGTACCGACTGCGAATGGCCCCGATCACTTCGATCCTAGTCGCCAAGCTAACGTCTCCAACCATCTCTTACCTCCTCAACATGGGTAACGCCATTGTGAGGCAATGACCTAATTTGGGTAACATCGACGTGAGGCAATAGCTTAAGTTGGGTAACGTTTTTGTTGAGGCAACGCGCCCGCAAAAATAGTTGACGCGGTACAACGGGTCTATCCGCGCGTGTACGGGGAAGCCGTTCGCGTTCTTCATCTGTAGTCGTGTTCATAGTTCTGTCCCTGTCATCTTCAACGTTGCTGCTCTGGCCACGCGAAACTGATCTGGTATCTGCGCCTTTGGCGTATGAGGCCCGCGCGCTCCGCCGGAGCGATTCTCTGTGTTTCATCCTGACTTTGAAGATACATCGGGATCCAGCCACGTTCTGCTTACGTGTCTTGTCAGACTTTCGATGTCAGCATTCGATGGGCCATATCGTATTCTGGGCGACAGCATCTCTTGAATCTTCTTCCGCTTCGGCAAGGGCAGGGGCAGGGGCTGTTTCGTCCGCGTTGCAGCATCTCCTTAGCGTAAGTTGCGTACTCTTTGTATCCGTCGTCGGAATGGGAATATTCCGCCCAGAGTCTTTTGCGGGCGGATTCAAGACCATGTTGTTCGATGTATGCTAGGCGATAGAAGAACGGAACGACCATTCTGCTGATGAATGAAGTGACCTTGATGCTCTTGCCCGTATAGACTTGGATCCCGAGGCAGCATACATTCTTCGGATCGCCGGGATAGCAGTGAAGGTCAACGATCCGCCTGATTTTCCAGGCTCGCATTATCTCCTGAACCCTTCAACCCGTCTCCCTGACGATGGGCCACGGGTTGAAGAGCGTGGGTTGAAACCTGAGATTGACGTTGACCTCAAACTCCGTATGGATATATTCGGCCGCGCGGCTACCCGAAGGTTGGGGCAGTATCGTAAACGAACCCGTCGAGTGATCATACTCGGCGGAGATCAGAAGCGTACCGTCGATCTGGTGTGAGTCGGGCGCGTAGACCAGACCCGGTTGCTCTCTACGCAATGCAGCCAGGTCCGCGTGTGAAGGTGAAACCAGGATGGTGTCCATGGCGACTCGTATTTCATTCCATGTACGGAGCGTAGGGACGTGGCGGCGGAAATGTCTGTGTAGATATGCCAGCGGTCGCCAATGTCGTGGTCCTCGTTCTGCCTGAATCCGAAGATGACTTGACCTTACTCTTGGCAGGCTGGGAGTCAGAGTCATCCTCGCTGTCGTCGAAGTCGTCGAGCAGACGCTTCCAAATCTTCAGGGAATTCGTCCTGTTCGTCTCATCAAGCGCCCTTCTGGCAGTCTTCGCATGCGCGTTGATCTGCTTTCGGAAGTAGTCATACTGGTTCGGTTCCCAAGGTGTTTTCAGCACGAGTTCCGGATTACCCGGATTCTTGATCACGGGTATATTGTCAGACTCTTTCAACCTGTCGCTGATCCGTTCCAGAACTGTGGTAAGCGTGTCGGCGACGGCGCTGACGCATTCGGAATCCTCGTCGATGTCGCGAATCGTTTCCCCGGCGAGAACCGTCAGTATCACGGAGGGCGCCTGGAAGTTGCTCTTGTGGTCTCTGAGATGCTTGAGTATTCTCACGACATGCTTGAGATTGCCATTTGTGAGCCGATTGCGTTCATTGAACCACTCCTGGAGCGCGGTGCCGTCCGTCTCCTCCAGGTCATCCTCACTTCTCGGGCAGACATAGTATTTGCCGTTGTCCTCCACGCAGGGCACAAGGTCGACATGGCATTGTCCAGAGTATTGAACGGTGACGGCCCTGTTCCCGAGTTCCAGCTTATCTTTGTACCTGTTGGATTCCTTTAGCGTATCGTAGAGATCCTCGATGTACGGGGCCGGTTTGTTTCCGTCCTTCTCGACGATAAGTAGGATATCCGCGTCGAACTCGTTGCGAGGTCTCACGGGCTGGATGATGGTCCTCAGAGCATAGGATCCTTGTTTCTCCCAACGGGTCAGGCTATCCATGTGATTTGCTAGATAACTGGTAAGAGCATCGACGTGTGTGTCGAGGTCTCCGATCTGCCCATCGGTGATGTTGATGTGGTCACGAAGCAGAGCATCGAATCTCTCGCTGAATTTCATGTGTTTACTCCTGATTGGTGACGCTTTTCGGCGTCAAAGTATTTTGGAAATGACTTCTCTGGTAAGGCCCACCAAGGCGGACCTGCCGACGATGATAGTAACAGGTTTCATAGAGTTGAGAATTCTTCTGCCTGCCGATCCTCTCAGCTCGGCGGACATCATTTCTATTATTCTCTTCGATACGCGCTGAGCGGATTCATCGTCAAAGACTTGGAGGGAATCGACCTGACTCACGAAGTCCTCGCGTGACTTGGACATGAATGACTTGGGGTCGCGGATACTCTCCGAATACAGCTTGGATGCGCCCGCGTCTTCCGGCTGAGCGGGTATATGGAAATTGAGCGGCAATACAGGTTTGCCCACCTTCCGCAACCTTTCGGCGGTGTCCTCGACCCCGATTCCATCGCCGATGGCGATGGCCGCGTTCGTCAGGTCAGCCTGGGTTTCCCTGATGCGACCTCCATTCCAGAGGGGAGGAGGACGGTCTTCTGTATTGCCCGATAGACTGTTGAGGGTTGCGCGCTGTTCCTCAGATAGGATGCTTCTCCATCGGGGATGTCGGACGGTGCGGAGCAGGATTCTGTCGGTGCGGTACACATTCTGAAACTCGGACGCCGCTTCCAGGATGTCCCAATCGAACGGGACCGTCGAGTTGGCCCTGCCTGAGTTTATGAGGACAACGAGTCTTCCACCCTCGCGCAGGGCCTCATGGGCAAGGCATTTCACGAGCGTCCGGGCCAGCGTGATGTCCTCATCGGTGGATTCGACGGGCAGGCTACCCGTGATATGGACGAATTTTCCGACAAGGTCGTTTCCCATGTACAGCCTCCACAGCGTTCGACAGAGCTTGGGATAGGTATTTGTCCTGTTAGTCCTTCAAGTTACAAAAAGCGATAGTTGCTTATCATAGCGAACCTTTTGTAAACTTGGCAAATATAGCCATGGAAGGAAGACGACATGATAGGCAACCGATTGAAGTTGGCCCGTTCAGCTGCCGGTCTGTCGCTTCGCGAACTGAGTGACCGCATGGGAAATCGCGTCACAGCTCAGTCTATAGGGAAGTACGAGCGAGATGAAGCCATGCCCAGGTCGGGAGTCCTGATAGCCCTGGCTGACGCCTTGGGTGTGTCGGTCGAATACTTGATGGGCGAGCCCGGGATGGTTCTTCAGTCCGTGGACTTTCGGACGAAGAGAATGGCGAGCAAGAGGGAGGAGGACCGCATCAGTGCGATGGTTCTCCATATGCTGGAGCGCTACCTCACGATAGAGGATATTCTGGGCCTGCCCAGCGTGTGTTGGGACAAGCCGCGTTCGGCTCCCTATCCGGTCGTTAACGATCTGTCGGAAGCTGACCGGGCAGCCAGCGCTTTGCGTTACGATTGGAACCTTGGACTCGATCCGATTCCCAACATGGTTGAGCTTATGGAGGACAGGGGAGTGAAGGTTCTCTTCGGTCCACTGTCTAATATAGACGGCCTGACGGCTCAGGTCAGCAGAGAGGGTGTGGCAGACGCTCACGTGATAGTGGTTAACGAGGAGCACGACGGTGAGAGACAGCGATTCACAATCGCTCACGAGATAGGACATATGGTTCTCGATATATCCGCAGGCGTTGACGAGGAGAAAGCGGCCCATCGCTTTGCCGGGGCGTTTCTGATGCCCGAGGAGGCGATCTGGGCGGAGGTCGGAAAGCGTCGGTCGGCGATAAGTTTGGCTGAACTCTTCGAACTGAAGATCATATTCCGCGCGAGCGTTCAGGCCATCACATACCGATGCAAGGACCTGGGTATCATCAGTCCCGCCCTCATGGGGCGAATGTTCAATGCGTTCAGAGAACTCGGCTGGCGCAGTCCCCCTTATGAGGAACCGCTCGCCATGTCGGGCGAGCGGTCCGGGCGTTTTGAGCGCCTGTGTTTCCGCGCCCTTTCAGAAGGGGCGATATCCGAATCCAGGGCGTCCGAACTTCTGGAGATGTCGGTGTACGACCTGAATCGCCAGATGGGGGATCCTTCATTTCCGACCGCCGGCGTCTCCTGTGAGGGAATCGGGTCCGAGATGAGGATAGGCTGAAATGGAAGTCATGGTTGCCGACACCTCTGCGCTCATAGACCTGTAGCTAGGAGTCTATACATGGCGCTCACACTCCACTGTCTCCTGGAACTAGGGCTGTCACCCGGGGGCGCAGTTCGTTCATGACTATATCGAATGAAGGGAGTTCCGGCACGAGTGGGCCAAGCCACTGCTCCCAGATTTCTGCGACGTAAGCGAGCATATGTTCATGGAAGAAATCCTCCGGTCCTGTGAAGGCAACACCCCTGACGGCGCACTTCTCACGCAGCAGCGATTCGAATCCCACCAGGTCCATCCGGTCTCCGTAAGAGCCGAACACCCGCCAGAGGTCATAGTAGTCGCGGGCGCGTGAACGACTCCACCCTCGTCTCTCAAGCATATCCATCTGTTGTAGAATCGCGCGCAGCTTTTCGGCGACTACCTCTTCGAGTGAGTATACTTGAAGCTCTGCCGTGAGAGGTTCTCCATACTCGTGGATGATCTGCCGCTTATCAGGTGGTCGCAAGATTCTCTCGTCCATTGTTACCTCGACCATGACACGGGTCTGTATATGGCTTTGCCATGGGAACCTTGCCCGAATCGTGAAAGCTTCCTGTCCCCCTGGATGCGGTTGCCTTTCCGTGTAACGTTCACTGGCGATCTCCATAGGGGCGTATTCGTCGAGCGTCCGAGTCGCAGTCTCGCATACTTCCACCATCGAGCGTTCCATATCTTCTCCTGTGGGAACTCCCTCCAGAGCTGAGAAGTCCAGGTCCTCCGAGAAGCGGTAGTTCCCAAAGTAGCATTTTCGGAGGGCTGTGCCGCCTTTGAATACCAGTGTGTCTCGAAGCGCCGGCGTCTGGCTGATCCCGTCTAATATCCAAGACAGAACATAGTCTCGTTCAATCGCCTCCCACGGAATGCCCAGACGTCGGCGAGCTTCCTGCAGGCGGGTGCGGAGAGGTTTCATGCCGCTACCATTCCCGGCAGGTTTTCCTGGACCATCCATCGCCTGTTGCAAGGGCCCTTTCGAGGCCCTGTGGGATCCAGCTTGCGGTACCCGTTGATGGGTAGCGCCGCCAGTCTGTCTATCTCCGGCGAGACGATTCCCTGAGCTTCCAGCGCCCAGCCCAGTCGCTTGGCTGTCGTCACGCCCAATCTGACGGCATAGTCTGCGATGCGCTCGATTTTCAACCGGTTCATTCCCATCTCAAAGGCGTGAAGCGCTTCGGCGAAATCTCCGCAACGCTGGGGCATGGAGAGTCCGTCCAGCAGCGTGCGTTCCATATCCGTGACGTACACTCGCGCGTCTCCGACCCATACCTTCTCAATACCGAAGAAGCGGTCAGGCTTCATCTGGGCGAATCTGTATGTAGTGTCGCCTATGGGGTAACCATCTCCGCTTCGTACTTGCGTATCATTACTCAAGCGGGGAACCCATGTCCCCTTTGTCGTCAGGACGAACACGTCCCTTGGTATCTGCTCCGTCAATCCATGGTGGCGAAATGCGGACCAGTGGGAAATGGCGGCGGGGTCCACGAGGGACATGGCTATCTCGAACTCGTGGACGGGGGCTACTCCAGGAATCGCAGGGGAGAGGGCGTATAGGCCGCGGTGCAGCGAGACGATCCAGTTGTTCCTACGGAGGTGGTAAAGCGACTCGGTGACGTAGGGGTCCTTCAGACCAACGCGCGGCGCTAACTCTCTTGCCCTGTCAGTCGTGAATATGCGGTCGCCCTCGTAGACGAGGGCGACGACCAACGAGATACCGACCAGAGATTGCTTGGGCTTTGCGCTGGCAGTCATGGGATGGACTCCAGAATGTGTATTTTGTGAAAGTAAATTCTCTTTTGTAAATATACAGCGTTAATAGGATGGTGTCAAATGTTACAGGTTTCTTTACTATCATTCGCCTGACCTGCAATGTTTGCGCCGATGCCAGTGTCCAGGGTTTATGTCCGGTCTTTCATTCCGGCGTTGGCGCGCTGATTGGGGGCATCTTATAGCCGTAGTCCCTGTGTCTTCCGACCCCGGCTGCCAGCGTTCGCCTGGATGCGGCGGAGTCCTCGACTGGCCGACGTTCCTGTGAACTTGGCCGCGGGCAGTGGGCATCTCCGCGCCATCTCGCCTGCGTCCTGCTTCTCTCTGAGGGGCACAATGGTTGGGCTCATGCGGGGCGGGTAGTGAACGCGGTTTAGCTCAATGAATTCCGGCCACGGCTCCGAGGGGTCTATGCGTGTTCGCCAATCGCATCCACCACTTCGGCGACCGCTCTCTCGTAGCATCCGCGCATCTTCTTCATCTGCTCGGGATCGCTTCGGTCAGGTAGTCCCACAGTCGTCCTGAGATCCAGGTTGGCTATTATCTCTCCGTCTTTCCAGGCGCGAACGTCCTCCCGGTCGAGATATTCGCTGACCGTAGCCAGGTCGTAACCTTCTATCTCATCTGCCGCGTACCTGGCGGCGCGACGGCAGGTTGCCCTCAACAGATCGAATAGCGTTTCCGAAGTCATCATGAACTCTTCCATATTCTCATCCTTTCTCGATTGTTCATCTCCGCTCGGTCGGAGGGCTGGATCCTGCGAATTGTATATATTCTTCACTCTACCCTCGTATTCCAAGGGCGTCTTCTTCTTGGGCGTCCGGTTCAGGATACTCTGTTCTCGATAATTCAGGACTTGCGGGCCTGGGGAGTTCGGCGCCTTTCGGGTTTGGTGTGAGCAGGTTCGGGGCTGCTTCTCTTGCCCGCGCCCCTCGGCTGAGGACTGTGGCTGGCGTGTAGACTGACGTTGTTGTAGGTCGTACTCCTGTCTGAGAACGTCCTGCACCGAAAACGCTGCTCAGCCCCCGGACCCGGCGGGGCCTTCAGTATGTAATTCGTGGAATCTACACTACTCTCGCGATAAATCCTTAGTAAGCCGTCTCAGGCGCCGGAACGGTGCAAGTAAGCCGCTCCACGCTGTCCTAACGCCTGTGGTCGGGGCGCGGCGAACCGAGTTCGCTCTCATCATTCCCTTGACACTGAGAACATATCTTCTGTATGGTTCCGCGCACTTTGATACGGGAGATGCGAACATGAGAGCGGCCTGCGTATTCATCACGCACTTCAGGGCCAAGTCCGAACTGCTCAGGCGCGCGAACCTGAGCGACCGCGCCTTCGTCGTCGTGGATGGCACGCGGGCGGAGGGGCCCGTCCACGACCGCTCGCCGCTCGCGCGGGGAGTCCGTCCGGGCATGACGCTCAGGCAGGCCGTGTCCGTCTGCCCGGACCTGACTGCGCTGGACGTGGATGAATCCTATTACCGGAACGCGTGGGAGCGTCTGCTGGACTGCCTTGGCGGCGTGAGCGATGCGGTTGAGGACGCGGGTCTGGGTGAGGCGTATGTCCGGCTGGACGGGCTGGAGAGGCTGTACAGCGGGGAGGCGGGCGCGGTTTCCGCGCTGCTGAACACCATCCCCGATCATTTCAGCCCGCGAGTCGGGGTGGCTGACTCGAAGTTCGCGGCTTACGCCGTCGCGCGGAACGCAATCCCCATGCGGGCCGCGAGAGCGCCAGACGACCTGTCGGCCTTCCTCGCTCCTCTTTCGATAGACCTGCTTCCGGTGTCCGCCGAGCTCAAGTCCGCGCTGCGCAGCTTTGGACTCTGGCTGCTGGGCGACGTCTCGTGGCGGGTCGGACCGCTATGTTCGACCGCTTCGGAAAGGAGGGCGCGACCGCCTGGGAACTGTCCGTTGGAGTGGACGGCAGACCCTTCATACTCAGGAAGGAGGATGATTCCGTCGTCGAGAATACTACGCTGCCCTTCGCCACCGTATCCATGGATACGCTGCGCGTTGGGCTGGACCTGCTGCTCAGGAGGGCGTTCGCAAGACCCGCGATGCGGAACAGGAGCGCGGGCGCGGTGTATGTCGAGTCGTCCGCCCTGAAGTCGGAGTCATGGAAACTCTATGTCCGATTCAGGGTTCCGGTGGAGCGATGGGAGCGCGCCTCCGAACTGGTGGGAGAGCGCGTGGAAGCGGAGTCTCCAATCTCCCCGGTGGACGACCTGTCGCTGACGCTCCTCGAACTCGACGGCGAGCCGGGCGTTCAGCCCGGTCTGTTCAGGGACGCCAGGGAGAGCAGTCGGGAGACGCTCATCGGTGTGGACAGGCGACTCTCGACCCGATTCGGGGGAGCCCGTGCATTGCACAGGGCGGTGGATGTCGCGCCCTGGCATCCCGTTCCCGAGATGCGCTCTATGCTGATTCCGATAGATCCTCTGGCCTCCGAGTCCATCCGCGCGCTACGGCTTCCCACGCCCGCCGAGTCGCGAGAGAGGGTGGGTGGAGACGGGCGCGAGCGCGTTCCTGTGGCGGTCAGGGTCGGCGGCCGGTGGCGCGAGATACGGAGTGTAACCGACCGCTGGACCTTCGACCTCTGGTGGATGTCCCAACCCATCCGCCGCTCCTACTACCGCGTGGAGTCGCCTGACGGCGGCCGGTTCACGCTGTTCCGCGACGATATAACCGGGCGCTGGTATAGCCAGGCCGCATGAGCGGCGGGAGTGTTATATGTCCGGATACGTCGAGCTTCACGCCAGGAGTTTCTTCTCTTTCGGAGAGGGGGCGTCTCATGTCCACGAACTCGCCGCCCGCGCCCACGAACTGGGACAGACAGCACTCGCGCTGACTGACTCCAACCTGTGCGGAGCGCTCGAGTTCGCAAGGTTGGGAAACAGCATCGGACTGAAGCCCATCACCGGGTGCGAACTCACGCTGACTGACGGCTCCCGTATCGTACTGTTGGCGAAGTCCAGGGTAGGCTACTCCAATCTCTCCCAGCTCTTCACCCTTGCCAATCGAGTGGACAGGCGCGAGCCGAGGCTCGATCCCGTCCATCTGCCTGACCACGCCGACGAGCTTATCGCGCTCGTTGGCGGCAGGCATGGAGCGTTGTCCCGCCTTCTAACAGAGGGCAGGCATTCGGAGGCCCGAAACCATCTGAACCGGATGCGGGAGTGGTTCGGTTCAGACTCGGTGTACGTAGAACTCCAACGCAATCTCATGGAGGGAGACACGCGCATGGTTGGGCTGCTGGTCGGTCTGGCTCAGGAGACGCGCGCGCCGCTCGCGGCGACCAATGGCGCGCTTTACCACGTCAGGGAGAGATACAGGCTTCAGCACGCGCTGGTGGCAATCAAACATAACAGCGCGATTGACCGGAGCCTCCAACACATCCTGCCCAACGACCAGTTCTATCTGAGGTCAGAGGCGGAGATGAGAGCGCTGTTCTCCGATATGCCGCAGGCCGTATCCAACACGGTCAGGATCGCCCAGCGATGCGAGTTCGACCTGTCCTCAGACCTCGGCTACAATCTCCCCGAACCCGACGTGCCGGAGGGATATTCTCCTCAGACCTATCTCGAGAGGTTATGCTATGAAGCCGCAGTGAGAAGGTACGGCTCAGTGACCGAGCGGGTGGAGAGCCGTCTTCGGGAGGAGTTCCGGCTGATAGAGCGTAACGGGATGGCGGGCTTCCTGCTGCTGTACCGCGAGATCGCACTTCTAGCGCGGGAGATCATGGAGGAGCGAGGGCTGGTCGGGCCTGAGGTAGCACTCGAGGAGCGGCCTCCAGGCCGGGGACGCGGCTCGTCCGTCGCGCTTCTGGCGGGCTACCTCGTCGGCATAAGCCACGTCGATCCGCTGAAGTGGGACCTGACGCTGGAGAGGTTCATATCGGAGGAGGCGGGCTCGCTTCCAGACATAGACCTGGACTTTCCCAGGGCCATAAGGGGCGAATTGATAGACAGGGTACACAGGAGGTTCGGCCCCGCCTTCGCGGTCCTGACCGGGGCGGTCTCGACCTACAGGGGTCGAGGTGTCATACGTGATCTTGGAAGCGCTCTTGGACTACCTGAAGAGCGGCTGAAGTTACTGGCGGGACGGGTGCATACCGATGACATGGGCGTTCTGTCTGAGAGAATGAGCGAGATGCCCGAGTTTTCAGGCAGTCTGGAGACTGCGAGCTGGAGGAACTTCGTCGAACTCGCTCCGCAGCTCCTGGGCGCTCCGAAGTCGCTGGGCCAACACGTGGGCGGGATGATCCTGAGCAGTTCTCCGATACCCGAGATGGTGCCGGTGAGGGCAGGAGCGATGGAGGGCCGCTACATCATGGACTGGGACAGGGACTCAGTGGCCGACGCCGGATTCGCCAAGATAGATATCCTGTCTCTGCCGGTCCTGGACCAGATAGAGGAGGCTCTGGACCTGATAGAGAGGAGCGGGAGGGAGCGGCCCGACATGAGCCGCATAGACCCCGGGGACACCGACGTGTACGACGTGATAAACGAGGGGAGGTGCAAGGGGGTGTTCCTATTACAGTCGCCAGCTCAGCTCAAGCTGGCGCGCAGACTGCTCTCCCGCAACCTTCTGGACCTCGCATACCAGGTGGCTCTGATAAGACCCGGGGTGGGAGCGGCTGAGAGCGCGGTGAGTAGGTTCGTCGACAGGTACAGATACGGTGCGGAGTGGGAATACGACCATCCACTGGAAGAGCGAGCCCTAGAACGAGGTTACGGCATCATCGTGTGGCAGGAACAGGTGGTACAGCTTCTGATGGACGTCGGAGGACTGAGCGCGTCGGAGGCGGACGGGGTAAGGCGCGCCTTCGCCAAGTCCAGCAACAGCCACCTGATGGCGATGTACAGGCGGCGCTTCCTGGAAGGCGCACTGAACAACGGAGTGGACAGGGAGACCGCGCTGAAGGTGTTCGAGAAGGTGAATGGGCAGTACATGTTCCCGGAATCGCACTCCCACGCCTTCGCTATAACCGCGTACCAGGCGGCATGGCTCAAGCGCCACCATCCTCTGGAGTTCTTCGTCGCGCTGATGAACAACCAGCCTATGGGCTTCTACCCCATGGAGACGCTCAAGCAGGACGCCAGGCGGTTCGGCGTCCCGTTCCTGAACCCCTGCGTCAACCGCAGTCAATCGAAGTGTGTTCCAGAGAACGGCTCAGCGCTGCTGGGGCTGGGGCTCGTGAAGGACGTTGGCCCGGAGTCGGCAAAGTTGATCGTGGAGGAGAGGGAGGCACGCGGTCCATATATCGGCGCGGGGGACCTGGTGAGGCGTACCCGACTGAGGCCGCAGGCGGTGGAGTCACTGGTCATGGCCGGAGCGTTCGACCGCATAACGCCCAACCGCAGGCAGTCGCTGTGGGACGCGGGTCTGTATGCCAGTCCGAAGAGAAACGGTCAGGCCACGCTGCCGCTCTCGATGGAGGACTCTATCCCAAACCTCGCCGACTTTTCGGAGGCCGAGCGGATGGCGGGCGAGTACCGTACGATGGGCATCTATCCCAGGGGGCACCTCATGCAGTTCGTCAGGCCAGGTCTGCCTTCCGCGGTGATGACCTGCGTGGAGGTGGAGCGTCTGGGCGACGGGGACTTCGCGGTGGTCGCGGGATGGCCTATAGCCAGGCAGCATCCAAAGGGGCGGGATGGGACTATATTCGTAACTCTGGAATACGAAACGGGGGACACGCAGGTCATACTGTGGCCTCGTGTATACGCCGAGTATCGCAGGGAGCTCAGCAGCCAGGTGATCCTCGTGAGAGGTACTATATCCGCCTGGGACGGCACCGTGAATCTGATAGCCTCGTATGTGCGAGCGATCCGGTCGGGTGTGCGGATGCCGCGGTCCCACGACTGGCGGTGATGGACTGGCGCTCGCCCATCTCGCTGGAGAGTGGACAGGCAGTTCGGAGCGGGATAGAGAGACATGGTCCCTGAGCCCCTATAATCTTCGACAATCGGGCAGCCTCACGAATACGCTACCTCCAGGATCACGTCTCCATGGAAGTCCTGGTCCTCGCGACAGTAACAGGCCTCGCCATATCCGGGCTCACCTATCTCGCGCCGGATGTCCTCGACCGTGATCGGGAGTCTTCCCGCAAGCAGCAGGCGCCGGAACCCTTCTATGGTGTCATGGCGGCTGGTCGTCCCATCGATGCGAATCGGATCGAACCATCTGGTCGGGCGAACGATCCAGACGTACCCATCCGGCAGCGACCAGCCCGCTCGTCTCTGTATCCGAATTCGAGGAGGCCTTACCAGTGTCGTCGAAGATCACCGATTCAGAGTAACCAGAATTGGGCGGGTCCTCTATGTTCATTTGACCTGGTAGGAGTGTCAAGTGAACCGTCAGTATGAGATTTGAACTTGACGAAACTCGCATGGGCCGCTAATGTCTTACTCGGACTCGCACAAGTCTTACAACCTGTTCACCTGCATATATCCTGTTTGATGTGACCTAGCAGGCAGGGGGGGCTTTCATGCCCCCTTGAGGTCACATTTGGACAGGCGACTTGTGCGAGTAGCCAATCCTTGCCGATAGGGGGCTACTTTATGAAGGCCAGACTAGTAGTTGCGTTGTTCTTTCTAGGCGCTCTGATATTCGGACTCCCATTCACAGTCTCTCAATCTCAGGCGCAGAATACTCAGGACTCCTCCGATCTCGCTAAATTCGCGGCGCTGTTGCAGTACATCCGCTCCCAGCCCACACCTACAGAGGTGAAAACGGACAACATTCCTGTCCTGGACACCCTGGACACCGCTCTCACAGACATATACGTAACCGGCTTCATAACACCGTACACCGGCGAGACAGCCGAGCAGGTGAAGGCGCGTCTTCAGTCCGTTCCCGAAGAGGACAGGTTCACCGCGGTGATGGTAGAGTCGTATCGTCTCTCCCCGAATCCGTTGTTGCTGGACATAGTTCACCTACTTCTGCCGCTGTATTACGTTGAATTCTTCACTGCTGCTGAGGGCCTGGACGCCTCCGCTGAGTTTCTCAAGCGTGCTGACATCGAGAGCCTGGCTGACGCCTTCGACTCTACCAATTACTCTATCCCCGCGCCGTCTGCGACTGAGCCGCCGGTGGTTACGGGTAGTCCCCAGTTGGACAGGGCCGCCCTGGTAACCCTCTACAACGCTACCGACGGCCTCAACTGGACACGCAACCTCAACTGGTTCACCGACAAGCCGCTTGACGAATGGCACGGCGTTAGCACCGACGACGATGGCCGCGTCACCCGGCTCAACCTATGGGACAACCAGTTGAGCGGCGCCATCCCCTCCGAGCTTGCCAACCTGACCGACTTGGAACAACTCTCCCTATGGGGAAACCAGTTGAGCGGCGCTATCCCCCCTCTGAGCTTGGCAATCTCGCCAATCTGTCTGGACTCGACCTCAGCTACAACCAATTGAGCGGCCCAATCCTACCGTCGCTGGGTAATCTCACAAATCTGTTTGAACTCAACCTCAGCCACAATCAGTTGAGCGGCGCGATACCTTCGCAACTCGGTGACCTTCCCAACCTGCAGTGGCTGTACCTCGCAGGCAACCAGTTGACCGGCTGCATACCCGACGCACTGGCAAGCACGCAAAACGACTTCTCAGGCCTCGGCCTGACGTTCTGCTCGCCTCGCGCCTCCGACCCTGCCGACAGGGCTGTTCTGGAAGTATTCTAAACGGCCCCAACTGGCGAAACAACGCCAACTGGCTCAGCGACAGGCCGCTCAGTCTGTGGCACGGCGTTACTACCAACGACGACGGACGAGTCACAGCCCTGTCCCTCTGGAGCAACCAGCTGAGCGGCGCCATCCCCTCCGAGTTTGGCAACCTGACCGACATGGAACTACTGTATCTCCACGGCAACCAGCTGAGCGGAGCTATCCCGCCCGAACTAGGCAATCTGACCAACCTGAGAGAAATGCACCTCCAAGATAACCAGCTGAGCGGAGCTATCCCTCCCGAACTAGGCAACCTGACCAACCTCGTGGCGCTGTTAATCGAAGGCAACCAGTTCAGCGGCTGCATACCCGACGCCTTGCAGGATGTCATATTCACTCACGACGCCCCTCTCGACTTGCCCTTCTGCTCCGAATAGATCGGGCGGCGTACAGAAAAGAGGCGCTCCTGTTATCCACAGCAGCAGGAGCGCCTCTTCGCCCAGGGCTCCTGCCCAGGGCAGTCCATTCTCGAATCCTAATTCTAAGTTGACGTTTACTCGGTAGTCCCCGTGTACATCCGCTTCACCTGTTCCCATTCCATCTCATAGTTCAGGTCCTACTCCGTCGGCACGTGTGCCACGCTATTCCATTCTGTTGACACAAGTAGCATTGGAGGAACCAACCTCGATGCATCTCACGAATGCGCCACCTCTAAGATTACGTATTCCTAACACCCCTGATCCTGGCGACAGCGACGGGATACGTCGTATGCCGACCCTCCTATCTCGCGCCGAATGTCCTCAATCCGTGGTCGGGCCACAGAGTCAATGTCCGCTCTGAATAGCCTGGGTTTAAGTACGGAGGTCAGTCCGAAGACAGCATGGCGGCGGCCTGTCTGCTCTACTTTAGCTTGTAGCTCTCACCATTTATCTCCAGGATGTGTACATGGTGGATCAACCTGTCCAGCGGTGCACCGGTCAGCCTCTCCCAACTCATCGAATGGCAGGCTGGTGGTCACCTTCATCGAGGCCCTCTCGTACCTCTGGCTGAAGACCAGGAAGAGCAGCTCGGCTCCGGTCCGAGACAAGGGGACGAACCCGAGTTCATGTACGATCAGCAGCTTGAGTCGAGACAGCTTCTTCTGGAGGTTCAACAGTCTTCTTTCGTCCCTGGCCTCTATGAAGTTCATGCACCAGCACCGCGGCTGTGGTGAAGCCCACGGTCAGTCCCCTCTGGCAGGCGGCGAGTCCCAGGCCCAGGGCTACGTATGTCTTGCCGGTGCCGCTGTTGCCCATGGCTATGACGTTCTCACGTCTCTCGACGTACTCGCGCCTTGCCAACTCGTTCACGAACTGCCTGTTCACCGACGGGATCGCAAGGAAGTCGAAGGGCTCTTGATCGCTGGGAACCGCGCCGTCTTGATCCTTCGCTGGACCATGCGGCGATGGCGGTCTATGAGCTCGAGTTCGGACAGTCTGAGCAGGTAATCAGGGTGGTCTGCTCCCTCAGCGGTACACTGGGCCGCCATCTTGTCGTACTCCCTGAGGAAGGTTGGCAGTCTCGGCTGCTTTAGGCGGTGTCCCAGCAGTAGTGTCGGCTTGTCGTTCACGATGCCCTCCTCGACAGGAGTTCCATATAGTCTGTGGCTGAGGTCTTACCCACGCTGACCCTGGGAAGGTACGGGTACAGATCCAGATCCAGTCTTGGTGGTAGTCCCTCGATGTTGCACAGCACCAGATGCCTGACCACGTCGAAACTGATGGCCCCCAGTCTTATGGCATTGCCAACTGCCTGATGCACTTCATCCGGCGAGAAGGTCTCCATTAGCCTGAGAACCTGAACGAACTCATTCTTGCCGCGACTCTCCATCCTGGCCTCCATCAGACGGCGTAGCGTGTCGAACTCATTGGGCAGGTCCCATCCCATAAGGGGAGACGCATGGTCGAGCGCCGCGGTCTTCTACTCCAACAGCGGCAGGTAGTGGAGCGGGTCAATCACGAAGTCGTCCCGCTCGTAGGAGCGCCTGTGTCTGGCTATGACCTCAGAACCGCAGCTTATGATAACCTCGTCGACATACCCTCTGACCAGTCCGTCCCTGTATCCGTACGCCACAGGGACAGAGTAGTCGTTGGTGCGGTACCTGACCATCGACAGGGGGTTGACGCGGGTCGTGTGCTTGTCGCTCGCATCATACGGGACCGCCGGAAGTGGCAGAAGGACCGCGAGGTCCTGCTTCATACGCTCGCCTATCGTCTCAGTATGTCCTCTCAGCCTCGCCTCCAGTCTCTTAAGGCAGCGACCTTCGAGATAGAGGTTGAGGGCGAAGAAGCTTTCGAACGATGGTATGGGTACGAGGAAGTTCCTCCTGGCGTATCCCACCATGCCCTCAACGTTGCCCTTGTCGTTGCCCCTGCCCGGCCTGCCGAACCTGTCGGTGAACAGGTAGTAGGACTGAAGCTCAGTGAATACCTGGGTCCGCTTGCGCTTGCCACCTCCCAATATCCTCGCAACTGCCAGCCTGGCGTTGTCGTGCAGAGCCTGCCCCTGCGAAGGCAGGGGATGCTCTGGGGAACTCCTCCCAGGAAGGCGAACGCCGATATATGTCCGTCGCAGAACGACTCGGTGGTCTCGGCGGGGTATGCCTTCACGAAGATGCCGTCGCTGTGGGGAAGGTCCATGACGTAGAGGTGGATATTGCGCTTCACGCCGGCTATCACGGCCCATGCCTCACCGAAGTCGCACTGGGCGTGGCCCGGTGGATGATGCAGGGGAACGAACATCTCACGGGTTGTTCGACGGCGATCTCGTACGTAGTCCTTGACTATGGTGTACCCTCCGTCGAACCGGTGCTCGTCCCTCAACCGCTCGTAGATCCGCATGGCAGTGTGGCGCTGCTTCTTCGGAACGTTCAGGTCGTCCTGGAGTATCTGGTCTATGACTCCGGCGTACGGACCTATCTTGGGTCTTCCGGGAGGCTTGCGTCTCTGGTAGCCGGGCGGAGCGGCGTACTTGAGCATCTTGCGGACGGTGTCTCTGTGCAGGCCGAACACCCGGGAGGCCCGGCGGATGCTCATGCCGTCTGCTATGCAGGCTCTTCGGACACGCATACACAGTTCCACGCTGTACATCCTTCTCACCTCCCTTCGGGTCGGGTTCAACCCTATGGAAGGCGATAGACGGTCCAGTTTTCAACCGCCACATTCAGGCAATCGAGCCGCCTACACGGTCCATTTTATGTTCGCCCTTTACAGAACACTTTCTAACGTGAGCATTGGTCGGAATTGAGGTGTTCTGCCCACATTTTGCCCACCCCCTGTGCGACTCTCACTGACTCTCACTGACCTGGATTGCCTTGAGGGTCACCGGTTTCGTAGCTAAAGTGTCCCTTGCTGACCCCCACTGACCACGTTTGTTATAATGGATACGGTTTCCTAAACCGGGTGCCCCGGTTCGAGTCCGGGCAGGGGTACTCTTAAAATCCCGCACTTGCAGATATATAAATGGCCGCAGCGATTAAGATGCGCTGCGGCCATTTGCTCGATCAGTTCAACCGTATATGTTCTACGCCCGCGCTTCCGCCTTTTCCTTGTGTTCCTGGGTGATCTGGACGACGCGGTCCACCATGTGAGTCGGCACTTCCTCGAAGTGGTCGAATTCCATGGTGAAGTCACCCTGGCCCTGCGTCTGGCTGCGCAGTTCGGTCGCGTAGGTGAGCATTTCGGCCTGCGGAGCTTCGACCTGCAGGGTGGTAGTGCCGTCTCCCGGGATCATGCCCTGTATTCTACCGCGCCTGCTGTTGAGGTCGCCGATGATGTCTCCGGTGAAGTTATCGGGGACGGTGATCTCGACCTTCATTATCGGCTCGAGTATGATCGGGTTTGCCTGTTGTATCCCCTTGGCGGCGGCTTGCCCTCCGGCGATCTCAAAAGAGACGCCTGAGGAGTCAACAGGGTGGAAACTGCCATCCACGAGGGTGGCCTTCATGTCCACGACCGGGTATCCGGCTACTACTCCGCCGTTCAGGGCATTCCTGACGCCCTTTTCCACGGACGGTATGTACTCGCGCGGGACGACTCCTCCGACAATGGTCTCCGAGAATTCGAATCCGGTGCCGCGAGGCATAGGTTCCACTTCGATCCAGACGTGACCGAACTGGCCGTGCCCGCCGGTCTGCTTCTTGTGCCTATATTCGACCCGCGCCCTCCTGTTTATGGTCTCTTTGTAGGGCACCTGCGGGATTTCGAGTATCATCTCAGCGCCGAACTTGCGCTGCATTTTCTCCAGGGAGACTCCAAGGTGCGTGTCGCCGAGTCCGCTGATGAGCATTTCGTTGGTGTCGGGCTCGCGCGAGGTGACGACGGACGGGTCTTCTTCCACTATTCTGGAGAGCGAACTGGTCATCTTGTCGACGTCGGCCTTGGACTTGGGGTACACCGCTCTCTGATAGACCGGAGCGGGGAAAGTGAGTCCTTCGAGGATGAGAGGCTGTTCGGATGCGCTGAGTGTATCGCCGGTCAGGACGGTATTGAGCTTGGAAATGGCCCCAATGTCGCCAGCGGCGAGTTCGGGGACGGTGGACTGCTCCTTGCCCTGAATCTCGAAAACCTGGGCGATTCGCTCGGTCTCGCCCTTGCTCGCATTGTACATCTGGGAGTCGCCCTTGAAGGCGCCGCTGTAAACCCTGAAGTAGGACAGTTTACCCACGAACGGGTCGGCGGCGGTCTTGAAGACCAGAGCGGCAAGCGGACCCGAGTTGTCGCAGGGCAGTTCGATCTCATCGTCGGAGCCGGGAGCGTGGCCGGACGCCGGGGGAGAGTCCGCGGGGGAGGGGAGATATTCCACGACAAAGTCCATGAACTCTCTCACACCCAGTTCATTCAGGGGAGAGCCCGCGAGAATGGGGACGAGTTCGCCGGTCATGATTCCCTGCTTGATGCCCTGGACCATCTCGTCGTGGGTAATCTCTTCGCCTTCCAGATACTTGTCGGCAAGGTCGTCGTCAATCTCGGCGACGGCCTCGGTGAGCCGTTCGCGTCCCTCTTCGACCGCGTCCGCTACCTCATCGGGAACGTCCGCGCTCATGTCCAGCAGATTCACAACGCCGGAGAATGCAGCTTCTGAGCCAACGGGGATCTGTACAGGGACGAGATGCCTGCCAAATCGCTGCTGAAGGGAATCCACTACCGAGTAGTAGTCGGAATTTTCCCTGTCAATCTTGGAGATATAGACTATGCGGGGCAAGTCTCTTTCACCGGCCATGCTCCACATCTGGCCGGTGCCGACCTCGATGCCCGCCTGGGCGGCGACCATAATGACGGCGGTATCAGCCACTCGCACGCCTGAAACGACCTCTCCACGATAGTCGGCGTATCCGGGGGTATCCAGTACGTTGATCTTGTGGTCTTTCCACTGGGCGTTCAGGATGGCGGTATTGACGCTAGTGCCCCGCTTGTGCTCTTCGGGCTCGAAGTCGGACACGGTAGTGCCGTCTTCGACTCTTCCCATTCGCGTCGTGGCACCCGTCATGTGCAGCATGGCTTCGGCCAATATAGTCTTGCCCGCACCACTATGCGACAGAAGCACGATATTCCTGATGCGCTCAGTGGAAAATTTGGCCATTCCAATACACCTCTTTATTGTAGTTTTAGATAGAGTTTATTGTATTGGAACTAAACGTAACGCGCAACGCCGCAGCGGGAGGGGCAGGCGAGTTAACGGGTTTATGCCAGAATCAGGATTTGGCAGGATGTTGGGATATACTGGATGGGATTTGCACTCATCCCTTGAAATGGTTCGGAGGTAGTGAAGTGAGCCAGACTTATACAGCGGTGATACAGTGCGATGGCGAATGGTGGCTCGGTTGGGTCAAGGAGATCAGGGGGGTGAACGCCCAGGAGAGGACACGAGAAGAGCTTCTTGTCAGCCTCCGGTGCGCCCTCGAGGACATGCTGGAATTGAATAAAGCCGACGCGCTGGGCGCCGCCTCAATCGGATACGAAGAAGTGGAAATCGCGGTTTGAGACGGCGGAGACTGCTTGCGCACCTTCGCTCTCACGGTTGCGTGTTCGTACGTGAAGGGCGAAGGCACACCATTTGGGTCAACCCATCGAACAATATGCAGACTGCTATACCAAGGCATACTGAGATAAACGAAATAATGGTCAGAAAGATATGTCGAGATCTCGACATTCCAAGGCCATAACCCCTATCCTTAGACACCCTCGATGAAGTTCCTCACGGCCTCGGCTACGGCGGCGGGCTGGTCCATGTACATGTTGTGTCCGCTGTCGGGGATTGTCAGCAGATCGAAGTCCGGGGTCTCTTCGGCGATGGGGTGGAGATGCCTGAACTGGTCGGCGCGGGAGTCGCTCATAATGAACAGTATGGGCTTTTCCAGCGTTCTGAGAGCCGGCTTGAGATCCAGGTAGTCGCCTTCGCGCTCGCTCCAGCGCATGGAGGCGGTGGCCCACTTTATGTCGAGGCGGCTGTTTGGCAGTTCATAGGACTCGTGGTCCACTACATCCCTGATTACCTCGTCCGGCCACTTGCCGGTCATGCGGTGCCACTTGAGGTATTTGTACATACCCTCACGGCTGTCCCATGTTCGACGGGGCGTTTCGGCCCGCTTCGACACCATTCGCTGGAAGCTCTCGGTAACGACGACCATCGGCTCGAGCAGGGCCAGGCGGGTGAATATGTCGGGGCGGCGGTCTGACAGGAGCGTGGCTACGACGCCTCCGGTGGAGTGTGCGACAGCGATAGCGTTTCGCATTCCGATGGCGTCGGAGAACGCTTCGAGGTCATCAACGCGCTGGGCGAATGTGTATCCGGTGTCCGGCCAATCGCTGTCACCGTGTCCGCGGGAGTCCAGGGCGAGTACACGGTAGCTGTCGCAGAGACGACGGGCTACGGCGTCCCAAGACCTGCTCGTGCGCATGTCGCCGTGGAGCAGGAATATGGTGGGTGCGTCGTCCGCGCCGGGGGGAGTTCCCCAGTCAACATAGTGGAGGTTTATGCCCTGAGCGGGGACGGAGTGGCTGGTAGGATTTGTCAATTGGTTTCTTGGGGAAGCCGAACCTGTGGTTTGTGGGTATTTATCCGGTATTATAACAAGCTGGTGGCGCTGCAGGCGCTCTGCAGGGACTCTGCAAGTGGGTGCAGACGGTGTCTGGTACCTGCATTTGACCTGTATTCACCTGTTCAGAGGGTTTTTCGGCGTGGGGTTGGAGTCGTTGGACAAGTTCTGCTAAATATTGCTGAGCACTATTGTTCTGTCGCTGAGTGAATTGTAGCATAGAATCGGATCTGGGGTGTAGTGGAGTTGGGATCGCGGGCCAGGGACTTTCGGTTGTGCGGTTTGATAGGGGCTTCCTCCGAAGTCTTATTCATTGATTTCGCAAAGATTCCGTTCTTCACGATGAACCTAAATCGGCACGATGAGCAGTTGTTCCTCATCCCCCCTGCTTTGCAGAATCAGGGATGAGGAACATGACTTCAGAGAATGCGGCATTCCATGTGGTAGCTTTTGCCTAAGCCTGTGAATCAGCCGGTGAGTCCCATTTCGTCGAGGATGGGCGGGATCTGGGCCTTTTCTTCGTCGGTCAGGGGTCGGAAGGGGCGGGACGTGGTGTCGTGTTCGATGACTCCCATGTGCTTCAGGGCGGCCTTCATTCCGCCGAAGCTGGCGGCGTTGGCTCCGCCTCCCCCGGCGACCGCTCCCACTTTCTGGGCCCTGATAATCTGGGCGTTGCACTCGCGAACGGTGTCGGTGTCTCCGGCTTCTCCTGCCTCCCAGCCCCGCGCGCAGGCGTCAGGAACGAGGTTGGCGATTCCTGGAATGACTCCATGCACGCCAACTGATCCCGCGCTGGTTACGCGGAACGTCGTACCCAGGAATCGGAGCAGGGAGATCTCGCCCTGATCGCAGAGGACATTGAGCTGGGCGAGGAGTTCACCGGCGCCGGAGCTGTCCTTGACTCCAACGACAGTACCCTCGGCGGCGAGCGCGGCTATGGTGCTCGGCTCGACGGCAGTCTTGACGGTCTGGGGGATGTTATAAACCCACAGGGGAACACCCACGCTGTCGCGGGTGTAGCGGTAGTGGTCCATAAGCTCGTCCTGGGAGTCGGGATAGTAGTATGGCGGCGTCAGGGCAATGCCGTCCATACCGAGTTCGCTGACTTCCTGTGCGAGGGTAATGGACATCTGAGTGGAGGTGCTGGAAATGTTGCCTATCACCGGGACTCGTCCGGCGACTTCGTCCACGACTGCCTCCATGCTGCGAACACGCTCGGTGTCGGGCAGGTTGGCGAATTCCCCTGTTGTGCCGGATGCCCAGATGCCGTGCACTCCGTTGTCTATCAGGTAGTTGACGAGGCTGCGGAGGGAGGGGATGTCCACGGTCTCGTCGGGGTTGAGGGGCGTGAGCATGGGGACTATTACGCCTTGTATCTGCTTGTCTGTCATGGGTCTTGTCTCCTGTTGTTGGTTCTTGGTTCTCAGTTATCAGTGGTCAGCAGTCAGTTTACAGAGGGTGTCGACGACCGGGGTCGGTTGACATTGTGT
Source organism: uncultured Dehalococcoidia bacterium (assembly GCA_951812505.1). Lineage (GTDB taxonomy): Bacteria > Chloroflexota > Dehalococcoidia > Lucifugimonadales > UBA1123 > VXRN01. Next base: position 54,974 of record CATOSI010000003.1, read on the forward strand.
GGGACAGTCCAAGAATGGCTGGCTGGCTGCACCACCTCCCTGCCCCTGGATACCCGCCTTCGCGGGTATGACGGTGGTTGTGCAAAGGTCTCCCATCGCGAGTATGACCGAATTGTAATTGAAGTTTCACCCTCACCCTAGCCCTCTCCCTCAGGGAGAGGGGACCGTACAATTTGCATACCCTTATAAGCCCATCGCGGGAAAGGGGACTTTTGCAACTCTTTCATAGTTCGAATACTTCAAAGCTGACGGCATAGTCGCAGCCGAACTCTATTCCGGTGGCGTTGGCGTTCATGGTCAGCATCATCTCGGGATCGACGTCGGAGCCGAGGCCTTGGATGTATTTCTCGTGCTTGTCGAGCGATTCGACTCCCTTGTAGATGTGGTCTCCGACGTCCACGGCGTGGGTGGCGTTAGGAGAGGCGTTCACGAAGAGGGCTTTGACCCCGTTCCAGGGTTCGAGGCCATCTTCAAGGAGCTCGGGAAATATCCATCGGTTGCCTGCGTCGCGAGCAGCGTCCAGGGCGGAGAGTCCTACGGCGCGGTGGTCGGCCTGGTTGGCTGCTCCCTGTGAGAAGCGGAGGTCGAAGTTGATGGTTATGACCACGTCGGGCTTGTGGGCGCGGATGGCACGCGCTATGTCGCGGCGGAGGGCGGGGCCGTATTCGACGATTCCGTCGGTGTGGTCGAGGAATTCGACGGTGTCAACTCCGACGACGGCTGCTCCGGCTATCTCCTCCTGGACGCGCACCCTGGCGGTCTCTTCAGGAGTCATGCCGTCTATGCCTGCCTCGCCACGGGTGGCAAGCAGATAGACGACCCGTTTGCCCTCGGATGTCCACTTGGATATCGCGCTGGCGGCTCCGTATTCGAGGTCGTCGGGGTGTGCGACTACGGCCAGCGCAGTGTTCCAGTCTTCGTCTAGCGGCTGGAGATTCGTCCCGTTCATGCGCCGCCGCCTATGGCGGGCAGGAAGTGGATTTCGCTGTTTTCGCCGACCTTTTCGAGCATTCCGAGCGGTGTTATCTCGCCGTCCACCGCGACGGATATGTTGCCCTTGATTCTGCCGTCCTGGACGAGGCGGTCCTTGAATCCGGGGTGGATCTCATCGAGATTGTTGACTATCTGGCGAACGGTCGCGCCCTCTACCTGGACGCTGTTCTGACCGTCGCTGAGTTTCTGCATGAGCGATGGGATGAATACGGTTGCCATGGTTTAGCTCCGATCACTGACTAAGATTATTATACAGGCTCGGATATTTCAATCAGGGGGACGCGGCGGCCCAGTCGGAGGTGAGGCCGAGGACTTTGTAGCCATAGTTGTCGTCGGTCCTTTCAGACGGGGGCAGAACTTCCACGACGGACCTGGCCAGGCCAACGACTTCGCCCTGGTCGTCGAAGCTGTAGTCGTCGCCGAGGGCTCCACTCCAGGTGATCTCGTACAAGCAGTCTCTGAAGCCGTCGGCGTCCTGGTCGTCGCCGGTCTTCTTCAGGCACTCGGCGGTGATGAATATGTCATCGTAGTGTGAGCCGATGAACCAGGGGAGCGCGATGTAGTTGTAGCGTTCTCTGAATTTTGCGAGAACTTCCTGCGCCTTCTCGTTATCAGGATCGAGCGCGGCGGTGATCGCCCTCATGCCTGTGGCCGCGTCGCCCGCCAGTTCGAGCGAGGTGGCTCCCATGGAGACAGTTTCTCCATAGATCGGGCCCTGGTAGCCGAGTTCCCGCGCCTGCTTGACGATGGTTCCAGCGGAGAACTCGGACTGGGGCGATACATGGAGCGCGTCGGGATTCGCCGCGAACAGCTTGGTCAACTGGGTCCTGAAATCGGTGATGTCGGACCCGTAACGCTCGGCAGCCACGACCTCTCCACCGTTCTTCTCGAACTGGGCGGCAGTGTTGCGCCTAACGCCCTCGGCGTAGTCGGTCTCTTCGGTTATCGTGGCCAGGGTGCGGATGCCGTCGCCCCAAAGGACGTTGCCGGTGCCGATTCCGACCTCGATATCGTTTATCTGGGTGCGGAAGATGTAGTCGCCGGCGTTGGCGATGTCGGAGTTGCTGGCCGAGCCTGAGAACAGGATTGTCCGGTCTTCCTCAGCTACGGGGGCAACGCCCAGCATCGCACCGCTGCAGGATGTTCCGAGGATTATCTTCATGCCGTCCACGTCGGTGAGTTTCCGATAGGCGGTGATGGCGTCCTGGGCGTTGCACTTGGAGTCTTCGACGACGAGTTCGAGCCTGCGGCCCTCGATGCCCCCGGCGGCATTGATTTCGTCGGCGGCCATCTGCTTGGCCTGGACGGCGACGGTGCCGTAGGTCTCGCCCGGGCCAGTGACGGATTCCATGACGCCGATTCTGAAGGGAGTGTCGGCGGAACCGGGAGTAGGGTCGTCGGGGTCACAGGCTAGAGCAAAGCTGATTGAGAGTAAGGTTATCGCCGCTAAGATAGATAATGTAAGCTTGTTCAATTTTGATACCTGTGAAGAACGTAGGATTGGATACTTTATAGCAAGAACTATCTATAAGGTTCTATTTTGTACGTAGGCTGGCCGGCTTCGGCCCGGTTCCAGTTATCCAATAGGGCTTCTTCATTGAGCCTGGCCCAGGCGCGTATATCCCTTGCCCTTCTTGGCGGCAACGCTCCTTCAGTAAAGTCCATCGTTCGCAGGTCGAATATCGCTTCGTCGCCGGAATATCTAACATGAAAGTGCGGCCATGGGTGATCGCGCCAGTTAATTGTGACGGTCATCCCGCCCCAGCGACTGATTTCCGGCATGGTATATCTTCCTACGCCTTTCAATCTCCGAATGAAGTTCTTCAAAGCCGTCCATTTTCTTCATGTCATCGCGGCTTATACCCAGTACGTTGGCGTAGAGGACATCCGTCGCCAGATCGAATTCCACGCCATTCGAATCGAAGCCCCAGGAGACGTCGCCTTTCGCGTCTATGTGGACTCGCTCGAAGAACGACCTATCGTTCCAGGCTTTGAAGACGCCTTTGTCCCTCATGTCGGAAAGGTCAACAACGCCTTCGACACCATCCTCGTATTCCAGCCATATCTTCAGGTTATCGAGAGGGCGTACGTTGATGGGTGAGGGAAGACGAGTCCGACTGATCCTCCCTCGTCTTTCGACGGTGGCCATTGGCTTCTCCTAGTTTCAGTGTGTGATTTGATGTTATTCAAGTGAGTCAAAGAGTTCGTTATCGGTTCGATGCCTCTCCAATTCCATGAATCCAATGATTGCGTTGTCCAATGTCTTAGGGATGGAGGTGTTGAAGCTATTTGCGCTAACAAAGCTATTAAGTTCAGGAGCAAGGTCTCTAGCCAAATCAACAAAAGCAGGGAACATGGCTTTGAAATATTTCCCTTCTAGCCGTTCCCCTTTTGAACTCTTTCTGTATATGGCCCCAGGATAAAAGAAAAAACTACCAGTGTATTCATTGTCCATCGGAGGAAGCAGATCTGGAAGCAGATGGTGTATGGCTTTAGTCCCTGATACAAGTCGGGCATCACCAGCAGTGATTCTCAGTTCAGCAATAACTTCCCAAAGATCAGAAGCAGACTCGTCAATATTATAATCTATACTCTCAATTCGTAGAGAACTCAGGGAATCGAGTTTACCTGCTGCTTTCTTAATTTGACTTACAAATTCTGTCGATCCAATAGCCCCTAGGCGTTTTGCACCCCACTGACTCAAGGTTCGGTCAAGATGGAAACAGAAATCCGAATTACTAGCAGCCTGACTAGGCAGTGCGTAATTTCGTCTTAATCTTATGGTAGGTATATGGTTAGATTTCCAGTTGTTGGATGGAACCGAATTTAGGAGAGTACGAGGAGATCCACGGAAGGATTTTCTGAATCGCTCAATGCGAATCTTAGCACATGAACTCAATTTCACTATGGCACCTCGTCTGATATGTTCTCTTGTTCTGGTGTGAGGATACGGACAGGAATAGGAGCTAGAATTTCCGTACGCAAGGGCTCGTCGGCATTCTCGACGAAGGTTTCGAGCGGCAGGGAGCGACCATCTTCCTGATAAAATTCAAGCACTACCTGGAAGGCGTCCTGGGCGTTGTACAACGCTTCGGCTATTGTGTCGCCTTCGGTTACCAAGCCGCGCAGTAGGGGAGATGTTACTGTGTACCCGCCCTCGGGCTGGGGGTCGAGGATCAGGGGGACTTTGGCTATCACTTGTCAGCCTCCTGTCGGAGTGAACGTCGCTTATTCGTGTCCCGGATATTATACACGGGGCGGAGTCTAAGACCCCGCCCCGTGTGGCTAGGCTATTCGGTTTTCTACGCGCCGGGTTAGCTCCCGTTCTCCTGAGCGGCTACGATGGCTACAGGGTTCATCGGAGTTTCGAAGAGGCGGTTGCCGGTTGCGCTCTGGATGGCGTTGGCTACGGCAGGAGTCGGAGGAACGATGTTTGCCTCGCCGACGCCGCGCACACCGTAGGGGTGTCCAGGGTTGGCGACCTCGACGATGACCGTGTCAATCATGGGCAGGTCAAGGCTTGTGGGCATACGGTAGTCGAGCAGCGTGGAGTTGTCCATGCCGCCGTCGTTGTTCATGTAGTATTCCTCGTTCAGGGCCCAGCCGATGCCCTGCACGGAGCCGCCCTGCATCTGACCCTCGACGTAGGAGGGGTGGATGGCCTTACCGACGTCCTGGACGGCGGTGAAGCGGACCACGTCGGTCTTGCCGGTCTCGGGATCGACTTCCAGGTCAACGATGTTGCCAGCGAAGGATCCGCCGAAGCTCTGCGGGTTGACCGACTCGCTGGCGGATATGCCGCCGCCGGTGCCGGCGAGCTGGCCCGCCAGTTCCTTGAAGGTCATGCTGAGTTCCGGATCAGTGGCAGAGCTGATGACGCCCTTTTCCATCTGCACGGAGTCAACATCCACGTCCCAGATTGTGGCGGCACGCTCGATCATCTGTCGCTTGACGGACTGCGCGGCTTCATAAGCGGCCCACCCGGTGGCGAATGTGGTGCGGCTTCCGCCGGTCAGGAAGGTGTAGCCTATGGAGTCGGTGTCCACGACGGACGGGTGAACATCCTCGGCAGGTATGCCGAGGACCTCTGCTGCCTGCATAGCGATGGATGCGCGGGAGCCGCCGATGTCGGTGGAGCCCTCGGTCAGATTTACGGTGCCGTCGCCGTTGACAGCGAGGTCAACCGCGGAGTGGAAGCCGATGTTGAACCAGAATCCGACTGCGACGCCGCGTCCCTGGTTCTCGCCAAGAGGAGCGTTGTAGTGGGGATGGTCTCGCATGGCCTCCAGGGTTTCAACCAGACCGACCCTGCCGAATACGGGACCGTCAACGCGACGAGTTCCCTCTTTGGCTGCATTCTTGAGGCGCAGTTCGATGGGGTCCATGCCAAGTTTCTGGGCAACCTCGTCAACGGCCTGCTCGACGGCGAAGGCGGCATTGGGCGCACCGGGGGCGCGGTATGCGGCTGTCTTGGGCTTGTTGACAACCACGTCGTAGCCGTCAACGGTGCCGTTTTCTATGTCGTAGGGGGCCAGAGCGCACTGCGCGCCGGCGGGAACAGGGGAGCCGGGGTACGCACCCGCCTCGAAAGCGAGTTCGACCTCGGCGGCTGTGATGGTGCCGTCGTTCTTGGCGCCTATCTTGACACGGCTCCAGGAGCCGCAGGTGGGACCGGACGCCTCGAAAACGTCGGCCCTGGTCATGACGATCTTCACCGTGCGACCGGACTTCCTGGACAGAAGCGCGGCGACAGGTTCCAGATATATGGGGATCTTGCCGCCGAAGCCGCCGCCGATCTCCATGGGGGTAACCCTGATCTGGGATTCGGGCAGTTCCAGGAGCTGGGCCATAGCGTCGCGGACGGCGAAAGCGCCCTGCGTGCTGCACCATACATGAACTCTGCCGTCAGCGTTCCAGAGCGCAGTGGCGTTGTGGGGCTCGATGTAGCCCTGGTGGACGGTCTTGGCGCGGTACTCGCGCTCGACGATGACGTCGGCCTCGGCGAATCCTTTGGCGGTGTCGCCCTTCTTGTGCTGGAAGTGGTCGGCGACGTTACTTACGTTGTCGGTTTCCTCGCCAAGCTCCTTTGTCTTGAGGTCGGCGTGGAGTATGGGCGCACCGTCGGCCATAGCCTGTTCAACGGTAATGACCGGAGGCAGAACCTCGTAGTCAATCTCGATCAGGCTCGCGGCTTCTTCAGCGATATGCGGGTTGACGGCGGCGACACCGGCTATGGCGTGGCCCCTGTACAAAGCCTTGTCAGAGGCGAGTACATTGTCGCGGAGCCACTTGAGGCTGGTGGGGGCGCCTTCGCCCATGTCAACCAAGCCGTCGGCGTCTCCGGTGAAGTCGGCGTGGGTAACCACTGCGAGAACGCCTTCGAGAGCCTCGGCTTTGGACGTGTCAACGTTCCTGATATTGGCGTGGGCGTGCGGGCTGCGGACAATGTGGCCGTGAAGAAGTCCGGCGGTATCGTAGTCCGCTCCGTACAGAGCCCTACCAGTAACCTTGTCTGTCCCATCGTGGCGGATGGGACGAGTGCCGACCACGTCGTAGGTCTTAGTGGCCAGCACCATGTTTCGTTCGTAGTCAACGGTAGTGGTCATGGGTCTAAGCCTCCTGCATCTTCACCGCCGCGTCCTGAACCGCACGGACGATCTTGTCGTAGCCGGTGCAGCGGCAGAGGTTGTTGGCAAGCCAGAATCGTATCTCGTGTTCTGAGGGATCGGGGTTATGCTCCAGAAGGGCCTTAGAGGCGACGATGAAGCCGGGGGTGCAGATTCCGCACTGGAGCGCGGCGTTCTCGAGGAATGCCTGCTGCACGGGGTGGAGGGTGCTTCCCTCGGCGACGCCCTCGATGGTGGTAATATCCTTGCCTTCGGCCTCGACGCCGAGGACCAGGCAGGCAGTTACGATGCGACCGTCGAACTCGACCGTGCAGGCCCCACAGTTGCCGTCGTTGCAGCCTTCCTTGGTGCCGGTAAGCCCGATCTCGTCGCGCAGGACCTCGAGCAGGCTCTGGCGCGGCTCGCAGAGGAATTCGACTCGCTCGCCGTTGATTGTAGTCTGTACATAAGTCTTAGCGGGCAATCTAGTTCTCCTTAGCTCGTTCGATGGCGGTAAGCATCGCGCGTCGCGTCAGCACTTCGCAGAGGTGCTTGCGGTACTCGATGGTGCCACGCATATCGGTAATTGGCTTTGCGGCGTCCCTGGCAATGCCGGAGGCAATGCGGACGGTTTCTTCGGTCGCGGGATTTCCGGCGACCGCGCTGCCCGCTTCCTCTACGAACAGAGGCGTGGGAGCGACCGACGCGAGCGTTACCCTTGCCGAGGCTATGTTGCCATTGTCGAGGACGACCGATACTCCGGCGCCCGCCACGGCGATGTCCATTTCGTTTCTGGGAATGAACCGAATGTAGTTGGCTCCCGAGTTGGCAGGGGGAGAGGGGAAGTGCAGGGAAACCAGTATCTCGCCCGGTTCCAGAACGGTCTGGCGGACGAAGGTGCAGAAGTCTTCGAGGGCGACCTCACGGTTGCCGTTGGGTCCTGCGATGCGCGCCACGCCGCTGTATGCAATCATAGCGGGAACAGAGTCGGCGCTGGGCGCGGCGTTGCACAGGTTACCGCCGAATGATGCGCGTCCCTGTATCTGGGTTCCGCCGATGATGCTGGCGGCGTCCACGATGCCGGGGTACACTCTGCTCACGGTGGAGTTTCCATAAATCCGGTAGCACGGCACTGCCGCGCCGATAGTCAGTCCGTTGTCCGGGTCATAGGTAAGCTCGTTAAGTTCGGGTATGTTCTTCGAGTCCACCACCAGATCCAGGTCGAATGCCCTCGCCCTAAGCTGGACGAGAAGGTCTGTACCTCCAGCCAGGGGCTTGGCCCTGTCACCTGCCTGACTCAGCAGGTCAACAGCTTCCCTTACAGAGTGGGGGGCCTCATAATCAATCCACTTCAATAGCCCACCTCCTTTCTTGCGTTATCACTAATGTGCTTTGTGTGGGTCAACTCTGTGGACGAAATTATTTGGGTGAGTTCGTGGATCAAGGTACAATGCCGCAACTCGATTCAGGAGCATACAGGGCATTGCAAGCCTCCCTCGCCGAACGAGGTCCGCAAACCTCGCATAGTATATCAGAGGGATATATCTGGAACAACGGCTTGCTTCGGGAGCTGCGATGGACGCCACGCGCTGTAAGTAAGATCCACAAGACAAATAGAACCAGACGGGCAGAAGTCTCCGAAGGCGTATATTGTCGGCCTAGCTTGCGGGGACCTTCTTCTGGGACATGGTGCCGGTGACCAGGAAGATGACGCGCTCGGCGATGTTGGTGGTGCGGTCGGCGATGCGCTCAAGGTCGTGTGCGATCCAGAGTAGGTAGGTGGCGCGCCTGATGGCGCTATGGTCGGCCATCATGTACGTGAGCAGTTCGCGATAGACCTGCTCGTAGAGCGCGTCCACCTCATCATCGTCGTCCCATACCTGCCTGGCCGCGGTGACGTCGCGGTTTACGAAGGAATCAAGGCTTCGTCGGAGCATATCCATGGAGCGGTCGGCCATGCGCGGTATGTCAATGAGGGGTTTGAGAGGGGGCTCGTCGCCCATCGCGACGCTGATCTTGGCGATGCCTTCGGCATAGTCGCCTATGCGTTCCAGTTCGGTGGAGACGTGCAGTACGGTAATAAGGATTCTCAGGTCGCCGGCCAGAGGCTGCTGGGTGGCTATGAGGTCAAGGCATTCCTCTTCGATTTCGAAGCGCTTCCAATCTATGGCGTCGTCCTCTCTTATGACCTCTTCACACAGCGCCATATCGCGATTCTTGAGCCCATCCAGGGACTTGATGATAGCCTTTTCCACCATTCCGCCGAGTTGCAGGAGGTCGCCTTGAAGTTCTCTGAGGTCTCTATGGAAGTCTGTTCGCGGCATTGGAGTCCTCCGGTCACCCTTACCCCAACCCTCTCCCTCAGGGAGAGAGAGCCTGTTGGTTGGTACTTACTTATGGTTGGCCACACATTTGCAAACCCCTGCGAGCCCTGAGGAAGAGGAGCCTGTACATTGGTATTCATACTTAGTTGTACACTTTCATCTACCCCTCTCAGCCCTTGAGGGAGAGGAGTAGATGAATTCTAGCTGAAGCGTCCGGTTATGTAGGCTTCTGTGCGCTCGTTTTCGGGGTTGGTGAATATCTTGTTGGTGTCGCCGTGCTCCACGAGGTATCCGGCGCGGTCCTCGCCCACCATGAGGAAGGCCGTTTCGTCAGAGACACGGGCGGCCTGCTGCATGTTGTGTGTAACGATGACTATCGTATAGTGTTCCTTGAGCTGGCGCACCAGGTCCTCGATTGCCAGGGTGGCTATGGGGTCCAGGGCGGACGCAGGCTCGTCCATGAGGATTACTTCGGGTTCTACCGCTATGGCGCGGGCGATGCACAGACGCTGTTGCTGACCACCGGACAAAGTAAGAGCGCTGTCGCGCAAGCGATCTTTCACCTCGTCCCAGATGGCGGCCTGCCTGAGCGAACGCTCCACCGCCTCCTCCATGTCGCCGCGATAGCCGTTTATCTTGAGGCCAAAGGCGACGTTGTCGTAGATGGACTTGGGGAAGGGGTTAGGACGCTGGAATACCATGCCTATGCGAGAGCGAATCTCGGTTGCGTCAACCCGGTCGTCGTACAGGTTGGATTCCTCGAAGAGAATCTCGCCATCTATGCGAGCTCCGGGGATCAAGTCGTTCATACGGTTGAAGCAGCGAAGCAAGGTGCTCTTGCCGCAGCCGGAGGGCCCGATGAGGGCAGTAACAGAGTAGCGATTGATCGCCATGTTTATATCTCTTAGGGCGCGAAACGTCTCGTAGTAGAGACTCAGGTTGTTGACCTGGAAAATTGGAGCCGAGTCGTTCACGCTACTCCTCCGACCTAACTTGGAACTTGTTTCTGAGTAGTACCGCCACGGCGTTCATGGAGAGCAGGATAATCAGCAGAACCATGATTCCCGCCGCGGCGAGGCTCCGGAAATCTTCCTGCGGTCGGGAAATCCAGTTGAATATCTGTATGGGCATCACGGTGAACTGATCGAGCGGCGATGCAGGCACGAAGGTCAGATAGACCAGTGCGCTAATCGCAATGACAGGGGCGGCTTCACCGATGGCCCTGGAGAGGGCGAGTATCGTTCCGGTGAGGATGCCGGGAATGGCAGAGGGAAGAACCGTTCCCTTGATGACCTGCCACTGGTCGGCGCCAAGTGCGAACGCTCCGAGCCTGTATTCGTTGGGGACTGCGCGTATGGCCTCGCGCGAGGCGAGTATCACGATTGGCAGGACAAGCAGGGAGAGCGTCATCGCACCGGCGAGTACCACTCTGCCCAGCGACATCAGCTGCACGAAGAGCGCCCATCCGAGCAGTCCGTACACGATGGAAGGCACACCGGCGAGGTTGGAAATGTTTATCTCTATGAGCCCAGTGAACCAATTGCGAGGAGCGTATTCTTCGAGATATATGGCAGCTCCGACTCCGATAGGCACTGTGAACACGGCGGTCAGACTAATCGCCCAGATGGTGCCCATCATCGCGGACTTGATTCCCGCCTGTTCGGGGTGCCGAGACGGATAGCTGGTGATGAAGTTCCAGTCGAGCCAGGACCAACCGGTTGTGATGATCTCGGTGAGCAGCACGAGCAGGCCGATGATGCCGACCATAACCGCGCTCAGGAACACGAAGTAAAAGATCGCGCCTATCGTCTTGCGCCGCGCAAGCGCGGGGTTGAAGTTGGCGTTTGTTTGAGCAGCCATTAGTAAACCTGTCTCCAGCGACGGACTACCCAGTAGCCCAGCACATTGAGTCCGAGCGTCATGACGAACAGCACGATTCCGACCGCAAATATGGTGTTGTATTCGAGCGAGCCGTGTGGAGCTTCACCCAGGCTGAGTTGGACAATGTAGGCGGACATGGCCTGAATGCTATCCAGAGGATTGATCGTCATACGCGGGGTAGCGCCCGCGGCGATGGTTACGAGCATCGTTTCGCCCACCGCGCGGGATATGGCGAGTATGAAAGAGGCCACTATGCCGGAGAGCGCGGCGGGGACGACGACCTTTATGGTGGTCTCCAGCCTGGTGGCTCCGAGCGCGTAGGAAGCGTTCCTCAGTGATCTCGGTACGCTGATCATAGCGTCCTCGCTGAGAGAAGAGACCATCGGAATTATCATCACTCCCATGACGACGCCGGCGCTGAGCGCGTTGAAGACGATCATATCGGGGAAGATTCTCTGAAGCTGAGGAGTTACGAAAGTTAGGGCGAAGTACCCGTAAACGACGGTTGGGACACCGGCCAGAATCTCAAGGACGGGCTTGACAACCCGGCGGAGCTTGTCCGGGGCGTATTCCGAGAGGAATATGGCGGTCATGAGTCCTATCGGAAGGGCGACGATAGCGGCGAGCGCGGCGACCAGAAGAGTGCCATTGACCAGGGGCAAGACGCCGTAGGATCTAGGCTTGAGGATTGGAGTCCATCGAGTGCCGGTAAGGAAGTCCCAAATGGGGACTGACTGGAAAAAGCCGACAGCCTGGCTGACCAGGCTGAAGACGATAGCAATAGTCGTGAATATGGAGACGATAGCACAGGCGAAGAATACCCACCGGACGATGCGGCTTTCAATATTGCCGCCACGCCCCCGGCGGAATCTGCTCTCCGCAACCCTGATATCATCAGACGGGGGCGCCGATTCTACTGATTCTACTGCGCCAGACACTGCGTTCTCCAAAAAGTACCCCTCCTGAAATATTTATGGGCGGGCGGCGCAGGCATTCAGCCTAATCACCGCCTTCATAACCTTCCCTCATCAAGAGGGAAGGGACTCTTTTATACCCTTGTGAATTCCGGCAGGGGCAGGATCCTTACGAAGCAATTTTACTTTATACGACTACTGACTTACCAATTCCAAGTTGTCCTGATATTCCTGTGCGCTCAGGGGCACATATCCGACCTCGGCAGTAAGCTCCGCGCCATGTTCCATGTAGAATCTGACGAATTCACGGACTTCGGGGCGTTCCAGGCTGGTCTTGCTGACGTAGATGAACAGCGGCCGGGACAGGGGAGAGTAAGCGCCGTCAGCTATCGTTTCCACACTTGGAAGCACACAGCCCTCGCCGGAGTCCACAGCCACCAACTTCAGCTTGTCCTCGTTCTCCGCGTAGTACGCGTATCCGAAGTAGCCCAGCGCGTTGCGGTCGCCCCCTATGCCCTGCACCAGCACGTTGTCGTCCTCGGACGCGGTGTAGTCGGCACGGGAGAGGCCCGCCTCTCCGTTGACCTCTTCGGTGAAGTAGTCGAACGTGCCGGAGTCGGTCCCGGGGCCGTACAGGTTCATCCTCTTGTCCGGCCATACCGGGTTGAGGTCATTCCACTTCTGGACCGCGCTTTCCGGCTTCCAGATTTCGTGCAGTTGCTCGACCGTCAGGCATTCCACGAAGTCGTTCTCGGGACTGACCAGGACGGACAGGCCATCCACTCCTACGAGGAACTCAAGGTACTCTATGCCGTTTTCCCTGGCTATTGCGGCTTCGCTCGCCTTTATAGGGCGGGAAGCATCCGATATGTCGGTCTCGCCAACGGTAAAGCGCTTGAAGCCTCCGCCGCTGCCCGACACTCCGACATTTACACGGACTTTGGGCGCTACTTTGTTGAATTCCTCGGCTACTGCTTCGGTTATCGGGAATACCGTGCTCGATCCGTCTATCTCTATCGTGCCGCTGAGGGCAGTCTTCTGTCCTTCAACCGCAATTTTCAAGTTGTCCCGATATTCCTGTGCGCTCAGGGGCACATATCCGACCTCGGCAGTAAGCTCCGCGCCATGTTCCATGTAGAATCTGACGAATTCACGGACTTCGGGGCGTTCCAGGCTGGTCTTGCTGACGTAGATGAACAGCGGCCGGGACAGGGGAGAGTAAGCGCCGTCAGCTATCGTTTCCACACTTGGAAGCACACAGCCCTCGCCGGAGTCCACAGCCACCAACTTCAGCTTGTCCTCGTTCTCCGCGTAGTACGCGTATCCGAAGTAGCCCAGCGCGTTGCGGTCGCCCCCTATGCCCTGCACCAGCACGTTGTCGTCCTCGGACGCGGTGTAGTCGGCACGGGAGAGGCCCGCCTCTCCGTTGACCTCTTCGGTGAAGTAGTCGAACGTGCCGGAGTCGGTCCCGGGGCCGTACAGGTTCATCCTCTTGTCCGGCCATACCGGGTTGAGGTCATTCCACTTCTGGACCGCGCTTTCCGGCTTCCAGATTTCGTGCAGTTGCTCGACCGTCAGGCATTCCACGAAGTCGTTCTCGGGACTGACCAGGACGGACAGGCCATCCACTCCTACGAGGAACTCAAGGTACTCTATGCCGTTTTCCTTGGCTATTGCGGCTTCGCTCGCCTTTATAGGGCGGGAAGCATCCGATATGTCGGTCTCGCCAACGGTAAAGCGCTTGAAGCCTCCGCCGCTGCCCGACACTCCGACGTTTACACGGACTTTGGGCGCTACTTTGTTGAATTCCTCGGCCACTGCTTCGGTTATCGGGAATACCGTGCTCGATCCGTCTATCTCTATCGTGCCGCTGAGGGCAGTTTTCTGTCCCTCAACCGCAATGGCGGCAGGCTGGGCTGCCTGCGCCTGCTGGACAGCTTGCCGGGCTGCCTGCGCCGCAATCGCCGCGACATCCGGCGTCGGCGCGGCTGGAGCCGCTGGCTGGGCAGGCTGGGCTGCCAGTGCCTGCTGGACAGCTTGCTGGGCTGCCTGCGCCGCAATCGCCGCGACGTCCGGGGTTGGCGCGGCCGGAGCCGCTGGCTGGGCTGCCTGCGCCTGCTGAACGGCTTGCTGGGCTGCCTGCGCCGCAATCGCCGCGACGTCCGGGGTCGGCGCGGCCGGAGCCGCTGGCGTTTCACTTGCACACGCCATCAATGCCACCACGACCATTCCGAGGACGAGCAATCTCGAATAGCCTGTCAGTCTGGATTGAATGTACTTATTCATCTTACCTCCAAGATCGCGAATGTTATTTCTCTCAACATGAAGAGGTTACTCCCCTCCGGTTAATGTCCGTTAAAGACGTGTTTAACGGTTGGTTAACGGGTCTGGAGATTTTGATGAACGGAGTGGGCAGATTCCTGCGGTTATGGACCTAGTACCAGTTCAATATGTTTCTGGCATACAGCAACCAGCCCACACCCCTGGGTTCCCGCCTTCGCGGGAACGACGGTTGACTGACCAGAGTGTGGCATATTCATATGGATGTGGTACTAGTTCATCACTGTCAATGCAGCGCCCGCCACTATCGCCGCTCCCATCAAGAGGACGAACCAGCCGAAGTTAAGTCGCTGGGCGACAGCCATCAAAGCCCTAATGGTCGCAAAGCCCGTGACCGCGGACACCGCGAGGGCAACAGCCGCCTGTGGGGAGGCGTAGTAGCCGGCGCTTATCGCGGCGTACAGGCCCGCGCCAAGACTTGCCGGAACGCTCAGGAGGAAGCTGAGGGTGAGAGCCTCGCGCCGGTCCACACCTCGCCACAGCAGGACGCCGACGGTGAGGCCCGATCTGCTGAGACCGGGCAGCGCGGCGAGTCCCTGGGCGATGCCGGTCAGGACGGCATCGGGCCAACTCACGTCGTCGCGTGTGCGGGTCCCGGAGGACCTACTCCTGAGCAGGAGGGCGCCGGTCACCAGCATCAGGACTCCCACGACGACCATCGCCGCGGCTCCGACGCGTTCGGAGAATTCGAAGAGGCTTGTCAATAGCAGGAAGCCAATCGGGGCGCTGGAAATAGTGGCGACCACGAGGTATGCGGTGATTGGGGACGGCGCGGTGGGCCGGCTGACGACGTCGCGCAGTACATCCCACACGTCGGTGCGGAAGGCCGCGAGCGCGGAGAGCGCGGTGCCGATGTGCAGCCACAGGGAAAAGTTCACGGCTTCAGGCAGGGATTCTCCGAACGCGAGCGACTGGACGGCGGTCAACACTCCCTCGGAACTGACGGGCAGCCACTCAGCCAAGCCCTGGATCAGACCCAGCAGGGCGGCCTCGGCAAAGGTCACGACGCCCGGCTCAGGTTGAAGGTGAACACGCTGCCTTCGCCCTCTACGCTACTGACCTTTATGTTGCCGCCGTGCGCCTGGACGAGGCGTCTGGTTATGGCAAGACCAAGTCCGGTGCCGACGTTCCTGCGGGACCTGTCCACCTTGTAGAAACGCTCGAATATATGGGGCAGATGCTCGCGCGGGACGCCGACGCCGGTGTCGGCGACTTGGATCTCGATTCCCGCTTCGACTGTCCTGGCGGAGAGGGAGACGCAACCACCCTGCGGCGTGAATTTGAGGGCGTTTTCCACGAGGTTGGTCAGAATCTGATCGAGCTTGCCGGCGTCGGCCATGAGGTACGGCAGGTCGTCGGGAACCAGGCTGAGCAGCTTCACTCCCCTGGAAGCGGCGTTCGTTTCGAATCGCTCTGTCACCTTGTTCGCCACTCTGGACAGCTCGACGGGGGCGAGGTGAATCGGCATCTGACCGCTCTCCAGACTGGAGAGTTCTAGCAGTTCATCCACCATGGTCGTCATGCGTCCGATGTCATCGTGTATGCGGGACAGAAAGTCCCGGGCGACCTCGGTGTCGTAGATCGCTCCGCCGTCCAGGGTTTCGACCATGGCATTGACCGAAGCCAGAGGAGTGCGGAGTTCGTGGGACACGTTGCTCACGAACTCGCGCCGGGTGTTCTGCACCTGCCTGAGACGGGTCACGTCCTGGAGCGTGAGAAGAACGCCGCGACTGGGACCGGCGGAGATGGGGGTGGCGATTGCGTGCAGGAATCGCCGTTGGTGGAGAAGTTCTATTTCGGCGCGTTGAATCCGTCCGGCGGCGGCGGAACCGGAGGCGAGTTCCAGCAGTTCATGGTCACGCACTATTTCGGCGAGTGTACTCCCGCGCGCGGAGTGGATGTCGGCGTCGAGAAGCCATTGGGCGGCGCGGTTGATGAGCCTTATCCTGTTGTCGGAGTCGAGGACTATCACGCCGTCGGCCATGGTCTCCATGACGACGGCAAGAAGGCTGCGTTCGCTGTCGAGGCCGTGGACGAGGTCGCGAAGCGTGACCGCCATTTCGTTGAATGCGTCGTTGAGCTCGCGGGTCTCTCGCATGGACGAAGACCTCACCCTGTGGTCCAGGTCTCCTCTCGCCAGACGGCGCGCTCCCTCGGCCACGTTATGAACGGGACCGGCGATGGAACGCACCATGAGAAACGATGCCCCAACCGAGCCAAGCGCGCCAACAGCGGCGGTTGCAGCAACGGCTACTACCAGGGAGGTTCCCGATACTCCCAGAACCAGGAGGGTTACTCCGACCGCCGCGACCGTCAGCGATATGGCGGCCATGTGGGATACGACCATTCTGAGGCGGAGGGACTCGGGAAGGATATTCATGGTGTGTCCTCAGCCGTCAAAGCGGTAGCCCAGCCCCCTTATCGTTACTATTCTGCGCGGCTTGGAGGGATCGAGTTCGATCTTCTCGCGAAGCCACCTGACGTGCACGTCAACGGTGCGGGAGTCGCCGATGTAGTCGTGTCCCCAGAGGTGTTCCAGTATCTGGTTCCGCGTGAACGCGCGTCCCTTGTTGGTGGCAAACATGGCAAGGAGCGAGAATTCTCGCGGCTTCATTTCCAGCGGCTTGTCGTCGAGCGTAACCGAGTGGCTTATCTGGTCTATGGTCAGGTCCCCGGACCTGATGATTTCGGAGCGTTCGGCGAAGTCGTAGGTCTGAGAGGAAGAGGCGCGTCTGAGCAAGTTACGAACGCGGGCACGGAGTTCGGGCATACTGAAAGGCTTGGTGACGTAGTCGTCGGCGTGTTCCAAGCCCCTAACGCGGTCATCCTCTTCTCCGCGGGCGGTCAGCATGATTACCGGGATGTCGGACTCGCGACGGAGAATACGGCATACTTCGAAACCGTCGAGGATGGGCAGCATGACGTCCAGGATGATGAGGTCGGGAGACATGGTCCTGGCCATCCGCAGACCACTCTCGCCATCGGCAGCGGCTAGCACGGTGTGTCCTTCGTGCCTCAAGTTGTACTCGAGAGCGGCCAGCAAATTCGGTTCGTCTTCGACAATGAGAATTGTGTTAGGCATATACCAGCGCTTTCGGCAAAACCGTCCATCGAATAGCTCAACCGAATTGAGAGTAGCATACTTGGTTGTTAGTTTTCAGTTCTCAGTATTCAGTTTTCGGGCGCTAGTACCACGACCAGTTGATTTTGCAATAGTTTAAGAAAGACGAGACATCCAGATCGTCCTCGCAGAGACCAACGACGGACGCGATGTCGTTCGCTACCTCAAGAGCACCTTCATGGTGGTCGAAGACGCCCCACACCTCTTCGGTCTCAGACACAAAGACTACACCCGCACCCACAAGATCGCAGCCGCCCAAATCCTCGCCAGAATCGGGCTGGAAGAGGGCAAGCGCTACCTCAGACGAGTCCGCCGCCGCAAGTCCGGCCAATCCCATACATCCCGATTCTGACAATACCGCCGATCTCGTCATTCCCGCGAAGGCGGGAATCCAGGGACGGGGAGGCGGAGAATGCAGCTAGGCATTGAGTGACGCACCCTTCCAACCAGTCCTCCATGTCGAAGCGGATCCGAGTTTCGCAAAGGTCTCCGAAAGGCAGGAACCCCGAAGGGCTCGCCGCAAGGCAATCCAGTGTGCTACTGCTGACTGAATCGTTTCCACCCACCACTTTGTGATGCTTCCACGCCCGGAACCTATACATAGATTCTGGTAATTGTATTAGAATGAATTCACTTTCAGTTACCGGGCGCGGGCAATGCCGTCTATCAGAGACCTATATGACCTCCAGCAGCTCGACTGGGATATCCAGAATCGGGAAGAGGAGTTGGCTGACATCCGCGCCAGGGCCGCGGATGATTCGAGACGCCTGACCGCGAAGCGACAACTGGACGCGCTCGAAACCAAGTTGGCGGGTCTGGCAAGACCCAGAAGGCAGGCCGAGAACAACATCGAAGACATCGAGCGTCGAATCGCCGAGATTGACGTCAGACTGTACGACGGCTCGGTGACCAATCCCAGGGAACTGGAGGCATACCAGGAAGAGCGAGCCAACCTGTCCGGCAACCGCGGCGACGAGGAGGATAAGCTGCTCGAACTGATGATCGAGGCCGACGACACCCAGGCCCTTCTGGACAAGGCGAGAGAGATATTCGAGCGCATAGACGGCGAACGCTCCCGCGAACTTGAAAGTCTCAAGGCGCGTCACGCCGAGGTGTCCTCCGAACTGCCCGAATTCAAGGAGCGCAGGGGGGAATTGGTGTCAGAGCAAGCTCCGATGACCCTCGCCATATACGAACAGGTGAGGCAGCTCAGGGGCGGTCAGGGCGCGGCTCTGGTGGACAGGCGCGGGCTGTGCCAGGGTTGCCGACTCGTGATACCCACAACCGAACTCCAGCGCGTTCGCGCCGGGGACCAGGTTGTACAGTGCGGCAGCTGCTCACGAATACTGATTTACGCATGAGCCGCAAAAATCCCCTAACTGAAAACTAACCACTAATAACTAAAGACTATAAAATGAGAGCATTAGGATACTTCAGAGCGGATGCCCCTACTCTGATCGGTGAGACGAGCAAGTCTCAGAAGGAATTCGAGTCCGAATTCCACGACTACTGCTACATCAATATGCACCAGCCGGTCGAGTCGTTCGGAGACATCGAAACGTCGGACAACGGCGATCAGTCTGCATATGAACGCCTGCTGAGCTATATTAGGGACTCGAAGATGGAGTTCCTGGTCACCGTGCCCGACGCCTCCCACCTGGGGAACGACCTCGAAACCGTGGCGCGCGCATTTTTGGCCTTGGAGAACATGGGATGCAAGGTCGCGTGCCAGGACGACGATCTGCCTGACCCTCTCCAGAACGCTCTGGTAGCGCTGGGCCCCGCCGGTGCGTCCAGGACGCGCAGCGAGAAGATACGAATGTCCATGCAGAACAGGGCGCTCAGGGGAAAGGGGCTGGGACGCCCTCCCTTCGGCTACCGGAACGGCGAGGACGGCACACTGGAGATCGTAAAGGACGAGGCGCCCGTCGTGGAACTCATCTTCAGGCTATACACAAAGGACATGATGGGCATGAGGCTCATCGTCCAGCACCTGAACGAGCGACGGATAACCACGCGCAGGGGCGGAAACTGGAATGTAGTGAGCATAAGAGACATCCTGAAGAACACCGTCTATATAGGCACCTACACCCGTTTCGGACTTCGGCTGCCCGGTTCACACGAAGCAATCATACCGCGTGAGACATTCCGAGAGGCCCAGGACATAGTAAGAGAGCGCCGGCCCATTGGCAGGGTGTCGCAGTCGGAGCCGTATCTGCTGTCCGGCATCGCCTTCTGCGAGTCCTGCGGCAACAAGATGATGGGTGTAACCCGACGCCAGTTGTGGAGAAACAAGGACGGCAATCGCAGCCGTGCCACCTACCGCTACTATCAATGCCAGTCTCGCAACAATCAGAGTGTGTGCGGCTATCACACCTGGCGCGAGGCAGACCTGGAAGGCGCTGTGCTCGCGCAGATTCCGCTCGCAATCGAAACGAGAGCGCTTCGCAGGCTCACTTCCCGGGACCAGGCGCAGGAATCCGAGCAGGCGCTGAAGAAGATATGGGAAGAGAGGGTGAAGAACGCGGAACGCAGATTCTCGCAGACCCTTCGCAAGACGGCGTCAGGCGCGGTCAATACCGACCAGCTCGAACGCGCGCTCGCCGAACTGGACAAGGCGAGGGTGCTGGCTGAGAAGTCCGACCAGCCAGCCGACGTGGGCGATATGATCGAGAAGTGGAGCGAGAGAGACTTCGACGAAAAGCGCGACTTCCTGCTGACCCACGTCGCCCGCGTCGAGGTCAGCGACCACATGGCCCGCATAGTGGCCTGACCGGAGAACTCGATTGGCGTTAGCGCTCATACCACGTACATACGAATCCCTGTTGCGACCGCTGCTGTTCACCCTTCCGCCCGAAAAGGCGCAGAAATTCGCCGACAGCACTCTCAAGCTGTGGCCGCTATGGAAGGCGGCTGCACAGGTCGGTGGCTTCACCTCGCCTAAAATCGAAACGAGCGTCGGCGGACTCGCCCTCAAGAATCCTGTTGGGTTGGCCGCCGGATACGACAAGAACTGCGAACTGCTTCCCGGTCTCGCCGCGCTCGGATTCGGATACGTGACCTGCGGCACGGTTACGCTGGAGCCGCGTCCGGGCAATCCGGGCACTCGACTCCTCAGAGATGAATCGCGCCACGCGCTGATAAACGCGCTCGGCTTTCCGGGAATGGGACTCGATGCCGCTGTGGAGAGAATCTCGTCCGACATCGGACTGGTTGGCGATACCCCTATCGTGGTTAGCGTGTCGGGCTCCGAAATCGAGGATATATCCACGTGCCACAGGACGATGGAGCCGCTCGCCGACGCGATAGAGATCAACATCAGCTCGCCCAACACCGCCAATCTGAGAGTGTTCCACTATCCCGATGTACTTGGCGAACTGCTTGACACCCTCAATGAGACCAGGACGAGGCCGCTCTTCGTAAAGATGCCGCCCTTCCCGTCTCACGATGACGACCCCAAACACAACGAACTCGTTCTGTCCCTCGCGGATGTGTGCGTTTCTAAGTATGTGGACGCGCTGACCGTAGCCAATACCCAGCCCGTGCGGGACGAACGGCTCGGCGTCGGTACGGGCGGACTGAGCGGCAGGCCCATCTTCGGGCAGATGTTGCGAATGATCCGCGAAGTGCGAGAAATAGTTGGTGATTACACGGACATAAACGCATCGGGAGGTATATTCACCGCATGGGATGCGTGGCAGGCGTTGATGGCCGGAGCAGACAGCGTTCAGGTAATGACCGGCTTCGTTTATAGAGGCCCCGGAATCGCGCGCGACATCAGCGTGGGCCTCGACAGGATGGTCGAACTCCAGCGCCTTAGCTCGGTCCGCTCCGTCGGACGCTGGGCGAGCGTGCCCTGACATGTGTGTAGGACTGGCGACCAATGCCTGAATACCGGGCTCTCATACTCGACCTGGACGGCACACTGATCGGTCCTGACGAACGCATATCTCCCAGGGTCGCCGATGCGGTGAAAGAAGTCGCGCGGAAGATCGGAGTCTCGATTGCGACGGGCCGCGAGACGGGCGACGTCCTGAAGTACGGGAAGGAACTCGGCCTGACATGGCCGCAGATCTCCGACAACGGCGCGATGATCATTGATCCCACGAATGGCGAGAGCCTGTGGAGCGCGCCCTTGGGTGAGGAACTTTCGCGCAAGGCCATGCGTCCCATCATCGAAAGCGGTTGTGAGTTCTTCGCCACGCACGCGGGCGGCACGATAACCGATCTCACGAATCTGGACACGTGGGAACTCACCAGGGTTTCGGCGCTCGACCTGAACAGAGAAACTGCGGACGCAATGATGGAGAGCATGTCCGACGAAAGCGGTCTGGATTCAGTCAAGGTCTGGCTGCCGTACAACCGACTGTGGGCCGTGGACTTCACGCGGAGCGGAGTCCACAAGGGCAGCGCGTTGCGAGTCCTGTGTGAAATGACCGGCATCGCTCCGTCGCAGACAATAGCGGTGGGAGACAGCTTCAATGACGCTCCGATGATTGAGACCGCCGGGCTGGGCATAGCCATGGGCAACGCCCCCAGGGAAGTGCGGGATGCTGCCAAATACAGCGTCCCGCCCGTAGAACAGGACGGCCTCGCGCAAGCGATAGAGCAGCATATACTACCATTGCTGTAATTGCGCGATGACCGTTCTTTTTCTTCAGGCCCGCAGGTGCTCTCGATCAGAGTATTATGCTGAGTGGGCTTTCCAGCAGCCGCTTTATCTCATTGATGAAGAACGCGCCCTCCGCGCCGTCCACTATCCGATGGTCGGCTGACAGGGTGGCGGTCATCATCTGTCGGACTACGATGCTGTCGTCCGCTGCCACGACCGGACGCTTCTGCACCGCGCCAACGGCGAGAACCGCGGTCTGGGGCGGCTGGATTATCGCCACGAAGCTGGTCACGTTCATCATGCCCATGTTGGATACGGCAAACGTACCGCCGGAGTACTCTTCCGGTCGCAGCGTGCCCTGATTCGCGCGGGCGGCCAGGTCCTTAGTAGCCTGCGCTATCTCAGCGAGAGACATCTCCCCCGCGCCAACGACAGCGGGCATTATCAGGCCCTCCTCCAGCGCCATTGCGATGCCGACGTTGATGTCGTCGTTCATCCTGATACTGCCGTCCTCGTAGTATGCATTGAACTTGGGGAACTTCTTCAGAGCGAGAACACTGGCGGCGACTATCAGGTCGTTCACGGTGGCGCGCACTCCCCGGTCTGCCAGGGCGTCGTTTATCTGGCCCCTGAGCGCCATAGCGTCGGTCATATCCACATCGGTGTTGACGTAGAAGTGGGGTTTCTCGTCCTTGGAGCGAATAGTTACTCGCGCTATCTGCTGCCTCATGCGCGAGAGCGGAATGAGGTCGGGCTTGGGCTCCTCGGCAGCCGCCACGACGGGTTCCGGTTCCGGCTCGACGACGACCTCTTCGACTTCGGGCTCGGCCGCCACCGCTGCCTCCGCCTCCATCTCCGGTTCCGCGGCCTCTTCGACTTCGGGTTCTGCGGGAGCCACTTCCTCCACTTCGGCTTCTATCTCCGCTTCGACCACAACCGGAACTTCGGGTTCCGGCTCGGTTGGAGCGGCGGCCTGAGACTGAGACTCTGTGAATCTGACGATGTCCTCTTTGACGATTCGCCCGCCCGGCCCTGTTCCTTCCACGTCCGCGAGGTCAATTCCGGCCTCGAAAGCCATCTGGCGGGCGATTGGCGTGGCGAATATTCGCCTGCCGGGAGCGGGCACGCTGGGCGCGTCGAGCGGCTCCTCCGCGACGCCGTCCACCGGCGCGGCTTCTGCGGTTGACGCTCCGAGAGGAATCGCGGGATGGTCTTCTTCCACTTCAGGGACTTCCGGCTCGGACTCTACGACCGGAGCCGCTACTTCCGGTTCGGGCGCCGGGGCCGGAGCCTCGGCCTCTTCACCGACGACGGCAATCGGCTGACCGACCGGCACTGTAGAGCCCTCTTCGACCAGTATCGTATGCAGCACGCCGGCGGCGTAGGACTCGAACTCCACCACCGCCTTGTCCGTTTCGATCTCAGCCACAGGTTCTCCCAACTCAACGTTGGAGCCTTCGGCCTTCAGCCACCGCACTACGGTGCCTTCCTGCATGTCGTAGCCCATCTGGGGCATGGTGAGTTCAGTAGCCAAGGAACTCCCCCTCTCTTGAATATGTAATACGGCTCTCCTTATAGAAAGGTAGAGCCGCTTTTCTTTACGTTAAAGGGTCAATTGGGACCTAAAAACAGTTTGGAGCGCTAAATTCCGAAAGTCCGGCCTATTTCACTCACCACTCTGTCAGAATCGGGAATGGTGGCGGCCTCGAGTTGGCCGGAGTAAGGCGCGGGCACGTCAAGGCCGCCCACACGCACGACGGGGCCATCCAGATAGTCGAAGGCTTCTTCGTGGATCGCGCTTGCGACTTCCCCCGCGAATCCGCCCGTCTGCCAGGCCTCTTCCACCACAACGGCGCGATTAGTCTTTCTTACGGACTCGGCTATCGTTTCGATATCGAGAGGCCTCAGCGTTCTCAGATCAATTACATCGGCCTGCCTGCCGCGTTCCGCCAGCTTATCGGCTGCCTCCATTGCTACGTGTGCCATGCGTGAATAGCCTATGATCGTGACGTCCGAACCTTCTCTGCGCACTTCCGCCTTGCCGAATGGCACCTCGTAGTAGTCTTCCGGCACATCTCCCCTGACGCCATAGATGAGAGCGTGTTCGGCGTAGATGATAGGGTTGTCGTCTTTGAGTGAACTGCGGATGAGCCCGAGCGCGTCATAGGGAGTGGAGGGCACGGCCACTTTGAGCCCCGGGACAGATGCGTACCAACCCTCGAAACTCTGCGAGTGGGTCGCGGCGAGTTGAGCTCCGCCTCCTGTCACCGTCCTTACCAGCATCGGCACCTTGAGCTGTCCGTTGGACATATAATGTAGCTTTGCGGCATGGTTGATGATCTGGTCCATCGCCAGCAGTGAGAAGTTGATCGTCATGATCTCGACGACAGGCCTCATTCCTACCAGGGACGCCCCGATTGCCGCGCCGACGAAACCGGACTCGGAGATGGGCGTGTCGCGGATGCGTTCGGGACCGTAGCGTTCCAGAAATCCGCGCGTCACGGCATACGCGCCGTCATATGCGCCGATGTCCTCGCCCATCATGAATATGTCTTCGTCACTGTCCAGGGCCTCACGCAGTCCCCGGGCAATGGCTTCTCTGATCATCATTTCGGACATAAGGTTCTCCGAGTCCTAGGCATATACGTTGTCGTAGAGTTCGTCGAGTTCGGGGAAAGGACTCTCTCTCGCGAACTTGACCGCCTCGTCTATCTCGTCGGCGACCTGCGTATCAATCTCTTCCAACTCTCCGGTGGTGATAAGCCCCTCTCCGAGTGCGAGCGCCTTGAATCGGTCAATCGGGTCGTTTATCCGCCACTCCTCCACCTCGTCCATTTCCCGGTAATTCACGGGGTCGGCCATGGAGTGGCCGCGGTACCTGTACGTCATGGCCTCCAGGAACACGGGGCCTGAGCCTGCGCGAACGCGATCAATAGCGTAAGAGGTTGCCTCACGCACCGCTATGAGGTCCATTCCGTCAACCTGCGTCGCGGGAATCTTGTAGTACTCGGCGGAGTTGTATATGTCTCGCCCGGCAGCGTGGGTCATTTCGACGTGCGACCCCATGCCGTACAGGTTGTTTTCCAGCATGAAAACGACTGGCAGTTTCCAGAGAGAAGCCAGGTTCAGCGACTCGTGAAACTCTCCCTCGTTCACCGCGCCGTCGCCGAAGAACACCATCACAACGCCGTTCTGCTGCTTCATCTTGATGCCGAGCCCCATGCCTACGCCTATTGGCATCTGGCCGCCGACAATCGCGTGACCGCCCATGAAGTGGAGGTTCGCGTCGAACAGGTGCATCGAACCGCCCTTGCCTCCACTGGAGCCGGTGGCCTTGCCGCAAAGCTCGGCCATGCAGGCTTTCGGGTCCATCCCGCGAGCGAGCGCGTGTCCGTGGTCGCGGTAGTGAGTGATTATGTAGTCCTGAGGTTCCAGAAGGCTGATAGCGCCGACGGCAACCGCCTCTTCGCCTATATACAGATGAAGGAAGCCACGGATGAGACCCTGCATATAGAGCCTGCCGCTGGCTTCCTCGAACCGTCGGATGAGAAGCATCTTCCGGTAGAAGTCGGCCACCTGCGCCTTGTCTATATTTATAGCTACTTTCATGGACTTCCTCAGTCAGTTGGCTTTTACCGTCATTCCCGCGAAAGCGGGAGTCCATTGTCCTGACGCTCTCAAAGCGTAAGTTAGCGCATCAGATATGTATAGCTTCTCCCTCCGCGGCGAGGGCGGCCTCTTTTATGGTTTCGGAGATCGTGGGGTGCGGGTGGACCAGCCAGCCGAGTTCGGCGGTCGTTGCCTCCAGCAGCTTGGTCATTCCTAGTTCGCCGAGCAGTTCCGTAACCTCGGCTCCTATCATGTGCGCGCCGAGTATCTCTCCGATTTCCTCGTCAACCACCAGCTTTATCATGCCTTCAGACTCGTTCATGGCCAGTGCCTTGCCGCTTGCCGCCATCGGGAAGCGACCCACCTTGACGGGGTAGCCCTGCTCCCTGGCCTGAGCTTCGGTAAGACCGAAACTGGCCACCTGTGGCCGGCAGTAGATGGCCCTTGGTATCTGGACATAGTCCAGCGGCTGGGGATCGAGTCCGGCAATGCACTCGACGGCCGTAACGCCCTGTGCGGACGCAACGTGCGCCAGGAGCATCTTTCCGGTAACGTCGCCTATCGCGTAGATGTTGGGGACGTTCGTGCGCATGGAGTCGTCAACGGGTATGAATCCGCGCTCGGTCTGGACTCCCGCCGCTTCCAGTCCGATTCCGGCGGTATTGCCCTGAACGCCCACGGCGACCAGAACCTTGTCGTACTCTTCAGCTTGGACGCTTTCATCGGTGGAGATGACTACCCGGGCTGCTGAGCCGCCGAGGATATCGGTAACATACGCTTGGGCGCCGGTGACGCTCTTGATGCCCTGCCGTTTGAATGAACGTTTAAGCTGGTCGCTTATCTCTTCGTCCTCGTTGGGGATGAGGCGGGGCATAAGCTCGACGATGGTGACCTCGGCCCCGTAGGCGCGCCACACATACGCGAACTCGCACCCAGTAGCGCCGCCACCAACAATCACTACGCGCGCAGGCACCTCTTTTAGCTCCAGCGCCTCGCGGCTGGTGATAACCGTCTCATGGTCTATTGGCAGACCGGGAATGTCTCGCTGGCTCGCGCCGGTGGCTACTATGATGTGGTCCGCCGACACGACGCTGCCGTCTTCGTTGATGCGGACGGTGTTCGCGTCCTGAAGCACTCCCGTCCCCTGGATGTGGTCCACCTTGTTCTTGCGCAAGAGCGAACCTACTCCTCGTGTCAGGCGACCAACCACGCTGCGACTGCGGTCAATGGCCTTTCCGAAGTCGGGGCTTACGTCGCCAACGCCTATTCCGTATTGGTCGGCGTGTCGGATGATGCTGAGTACCTCGGCATTCCTGAGGAGGGCCTTGGAGGGGATGCACCCCCAATTGAGGCAGATTCCACCGAGTGCGTCTCTCTCGACGACCGCCGTCTTCATGCCCAACTGTCCGGCGCGAATGGCGGCTACATATCCTCCTGGACCTGAGCCGAGAACCAATACATCATATTCAGCCAAAAGGCGAACCTCATCAATAGTCTTAGCAGGGTCGTCCAAACGACCCAAACTATTCTACACCATACGGGCGAGCCGTAAAAGATTGAGATAACGACACGGCGATTGCAAAGTCCCTTATCCCTCTATAGGGGAAGGGTAGGAGGTCAATTCGGGTAAGGAGCGCGACGGTTAGTTTCTGACAAGTCTAAGAAGAGAAATCTGCATAAGTCCCATACTGGAAAATCCTCGTGCTCATCACACTCGGACGGGGTTTATCAGGAACGAAAGCGTCTTCCCGTATCAGTGAAACCAGCCTGCGTCGAATCCCATTCTAGCTACCACCCCACGCCCACGCCAAGAATCGGCGTAGGCATTCTTCGTCGAGACAGTCTCAATGAGTCATAGGGTAGTTCAGGAGTCGTATGACGAAATCCTGTTCCTGAATCTTCTGCTCCGTAGCGGAATCTAGGTAGTCGACGCCAAGAATTTCTTCGGCCTTTATCTGCATGGTCGCATGAATCGCGCCTTGGCTTGGATATTTCCCATTGGTAGTGATTCCTCCGCGAACCTCATAAGTGCGCTTTCCCGGATGTTCCCAAGTTGACGCAGATATCAGGTCTCGTAATCTGTACCTAATGCCGAAAATGGTTGGTATCCCATTCTCCCAGAATGTACCAACATCGTAACCAGCTTCCATTAGTCGGGTTTCGGGATTGAACGTCGTATAGGCGTCTTCGGGCTTTGACTTGGGTGGTTCGCAGTTCATCCCATGAATCTCTAGGTGAAAGAAGTATCCGGGGATTGTCTTACGCTCGCATGGTATTTTGGTAATGCCTTCGATATACGGGTACATCCCCATACGGCTGGATGGCAATTGAACCTCATGAAACGGGTCGTATCCATCGGGTGAACGCGAGTTTGTAGCCCCATATCGGCGGATTGATCATTGCATCCAGATAGGTCTCCCACTCATCGAGTGTCTGTTCGTGCTTTGAGCTTGGTCGCGGCAACGTTGTCTTCCTTTTGAATAGGAATCCAAGAATTGAATGGGAGCACTTGACATCCAGAAAACGAAACTTCACCATACAGCGCGGCGGCCGTTTGGAGAGGACGGTTGTCGGGATAGATGGACAGATTCACCATCCCGATCCCAACGGACACGGCAAGGATGGTCACTTCACGGACGAAGGCAAATACCGACGCGCTATTGAGGCCGCCGTTCGAGAAAACACAGCCTAGCGAGGAGGATCCGATGAATAGGACTCAAATGGCACAAGGCAGAGGAGGTCGTGGAGGCGGTTCAAAGGGCAGTGGTGGCAAAGGAGGCGGTTCGAAGGGTGGCGGCAGGCCCGCGAATGCCCCGAGCACAACGGGCAATCCCTCCGGCGGTGGCAGGGGAAACAACCCGCCGAGGAGATAGGCTAACTGGAAACGCTAAAAGATAGATAGGCTGCCAATGCTCGGAGAACTACTTGAGTTAGTGGTGTTCGTGCTTCTTGCTGCAGGGATAGTGATTGGTTATGGCCAACCTGGAAGGCAACTACTGCGTCTAACGAGGCTAGAGTCCCTTCGCTCTCGGCTTGCCAATGGTTCTTGAATCAGCGTCTCGACGTCTATGCCCAGCCGCTTGTGCAGCGCCCTCGCCATGGACATGGTGATGTCCTCTTGGTGAGACATCACCGCGTAGCCTCCAGAGTGAGTATGTGGGAGTTCTACCATAGTACCCGCCCATCCCGGTTCCGACAACTTCACCCTTCTCCAATACATCCGTTCTGTGCTACAATCCCACTATCAGAACAAGCCGAACAGCCCGTATAGACATAAATTAGAACTTATGACAGCGGCTCATGGGGCCAAAGAAAAAATTTTTATGTAGCTAAACTCAGGTGATCTCAGGCGGATCTCTGGTGTTCTAATTACCTGTTGGTCATCAGTCAAGCCACCTGTTGTCGCCTGTCGCTTTATAAACCAAAGTATATGACATGCTGAATTCGTTCAATGGGATGGCCGACTTTGCAAAACCCTCGACAGTTCACAACTCTCACCATATTAGGAGAAGACGATGACGACACGGACTACCACAATTGACTCGCAGGTACACGCCTATGAGCGCGACAGTCCCGAGCGACCCTGGCATGGCCATCTGACCGGGCCGGAGGGGGTAACCGGCGACGACATGGTCGCGGCGATGGACGCGGTCGGCGTGGATGGGGCGCTGCTGGTCTCGCCTTACTCCATGTACCGCTACGACGCCAGCTACGCGCTGGAGGTGTACGCGAAGCATCCGGGCAGATTCGGTCTGATCAGGCCTTTCGACCCCGAATCCGATACGATTGAGGACGACATGGCCGAGTGGACCGGAACGCAAGGCGTTGTCGGAGCCCGAATCATGCTCAGTTACGGGTCTTACGAAGCCGACCACCTCGGGTTGAATCGCATACTTGCCGCGGGCGCTCAGGCGGGCATACCGATCAACATCATGAGCTCGGGCCATCTACCCTTGGTGCGCGAACTCGCTCGCCAGAATCCCGACACACAGATAGTCATTGATCACGTGGGACTTGCTCAGCCGTTTGAGCCGCCCGCGCCGCCTGAACCATTCGCCGATCTTGACAACGTACTGTCGCTCGCCGAATTGGACAACGTGGCAATCAAGATCTCCGGGGCCTGCACACTGTCCCACGAGCCATTCCCTTACCCCGACATCTGGGAGCCGCTGCAAAGGATATTCGAGGCGTACAGTTTGGAGCGATGCCTGTGGGGAACGGACTGGACCAGGGCCGTAAATCTGCTGACATACGAGCAGGGCGTCGAGGCATTTCGGGTAACCGACCAACTGTCCGATTCGGAACGCGCTACGCTGATGGGCGGAGCTCTGTCGAAGGTGTATGGCTGGTCGCCCGACACAGATTCATAGGCTCACACTCGAAACAGCGCGATTACTCAATCAGGCAAGCGCGTCGGCTAGGACCTCAACGAGATGGCGGGCGCTCTTGTCGGTGCCCTGCGCTATCTGCTGACGGCATGACACGCCCTCCGCCACCACCACGAAGTCGCCTTCCTGGTCTCGTATCGTGGGGAAGAGCGACATCTCTCCTATCTGCATGGAGATGTCGTAGTGCTCGGTCTCATAGCCGAAGCTGCCTGCCATTCCGCAGCAGCCTGAATCTATCTCAGTCGTCTCGCATCCTTCTATGGATCTGAGGACATTCAGCGCGGGCGCAACTCCGACTCGCGCCTTCTGGTGGCAGTGTCCCTGGAACAGTATCTTGTTCGGTAGTTTCGATCCGTCCAGGTCGAGTTCCGCGCCTTGCTCCAGCGCGTAAGCTACGAACTGTTCGACCAGCATCGTGTTCTCGCCGATCAACGCGGCCCTGTTCGCGTCCTCCGGTATCAGGTCTGCGAACTCGTCGGCGAAGCCGAGAATGCAGCTTGGCTCGATTCCAACCAGCTTGGCGCCCGATTCCACGTAATCATAGATAGCGCCTATATTATAGTGGGCGTTCTCCTTCGCCTTGTCCAGCATACCCTTCGACAGCATGGGGCGTCCGCAGCAGCGGACTTTAGGAAGAACCACCTGGTATCCGAGCGCCTCCATCACCTTGACCGCGGCCCTGCCCAGTTCGGGGTGGTTGTAGTTAGTGAAGGTATCCGGGAACAGCAGGACCTGTCCGAGCCTGTTTGCCGAGTCCGTTGAGCCTCCCCGTGCCCTGAACCACTGCACAAAGGTCTGACTGGCGAACGGCGGGAGTTCACGTCTGCTGTCAATTCCAACCTGCGTCTCCAGCATACGTCGCGCCATGGGCAGTCTGTTGGCCCAGTTGGAGATCGGCGCGAAGAACGAGCCGAACTTGCTGAGAGTGGCTATATTCCCGAAGAACTGGTTACGCAGAGGCAGGCCGTTGGCCTTATGATACTGGTTCAGAAACTCGTACTTGAGCTTTGCCATGTCCACGTTCGAAGGACACTCAGCGGCGCAGCCTTTGCACTCAAGGCACAGGTCCAGCACATCGTACAGGCGCTTGTCCGTCAGGGAGTTGGTGGGAAGCGCGCCGGACAGCGCCGCCCTGAGAGCGTTTGCCCTGCCGCGCGTGGAGTGTTCCTCCTCACGGGTCACCATGTAGGAGGGGCACATCGTCCCTCCGAGAGTCTTGCGACACGCTCCCTGTCCGTTGCACATCTCTATGCCGTGAGCGAAACTTCCCTCCGACCCAAACGCGAAGCCGGTATCGAGTTGAACGGGATTGTACTCAGGGCCGATTCGCAGGTTCTCGGTCATCGGCTGGGCGTCAACGATCTTGCCCGGGTTCATTATGCCGTTCGGGTCGAACGTCCGCTTCACGTCTCTGAACGCTTCGTAAAGCTGGTCTCCGAACATCTTTCGGTTGAACCAGCTGCGTACCAGCCCGTCTCCATGCTCGCCGCTCATGGAGCCGCCGTACTCCATCACGAGGTCTCCGACCTCTTCTGCGATGGAGACCATGCGGTCAACGTCCTCCTGGCGCTTCGGGTTGATTAGCGGGCGAATGTGCAGGCATCCGACGCTGGCGTGGCCGTAGTAACCGGCCTCTGTCCCGTGAGACGTCACAATGTCGTCGAACCTGCGAACGAAGTCGGGCAGGTGTTCCGGCGCGACCGCGGTGTCCTCCACGAACGGCAGGGGCTTGGCGTCACCCGGCACGTTCATCATGAGCCCCAGACCGGCTTTGCGGACCTCCCAGACCTTATTCTGATCCTCCGGCCGCAGCATTCTGAGGAATGTGTATCCCAGATTTCTGCTCGAGAAAATCGCGCCGAGGTTGACGAGCTTGGAGATGACCTCGTCCCGGCTGTCTCCGACCATCTCTATGGCCAGCAGCGCCTCCGGGTCGCCGTCTATGAAGTCGGTGATCCGCGAGTAAGCCAGATTGGACTTCGCCTGCCGGATGATCATCGAGCCTATGAGCTCCACCGCGGCAGGCTCGAATTCTAGCGCGGCGACCGTCGCCTCCATTGATTCGAGCAGATCGGCGCAGTGCAGCACACCCAGTCCGGTCACCTTGGGCTTGGGAACAAGGTTGAGCTTGGCCTCTGTAATGGTCACCAGCGTGCCCTCGGAACCCACGACAAAGCGCGCCATGTCGAAGCCCATCCCGCCCACGAACTCGTCCAGGTTGTAGCCGGACACACGCCGCTGTATCTTAGGGTAGCGAGCTATGATCTCGTCGCGGTTAGCCTCTCCGATACGGAACAGACCGCGATATATGTCTCCCTCCAGTCCCTCTCCGCGCATCCTGGACTCAAGCTGAGCGCCATCCAGCCCCCCGAACCGCGTGGGTGTACCGTCGGACAGCACCACATCGAGTTCGCGCACGTTGTCCACGGTCTTGCCCCACATTATCGAGTGCGCTCCGCAGGAGTTGTTGCCAAGCGCGCCGCCCACATTTCCGCGGTTCGACGTGGAAGGGTCAGGCGCGAACAGCAGACCACGGTCACGCAGTTGGTGGTTGAGCACATCCAGTACAATTCCGGGCTGCGTGCGAACCCAGCGCTCCTCCTCGTTGACCTCGATGACGTTGTGCATGTACTTGGAGAAGTCCATGACTATGGAATGTCCGACGGTCTGACCGCCGAGGCTGGTGCCGCCTCCCCTTGGCAGGACGGACACGCCATATTTGTTGGCCGTCTCGACGACTGCGATAACGTCCTCCGGCGTGCGTGGAATGACTACGCCAATCGGCTCGATCTCGTAGATGCTTGCGTCCGTGGAATACAGGACGCGGCTCATCTTGTCGAACCTTACTTCACCAGATACCAGCTTGTTCAGGTCCTCGACCATTTCGCGGGTATCGGATTCTCTGACATCGGTTGTCATTCATTTCACCTTACTTGCTGAGTTGCGCGTGAGAGCGTCGTTCCATGATACACCAACGAGAACGGAAGCAGGCAGCGCGAGCATTCAGTACGAAAAAGAGGCCGCTGACGCGGCCCCTGCGATTGTCAAAATTGTCGGTCAGTTCAGGATATTCTGATGATCTTGTACGTCACGTTGCCTCTGGGGGTGTCGGCGACTACCTCGTGGCCGGCCGCTCTGCCCAGCAACACTTTGCCCAGTGGCGAGGCATCTGAAATCTTGAACTCCAGCGGATTGGCTTCGGATGCGCTGACTACGGTGTATTTGAATTCTCGCTCAGAGGTAATATCCTGAACCTCGACGACCGTGCCGAGCTTGATAATCTGGGAACGTGTGGGATCGTTTGCGTCTATGACGACCGCATTGCCCAGTGTAGCTTCGATCTCGCGGATGCGGGACTCAACCCTTCCGGCCTCTTCCCTGGCGGCTTCGAGGGGCGCATTCTCACGCACGTCCTTGTCGGCGGCGGCCCTGCGGATCTCCTCAGCAAGGTGTCCACGCTGAGACTTGAGGCTCTCGAGTTCGTTGACGAGCTGTTCGTGCCCCTCTGCGGTCAACTCGATAAACTTCTCTTCCGGAATGGTAACACGACTCTGCCTGACGCGCGTCCTTCTAACTCTTACATGATGGGCGAGATTGACCTGTTTGCCGTCTCGGTCCTCGGGTCCGAGACCCCTGTTACGCACAAAGGACAGGAACTTTCTCACTTCTTGCAGCCTCTCCGAGGCTTGTGGTGTTGTTCCTGTCCCTGCAACTCTGTCGGCATAGTCGCCTATTACAGAAGGGGGAATGTCTTTTATGGATCGGCTGGCGCCGCACCAGCTGACGAATCTCTGTAACTCCTTTGGGGTTTCCTTTAAGTTATATCCCTTGCGCTGCTCGGCATACTCAATATACTTGCCAACGGTCTCGAGGAGTGTCGTAGAGCCTTCGGATTGCAACGGACCGTACCCCCATTCGAAAGATCACAGTCCAATGTTACGTAAAATCAAAAGGCACTGTCAAACAAAGCTAACTCACGGTGGAGTAAGTGGGGCGTAGGCCGAGCACGTCGGCGCAGGTTACTTTGTTTAACAAACCGGCCGACCGTAGTTTCCGCAGCAGTATTCCAAAGAGACTATTATGGGCGCAGTCACTACATCGGTGTGTCCGTTCAGATGGTGACCGATTTCATGTTTAAGCCGTGTTCCTGCTTCTTAGACTCAAGAGTCAGGAATGTCTCCATCTTCTTTACGCCCTCTATCCGTCCCACGCGAGTTCTGAGGAAGTCGCTGAGTTGGTCGAAGGACTTTACCGTTGCCCATCCGAAGATGTCGAATGACCCCGTGGTAACCGAAACCCAATTGACCTCGTTCATCTCGGACAAGGTGTCGGCGACATGGTCAATCTTGTTCGCGTCAACCTGAAGACCTATTATTACCTGCGACTCGTAGCCCATCTTTCGAGCATCCGGGATCGCGACGATCTTCATGTACCCCTCTTGCATAAGGCGCTTCAGTCGCCGGCGGACTGTCTCTTCGCTCACAGGCGACGGGAGTATAGACCTCGCTATAGTCGCATTGGTCGCGTTTCCGTCCTCCTGCAATCGGGAGACTATTTGTACGTCGAGCCTATCCATTTGATCAACCTCATTATGTGAACTTCATAACACATAAATATGCTCTTGCCTACATGGATAAATTATAGAAATTCAAATATGAACATCCACATTATAAATATATAAAGAGGCATTGTAGAGTACGAGGGTCGTTTTGGGAGAAGATCGTAGCATTCCCGAATACGCTGATTCTCCCATCATACATACGTTCCAGTTCATGAGTAGCAATTATAGCATAACGATAACAAAAATATAGCATTTGTATCACATTTCACAATCTTGACCCCGTACCGCGCGTCATCGTGTATCCTGATAATATCCATCCGCGTGTGAAAGTTCATTTAATACGTCCCCGATCAGGAGAAGACAATGATAGGAGTGCTCACTCACCATTGGGCTAAGGCAGATTCAGTCGGTGAAGCGCGGACGTTGCTCGATGGCAACGGCGAAGCCCAGAGCAGACATCCGGGATTCATCAGTCGCCAGACACTCGTCTCCCTGTCGGATCCTACCAAGATAACGACACTCGTCGCCTGGGAAAGCAACGAAATTTATGATGAATGGCGGGCCAGCCCGGAACGCGAACGCGCCATGGCGGGAGCCGACCGGCTTTGGGACCGCCCGCCTGAGTCGGAACGCTTCGATTTGGTGGAATAGCCTCGACTCGGACGTGCCAGCACAGTACACCCTGGGGTAGCCAATAATGACTTACGACTACATAATCGTGGGAGCGGGATCGGCGGGCGCCGTTCTCGCAAGCCGACTCACAGAAGACCCCGACCATAGCGTCTTGCTCATCGAAGCGGGGCCGGACTATTCCGATCTGGACAGCACCCCTTCCGACGTCAAGTACGGCTACGGACACGGTCTGACCGGAAAAGATATGCTGAAGAACGCGATGGAATCCGGCAACCGCTGGTACTTCGTCGCCAGTGCCAACGACAGGGCGACACCGATATTGGTCCCCCGAGGAAAAACTACGGGCGGCTCATCCGCCGTCAACGCCCAGATATTCCTGCGTGGCGTCCCGGAAGACTATGACGATTGGGCATCCTGGGGCAATGACGAATGGAGCTTCCAGAAGCTGCTGCCTTACTTCCGGCGGGTCGAAACCGACACCGACTTCTCCGACGACTTCCACGGCACCGAAGGCCCGATAATCGTTCGCCGATACCACTCCGACGAATGGCTGTCGGACCAGCAGGCGTGGTACCACGCCTGCCGACAGTACGGATTCGGAGACTCTCCGGACCACAACGACCCCGATTCCACAGGTGTCGGCCCATGTCCGTTCAACAATCCCAACCGCATCAGGTGGAGCACCAATCTGGGCTACATCAACCCTGTGAGGGGAAGGCCGAACTTCGAGATCATGTCCCAGACCCTGGCCAACCGAGTGATCTTCGACGGCAAGAGGGCTGTGGGCGTAGAGGTCGAGAAGGACGGTGAGACTCAGGTCGTCAACGGCAGAGAGATCATCCTGTCGGCAGGGGCCATCGGATCGCCGCACCTGCTGCTGCTGTCGGGTGTCGGACCATCCGATCACCTGTCGGAAATGGGAGTACCGACTGTGCTCGATTCCCCTGGCGTAGGACAGAATCTCAGAGACCACCCGCAGGTCTCCCTGAGATGGAATACAAAGGAAGGTTTCGACCAGGACATCCTTGCCCCGCGTCTGCAATTCGTTCTGACATACACCGCAGCTGGATCCCATCTGCGGAACGATATGCTCATCCACCCGATCTCCTACGCCGGACGCAGGCTCTATTACACCGACGAGGGCGATGGCGATCCGGGCTTCGGAATGACGGCCGCGCTCTATCTCGCCGAATCCGCGGGCGAATTGAAGCTGCGGACCGCCAATCCGCGCATCCAGCCGTACCTGAACTACAACCTGCTCGCGACCGAGTTCGATTTGCGCAGGATGAGAGAGTCGGTGCGAATTTGTCTCGACATAGCCGGGCAGGACGCCATGTCCGACTACCTCGGCGGCCTGACAGACCCGACCGAATGCGAACTGGCATCCGAAGATGCGCTGGACGACTGGATAATCCGCACCGTGACGACGAGCCACCACATCTCAGGGACCTGCAAAATGGGACCGTCATCGGACCCGCTGGCCGTCGTTGACCAGCGCGCGAACGTGTACGGACTGGAAGGTCTGCGGGTGGCCGACGCCGCCATTATGCCCGACTGTATCCGCGCGAATACCAACGCTACATCTATAATGATAGGAGAACGGGTTTCCGACTTCATAAGAGAGTAGTGGCTTTCCAATGAACGGACTCTTCGGCTTCGAAGAATACCGCCGCGCCGTAAACCCAACACCGGACAACCGAAAACTAACAACTAATAACCGACAACTGACGACTAACAACTGGCAAATGCGTTGACACCCGTTTGGGGTGGGCATAGAATTGGTTGCAGCTAGTCAGGAGGGGGATCGTAACCATGCGGGAGATGTCCATAGACAGCATCCGCGTCAGCCTCCAGAATTACCAGAGAGTAGTTATTCTGAAGGACAAAGACTCGGATCGCTACCTACCTATATGGATAGGAGCGAACGAGGCGGACGCGATTGCGGTGAAACTCCAGGAGGTGAGCGTTCCTCGCCCGTTGACACACGACTTGCTGGAGTCGATAATTCAGTCGCTGGGAGCGCAGGTCAACCATATATTGGTTTCAGATCTCAGCGACGACACGTTCTACGCCAAAATAGTATTGCAGCACAACGGGTCGCAGACAGAGATAGACTCACGTCCGTCGGACGCCATCGCTCTCGCGGTGAGGACGCAGGCGCCTATTTTCGCCGCCGACTCCGTCATAGACAAGGCGGGAGTCCGTATGGACCAGGATACCGGAAAAGCGGTCATATCCTCCGAAGAGGACGAGGCCCGCCCGCCCACCGAAGAAGAACTGAGAAGCCTGTCGGCCTTCAGCGACTTCATAGACTCGCTCAATCTCGAAGACCTGGGCGAAGGCGGCGACAAACCCACCGGCGCGGCGACATAAATCACACACAAATTTGAAGCCGAGAGGCCCCTACATAGCGGGGCCTCTTTTCGTTGACCCTGTTTTTT
This sequence comes from uncultured Dehalococcoidia bacterium, assembly GCA_951812505.1. Classification (GTDB taxonomy): domain Bacteria; phylum Chloroflexota; class Dehalococcoidia; order Lucifugimonadales; family UBA1123; genus VXRN01. The sequence continues at coordinate 92,397 of CATOSI010000003.1, forward strand.
CGCTTGTGATATACTACACAAGCTTTTGAGGAGGCCCTTGATGGGAGGGCGAAAACTGGCCTTGGCTTTCCAACTTCTGGGCGTAGGCTGGTTCGTCGCCATATGCATCGGTGGCGGAACTGCCGGAGGATACTTACTCGATCGGCAGTTTGGATTTAGCCCCGGGCTCACCCTCACAGGCCTGTTTTTCGGAATCGCCATCGCGGTCATTGGAATGTACCGGATGCTGATGGCCATTCTAAGAAGATCGGACGACGATTAACGGCCAAGCGCGAGCGCATCGCCTGTGCCGGGAACAGATAGGGGAAGCTACAATTGCTGCGTAACCCAAGAACGCTGCTGATACTGGCGATAGGGTTGGTAGTCTTTGTGGTTGCCATACTTGGCGGGGCGTTGGGCAAGGCTTTCGGCCTTGGTTTTCTAGGGACGCCGCTCGCGGCCATCGCGATTCCCGCCGAACCCATGCACCCGGATGTCCCTATCATAACCAACACGATGGTCGCGACATGGATCGCCATCGTCGTTCTTCTCATAGTTACCCTGCTGGTGAGAAGCAGACTTACTGAAGTACCCGGCAGATTCCAGGGCCTTGTCGAAGTGGTTCTGGAATTTTTTTTGAACCTGGCGGAGAGCATAGCAGGGCGTGAGCGCGCCCGGCGCTTCTTCCCGCTGGTCATGACCATTTTCCTGTTCATCGTCACCGCCAACTGGATCGGTATTCTGCCCGGCTTTGGCACCATTGGCTGGATAGAGGACACCAAGCACGTTGCCAAGCATCACACGGACGATACAGGCTACGTTGACAAGGCCCACATAGAGGTGCAGACCTTCAGCGGCGAAGGCCCCGTCGCGTTCATGCTTCCGGGCTCGCTCGGCAACGACGTTACCATCAAGGAATGGGAAGAGAATCCACAGGACGGCAAGGTCGCCGGAATCCTGATTCCCTACTTCCGCGGCGCGAACACCGACATCAATATGACCCTCAGCATTGCCATCATCGCTATGGTGATGGTACATATTTGGGGGTTCAGCGCGCTAGGATTCGGGCATCTGGGCAAGTACATCAACTTCAAGGAAGGCCCGATTGGATTCTTCGTCGGAATCCTGGAGGGGATCTCAGAAATCGCGAGGCTCATCAGCTTCACATTCCGTCTATTCGGGAACATATTCGCAGGAGAGGTCCTGCTCGCGGCGATGATATTCCTCATCCCGCTCATCGGCATCATTCCGTTCCTGGGTCTGGAACTCTTCGTGGGCATGATCCAGGCATTTATATTCGCCATGCTGACGCTGGTTTTCGCCACCGCGGCGACAACCGCGCACGGAGGCGACCATCACTAGCAGAGTTCGCAGTGTACCCCGCGTTTCGGTATGAGGCCGTGCCGCGGTAGTAAGAGTTAACGCTCTTTCAACACAGACAATAAAGGAGTAGAGGAATGGAAGGCGATATTCTAAACATTGGGGCAGGGCTTGCCATCGGAGTAGGCGCAATTGGGCCTGGAATCGGTATCGGGATACTGGCTTCCAAGGCAATGGAAGCGCTGGGCCGAAACCCGGACGCCGCCGGTCCCATCCAGCAGAACATGATCCTGGCCATCGCGTTCACCGAGGCCATCGCGATCTACGCTCTGGTTGTTGCGATTATCATCAAGTTCGTCTAGCCGACTCGCAAGGGAACGCTCGCCCCCGATTCGTAGGCGGGTTAGAGGTGAAGGCATGGAGGCCCTGGGAATCAACGTACCCGGCCTGATTACGCAGTTAATCAGTTTCGGAATTCTGGGCGGTCTGGTCTTCGCCATAGTATATGCCCTGTTCTTCAAGCGCCGGTAACCCGGCCGCTGGACGAGCGTAGGAACATCGGAAGTCGGAAGAAGGTCAGGTGAAGGCATGGAAGCCATTGGAATCAACTTAACCGGCCTGATCACGCAGTTGGTCAGCTTCGGCGTTCTATTCGGTATTCTCGCGGTTTTGCTGTATAAGCCGGTCATCAGAATGCTGGACGAGCGTTCGGAGCGGATAAGGGAGAGCCTTGAAGCGTCCGAACGAGCGCAGGCGGAGGCCGCGAGTTCGCGCGAGGAGACTCAACGGCAGTTGGACGAGGCGCGGGCGGAAGGCCAGCAGCTTATAGCGCAAGCGCGAGAAGTGGCGGACAGGTTCCGCGAGGAAGAGCTTGCGAAAGCGCGCGAGGACATCGCCGCAGAGCGTACCCGCGCCGAGGCGAATATCCAGCGCGAACGCGACGCCGCTATTGAAGATCTGCGCCGCGAGTTCTCCGGCCTCGCAATCGTCGCAGCCGAGCGCGTGATCAGACGCTCGCTCGATGAGTCCGACCATAATCAATTGATACAGCAGGTGCTGGAGGAGGGTGCCCAGACAAACAGTCGTAACTGATGCGAGTCTGGATCCCCGCTTCTACTAGTAGTGCGACAACTTAGTTGTGATGGATATTCAGGTTCCGTTTTATCCCCTCTCCCCTTGGGAGAGGGCTAGGGTGAGGGTAGATAAACCGTCAATTCAAAAATGTTGAACCACTAGTAACCCGAGCAGGTAAAGCAAATGCCCACAGCATCGGCAGTAAGGTACGCCAAGGCAGTTTTTCAACTGGCAGTTGACAGGAATGAACTGGAGAACTGGCTGGAAGACCTTACCCAACTCGCCGACTCCATAACCAACCGGGAGTTCAGCGACATTCTCGCCGCTCCGCGTGTGCCGTCGTCCCAGAAGGAACAGATCATTCGCGAAGCTCTGGCGTCGTCGGTCAGCCCGCTGGCGCTCAACCTCATGTTCCTGCTTACAAGTAGAGGGGCGATTCACAGGCTACCGGAGATCGCTGACCGGTATCAGGAGATGCTCGACACTCATAGAGGCATAGAGCGTGCCGAGGTGGTGTCCGCCGTCCCGCTGGACGACGCTCAGAGAGACAGCGTGGCAGATATGCTCGCGCGCACTTCCGGCAAGGAAATACGGCTTTCCTCGAGGGTTGACCCCGAAATACTCGGCGGTATGGTGATTCGTGTCGGCGACAGAGTGATGGACGGCAGCGCCCGGACACGGCTCCAGTCCATGCGCCGCGAGATGGCGCAGCGACGCTAATTCCCTGAATCCCCTCTCCCTTGATGGGATGGGGTGAGGGTGATTAAAGCGGTGGTCAGAGTCAGAAAGTGTACGAAAATCCACTCTCCCCGTTGGGAGAGAAATAGAACGAAAAGTACCCCCTCCCCTTGATGGGAGAGGGATAGGGTGAGGGTGATCAGAATGGCGGTCAGAGGTCAGGATATAGCTTCGGTAATCCGAAGCCAGATCGAGAACTGGGAACAGCAGCTCGAAACGGTCAACGAAGGCACCGTTATAGAAGTGGGCGACGGTGTCGCTCAGGTTCACGGGCTGTCGGGCGCGGCATACACCGAGCTTCTGGAGTTCGATGGCGGCGTCATGGGCATGGCGCTGAACCTGGAAGAAGACTCGGTTGGCGTGGTCATCATGGGCGACCCGCTGGCAGTCAAGGAAGGCTCCAGGGTACGGACCACCGGGCGCATCGTCGAGGTGCCCGTCGGCGACAACCTTCTCTCCCGTGTGGTCGGCGCGCTCGGAGAACCCCTGGACGGCAAGGGCCCGATAGAGTCGGCAGGCAACAGGCCGGTCGAGGTGGTCGCTCCCGACGTTTCCACCCGTAAGTCCGTTGATACCCCCGTCCAGACAGGGATCAAGGCTGTTGACGCAATGATCCCGATAGGACGCGGACAGCGCGAGCTTATCATCGGGGACCGCTCCACCGGAAAATCCGCTATCGCCCTGGACACCATCATCAACCAGCGCGGCGGCGACCTGATCTGCATCTACGTCGCTATCGGACAGAAGGCGAGCAAGGTCGCTCAGACCGTTGCTATGCTCGAGCAGAATGGCGCCATGGACCACACCATTGTGGTCGCCGCGAACTCCGCCGACCCCGCTCCCCTTCAGTATCTCGCGCCATACTCGGGCTGCGCGATGGCAGAGTATTTCATGGACCAGGGCAAAGACGCCCTGATCGTATATGACGACCTTTCCAAGCACGCATGGGCGTACCGCGAGATGTCACTCCTGCTCAGGCGACCTCCTGGACGTGAAGCCTACCCTGGCGATGTCTTCTACCTGCACAGCAGACTGCTCGAACGAGCGGCCAAGCTGGACGACGAACACGGCGGAGGCTCCATCACCGCGCTCCCCATCATCGAGACCCAGGCCGGTGACGTTTCGGCCTATGTTCCTACTAACGTCATCTCCATCACCGACGGCCAGATATACCTTGAGACAGAACTTTTCAACTCCGGCATTCGTCCCGCCGTCAACGCAGGCCTGTCGGTCTCTCGCGTGGGTAGCTCCGCGCAGACGCGCGCCATGAGAGCGGTCGCCGGTACGCTGAGACTCGACCTCGCCCAGTACCGCGAACTCGTAACGTTCGCTCAGTTCGGCACCGCCGACCTCGATCCTGCTACCAGAAGACAGCTCGAAAGAGGACAGCGCGCCACCGAAGTCCTGAAGCAGGGCCAGAGCGTTCCGCTCGCTATGGAGAAGCAGGTCGCCATAATGCACGCGCTCGTGAACGGCTATCTTGACGATGTTGAGATAGCACGAGTCATCCCGTTCGAGGACTCCTTCCACAGCTATATGGACGCGAACCACTCCGACATCCTTGCAACCATTCGGGAAGAGAGAATCATCAGCGACGAGTCCGCCGAGGCGCTCAACTCTGCCATCCAGGACTTCAAGGACACCGTGCCGTATTAGGGTCGGATACGTTTGGACATGGTACAGCACAGAAGAGTATCATCCGTCATTCCCGCGAAGGCGGGAATCCAGTGGCCTGGACAGTGCGGCGATTTTGCCAAAGCGGTATTAGCCTGAACTGATAACAGCACAGAGGACCGAGACACATGGTGGCAAGCGTAAGGCAGCTCAGACGCCGAATCCGCAGTGTTGAGAACACTGCGAAAATAACCAAAGCTATGTCTATGATAGCGGCATCGAAGATGCGCCGCGCTCAGGAAGCCGCCCTGAGCGGCAGGCCTTACTCGGACGATCTGAACATGATGCTGGCACACCTGGCCGCCCAGCCGGTGGAAGACGAAGACAACATCCATCCCCTGCTCAAGACGCGCGACGTGAACAAGGTCGAGGTTATCGTCATCACGCCCGACAGGGGACTGACAGGCGGCCTCAATTCCAACATCAACCGTGCGGCGGGACAGTTCATCTCGTCCTACGGTGACAACGCGCGCGCCATTGCAGTAGGCAAGAAGGGCCGCGACTTCATGGTCAGATACGGCGTGAACGTTCGCGCCGTATTCACCGACATCAGTGACAGGCCCTCGATTTTGGACGTAACCCCAATCGCGCATCTCGCCGTCGAATCATACGAATCGGAAGAGGTTGATGCGGTCTATATCGCATACGCCAAGTTCGTCAACACCACTGCCCAGAACGCGGTCATCGAGCAGCTTCTGCCCGTGCAGCCATCCGAACTGCGCCCGCAGGAACAGGTCGGCTACATATACGAACCCAGTCCCGCCGAGGTACTGTCTGACCTGCTCCCTAGATACATGGAGATGCAGATATTCCACGCGCTGCTGGAAGGCATAGCATCCGAGCAGTCCGCCAGAATGGTAGCGATGAGAAGTGCGACGGACAACGCCAACGCTATGATCGAAGACCTGACGCTCGTGATGAATAAGGCGCGGCAGGAATCTATTACGACCGAACTCCTGGACATTGTTGGCGGCGCGGCGGCGGTGGAGGCCTAGACCAATAAACTATTTGATGATGGCCCCCATATATCGGGCCGACGAGCAGTAATTGCCCTGAAACGGGAGAGTTGAACAACATGGCAAACGGAAAGATCACCCAGGTTATCGGTACAGTCGTGGACGTGGAATTCCCGCCCGAAGATATGCCCTCGATCTTCAACGCGCTCGAGACCGAGATCGCCGGCGATACGCTGGTGCTCGAAGTGGAACAGCACGTTGGGAACAACTGGGCGCGCTGCCTTGCGCTCGGGCCGACCGAGGGTCTGATACGCGGCGTTGACGTAGTGGATACGGGCGCGCCGGTGGCGGTGCCGGTTGGCGATCCGACACTGGGACGCCTGTTCAACTGCCTCGGTCAGACGCTGGACAACCTCGAAGAGATAGACGGCGGAGATAACTGGCCGATCCACCGTGAGCCGCCCAGCTTCGAGGAACAGGCCACCGAGATCGAAATGCTCGAAACCGGTCTGAAGGTCATGGACCTCATCACCCCGTTCACCAGGGGCGGGAAGGTCGGCGCGTACGGCGGAGCGGGCGTCGGCAAGACGGTCGTCATCCAGGAACTCATCCGCAACATCGGAACCGTTCACCAGGGCGTGTCCGTGTTCGCGGGAGTGGGCGAACGTTCGCGTGAGGGCAACGACCTCTGGCACGAGATGCAGGAGTCCGGTGTTCTCAGCAACACAGTGCTTGTCTTCGGCCAGATGAACGAACCCCCAGGAATCCGTGCCCGTGTCGCTCTCACCGGCCTCACCATGGCCGAGTACTTCAAGGAAGAGCGCGGCCAGGACGTCCTGATGTTCATTGATAATGTCTATCGTTACATCTTGGCTGGCATGGAAGTGTCCGCTCTTCTCGGTCGTATGCCTTCGGCGGTTGGATATCAGCCTACGCTTGCCACCGAGATGGGCGCGTTGGAAGAGAGGATCACCTCCTCCAGAAGCGGTTCCATCACCTCGTTCCAGGCGATCTACGTGCCTGCTGACGACTACACCGACCCGGGCATCGTAACCACGTTCGGACACCTCGACGCCGTCGTCTCACTCGACCGCGCCATCTCCGAGCAGGGCCTCTACCCGGCGGTTGACCCGCTTTCCAGCTTCTCCCGGATTCTAGAGCCCGCGGTCGTGGGTCAGGAACATTATGACGTGGCGCGCGGAGTGCAGCAGGTGCTCCAGCGTTATAGCGACCTCCAGGACATCATCGCCATTCTCGGCATCGAGGAACTCTCCGAAGAGGACAGGCTCACCGTCTCCCGCGCCAGGAAGGTGCAGAGATTCCTCTCCCAGCCGATGTTCGTTGCCGAGCAGTTCACCGGGCAGGAAGGCCGCTACGTCGCCATCCGCGACACGGTGCGCGGCTTCAAGGAAATTCTGGATGGCCAGTACGACGACCTACCGGAGCAGGCGTTCTACATGGTCGGACCAATCGAAGAAGCGGTCGAGAAGGCCGAGAGAATGCAGGCCGAGAATTAGCGCCGCCTCCTTATGAAAATGCCGTACTCCAACCAATGTCAGTTATTCCCGCCCGGCTCCGCCGTCATTCCCGCGAAAGCGGGAATCCACAGGACGCGGATGGGCGCTGACTGGCTTAAATGATCGGACGGACTTCGCCATGCCCGATATGACACTGGAAATCGTAACCGCCGAGAGAGTAGTGTACTCTGAGGAGATTGACTTCCTCGTGGCCCCGGGCGCCGACGGCGAACTTGGGGTACTCCCTCGACACGCTCCTCTTCTCACCACCCTGGACCCCGGAGAAATTCGAGTAACGGTGGGCGGCGAGGAGACCTATATGTTCGTCAGTGGCGGGTTCCTGGAAGTGCTCGGCAACAGAGTGACGATTCTCGCCAACGCAGCCGAACAGGCAGACGAGATTGACGAAGAACGTGCCGAGATCGCATTGCAGCGAGCTCAGGAACGAATCGCGTCCGCCCCCGCCGACATGGACCTGGAACGGGCGCTGGCCTCGATGCGGCGGTCTGCCGCCAGGCTTGGCGTGGCCCGTCGTCGTCGCCGATCCAGACGCGGAGATCAGCCGCCGCAGTAGCTCTCATTTGGCTGTGTTGACAGCCCTTGCCATTCCCGTGAAAACGGGTATCCATAAGTGTAGGGGGCGGCTACTTTCCTTGCCGCAACGCCTTGAAGGGCAGGGAAATCACAGAAAGTCAACAGAACCTGGCCAGGACGATGCCCTATTTCTTTGCCTTCTACTTGTCCTTCAAGTAGAAGGTCATTGACTGAAGGGATAGGACGGGGTCTATGTTTCGCACCACGATCCCTTCCGGCACATAAGGCGCGATTGGGGCGTAGTTGAGAATGCCCTTGATGCCGTTGTCCACCAGTTGGTCTATAACCGTCTGAGCTTGCTCGGAGGGCACCGCGACTATGCCAATCGAAACGCCTTTGTTATTTACCACGTCGGAGAGTTCGCTCATGGGCTGCACCCTGAACTGTCCGACGCTTGTACCTACCTGGTCATCTGAGCTGTCGAAGGCCGCGACTATGGTGAATCCTTCAGGGGCAAAGCCGGTGTAGTTTATGATGGCGCGTCCGAGTCTTCCTACTCCCACCAGGCAGGCGGGCCAATCTATGGTCAGGCCGAGGATGTCGCGGAGTTCATCGAGCAGGACTCGGAGGCAGTAGCCGCGCCCCTGCTTTCCGAACTTGCCGAAGTAGCTCAGATCCTTCCTGATCTGCGCGGGCGTCATGTGTAGCCGTTCCCCGATTTGCTGGGAACTGACCACCTCGACTCCCTCGCGCTGAAGTTGGAGCAATGCCCTTATATACAGGGGCAGTCGTAGTACGACAACCTCAGGGACTTCGGTCGATTGCATCGAATTCCTCATAGATATATTTAATAGAGTATATAATCTTGAACGCCAATTGTGAATAGTGTAACAAGGAAGGAAGGCTGAGCGAAGGCTGAGCCTTCACCCTTATTCTGATCCGGGCGCTCGGGCCGCTATGTCCGGGTGAGCGTGATAGAATCATCTCAGGCATACGCTCTGCGAAGGAGGTTGTGAATGACGACGCTAACGCAGCCGCGCCCGCAAGATGAAGACGGCGGCGATTGAGGGCGATGCTGTATCAACTTGGTCGGTATATCGAAAAGTTTAGCGATCCTACCCACCAACGCCACTGGATACTCGCATTCGCGGGTATGACGGATGGGTGGTCCACCGACTAGATTGATACAGGTTTATTGACAGCGATGACGGGGTAGCTTACTCTCAGCGATGTTCAAATCGTGCCGCCGCGGGGATGCGGCGGACATTCGGGAGGTAAGCATACATGGCAAATCGGGTTAAAGGAGTTATAGCGAGCTCAAAGGGAGAGCCCGTATCCATCGAGACAATAGTCGTTCCCGACCCAGGATCGGGGGAGGCCCTGATCAGGATCCAGGCGTGCGGGGTCTGCCATACTGACCTGCATTACCGCGAGGGGGCTATCAACGATGAGTTTCCGTTTCTGCTGGGACACGAGGCATCGGGGGTCGTGGAAAGTGTCGGCGACGGCGTGACTAACGTGGAGCCGGGGGACTTCGTTATCATCGCGTGGCGCGCGCCGTGCGGCAATTGTCGCTCATGCTTCAGGGGGCGTCCGTGGTACTGCTTCGACAGCATGAACGCGGCGCAGCACATGACGCTTGGGGACGGTACTGTTCTGTCGCCCGCGCTCGGCATTGGAGCGTTCACCGAACTTACGTTGGTGCACGCGGGCCAGGCGGTAAAGGTGGACCCGCAGGTGTCGTCCGCGGCGGCGGGACTCATAGGATGCGGCGTGATGGCCGGACTTGGGGCGGCAGTGAATACTGGCGGCGTGACGCGGGGCGATTCGGTAGCCGTGTTCGGTTGCGGTGGCGTCGGAGACGCCGCCATCGCCGGATCGCAACTAGCGGGCGCACACACTATCATCGCGGTTGATATTGACGACCGCAAGCTGGAGTGGGCGAAGGACTTCGGCGCGACTCACACGATCAATTCCACACAGACAGACCCGGTGGAGGCGATACGCGAGCTAACCGACGGCAACGGCGTGAATGTCGCCATCGAGGCGGTCGGCAACCCTGTCACCTACGAGCAGGCATTCTTCGCGCGCGACCTCGCCGGAACCGTCGTGCTCGTAGGAGTGCCCAGCCCGGACATGAAAATCGAACTCCCCATGCTGGAGGTGTTCGGCAGGGGCGGATCGCTGAAGTCGTCGTGGTATGGCGACTGTCTGCCCAGCAGGGATTTCCCCATGTTCACTGACCTGCACCTTCAGGGAAGGCTGGATCTGGACAAGTTCGTCTCCGAGACCATCGCCTTGGACGACGTCGAGGAAGCCTTCCACAAGATGGAACGCGGCGAAGTGCTGCGGTCCGTCGTGATGATGTAGCCTGTGTCGGATCAGTCAGAGTACCCGGCGTACAGCTTGCTTTCCGACAGATCAACCACCCGGTAGGGCAGTCCGCTCTCCTTTGCGGCGGACTCGCCCTCCGGCGCCACCAGCAGTGTTCCACCAGAGCCCACCGGCCTGCCGTAGTGCATGATCATCGAGCCGGCGACGAAGCTCATCACGGCCTTGTTCCGCTGAGGATCGAGGACAGTGATGTCGGCGTCGGCGCCCGGCGTGAAGTGTCCTTTGTCCCATAGTCCCATCATCCGCGCGGGTCCCCAGGACAGCTTTTCGGCCATTTCAAGTGGTGTCAGCGCGCCGAACTCGACCAGCGCCATCGTGGTCTGGATAGCCACGTTTCGCGGGTGTGATCCGCCGTCCGTGCTGACCGCGTCCACGATGAACTCCCCGTCCGAGTTTCTCGCTGAACTCAGGGTGAACGCAGAGGATGCCAGATTGACCGGGAAGCTCATGCCCACGTTGCTGCGCGCTCGCTCAAAGAGGTTAAGTGCCTCCTGCCGTTGCGCGTAGTAGATCTGACCGCCCTTCTGTGCCACGACGGAGCCGTACCCGTCCATGATAGCCTGGCGCATACCCTGGTAAGTGGTATCGTACCCGCGCAGGCGCAGGCAATTGCGTGGTACGTCCGCCATCACGTTGCCGTCGTCGTCGCACAGACCGGTCGTACCGTTCTGGACAGCGTGATACGCCTCCGAGTTCAGCTGGCCAGACATGCCTTCCAGGATGTCCAGCGCCTCGTCGCACTCGTCAGCCGCGTCTTCGATAACGCCGCGACAGTAGCTGTTGACGTGGCACACGTGCAGTCTGCCGTCGCCCACAAGCTCTGGGACCTCTCTCAAACCCTCCAGCTGGCTGCCCGACTCGGTGGTGCCAAGATGAAACGCGATGTAGGCCCTCTGGGAGTTACATTCCGCTATGACTCGCGCAGAGTCCTCCGGAGTAAACGGGTGGTAGCCGCCGAGAATCTTGATGCCGTAACAGCCCTGTCTGAGAGCCGATGTGACCGTGTCACGCAGGTCCGTTGGCGAGAGACGGCCGACAGGAATCGTCAGGCCTGGGATGAGCGCGAAATTTCCGGCGACATTCAGTCCCGCGCCCCGCCGCTTTATGCCGTCTATGAGTGTGGGTCCTGTGCCTCCCATGTCCATGACTGTGGTCGTGCCCACGCGGGCCAGCATTCCATAGCCCAAGGCGGGGTCCCAGTTGCGTGACAGTCCGGCGACATGCGCGTGGGTGTCTATCTGGCCGGGCATAACCCACAGCCCCGAAACGTCTATGACGTCTTCCGCCCTTGTAGGGTCCAGTTCGGGCTCAACGCGCTCGATCCTGCCGTACTTCAGGCCTACATCGCTCACGCCCTCGAATCCGTTCCTGGGATCGAGCACCACGCCTCCACTCAATATAAGGTCGTAGGTCGCCATCTATTCGTTCAACCGCCCGCTGGAATTTGCCGCGCTCATCGCGCAGGCTGGTATATAGTACACTAACCCCGATACCACCACAGGAGTGTAACTTATGAAACTTGGAGTAGTATTTCCGCAGACAGAGATCGGCAGCGATCCGGGCGCGGTGCGCGAGTACGCTCAGGCCGCTGAGGGCATGGGCTACAACCACATCCTGGCATTCGATCACGTTCTGGGCGCGAACGCGGAGTCCAGGCCCGGATGGAGCGGCGCATACCGCCACACGGACGCCTTCCACGAACCTTTTGTCCTCTTCGGCTACCTCGCTGCCGTAACGAACAGCGTAGAACTGGTCACCGGCGTTATCATCTTGCCCCAGCGCCAGACCGCGTTGGTCGCCAAGCAGACCGCGGCGGTGGACGTGCTCAGCCAGGGCAGGCTAAGGCTTGGCATCGGTATCGGCTGGAATGCCGTGGAGTACGAGGCGCTGGGCGAGAACTTCCGTGACCGCGGGCGAAGGTCCGAGGAGCAAATAGACCTGATGCGCAAGCTGTGGACCAACGACCTCATTACATACGAAGGACGCTGGCACAAGATAACCGACGCCGGACTGAATCCGCTGCCCGTTCAGCAGCCGATACCCGTCTGGTTCGGTGGAGCGGCGCCGCAGACCATCCGTCGCGTAGCTACGATGGGCGACGGATGGTTCCCGCTGTTCAGGCCCGACGACCGCGGCAGGGAACTCATCGAGAGCATGAGAGAGCAGGCCGCGACAGCAGGGCGCGGACCAGACGACATCGGTGTCGAGAGCTGGGTATCCATCCGAGACTCATCCGAAGACGACTGGAAGCTCACCGCCGAGGCCTGGCGAGAGCTTGGCGCGACCCACCTGTCAGTGAACACCATGAACGCAGGACTAGAATCTCCGCAGGCACACATAGAGGCTATACAGAGATTCAAGGAAGTGATGGGGTAAATCCGTAGGGCGTCCCTAGTGGGCGCCCTATCCACTTTCCCCGTCAGTCTTCAGACTCCACCAGAACTCTCCGATTCTGTAAGGGAATATCGGCACGGATTTCCACTGGCAGAGAATCGTAGGTTTCGAGCAGATTCTCCACCCAGTTCGTGTGGGCCCCACAGTCGTATCTCGAAGAATGAGCGTTCATTTTCCTTTCGGACAACGCTGGTAAAGTCCGATAGGCTGACCAGCAATCCGTACTGCGCCCCAAAACCTCGTATATTTCCCTGTAAGCGATTGTAGTCCGGCAACCCCACCGGAGTACCGCCTGACTTGACCTGCACGCACAACCTTGGTTCGCCGAAGCCCATTTCACCCCTGCCCGCCACAACGTCAATGCCGCCATCAGGGCCGAGTCGCGTCTGGACGGCGTGGTAACCCGACGCCTTTAAGAATTCCGCTATAAGATACTCCAGTCGCGTTCCAAAGAATCTTTGCCTGATTCTCTGCACGATACGGTCTTCTATCTGCTCGTCCAGATCACTCTCAGGCGTGTCGTCATCGGGAATGTATATGTCCTCTTCCGATTCCGCTAGCGGTTCCCCGGTGAGGTGAGACTCGACGACTCGGTTGATACGAGTTTCGGCGGCTTCTTTCCTAACTTGGAATACTGTGAGTTGACCGTTGATTGAGTTGAGCAGATCATCGTCGAAGTTGAATCGGGGCACATCTGACGCCTTCCACTCTACACCTCGCGCATGATACACCGCGCTTTGCAGCAAATCAGCGAGGTCTGGACGAAAGTGATAATCGCCGGCCGCATATCCAACTGAGACCACTTTGGGACTCTTTCTGGGCATCAATATCATATCGCCCATCTGAATCTCGTTGGCGAATCTCCAGAGTTGAGACGCCGCCGACCTCACCTTATGGATGCTCAAATCCTGGTAACGAGTTTCATCACGAAGAGCATTCAGCAATTCAGCCCTGTCAGCAAATTCAGCGACGCTCTGCTGGAAATCGAATCCGATAACCGCAACGTCTTCCCGCAAAGCAAAGTCCTCGAACTCTCCAGACCTGCCCGCTCTGATGACCCATACGTTCATTCTGATTCCTCTTCAGCCGTCAGTCCGCAGAGGCGGGGGCTACGGGCATACCCTGGGGCGGCCGGTCGTCGAAGAGGCCGGGCACGTCTTCTTCTTCGATAGTCTCGTTCTCGATCAGGTAGTTGGATATGTCGTCGAGCTTCGCCTTGTTTTCTTTCAGAATTCGCATCGCCGTCGTGTATGCGTTCTCGATCAAGGAGCGGACCTCGTCATCTATCTGCTCGGCAACGTTGTCAGAGTAGTCGCGCTGTTCTGAAATCTCACGGCCCAGGAATACCATCTCCTCGCGCTTACCGAACGTGCGCGGACCGAGCTTCTTGCTCATTCCGAAGCGGGTGATCATCTGTCGAGCGATGCTAGTCGCCTGCTCCAGGTCGTTGCTGGCTCCGGTTGTGAACTGGTCGAATATAAGCTCCTCAGCCGCCCGGCCTCCCATCGCCATAGCGAGACGTGCTTCGAGCTGTCTCCTGGTTACGAGATTGCGGTCCTCTTCGGGAACCGTCTTGGTGAATCCGCCCGCTTGCCCGCGCGCCACTATCGTAACTTTGGCTACGGGGTCCGCATTCGGCAGCATATGAGCAACGAGAGCGTGTCCTGCCTCGTGGTATGCGGTTATCTCCTTCTCACGGTCGCTTATCACACGACTCCGACGTGCAGGGCCAGCGATAATCCTGTCTATCGCCTCGGCAAACTCAGAACTCCCTATCAGCTTCTTAGCTCGTCTCGCGGCAAGTATCGCCGACTCGTTCACCAGATTCGCAAGATCGGCTCCACTGAATCCCACTGTCTGACGCGCCACACGCTCCAGGTCCAACTCCTCCTCCAACGGCTTGCCCTTCGAGTGTACGTCCAGTATCTGCATCCGACCCTTCAGATCAGGGTTGTCCAGGACCACCCGACGGTCGAACCTACCAGGCCTCAGCAACGCGGGGTCGAGAATGTCCGGCCGGTTCGTGGCCGCTATAACGATCACATTGGTGCCAGTGTCGAATCCGTCCATCTCAACCAGTATCTGGTTAAGCGTCTGCTCCCTCTCGTCGTGGCCTCCACCAAGTCCCGCTCCACGATGACGTCCCACAGCGTCTATCTCGTCCACGAACACTATGCACGGAGAGTTGCGCTTCGCCTGGTCGAACAGGTCCCGAACACGACTCGCTCCCACTCCTACGAACATCTCCACGAACTCAGAACCCGATATGTTGAAGAACGGAACTCCCGCCTCTCCCGCAACAGCGCGCGCCATCAGCGTCTTTCCGGTGCCCGGAGGTCCCACCAACAGCACTCCCTTGGGTATCTTCGCACCCAGAGCCAGGAACCTCTCAGGATACTTCAGGAACTCCACGACCTCCTGAAGCTCCTCCTTCGCCTCCTCCACTCCGGCAACGTCAGAGAAGCTGACCTGTGGAGCGTTGCCCATGAACATTCGCGCCTTGCTTCGTCCGAAGCTGAAGGTCTGGTTGGAGCTTCCCTGCGCCTGTCTCATCATGAACAACAGCACAGCGCCGAAGAAGATGAGGGGCAGGAAGTTGAAGAGCAGACCGAGCATTGCTGAGAGTCCGCCTGAGCCTTTGACGACGACGTCAACCCGGCTGGGGTCCACCTCCGCCTCTCTGAGGATCTCGACTATGGAGGACCCGGACTCTTTTCTGGACTCGAAGGTCTCGCCTGAGAAGGTGGTAACGGTGAGGGAGTCTCCCTTGACCTCTATGCTTTCCACCTGTCCTCGGCTGGCCATCGTGATGACCTCGTTGATGGACAGTTCGTTCGAACCGCCGAGATTGCCGGAGAGCAGAGTAAACACAACTGCTGTGACACCCGCAATGATCAGAAAATAAACTAGGGTTTTGCGCATCTCACCACCCATCTCTCATATAATTCGGAAGCATCTAGTGTCTGATGAGTAGTCATGAGCCAGGGTCTTCTGGACCGAGTTTATCGTCATTCCCGCGAAAGTGGTAATCCAGTGCGCGCTTGCTTACTGAACGGTTTCCACCCGCCACTTTGTGATGCTTCCATATAGTTCAGCAAAGCCGTTGTAACGAAGGGGAGGTTACATGCTCAGGACTGCCACAACGCAATTGCGAAGGTAGATATGAAACAGTCATAGTATAGCAGATATAGCGCAGTCGCATGACAGACTATTTGCTCAGGGTCTTTTGTGAGTTATGATTACCGCATACATCGGACGGTGATCCTATATACGCCCTCGCAGGAATCGAATACGCATTAACCAGGTCTTGGAGGAATTAGTGTCAGACGAACAGACGCCGCGCCAGACTCCACTGTACGACACCCATGCCCGGCATGGAGCGCGATTCGTGTCGTTCGCGGGCTGGGAGATGCCCGTCCGCTACGACAGCATCATCCAGGAAGCGGAGGCGGTCCGGACCAACGCAGGGCTGTTTGATGTATCACATATGGGACGTGTGGAGTTCCATGGGCCGGGAGCCGCCTCGCTGCTCGATTCCGTCCTCAGCGTAAACGTACAGCGAATGCGTATCGGACGCGCACACTATAACGTCATATGCGACCGCGACGGCGGCATAATTGACGACTGCATCGTTTACAGGCTCGGCGATCAGCGTTTTCTTCTGATCCCGAACGCATCTAACACAGACGCCGTACTCGACTGGATCGAAAGCCTGCGATCCAGCCACGAAGAGACCTCTATCGTCAACGTCACTACCGACATTGCGATGATTGCCTGCCAGGGCCCGAAAGCGCGCGACATGGTCGCCCAGCTTGCCGACTCAGACACATCCAAGATACGCCCCTTCCGGGCGCGGACGACAACCGTGAACGGCGTTGAGACCTTCCTTGCGCGCACCGGCTACACCGGAGAGGACGGCTTTGAGATCATGGCGCCGAGCGATTCCGCGCCCGCCATGTGGGAAGCTCTCGTGGAACTGGGCGCGTCGTCCTGCGGGCTCGGAGCGAGGGACGTTCTCAGACTTGAAGCCGGGCTGTTGCTGCACGGCAACGACATGGACACTTCGGTCAACCCTTATGAAGCTGGGCTGGACAGGTTCGTTGACCCCGACAGGGAAGGCTACGTAGCAGGCGCCTCGCTGCGGGCCATAAGGGATGGGGGAGTATCTCGAAGGATAGCCGCTTTCACCATGATTCAGAGAGGTATAGCCCGTCCCGGATACTCTATTATTGAAGGTGAGAACCGCATCGGAAACGTTACGTCCGGCGGCCCGTCGCCCACGCTTGACACTAACATAGGCTTGGGCTATCTTCCTATCGCGTATTCTGAGCCGGGGACCCGAGTCGCAATAGAAATACGGGGCCGCCCGGTCGAAGCAGAAATTACAACCCTTCCCTTCTACCGCAGGAGCAGGAGCGCATGAACCCTGAAGATCTCAAATACTCGGAAGAGCATGAATGGCTTAGGTTGGATGGCGATACCGCCATAATCGGGATAACTCATTTCGCCCAGGACAGTCTTGGAGATGTCGTGTTCGTAGAACTCCCGGAAGTGGGATCGGACGTGAAACAGTTTGAGAAGATGGGTGAGATCGAGTCTGTCAAAGCAGTCTCAGACCTGTACTGTCCCGTCGGCGGAAAGGTAATAGAGGTCAACGACTCTCTCACGGACAGCCCGGAACTTGTGAACGACAGCCCGTACGGCGACGGCTGGATGCTGAAGGTGGAAATGGCGGACAGTTCCGAAATAGAGCGACTGATGAGCGCGTCCGAGTACGACACACTCATCGAATCGGAGAGCTAGGACAAAGACGATGTCTTCAAACTTCCAATCTCCCTATGTTCCGAATACTGATCCCGACAGGCGCAGTATGCTGGATGCTATCGGCATTGACTCGGTGGCGGAGCTCTTCGACGACATACCCGAAAACTATCTGAATTCGGACCTGGACATACCCTCGGCGCGAGACGAGTTGGAACTTGGCCGCTACGCCCGTGAACTGGCGGCAATGAACCGAGTGCCGGGAGACTACGCTTGCTTCCTGGGAGCGGGGTCGTACAGGCATCACATTCCCGCGGTGGTGCGGCAGATAACGAGCCGCAGCGAGTACATGACTGCGTACACTCCGTACCAGCCGGAGGTGTCGCAGGGAACGCTCCAGACCGCCTTCGAATTCCAGACGCTGGTCTCACAGCTGACTGGGATGGACGTGGCCAATCTCGGGATGTACGACGGCTCCACCTCTTTGGCGGAGGCCGCGCTTATGGCGGCGAGAGTAACGAGGCGAGACCGCGTGGCGATTCTGGACTCTGTATCGCCTCTGTATCGCGAGGTACTGGACACCTATACTCAGGCCCCCGGCCTGGGGATAGATGTGGTCGGCGCGTCCGACACCGAGATAGGCGAGCCAGCTTGCCTGATCGTCCAGCAGCCCAACTTCTTCGGGTACATGGAGGACATGGAGCGGCTGGCTGAACTGGCTCACTCGAACGGCGCGCTGCTGATCGTAAGCGCCGACCCGGTTTCCCTGGGCATGTTTAAGTCTCCTGGCGATTACGGTGCCGACATAGTGGTGGGTGAGGGCCAGGCCCTCGGAGTTCCGCCGACTTTCGGCGGCCCTTATGTGGGACTCTTCGCCTGCAAGCAGTCCTACATTCGACAGATGCCAGGCAGGATAGTCGGCAAGACCGTGGACACGCGCGGCAGAGAGGCCTACGTGCTCACCCTCCAGACTCGCGAGCAGCACATCAGGCGGGAGCGGGCCACGTCCAACATATGCACGGCGGTCGCGCTCATAGCGCTCATGTCCACCGTTTATATGGCATCGTTCGGCAAGCATGGATTGAGGCACATCGCGGAGCTTTGCTACCACAAGTCGCAC
Source organism: uncultured Dehalococcoidia bacterium (assembly GCA_951812505.1). Classification (GTDB taxonomy): domain Bacteria; phylum Chloroflexota; class Dehalococcoidia; order Lucifugimonadales; family UBA1123; genus VXRN01. The sequence continues at coordinate 110,858 of CATOSI010000003.1, forward strand.
TACGCGGCCAGTCTCATTTCCGAGATACCGGGATATTCCATGCCGGTAGAGGGAACGTTCTTCCAGGAATTCGTCATCGAGTGCCCGGAACAGCCGTCCGAGATAAACCGTAATCTGCTGGAGCACAAGATCATTGGCGGGCTGGATATTAGCGATCAAGTTCCCAACGGAATGCTCCTCTGCGTGACCGAATTGAACAGCCGCGAGGAAATCGAAGGCTTGGCGACCGCATTGGCGGAGGTGGGTGCACAGTGACGACTCTGCTCGAAAGATTCGACCTCGACCGCAGAAAACTGCTCATGGACCGCAGCAGACCGGGAAGAGTCGGCACCACGCTCCCGCCGCTGGACGTGCCGGTATCGGACTTGCCCGACCAGTCGATGCTGAGGGACTCGCTGGATATGCCGGAGGTGTCGGAGGGGGAGATCGTCCGGTACTTCTCGCAGATAAGCCAGTTCAATTTCTCCATAGACCACAACTTCTACCCACTGGGCAGCTGTACTATGAAGTACAACCCCAAGCTGAACGACGAGATAGCGTCGCTGCCCGGATTCGCCCAGATACATCCAATGCAGACGGCGGAAACGTCCCAGGGAGCCATCAGGCTGCTATGGGAACTCCAGGAATGGCTGAACGAGATAACCGGAATGCCGGGCTGCTCTCTCGCTCCGATGGCCGGGGCGGATGGCGAACTCGCCGGGATGCTCATGGCGCGCGCCTACCTGCTGGACAGGGGGGAGAAGCAGCGCAAAAACGTGCTGATCCCGGACTCGGCGCATGGAACCAACCCGGCGTCGGCGGCCATGGCGGGCTTCGAGGTGGTTACTCTGCCCTCGGACGCGAACGGCAACACCGACCTGGACGCGCTCAGAAGCTCGGTAAACGAGGAACTCGCGGGTCTTATGATAACGCTGCCGAGCACCCTTGGCCTGTTCGATACCAACATACTGGATGTCACCAGGATAGTCAGGGACGCGGGAGGCGTCGTTTACGGCGACGGAGCGAACCTTAACGCCATCGTCGGGCGCGTGAAGTTCGGCGACCTGGGCTTCGACGTTATGCACTCCAACCTGCACAAGACGTTCACCCAGCCGCATGGCGGCGGCGGCCCCGGAGCCGGGCCAGTTATCGCCGGTCCAAGACTCGTTGATTACCTCCCGACGCCGATAGCCGCGCGAAATGGCGATGGCGAGGATGTGACCTTCTCGTTGGATAAGCCCTCTAAGAGCATCGGGAAAATGGGAGCGTTCCACGGCAATTTCGGCGCGCTGGTCAGGGCATGGTCGTACATCGCGACGCTGGGCAAGGAGGGCATCCCGCAGATAAGCGAGGACGCGGTAATCAACGCAAACTACGTACTCAGCCAGCTTCGTGGAGTCTATGACCTACCCTATGACCGCACGTGTATGCACGAGGTGGTGTTCTCAGCGACGAACCTGAAGCGGCAGAACGGCGTGCGAGCGCTGGACGTAGCCAAGCGTCTGATAGACTACGGCATCCACCCGCCGACGATGTACTTCCCGCTCATAGTGGATGAGGCGCTCATGGTCGAACCGACGGAAACAGAGTCCAAGGAGACGCTCGACTATTTCATCGAGGTGATGAAGGCAATCGCGCAAGAGGCGGCGGAAGACCCCGACATTCTGCATGACGCGCCGCACAACATGCCCAACACACGGCTCGACGAGGCGCGCGCCGCCCGCCGACCGGTACTCAGGTGGACACCGGAATAGCAACACATCGAACGGAGAAAGACTATGTCAGAAGTAGGCCAGATGGCCCCGGACTTTACCCTTCCGGCTCATAACGGCGAACCGATAACGCTCAGCGACTTCAGGGGAGAGAAGAACGTCATCCTGTCGTTCCACATCTTCTCCTTCACAGGCGGTTGAACGCACCAGGTCTCCTCGATGCGTATTCACAACGCGTCGTTCGAGGAGGCTGGCGCCCAGGTACTGGGCATAAGCTGCGACTCCCGTCCGACACAGGTGGCATTCGCCTCCTCCCTCGGCTCCATACCCTATCCGCTGCTGGCGGACTACTGGCCGCACGGCGCGGTCTGCGACAGTCTCGGAATCCTGAACGAGAATCTTGGAGCGCCGTTCAGGGCTATCATCATCATAGACAAAGAGGGCGTGATCAGGTTCAAGCAGACCTACGCCGCCGCCGGGGACGTTGACCCACGCAACGTCCTCGCCGAGGTGCAGAAGCTCTCTTAGCGTCTATCTGATAAAGACACAAGCGTCAGTCTTCGCCTAGAGCGAGAGACGGTCATCCTGTCTTACCCCGACCCACGCCCGTCGAAGCGTGGGTCGGCTGATCTTAGTGACCGAATCAGGAACGGGAGTCGTAAGAGAACTTGGAATTGAACAGACGCGGCCCGTTCAGAGAGGGCGAGTACATCCAGCTATTGGACCGACGAGGTCGGAGCTACCTGGTACACCTGACAGATCGCAATCTCTTCGAGTCGCACCTCGGCAACTACCCCGCATCCGATCTGATCGGCCAGGAAGAGGGTGTCTGGATAACCACCAACAAGGACCACAGGCTCATGGCCGTAAGGCCAACGCTGTCCGACCTGACGCTGCGGATGCCCAGACTCGCGACGGTCATGTATCCCAAGGACCTGGGCGCGATGCTGTTCTACGCGGATATATTCCCGGGCGCGAGGGTGCTGGAGGCAGGAACCGGATCGGGTGCGCTCACGATGACGCTGCTGAGGGCGGTCGGAGACAGGGGGCGTGTCTATACCTACGACCTCAGGCAGGACATGATAGAGCAGGCGGAGGCCAACATCGGGCGCTACTTCGATAGTTGGGACAACCTGGAGATAAAGATAGGAGACGTGTACGAAGGCATCGAGGAAGACGATCTGGACAGGGTGATTCTAGACTTGCCCGAACCGTGGCACGTGGTGCCGCACGCATCGGAGAGCCTGGTTCCGGGAGGGCTGTTCTTCGGGTTCGTACCGACGGTGCCCCAGGTTGACGAACTGGTCAAGACGCTCCGTTCCCAGCGCACCTTCAGCATGATAGAGACGATGGAGATCATGATGCGGCAGTGGAATGTAAGCGGACGGAGCGTCAGGCCGTCTCACAGGATGGTGGGACACACAGGGTTCATCATTACGGCCCGCAAGACCTCGCCTCGCCAGCCCACTGATTCATCAGCCGAATAATCGGCTTGTCACGCCTTGCCTCTTAACTCGTCGCGGTGGGTTCGGGTTCTCTGGAACCCGCCTGGACTGAGATTCCAAGTACCGCTCCCTGGACCACACCAACATCTTGAATCAGGCGGCTAACCTTGTCGTCAGTCCTATCCAGTTGGTGGTTAAGCTCGGATTTGGCGGTTTCCACCGATTCGGCGACAGCCTTGATCTCACCGCGCAGACGATCTTCTGAGGCTACAATCTCGCCGCGCAGACGACCCTCCATATCCCTCATATCCTCACGCAGCCGATTTTCCTGGGCATTCGACTGCTTTGACTGAAAATAATACAATCCCAGGAAGAGGGCTCCAATCGGGACTATGATTACCAAGCTCTGTATCACGACGTCGCTCACGACCCTACTCCTACTCTCTACATGATAGTCCGATAGACTCGATTTGACAATCGCCTCATAGACGGCTTGGTAGATCGAATCCGGTTCCCTCATATTTGTATCCGGGGATTGGCTCGGCGTAGAGATGGTGGGCGGTCATCAGTGGAGTTCGCAATCCTGTGAGGTGTTCTGGGTTGGGCAGGAGATCGGACGAACGGCGTATTCCGCTGTTCTTCTCCTGCACCAGGACACGGAACTTGCCGAGTCCGTCGGGCTTCACCAACTCGCTCATGGCTTGCAGGTTGGCGGTCTTCGTATGGCGATCTATCTTCCACTCGCCTATGGACGCGACCATAGCGTCGAAGCCGAGTGATGCCAGGAATTCGGCCTGTGTGGTCAGGAAGACCGGCCTGAGTCCGGCGTTCAGTCCTTCGGCGATGAGCGCGGAGAAGTCCACGTGGGCGGTCATGTCCTGCCGGCCTACGCGCTGGTACGGGCTGCTGCCATCAACGTGCTTGTAGTAGGTCTGAAGTGTGCCGCGGGAGCGGGCGTCCGAGTAGAGTTCGTCGGCTTCGTAGCCGTAGTCAATCGTAAGGACGTAGCCCCGGTCCAGGGACGATGACGCATTGTTCATCCAGTCGCTAATGCCCAGGTTGACCTCGCCGCGAAAGCCGTCTGGAAGTTGCCTCGGAAGAGTGGACAGACGGTCGGCTATGCGAGGGTTCGAAGGCGGGACATATTCCTCCCGGAAGCGGCCCTCCGATCCCAGGGATATGTACATCTCCTGTACTTGCCCGTCCGCGATGCGGAACCTGTGCACCGGGAATGCGTCGAAGAGCTCGTTGGACAGGATGCAGCCGGACATTCCGGCCAGCGGTAGGCCGGATGCCTGCAGGTATGTCGTGTGGGGGCCGACACCGGTCGGCAGGATGCGTGCGGAGCGGTCAACCTGGATGTAGTGAATCGCGCGAGCGAACTCGGGCATATGGGCATTGGCAAACGACTGTATGTCCGTGGCGAGCTGGCCGCCGCCTGCTCCGGGTTCTACGACCCAGAAGGGGGAAGGCCTGTCCAGAGTGTCCCACATGGTCTTTAGCTGAACGGCCAATAGCGCGCCGAACGCCGGGTGGAGGGAAGGGCTCGTGAAGTAGTCCCCACGCGCTCCTATTCGTGAGTCTGCCGAGTAGTAACCTTCGGGGTGGTAGAGGGCGAGTTCCATGAACTCGGCGAACGTGATTGCTCCCCGCCGGGAGATTCTCTGTCGGATTTGGATCTCGGCCGCGTTCATGCCGGCGGACTCTGAGGGGATGCCGATCTGCATGGACTCTCTCACCGGGAACTCCCAAAACACAAGAGGGTATCACTCAGCATGATACCCTCTGAAAAGGCTTTTTATTGTGCGGATGTCCCTGGTCGGGGTTCATCCACCGGCTTTGGCTTTGTTCCTCTGCGCGGCAGCGGCGGCAGCTCTTCGTCTGCCACCGTCCCTGTCCCATCCTGAGCCCTGTATCGAGTTCTTGAACTCCTGTTCAAGGCCGCAGATCTTGCAGGTACCCATGCTCGTGGGCCCGTTGGGCCGTCCGATCATCCAGTGGTGAATGCAGTCCGAGTCGGTTACTATCTCTTCGCTCACTTACGAACCTTCTTCCGTTTGGTGTTGACAGCGCACTGGCGATCCATGACTGACGCTCGTGGATTCCCGCGAAAGCGGGAATGACGTGCAATCAGCGCGAACCTTCTTCCCTTTACATTTTCGGATTAGCCTCTCTCTTCGATGGGAACGTACTCGACGTCCATGGGGCCGGTGTAGAGGAGCCTTGGGCGCAGCAGGATGTTGTTTTCGAACTGTTCCACGACCTGGGCGGTCCAGCCCGGCACCCGTCCCATCGCGAAGATGGATATGAATAGGTCGTCGGGGATGTCCAGCAGGTAGTAGATGGCGCCGGAGAAGAAGTCAACATTCTGGTATATTCCGCGCCGACGATATGGCTCCATCACTTCGATTACCGACTGGAGAATCTGGAACCACTTCGGCTCGCCCTTGCGCTCGCCCAGTTCTTTCGCATCTTCCTGCAGGTGTACGGACCTTGGGTCGAGGGCCTTGTAAACCCTGTGTCCGAAGCCCATTATCCTGCCGCCGGACCGGAGCCTCTCGCGTACATAGGTCTCGGCGTTCTCTTCCTCACCGATTTCCTGGGTCATCTTCATGACTTCTTCGGCGGCTCCGCCGTGCGAGGGTCCCTTGAGGACCGAGATGCCGGTGGTAATGGCGCAGTGCAGGTCGGCCTGTGTAGAGGCGGAGACGCGCGCGCCAAACGCGGAGGCGTTGATGCCGTGCTCGGCGTGAAGAACGAAGTCCTTGTCAATGAGAGCGGCGTCCTCGTCCGTCGGCCTTTCTCCAAAGAGCATGTAGAGGAAGTTGGCGGCGTGACTGAGCTCAGGATCGGGGTCGAGGGCTTCTTTGCCGTCCCGGATGCGTGCGTGCGCCGCTACGATCGTGGGGGCCTGAGCGGTGAGCCGGATACCCTTGCGCAGGGTGGCTTCGGTGGAGTTGTCTTCGGTATCGGGATCATATGCGGAGAGGGCGGAAACAGCCGTTCGCAGTACGTCCATGGGGTGGGAGTTACGGGTGAGCCTAATGATGTCGAGTATCTCGGCCGGCAGAGCGCGAGAGTTCTTGAGTTCAGTGTCGAAGGCATCCAACTCAGCCTGCGTGGGCAGGTGGCCGTTCATTACGAGAAAGGCCGTTTCCTCGAAGGTGGAATTCTGGGCAAGTTCGTGGATATTGTATCCACGATACAGCAGCTTCCCTTCGTCTCCGTCAATGAAGCTGGACGTTGTCCTGTCTATGTACACTTCCCGAAGGCCGCGGTGAAGCTGCACCTTCCTTTCCGTCATATTATCCTCCCAGACCAAGCGCAGCATCGCGATTAGGGCTGAATCGAGTCAGACCAAGTTACTTTACTGCGGCGAAAACTATTGTCGCGGGAATCGAGAATCGCCTGTCGTAACTCTATCCCACAACAGCGAAATTTTAGCATTGGGCCAATATAAAATCAAATCATGACAGCCATAAGGAAGCATTACAAAAGTGGTGGGTGGAAACGATTCAGTCAGTAGTGGCGCACTGGATTCCCGCCTTCGCGGGAATGACGGAACCTGATTCATGACTGCGCGCCAGATATTCGACGCTTCCTCCGTAAGGAGGCGTGAGCCAGTACATCCCGGTTCTGTCCACGAAGATTTCAGGCAGGATTCAGTTGTTGGGTAGAGAGGGACACCCCCATCCTAACCTTCCCCCGTCGAGGGCTGAGAGGGGTATGTATTCACCCTCACCCCAGCCCTCTCCCTCAGGGAGAGGGGGTTTGCTGGCCGGTATTCATAGCTGACTGCACGTTTTGCATACCCTTGTGAGCCCGTCGAGGGATAAGGGCGCCCACAAGGGACGCCCCTACGGGGCGCCAGCATCTATGAGATGGCTTGTATTCAGTTGTCAGACATCGGAGGTCAGGGGTCGTCTTCGGACTCGAAGCAGATTTCGCAGTTGCAGTTGCCGTAGTCGTCCCGCTCGTGGGCGTCGCAGTCCTCGCAGTAGCAGTCTTCATCCAGCGCGTATTCGTCGTCCTTGTCGAGATCGTACATCCAGAAGTCGTAGTTCTTCTGGACCAACTTGGGGTTGTAGCCGTCGGGGTAATGAGGGTCGTCTTCCATAAGTTTATGGAACCAGCCCGGAAGCGCTTCTATGGTGGATTCGGGACACAGCCGCCTGACGTAGGCAAGGTACTGATTCCATACCAAGGTGGCTTCGGACAGTCGCTGCCTGGGGTCTCTCGTAGCGGTCATGGCGCGGCGGACTATGTACTGGTAGGTCTCTTCGCCTTCCTCGCAGTGTGTGAGGGCGAATCTGCGCATAGCTGAGCGGACGCAGGTTCTGCATGAGCAGAGTTCGGGGTGTCCGTTCAGGGACTGGACGCTGGGTTCGGAGGCCACAGGCGCGGATTGGGTCTGCGGTTGCGCGGTCTCGTGCTGAGAAGTTGGCGCGGTCTGTGGATTGGGCGCGGCTTTCCGGCGTCGTTTGGCCGAGGTCAGCAGCGGGAAGGCGCAGCCTATGAGTTCCTTTGCCGCTGCAATCCTCAGCGAGGGACTGAAGCTCTTGATGATTCCGTTCATCGCGTCCAGGTAGAAGCGGACCATCTTGCGACCGCTGCGGGTGGCCTTCCTCGCATAGCCTATGAGTTCGCGTTCTGCTGCGCTGAGCTTGGCGTCGAGTTCGTCTTCGACAACCCTGCGCTGTGGTGTGTTTCTGGGCAGGCTGGGCGGTCTGTTGGCCTCGACGAACTGCACACCCTGTTCGACGCCGATGATGGCGAGGGCTCGTCCAGCCATGAGTTGGTGCTGCGGGGTGAAGTTGTGAAACTCGCCCCACATGGCCTTGAACAGGAATTGGACGATGCCGCGGCCGTTGTCGGTTTCCTCTCGGATGATCTGTTGTAGTTCGGGGTAGGGAGTCATGTTCAGTTGTCAATTTGGAATTAGGAATTATCAATTAGGGGTAGAATAGCAAATATGTTCTTTGGCGGTCAAGTGTTCTGAACTGAGGAGGCAATTTCATAAGTGGAGTTGCAGTAGCCACAAAGTCTCCAATTCCTGGATCCCCGCCTTCGTGGGAATGACGGATAGCCGGACTTGCGGACTTTTGCAATCGTCTCAACTGAGACCTTTGCGAAACTCGGATCCACGGAGAGCGAACGACATATTTCTGCGACATTTCATCGTTATCGTGAACAGCATCACAGATAGTTCACGAAAGGAGTGAAACGATGATTAGCAAGAAACTGATGACGAAGAAGATCCTGATTGGGCCGGTCGCGGGCGCCATACTCAGCGCAGGGATACTGATCGGCTGCACGGTTGACACTGGATCGGAAGGCAGAGAAGGTGGCCCCGAAGGTGTCACCATAAGTCAGGATATCGGTGGCGAGGCCAAAGGCGAGCACGGCAGCGGCGGCGCCGCTGAAAGCGGCAGAGAGTCCGGCAGCGAGAGCGGCGGCAGCGAAGAAGGCAGCGGCGCGGGTATGCTGGCGCCGGATGAGACCTTCGACACGATTCGCGGCGGCGCGCGGCTGATACTCAACTACGACGCTACAGGCAACGCCTTCATAGGCTCTGTGGAGAACACCACCAACAATACGCTGACCAACGTCAGAATCGAAGTGCACCTTTCGAACGGAACCGAGCTTGGGCCAACCACCCCTGTGGACATGGCTCCGGGCGAGTCCCTGGCGATCAACCTGCCCTCGACACCCGAATCCTTCACCGGATGGACGCCTCACGCCGAGGTCGGCGGAGGCGAAGGCGGCGGTGAGTCGGGCGGCGGCGAGAGTGGCCCGGATGGACCCGAAGGTACCGAGTCCGGCAGTGAAGCGGCGATGGAAGCGGCGATGTCCAGCCCGATAACTGCGCTGGACAAGACATGGAACGGCGTCCTGGGTGGACTGGCGGTCTCGGCTCGCTACGATGCGGCAACCCAGTCCGTCCACACGACGGTGCAGAACACGACCGCGCAGACGCTGTGCTACGTGCAGGCCGAACCTCACCTGAAGTCCGGGACGCAGACAGTGGGTGAGCTTGGCCCGGGCAAGATGGGAGACCTGAACCCCGGACAGCAGGCGACCTCAGTTCTGTCGGTGTCCAGCGAGCCGGAGCTCGCGGGAGTTGCCTACGACGGGTACGTGGTCCACATGGAAGTATTCGACTGCGGCGGCCCCGGTCCTGTGGCCCACACGGGCGCTGAGGGCGGCAGCGGCGAAGGCTCCGGCAGCGAAGGCGGCAGTGAGTCAGGTAGTGAATCCGGTAGCGAAGGCAGTGGCGGCAGCGAAGAGGGCAGCGGCGCGGGTATGCTCGCGCCGGACGAGACCTTCGACACGGTTCGCGGCGGCGCAAGGTTGATAATGAACTACGACGCTACAAGCAACGCCTTCATAGGCTCTGTGGAGAACACCACCAACAATACGCTGACCAACGTCAGGATCGAAGTGCACCTGTCCAATGGAACCGAGCTCGGCCCGACCACTCCTGTGGACATGGCTCCGGGCGAGTCCCTGGCGATCAATCTGCCCTCGACACCCGAATCCTTCACCGGATGGACGCCCCACGCAGAGGTCGGCGGAGGCGAAGGCGGCGGTGAGTCCGGTGGTGAGCAGGCGGGCGGCGAGAGTGGCCCTGATGGACCCGAAGGTACCGAGTCCGGCAGTGAGGCGGCGATGGAAGCGGCTATGTCCAGCCCGATAACTGCGCTGGACAAGACCTGGAACGGCGTTCTGGGTGGACTGGCAGTCTCGGCGAGCTACGATGCGGCAACCCAGTCCGTCCACACGACGGTGCAGAACACGACCTCGCAGACGCTGTGCTACGTGCAGGCCGAACCTCATCTGAAGTCCGGGACGCAGACAGTGGGCGAGCTTGGCCCGGGCAAGATGGGAGACCTGAACCCCGGACAGCAGGCGACCTCAGTTCTGTCGGTGTCCAGTGAGCCGGAGCTCGCGGGAGTTGCCTACGACGGGTACGTGGTCCACATGGAAGTATTCGACTGCGGCGGCCCCGGTCCTGTGGCCCACACGGGCGCTGAGGGCGGCAGCGAAGGCGCTGAAGGCTCCAGCGGCAGCGAAGAGGGCAGCGGGGCTACGCTGGCTCCCGATGCGACCTTCGATGCGATTCGGGGCGGCACGCGGCTCATCATGAGCTACGACCCCATGAGCAACGCCTTCAAGGGAATCGTTCAGAACACGACTGACAGCGTTCTGACCAATCTCAGGATAGAAGTGCATCTGTCGAACGGGACCGAGCTTGGGCCGACGACCCCTGTGGACATGGCTCCGGGCCAGGCGCTGCTGGTAATGATGCCCTCGACGCCTGAACTCTTCACTGGCTGGATAGCGCACGCCGAGGTGGGCGGCGGCGAGGGAAGCGGTGAGGCCGGCGGCGAGCATGGCTCCGGCGGCGAGCGGAAAGGAGGCGGCTAGGGTAAATTGGAATCGAACGAGGGAAGATGTCGAAACTTCGATTGAAGTGAGATAATCTAACCACAGGCATATCTGAGGAATGGACGCGGCGCCTGAACAAGGGCGTCGCGTCCAGGATGGTTTCAGAGGGAAGGCGATGAGCGGCACGGTATTGATAGTAGAAGACGATACGAGAATCGCCAACTGGGTCAAGGTGTACTTCGAGCGAGCGGGATTCTACGCTGAGGTTACTCATGACGGCGCGTCTGGCTTGGCGCTGGCCCGCAACCTGGATCCGGACCTGATAATCCTCGACCTGATGCTTCCACGCCTCGACGGTGTGGAACTGTGCAGAATCCTGCGTCGAGAGTCGGACGTTCCGATAATCATGCTGACGGCCAGGGAAGCCCATGCCGAGCGAATCCTCGGACTGGACAGCGGGGCCGACGATTACATCGTCAAGCCCTTCGACCCGGATGAAGTCATCGCGCGCGCCGAAGCGGTGCTGCGTCGAGTCAAGGGAAAGGTCCAGCAGGTGCTGACACATGGCAACATCACGCTGAACGAGACCACCCGCAGCGTGACAGTCAACGAAGAACCCGTGACGCTGAGCCAGGCGCAGATCGCTCTGCTTTCGACTTTCATGCGCCATCCCAACCAGGCTCTCACCCGCGATCAGTTGATCTCGCTGACCTTCAACCACGAATTCGACGGGTTCGACCGCGCCATAGACAGCCAGATCGCCCGCCTCAGAAGGCAGATAAACCGGAATGGCAGGCAGCCCATTCAGACTGTGTACGGTGTCGGCTACAGGTTCGTGACGGAGGACGAGTGATGTCGCTGCGCTGGCGAATCATGGGTTCGCTCGTCTTTGTCATCGTTCTTGCCGTGCTGATCAGCGTCGGCGTGGGCTATTACGCGACGCAGGACCGCCTGGGCGCGTTCGTTGACCAGATAGGCGATAACGAGGCTACCCTGTTAGCCCGCAATCTGAGTCGGGAGTACACCGCCGCCGGTGGCTGGGAAACGGTGGACAGGGCGCTGTCCGAGGCCGGATACATCTACGATGGAGTTCGGAGCGGGGAGGGTCACGCGGAAGCCGGAGGGGAGTCATCGGAGCTCTTTCACCAGGACCGGGTGCGAATCGTCATCGTCGGCGCCGATGGACGTGTGGTGAAGGACAACCTATCTGAACTGTTACCTGGAACCACCGTATCCGACCTGGATGGTCATGGAGGGACGGTGTTCGATTTGACCACGAACCGCCCCGTGGGCCATGTCTATGTGGATGTAAACCATGAGTTCTTATCGTCCGAGTCGCACGGATTTCTGAGCGCTCTCCTGTATATCATCCTGATTGGCGGAATGTTGACAATCGGCGTCGCTGTGCTGCTGGCCGCCTGGTTGTCCAAACAGATCACGGCGCCTGTGACCGCGCTCACGGAGGCGACCCAGACAATCGCCCAGGGGGATACGACTCGGCTGCCGGTCACTTCCTCGGATGAGCTGGGCCGGATGAGCGCCGCCTTCAACCGGATGACCTCTGCCCTGGAAACCCAGCGCGAGCTACGCAGGCGGCTGATAAACGACGTCTCCCACGAACTGAATACGCCGCTGAGCGTCATACAACTGGAGGCGAGAGGGCTGCAAGACGGACTACAGACCCCTGAGAGCGCGTCAGACCACATCATCCAGGAAGTGGACAGGCTGCGCGGCCTCGTGACCGATCTGGACTGGCTTGCCGAGACGGATCACGGTGAGTTGAGGCTCTCGCTCGAAACAAGCTCGGTTTACGAACTGCTCACCGCGGAGGTGGAACGCTGGCAGCCCCAGTCTCAGGCTCAACAGGTCGAAATATCGCTGGAAGTAGCCGCCGACCTCCCGGACATTGACCTCGATCAGATGCGCATGAGCCAGGCATTGGGAAATATCGTGGGCAACGCCGTTCATGCCACCGATGCGGGCGGGAGTATTGCGCTCAGGGCGGAGTTGGAAAGCGACCCCGCATCTGGTACGGGGCAGGCTCAGGCGTTGGCCATCTCGGTGATTGATGACGGGATCGGCATTGACGCCGCGGACCTTCCCCACATCTTCGACCGCTTCTACCGCACCGACCAGTCCCGGGGTCGCGGGATAGGCGGCGCCGGGCTGGGACTGGCCATCACCCGGGCCATAGTCGAAGCGCACGGCGGCACGATTGCTGTGGCGAGCGATGGGTTCGGACAAGGCGCTACAGTGACTATTCGCCTTCCCCTGAATGGGCCCTCGGGCATGGACTCCGCTTTAGCAGGCGCGCGCTTTTCAGCGTCGTCTGGCTAAACTTGTTAAGCCCTCTATAGCAGAAGGCAATTCCCTGAACGCAGCGACCCTGGCAGTTGCTTTGGACAAATCGTGAGCTGCAGTGAACTCGTTTGCGACCACGATGCAGTCAATACCGGCCGCTATTGCCGACTTCAACCCTCTCGCCGAGTCTTCGATAACCACCGTTTCAGCGGCAGTAGCGCCAAAGCGTTGGAGTCCTCTCAGATAGGGTTCGGGATGTGGTTTAGCTCGCTCGTAATCCTCCCGAGTCAAATAGAATTCCATATGATCCAGGATGGATCGCCTTTCGTGTATTAAGGCGAAATCAGGTGGTTTGGAGGTAGTAATTATGCCCATCCTGTACTCACCTGCGAGTACGTCCAGCGTTTCCAGGACACCCTTGATTTCGATGTCTTCGGTGGTCAGGTATTCCTGGTAGTACCGGTTTCTTAGTTCTCGGCCACGATTGATTTCAGATTCGGATATTCCTGAAACTCGCGCCGCCTCCCACGCGGAAACCCCATTGGCCATATTCACCAAATATTCGTCTCGTAGGAGATCAATTCCGAGAGATGCCAGCGCTCGTTTGTTTGCAAGGTAATACCACTGTTCTGTTTCGACTAAAACCCCATCATGGTCGAAGAGAATGTATTTTTTCACTCATGTGATTCCTTCAAGGTTGCTTTCCAAACGTGTCTCGACCGGTTGGTCCGCCTCTGGAAACTCGAAAGAGCGACCGGTGATCCTCTCGTAGAGGTAGATGTAGCGTCTTGAGAGCTCGATTACAAGGTCGTCCGGCGCTGGTGGCAGGACCTCGTCCTCGTAGGGGTTGCAGTTCTCCGTGAACCAGAGCCGGAGGAATTCTTTGTCCACGTTGTCGGGTTCCTGCTCATCCATCATGCGCTGTTGATAAGAGTCGGCGATCCAGTAGCGACTGGAGTCAGGGGTGTGGATCTCGTCGATCAGAAGGATCTCACCGTTCTCGTCACGGCCCATTTCATATTTGGTATCGACGAGAATCAGGCCATGTTCGGCTGCCTTGGCTTGACCGAAGGCGAAGAGTTCCTGCGCGATGCTGCTGCATCGTTCCCAATCATCGGCCGTCATCCAGTTCTCGGCCACGATCTCGTCAGGGCTGATCGGACGGTCGTGATGCTCCTCCTTGGTGGTCGGTGTGAGGTAATTCGTCGGGAGCTTCTGGTTCTTGAGCAGGCCGTCGGGCAAATCTATGCCACAGTAGCGACGCTGACCACTCTGGTAAACCGTCCAGATGGAGGTGTCCGTGGTTCCGGTGATGTATCCACGCACCACGAACTCAATCGGGAAGACGGTACATTTTTTGGCAATCGTGACGTTTGGATCGGGGATGGATAGAACCTGATTCGGCACGATATGGCGGGTCTGTTCAAACCACCATGCGCTCGTCATGTTGAGAGCCTGCCCTTTGAAGGGGATAGCGGCCAGCACCCGGTCGAAGGCGCTCTGTCGGTCGGTGGTGACGAGTGCCATACGATCCCCAAGATCGTATCGGTCCCGTACTTTGCCTATGAACTTCTCACCTTGAGAAAGATTCGTCTCAATGAGGCAGTTTCCGAGCTCTTGTCGTATTCGATCGGCGTAGCCTTCCGGGGTGTGAATAGCGTTGTCCATTTAATGTTGTCTCCGCTGAAATCGCCATCAATGGTGGAGTTCGCAAATCGGTATGTCATGGTGGGCGATAGAGGACTCGAACCTCTGACCTTCTGTGTGTAAGACAGACGCTCTAACCAAGCTGAGCTAACCGCCCACGAAGGGGAAATGTTGTGCGGTGGGAGTGGCGCGCTTGGTGGGACTCGAACCCACGGCCTCATCCTCCGCAGGGATGCGCTCTATCCACTGAGCTACAAGCGCGCGATCTCAAGAAACCGCAACAGATATTGGAGATGGTGCCGAAGGAGGGATTTGAACCCACACACCCTTACGGGTACTACGTCCTGAACGTAGCGCGTCTGCCGTTCCGCCACTTCGGCACTGTTGAAGAAATACGCTCCTTGAACTCATGGCCCTGCCGGTTATCGGTGGTGGGCGGTCGAGGATTTGAACCTCGGACCTCTCGCGTGTGAGGCGAGCGCTCTAACCACTGAGCTAACCGCCCGGGCATTCCGCGCATTCGCCGGAAGCGCTCCGTTCAGCGGCGCTCGCGCCACGGCCCGTCTTTCGGCCAGGTTGCCACTCATCGCCATCGCCGTTGAGTGGCAACGACAGGATTTGAACCTGTGACCTAGCGCTTATGAAGCGCCCGCTCTGACCGCTGAGCTACGTTGCCACCTAGGACGATATCCTGACCAAAATCATATACGAACGGCTATCCAAGCGTCAAACAGCTTTTGACTATTTCAGGTCTCCGCAGATAGCCATAGACAGTCGACTTGCGACGACTGCCGATCAGGCCTCCGTTTTCAGCCAGGCCTCCTGATTTTCGCGCATGTACTGTATGTGTTCGGGGACATGGGCCACGTACACGTCGAGCCAGTCGTCCAGAGTCATGTTGCCGTTTTCGGGATGGTACGCGCTGTTCGCCCACGCCTCTTCGGGCAGCGACTTGATGAGGGTGTAAGTCTTACGGCGGAGCCACTTGAAGAGGGCCAGCGTTTCTTCGACGCTCTGTTCGTGATAGTGCAGCGAATCGGCCCAAACGTTCTCGTCATACGCCATCAGGTCATTGCCGGGCTCGGCAATCAGGCGTCGGCAGCGGATATAACTGTTGACCTCGCTGTCGGCAATGTGAATCAGGTGCTCGTGGATGCTCCAGCAACCGTGTTCGTCCCTGAACAGCCACATCTCCTTTGGCAAAGTCTTCAGGGCCTCGACAAGCCTGTAGTAGTCGTTTCCGTAGGCTGCTATCTTTTCTGCGCGCTGCCGCGGGGTCATTCTGTTCTCCGTCAATTTGTATAAATCTCGCGTTTACTTACGGCGAGGGTTGAAGTTGTATTCACCGGTCATCGGAAATGAGCGTTTGAGGCGTTTCGGGATACTTCCGAAGAAGTCTCCCCAGGTGGGCGGTTCCGGGTGGGACTCAAGCAGTCGGCTGAGAATGTAGCTGCCGCCCTCAAGCATCGGCGAGCCATGACCCCCAAACACGCCCTCGAACTCGAACTCCGACAGCCGCTTGAGGGAGCGGACGTAGCTGTCGCGGTCATAGCCCGGAAACGGTACCGACCGGCTGATTCGCCCGCCGTCGCTGAAGATTGTGTCTCCCGAGAACAGGACTTTGCTCTCTTCCAGAAGGAAGCACACGCTGCCGCGCGTGTGTCCGGGTGTATGGATCACTCTGATGCCGCCGTGAAGCGGCAGGATGTCGCCGTCCTCGATCAGATGGCTTACGCCTGTCCGACCGATTAGCGGAATCGGTACGGGAAAATAGCCTGTATAGCCGAGGTGCAGGCGGTTGTCGTGATCGCGTCTCGTATCCGACCTGTGAGTGACGACGGCCGCCCCGGTTTTCTTGACGAGCGACAATGTTCCACCGACGTGGTCGGGGTGGCTGTGCGTGACCAGGATGTGTTTCAACTCGTCGGGTCGTCTGCCGATGGAGCGGATGTAATTGATAATCCCGCCCGGATGCCAAGGCAGGCCGGAATCAACGAGCGTCAGGGTTTCACCGACAATCAGGTAAATCCTGGACCATCTCGCGCTCGGGATTATATGTATGCCTGGAGATACTTCCACTTTGACCCCCCGCAATACCATGTACTATTGAGGTTAGCATCTGCAGGCGTCCCGATAAAGAGGTTGTAAGGGAAATAGACCGCGCGTAGAATTGGGACAGTCCGTCCGTAAGAACCAATACAGGAGCGTTGCGAATGAACATCGGTATTTCGACCTTCCCGACAGACTACTCGGTTGATATAGCGGTACTTGCCAAGAGGGCCGAGGAGATCGGTTTCGAGTCATTGTGGGTGCCCGAGCATCCCATTCTGCCGGTGAAGGCGAGTTCGCCGTGGCCCGGTTCGACGGACGGCGTCATCCCAAAGGTGTACGCGGACATCGTTGATCCGTTCGTCGCGCTCGGCAGGGCGTCCGCGGTTACAAGCGCCATGAAGCTGGGAACGGGCATCTGTCTGGTGCCGGAGCGCAATCCGCTGCTGCTGGCCAAGGAGGTCGCGACTCTGGATATGTACTCGGGCGGCAGGTTCCTGTTCGGCATCGGAGCGGGCTGGCACAAAGAGGAGACCGAGATAATGGGCGGCGACTTCGCCCACCGCTGGACGCAGACCAAGGAGTCGGTGCTTGCCATGAAGTCGCTTTGGACTGAAGTCGAGAGCGAGTATCACGGCAACTACTACGACTTCCCGGCGGTGTACTCGTTCCCGAGGCCCACGCAAC
This sequence comes from uncultured Dehalococcoidia bacterium, assembly GCA_951812505.1. Taxonomy (GTDB): domain Bacteria; phylum Chloroflexota; class Dehalococcoidia; order Lucifugimonadales; family UBA1123; genus VXRN01. Next base: position 128,067 of record CATOSI010000003.1, read on the forward strand.
GACCGCACCCGCCTGTCTATCTGGGTGGAATGGCGCGCAACGTATTCAAGCGCGTGGTGGAATGGGGCGACGGATGGATGCCCAATCGCGTTACTCCTGACGACATAAGCGCGGGGAGGCAGAAGATCAACGAACTGGCGTCTGAGGCGGGGCGAGACCCGGAGTCCATAAACATCTCAGTGTTCGGTCAGCCGTCGGACAGGGAACTGGTGTCCGGGCTGTTCGAGGCCGGGGCGGACCGCGTGATGATCCGGGTCGAGACCGCGGACCAGGACGCCACCTTCGCTCAGCTCGATCAGATAGCCGAGGCCGTCCTAGCATAAGGTCTGATTGAGTCCTGGAGGATAGGTAGAATAGTTATAATATGGATAGCAGATTTCCGGGTTGGGCAGCGCGTCACGCGCTGCTCGCGCCTTGGGGGATACTGGCGACGACGTATGCGCTGACGGTGTATGTCAAGGCAGCCGGATGGAACATCTGGAGCGACCGCGGCAACCTTGTCACCATGTCGGATATGGCGGACCTGGGTATTGTGGTCTATGCATGCGGCGCATCTTTAGTGGAGGTATTCATAGGAATGGCATTCTACGCGCTCGAACAGAGAAAGAAGCGACAGGAACAGAGGAGGAAGGAAGAGGAGGAGAGGCTGAAAGAGGCTACGGCAGAGAATATGCGTATATTCTCGCAAAGCCTGATACTAAAGGCGAATGAGAATCCCGATGCGTCTGTCGAGGAGTTGGTGGCAGCGGTGACGTCCGAGATGGAGCAGGCTGGGCGAAATTAGGCTGCCCTCCCAGGCTATTCTGCGCTGAAGCGCGGCATTATCTTCTCGCCGAACAGCCGGATGGATTCCTGAACACCGACCGTATCCATCTCGCCTATGTTCATCTTCATCATGAGGTTGCGTACGCCGGCGTCGCGTAACTCGGCGATCTGCTCCGACACCTGAGCGGGTGTTCCCACGATGCAAGCCTTCTCGAAGTCTTCGCCCGCAGGCAGCGGCTTGGTTGGGTCCAGCGGCGGGAATCCCTCCGGATTGTATATCTCGCGCGCCTCGCGGAAGTGCTTGCGCTCCCTGTGGAAGCCAGGCTCGCACAGTTCCCTGGCACGTTCATATGTCTCGGCTACGAAGACATTCTTGGAGAACCAGCACTGGTCCAGAGTCGCCTCGATTCTGTCCTCGTCGAAACCGGCCTTCGCCATTTCGTCCCTGTACCCGGTCATGCGGGATACGAAGACTTCCGGCTCCTGCACTCCCATAAGGATGGGGCGCCCTATTCGCCCCATCGCCAGCGTGGACGCTTCGCTTATGCAGGCGCGAACCAACGGTGGGTGAGGCTTCTGGAAGGGCTGCGGCCTTAGCTGTGGGAATTCTATATCCCAGAATTTGCCCTTGTGTCGCACGTTGTCAGTGGTCCAGGACTTAACGAGAAGTTCTTCGGCCTCGACGAGACGGTCGGGCCCTTCGTCCATCGGAATGCCGAAACCCATGTATTCGTAGGTGTTGAATGCCGACCCGCGACCTATGCCCACGATGAGCCTTCCGCGGCTCAGGTTGTCGAGCAGCGCTGTCTGCGCCGCGAGACGAACGGGGTGATGGAAGGCCATCTCGACTACGGCGAAGCCGATCTTGATGCTTGTCGTCCGGGACGCGACGGCCGCCCCGAAAACAAGGGGGTCCACATAAGCGCACGCACCGTCGAAGTGGTGTTCCGTGAGCCACGCGGCCTCGAATCCCATCTTGTCCTGGAGTTCTATCTCGGCCAGCGTGCTGGCGATTACAGCGGCATCGTTGTCCGGTTCATGGCTGACCGGGAACACCATCGAGCCAAATCGCATATATTTCTCCAGTGTTTCTTCCGTCGGGGCGTGATGTCGGGAATCAGAGTATCTGCGACAGGAACAGCTTAGTGCGGTCGTTCTGCGGGTTCTCGAATATCTGCTCCGGCGGACCTTCCTCGACGATGATGCCCTCGTCGAACATGATCATGCGGTCGGCGACCTCGCGAGCGAAACCCATTTCGTGGGTGACGACGACCATCGTCATACCGGACTTGGCCAATTCCTGCATGACGTCCAGCACTTCCTTGATCATCTCGGGGTCCAGCGCCGAAGTCGGCTCATCGAACAGCATGATATTGGGCTGCATCGCCAGCGCGCGGGCTATGGCCACCCGCTGCTGCTGACCACCCGACAGCTCTGCAGGGAACTTATCCGCCTGCTCTGAAATCCCCACACGCTCCAGCAACTGGTGGGCTGCTTCCTCCGCCTCCGCATGAGGCAACTTCCTGACCTGAGTCGGGCCGAGCGTTATGTTTCTCAGGACACTCAGATGCGGGAAGAGATTGAAGGACTGGAAAACCATTCCCACATCGCGGCGTATCGCATTGATATTCCTGATGTCGTTGGTCAGCTCTATCCCGTCTATTATTATATCTCCCCGCTGGTGTTCCTCCAGGCGGTTGAGCATCCTGATGAAGGTGGACTTCCCCGATCCCGACGGCCCGAACACGACTACTACCTGCCCCTTATAAATTTCGGTGGATATGCCTTTGATGACGTGGAAGTCGCCGAACCACTTATGCACGTCGCGGCAGACGATGACGCTCTCGGACTCGCCCTGTATATCACTGATAGTCATGTCAAGACCTCTCTTGAACTCATTGCCGTTTGCGGCATCAACGTTGACCGACCCCCAGGTGCCGTTCCACCCGCCCGCTAACGTAAGACATGCTGTACGTGAATACCCAGAAGACCAGCGCGAGGAATATGAACAGTTCCTTCGCGCTGGACAGGTATTCGGTGTTGCCCTGTATGAACGCCCGGCTTATCTCAACGATGTCCAGCATACCGATGATATAGACGAGGCTGGTGTCCTTGAACAGCGCTATGAACTGTCCCACTATGGCTGGTATCACGTTTCGGATCGCCTGCGGCAGCGAGATGAACAGGGTCGTCTGCCAACCCGGTAGTCCCAGCGCTCGCGCGGCCTCGATCTGGCCGGGGTTGATTGCCTGCAGCCCGCCGCGAATGTTCTCGGCCATGTACGCCGAACTGAAGAGCGTGATGATTATCGCAGCGCGGATCAGCGAGTTCGGCTTCAGGTCTTCAGGAAATGCGAGCGGTACAAGCACCTGCGACATGAACAGCAGTGTTATCAGCGGTACGCCTCTGAACACCTCGATGAACACAACGCAAAGCAGCTTGACGACGGGCAGAGCGCTACGTCGCCCCAGGGCAAGCGCGATGCCTATCGGCAGGCTGAGCGTGATGCCCGCGACTGCGAGCAGGATATTCAGAGTTATCCCGCCCCAGTGCAAGACCGATACGGGCTGCATACCCGGTATGCCTTCTATCCCGCGCAGCAGAACGAGTGTAAGCAGGAAGAATACGACAGCGAGTATTCCCACCCACTTCGGGGTTCCGAGGGGTGTGTAGCGTGCCATTGCCCATCCCACGAAGACTGCGGGCAGGTTCGCCATAAGCAGCAGGCGCACGTCGATACCCATCTCATCGAAGCTGTATGGCAGCAGAGCAAAGGCCGCGGAAACAATCGCTACCGCGAGCGCTATCTGCCTGGCGACGCCTCCTCCTGCGACTGCCCATCCCATTCCAAACAAGACCGTTACCAGAAGCAGCCCAACCTGGGGTCTCCAGAAGCAGTTCTGGCCGGGGCAGGACGACTCGATGTTGTACTGTCCTATGACCATCTGGCCGCCCAGAACGCCGATGACCGACCAATCGGCATCGGTGACCGTCCACTTTCCTCCGAACCAGACCGCAGCCAAAATGAGTATCACGAGGACTGCTGTCAGCAGCGAGTTGTACCAGGTGCTGAACAGGTTGGCGCGCATCCATCCAACCGCTCCGGTCTCGGAACGCGGCGGCGGCAGGCTTGGCGGTCGTTGCTCGAATGTGGTTGCCAAGGTCTAAGCTCCGACGAACCTGATGTGTCTGTTGTACAGATTGCCGATAAGTGAGTAAGTCAAGCTCATCGCCAGGTATGCCAGCATGATAATTATGAAGATAGAGACGGCAGGCGCCGTCTGTGTCATCGTCTTGGCGACGTTGGTGAGGTCGGCATACCCTATCGCCCCGGCAAGACTGCTGTTCTTGGTCAGGTTGAGGAATTGGCTGATGAGCGGAGGTATGATGACGCGCAGGGATTGCGGAAATGTCACCTGGCGCAGTGTCATCATGGGAGACAGTCCAAGCGCCCGCGCAGCCTCAGTCTGTCCGCGACCGACTGATTGTATGCCGGCCCGGACTATCTCGGCGATGAACGAGGATGTGTATATTACGAGTCCCACGAGCAGCACCAGAAGACCCGCGGGCGCGGTGAATCCACCGCTTATCCTTCCGAATCTCCCCTCCGGGGCGGGTACTGATATGACGAAGGGCGCCTGCCCACTTGCGATCATCATAATGATCCACAAAGCCGCTCCCGCCGCGACGGCCACGCCGCATCCGTAAATCACCGGATAGGACGCCCTCCCGGTGAGGAGCTCACGCCTGGCCAATATCCGATAGACGACGACCCCCAGGATAACTGACGCTATCGCCAGCGCCAGCCACATCAGACCGACGCCAACATTGGGCGGGGTCGGCCACGGCATGGACATCCCTGCATTGTTGATGTAGAAGCTGTCTAGCAGGACATAACCGTCGCGTACGCGCGGCAGCGCGAGCACGATGTAGAACCAGAAGAAAAGCTGTACCAGCAGCGGCACGTTTCGGAAGAACTCGACATAGACAGTCGCGATCTTGGACACGAGCCAGTTGCTCGATAACCTGGCAACGCCGATCACGATTCCAAGGAGCGTCGCAAGTATAACGCCGACAATCGAGACTACGATGGTATTGGTGACCGCAACCCCGAGCGCATACAGGAACGTGTCGGACTTGTCGTAGGGGATGAATGTCTGTCCTATAGGAGTCTGGTATGACCTGTCCAGAAAACTGAATCCGAACGGGATATTACGGGCGTGAATGGCGCTGTAAATGTTGGTGAAGAACCACACGACGAAGAACACGACCAGAATGCCGGACACGATCTGCGCGGCCCACTGTATAGCACGGGCGTGTCTCCAGATAGGAATGCCCTGATAGGTCAGAATGTTCGTCATCGGGTTGAAGATACTTTCTAAGTATGGTGTGCGTCGCAGATGCTACCACAACGGCGCGCAATTTGCCGCTGTCTAATTCACATTGAGAATCGCCAAATGTCAGTGGCTAGTACCAGTTCAATATGTTTCTGGCATACAGCAACCAGCCCCACACCCCTGGATTCCCCGCCTTCGCGGGAATGGTGGTTCACTGTCGGAGTACGACAAATTCATATGGTTTTGGTACTAGTGGGCAAAAAGAAGCGGCTGGCGAAAATTCGCCAGCCGCTCTTGCTATTTCGGTTGTTTCACGTCGTCAGGCGCGAAGACCTGATTTCTTACCTCATAGGCGCGGCGTAAATCTGCCCGCCCTTGGGGCAACCCATGCATGGGGCGTCGGCCCACAGGGCGTTGCGTCCGCCCTCTCTGGGCAGGTTGATGCCGTCCGGTCCGAGGTTGCGGTCGTAGATTTCGCCGTAGTTTCCAACGGCCTTGATCACGTCCTGCGCGGCGGTGTTACTCAGTCCCAGGCTCTCCTGTCCGAAGGAACCTTCCAGCCCCATCAGGCGGTCAACCTTGGTGTCGCCGGTAACCGAGCTGGGAACATTGCCAGAGTCCACGCCGTATGCTTCGGCGTAGATGAGAATGCCCATAACGGTCTTGACAATGTCGAACCACTGGTCGTCACCATGCGGCACGACAGGACCGAGGGGCTCTTCAGAGATGGTCTCGGGAAGAATAGTGTGCGCCGTGGGATCCGACATCGCGGAACCGAGCGCGGCCAACTGCGAGCGGTCGTTGGTGAATGCGTCGCACTGACCGCTTTCGTACGCGGCTACCACTGCGTCGGTATCCTCGAACGTTACGGCCTCGATGTTCAGGTTGTTCTGGCTGGAGAAGTCAGCCAGGTTGAGCTCGGTCGTGGTGCCCTGGGTTACACAGACGCTGGCTCCTTCGAGCTCGAGCGCGCTCATTATGCCGAGGTCCTTGTTGACCAGGAATCCCTGTCCGTCGTAGAACATCGTCTGAGCATAGTTGCCCCACTGGGCGTCTCGGGAAGAGGTCCATGTTACGGTGCGAACGAGCATGTCAACTTCGCCGGACTGGATCGTCGGTCCGCGCTCGGCGGCGGTAATCAGCCGGATCTCGATGGCATTGGGATCGCCCAGAACGGCGGTCGCAAGCGCGCGGCAGAGGTCAATGTCGAAGCCTACGTTGTTGCCGGATTCGTCAATGTAGCCATAGCCGGGCACGTCATTACGGCTGGCGCAAATCACTTTGCCCCGGTCCTTGACCTGCTGGAGCCTGTTGCTGACCATCATGGTGTCGCCAGCCATCGCGTCGGCATCTTCCTTGGTCATCATACCCATCTCACCGGCCCTTGCCATGATCTGGTCGTCAGTCATCATCGCGCCCTGGGCCATGGCATCCGCCTCGGCCTTGGTCATCATGCCCATTTCCTGGGCCGCCGACTGTATCTCGGCGTCGGACATTTCCTGCGAACATGCCACGATTGCGAAGATGACCGCCAGAAGCCCCGCTCCTAGTACAAAAACTTGTATTCTCTTCATTCGTCTCTCCTAATCCACTAGACTCCGAAACTATCGGTATGAAAACACATTGCCAGCTAACGGCATCTGACCGATGTCTAAAGTATAGAAAAAAAGGCCGCGCCAATTAAAGGGCAGTGCAGTCCATTTCAGGGCTCCGTAGAGTTGTGGAATACATCGGGGAGGACGAGGAGACAACTGCGTTTCAAGACATGCTAATGACAGCGCAAATCTACTCGCGCCCGATAGGGTATCATTTAGTCATCACTATTTCGTATAGCTGGGTGAATCAGGTCAGGGCCTTTGCAAAGTCGTCCGTGCTTCCATTTCCACTACACATCCATTCCGCCAATACGCTACAATACATCCATGAAGAACAAAGTTTCTGGCACTGGATACATAAATACAAATTTATACTAACGAGAAATCAGACCATAGAGATTTCTCTTCATAGCGAACGCAGGGCGACGCAGGGCAAACTCAGGGCAAAATCGCCCCCTGTACATGCCTGTGACTCGCCTGTTTCTGCCCTGTACAATTATAAATCAGAATATATGAATCTCCGGATCCGCTAACTCGCCGGAACACATCTGACTCAACTTCGAATAAGCCATGGAATCAAGTACGAGAACGGAGCATTGAAACTGATATAAGCCCGAAAGGAGGCCGTCATGACCGCAACGACGAAGAACCTGATCAGAGTCGGTAGCATGGAAGAAGTGAAGCGGCGAGGATGTATGGTCGTTACCGGCGGCGGTCATACGATAGCGGTGTTCAGGCGCGGCGACGAGTTTGCCGCCGTGGACAATAGGTGTCCGCACATGGGCTTTCCGCTGGACAGGGGTACGGTCAAGAACGGCATCCTCACCTGCCACTGGCACCACGCCCGCTTCGACCTTTCGAGCGGTGGGACGTTCGACCCTTTCGCGGACGACGTAAGGTCCTTCCCGGTCTCCATCGAGGATGGCGCCGTGTGGGTTGACCCCAGTCCGCCGGAGCCCGATCCGATAGAGCGCTGGTCCCATCGCCTGGAAGACGGACTGGAACACAACATACGCTTGGTGATTGCCAAGTCGGTACTCGGGCTGAACTCGTCTGAATCCGACTACCGAGCTCCTCTGACCATAGGCGCGCAGTTCGGCACAACGTACTCCGCCCAGGGCTGGGGGCAAGCGATGACTATGCTGACATGCGCAGCGAACATTCAGGAGCGCCTGAACGACGAGGACAGGCAGCGCGCCCTTTACCAGGGACTCAGGCAGGTTGCCTCTGAGTGCGCCGGCAGGCCGCCCAGATTCCTGGTGGACCCCCTGCCCACGGGCGAGACCAGGCCGGAAGTCTTCAAGGACTGGTTCCGAAGCTTCATAGAGGTCCGAGACGACGAGGGCGCGGAACGCTCGCTGCGGACGGCGATAGAGTTCGGTATATCCCGGCGCGAGATCGCGGATATGGTGTTCGCGGCGGCTACCGACAGGATATACCTGGACGCGGGCCACGTCCTGGACTTCTGCAACAAAGCGTTCGAGATTCTGGACCATATAGGCTGGAAGCACGCGGGACAGGTCCTCACGAGCCTGGTACACGGCATGGCATCCGCGAGACGCAGCGAGGAGCTTAACTCGTGGCGCAATCCGATAGACCTGTCATCACTCGTGTGGGCCGCGCGAGACGCGCTACCCGGTCTATGGGAAGAGGGAGCGAAGTCGCGAGGGGAGTGGAACGCTGAGGACGCGCTTGTCGACGTCATCCTGCAGGATGACCCCGTCGCCACCATCGAAGCGCTCAAGGATGCTGTGAGAGAGGGCGCGACGGCGGAACAGATGGGGAGCGCCGTCGCCTACGCCGCCTTCCTGAGAATGGCGCGATTCCACACATCCAACGAGTTCGGGGACTGGGATACCGTCCACAACACGCTCACCGCCGCCAATGCGCTGCACCAGGCGTTGAAGCGCGCGCCGTCTGTCGAACTCACACGCGCCGTGTTCGACGTCGCCATCAGCATATACCTCGACCGCTTTCTCAACATGCCCGCGCAGCGTCTCCCGGATCCCAACGGCGCCCGGCCCGACGAAAATCTGGGCGAAATAATCCTGACGACGATGGACTCCCAGCAGCAGGTAGAACAGTCCGCCAAGCTGGTCAGCGACTACGTTTCGGGTTCCGCAGACCCGGACGGAGTACTGCCCGTACTCGCCCACGCCATGCTGCGTGAGGACTCGACCTTCCACCATTTCCAGATAGTCGAGGCGGCGCTGAAGCAGTACGAAGACCGCAAAGGAACCAGCTCGGCGCGACACGTGCTGGTAGCGCTCGCCAGATTCCTCGCCGCCCACTATCCCACTCCCAGGGCCGTGAACCAGACCTACGGCATCGCGGTGAGATTGCAGCGCGGCGACGAAATCTTCAGGGAAGAGTAGCGAGCACGGCCTGCTAGAATGAGAGCGACTGCAATAGACGACCGGAGATTATCATGCGCTTTATACAGGAAGAAGAAGCCAAAGAGAGCTTCTCTGAGCTGATCGAGGCCGTGGCAAACGGCGAATCCATCGCCATAATCCGTAATGGCTTCAAAGTGGCCGCTCTGGTTCCGACAGAAGAAACACACTTGCTTTCCGAAGAGGAACGAGAGCGACGCAAAAAGGTCATGGAGAAGTTATTGGAAGAGAGAAAAGGGTGGGGGAAAACAAAAAAGGTCTCGCTGGAGGAGATTCTTGAATGGCGATACGCCAGGGAGTGATCTCTTTTATTGTAGATGCGTCCGTTGCAGCCCTGTGGACGTTCGAGGATGAGTCCCACCCCATAGCGGATATTGCGCTGGATGAAATCCGAGGCGATGGTGACGGATTCGTTCCCCAGCACTGGTACCTTGAAGTGAGGAATGCCTTGCTCATGGGCGAGCGTAGGGGACGAATTGCCCAAGAGGATATTGGCGACCGTCTGTCCTTTTTGAGTGGACTGACGGTGCAAACAGACGAGGACGTCAATCTGGACGCAGTTTTCCACTTGGCGAGGCTATACAATGTGACCATGTACGACGCGATGTACCTTGAACTGGCCCTCCGCTGCCGTCTGCCGCTCGCCACCCTGGACCGCAGACTCGCGCAAGCCGCCTCAGAAGCGGGCGTCGAGACGATGCCATGACAGCCTGACATCAGGAGAACGACCAATGACCGACCGACTCAGCGAAATCGTAGAATCGTCGGAAGCCGAACAGTTGGCTACCGGCTTCGTGTTCACCGAAGGCCCGCTATGGCACTCGGACGGCTATCTGCTGTTCGTGGACATCCGGCGCAGCCAGATTTTCAGGCTGGTTCCCGGAGGAGACCCTGAGCTTGTGCGCGAAGACAGCGGCGAGTCCAACGGAATGACGTTCGACATCCAGGGCAGGCAGGTAATCTGCGAGATGATAAACCGGCAGGTGACCCGCCTGGAAGCCGACGGATCGTACAGCGTTCTCGCCGACAGCTGGAACGGTCAGCGCATCAACCGCCCAAACGACGTTGTAGGCAAGTCCGACGGCAGTCTGTACTTCACCAATCCCGGCAGAGAGCGGCTCGATCCGGCGGACGTGGATATGCAATTCAACAGCGTCCTCCGCATCCGGCCCGACAGTTCCGTGGATATGGTCGCGCCCGGAATCGAATACCCCAACGGGATATCATTCTCGCCGGACGAAAGCGTTCTCTACGTTGCCAACACCCGGCCCGGGCAATATATTCTCGCCTACGACCTCGATTCCGACGGCAATGTATCCGGCGCCAGACACTTCGCGGACATGCCGTCCGAGTCGGCGACCAACGGCGTACCCGACGGCATGAAGGTGGACATCGAGGGCCGCGTATATTGCACCGGCCCGGACGGATGCTGGGTATTCGACCCATCGGGCGAACTGCTGGGCATCATTCGGCTGCCTGAGTATCCCGCCAATTGCGGATGGGGAGGCCCGGAGAATCGCACCATGTTCTTCACCGCGAACACGTCCATATACAGCATGGTAATGAAGACGCCCGGAACTCCGATACCCTCCGCGTAATCAGATCGGAAAAAGGATAGGCGGTCGTATCTTTGTATGAGATAGAAACGACATAGAGAGCGACCGCCTGACAATGACTTGCGAACAACTACGATCAGTGAGACTCCCGGCGGCGCTGGCAATGGCTGCCATTGCATTGTTGGTATTGGCCTGCGGGGGAGAGCCCTCAGAATCTCAGGCTCTTGTCGCAGTCCCGGCCACTCAAACTCCCTCATCAGCGCCTTCGCCCTCTCCATCACCCATGCCCGCTCCGACGGCACAGGCTGAAAGGGAAATTGCCACTCCAACCGCGATACCTGTACCCGCGCCCACTGTGGCGCCGAGTTCATCAGACAGGGTCAGGGTATCGCCCGCGTCACAGGTCCAGGATGGACTGGTTCAGGTCGTGCCACCCGACAGGGACCTCAGCGAACTCGCGGTACGGCTTCGCGGCGCTGAGGTTGACAACGGCATGCCTGAACCCGCCGAGCCGCTATCCGTCGGAGACCGGCGCGACTTCTGGCTGACGGAACTCGACGACGGATCGGCCAGAAAAATCAGCGCGACGCTCAGAGTCGTGAGCGAGAATGCCTACTGGTTCACGGATGATGCCGTAACCGTCAACCAGGCCGGGCTTGAGGAAGGGGCGCGGCTGTTCGAGCAGCGGGTACGGCCCGCGGTCGTAGATGCTTTTGGGGATATTCGGAGTCCCGGGATAGATGGCGACCCACGCCTCATGATACTGCATTCCGAATTGGACGGAGCGGCGGGATACTATGGCGCGAACGACGAATATTCGACCGATGTGCATCCACACAGCAACGAGGGCGAGATCATCTATATAGATGCCGAACTTCTCGAACCCGGCTCCGACTTCTATATGTCCGTCCTGGCCCACGAATTCCAGCACGCCATACACTTCAATCAGGACACGGGGGAGGATTCGTGGGTAAACGAGGGCCTGTCGGAGTTAGCCACCGAGGTGTCAGGCTATGAAGTATCATCACCCCGTGTATTTCTCCCTCGTCCCGATACCCAGTTGAACTACTGGCCCGAGCCTCCGGATAGACGAATCGCGCACTACGGAGCCTCGGCCCTGTTCTTCAGATATCTGATGCAGAGAATCGGTGGACCCGAAAATCTGGATGACCTGATGACTCAGAAGTTGGACGGCATCCCCGGAGTTGATGTCTTCCTGCGAGACCACGGCCTGCGATTCGAGGACGTGTTTGCCGACTGGGTCATTGCCAACTACCTGGACGCTGACGACGAGAGATACGGCTACCTGGACAGCGACGTGAGAATTCGCAGAGTGAGGCCTCTGGGAGACGGCAAGGGACGCGAGAGGGCTCTGCCGCAGTTCTCGGCGCGATACTACACCCTGAGAAGCAATGCGGCGGAGGGGATCCTCAGATTCAAGGGCAACACGACGATACGCCAGGTCGAGGCAGATTGCATAAGCGACGACGGTTGCATGTGGAGCGGCCGCGGGGACTCTATAAACACTAAGCTGACACGCGAATTCGACCTGACCGGGCTTGATTCAGCCACGCTGGAGTACATGGTCTGGTACGACATAGAAGATGGCTGGGACTATGGCTATGTGGAGGCGTCGGACGATGGCGGTCGCACATGGCATATCCTCGAAGGGCAGCACACGACGGACGACGATGTGAGCGGCAACGCATACGGCCCGGGCTATACAGGCCGCAGCCGCGACTGGAAGCGGGAGTCCATAGACCTCACCCCCTTCGTCGGAGATACAGCGCTCGTTCGGTTCGAGTACGTGACCGACGACGCCGTTTACCGCGACGGTTTCATGGTCGCGGACGTAGCAATTCCTCAATTGGATGGCGGTGTGGACAGGAGCCAGTGGATGTCTGAGGGCTTTACCCCGGCGCGAAAGAGCCTTCCACAGTGGTTCGTGGTGCAGGTTGTTACCATGGGCGCTGACGGCTCATACGAAGTGTCGCGACTGGACCTTGACGGCGACAATTTCGGCGAAACCACTCTGAGTGGGCTGAATGCGGCGGACAGAGAGGTCGTCATCGTCGTCTCTCCGACCACACCGGACACTCGCCACGACGCGAAGTACACGTTGGAATTTCTGCCCGCCAACTGATCTATTAAGATGGCCGACTCACTATCGCGACACCGACTTCCAGGCCGTCAGCCATTTTCATCGCGTCGTCGGTAATGCTGTAACCCATCACGACCGGAATTGTCCGGTCTCCATAGACGGTGTGAAGCGCTTGGGAAGATTCCATCGCCCTGGAGACATCGCTATTGTCAATGACGCTCGACGCTTCTATCGCGCAGTACACGGTTTTCCCATTCTTACGTTTGCGCGCCCTCAGAATCATGTCGGTATCCATGAGTCTGTTGTATTGGGTGTCAGTGATAACCCCGTTCTCGTTAGCGTCGGCGATTTCGTCTCTGAAGACCTCGGTATGCTGAGATTCCGTGATTGGGTGCATCAGGATACGTGGGCGACGGAGGCCGTACATTGGATAGAGTCGCCCGGACAGGATACGGAACATCTTGCGTACCAGATCGCCGCCCTCAAGATTGCCCAGCCTCCCAGACATCATATTCAGATCCGCAAGAATGCGATTCTGGGTTTCCAGCATCGCGGCCTGCACCCTGCGCGTTTCGGCCAGTTCTTCCAGAATCGCGTTCTGAGTTTGGCGAGTCTCGGCTAGGTCCGTCTGCATCTCGGCGAACTGGGCGGGAAGGCCGAGGAGTTCGTCCGTCAGAATGGCGCGACGCACTTCGGCTAGCAACTCCGGGTCCTCGCTCATAGCCTGGAATATCAGGCGCGGGTTCTGCCGGATCACGCGAATCACATCGGCGTCTGTGTTGATTACCATCTTCGAGTCCTTATCGTCATTTTTTCAGAAAGTTGTGGAGGTCGGCAAGAGGCCCGCGCTTGGATTCAAGGTCACCTCTCTCATACTTGACAACATTTCAATCCAGACTTAGGATTGCCTCAAATTCGGGAGCGCTTTGGTGTTTCCCGAAATTCAGTTCACTAGACTCATGTCCCAGGGACGAATCAGGAGGTTGTTGGATGAGTTTTAAGAAGATCGGGATATTGCTCCCCCTTGCAATAGTGATCTCAGCATTTGTACTGGCGGCTTGCGGCAGTTCTGAAGATGAGGCTCCCGCCGCTTCGGTGCAGCCAACGGCAGCCCCCGCCGCTCCGGCGCCTGCTGTTCAGCCAACGGCGGCCCCTGCGGCGCCCGCGCCCGCGGCCGTATCTCAGCCGGCCACGACGCCCGCAGAGCCGCAGATGGGAGCGGCCCTGATAGGGGAACTCGAGGGCCCAACGATAATAGATGATGAAGGCATGTGGCCGAGCAGCTTCAGCGAAGCTCCTCAGTTGGCCGAGCTTGTCGCAGCGGGTACGCTGCCTCCGGTTGCCGAGCGAATTGGCGACGATCCTCTAGTCATAAAGCCCGTCCACGAGATAGGACAGTACGGCGGCATATGGCGACGCGGGTTCAGCGGACCTGCCGACAAGTGGAACGGCTACAGATGCTGCACCGGAACCGACCACGTTCTCTACTGGGACTATACCGGCGGAACCGCCAGGCCGAACATCGCCAAAGGCTGGGAAACCAGCGCCGATGGAAAGACCTTCACGCTGTTTCTGCGTAAGGGCATGAAGTGGTCGGACGGCCATCCGTTCACGGCGGACGACTTCGTGTTCTGGTACGAGCATATGTTTGGCAACGAGGAACTCATCCCAGTCCAGACGTCCTACTTCCAGACGCCAAGCGGTGTGGGGACGCTTGAGAAGGTTGACGACCATACCGTCAAGATTACCTTCCCCGATCCTTACTTCCTGTTCATAGATGTTCTGGCCGGAGCCACACACCTGGGCGGACACGCCTACCAAGGTCCGAATGCCAGGGGCATGTTCGCGCCGGCTCACTATATGGAGCAGTTCCACCCAGCGTTCGTGGGCGAAGAGGAAGTGGCTAAGATAGTCGAGGCGGAAGAGCTCGACAACTGGGTCACACTGTTCAAGCAGAAGAACGACTGGGCATTGAATACAGAGTTGCCGGTTGTAACGCCATGGAAGACCGTCATTCCCATCACCGAACCCACGTGGGTGCTGGAGCGCAATCCGTACAGCATCTGGGTGGACACCGAGGGCAATCAGCTTCCCTACATAGACAAGGTGGTCCTGAGCGTCTTCGAAAACCTGGAAGTGCATAACCTTCGCGCCGTCGCGGGCGAGTACGACATGCAGGCCCGGCACGTGGACATTCAGAAGGTCCCCGTATTCCTTGAGAACGAGGAGAAGGGCGCTTACAAGCTCTACCTCGACCCGGGCGACTACGGATCGGACATGCAGGTCAAGATCAACAAGAGCTTTGAGGACGACCCGGAAATCGGAGACCTGCTAAGGACGGTTGACTTCCGGCGCGCGCTGTCGCTTGGAGTCAATCGCGATCAGATAAGCGAGACGTTCTTCCTGGGTATCGCGCCGCCTCGCAGCGTCGCGCCTGTTGCATCCAACGAGTGCTACCCGGGACAGGAATACGAACTGAAGTGGCACACTCACGATCCCGCCCAGGCGAATGCCCTACTGGACGGACTTGGATACACGGACAAGAACGCCGAAGGTATCCGTATGAGGAAGGACGGCCAGGGCGCGCTCACGCTAGTGGTCACCACACTGGGCGGACAGTTCGTTCAGTACACGCAGATCATGGAAGCTATCAAGGAGCAGTGGGCGGACATCGGCGTCGGGCTGGATGTCAAAGAAGTGGAGCGCAGCCTGGCCGGCCAGATTTACCGGGCGAACCAGCAGCAGTTGTCTGCGTGGAACAACGACGGCAGCGAGCACCTGTTCACGTTCCCGGGACACGTCTTCCCATTCGATTCGGGCAGTTCGGGCGGCGCCCGGCTCGGTCTATGGTTCCAGACCAACGGTGAAGAAGGCATGGAGCCGCAACCGTACCTGAAGACGATAATGGAGAACTGGCGCAAGGGCTTCAGCGTTCCAAAGGACGAGCGTGTGGCTCTATGCAAAGAAGTCTGGCAGTTGGCGGTTGACAACGTGAACAACATCGGCATCGTCGGTCCTGGACCCGCTTCGATGGGCGTCCGAATTGCCAAGACCGATCTCGGCAATATTCCGTCCAGGCACTACAACAGCCCGGACGGCAAGACTCCGGGAATCTCCCGCCCGGTCACCTTCTTCTGGAAGAGCGCGGCGAATCGGCAGCCTCAAGAGTTGAGCATTCAGTAACAAGAACACCGTCAGGTTACCTATTGGGGAGTGAGGCGTAACGGCGTCTCGCTCCCACCATCCCTGTTTAATCGTCGAGCAAGTTCCCAAAGTCGAGGGGTTATAGAGAGTGCTATCTTTCCTTTCGCGTCGCCTTGTGCTGGCTCTCATCACCACTTGGGCGATCTCTGTCATCGCATTCGCCATTATTCAGCTTCCTCCAGGCGACTACGTGACTGCTTACATAGCTCAGCTGGAAGCGCAGGGAGACTTCGTATCCGAAGACGAGGCTGTGAATCTTCGTGCCGAGTACGGCCTTGATCAGCCATTCCCTGTACAGTATTACAAGTGGATGCGACAGGCCGTAAAGGGCAACTTCGGCGTCGCAATGGAGTACAGGAGACCTGTAAGCGATGTAATCGGAGACCGTTTGGTCCTGACTGCCGCTCTGACTTTCACCTCGATTATCTTCACCTGGATTCTCGCTATCCCGATAGGCATTTACTCGGCGGTAAAGCAGTATTCGGTCGGAGACTACACCTTCACTTTCATAGGCTTCATAGGGTTGGGAGTGCCCAATTTCCTGCTCGCGCTCGTGGTACTGTACGCGGGTTTTGTGTGGTTCGGAGCGAATGTGGGCGGTCTTTTCTCCCCGGAGATGGTGGACGCGCCGTACAGCGTGGCCAAGGTGCTCGATTTGCTGAATCACCTATGGATGCCCTCGCTGATTCTCGCTATAGCGGGGACTGCGCAGCTCATCAGGGTCCTGCGAGCGAATCTATTGGACGAGCTTCAGAAGCCATACGTGGTCACGGCGCGCGCCAAGGGTCTGTCCGAGTGGCGGGTCGTTCTCAAGTACCCGTTCAGGGTGGCGATGAATCCGCTCATAAGCACAATCGGGTACCTGCTCCCGCTCATCGTTTCGGGCAGCATCATCGTGTCGGTGGTTATGAGTCTGCCGACCGTCGGCCCGCTGCTGCTAAAGGCGCTGATCGCGCAGGATATGTTCCTGGCCGGGACTATAATTCTAATGATCGGACTTATGACGGTAGTGGGCACTTTCATTTCGGACATCCTGCTGGCCTGGGTGGACCCTCGCATTCGACTGGAGAGCACCTAAAATGGCCGAGAACACAACCGCTCTCGAAGGGACCCTGTCCAGGGCTGCAGACGCTGTTCGCGGTGAAGAACGGATATATGCCGCATCCCAATGGCAGTTGATGTGGTGGCGCCTTCGCAGGCACAAATTGGCTATGGCGGCGGGGATAGTGCTCATAGCCTTCTATTGTAGCGTGCTCGGCGCGGACTTTCTGGCGACGTCGGATCCGACTCAGCCCGAGGCTGAGCGCGGTCTCATGTCGCCTCAGCGAATTCACCTATTCGACGGATGGAAGCCGAGCCCTCACGTGCTCGCCATCTCCGGTAAGCGCGACCCGATTACGTTCCAGAGAGTCTATGAGATAGATGCTGAGACCAAGATCCCGGTTCGCCTCTTTGCGCGCGGGTTCGAGTACAAGTTCCTGGGCCTGATTACGACGGACCGCCACCTGATAGGCGTTGACGCGCCACACAAGGCGGAAGATACCGTTTTCATACTGGGGACCGACCTGCAGGGGCGGGACTTGTGGTCGCGACTGATGCACGCGTCACGGATATCAATGACTATCGGATTGGTCAGCGTCGCGATAACCTTGTTCTTGGGTGTCCTCCTCGGCGGCATTTCAGGATACTACGGCGGCTGGATAGACATAGTAATCCAGCGCATAATCGAGATTCTGCGTTCGATACCGACTATCCCGTTGTGGATGGGAATAGCCGCGAGCGTGCCGCGGGACTGGTCTATCTTGAAGGTGTATTTCGCAATCACTATCATCATTGCGATCATTGGATGGACAGAGGTCGCAAGAGTGGTGCGCGGACGCTTCCTCTCCCTGCGGGAGGAGGATTTCGTGGCGGCGGCGGAACTCGCCGGGGCAAGCCAGATGCGAATCATATTCAGGCACATGGTCCCGTCGTTCCTGAGCCACATCATCGCCGCGACGACACTGGCATTCCCGGCGATAATTATCGCTGAGACATCGCTCAGCTTCCTGGGACTGGGTATGAGACCGCCCGCCATAAGCTGGGGCGTGCTGCTTCAGGCCGCCCAGCAAGTTCAGGCAGTCGCGCTTACGCCGTGGCTTCTGGTTCCGGCGGTTCCGGTTATCATCGCAGTTCTGGCATTCAATTTCCTCGGAGACGGTCTTAGAGATGCGGCAGACCCATACGGATAACGACATGACTCAGAGTAACGGTCAGAACGAGCCCCTTCTTTCGGTGCGCGAGCTCAGCACTCACTTCCCCCTCGACGAGGGAACGGTGGTGGCGGTAGATGGCGCGAGTTTCGACCTGTATCCCAGCCAGACCCTCGGCATCGTGGGCGAGAGCGGATGCGGAAAGAGCGTTACCGCGCGCTCGATACTCGGCATTCTGGACAAGCCGGGCGAGATTGTGGGCGGCGAGATCATGTTCCGGTACAAGGGCCGGAACAGCGACCAGGAAGAGATGCGCGACCTCACAGCTTTCGACCCGGATGGTTCTGAGATGCGCGACATACGCGGCAGAGAGATCGCCTACGTGTTCCAGGAGCCGATGACTTCGTTCAGCCCGGTACATACCGTTGGCAACCAGCTTATGGAAGCGATAATGCTGCACAGGGACGTTGACAAGTCTGAAGCCAGAGAGATAGGCGCTGAGATGCTTCGCCGCGTGGGAATACCTCTGCCGGACCGCAGGATGGACGAGTATTCGTTCCAGCTGAGCGGCGGGTTGCGTCAGAGAGCGATGATCGCGATGGCGTTGTCGTGCAGTCCGCGCATACTCATAGCCGACGAGCCTACAACCGCGCTGGACGTGACCACCCAGGCACAGATACTCGACCTGATGATAAACCTTCAACGGGAACAGGACATGGCCATAATGCTCATCACACACGACCTGGGCGTGATAGCTGAAATGGCCGACTACGTGGTGGTGATGTACCTGGGACGGGTTGTCGAGAGCGCGCCGGTGGACGACATTTTCCACAATCCCCAGCACCCATACACCCGGGCGCTGCTCCAGTCCATACCGCACATACAGACGGACAGAGCCCAGGACCGCCTGGCCTCGATTACAGGATCAGTGCCTCATCCGTATGCGAGGCCGAGCGGGTGTCCGTTCAATCCGCGCTGCCCCGCTTTCCTGCCCGGAATATGCGACGCGAACGAACCGTCCCTGAAGCCAATCGGACCCGACCACCAGGTAAGCTGCTTCCTCCATCACGAGGTTTAGGATATGACTGCAGAAACACCAGTTGCACAGAATGGCGAAAGACTGTTGGAGATCAATAACCTCCGTAAGTACTTTCCAATAAAGCAGGGACTGCTGAGACGCGAGGTCGGCAACATTCGCGCCGTAGATGACGTGAGTTTCCACATCAACGAAGGCGAGACGCTGGGACTTGTGGGCGAAAGCGGCTGCGGTAAGACTACGACCGCAAGATGTATCCTCAGGGCGATTGAGCCGACGAGCGGAGAGGTACTGTTCCGGTCGGAAGGCGGGGGGACAGTGGATGTGACCGCCGCGCCGAGAGCTCAACTGAGAAGTCTGCGCCAGGAAATGCAGATGATATTCCAGGACCCGTTCTCGTCTCTCAATCCACGGATGACGCTTATGGATATAGTGGGTGAACCCCTGATCATAACCGGCGTCGCCAAGTCGGAACGCGAGGACAGGGTCGCGGAGCTTCTGAGCATGGTCGGCCTGCGCCCCGAGTTCATGCGCAGATTCCCCCATGCCTTCAGCGGTGGTCAGAGACAGCGCATCGGCATAGCCAGGGCGCTCGCGCTCAATCCCCGCCTGATCGTAGCCGACGAGCCGGTGTCGGCGCTCGACGTGTCGGTACAGGCCCAGGTACTCAACCTCATGATGGATCTCCAGAGTGAGCTGGGGCTGACCTACCTGTTCGTGGCGCACGATCTCAGCGTGGTCAAGCACATCAGCGACCGCATCGCGGTCATGTATGTCGGCAAGCTGGTCGAGATGGCTCCGACCGACGAGCTGTTCGATTCGCCCAAGCATCCTTATACTGCGGCCCTGCTGTCTTCCGTGCCGGAGCCGGACCCTCGTGTGCGGCGCAACCGCGTCGTGCTCCAGGGTGAGGTGGCCAACCCAGCAAATCCGCCCACGGGCTGCTACTTCAATCCGCGCTGCGAGTATGCTACAGACATATGTCGAAGTGAGACGCCGCAGCTTCGGGAGATAGCTCCGAATCACTACGCGAGCTGTCACAGGGCCGAAGAGCTTGGTCTGGCCGGAGCGATAGTGAATTCGAGCAACTGAACCCTTCCATATCATGGGTTTCACAGTCTGATCAGCGAGATTCGGCAATGCTGTACCAATTTGGTCGGTGGATAAAAGCGGGACCCTCACCGCCCCACCCCTGGATACCTGCTTTCGCGGGTATGACGAGGGAGTGACCGACGAAGTTGATACCGGTTCGGAACCGATACGCGAATTGCCACACACGGATTGGCATTGATAGACTGTAGGAAGCGGTCTATTCGACGACAGTCCATTTCCTGTGAGTCCGACTGTCTGTCCACTGTTTCGCCACACGCCACACGCACAAGTAGTTACCGATGCAAGACCAGGACGTTTCACTCAGAACTTATCCCCGCCTAAAGCCTCCGCCGGCAGATGAAGGGAGGCTGGAGCGGTACCGATACTTGGTAATCTGCCTGGCGATCTATGGCGGAGCGCTTGGAGCCGCCTCACTGCTGGTAAACTTCCTGTCCCGCACGAGGTATCCCGACATCCCGGAGCATATGGAGCTTGCGCCGACACTGCTGCTGTCGGGCGGCGCGTTCGTGGTATGCGCCATTCTTGGAGGAATAGTCGCGTACTGGTTCGGCCAGAGGGACGAGCCGCTGTGGCACATCATCAAGTGGTTAGCGATAGGTTTTGGATTCGGGGTGCTGTCCCCGATTATAACCGGAGGCACCCTGCCCCTAACCCTGATCCTCGTGGAAATCGAAGCCGGGGTATTGTCCGTGGGCGAGGCGCCCGTTCGCCTGACCAACGCCTTGTTCCACATGCCTCGATTCGCGTTCACGCACGGCGCATTCGGGCTGTTCACAGGCTTGCTCGCGGGCGCGCTGTTCGGCCTCGGGGCGCTGTTCATATCGTCACTGCGCGAATATGCGGGTGGAACGCTTGCCAGGTTCGGACCTTATGTGCTCGCGGTCCTGCTCTCCATCATCTTCTACGCCATCGCCGCCCTCGCCGACGCGCCGACTCTGGCCAGGTTCGGCTAGACAATTATTCCGACTCAGCGCTCTTTCTTTTCCTCGCACGTCCAATTTCCGCCCGCTCGCAACTCGTCCCGCAGTTCACGGACTGCTTTCATTGCCTGTTCATCCGGATGGAGCGGTTCCCTTGAGACCGCCACGAGCGCGGCGCCGACGAAGAAGGACGCGATGATGGCGAAGAACGCCGGCTGATACCCTCCCACGATGTCGAACCACAGGCCGACGAGTATAGGCCCCAGACCTGAGAAGAGGATCGCGACCGGGTTCCCGATACCACGAATGGCGCCGATGTGCCGTCTGCCGAAATACTTCGCCCAGATGAATTCTCCCAATGGGATGGTGCCGCCGAATCCAAAGCCGTACAGGAAGAATGCCGGGAAGAGGATGACATACAGCCCGGTGGCGGTGGCGACAAGTATCAGAACTACGCCGGTAGCGGATGCCATGAAGGCGCTGATTACGAGCAGTCGGGGATGGATTCTCTGAAGGCCGTATCCCCATACAGCCTTGGACGATAGGTTGCCCAGTCCGTTGACCGCCAGCGCCGTGGCGGCAATCGTCCTGGAAAAGCCGGAATCAGTGAGGAGAGGGATCGCGTGAACCAGGACGGATATGAGAGCGGCCATGTTGAATGCGAAGCCGATCAACAGCAGCCAGAACCCGCTCGTGCGGACCGCCTCCCAGCGGGTGAATGATACGGTCTCCTGGGTTCGCGCGGTTTGACCGGGGACGTAGGTCGGTTCGCCTGAGTCGCCGTCTGGGAGAAGGCCGTAGTCCTCGGGCGTCCTTCGCATGATGAACGACACCGGAACGACGGCAACGAGCACGAAGACTCCCATGGCAGCGTAGCCTACCCGCCAGTCCCAGGTGTCCACGATGAATGTCATTGTTACGGGGGCGATAAGGCTTGCCATGGACACGCCTATGGAGCCTATTGCCAGCGCCCATCCGCGCTTCCTGATGAACCACTTGGTTATCGTGGGATTTACGACGGTGGAGCTGAACAGGTTCCATCCCAATAGGCCGCCCGTGGCGTACAGCGCAAGGAATACCCAGAGATGAGACTGTCTGCTCAGACCGATCAGGCAGGCAGCGGCGACCAACGCTCCGACGAGAATCAGAAGTCGCGGACCGCGCCTGTCAACTATGGAGCCAGCGACTACACCCGAAAGCCCTCCGGCGCCCGATGCCAGGGAGGTGCCCAGCGTGAACTGCCAGACCTGCCAGCCAAGGTCTTCGACGACAGGCTTGAGGAATACGCCCGCGGCCGCCTGGCTGACGCCCATCCACGCAAACAGGCTAACGACCGCGCCCCCGACCATCCACCAGCCGTAGAAGGGCCTGGGAAGCACTTTAGTTACAGTAAGGGCCAAGTGGCGCGCCCCTAGTCCAGGGTGGCGACGCGGTGGGCGTCTATCCAGTCCCAGTCGAGCTCGAAGCCGAGGCCCGGCGCAATCGGAGCTTCGATAACGCCTCGATCATTCAGTTCGATGTCCTGGACGAGGCCGAACTGATGGGCCTCTGTGGGCATCCAGTACTCGTAGTAGGCGCAGTTCCGCACGGAGTAGATCACGTGAAGGTTGGCTATGTTGAGCAGGGAGTTGCCTGCCGTGCCGATCTCGCAGTTTATGCCGAATCCCTCAGCCATGGAGCAGAGTTTCTTGAGGCCGGTGATGCCGAGCTTGCGGGCGGTGCCGCGCACGAGTCTTGCCGCGTTCAGACGGATGTAGTGGTAGCCGGTCTGGAACTGGTTTTCGGGCTTGTCGCTCATGCAGATTGGTGTGATCAGGCGCCTGCTGAGTTCGGCGATGTTGTCGTATTCGTGGGCCGGGATGGGGTCTTCGTACCAGTAGAAGCCGAGGTCGTCCGCGGCGCTTCCCACGTCCAGCGCCTTGCGAAAGTCGTAGCCGTTGTTGGGATCGAGCATGAGTTCCATGTCGTCCCCGACGATGTCCCTCACTCCGGCCATCATCTCGAAAACATTGGCGGTGTCCATGACGCCCGGGTGTATCTTGTAGGCGCGGAATCCGGCGGCGCGTATCTGGTGCGCCTCTCCGAAGTAGCCTACGGGGGACTCGTGGCGCGGCGGGTAGGTGGCGTAAACCTCGGTCTCGTCGCGGCTTGCGCCGAGCAGCTTATAGACAGGGACGCCGGCAGCTTTGCCCGCGATGTCCCAGAGGGCCACGTCCACGGGTGCCCAGGCGTTCATGCCTAGTCCGCGCCGACCGCTGAGAATCGGCAGCCGGCTCCACAGACGTTCGCGCTCAAACGGGTCGCGTCCGAGTATTTCCGGCTTGAGGACGTTGAGAATAGGTCCGAACTGTCCGTGACCGCCGCCTCTGAAGTCGCCGACGAAGCAGTTGCCCTCGACGCCCTCATCGGTCATGATGCGCAGGACGCCCTGCTCCACATCTCCGAAGAATCGGCCCAGGTCGGAGTCGAGGCCAGTGTCGGGCAGCGCGCGGCGGACTACTTCTATCTTGACGTCGGTTATCTTCAATTCTTGGTCCTGTTATTTAGCTGGACTTATGAAGCCTGTATGTTTGCTGGTGGCTGCTGGAGGGGTCTGGTACCTGCATATCATCCACAAAGACGTCTATTTTCCAGTTCCGGGGGTTTTCAGAGCCGCCGGATTCCATATATAGATTCGGATTTATGGTTTTCGACCTTCACATCCGTTTGGAATACGCTCATTGTAGCAGAATGTGGGAGAGGATGCGTAGCGGAATCATATCACCTGAAAGTGCGCTTCAGTCGGCGCGCAATCAACGCCGTTGATTGGGACGATGTCCTGCGGGCAGGCGGAAAAGGCGATGATACAGTCCATTTCCGCTCTCAGCAGCAGATAGTCTCCCGGTTTACAGACAGGTGGCTCGAAGCTCAAGCTACCGTCTGGTTTCACGGGTATGTTCATAAACAGGTTCCACGGGCTGGGGGTCTCCGGGGGCGTTAGACCAAGTTCGGCCAGAGCGGCAGCCAGATTGTCGGTGCAGTTATCGTGGTACTCCCGGCAGCCCAGCAGTTCATAGCGATAGCGGTCACAGGCGGCTAACAGTGTGTCGTGAATGCCGCCTGATGTGTCCTCTACCACAGTCAGTATCGGACGTCTGTGGTTGGTCACCATGGAGTCGCCCACATCGGCCATTATGCGATTCAGCGCTGTCCTGGAATGCTCCATGGACATGAACTCTTCCAGATCAGCCTGGTTGAATGCCCAAGTGTCAACTACCTGCTGTCCATGAGTATTGATAACCTTGACATGCTGCCCACTCCTGATCAAGGCAGCCCTGCCACTTCTCGCAGGGATGGTCGCTGGGTGATTTATCGCCATTACCGGACCTCGCTTTCATATACAGTGTACGGGGACCCATCATGTTGGCAGACTATGGGAATATCCTCCGTTGGCGACGCCAGTAACAGCATACTGGACATGGGAGCGATGCCACAAAGCTGAGGGAGTGAGTTCGGCGGAGGGATCGGGACTGACCTGTAATGCAGTCCGGCGTCGTTTCCGTCCTACCTTCCTATGTCTCGGTTCCAGTGCTGGGGGTTGGCTTCGATGAATCCTGCAAGTAGCCGCTTGGCACCGTCGAGGTCGAGGTCTATGACTTCTATGCCGTGCCGAACCATCAGATCGTAGCCGTTGTGTTCCTGAAAGTTCTCGGACTCGGCAGCCACCACCTTGGTTATGCCGAACTGCACGGTTGCTCCGGCGCACATGTGACAGGGCATGAGAGTGGAGTACATCGTCATGCCGCGAAAGTCCTGTATGGTCTTGCCGGCGTTGTAGAGACAGTTTATCTCGGCGTGCATGACGCAGGCCGAGTCCTGCATCATGCGATTGCGTCCGGTCGCGACAAGGTTGCCGTCGCCATCCACGAGCGCCGCGCCTATAGGAATGCCGCCTTCCTCTATTCCGGTACGCGCCTCATCGAGGGCCGCCTGCATGAACTCGTCCATCGTGAATTCTCCCTGCCGTAGCTTATTGGACGTGTTGCGAGTGATCGTCGGTCCCTAGATATTCCTGAAGTCCAGTTCACGCTCCGATTCCACCTTGGCTTCGTCTAGCTCGATTCCGAGACCCGGGGAGTCCGGCACGGTGATCATGCCGTCAACGGGAACGAGCGGGTCTTTCAGGTAGAACTGGTGGACGGCGTTCCACTTGATGAGGAATTCCTGGATGGGCGTGGTGGTCGGAGGCTGGGACGCTATGACATGCGCGGTGGCGTGCGAACTGTGTCCGTGCGGTATGACCGGCAGGTCGAATGCTGAGGCCAGAGCGCATATCTTGACGGTTTCGCTGATGCCGCCGCACCAGTAGATGTCGGGCTGCAGCACGTCCATCGCGTACTTCTCGACGACCTGTCTGAAACCCCATCGCGTGTACTCGTGCTCACCGCCCGAAATATCTATGGGCGAGTTTCGACGGATCTCCGCGTAGCTGTCCAGCTTGTCGGCCATCACCGGCTCCTCCAGCCACCGGATGTCGTACTCGGCGAGCCTGTTGGCCATCTTTATGGCGTATGGCACGTTCCAGGAACTCCATGCGTCGAGCATGATGTCCACGTCGTCCCCGACCGCCTCCCTGAGCGTCCGGGCGAGTTCCAGGTTCCTGCGCTCGCCGTCGCGCCCGTCGGTGGGGCCGTCCCTGAAGAACCACTTGGTAGCGGTGTATCCCTGTCCGGCGATCCACGCGGCGCGGTCGGCGGCGTCCTCCGGCGCAATCGAGAATCCCAAAGCGCTGGCGTATGCGGGGAACTGAGTGCGGGTGGGTCCGCCCAGCAGCGTATAAACCGGTTGTCCCAGCGCCTTGCCCTTCAGGTCCCAGAGTCCGCAGTCCACGACGCTAATCGCCATCATGGTCTCGCCCTTGCGACCGTGGATCATCGAGCGGTACATGACGTCCCAGAGTCGCTCGATGGCAAGCGGATCCTTGCCGACGAGCAACGGTCTCAGCGCGGTGTCTATGACGAACGCCTCGCTGCGGGAGCAGGGGCCGGACAGTCCGACCACGCCGTCGTCGGTGTGAATCTCCAGGAACGCGGCGCGGATCGCGTATCGGCCGTCGCCGAGGCTGGTGGAGTAGTCCGCTCCCTCTTTCCGATACTCCGGGTAGATGTCCTGGGGTCTGACGAGCCGCTCTTCCCAGAAGGGGTCGGGATGCTCCATCACGCCGTTTAGTTCGCGCAGTTTGAGGTCGGTTATCTTCATTTTCTATCTCACATCAATGCTCATTGTTTAAGGCATGTCGGAGACGGCACCCGTTACGGCAGCCCCGGATCCCCGGTTGTCCGAAGGGAATTATATACCCTGCGTCCCGAGACGCGAATCTACCGAGACAGAGAAGCAGGACTGCCATAGGAGAAACGGCGAAAGACGCCTAGCTATGGACTTGGGGAAGGAGGTGGCGGACAGGGTGGGATTCGAACCCACGAGAGCCTGTCTAAGACCCTACGCCCTTAGCAGGGGCGCGCCTTCAGCCGCTCGGCCACCTGTCCATGGCATCCGGCTCGACCGATATTGCGGTCTGAGCGGAGTATTGCACTATAGTAACTTTACATCAGACCGATACGTAGCGGCAAGTTCCGGACAGACCGGATACCTGCAAAGTATCCCTCACTCGGTCCGCCATTCACAATTCTTGACTTGCGGGATAGAATGTCCGCACAGCTAACGGGAATCAGTTTCGGTGAGGAGCGTCCGACGTGGAGAAACGAGCGATCAGGGGACATGCGTCCCAGATAATGGTAGAACAGCTGGCGGCGTCCGGCGTCAAGTATGTATTCAACAACTCCGGCTCACGTGAAGCGCTGTTCTTCGATACGCTGCACGCCCACTCCGACATTCACGGCATTCTGGGACTGCACGAAGGCTCCGTGACCGCCATGGCAGGCGGGTACACGCAGGTCAATGCCGACCCCGGTGTCATGGTCGTACATCTCGGCGCCGGACTCGCTCAGAGCATGGGACAGCTTATCAACGTGTGGTGGGGAGGGCTGCCCGTCGTGGTGATTACCTTCGCAGGCGACACCGGCAGCTTCGCGGACAGGATAAGCCTCGACCTGAGCCACAGCTTCGGACCCACCTCTATCGCGGCTCCAATGACCAAGGAGAACTGGACGGTTGTCGAACCGGAGGGACTGCCTGCCGCCTTAGAGCGCGCGCTGAGGGTCGCCACGACGCCTCCCGTCGGACCTGTTCATCTGGCCGTGTACGACAGTATGCTCGGTCCCGCGCCGGTGGATACGCAGATCATCGAGGGCAGCATACCCGAGGTCAGGGCAGGCTACCCGTCCGATGACGATATGGAGCGTGTCGCACTCGCGCTGCACGAGGCTGAGCGTCCGCTCATCTACGCCGGAGACGGCATCTGGAAGAGCGGGGCCGAGGCCGCCGTTACCCAGATAGCGGAGCGTTTCGGGGCGGCGGTCGCAACAGGTATGAACGACCTGCGCGGAGTGCCGATCAAGCATCCTCAGCACGTCGGATACTTCCCACGCGCCGTTGACGCTCTCCAACCGGACCTCATCCTGTCCATTGGCTCTCGTCACGGGGGCGCGGGTACTGCCTCCGACTACGACGGGTTTGGCGGCAATGCCAAACTGATCGCTATTGGCGCCGACGTGGAGAACCTGAAGAATATGCCCGGTCTCGACCTGGCCATACTTGCAGATGAACGCCGTGCGATGGAGAAACTGGCAGCGCTGGTGCAAAGCGAAACGACTCCCGAACGCTACGACGACCGCAGACAGTGGGCGCGAGAGAACTCAGTCTCGCTCAGGAACGAACGCCGCGCCGCGCTGGGCAGACCCGCTCAGGAGGGCCGTGTCCGCGCGCTGCCCATAATTGACGCCCTGGACTCCGAACTCGAACGATTGGGAGGGGGAATCGTAACCACCGAACAGTTCGCCGTGCCGCAGGACGTGGTCGGCGGCGACAACGGCCCGGGCAACAATATGTACATACGCCCCGCCGGAGGCTCGGAGGGCTACGGGGTCGGCGCTCCCATAGGCGCGAAGCTCGCCGCGCCGGACAAACCTGTCGTCGGACTGGTGGGCGACGGCTCTCTCTACTACGCGGACAGCGGACTGTGGACAGCGGTCCACCATCGCATCCCGGTACTGTACCTGATTACGAACAACCAGGCATACGGAATCGTCGCGGGCGCTTTCGGAAACGCCGAAGCCAATATGCGCGAGTCGGGCGACTACGGCGGAGTCGCGCTCACCGGCATGGACCCCACCCGGATTGCCGAGGGCTTCGGAATGGAGGCCGTTGACCTGACCGACGAGTCGAAGGCGAATGAGACGATAGCGGAAGGACTGCGAATCGTCGAGAACGAGCGACGCCCGTTCCTCATCAACGCGCACATGCCCATGGGACTGCCGGAAGGAGGTCGTCCGGCACAGCAATTCAGATTCGTGGACGAAGGCTAAGCCTTCACCCTTATTGATATGGGCTGAGAACTATCTGATCTTGCAACTCGGATACTTGGCCTGTTTTTTATGAGATCGAGCAGGAAATGGACTGATTAGCAATGGCGAGATGGGAAAAGCGCGAGTTCAACCTGCCTCCCACACACAGGTGGCAGGCCAGGAAGGGCAACAAGATATTCATCGCCGACAGAGGAGCGGTGCAGTTCGAGTACCCCGGCGATTGGGTCGCCTCGCCCGGAGAGCACTCCTTCTGCTTCTACGATAAGCCGGAGCCGGACGACGACATACGGCTGGAATGTTCTATGATTCGTATGCCGCCTATCAAGGATGACGACTGGAGCGGACTTCCGCTGTCCGATCTGTTGGAGAATACGGTTCTAGCCTCAGACACGAGGGGCGTTACGAAGACCGGGAGCAACCGCCGCCTCCGGCGTCCGAACATGGAGGCGGAGTGGCTGGAGGTTGACTTCTTCGACCCAAGCCAGGACCGCTGGGCGAAGTCGCGTATGTGTCTTGCGCGCGGCAACGGCATTCAGGCGTTCATAACGATGGACTACTGGCCGGAGGACGCCGCGACAGTGCGTCGAGTCTGGGACGATGTGCTGCGCTCCCTGAAGCTGGGCGAGTACATCAGCAGCCCCTTCCGGGGGCCGCGGCCCCGCTGAGAGAGTAGGACCGATCAAAATGACATGGCTACGATGGCTTAGTGCGTTCGCACCAACAGAGAGACGCTACGGCCTTATCGCCCTCGAGTTGGGACTCGAACCAGAAGACGTCCTCTCCCCTGTCGAGATTGCGCGGCTGTCCATGGACGGCGCGGCGCGAGATATTGACCAATCCGCGCTACAGAGTTTCAGAGACAGCGACCTGATAATCAGTGCGCGAGAGTCCTCAGGACAACTCTGTTACGTAGCGGTCGAGGTTTCGTACACGGTCGGGCACTCCGATATTGATCGCGCCATCGCCCACGCGGAATTAATCACCCATATCACCGGCTCTCCCGCATTTCCCGTTGTAAGCGGAGTTCACGCCGCCGCGGTCGCAGAAGCGCGGCTGAACTCCGAAGCCATTCACTGGCACCAACTGCTCCGAAAGACACTCGACCCTCGCTGACTTGCGTGAGTGAGTCAGCAACCTCCGCCGCCATCATGTCCCGTAAGGGCTACTCACGCAGGTTCGGGAAGCGGCGCTATGACAAGCTCCACTTTGTCGGGGAGTTCCAGCGCGGAGTCCTGTAAGCCTGTGTCAAGCTTCTCCTTCTCTTCTTCTGGAAGGTACAACTCTACGATGTTCCTCTTCACATCGATTCCCGAGGACGCCAGAATGCCCAACCCTTCCAGGATTTCGTGAGCCTCCCGCTGTGCAGCTCTGAGCTCCGCTAGCGTCGCTTCCACATGGCGCACCTCCACCATGTCGGCAAGTATGGTGCCGTGGACATACGGACGAATCGTTTCCTCACCGTCGCGCGTGAACGCAAAGACCACCCCGAATGTCGGTTCATGCTGTATCCAGTGTCCTCCGTACGTCTCCTGTTCGTTCTCGCTCACCGCGGCCCCCAGCTTGCCAATCGTCCGCTGAAGACCGAGGCGACGTATCGCTTCGTCCAAATCAACACCGGTGTCTTCCGCGTATGATCGCGCGTCCTGGATTACCGCGTCGGTAACGGGTGGGATTTCGACGGCCACGGGAGATCGCACAGGCTCAGGACGGGAGGACGAAGTTGGAATGCCCCCTTCAATCTGCGTGTCCTGTCCAACGCCGCACGCTATGAGCGCGAGAGCCACTCCTGCGAAAAAAGTGTGTGTCAGAGCTCGTCTTATCGTCCTCATGCCATCCTCCTGAGCGACATTAGCAGTGGGGTTCGCGTCCTTCCCCTCATTTCGAATCACAAGAGCATGATGCCACCCGGCCATACACCAGCCAAACGTCAGATGTGTCGCATTCGGCCAAATTCGTGAGACACATCTGTAACACTCACCGGATTTGCGCGGGACTTCGCAGGACACGGGCGCAAGACGGGCCGAATATACGCTCTCGATAACGCGCCGCTCCAAATCCCCATTGACCTGACAGCCCCCACACAGTATATTTCGGCGCATGATAATTGGACTTCTTTCCGACACACACCTGCCAAACCTGATAACCGACCTCGGTGAACTTGGTCCTGAGACGGTCGAGTTCTTCAGCGGCGTTGACCTCATCCTGCACGGCGGAGACCTCACCACGCCGACTGTACTCGACTGGCTCGAGCAGTTTGCGCCCGTCCTGTGCTCCACCGGCAACAATGACCCGATCCCGGACTCCCGCTGCGAGGAAGTCCAGGTGTTGGAGATAGAGGGCTGGCGCGTCGGTATGCGCCACTCTCTCGAAGGACAGTTCAAGCCCGTGCCTACGCTGCAACGCTTCTTCCCGCGTCCTGTGGACATCATGATCTCCGGGCACACGCACGAGGAAAGGCTGGAACACCGCGACGGCGTCACACTAGTCAACAGCGGCTCGATAACCTTCCCGCATCACAAGGAACTGCGCTTCGGCACTGCAGGGTTGCTGGAACTCACGCCCCAGCGAATGAACGTCAAGCTCTTCCCACTGGGACATACGAGCGGCAGACCCAATCCCTCTCGCACGCTCGAACTAGAAGTCCTGCGCGACAACGACGGCCTCCTGATGGCTGCCGACTCCTGACTCACATCAAACTTTCTGGACGGCCCCCATGACACAACTCCTCGAAGACATAACCGTTTTGGACTTTACGCAGGGCATGGCCGGCTCAGTGGCGACGATGGTCATGTCGGACTTTGGCGCGCGCGTCATCAAGATAGAGCCGCCCGGCGGCGACCCGTATCGCGCGATGCCCTCAGCACCGGTGTGGCACAGGGGCAAGAAGAGCGTCATCCTGGACCTGGAACACGCGAAAGACCGCGGTCACGCGCACAGGCTCGCGAAGTCCGCCGACATCGTGGTGGAGAGCTTCGTACCGGGCGACGCGAAAGCCAGCGGCGTTGACTACGACACCCTCAGCGCGCTCAATCCGCGTCTCGTCTATACATCTATTACCGCTTTCGGGGATAAGGGTCCCTACGCCCGCTACCGGCCATACGAATCTATTGTGAGCGCGAAGTCCGGCCGGTACATGGCGTTCGCTGGGCAGAATGACCGCGAGGGGCCCAATTACGGCGCGGTGCAGGTGGCTAGTCACGCAGCCGCGATGGCTGCCGTGCGCGGCACCATGGCCGCCCTCATGCTGCGAGACCGCACGGGCAAGGGTCAGCGTGTGGAGACCAACCTACTCAGGGCGATTACGTACTACGACCTGCTCCAATTCGCCGTATGGCAGATGATGATCAACCGGCCGGAGGAATTCGACTTCGACCCCACGGTTGTCGCCTCCCGCCCGACGCCGATACAGTACCTGCCGGTCCGCACAAAGGACGGTCGCTGGATGCAGCTTGCCAACCTGATGGAGCGTCTGTTCATCGCGGAGGTCAAGGCAATCGGGCTGGGGCACTTGCTCGAACAGCCGCGCTACGCCAACGCTCCGCACCTGGACGATGATCCCCGCGAGGAGATGCGCGAGTTCATCCTCGAACGGATGCAGGAACAGACGATGGACGAGTGGATGGAGTTCTTCGTCAAAGTCGAGGGAGATGTTGCCGCCGAACCATTCATGACCTCTGTAGAGGCGCTCGATCACACCCAGGTAATCCATAACGGACTGGTGCAGGAGATCGAAGACCCGGTCGTGGGGGACACTCGGCAGATAGGTCCCCTATGCCGCATGGACGCCTCTCCGCCCATGATACAGGGGCCGGCTCCTCAGCCCGGCCAGCACGCCGAGGAAGTGCTATCGGATCTCTCACACTCACCCCAGCCCTCTCCCATCGAGGGAGGGGGAGATGAACTTCCCGCACATCCACTTGAGGGATTCACCGTGCTGGACCTGTCCACCGTGATAGCCGGGCCGGTCACGGGGTCTCTTCTGGCCGAACTCGGGGCCAGGATCATTCGTATAGAGACGCTGGCCGGGGACTGGATGAGGAATACCTTCAACGGTCTCGCCACCAACCGCACCATGGCTGGAACTCAGGGCCTGTCCATTGACCTGAAGACGACCGATGGCCGCGAAGTGTTGAACAGGCTTCTTCCGAAGGTGGATGTGATTCTGCACAACATGCGTCCTGGTGCACCTTACCGCGTGGGCATCGGTATCGAGCAGGTGAGGGAACTGAATCCCGACGCGGTTTACGTCTATCTGGGAGGCTACGGGTCGAGCGGACCGCACAGCCACCGTCCCTCCATGCACCCCATAGGCGGGGCTGTGGGTGGGGGCGTAATGGCGCAGATTGGCAGCGCCGGCATTCCCGACCCGGACGCCCCTCTGAGTATGGACGAGATCAAGGCCGTCTCTCGCAGGCTCGGACGCGCCAACGAGGTCAACCCCGACCCCAACACTGCCATGGTAACCGCGACCGCCATAACTATGGCGCTCTACGGGCGACACAGGTATGGAAAGCCCCAGTATGTGGAGACGACGATGATAGGCTCGAACGCCTACGTCAACGCCGACCACTTCTTCGACTACGAAGGCAGACTCCCGCGTCCCACCCAGGACGCGAGCGGATACGGCCTGAACGCGCTGCACCGCTTATACGAGTCGTCCGACGGCTGGGTATTTCTCGACTGCCCGTTCGAGGACGAGTGGCAGCGAATGTGCGAGACTCTGGGACGCCCCGACCTGCTTTCAGATAAGAGATTCGCCGATGCCGACTCGCGCAGAGCCAACGACGACTCCCTCATCTCCGAACTCGCCGCCGAGTTCGCCCAAAAACCCGCCCTCGAATGGGAGCAGATTATGACCTCCGCCGACGTAGGCTGCGTTCAGACCGAGGACAGGGGTATGTACCACTTCTTCTCCGAAGACCCGCACGTCGAGGAGAACGGATTGAAGGTGGATATAGAACACGCCAGGTTTGGTCCCATGTGGAGATACGCGCCGATTCTCGACTTCTCGGACACGAAGTGTATCGCGGGCCCCGGCATACTCAGGGGCCAGCACACCATCCCCATACTCAAAGAACTCGGCTACACCGAGTCTCAGATCCACGAGATGCGCGCGAACAAAGCCCTGGACTGGGAAGAAGCCTAGAAGTTGTCTCACAGTGCGAACCTGGTTCCATGTTTCCATATATACCCCACGCCGTGTTATCATACACTCGCAACAGAACAAAAGTGCCTGAAATACATAAATAAGAATTTATCAACAACGACTCGCCCGACCGAAAAATTTTCGGCCCAAAGCTAAGTCCAGATGATTACAGGTCACTGACAGGTGTTCTAAACACTTGGAAACCTCCAAAACCACGTGGAACCTCACTTGGCCCCCACCTGGAGATATATAAACACCAATATATGACCACCAACCAACGACTGAAAACTAAGAACTAGGAACTGACATCTCCAAATGTCCATACCAATTGAAGAAATAGCCAAATTCCCCCCTCCAGGAATGTCCACGCCGGTCATGTTCGCTTTCAGCCCCGACGACAGTCTGCTGACCTACCTGTACGGCGAGAACCAGAGTCCCGTCCGCCGGCTGTACGCGCTCGACACCGAGACGGGCGAGCCGCGCATCATACAGGCGAGCGTCGAACCGGAATCCCAGGAACTCTCGCTCGAAGAGCAACTTCTGCGCCAACGCCAGCGCCAGCTCGGTCAGGGCATCGTCAGGTACGCCTGGGCCGCCAACCGCGATCTGATTCTGATACCCGCGCAGTCCGGCCTCTACGTCAAGGACGGCGCCGACTCTCCCGCCCGTCTCGTCATATCCAACGACGAAGGCCCCGTACAGAATTCAACCCTGTCCCCCGACGGCTCGATGATAGCCTTCGTCCGCGACGCCGAGGTGTACGTCGTCTCGATGGAAGGCGGCGCGCCCACTCAGATTACATTCGGCGCGAGAGGCACTGGCAAGACTCACGGCCTCGCTGAGTACATAGCCCAGGAGGAGATGCACCGACTCATGGGGCTGTGGTGGTCCAAGGACAGCCGTCACATCGCTTTCGAGGAGGCGGACGAGACCCACATCCCGGTCTATCGCATAATGCACCAGGGCAAGGACGCGACCGGCCCATCCGCCCAGGAAGACCACGGCTACCCCTTCGCCGGCATGGATAACGCCCGCGTCAGATTGGGTGTCGTTCCGGTTGAAGGCGGCGAACCCGTCTGGATGGACCTCGGCGACAATCCCGACATCTACCTCGCCCGCGTCAACTGGCTGCCCGACGGTTCGCTGTGTGCCCAGGTCCAGAACCGCGAACAGACCAAGCTCGACCTGCTCAGGTTCGATGCGTCCACGGGACAAGCGAAGACTCTGCTCACTGAGTCCACGGACATCTGGATCAACCTGAACGATATGTTCCGTCCGTTGGACGATGGCGGGTTTATCTGGGCCGCGGAGCGCACTGGATTCAATCACCTCTATCTGTACGACTCCGAGGGGAATCTCCTCCGACAACTCACGTCGGGCGACTGGCAGGTGGACTCCGTCGCGGGTGTGGACCAGAAGAGCAGAGTTATCTACTTCACCGGCTCGAAGGACGGCCCGACAGAGAGACACCTGTACAGGGTGTCCATAGAAGGCGGCGAGATAGATAGGCTGACCCCCGAACCCGGCACTCACATCGTCGCGCTCGATCACCACTTCGGCAAGTTCGTGGATGTCTTCTCGGACACCCGCACTCCGCCCACCATCACTCTCAGGTCACTCGACGACGGCTCTACCCTCCACCCCATACACGCGCCCGACGATCCCCGTGTCGCTGCTCTCGCGCTCTCGCCGCCTGAGCTTGTCTCCATAGAAAGCAGGGATGGCGAGACGCTGCACGGCGCGCTCTACCGACCGCCAGCCGAGGAGTTCGGACCCGGCCCATATCCTACCGTCATATACGTGTACGGCGGGCCGAGCGCACAGATGGTCAATGACCACTGGTCAATGACCTGCTCGATGCGTGTCCAGAGCCTCCGCTCGCGCGGCTACCTCGTATTCGCGCTGGACAATCGAGGCAGCAGGGGCCGTGGTCTCGCCTTTGAAGGAGCTATCAGGCGCAACATGGGCGACATAGAGGTGCGCGACCAGGTGGACGGCGTTCGCTGGCTGGTTGCACAGGGTCTGGCCGACCCCGACCGTGTTGGAGTATATGGCTGGAGCTACGGCGGGTACATGACCCTCATGTGCCTCTGCCGAGCGCCGGATGTGTTCAAGATGGGCGTAGCGGGCGCGCCCGTAACTCACTGGGACGGCTACGACACCCACTACACCGAGCGCTACATGGGAACGCCCGACTCCAATCCCGACGGCTATCGCGTGAGCAGCGTAATGTCCCATGTCGAGAATCTGCGCGGCTCTCTCCTCATAGTACACGGACTGATTGACGAAAACGTCCACTTCAGACACACGGCCAGACTCATAAACTCGCTGATAAAGGCGAGAAAGCCTTACGACCTCCATCTATACCCCGACGAACGCCATATGCCGCGAAGTCTCGAGGACAGGGTTTACATGGAAGAGCGCATATCCGACTTCTTCGAGCGCAACTTGTAACGTTACTCGCCGAAATGCCGTGTATAATCTAACCACGGCATAAGCGGATTCACTGCTGAACGCGAGGCCAGCCATGACTACAAGAATAGAGCGCCCACTCAGGACGGAGACTAAGTACCCCCAGTCGGAGAGTATCCCCAGCCCTTATGATCCAGATTATATGAATGAACTGGAAGCGGAACTGCAAAGAGAAAGAGCCGCGCGGCAAGCCGCCGAAGCCGAGGTCCGCAGGCTCCGCGAACAACTCCGACTAGCCCAATCCGAATAGCTCGATAATCAGGACATCACATGACCACCACCACAGCCCGGACCGACATCGCCCACTATATCGAAAAAGCCCACGAAATCGCCGCTCTCATAGCCGACGCCGACGACCGCATTGACGCCGAGCGGCGGATTCCTGAAGAGATCACCAACCGGATGGCCGACGAAGGATTCTTCCGATTGCTTATACCTCGTTCACTGGGAGGCGCCGAACTCGCCCACCCCGACTTTCGCAAGATTGTCCGCATATTCGCCGAGGCCGACGGCAGTGCGGGCTGGTGCGTCAACCAGAACAACGTATTCTCCACCAACTCCGCCCGCGTGCCGGAAGAGACCGCCCACGAGGTATGGACTGTCCAGCGAAACGTCGTTACCAACGGCCCGCCCATGCCCTACACCAGGGCTGACGTTGTGGACGGCGGCTACCGGATCAGCGGTCGCTGGAACTTCAGCAGTGGGATACCTCACGCCACCTGGGTTGCGGCCCTCACGCCCGTTTACCAGCCCGGTCAGAGTGAGCCATCCGAGATGCGCACTATGCTATTGCCCAAGGGTGAGGTGAACGTACTGGACGTGTGGAACGTCGGAGGACTGCGCGGCACGGGCAGTCACAGTTTCGAGGTTCAGGACGCCTTCATTCCCGCCGCCCGGTCCTATCCGACGACCGCGGGTTCCCGCGAGCCCGGTCCCCTGTACTATATTCCGACGACGCTGCTCTTCTGCTCGGGATTCGCCACGGTAGCGCTCGGAGCGGCGCGTGCCGGTCTCGATTCAGCCATCGAACTCGCCATCGGCAAGACGCAGATGGGACGCGAGACAACAATGCGGGACGAGTCCACCACCCAGCGCATGGTCGGAGAGGCCGAGGCCATCTGGAACGCCGCCCGCGCCTTCCTGGACGAGTCCGCGAACGCAATGTGGGAGGGAGTCTGCCGCAATCGCGACCTCACCATGGAAGAGCGAATCAGGGTGCGCCTGTCCAGTACCCACGCGATCAGACAGGCGGCGGCGGTAGTAGATATCGCCTATACTCTGTGCGGTTCCAGCGCGATATTCGCGGTCAACCCCATCCAGCGCCGTTTCCAGGACGTCCACGCCATAACCCAGCAGATACAGGGCCGCCCCACACACTACGACACGGCGGGCCAGTTCTTCCTGGGGCTGGACCCCGGCGGTATATTCTAATTCGCGCGGCATAAGCTATCATTAGAATATGATCAAGCCAATTTGCCTTGGCCCTCTGCCAGTAGCGTTCGCTGTGGCCTTTGCGGTTATCATCGCATGTTCCGGCGACTCCACACCAACGCCTGCTCCGGAGTCAGAGACGCCTGCCGCAACTCGGATAACACTGGCGTCCACCGACTTGGCAGTCGGCGAAAATCGCGTCGTCTTCGCCCTGATACGTCCGGGAACTGGATCTATCAAGGATGCCCAGGTGGATGTACAAACCTTCTTTCTGTCCGGCTCCACGCCAAACCAGGCCGTCCAGACCGCATCTGCCGCGTTCCAAACATGGCCCGGAGGCACGAGCGGCGTCTATAGAACGAAGCTGGATTTCGACCGCGCCGGAGAGTGGGGACTCGGCGTCGTTGCGACACTCCCGGACGGGTCAAGCATGAACGTGGGGGCGAAGATCGAGGTCAAGCAGACAAGCTCCACGCCCGCTATCGGCTCTCCCGCACCGCGTAGCGAGAGCAAGTCCGCCTCAGACGCGGACATGCTCACCGACATCTCCACGGATCCCAGTCCCGACCCTGATCTGTATCGCATAACCATCTCGGAGGCTCTCGACGACCCTGAGCCGCTGCTTGTCACTTTCGCAACCCCTGCCTATTGTCGCACGGCGACCTGCGGGCCGCAGATGAACATCGTCAAAGAGCTCAAGGACAAGTATGCCGACAGGATGAACTTCATCCACGTCGAGGTTTACGACAATCCCGCCGAGATACGAGAACAGGGCCTCGCAGCCGCCAGAACCGTTCCCGCGCTCGCCGAGTGGGGTCTGCCGAGCGAACCCTGGACGTTTGTTGTGGATGACGGCGGCATTGTCCACGCCAAATATGAGGGTTTCGTTAACTCAGACGAACTGGAAATCGCCATATCGGAGGTATTACCGTAGGCGACAGGAGGTTCGCATGTCTCTCGATCTGGGAAAGACGGCGCTTCAGATAGAGCGCATGACCGACGAACTGCGCGGTCGCCAAAACGACAGGAAAAGACGACTGGTAAAGGCCATCCGGGAAACTGAGTCTTTCGACTCCGGCGCATACGAAGAAAAGCGTGTGCGAAGCCGGAGCGCTTTCAACTTTCTGCCCTCGCCCGGAGTGAATAGCCCTCCGTCGGTCACTTATGAGCCCCATCCTCCCAGACCGCCCAGCGATTTCTGCGTGGCAGCCGTTGACGGCTCCCATATAGATGTGGACAGGCACCTGCCAGTGAAATGCTGCCTCATCAACATCGGCTCCTGTGTACTGACCTACGGTTCCACTCCGAACGCGGTCCTCGTGAACAGGCCGAAACTCTACGCTTCTGAAGAGGAGCTCAGGATACGCTCGCGCAGCGCCCCATACCAGGAGCAGGCAGTCCAGGGCGCGGTGCTGGGTGTACTGCGCGCCGTCGAGGAGATACGCGGACTGGTGGATGCGGTGAGAGAACTGCCCCCGGACCTGCCCACGCTGGCGCTCATGGACGGCACCCTGATTATGTTCCTCGGACGCGGCACACCCGACTTTGTCGTCGAGGAACTGGTGCAGAGGGGATTCGTCCGCGCGCTCGACGAACTGCGGACGCTCGCCTCCGAGCGCACTCTCGCTCTCGCAAGCTACATCAGCCTCCCGGCTAGCTCGGAATTCATGAGTGCGCTGAGGGTCTCCGCCTGCCCGTATCCGGTCTCAGAATGCGGACAGCACTGCGGCAGATTGTCTGCGGGCACCCGACCGTGCGACGACGTTGCCGAGGGGATATTCGACAGGGAAGTATTCAGAGGCCTGCTGGCGGAGGGCGAGCGTTCAGCGGTCTTTACGTCTTCCAATGCGCTTGTGCAGAACTGGTATGGGGGACACGGGGTCAGCTTCTACTATCTGAACGTCGGAGAGGAGATGGGCCGCGTGGAGGTCCCATCCTGGGTCGCGGAAGACGAGACCCTGCTCGGTCTTACACACTCGCTCATTCTGGACCAGTGCAGGCGGGGTCCCGGATACCCGATTTCGCTGATGGAGTCGCACGAACAGGCCGTGATCACGACCTCGGACCGTCGCTACTTCGCCGAACTCGTCGAGGACTCCCTTCAGGACCAGAAGATGCCGGTTTACACCTCAGAGAAGAACCGGTCCAAACGCCTGCGGTGGCTGTGATCATCCATATCGGCGTTTCAACCGTTCCTCGGCCCGGCAGCACAGAGTCTCCTCAGTAGTGCCACGCAGAAACAGTATTGGGATGGACACCCACGTACCTCACTGCCTCAGACACCCGATACGCGGGCAGATACAAAAAGACCCAACTATCTTGTCCCTTGTTGCCGTCGCCACTCTCTCTTCTGCTCCTGCGGTTTGAGTGATACTGAAATTATGGCCTCAGTTTGCCATTGGGAGATTGTACTGTCAACGGACAATTCATCGGAGCCCACTGTCGAGAACTCACATTACGCCATACATGTTACAATCCACTCATCACACACTCAGAGGGACAGACCAACCATGTCAGACGCTAAATTCACCGTTTACTTTATCGGCGGACAGAACCCGGGCGCGAACCACGCCGACACCATCGAGGAGCTTGAGAAGGTAGGCGCCCAACTCGTCCCCGTTCCACGTTACGAGACGGAGGAAGAGATCATCGAGAATACGGCAGACGCCGATGCGCTTATCGTGAGCGAGGCCCCGATAACGCGGAAGGTGCTGTCATCTTACGACCACTGCAAGGCGGTACTCAGGACGGGCGTGGGCTTCGACTGCATAGACGTGCCCGCAGCCTCGGACAACGGCATCGCGGTCATAAACGTACCGGACCTGTGGACACGCGAGGTGGCGAACCAGGCCATGATGCTGCTCCTGTCCATCAACCGCAAGCTGCTCGAACAGGAGCGCAGTGTACGCGAGAACCGCTGGACTCCGCGAATATCTGCCCCCGTCGGGCCGCTTCACACCGAGACCGCCGGTGTCGTCGGACTCGGTCGCATAGGCAGCGCGTTCGCCAGGCGCATAAAGGCGTTCGAGGTTGACCTGATTGCTTATGACCCGTTCATCTCGGATGAGGCGTTCGAGGCCGTGGGAGCGAGGTCCGTATCGTTCGACGAGCTACTGGAACAGTCTGACTACATATCGGTCCACACGCCTCTGGACGACGGCACTTTCCACCTGATTGACGAGGACGCCCTGCGCAAGATGAAGCCGAACGCCATCCTGATCAACTCCTCGCGCGGGCCTGTGGTGGACGAACAAGCCCTGATAAAGGCTCTCCAGGAAGGCTGGATTCTGGGCGCCGGGCTGGACGTGCTGGAACAGGAACCACCCGATCCCGACAATCCTCTTCTCGGCATGGACAACGTGGTCCTGACTCCGCACGCTGCGCACTACTCCGAACTTTCTATGGAGCTTCGGCCAAGGCGTTACGGGGTGGAGGTGGCCGCCGTCCTCGACGGTCGCCAGCCGATGAATCTCGTCAACCCGCAGGTAATGGAGGTTCTGCCGCTGCGCTAGGCACACAGCTATCAGTTTGTTGGTGATTGGAGGAAACTATGGGAACCTTCACAGAAGTCATAGGGGTCGGCAATTCCGACCGCCAGCGATTCGAGCCAGTTGAGGCGTTGGTGGACACGGGCGCGACCTATACGATGCTACCGAGTTCATTGCTTGGAGATCTGGGAATAACTCCGATAGAGACGCGGACTTTCATACTAGCCGACGGTCAAAGCATACGACGCGACATTGGGGAGGCCGTCGTTCAAATAGGCGACCGCGCTCTTACCACACTGGTTGTATTCGCGGATGATGAGGCAACGCCGCTTCTTGGCGCTTTTACTCTGGAAGGCTTCAGCCTGGCCCCCGACCCGGTGCGCCAACAGTTGGTTTCTGTAACAGCGTTAGCTGTGGGGATCCTGGAGGTCAACGAGAACGGCGAGGTCACTCAATCTCTAGTTGATCCCCGTCGAATGTGATGGAGCGAGTTCCGTGCCTCAGGACGGCTCGTCCGAAGTGGCGGAGCTCGGTTCGCAGTTCGTTCAGCCTGCCGTCCGTTTCGTTATCGAATCTTGGCGCGCCCGAGCCGCTCGACATGACTCCCCACAGATCGCGCTGCGGCATTCGCTTCAGCATCTTGCCGAAACTCACGATGAAAGCCTCGAATGCCTGCGCGGACAGTTTGGACATCGGCGCTTCGTCGTCGGGATCGGCGAAGTACAGTTCAAAGACCAGATCAGATTCGCCCGACGTCGCGGCATCCAGCAGCAGAACCGGCTGGGGCTGTCCTCCGAACAGCGCCTCGCCACCCTCCACACTCCGCGCGAAGTCTCGCAGCGCGGCCTGTATCACCCTGAGTGTCGAGGATACATAGGAGACCGGCAAGGACTCGGCATCCAAAACCAAGGTGATCCGGTAGTCAATCTGTCCTTCACTGTCAGAGGTCATGTACGCCTCGTTAAATGTCTGCGTATCGTCATTTATGTGTTGAAAATCCCCTCTCCCTCAGGGAGAGGGCGAACGACAATTCGGTCATTCCTGCGAAATCGGCAATCCATCGAGCCGCATCTGTATGAAAACAACAACGTTACTGTGAGTTGGCATTATCTCAGAACCCTCACGTCCCCGACGCGGCGGGTGATCCGCACATGATCGAGATGGTCCATGAGTGCGAGCGCGTACTTGCGGCTCGTGCCCAGAAGGTCCCGAACGTCGGCTACCGTGATTTCCCCGTTGCTGTTGAGGTACTTGGATATCCTATCAACCATTTCGCCGTAGGCCGAAGCGGAAAACACCACGCTCTCGCTGACTTTTACTACCTGGCCTCTCTCGTCCAACAGGTTCACCACTTCGGGGTCTATGACGACGTCTGTGGGGGGAGCAAAGGGATCGGATTCCAGTTGGCGCAGGTAGTCGTCCACGAGTTCCTGCATGGCGTCGCCGATATTGGGGATGTGGTCGGGCAGGCGCGCGGTGGAGCCTTCTTCGACCGTGACGCCTCTCTCGTTGAGAATCCTGAGCGCGTCGTTGAACACCTGCTGGGACAGGTTGAGCCGTGAGCGAAGTTCCTCTTTCGGCGCGCCGGCTCGCAGGGGGAACTGACGATGGTAATCTCCGAGGGCGGCGCGAGTCCGTTCAGTGAGCGCGTTCCAGCCGGCGGCGGTGTAGAACCTTGTGGCACGATTGATATTGCCGCTTCCGAGCGCTACGACTGCGCCATCCGAGACCATCGGCTCGAGCTCCGACTTTGCGGCGTCGGCATTCATATTAGCGCGGTTGACGACTGCTCTGAACTCGGCGGGTTCGAGACCCTCGATAGTTTTCAGAAGCACTTCTCGATCATCACCGCGCTCCATAATCTCAAGACGCTCGATTGTAGGTCTGTGGCGACGGCGAGGTCGGGGCGCGTGCGTGTCAACGATGTTGCCGCCGCCGAGAGTGGTCATGTTGGAGCGGACAACGAAGTAGTCGCCCTTGGCCACCGCAATCGGGTTGTCCAGCTTAAGCTGCGCCCAAGCGGTATCTCCAGGGAAGGCGCTGTCGTCCTCGAACAAGCGCAGCCTGGCGACCGATTCGCTCGATCCCGTATGGACGGTCACGTACATATTGTGGCGCAGCGCGTTCGGCGCGTCAGACAGAACTCTCAGGTGAACGTCGAACGCGGTCGTGGGACGGAGCCAGCCCGGAAGCGTTAGAACTTCGCCGCGCGATATTTCGTCATGGGACACGCCTATCAGGTTGGCCGCCACGCGGGTCCCGGGTTCCGCTCGGTCCACCTTGCTCTTGTGAGTCTGTATGCCGCGAATCCGCGTACTCTCGCCCGCGACCGTGAGTTCGACATCCTGACCGATGTCGAGGTATCCGTCTATAAGAGTGCCCGTCACTACAGTGCCAAACCCGGTGATGGTGAAGGAGCGGTCTATGGGCAGGCGGGGCCGTCCGAGGTCGCGCTTGGCGGGAATGTCCTTCAGCAGTGACTCTATGGCGGCTACAAGCTCCGGCAGTCCATCGCCCGTTTGGGCTGAAACCGGTATGATCTGGGCACCCTCCAGCACCGTGCCTTCCAGCGTGTCCTCGATATCGGCGGTCACGAGCTCCACCCACTCTTCGTCAACGAGATCGCTCTTGGTGAGCGCGACCAGCCCCCTGGGTATCTGAAGAAGGTCTAGGATAGCGAGATGTTCGCGCGTCTGCGGCATCACCGATTCGTCCGCGGCCACCACCAGCATCGCCAGGTCAATTCCACCGACGCCG
This sequence comes from uncultured Dehalococcoidia bacterium, assembly GCA_951812505.1. Classification (GTDB taxonomy): domain Bacteria; phylum Chloroflexota; class Dehalococcoidia; order Lucifugimonadales; family UBA1123; genus VXRN01. The sequence goes on from CATOSI010000003.1 coordinate 172,036, forward strand.
GCTAGCATATTGTTCACGAACCGCTCGTGTCCGGGAACGTCAACTATGCTGATCTCGTTGCCGCTTGGGAGTTCCAGCCACGCGAAGCCCAGATCAATCGTCAGGCCGCGTTCCTTCTCCTCCGCCAGCCTGTCCGGGTCTATTCCGGTTAGGGCCTGGACGAGGGTGGACTTGCCGTGGTCAACGTGGCCTGCCGTGCCTACAACGAACATGGGCTGTACCTTCGCGAGATGGCTGTTTGTACAAGGATAACACAGGGGTCAGTCGTTGGTTATCGGTAGCCGGGCATAACTTCTGTCCGGCTACCAGGGCAATCGCATCTTAATTCGCGCATATGCTATGGTGCAAATGTTCTGACGCGTGTTATAATCTACTCATGTTCAGTGGCCCCACGGAACATCCGGTAAGCGAGAGAGTCATATACAGCGGTATATGTTAGACCGCCTGCCGCACCAGAAGCGCCGATGATCGGCGAAAACTGGTCTAAACTGGCAGAAACAGACCAGTTTCAACCAGTTTCTCCCCCCAAAACTGGTACCAGTTTTCAGGAATCTGGTTCTCCATTTGTATGTATTTATTAAATTTATACTCAGACCGAAATTTGGATGCGATGGCTCTGGTCCGGCTACTGATCAGAGAAGAAAAATTCGACGCCTCCGTGTTATTGTACAAGGGTCAATAATGCACAGGAGAAGTATCCATGACAGCCATCGTCCCCACCGATCACAATGTAGAAGTCAACGGTCTGAACATCCACTACTTGGACTGGGGAGGGCCGTCGAATCGAAATCTGCTGCTTGTCCATGGGCAGGGAGGTAACGCGCACAACTGGGACTACATCGCGCGAGAACTGCACGAGGACTTCCGCGTCATCTCCATTGACCAGCGCGGGCATGGGGACTCTTCCCATACGTGGGAGGGCTATGGTGTAGCGGACTTCGCGCGGGACCTCGCTGTGTTCGTCGAGAAGGTCGGCATTGCGCCTTGCGACTACGTGGGCGCGTCACTGGGAGCGCGCAACGGCATCGCCTACGCGGGCGACCACTCCGATCACCTCAAGCACTTCGTATGCTTGGACTACGGTCCTGAGATGAGTGTCGCATCGGCTCGCAACCAGATTTCGGGCATGAATAAGCGTCTTCTTGGGTACCGCAGCATCGAGGAGTACGTGGAAATCCAGCTCCAGGGCAATTCTAGGCCGGGCGCGGACTACTATCGCAACCAGGCTGAACACGGCCTGCGCCTGAACTATGCCGGAAAGTACGTCGCCAAGTCCGACCCGGACATGTTCTGGATCAACGGCAGCTTTGGCGTGAGAGAGGTCCCATACCTGTGGGAACAGTGGGGAAAGATCGCCTGCCCGATAATGGAGATGAAGGGCGGTGAGAGCGATTTCCTTTCGGGGGAGATTAAGGCGCGTATGATCGAGGCACAGCCCTCGATGACCTGGGTGGACGTGCCGGACTCCGGTCACGGCATCACGGGCGACAACCCCGACTTCCTGATACGCGAGCTGCGCGCGTTCTTCGTGGACTGAGGGTGTGCTAACGCATCCATGCATCATACCAAAACGGCTTCATACAGAGTTGGTAAGGTATGACGCGGTATTAGTTGACAATCTGCAACAGACGACTTTCAGCCAGACCGTGTGGAAGTAGATTGCGCGTCGGTGGGCCGCGAAGCCGACTCTGGCCGGGAGTCGCTCTTGAAGGCGGATGCGGTCGCTCCTATGACTTGAAGGACACCCATCGCGAAGAACGCGACCTTGAGTCCGGTCATGAACGAGTCCAAGATGCCGGAGCCGGGACCCGCTTCCAGAACCGCGTCTATATTGGGCTCGAATCCACCGCTTGCCATGACGGCCGTCACTATGGACGTGGCTATGGCTACGCCGGTTACGTTGCCGGAGTTGCGCGACAGGTTCACGAAGGCCGCCACGACGCCGTGTCTGCTCGAATCGGAGGCGCTGAATATGGAAGCCGAGTTTGGAGACTGGAACAGGCCCGATCCGACGCTCTGGACCAGTATCCCGGCGATTACCAGCGCTACCGATGAGGATACCGTCAGGGATGCGAGCATGAACAGGCCCGTGGCCGACATAAGAAGTCCAATTATGTTGAAGGGCCTCCAGCCGTAGCGGTCCGAGAGCCGCCCGCTGAGCGGACCCATTACGATCCTGCTCACCGCGTTGGGGAGCAGGACGATGCCAACCACGGCGGGTGTGTATCCGAGCGCCGCCTGAAGGTAGAAGGGCATGAGGAAGCGCGCCGACGTTATGCCCAGGAAGGACATGAAGTTGGTGGATATACCAATGCTGAATACCCTGCTCCTGAACAGGCCCATGTCCAGCATCGGGGATGGCGCGCGGAGCTCCCACCAGACGAAGGCGACCAGGAATCCGACGAAACCGAGCGCGGCGACGATGATCTGAGGAGAACCCCATCCCATGCGCGCGCCGTTGGAAACGGTCAGCAGAAAAGTCAGCAGGACGGCGGTTGAAAGCGCAGCACCGGGAAAGTCGTAAGTGCGGTTGCGTGTGTCCTGCCTGAAGGCCTGGCTTTTGATTACCATGATGACCACGATGATGGCTGCGACCGCCATCAGGAAGTTCACGTAGAATAGCCAGCGCCAGTCGAACGCCGTGATCAGGAATCCGCCGACCACCGGGCCGATAACGCCTCCGCTCCCAACCACACTGGCGTGGGATCCGATGCCCTTGCCCCGCTCATCTGCTGGGAATACGGAGGTTACCATAGCCATGCCGGTGCCTTGCGTCATGGCCGCGCCGAACCCCTGCACCGCCTTGAAGGCTATCAGCATAAGAATGCTCTGAGACCCCGCGGCCAGAATAGCGGCGGCGGCGAATATCACCAGGCCGGAGAGGTAAACCGTCTTGCGCCCTATAATGTCCGAAAGCCTGCCCATCGGGAGTATGAGGGCGCTGATGGCGAGTCCCTCGGCGATGACGACCCACTGAGCAGTCGAAAGGTCGGCGTTGAAGTGCTGGGCGATGGTGGGCAGGGCGACCGACATTCCGCCGTGGTTTATGACGGATGTCAGCGTCCCGAGCGCAACAGCCGAGAATACCCACCAACGGTAGGTTGGTTTATCGAAGATACCTGAAGCGAGCATACGCTCTTACGACAGTGGTCGGTCCTGTGTCTGGGTAACCGGCTCTGCCTCCTCCTGTACTGTCTTCTTCGGGGCTGGGGTGACCAGTGTGAGGATGGCGGCGAAAACCATCAGCGCTACGCCTGCCCACCACGCCGGCTCGTAAGTGCCCCATATATCGCGGACGTAACCGGCGGCGGGTGCGCCCAGTCCTCCGATCACCAGGTTGATCGGGTTCACGAGGCCCCGGATGCTGCCCACACTCTCGCGTCCGAAGTAGTCTGCCCAGATGAAATTCTGCAGGAACATCATGCCGCCGATTCCCAGTCCGAATATCGCCATAGACGTGAACATGATTGTGTCGTTGTAAGCGTAGATCGTCATGACGCTGGCAATTGCGAGCATCGTGAAGCCTGTCGCTCCGAGGATACGGACGGGTACGTACCTGACCAGCATTCCGAATGTGAAGGTGGCTGCCCCCGCGCACACTGCGTCGAACGCGGTGGCGAACGAAATCAGCGTGGGATTGAACCCTTTGTCCATGAAGTCGGCTATCCGGTGCAGCGAGACTGTGCCGGTGGCCAGAGAGACCATGCTGAACACTATGACCAATCTCCAAAGCGTGGTCGTGCGCATGGCCTCGGACACGGTCCAGGAGACTTCCAGTGAAGCCGCTCCCGGAGCGCCGGAGCCATGCTCCATGGAGTCCGGATCTATATCGCCATCTGGGAGCAGGCCCATATCCTCGGGTTGTCGTCTAACGAAGATGGCCGCAAGCGGAACGATTACGCCCATGCCGATGACGGCCAGAATTATCCAGGCCATCTCCCACCCGACCGTGTCTATGAGGTATTGAGTCAGGGGAACGAACAGCATGGCGCCCACGGGAATGCCCAGAGACATGAACGCAAGCGCGCGTCCCCTATTCACGACGAACCACTTGAGCACAGGAACGGAGGTGACCAGCGCGCCCGGCCCGCTCATGCCGACGAGTCCCATTATGGCGAACAGTGTGACCAGGTGCCACGCCACACTCATGTTGGCGAGACCGATCATCGCGCCGCCCGTCGCAAGCGCGGCTATGGGCAGCATCAGGCGCGAGCCGAAGCGGTCCAGCAGCGGCCCTATAACGGGACTGGACAGCGCTCCCGCGCCCTGTCGTGCCGTATGAGCCCATCCAAAGGCGGCGCGGCCTATGCCGAGGTCGTCGCCCATCGGCTTGATGAACAATCCGAAGTTGAGCGACCCCATCGCCATGCTGACCGCGCCGGACGCGGCCATCACTCCAACGATCACCCAGCCGTAGAAGAACCGCCGCGGCCTATCTCTCTGCACGGGCCGGCTTAGCCCCTGCCTATGAACGGCATCTGGGTTGCCATTACGGTCATGAACTGGACGTTGGCGTCGAGCGGCAGGTTGGCTATATGGACGACGGCGTCGGCGACGTGCTGTACGTTCATAGTCGGCTCGACCTTGACCTCCCCATGCGCCTGTGGGACGCCCACGCTCATCCTCTCGGTCATCGGGGTGGCGGCGTTGCCCACATCTATCTGGCTGCACGCTATATTGTACTTGCGCCCATCGAGAGACGTGGCGCGGGTAACGCCGGTTACCGCATGCTTTGTGGCGGTGTAGGGAATGGAATTGGGACGAGGGACGTAGGCGGAAAGCGAGCCGTTGTTGATGATGCGCCCGCCCATCGGGTCCTGGCTCTTCATCATGTGAAACGCCTGCTGGGTACAGAGGAACGTGCCGGTCAGGTTGGCGTTCACGACGGTCATCCACTGGTCGTAGGTCAGGTCTTCGAGCAGAAGGGGAGGAGCGCCTGTGCCGGCGTTGTTGAACAGCACATCCAGCCGTCCGAACCTATCCTGGGTCTTGGCGAAGAGGTTCTTGACGGAGTCGGGGTCGCCGACATCTGCGGACACGATCAGCGTGCGCGATGCGTCGTCGCCCGCCTCACCTACCGTCTCCTCCAGCGGGCCCATGCGTCTGCCGGACAGCGTAACCGAGTATCCGTCTCTGAGAAGCGCGAGCGCGGAGGCCTTGCCTATGCCCGTTCCTCCGCCCGTAACTATTGCGACCTTGCCATTTGAAGCCATGTTTAAGTCTCCTGAGTATCTGGATTGTCGCCCCATTCTACGCCAACGGATGTCGGTTGTCAGTTATCGGCCTGAGCGCCCTGAGCAGCGCGAGGCCTGTGACTATTCCTGCATGGGCTGTAGCTCCGGTGACTGAACTCGAAGGATGCTCGTTCCGTCAGTTCGTCCCATCGCCAGACGCAAGTCCGCGAATGGGCGTAATTCTGGACTTTTCCGACGGATTCAGAATCTGGGCACAGTACTCGGAAAACGGTCATGCGCTGAACGAGTGGGAGATTGCGGCGGACGAATACCTCGTTGGTTCTTTCATGGGACCGCTGTGGCCTGCGCTGGTACAGAAGCAGCTTGGCGGCGGGGCCGCAGCCTATGGACTGATCGAGGCGACCGGAGTCGCAGGGGGAATGCTTGCCGGTCTCCTAGCAAGCTCGATAGAACGGCGCGTTGGAGCGGGTCGTACAATTGCATTGGGCTGGGGGATGGCCGGGGTTTGCACCATAGGGATAGCCGTCTCGCGGTCGCTGCCCGCGACCACAGTCCTGGAGTTCCCGGACGCTTTCGGAATCGTTGTGGCCGGAGTTGCCAGCGGTGCGAGCATGATCGTCTCAGTCCCGAAGAGTACCGGGGTCGTGTGTTCGGTATAGTCCGCGGTCTGGGCGTGGTTCTCATCCCCGCGAGTGTGCTGGCCGGGGGCTGGATTGCGGAGTACGTCGAAATATCGATCATGTACGCCGTAGGAGGAAGTTTCATACTCACGTTAGCGATCTTGGCCCTGGCGAATTCGAGCCTGCGAGCTGCGCGGGTTTAGGGGGCTTGAACGGCACTGCAGTAATTCCCCAAGGCAATAGAATCTAAATAACTAAGTGCCAAGCCCAAAGCTAAACTGCAACTGATTGGCCTCCCGAAATTGCAAGTGTCCGATAAGCGGATGCCATAACCAAAGCTAACAGCAAATAAGATGCGATTGCCCTGCTTCCGCGCTGCCGCGATATTACCTGATTGCCCTTGATGTGCTATCTTTGATCAAAGGTTCCCCCCTGATGACAAGAACCCAAGGGGTTCTCTCTGAAAGCAGAGTAGTCGGGGGGGGCGTTCTTCTCTGGCGGGCGCGTTAGCAGGGGTACGTGTGTCCTTTCTGGATTTCTTTACTACTGTGAGATTATGGGCGCGGGTTGAAGTTTGGGAGACCAAGATAGGGCCTGTCCATGACAGAAGTTAAGAAGTATCTTGCTCACGCCTCCTCCCGGTCAGTCCGTATCTGGACCAGGGACGAGCATATGACGAGCAGCGTCGGGGCGAAGCTGATGATGATCATGGCGAGTCTGAGGTCGCCCAGCCAGTCCTGGAGCGCGCCGACCAGCGCGGGGCCGGTGGCTACCCCGAACGTGCCGAGCGTCATCATGAAGGACAGAGCTACCGCTGACTCCCGCGGCCTTATGCCTGGCAGGTAGAACGGTATCGAGTTCAGGACTGGCCAGTAGCCCTGCGCCAGTCCGCTCACGAGCGTTATGACGATGAGCAGCGGAATCGAGTCGGTGAGCGTCATCGCTAGGTAGGTCACTACCATCGTAACGCCAATCGCCTGGAGTATGTTCCTGCGCCTGTTCCCGCTCACCAGCGGTACGATTCGGCTGAGTGCGACCCCCGACGGCCCACCCGTGGCGATGCCGATTGCCAGCAGCGCCCCCGTCCAGTTGAGCGATACGTCATACACGTCCAGCATCAGTGTGGGATAGAAGTTCACAAACGACGACCACGCCATAGTCGTGCCCATCGAACCCGCGCCCGCAATCCAGAGTCCTTGTATCCGAGGACGCGCTTGATGATTCCGAGCCGTCCGTCTTCGGGGTCGGCTTCGCTCTGCTCGGACTCGGATGGCTCCTCGCCGTCGCTTCCCAGGACTGTCCAGAGAACGGCCAGGACTCCGAGTGTAACCGCGAAAGTCAGCAGGACTCTCCGCCAGTCGTCTCCGACACGGCTGAGGATAATCGGTGTCAAGATCAGTCCCCCGCCAACGACCAGCCCGAACAGCAGGTTGTACACGCTGGAGACCAGGATGAACTCTCGTGGCGTGAATAGCCTGTGCATGAGCAGAACGCGGGCGGGCTCGCGCGCGAGGGTGGAGATGCCGAATCCCAGCCGTCCGAGCAGCAGGACTCCGAAGTTGGGTCCCCAGCTCTGCACGAACATCAGCGCAGAACTCAGCGTGAAGGTGACCGTGGTGAGAATCTTGGGTCTGTATCTGGACACCCACCAGCTTATGGGCAGTGTCAGAAACAGGTTTCCCAGGAAAGCCGCCGAGCCGTAGAACCCCTGCTGTGTGGGAGAGAGTCCGAGGTCGGCGCTGATCGAGGGCAGCAGCAGTCCGACGCTTATGACCATCATGAAGCCCGCCACGCTGGATAGAAGCCACAGGCCCATGATAGCCCAGCGGTGCCTCATGGGATTGGTCATCTGCGTCCTCGATCGGCGCGCTGCGCTCCTGAATTGCCTGTGCATTAATAGTTACTACCAGACTGCCCTGTCATGTCAAGGAGTCCTGCTATATTCGTACACGATGCCCGACCCTCGACCCCAACTCGTCCGAAGGGGAAATGCGACTGAGGAAATATGTACAATAGACCGGAATCCGAATTTCATATTGAGTACAGGAGTAAGAATATGGATCTCGAACTGCAAGGCAAGACCGCTCTGATCACCGGCGGAAGCAAGGGTATCGGCAAGGCAATCGCCATCGCGCTGGCCGAAGAGGGCGTGGACGTCGCTATCGCCGCCCGCTCTCAGGACACGCTGGACGAAGCGGCCGAAGAGATAAGGTCTGCGACCGGACGAAAGGTTGTCGCCATTTCTGCCGACGCCACCAGCTGGGACGACGTTCAGAGAATGGTCGAGACTACTGTCACCGAACTCGGCAGCGTGGATATTCTTGTAAACAGCGCGGCTATGGTCGGCGGACAGGTGCAAGGCACCATAGACGAGGCTGACGAGAAGGACCTGATCGAAGACCTGGACACCAAGGTCGTGGGCTACTTCAGGAGCATTAAGGCAGTAGTGCCTCACATGCGCGCGAATAAGTGGGGCCGCGTCATCAGCATCGGCGGCGTGTCGGCGCGCCAGTCCACCATATATGGACTTCGCAACGCGGCGGTCGTTCACATGACCAAGACGCTATCCGACCAGCTTGGCCCGGACGGAATCACGCTGAATGTCGTCCACCCCGGCCTTACGCTCACCGACACCATCAACGAGCGTCTGGACAATCAGGCCGCGCAGCAGGGCGTGTCCCGAGAAGAGGTCAACGCACAGGTGGGCCAGAATGTCGCCATACGCAGGCCGATCAATCCCGAGGAACTCGCGTGGCTCACCGCGTACCTCGCCTCCCCCAAGGCGGAGTGCATTACCGGCGAGGTCATAGCTGCAGGCGGCGGAGCCCTCGGAGCGGTACACCAGTAGGATAACCACAAGACGATTGCAAAAGTCCCTTCCCCCTTGACGGGCTCACAAGGGTATGTAAAAGTCCCTTCCCCCTTGATGGGGGAAGGTTAGGATGGAGGTGAAACCACACCGCAAGGGCCTGCAAAAGTCCCTTCCCCCTTGATGGGGGAAGGTTAGGATGGGGGTGACTCCATCAATCCAAGTTCAATACATACCCCTCTCAGCCCTTGACGGGGGAAGCCTAGGATGGGGGTGACTGGCTTCGATACCTAGCGCTGCTACGCTCTGGACTGAACAGTAATGAGACTTATGCAAGTTTCTCCTCAGACTGAATCCGTCGGCGCGAGGGCAGCGTCTGTCCGCTTCCACGAACTCGATGCCCTCCGCGCGGTCGCCATGCTGCTCGGGATCGTGCTCCACGCCGCCGTGTTCCTCGTTCCCGGAGTGTGGGACACCGAGTATCCAGACGAGGCCTCCGGCTTCTACGCAATCCTCTTCTTCGCCATTCACGGCTTTCGTATGCCGGTGTTCTTCCTGCTCAGCGGCTTCTTCACTGCCATGCTCTGGCGGCGCAGGGGACTCCGAGCGCTCGGAATACACAGGCTCAAGCGCGTCGGCCTGCCGCTCGCCGTGGGCGCGATGACGGTTATTCCGGTCACGATATGGGCATTCTTTCCCGACGACTTCGAGATAGTCTGGTGGCCCTTCATATGGCTCACCACGTTTACGCACCTGTGGTTCCTGTGGCACCTGCTCTGGGTCGTCGGGGCATTCATGCTCGCCGTGAAACTGGGGATGAAGTTCGATCACCCCTGGGCGTGGTGGCTTACACTGCCGCTGACACTGGTTCCGCAACTGCTGATGATCGAGCCCGTGTTCGGGCCGGACACCTCCGACACCCTGATTCCAAACCCGGTGGTCCTGGTTTACTACGCGCTGTTCTTCGCGTTCGGCGCGCACTTCTACCAGCGCGGCATCGAGATACGCGGCGACTGGGCGGTCGCGATCATACCCGCAATGACCGTCGTGTTCTGGCCCGCTCTCACACTGATGTACGAAGTCAAGACAAAGTGGGCGTTCGTCGCCTCCGCTCCACTTCAGGTCGCCTACGCATGGCTCATGTGCTTCGGGCTGATCGGCCTGTTCCGGCTCATTGCTGCTAAAGAGCGCTACTGGGTGCGATACATGTCCGACGCATCCTACTGGCTGTACCTGTGGCACCTGCCCCTGATACTCGTCGCCTTCTGGATAATGAGAGACTGGCCGGTCAGCGTACACGCGAAATTCATGCTGGTATGCCTGGTAACGACGACCGTCCTGCTGGCCACATACCAACTCGGAGTCCGGTACACGCCAATCGGGACCATGCTGAACGGCAAACGGGTGCGGAGGGTTGGGTAGCGCGTCCCAGCGTGTATCAGACAACCCTGTCAATCAGACTCATAAATCTCCTGAAGTGTCGGCAGCGCCCGCTGACTGTGGTCTCGTCAATAAACTCAAGGAGCCTCGCGCCGTCAGACACCTTATCGTATGACCGTCTGCCGCGTCGCAAGCCTCTGCGGATAGCAGTGACCGTTTCGGATGGAGCCGTTGACTCCGCGTTCTGAGGATGCGGCAGAGCGTTGATGTTGAAGTCCTGTCCAAAATGCTTGACCAGTGATTGCGGATCAGCTATGAACCATACTTCCATCGCCTGAACCATGAAGTTGATCTGATCATCGTCGCAGACCACATCTTGATCCCAAAAGCTACTGGCGCGTAGAGTCCTTATGGCGTGTACTGTATTGGGTACAGGCCCTTCGGAGTCAATGAGTAGTATGTTCTGAGAAGACCGCGAACTGCGGCAAATCCTGAGAAAATCCTTGACGGTCTCGGGACCGGAGCCGCCTGAGATGAATTTGACCCTGATTCTCTGGCTACGCGCGCGTTCCACATGGCGAGCCAGCAGAGCATGGAATCCCGGTCTGAGTTTGCTGTCGCCCTCGAACAGGATATTTACCTCATCTACCACCGATTCCCGCCTATCACGCCCTTCTGCCAAATCTCTCCCAGCCTGTAGTCCTTCAGCCAGTCCTCCAGTTCCTCTCTGGATAGACGTTTCAACTGCGTGTCGTTATCGAATCCACGCTCACACACCATGACATTCTCAGGATCGATTGTGAACTGGTCAACGAGGTCTGGTGAGTGCGTAGTGACGATAAGCTGTGTGCGTTCCGAAGCGGATTTGAGCAGGTCGGCCAACAGAGGCATGGCATCTGGATGGAGCGCAAGCTCAGGCTCCTCGATGCATATCAGTTCAGGAGGCTGAGGGTGGCACAGGATTGTCAGCAGGGCGATGAATCGCATTGTTCCGTCGGATAGCCGCGTAGCCGGTATTGTACCCCGCACCCCTGCCTCGGTTGCCGCCAACTGGATTGTGCCGCCGTACACCCTGGGCCGCAGACCATTGTAAGACTCGTAGAAGCGGTTGAGATTAGTGTCAATCAAAGCCTCCAAGCCGCGAGTCTGAAGGTCATTGACCACTAGAGCGAGGTTGCTGAAGTCCTCTGCAAGAAAGTCAATGTCATCATCCGTAGCCTGTGGCCTGCGGGCAGGACTGTCGCGCCCGATATCCCAATCACGGTAGAGCCTCATGCCCAAAAGCCTGCGGGAGGTCTGCGTCGGAGTCGGAAAATTCACTGGGTCGCGGAACTGGCTCATCACTGATCGCGTTGGAGGGAACTCATCTGGAGTCAGTATCGTCGGAAGTCCATCGGAGTCGTCTCCCCGGACGTTATATGATCTCAACGGCGGAATTCGCCCGTGTCCGTTCTCTACACTAAAATAATAGTACGGGCGTGGCTGGTTAATCTGATGGGGACGGATATTTTCCAGCTTCTCGCTAATGATTTGCAATCGTTCGTTATTCGAGGCTATTTGAATACCATAACTCAGTTGCTTTTCTGCGTCACGACGACCTTTCGGGTTATCCAGCACGGCGACAATCTCGGCTATGGACGACTCCGTACCCGAAGGTGGGTTGCCTTTCCATATCCATCTAGAACGGGGCCGTTGCGTCGAAAGAATCCCACGAGGTCGGTCGGCAATGCTTGAAGCAGAGCCAATGTCTCAATCAGGTTGGACTTGCCTGAAGCGTTTGGCCCGATCAGGACATTCAGGGAACCAAGGTTTGTCTCGGCATCCCTGAAGGACAACAGATTCTTGAGATGTAGTGATTTGAACAACACATCATCACCATGGTATTCGTGTGGGTCATAAGAAGATCGAATAATCCCGTCTGTATCCTCTCACATAATACACTTGCATCATGTTGTCTTCCACAATACGAGCGTTGTTTGCGAAGATGATTTGATGTTTCGATGATACCTAGAATAGGGGACGCGTAGATCTTAGCATTCTCTATATCAGACGAAATTTTCAGAACATCGTGAGTCCGGATGCGGAAGGCTTATTCCAGACAGGACCTTCCCAAAGTCTTGCTCAGTTTCAGATAGAGCTACACATCCGTGTCCCATATGCGCTATAATACGAACATACAAACTAATAGGGAGCGCTGACCGCCGATGACTCTGAATGTCCATATACATAAATACGAAATTATACAACCGGAACTTTGGGCCAGTGAAAAAATTTCCCCATAGCTAAACTCAGGCGTTCTCTGGTGGATCTCAGGTGTTCTAATCACCTGTTGTTCACCAGTCAAGCCACCAGTTGCTACCTGTGGCTTTATAAATCGAGCTATATGGCCCCACGAATCCGACCCACCACCAGATAGGATCGTTCGGAGCCGACTTTACAAATGCCCTGATCCCCACCTTGACAAACATGGGTCCTCTGTGCGAACATATGTATCATTACGTACAGAGGTTCTGCCATGCTCATCAAACACACTCCCGACGCATACGAAAAGCTCCGCATACTCGGCGGAATGGCAACCGACGACATCCTCACCCAGCCCGAGACTCGCGGCGGGCGCGGAGGCCCATATCCCGCTCCCAACAAGAACCCCACTCACGGCGTTTACCGCGCCTCCATGCCCAACGGCAAGTACATCAACCTCATGCGTGTCATGTTCACCGACTTCTGCAAGATGGACTGCCACTACTGCCCCAACAGCCACTGGGTACCGCGAATGCGCTACGCCTTCAAGGTTGATGAACTGGCGCGCACCTTCGCCGAACTCGTAAGGCGACAGACTGTCAGCGGGCTGTTCCTCAGCTCCGGCATAGCGGGCGACGGCTCCAAGACCACCGAGCGGCTGGTGAAGGTAGTGGACGCCGTGCGCAACAAGTACGGCTTCAAGGGATACATCCACATGAAGGTCATGCCCGGCGCAGAGTACGAGTACGTCGAGGCCGCCTACCGGCTTGGAACGCGACTATCTGTCAACATGGAGACCCCCACGGTCGAGCACATGCAAAAGCTCAGCAAGATGAAAGACCTCAAGAGGGACATACTCGACCCTATGGAGTGGGTCCACAATCTTACCGAGGGCCATACCAACGGAGCGGTAGGACAGGCGACCCAGCTTGTGGTCGGCGCGGCGGACGAGTCTGACCGAGACATCTTCGGGCGCATAAACCAGCTGTACTCCGAGTGGAAATTAAAGCGCATCTACTACGCCCCGTTCCAGCCAGTGCGCTACACGCCTCTCGAGGAGCACCCACCCACGCCCATGGCCCGAAGCCACAGGCTCTACCAGGTGGACTGGCTCAAGCGCGTCTATCGCTTCTCCAACGACGAACTCGACCTGGCCTTCGCAGACAACGGCTTCCTGCCCCTCGACCAGGACCCGAAGACCTCCATCGCCGTCGAGAATCTGGACGCCTTTCCCATGGATGTGAACCACGCCGGGCGCGACCAACTTCTGCGCATACCGGGCGTCGGCCCGACGTCCGCCGAGCGCATCGTCCGAAACCGGAGCAGGCACAGCATAGACACCTGGAAAGACCTAACCGCGATGGGCGTAGTGAGAAAGCGCGCCTGGCCCTTCCTCGCCTTCCCCGGCCATCGTCCGCCCCGCGCCAAGCAGCTCAGGCTGGACCTGTTCGGCGAGGACGCAAGGGAAAAGCGCCGAGCTCAGGCAGTCGCGGACACACCTTCGTCCTCTGCAGCCCCATGCGGCGAGCGAATGTCTTGCTCCGGCTGCCCGATGCTCGGTATGCCCGGCCACCCGTCGGCAGACAGCGTAAGCGCCCTCCCGATGGCCAGCTAGCGCCCACAATTCTCATCCCTTCTTGACGGGCCGACATGGGTATGCAAAAGTCCCTTCTCTCTTGACGGGGGAAGGCCGGGATGGGGTGATTCCTTCAGACTTCCCTGATGTCCGCCGTCCAGGTGATCTCGATAGCGTCCTTCACGCTCTCGTGCGCCGGACAGCCCTGTGGATGTACCCTGAGCGCTCGGTCCGCGGCCTCACGCTTGTCCGCCGGCACTGGAAATTCGTAATGCACGTTGATACTCGTAATTCTGATCGTTCGTCCGATGCCCTCGATTCGACCTTCCACCTCGGCGTTGTAGTCTTCGGGAGCGACCTCGATTCCGCGCGCATCCAGCGCGCGCCGCAGAGTGCCGTACATTCAACCACCGACCGAGGAGACTATGTGGTCGAGAGTGGACGCAATCGGGGGCGCGTCCTCGGACACCCCGTAATACTCCTTCAGTCCCCCCTGCACCGCGTACACCACGGGCGCCGGTACGTCGCCCATGTACGAGTGCCGGAGTCCGCGGTTCATCTCCAGCTTGTTGCGTGATACATATAGAAAGTCGTCAGCCATCTTCTGTTCTCCCTGTGGATTGCCGGGTATGCCCGACATTATACGCCAAGAAGTGCCATTCTCCACTAAAGTGAGTTCGGGCGAAATCGCGCCATCGCTCGCTCCGTGTTGTACAATCTCTATCCAGATATACCCGGACACACCCGCCACCAATCAGGACGAGACCGAATTGCTAAATTTCTACAACGCTCTGAAACCATATATCATCGTGTTCACCGCCAGCGCCTGCACCCTCATAATCGAGATCGTCGCGGGCAGGATACTAGCCCCCACCATAGGCGTCTCACTCTACACCTGGACTAGCATCATCGGCATAGTGCTTGCCGGGATCAGCCTCGGCAACTACCTCGGTGGTCGCGTAGCGGACAGATACCCTTATCCTAAAACCCTTGGCATCATACTCCTGGCGAGCGGTGTCGCCAGCATCGCCATTCTGCCCATAGACCATTTCGCCTCCGACTCGTTCCTGCCCCTTCCCATAATACCGCGTATAGTCATGCTGACCATCACGCTGTTCCTAATTCCCGCCATAATACTTGGGATGGTATCTCCCGTGGTCATCAAGCTCAGGCTCTCCGATCTGACCGAGACTGGCAACGTGGTGGGAAAGATTTACGCCGTTTCGACCGCGGGCAGCATTCTGGGCACGTTCCTGACCGGATTCGTGCTCGTGCAGTTGCTGGGAACACGCCTGGTCATTCTCATCGTATCCCTGATACTCGTCGCTATGGCGGTCATCTTCGGCAACGTGTGGCGAGCGTGGAGACCGAACGCTGTCCTTGCAGTGTTATTCGTGGCAGTCTTGGGATTCGGCGTGTGGGCGGACGGCCTGGACAACGACTGCGAGCGCGAGAGCAACTACTACTGCATCAAAGTCAGGGCCCGAGACATAGAAGATCGCGAGGTGCGGATTCTCTACCTGGACGCACTGCTGCACAGCTACGTTGACATCAAAGACCCGCTGTTCCTGCACTACTCATACGAAAAGGTCTTCGGCGATATAGCTGCGACGGTGGCGCATAAGAACCCCGATATGGACTCGTTGTTCATCGGCGGTGGTGGATACACCATGCCCCGGTTCCTGGAGGTCATGTTTCCCGACGTGAGCGTCGAGGTGGTAGAGATAGACCCCGAAGTCACCGAGGTCGCAACCGAGTATCTCGCGCTTCCTCGGGACACGAGCATAATCACATATACCGAGGATGCCCGCACCAAGCTCCAGGAGTTGCCCAAAGGGAAGTACGAGTTCATCGTCGGCGACGCCTTCAACGACGTATCGGTGCCGTATCACCTGACCACTCTGGAATTCAACGAGATGGTGTACGGGCTACTGTCCGAGGATGGCGTGTACGCGCTCAACATCGTGGACAAGATGCACAGCGGCCGATTTCTGCGCTCTGTGGTCTCGACACTTCAGCAGACGTTCCCATACGTTTACGTGATGAGGGACGATACGAACTGGGACGGCGATACCCGTTATACTTTCGTGGTAACAGCCTCACGGCAGCCGATAATGCGCTCCGACATAGTAGACGCCAACCGCGTCACCGAAAGAGGAGCCACCGTGGCCCACTTCATGCCGGACGCCGAATTCTCCCGATGGATGGAAGGCGGTCGGTTCTCCATTCTCACGGATGATTTCGTTCCCGTGGACGGGATGCTCGCGCCGCTGTATCTCGAAAGCCGGTAGCTAGCTGTCAGCTTTCGAGCACAATGTTGTCTATCAGTCTGACCTTGCCGATGCGTACCGCCATCGAAACGAGCGCTGGTCGCTCTATCGAGTTAAGCTCCACAAGCGTCTCCGCGTCCGCAACCGACACGTACTCGATTGAGGCGGATGGTTCGGATTCCAGTAGAGCCAGCATCTCGCGGCGCATCATAGTGGCGTCTCGAACCCCGTCCTCGTACCGGGATTCGGCTAGTTTCAGGGCTCGATGTAGAGACAGCGCGGCCTCGCGGTCTTCATCGGACAGGTACGCGTTCCGGCTCGACAGCGCCAGGCCATTCGGGTCGCGCACCGTAGGCATAACAACCACCTCCGCGCCGAGATCAAGGTCCGCATTGAGCCGCTTGATAACCAGACACTGCTGAGCGTCCTTCTGTCCGAAGTACACGTTGTCCGGCCTTACTATCGTCAGCAACTTGCACACGACCGTTGCCACTCCCTGGAAGTGCCCGGGCCTGTGCTCACCCTCCAGTCTTTGGGCGATGCTGCCGACGTCAATCGTCGTATCGAAGCCATCCGGGTACATCTCCGAGGCGTCTGGCGCAAAAATCAAGTCCACGCCCTCCGCCTCCAACTTGGCGAGATCGCCCTCCATATCCCGCGGGTAAGTGGACAGGTCCTCCGATGGCCCGAACTGTGTCGGATTGACGAATATGCTCGCGACCGCAGTGGAGTTGTCCTCCCAACACCGGCGCACGAGCGACAGATGCCCCTCGTGCAGATACCCCATAGTCGGCACCAGCCCAAGCGGCCTGGGGTACCCTCTCTGGGCCGCCCAGAAGTCGGCGACGGTCTTGATGACTTTCATAGTTTGACGGGACTATGCGGCGAATCGGCGAATGTCGTCGGCGACTCGATCACGAAAGTCTCCTATAGCTGGATATTGTGTATCAGCGTTCCTCGTGAGATATTGACGTTCCCTTCTCCCCAGTTCTTCCATATTTTCGTGAACGATTAGACTTATGAACGGTAGATCCGCCTTCTGAAACTCCAGCAACGCGATGGCTACATTCTTGGCTTTATCGTTGCCGCGCACGCCGAAAACGTAAAATGCTCGATCTTTGTGAGTTAGAAACCAATCCACACTAAAAATAGGGTTCTCAGGGATGGGGGACTTGTCTGCTACTGGCTGAAACAGCCCTAGCTCGGTGGTGACAAAGGCCTTGATGTCGTCATAGAATGCGCTACGAACTATTTCCCTGCTCCAATAGCGCATGTTGCAGACTTTCTGTGCACAGCCTGCAAACTGCAGAATACCCTCATAGAGCCTATTTGCGGACATATCCAGATAGAGGTTGCCTTCATCATCATGGACGCCATTGTTGACGAGGATACTGTCGAATATGCGCCTACGGGCATCGGTAGTTACATCGTAGGTGTAGGAGAGGCGCATCAACGTCATACCGAAATCACAAATGCGGACATGGTCATCGCCTAGTGGACTGTCCTGCAAATAGATGTCCACCATATCTCCATCTTCGTGAAGTATGGGAACGATCAACTGATACTTCCCCGGGCGGCGTTCGTAAATATCGAACCCTGTTGACCCCGCCAGAACCAATGATTCTTTTATGCTAGTCGTGTCCATCAAAGAGATTCCCTTGGAGTATATTAGGAAAGTAGTCCTCGAAATTTACTACGCAAGTATCATTGAAGAAAATTGTCAATCCTTGTTCAAACGTGCTGTACCGTACGGTAACCTCTCTGTGCCTTTCCTGCGGTCGGACGTTTCCAGACTCTAATTCGGAAGCTGTGATGCGATGGATATGTGGCTTGGCATAATGTCCATCCGGCTCTCTACTGATTTCTCCGTGCGGACCATTGTAGCGCACGAGCGTTACGGTCCCTAATATGGGGTTATCAGATGAATAGAGTAGCCCGATGGAGAAATTTTCTATGAACTCTGAACTCTGTCGAATGGATACTGTGAATGTTGTGCTACTATCCTCGGTGGCGGTTAACTCCAAGTCACAACGCAGGTGTCGATTTTCTTCTCGGTAACCCCTCGAGGGTTCTTTATTTGTTATGCCCTTGGAGCAACTAACCAAATCCTGAATCTGCTGATCAGTCAGCATCGCGTTTCCTTCGGGTTGCCGAGATTGATTGCGGCGGGGCCGCTGCCGCTGTTGCAATACCAGCGACCCCACAGTAACTCTACTTCCTCTCCATCGCGGACACTACCGCCTGCGGATTCATCGGCAGTTCCGTCATCCTGACTCCCGATGCGTCGTGGATCGCGTTGGCGAGCGCGGCCAGCGGCGGGGCTATGTTCGCCTCACCGACTCCGCGCACTCCGAACGGGTGACCGGGGTTATTGACCTCGACAATCACCGCATCAATCATCGGCAAATCGAGACTTGTGGGCATACGGTAGTCGAGCAGGCTCGTGTTCTGCATACCGCCGTCCTCGCCCATGAAATACTCTTCGTTTAGCGCCCAGCCGATGCCCTGAGCGGCGCCGCCCTGTATCTGGCCCTCCACGTAGGACGGGTGAATTGCGAAACCAGCGTCCTGGAACGCGGTGTAGCGCAGGATATCAACCTTGCCCGTGTCCGGGTCCAGCTCGATATCTACTATGTTCGCCGCGTATGAGCCGCCCGAACCGCCGGGATTAAGGTTGGCGCGACCGATGACGGGACCACCCGTCTCGGGCAGTCTTCCCGCCATCTCCTCGAACGTGAGCCGCAATTCGGAGTCCGACTTGTGTTGCAGCGCTCCGTCCACGTACTCCACGTTCTCAGGATCCGTGTCCCAGATTAGGGACGCGCGCACTATCAACTGCTGCATCACGTCCATCGCCGCCTCGTGCGCCGCCCAGCCGGACTTGAATGCCACCCCGCTTCCGCCCGTGACCGACGTATAGCCGATAGTGTCGGTGTCGCCGACCATCGGGTTCACGTTCTCGACCGGGATTCCGAGCACCTCCGCGAACTGCTGCGCGATGGCGGTGCGCGTGCCGCCGATGTCCACCGAGCCTTCCACCAGGCTCACGTCACCGTTGTCCAGCACGTTGGCGACCACGCAGGCCATGCCCGTGTTGTTACGGCAGAAGCCCATGCTCCATCCTCGCCCTCTTAGCTTCCCTTCCACCTGCTCCAGCGAGGCCGAGAAGTGGGGATGCTCTCTGACTGCCTGCATGACCTCCTCGGCGCCGATACGCCCGTTCATCACGCCGTCCGCGCGACGGTCGCCCTGACGCGCCACGTTCAGCAACCTGAACTCCACCGAGTCTATGTTCAGCGTCTCGGCTATCTCATCAACGAGCGATTCGGTGCAGTACATCACGATTGGCGCGCCGGGAGCACGGTACGCCTGAGTCCTGGGCTTGTTGGACACCACGTCGAATCCGTCAATACGCACGTTCTCGATTAGATACGGTGAGAAGACGGCGGAAGCCGCGCCCCCAACCGGGGCGCCGGGGAACGCGCCCGCCTCCAGCGCCATCCAGCAGTGCGCCGCCGTTATCTTGCCCTCGTTCGTTACTCCCATCTTGATCCTTACGAGGCTGCCCGACGTAGGACCCGTTGCCTGGAGCACCTCTGTGCGGTCCATGACCATCTTTACCGGATGGCCACTCTTCCTGGACAGGATGGCAGCAGTGGGCTCCAGATATGGGGGAATTTTGCCCCCGAATCCGCCGCCGATCTCCAGCGGCACCACCTTCACCTGCGACACCGGCAGACCCAGTATGCGCGCGGTGTTGTCGCGCACTCCGAAATGCCCCTGGCTGGAGCACCAGACGGTCAGTCGTCCGTCCGGTGACCACCACGCCGTCGCGTTCTGAGGCTCGATGTAGCCCTGGTGGACAGTCTTGGTGCGGAACTCGCGCTCGAAGATGCGGTCCGCCGCGGCGAATCCCGCGTCCAGATCGCCAAACACGTATTGCTCCTGCGCGGCGACATTCACCCCGCCAGGCAGGTCCGGGTTGTTCGTCCATGTGTCGTGGATTGCCACTGCGTCTTCTGCCATCGAATCCTCGATGTTGGTGTACGCGGGCAGAACCTCGTACTCGACCTCTATGAGAGACAGTATCTCCTCGGCGGCGTGCGCGCTGGTGGCGGCTACGGCGGCAATCGCGTGGCCCTTGTACATCACCTTGTCTCGGACCAGCACGTTGTCACGCGGCATCTGGCCCAGGACCGCGATGGGGCCCACAGGGTCGCTCGGAGCGAAGTCGGCGGACGTAACCACCCCGCGACACTCCGGGTGAGCCTCTGCCTTCGACGTGTCCAGCTTCGTGATCCGTGCGTGTGCGTGCGGGGAGCGCAGCACCTTGCCGTACAGCATTCCGGGCAGGTTCATGTCCGCGCCATATACTGCGCGCCCGGTAACCTTGTCCGCGCCGTCGTGCCTGATTGGTCTCGTGCCTACAACCTTATACTCGCGTGTCGCCGTGGTCATACTCTCTTCACCTCTTTGAGTAGTGGTATAGCTATTAAGATATGGTCGGAGTCATATTAACACACAGAACTCTTGGGCTGACGGCCTGCGTGAAGAGTTACTCATAGCTTCCGCAACACACTTAATACCGGAGAGTTTCACAGGAGATTCCAATTGAATGGAGGGAAGTGTAGTTTCCTTCCAAATTGACTCATAGCTTGGCGGTGGCTTTTGGTGGAGCAACAGTTCACTAGGAAATAATTGCCTCGGTCCCGTATCCGTTACCCCAAAGCTCCTTCTCGCCGATTACTATGTCTATTCGGCAGACATCCTCTCCCGGAAACTGGTCAGCAATGCGTGTCAGGTTCATACGCTGAAGCCAACAGTCGCCAATAGGATGCCCAGCCACCTCTATAATGAAACAGTGGGCGTGAGTTGAAATCCACCGGTAGATCGCCTGGACCTCACTCAACTCCATCTCTTGGAAGTCGTTCTCATCTGCCAGTTCCATCACATCGGGGGCATTGTTCCACTTCAGCAAGTAACCCCAATCGTCTTCTGTCATCGGCCTGAGTAATACTCGACGTCCGCGCAACACCACACTATGCGCGTAAAGAGCGGAAACAGAGTGATTGCCTCTAAACTCGAGTTCTGGGATAACAAGTGCTCATTCGATTCCGTGGTCTGCCCAAGTGTATTCAAACTTCGTGCAGTCAAGAGTTCTAAGACCATTATCCTGAACCGCTTCACTTAAGCCACAACGCTTGAGAGCACAGAAACGCGCATCGCATTCCATGTCTCCGCATACTTCTGGCGCTCTTCAGGTCAGTTTTCTGTACACCTCAGGCAGAGTCTCTTCCAGGCGTTCGAAACTCCGCCATCCTCCGTAGCGGGGTGTGAGAGCGGCGACCGTCGAGGAGGCCGCGTCCCGCTCGTCCCTGCCGTCTCGGATAGCGGCCTTGAGACTGCCGAAGAGTTCGTGGATGAAGTCTCTCGCGTCCGCCAACGCGGAGGGCTCACCTACGGGGCCGTGCCCAGAGACGAATCGCTCGACTGGCAGTTGGACCAGTCGGTCGTCGGTGTCGGGCCACTCCTCGGGGTAGCAATCGCCCAGGTAGGGAACTCCGCTATCCTGCGCGACATCCCCACAGAAGACGATACTGTCGTCCGGCAGGTGGATGTGAATGTCTCCGCCCGTGTGCGCCCTCCCCAGGTACCTGAGATGCAACTCCCTCCCGCCGAAGTAGAGCCTCATGCTGGTCTCGAACGTGAGATTGGGAGGCGTGATCGTAACCAGTCCGGCTTCTTCGGACCAGGGGTCGCCGGAATTCATTACACTCTCACGCCACCGCTCGTTCCACTCGACGTCCACCATTTCACTGTAGCAGTTTTCGTGTCCGATGATCGTGGCTTCGGGAAACTCCTCGTTGCCCCACGAGTGATCCCAGTGCGAGTGAGTGTCCACGACGTACTGAATCGGTTTGTCTGTGATGTGCCTGACATCGTGGATCAGGTCGCGCGCGAACGAAGGTACACGCAGCGAGTCTATCACCAACACGCCTTCGTCGCCGACGATGATGCCTGCGTTGGTGAGGCCTTCGTGCAGCCGTGCGAAAACGCCCGTTTCGAGTTCTATCAGTTCGGTTCCCGGTGTAGTAGCCATGAGCATACTCCTTCTCTCTCAGCCTTCGTCTTATATCACTTTGGTCAAGAGTCTGGCAATCTTGTGTCAAGCGAAGACGAGAGGCCAGAAGATGTACCAATTTGATCGGCGGACTAAATCAAGACCCACCCCGCCCCATTCCTGGATACCCGCCTTCGCGGGTATGACGATGAGGTGACCGACCAAACTGATACAGGCTCAAGAGGCCTAGCCCACTGGGACACATCAAGAGCGGGAAGGCGTGAAATACGCCCTCCCGCCGGTGGCGGCAATTATCGGGTGTCGATGGCCTTGGACGGAGAATCGATCAGTGTTTCGATCAACGACTCCGTCGTTAGCTGCTCCACATCTGCGGACTCGGTTCCCGATTCGCAGAATGGCAGAGGCGGATCAAGGTCTTCGAAGTCGTTGTGGCGAACGTCCTCCAGGGCTGCTGGTATGCATCCGGTCAGATCGTTGCCGCTGACGAGCAGTGTACTCAGCTCAGTAAGGCCGCCCAGTTCTGCCGGAATCATTCCGGTCAACTCGTTGTCACTGACGGTCAGTGACTCCAGGTTTGTGAGACTGCCCAATTCAGCCGGAATCATTCCGGTCAGCATATTGTTTCTGATGGACAGTATCTCCAGTTTAGACAGGTTGGCCAGCTCGGACGGTATGGGACCGGTCAACTCGTTGTTCCTGAGGAAGAGACCCTCCAGGCTGGTGAGACTGCTCAACTCGGACGGTATGGATCCGGTAAGACCGTTCTCGTGGAGCAGCAGCCACTCTATACTGGCGAGATCGCCCAGTTCTGGTGGAATCTCACCGCTCAATTCGTTGTCCCCGAGGTGAAGTACTTCCAGGTGTTCGAGATCACCCAGTTCTGGTGGAATCTCACCGCTCAATTCGTTGCTTCGCAAGTACATCCGCTCAAGAAGCTCCAGATCGCCCAGTTCTGGTGGAATCTCACCGCTCAGTTCGTTGTCCTGGAGATATAGAATCTCCAATTGTTCGAGATTGCCCAATTCAGGCGGAATGGGGCCGCTTAGACTGTTATCGAAGAGCATTAGCAACTGCAATTCATCGAGGTTGCCCAGTTCGGGAGGTATGGGGCCGGTCAGATTGTTTCTCGCCAGCCACAGGTCTTCCAGTTCTGTGAGATTGCCCAATTCGGCGGGAATCTCGCCGGTAAAGTTGTTGTTGTCAAGGTCCAGGATTTTCAGGTTGGTCAACTCTTCCAGCCAGACCGGTATCGTGCCACTCAATTCATTCGAGAAGATCCAAAGCCTTTCCAGATTGGTCAGGTTAGCAAGTTCTCTCGGTATCTCTCCACTCAAATCGGTCCCATACAGGCGCAACGCTCTCAAGTTAGCCAGGCTGCCCAGTTCGGCGGGAATCCGGCCGCTCAGAGGGTTGTAACGAAGGTTCAGACTCGTCAGGCTGGATAGATTGCCCAATTCGGCGGGCAGCATCCCGTTCAAATTGTTGTCGCCCAATCCCAACTCTGTTACCCGACCCGTAATGTCGGTGGTTATGCCGTACCATTCGGAAAGCGGCTCATCACTCAACCAGTTATCGCTTTTCTCCCAGTTCTGGCCGTCCGTGGCATTGTACAGCGCGACCAGCGCGGCCTTATCCGCCCCCGGCCCTTCGACCGCGACCCTATATACGACCTCTTCTCTGGTCTCGTCCGTATTCACCGTGATAAAGCTGTCAATGAACAGGTTGACCAGCAGGCCGCTCAACGTGTCAGACAGGTAGCCATTTTCGTGTGCGTCACTGAGAATCGCGACCAGCAGGCCGAACGGGTTTTCCGCTATCACTTCGTCCACGTTGATAGGCTCGGGCGTAGGTGAGGGCGTCGGGATGCTTGTGGCGGTTGCCGTGGCAGTGGGGGTGGCCGTTGGCGGGGAGACCTCGCCAGTGAAGTATCCAGACGCGAATATGTACCCGTCGTGCCGAACCGCCCATACCCTTATCCTGGTGAAGCCCGCTTCCGTGCCTCTGGGGAACGCCATCTGGAACCAGTAGCCGTCCTCTGTCGCGTCCAGAAGCGCCTGTCCGACATCGAACCCTTCCGGATCGGTCAGGTCTGTGACATTCGCGCCCAACAGGTTTGGAGACAGCCCGTGAGCCAGCAACGTTTCATCGTCCGCGCTTGCCAGAATCAGATACCACTGATTGTCCAGGCTCTCGCGGCTGTTGTAGTGGGCGACCGTCGCGTCCAGACCGTCGCTGTCGTACAGGTCTATCGCCTTTTGCACGTAGCCCTGGGTGTACGCCGCGGGTTCGCCGGGGACGGGATAGTAGCCCGACGCGAATACGTATCCGTCGTGCCGCTTGGCGTAGGCCACCTTCGGAACCTCGATACGAGTCACCGGATGGGGCCACAGGTACTCTATCCGGCGACCTTCCTCCGTTGCCTTGGCGATATCCTTGCCCAGCTCATATCCGGTCGAATCAACCACTTCCTTGATGTCCGTGCCGATGAGGCGGGGGAACACAGGATGGACGACGTATATGTCGTTCTCGTCTATAGCGAACAGATACCACTCGCCCTCGAAACTAGTTTCGCTGTTGTAGTAGGTTCTCATCGCCTCCAGACCACGCTGGTCGTAAAGGTCTATCGCGCGGTCCACGTAGTCCACCGTGTAGTCCCACCAGTCCGTATATGTGGGGGTGGAAGTTGACGTGCCGGACTGCTCATTCGGACTCGCAAGTACAGATCTATTATCTGTACCCACCGTCGCTATAAAGCCAACGAGCAGCAAAATGAAAGCAGTCGCCAACAGAAAACACTTCTTTAACGTCATAGAACATCCTCCATTGTGGGGAATCAGGCGTTACCGAACCAGTTAATTTCTGAGGGAATAGCATACCAGAGCGCGGCGGCTGCCTCAAAGCCACGCAGCGCGAGAACATCTTCCATTTGCTCATACCCTTAGTCCATTTTCATGTTGTGGTATTCTGTTACCCACGCACACAGGTTCCGGAGTAAGTTTATTGACACAGTACGCGCTGTCCGACGTCAGGATTCTAGACTTCACGCAATACATCGCAGGCCCGTACTGCGCCAAACTGCTGGCGGACTACGGCGCCGAGGTAGTCAAGGTCGAACGACCGGGAACGGGAGACGCCGCACGCCGCATCGGACCTTTTCCGAAGGACACTCCACACCCCGAAAAGAGCGGTACGTTTCTTCACCTCAACACCAATAAGCGTTCGATCACTCTGGACCTGAAGACGGAGGAAGGACGACAGGTTGCGCTCGATCTCGCCGTCCGCGCCGACGCGGTGGTGGAGAGTTTTCGACCCGGCACCATGGAGAACTTCGGGCTCGACTACGAGACCCTCTCAAATGTAAACCCCTCGCTGGTGATGACCTCGATTTCCAACTTCGGACAGACGGGCCCATACCGGGATTGGCGTGGCTCCGAGATCATCTTCTATGGCATGGGCGGCGAACTGTACTCCACCGGCATAGCCGAGAAGGAACCGCTGAAACTGGGTGGGACGGTCGGTCTCTACCAGGCGGGAACGATTGCTGCGTACGCCACTCTTGGCGCCATATTCGCCGCCAGGGACAATGAGAAGGGCCAGCACGTTGATATATCCATCATGGAGACGCAGGCAGGTTCGATAGACCGGCGTATGAGTATGCTGCTGGCATACCAGTACAACGGCGAGATAACAGAGCGCACGCCGCTGGGAGCAGCCTCCGGGTCGGGGGGCTATCCGGCGGGCGTGTATCCCTGCGCGGACGGCTTCTTCCAGTTTACCGGCGGCGGCAACTACTTCCCCCGCGTTCTGGATATGCTCGGCCACCCCGAGGAGATTTCGGGTGAGGAGTGGCTCACGCCTGAGGCCCAGGCAGACGAGGATATGCAGGGACTGTTTGAGGTGGTGTTCTACCCCTGGCTCATGGAACGAAATAAAGCTGATATCTGGGAGCAGGCGCAGAAATCGAGAGTTCTCAGCGGACCGCTTAACACGATGGAAGACCTTCACGCCGATCAAATCTTCCATAAGAGAGGCGCTTTTGCCGAGGTCGAACACCCGGAAGCCGGATCGCTCAGATACCCCGGCAGACCGTTCATCATGGGCGCGACGCCCTGGTCGGTCAGGCGACCCGCGCCGCTGCTTGGCCAGCACACCGACGAGATACTGACTGAACTGGGCCGAACCGAGTCCGAAATAGCCTCATTTAGAGATGGAGGCGCGAAATGAATCAACGCTTGCCGCTGGAGGGAGTCCGCGTACTGGACATGACGGTCGTGTGGGCCGGACCGTATTGCACGACGCTGCTCGCCGACCTGGGCGCCGAGGTCATTCGCGTCGAATCCATTCAGATATTCGGGCCGCCGACTCGCGGCTCTTCGGCGCGTCCGCCGGAGTTCGTAATCAAGAACCTGCCTCCGTTCATAGGCGGTATGCCCAACCGGGAGGGCGGCAAAAGGCCCTGGAATCGCTATCCGCTCTTCAACGCCCACGCCCGCAATAAGCTCAGCATGACGGTTGACCTTCTCAGGCCGGAGGGCAAGGAGATATTCAACCGCCTCGTAGCCATCAGCGACGTACTGGTGGAAAATAACCCCACCGAGACGATGCAGAAGCTGGGCATTTCCTACGACGAACTCAAGGAGATAAACCCCGGCTTCATCATGCTGCGAATGCCCGCATACGGCAACACCGGGCCATACCAGAACCACCGCTCGCTGGGCATCCATATCGAGGGGGTAATCGGACACAGTCTGCTCAGGGGCTATACTGATCTCGACCCTTCCGCCAACACGCAGGTCTATATGGCGGACGCCGCCGCCGGAGCAGGAGGAGCGTTTGCGGTCGCTTGCGCTCTCAACCATCGCCGCCGCACCGGAGAGGGCCAGCTTGTGGAGCTTTCACAGGCCGAGAATGCAGTCCCGTACCTCGGCCAGGCTTTCATGGACTACTCGATGAACGGCCGCAGCCAGGCGACTCTGGGCAACAGGCATCCCAGCGCCCTCCAGGGTGTCTATCCATGCAAGGGCGACGACCGCTGGATAGCCATTACCATCTTCGACGACAGAGACTGGGAGCTGTTCTGCGAAGCGATTGGCAGCCCCGACTGGACGCGAGAGCCGCAGTTCGCCACGCACGAGTCCAGGCGAGAGAATCACGACGCGCTCGACCAAAATATCTCGGAGTGTACGCGCGGCCTCGACCATCGGGAAGCCATGTCCCTGCTCCAGTCCTACGGAGTCGCCGCGGGCGCGGTCTTGGACCAGAGAGACGCGGCTGAAGACCCGCACCTGCAGGCAAGGATCATGTTCGAGGAGGCGTTCCAGTCCGACGTCGGAACTCATATGTATCCGCGCGCGCCCTTCAAGATGTCCGAGAGCGACGTGCGAATCCGCCGAGGTCCCGTCTCCCTGGGTCAGGACAACGAGTACGTTTACAAGACTCTGCTCAAGCTGTCCGACGCCGAATACGACGAACTGGTTGAAGCCGGCCACATCGGCGATGAGTACGCGGCGCACGTGGGTTAGGTGTTGAGGACTTGCCGGGTGGCATCAGCCTGCGTGGAATGCGAGTCGCACACTCAACGCAGGACTGAGATTCCGCGTCTGGTTAAACAGGCATCGTGCGTCCGCTGTGGGCGCGGCCTGCCTTGGCCGTGGCTTCGCCCAGTGGTCCGCCTGAGGATACGACTCTGACGCCTTCGTCAATCTTCGCGCCGATGGTGTCCGGCGTCGCGCCTTCCAGGAAGGCGATCCCGGCGTTATTGCACGCCTTGCGGACCCGCTCCCTGGCTTCCCAGAGTTCATCCGGCCAGGGTTCGCCCGGAGCGTTCTTGTAGCCCATGGACATGCTCATGTCGCCCGGTCCCCACTCGGCAAAGGCGATGCCCGGTACCTGTGTCGTTACTTCGACGTTGAGCAGCGCGCGTGTATTCTCGATCTTCAGGCCCAGCATGAGTTCGCCGTCCGGGTTCAGCGGCCACGGGTCGGCCTTGTCCAGGTACTCATCTATGGATACCCCCCAGATCGGGGCCGCGGAAGCCTGGCCCGCCGAACCACGCCTGCCTACGTCCACTCCCTTGCCCACCCCGATGGTCTGGAACGGGTAGCGGCAGGACTCCACGAACGCCTTTACCGCGTCCGGCGTCTCCGCGTGGCACATCAGGATGCCATGTACGCCGCGCGCGAGTATCTGCCTGAACTGCCATGCGTTCGCGCGGACTATGTCGCCGCTCGCGCCGTCCACGGGGACTTCCACCACGACAGCGGGCGTGCGGTGACCGCTGTTGGTCGGTCCGCCTGCCACAAGACCCTCCATGAACTGTTGGAGGCCCGGCATATCGAAAGAGCCGTGTTCCATGCCGACGTTGATATAGTCGGCGTAGGTGGAGACCATCTCCTTACCGCCCTCGTAGCTCAGATTGGCTCCCGTGTGCCCGCCAGTGTAGTAGATCGGCTGATCCTGTTCCAGAAGCTCGATAGCTCTATTGATTCGACTCATTGTTCACCTCTTTGGTTTGATTTTCGGGGGAAGTCTATCACGGCAGTCGGAAGATTGGGAATTCGTACAGGGCTTTGAATCGGGACTACTCTGTACTGTACTATTTCAGAATATGGAGACAGTGTAATCATGCTAGAGCGAATGAGAGCAGTCGAAGATCGGTCCGAAGAGTTGGACCGCTTGATGGCCGACCCGGAGATCGCGGTGGACTACAGCCGCATACAGGAACTTGCCAAGGAACAGGCGCAGCTCCGGGATGTCGTGGAACTGTCACGTGAACTCCGCGCAATCGGGTCCGAGGCGAACGATCTCGTGATGATGCTTAGGGAGGAGTCCGATCCCGAGTTGACAGAAATGGCGCGAGAGGAACTCTCCGAACTCGAGACGCGCAGGGAGACGACCGAACAGGCTCTGAAACTCGCGCTTGTGCCGAAGGACCCGAACGATGACAAGAACGTGATCGTGGAGATACGCGCCGGCACGGGAGGGGATGAGGCGGGTCTGTTCGCCGCCGACCTGTACAG
This sequence comes from uncultured Dehalococcoidia bacterium, assembly GCA_951812505.1. Lineage (GTDB taxonomy): Bacteria > Chloroflexota > Dehalococcoidia > Lucifugimonadales > UBA1123 > VXRN01. The sequence continues at coordinate 201,228 of CATOSI010000003.1, forward strand.
AATGTACAGCAGGTACGCGCAGCGCAGGAACTGGAATACCGAAGTGATTGACCTGAACGAGACCGGAATCGGTTCCGTTAAAGAGATTGTCTTCGAGGTCAAGGGCAGGGGAGCCTACTCGCGTCTGAAGCACGAGAGCGGGGTTCACAGGGTCCAGCGCGTTCCGGTCACCGAGTCGAGTGGCCGCATTCACACGTCGGCTGCGACTGTCGCGGTGCTCCCGGAGGCGGAAGAGGTTGACGTCGAGGTCAGCAATGAAGACCTTCAGATAGACGTCTTCCACGCATCGGGACACGGCGGCCAGAACGTCCAGAAGGTGGCGACCGCGATCCGAATCACCCACAAGCCGACAGGCATAGTGGCGATATGCCAGGACGAGCGCAGCCAGCTCAAGAATAAGGAGAAGGCTATGTCCGTCCTGCGCTCGCGGATTCTGGCCCAGGAGATGGAGCGACAGCAGAGAGAACGCTCCGATGCCCGAAGGTCCCAGGTCGGCAGCGGGGATAGGTCCGAGCGTGTCCGAACGTACAATTTCCCCCAGAGCAGGATTACCGACCACAGAATCGGACTGACCGTACACAGCCTCGCCCAGTCGCTCGACGGCGACATAGACAATATAATCGAGGCGCTCCTGGAAGAGGAACAGACCCAGAAGCTCGCCAACGTACAGGCATAGTCGGCGTACGCCCGTTTTTCTTTCGATGCGCGCGAGCCGTTCAGAGCGCCCACACACCTTGCGCCACAGTCTGGATCGTACAAGAACCGCTCTGCGCGATCATGGCATATCCGAGTGGCAGATCGAAGCCGATGTCCTTCTCAGTCACGTCATCGGGGTTTCCAGGGCGAACTTCATTTCCCTCGTGTACGGCGCAGAAGATAGCCTTACTCGTCCACAGGCGACCAGGCTGAAGGGTTATCTCGACAGAAGGCTCTCTGGTGAGCCTCTGGCCTACATCGTCGGTCGGCGCGAGTTCTACGGCCTCGACCTCGAGGTGAACGAGAGTGTCCTGATACCCCGCCAGGAGACCGAACTCCTTGTCGAAGTGGCGCTGGAGTATATTGCAGCCAGGGTTAGGAGGCTCGACCGGCCCACGGTCGTGGATGTCGGAACCGGCTCAGGCGCGGTTGCCTTGGCGCTGGCGGCACACACGCAGAACGCCAGGATAGTAGGAGTTGACATAAGCCGGAACGCGCTGGACGTTGCGGTGAGAAATCGTGATCGGCTGTCCGCAGAGGGCGTAGAATTCGCCCAGTGTGACATGCTGGACGCGATAGCCGGGCCCGTTGACGTCATCGTGTCCAACCCGCCTTACATACCCACTGGGACGCTTGCCTCGCTAGCTATGGAAGTGCGCCGCGAGCCGGTCGTCGCCCTGGACGGCGGAAATGACGGACTAGACCACTTCCGACGTCTGGCGATCCAAGCGGAAGAGACACTCGCTCCGGGAGGGGTAATGGCAGTAGAGCTGATGCCAGACCAGATGAACGACGCCATGTCCATAGTGCGCCGGCATATGTGTAATGTGGAGGCCGTGAGTACCCGGCTAGACCTAATGGGAAACATGCGTGCACTCCTCGTCAAGATGCCCTGAACGACTGGCTGGAAAAGCGCAGGGAGAAAGCCCGCGCCGAGAGCCAGGCGACAGAGCGCACCGCGTGGCAGGCGTGGTACAGGCGATGAAGACGCCCATGCCCGAAACGAGCCGTTCGACGAACCGCCGCTCGGCTCGGACGATGACTAATAACTGGCTACCGGAAAATAGCTAGCGCTTTGTCCACTGCTTGGCCTTGCGGGCCCGGGCGAGACCGTACTTCTTGCGCTCCTTCTCGCGAGCGTCGCGGGTAAGCAACCCTGCCCTCTTCAGCGGGGTCCTCAGAGACGGGTCCGCGATCTGCAGCGCCCTGGCGATACCGTGTCGCAGCGCCCCCGCCTGGCTCACGACACCACCTCCGCGTATCTTCGCGACGATGCGGAACTGCCCGTGCGAGCCTGTGACGTCCATGGGCTGGTTGATGAGTTGCTGCCACGAGTCCCACGGGAAGAACTCTTCCAACGGTTTGCCGTTGACCTGGTTCGCGCCCGAGTCTGTGTAGAGTCTGACCTGGGCGACGGAAGTCTTGCGCTTTCCAATCGCGTAATAGTAGTGTTGCTGGCTCTGCTGAACCATTTAAGCCCCCTTCTGAGCCGATACCTGAGCCTCGTGCGGATGGCTCGCGCCGGTGTATATCTTAAGTCGCTTCAACATCTTCCTGCCCAGTGAGTTCTTGGGCAGCATACCCTTCACCGCCTGTCGAATAACGCGATCAGGGTGCCGGTCCATCATCTGCTCCAGGGTGCGTTCGGTAAGTCCGCCATGGTAGCCGCTGTGCCGGTAGTACATCTTCTGGCTCATCTTGTTCCCGGTGACTCGTATCTTGTCGGCATTGAGCACGATGACGTAGTCGCCGGTGAGCAGATGCGGCACGTACAGTGGGTTGGTCTTGCCGTTCAGAATCATGGCTATTTGCGACGCAAGTCTCCCGAGCGTCTGCCCCTCGGCGTCAACGACATGCCATTTCGGGTCCAGATCGGCCGACTTGGTCTCATATGGCTTTGAACTTGTAACCATTTTGATCTATTCCTCATCTCGCGGAGGAAAATCCGCATACTTCACTCTTACCAGACACAGTCCCTGCGGAGGCAGGGAGCGCGCCACCGGAGCGCCCTCTGCTCTCGAAATCTGTTTCTTGATATCTTCTGTTGTCAATTTGCCTGCGCCCACATCCACGAGAGCGCCGACCATCCGCCTCACCTGTCTCGGCAGAAAGGCGTTTCCCTCGACCTCCACATGCAAGAATGGCTCACTGGGCTTCAGGTCTATCCTGTATATTCGGCGAACCGTGCTGGCTTCCGGATCGTCCAGCGGACTGCCGAAGCTGGCAAAGTCGTGAGCGCCGACCATCGGAGCGGCCGCTTCGAGCATTGCATCCAGGTCGAGCGGAGCCCGTACCATGTGGGTCCTGTCTCTCCACATCGGCGACCTGACCTTCGATACAAGCAGCGTATATCGGTACAGGCGGCTGATCGCGTCCCGTCTCGGATCGAAGTCCTGGCGCACGCGGTACACCTCCTTTACCGCTACATCCTGCGGCAGTCGCGCGTTCAGCGCGTTCAGAAACGTTTCAGGCGTATAGTTCGCGCTCGTATCGAACGCCACTACCTGTCCAAGGGCGTGGACGCCCGTGTCGGTACGGCCCGCCGCCCTTATTCTGACCGGCTGCGCGGTGAGGGATTCTATTGATTTTTCAATTTGCTGCTGTACGGAGGGGGCGTTCTTCTGATACTGAAACCCGCTGTATCCCTTTCCGTGGTATTCGACGATCATCGCCAAGCGCATCGTCGTGGATTCCTGTCATGGACTATTCGCGCCGTCTTACACCAGTTCCACCAGGGCCATGTCCGCGGCGTCGCCCTTTCTCTTGCCGAGCTTGAAAGAGCGAGTGTAGCCGCCCTCGCGGTCCTCGTATCTCTCCGCCAATTCATCGAAGACCTTGCGCACGGCCTCTTTGTCGGTCAGCAGCGCGGCGGCCTGTCGGCGGTGGTGCAGCGTGCCTTTCTTGCCGAGAGTGATGACCTTTTCGGTCATGCGACGCGCCTCGAATGCCTTCGCTTCAGTCGTCTTCAGGGTCTCATTGAGAATCAGGTTGGTCGCCATGCCTCTGAGCATCAGCATCCGATGCTGCGTGGGGCGTCCCAGCTTCTTCCCGGAAAGCCGGTGTCTCATTTTCGAACAACTCCTGCTAGTCGCCGGAGGCGACAGCTTCTTTTTCTTCTTCCTGAACCTCCGGGTCAACCTCCGGGGGAAGCAGGTCATTCTCTCTCAACTTGTCGTACAGTTCGTTGTAGGACTTCTCGCCGAAGTTCCTTATGTTCATCAACTCGGCCTTGCTCCTGTCGAGCACCTCGCCAACCTTGTTTATGCCCGCGCGCTTCAGGCAGTTGAGCGTCCGGGAACTGAGGTCCAGCCTCTCAACGGGCACGTTGTACTGCTCGGCCTGGAGCTTGTTGGTGACGATCGTCACGCCCTCGGGCATATCCTGAACGCCCTCGGACACATTTGTGAACAGGAAGAACTGGTTGACCAGTATATTGGATGCGCTCTTAAGCGCTTCGACGGGCCTGATCGAGCCGTCGGTCCAGATCTGGAGGGCCAGCCTCTCGAAGTCTGTGCGCTGACCGACTCGAGTGCGCTCCACGGTATAGTTCACCTTCCTGATGGGTGTGAATATCGCGTCTATCGGGAGCACACCGATGGCTTGCCCCTCGTCTTCGGACGCCTCTTTGTAACCCTTGCCGCGCTCGACGTTCATCTCCAGGGACAGCTTGGCGTCGGTGGAGTCAAGCGTCGCAAGATGCAGATCGGGGTTCACCACTTCGAAGTCCGCGGAGGCCATGATGTCCGCCGCGCTCACCTGTCCTTCGCCTGCGACTTCCAGCCGCAGCTTTCCGGGCCTGTCAACTTCCGAGCGCAGCCTGATCGCCTTTACGTTCAAAAGTATCTCAGTTACCTGTTCCTTGATGTTTGGAATTGTCTGGTACTCGTGCTGAACGCCTTCTATCTTTACGGATGTTATCGCCGTGCCCTCCAGGCCGCTGTAAAGAATGCGGCGCATCGGATTGCCGAGCGTAACTCCGTACCCCGGCTCCAGCGGCTCGATGACGAACTCGCCGTACCTCTCCTCATCCACCTCGACCCGTATGCTTGGCTCCAGTACCAGCTCTTCCTCTTCATAAGGAATTTCCGGCATAAATGTAGTCATGTCATAGACCATGCGCCACTCTCCTTAACGAACACGTCGTGACAGCGATTGAAGGGCGTTACTTCGAGTAGAACTCTACAACCAGCCTGGCGTCTATTCCGGTTTCAATCTCAGCGATGTCCGGCAAGGACGCCACCTCACCGCTCAGGTTTCCTACGTCGAGCCTGAGCCAGGGCGGAACGGGCCTCTTGGGGAGTCCGTCGGTCAGGTCCTGAATGAACTGCGGGGGAGAAGCGCCGTTAGAGCCCACACGCTTCCACTCGACCACGTCTCCTGGCTCCACCAGGTAAGACGGAATGTCCATTCGTCGCCCGTTTATGGTGAAGTGTCCGTGGTTCACGAGCTGTCTTCCCTGCTGCCTGGAGTCCGCCATCGAAAGTCTGTAAATGACATTGTCGAGCCGGGTTTCCAGTATCTGGATCAGGTTATCGCCGGTCACGCCCGGGCGGTTGCGCGCCATGTCGAAATACTTCCTGAACTGTCGTTCGAGTATCCCGTATGTAAAGCGGGCCTTCTGCTTCTCGCGGAGCTGAAGAGCCCATTCCGAGGGCCTGCGACGCCTGGGCGTAGAATCTCCGGGCGGTCTTCTTCTGCGTTCCACAGCGCAACGAGGCGTATAGCATCGTTCACCCTTCAGAAAGAGCTTCTCGCCTATGCGCCGGCACTTCCGGCATTTTGCATCCTTGTATCTCGCCATCAGCCTTCCTTGTCTATATTCCTTCTGCTATGTACGCGCGATTCCCATCTCCAGGGACAGGCGCGATATATCGTAATTCTCTTTTCTGATTCTCAAATCGTAGTAGAGCAGCGTCGTAGCTATAATTGTCACCGGCGCGATCAGTATAGAACTTGCTCTGTTTACCACCACACCGACTAATGACACCCATAACGACGGTGATTCACCGGGCGATGTCGCTCCTCCTAATATCAGCATTGGCGTATTCAGAGCTATCAGCAACCCGATGGACACGAGCGAATAGACTACCAGGTGTCCGAAAATTCGCCATTTGCTATTTCTTGCTAAGTCAAATCCTCGCTGAAGTGCGGACCGAACATGCCGACCTTCTACTATGAGCGCGGGCATTATCACAACCAGATATATGCTGTAGATCACCAGTATCGGCAGCGACACGAACATCACAGCCAATGCGATAAGCACATTTACCGTTATCTCCGGCTCTGCCGCCTCCTGGGTTTCCACCGCCGTAGAGGGGTCGGACACCGTCAGGACCGCCGACATAACCAGCGCCAGCAGGACTCCGAGCGCAATCGCGAAAACCGTCAGCGATACCACGCGCCACAGCGCTCTCGTATAACAATCTCCTACATTTACTTGATTGACAAGATAGTGTTGGCCTACCGCAAATATGCCCGCCGCGTACACGAATATCGAGAGCACGCCGTCCAGAACCGTCATGGCCAGTGTCGGCCATACACTGGCTCGATTTATCGTTGTCACGATCAGTTCCAGAAAGCCTATGGGAACATAGATCACCGCCACCAGCATGACAATTCTCGGAAAGTGTCTCCAGTAAATGGTGAACGTCTCGCTGAGTATGTCTATAACGCCTCGCTCTGTGAGTTGGCGGTCGGCTCTGTTCTCCTCCAGCAATCTGAGACCCTTCGGATGCGCTCAGGCTACACCCGGCGACGCTTGGGAGGTCTGCAACCGTTGTGCGGGATTGGTGTAACGTCCTTGATAGACGTTACGAGAATTCCCGCGCCCTGCAGCGCCCGTATTGCCGCCTCGCGTCCCGAACCAGGTCCACGTACAAACACTTCCACCTGCCGGATACCATGCTCCATGCCCTTGCGGGCCGCATCCTCACCCGCGCGCTGGGCTACGAAAGCCGTGGACTTTCTGGAGCCGCGGAAGCCCACGGTCCCGGAGCTTCCCCAGGCAATTGGGTTGCCCTGCGGGTCGGTGATCGTGATTATCGTATTATTGAACGTGGACTGAATATAAGCCCTGCCCACGGGAATGGACTTGCGCTCTCTGCGTCTTGCTCTCGGTCTTCTTGCCATAACCTGGATATATCCTTACTTCTTGGTAGTCGTTCGTCCGCGTCCGGCTACAGCGACGCGCTTACTGCGCTTTGCCCTGGCGTTCGTCTTGGTGCGCTGACCGCGTACCGGAAGATTCCGCCGGTGCCTGAGACCACGGTACGAGCCTATGTCTATGAGGCGTCGAATGTTCAAGTTGACTTCGCGCCTGAGGTCTCCCTCGACGGTCTTCTCGCGATCTATGATCTCACGGATGCGCGTGAGCTGCACATCGGACAAGTCTCTGACCTTGGGGTTGTCCAGAACCCCCGCCTTTTCGCACACGTCCTGAGCCTGGTGTGGGCCGATGCCGTATATGCTTCTGAGCGAGACTTCCACTCGTTTGTTGTCAGGAATGTTGACTCCCGATACTATCGCCATGATCTTTCCTCCTGGTCGCCCTCACCCTATCCCTCTACCATCGTGGGAGAGGGGACTTTTCTAACCCTGTCGCTGCTTGTGCCTGGGGTTTTCACAGATAATCATTACCCGTCCGTGGCGTCTGATCACCTTACACTTGGCGCATCTAACTTTAACCGATGCCGAAACCTTCATGTCAGCCTCTTCTCAATCGGCGTTACGAGCCGTAATATTTCGCTTTGACTTCCTTGGGCTACCTGAAGCGGTAGGTGATCCTTCCGCGCGTCAGATCGTAAGGAGACAGTTCCACAAGGACCTTGTCTCCCGGTAGCACGCGGATAAAGTTCAGCTTGAGTTTGCCCGATACATAGGCCAGCACCTTATGTTGGTTGGCAAGCTCAACCCTGAAACTGGCATTGGGGAGGGACTCCGTTACGGTTCCCTCTACCTCGATAGCCTCTTTCTGCTTCTTCGCCATTAGACTCCTTTCGAGTCGTCGCCCCGCCGTTCATGCCAGGCGGGTCGTTACCACGGGTCCTTCATCCGTAACAATAACCGTATCTTCAAAATGCGCTGAAAGGCTCCCGTCGGCGGTGGACACCGTCCAGCCGTCCTCCAGTACCTTCGTATCGGACGTTCCTATATTCAGCATCGGCTCAATGGCCAGCCCCATACCCTTGCGTATGAGCGCCCCATTACCCACCTTGCCGTAGTTGGGGATTTGTGGCTCCTCGTGCATCGCGTAGCCGATTCCGTGTCCTACGTACTGCTTTACCAGATAATATCCAAGACTCTCGGCGTGTCTCTGGATGGCGTTGGATATGTCTCCGATTCTACCCCCGGCGCGTACTCTCGCTATGCCTATGTCCAGAGACTCACTGGTAGCGTCCATGAGTTGCTGACACTCTTTGCTGATCTCTCCGATTCCTACAGTAAACGCGCTGTCGCCGTGAACGCCTCCGTAGATCGCTCCAACGTCCACGCTCAGAATATCGCCGTCCTTCAGTCTTCTCCGACCGGGTATGCCGTGAACGATCTCTTCATTCAGAGAAGCGCATATCGTTGCGGGAAATGCGTAGGGCATAGACATCCCCGGGTTGTATCCCTTGAACGAAGGGACGGCGCCTAGCTTCCTGATTGTCTTTTCGGCGATGGCGTCCAGTTCCCGGGTCTCTATTCCGGGCTCTGCCGCCTTGATCATATTTGCTTTAGCGTGTGCTACTATCTGACCCGCTTCAATCATCATATTCAAGTCGCGGCGCGACTTTATCGTGATTCCTCCTGACCGCCTGCGGGCCATTTAGAGCGACTCCCTCCTGTGTGTATGCCACCGTGCCTGTGCATTCGGCTATTCGGAATTAGACAATAAGTTTACATAAAATTCAGTGTTTCCAACAAATCAGGCGCTTACCGCCACCCGGAGCGCGTCTCCAACCGACTCCACGGGCTGCTCACCGTCCACATCGGAAAGTATTCCAGCCCTGCGATAGTAGTCCAGAATCGGCTGCGTCTCCTCGTTGTAAACCTCGATGCGTCTGGCGACCACTTCCGCCTTGTCGTCGTCGCGCTGGTACAGGCTTCCGCCGCACTCTTCGCATCTGCCGTCCACCGCCGGGGGAGACGTATTCAGGTTGTACGGAATCTGGCACTCGCTGCATATGATCCGTCCGCCGAGCCTGCGGACAAGCTCATCGTCCGACACGTTGATGAGTACCACATGATCAATTCCGCCTCGCTCCGTAAGAGCGTCGTCGAGCGCCTGCGCCTGTGCCTGAGTCCTCGGGAAGCCGTCCAGAACGAAGCCGGCCGAATGGTCGGGGTCGTTTATCCACTCCATTATCATCCCGATAGTTACATCGTCCGGTACGTACACGCCTTTTTCCATGTATGAGCGCGCCAACTGTCCCAGTTCGGTATTCCGACGCTGGTGGTCCCTGAAGAGGTCGCCTGACGATACCGCGCTCACGCCAAGTTTCTCAGCAAGGTTCGCCGCCTGCGTACCTTTGCCGGAGCCCGGTGGCCCCATGAGGATTACGTTCAATTCAGTTCTGTCTCCGCTACCATCCGTCATTCCCGCGAAAGCCGGAATCCACTCATATCCAATTCGATTATCGTTGTCATTCTCAACTTCAAATTTACCTGATGAAGCCCTCGTAATTGCGCATCAACAACTGCGCTTCGAGCTGCCTCATGGTATCGAGCGCGACGCCGACCATGATCAGCAGGCTCGTGCTGGAAAGCGTGAGCGCCCTGACGTTGGTAGCCAGCGCAACGAAGTACGGCAAGATGGCGATTACGCCCAGGAAAAGGGCGCCGCCCCAGGTAATTCTGATGATGACTCTGTTCAGGTATTCCTGCGTTGGTCTGCCCGGCCTGATTCCCAGGATGAATCCGCCGTTTCTCTGGAGGTTCTCAGCCAGGTTCTGCTGCTGGAAAGTCACCAGCGTATAGAAGAACGTAAAGATCACCACCAGGATGAACAGCGCAATCCAGTACGGGAAGTTAGACGGGTCGAGCGTATCTGTAAAGAAACGCGCCAGCCGCGTGAAGAACGAGTCCGACAGCGGATTCTGGAAATAGCTGAAGATCGTCGCCGGCAGGATGATTATGCTGAACGCGAAGATGAGCGGAATCATGCCCGCGCTGTTGACTCTCAGCGGCAGGAACGTGGAGCCGGACTGCCTCTGCATCTGGCCGCCCCTGTATATGCTGCGTCCGTACTGTACTGGAATGCGTCTCTGCGCCTCGTTGAACAGCACTATCACGAATATGATACCGAAGGCTAACAGTCCCAGCAGCAATAGTCCCCCGGCGGCGTTATTCTCCAGCAGGCCCTGGCCCACGATGGTCGGAAAGCCCGCGACAATGCCGCCGAATATGATTAACGAGATCCCATTGCCCAGTCCACGCTCGGATATGAGTTCGCCCAGCCACACAAGGAACATCGTTCCGGCGACCATGGACATCAGCATCGCGGCGGTGCCTATGTTCAGACCGAAATCCACTCCCGGCAGAACGCCGGACTGTCTGAGCAGCGTGAGCTGCCCCCAGGATTGCAGGAACGCGATGGGCACGGTGGCATAGTGCGTAATCTGGTTGATGCGCTGTCGTCCGTAGTCGCCCTCCTGTGAGAGCGCCTTTAGACTGGGAACGGCGGGAACCAGAATCTGCATCACGATGGACGCTGTGATATACGGATACACGCCAATCGCTGCGACGCTCAGATTAGCGAGCGCTCCCCCGCTGAACAGGTTCAGAAATCCCAGAAGTTCCTGTTGCTGAAACGCCTGGGACAGCGCCTGGGTATCCACCCCGGGCACCGGAATCTGGGCGACGAATCGAAACACGACGAGCATCGCCAGCGTGAATAGTATTCGCGCGCGCAGGTCGGGCACCCGCATCGCATCTATCATAGACTGTATCAGCTGTGGTCTCGAAGACTGCTGCTGTGCTCTGGCTGCCTGCGCCTGGCGCATTAACTGGACTCCTTGATATTCCCGCGCGGGGAATTGGGGCGCTGTCTCACTCTATTACCGTTGTATTGCCGCCTGCGGCTTCGATCTTCTGCCTGGCGGACGCCGAGAAGCGTTGCGCCGATATGCTTATCGCCACATCTATCTCGCCCCTGCCCAGTACCTTGACCGGATTTCTCAGATCCTTGACGAATCCGACCTGCTGAAGCAGTTCGGGTGTAACCTCACTGTCCGGCGGGAACAGCGCAAGCTGTTCGACGTTCACTACGCTGTATTCCTGGCGGAATATATTGTTGAACCCACGAATGCTCGGAAGTCGCTTGAGCAGAGACAACTGCCCGCCCTGGAACTTCGTCATCGGGCCCTTGCCGCTCCGTGACTTCTGTCCCTTGAGGCCGCGGCCCGAGTACGTACCCTTGCCGCTGCCGTCGCCCCGGCCAACGCGCCTTCTCTTCTTTTTTGTCCCTTTCGGGGATGTCATGAGATGCTGCTGCATTTTGAAACTGTCGCTCTGTGCTGAAACTGTGTCCTGTGGAGTGGCGGCTGCCGACTATCAGTCCGACTCGTCGGAATCAACCGGCTTCACCTCGACCAGGTGACGTACCTTGTGGACCACTCCCATGATGGACGGCGTGTCTTCATGCTCGACTGTTTGGTTCAGTCGCCTCAGTCCGAGGCCCTCGATGGCTCTCTTCTGCGACCTCTCGTAACCAATCGCGCTCTTTTTCCATGTTATAGATATTTTCGCCATGAATATGATCTCTTAAGAATTTTCCTGCTGAGGCTGGGCGGCTGCCGCCTCCGCTGCTTCCGCCGCCGCTCTCTCGGCCTGTCGCGCCGCCCTGCGTTCGGCTTGTATTCTCTGACGTTCCTTGACTTCCTCCACAGTCTGCCGCCTCTTGGCAAACTCTTCTTCAGGAAGTCTCAGTTTCTTCAGGCCCTCGAAAGTCGCCTTGACCACGTTGACCGGATTGTTACTGCGTCTGGACTTGGTAAGTATGTCACGGACGCCCGCGAGTTCCACCACAGCGCGCACCGAGCCACCGGCAATTACGCCGGTGCCGGGCACCGCGGGCTTCAGCATCACCTCGGAGCCGCCGTACTTGGACACTATATCGTGCGGAATGGTCGAGCCCTTGAGAGGGACGGTTATCATGTTGGCCTTCGCCTTGACCGTGCCTTTTCTAACGGCGTCGGGAACGGCGTCCGCCTTGCCCATGCCTATTCCAACGTGTCCCTCGCCGTCTCCGACGACCACCACAGCGTTGAACCTGAGATGTCGGCCGCCCTTGACGACCTTGGCGACGCGGGATATTCTGACGACCCTTTCTACAAGGGCCATCTCATCTTGGTCTTCCTGATCTCGCCTCTGCGAGAAATTCGTTGTCATTAGAAAACCAGTCCTCCCTTGCGCGCGGCGTCAGCCAGCGCTTTTGCCCTGCCGTGATACTTGAAGCCGCCCCGGTCGAAGACAACGCTCTTTATGCCCTTATCCAGGGCGCGTTCGGCTATGACGCTGCCAACCAGCGCCGCAACCTCAGACTTGGCTTTGCCACCGTTGACCTCCGCTCTTACGTCGGGGTCCAGGCTCGATGCCGCGACCAGAGTATGACCTTGCGTGTCATCTATGACTTGGACGTAAATGTTATTCAGGCTGCGGAACACCGCCATGCGCGGACGGTCCGGCCATCCGAACACCTTTCTACGGACTCGCTTGTGACGCACCTGACGGCGCGTCTTTCGCACTCTTGCCTTAGTAGCCACCCTATGCTCTCCTGGCGCTCTTGCCGGGCTTGAGGTGTACAACCTCGCCGGAGTATCGAATCCCCTTGCCCGTATATACGTTGGGTGGGCGAACCTTTCTTATCTCGGCCGCCAGCTGTCCCACCGCTTGTTTGTCTATTCCCCTGACGTGAATCCGGTTATTGCCCTCGACCTCGAGGGTTATGCCGTCCGGAGGATCAATGTCAACCTGGTGACTGAGCATGACGCTCAGCGTAATTCCCTTGCCGTTCTGCGCCACGCGGTATCCGACGCCCACAAGGTCCAGCACCTTCTCGAAACCGTTGCTCGTGCCCGTCACCATGTTGTTGATGAGGCTTCGGGTCAGTCCGTGCAAAGCCTTGTGCTCGTTGGAGTCGCTTGGCCTACCGACCACCACCGCGCCGTTGTCTCTCGAAAGCGCCATGTCGGGGTGAAAGCTCTGTGTGAGCTCTCCGCGCGGCCCCTTGACGGTCACCTGCTGGCCGCTAATCTGTACATCTACTCCCGTGGGGAGCGGAATCGGCTGGTTTCCTATTCTGGACATACCAATCTCCTTACCAGACGTAGCACAGAAGCTCGCCGCCGACACCCATGCGCCACGCCTGCCGTCCGGTCATCACGCCTTGTGAAGTCGAAAGCATCGCTACCCCGAGGCCGCCGTAATACCTGGGAATCTCTCCCTTGCCGACATACACGCGCAGGCCCGGCTTGCTGACTCTCTTGAGTCCAGCTATCGAAGGCTCGCTGCGGCTTCTGTAGTGCAGCCGTATTCTGATCGCAGCCTGGGGCGTTCCCTGCCTGACGACGTCATAGCCTTCTATGAAGCCCTCCTCCGTCAGAATCCTGGCCATCTCGCTCTTTATCTTCGAGGCGGGGATGTTCACCGTCTCGTGCCGCGCGTTTACCGCGTTGCGAATACGCGTGAGCATATCCGCTATCGGATCTGTTACTGACATTCTGTTCCGTCCCCCTACCAGCTGGCCTTGCGAACGCCGGGCAGAAATCCCTTTAGTGCCATATCCCGGAAGGATATGCGCGACAGTCCGAAGTGTCTGATATAGCCTCTCGGTCTGCCGGTGGCCGAATCACGATTGCGTATTCGGTTCGGATTGGAGTCTCTGGGCAAACGCGCCAGCGCGCGCCGCGCTTCCATCCGGTCCCCCTGGGGAAGGCTCATGTCGTTGGCGATGGACTTCAGCTCCGCTCTGATCGGGGCATACTTGGCAACCATCCTTATGCGACGTTCGTTCTTCGCTATCGCGGACTTCTTGGCCACTGTATCTTCTCCATATATAAATATCTGTCATTCACCCCCTCTCCCTCGATGGGAGAGGGCTAGGGTGAGGGTATCCGCCTCACCTAACGTCATTCCCGCGAAAGCGGGAATCCATACATCAGAACGCTCTCTGACTCTGTCCCGGCCGCGTGAACGGCATTCCCATCAGTTCCAGCAGTCTCAGCCCCTCCGCGTCGTTCGGCGCGGTATTGACTATCACGATCTGCAGCCCGCGCATACGGTCAACGGCGTTGTAGTCAATCTCAGGGAACATAACCTGCTCTCTCAGGCCGAGAGAGTAGTTGCCGCGTCCGTCGAAAGAGTTCCTGGAAACCCCCTGAAAGTCCCTGATCCTGGGCAGCGCCGAGCTAACCAGTCGGTCGTAGAACTCGTACATGCGCCTGCCTCTGAGCGTAACGCTCAGGCCAATTGGCATACCGTCGCGTATCTTGAACTGTGCGATGGATTTCTTTGCCCTGTTCACAATCGGTCTTTGTCCGGTGATTGCGGTCAGGTCGGCGGTGGCGGATTCCATTGCGCGAGCGTTCTGGAGCGCCTCGCCCATACCTATGTTGAGAACGATCTTCTCAAGCCTGGGAATTTGCATCGGACTGGTGTATCCGAACTCCTGCATCATCTGCGGGCCGATTTCACCCCTGAGCCGTTCAAGCAGGCGCGGCATAGCTCTTGGGATCGCCCCGTTGCCATTGGCCCCATTATCATTGGCCCGATTGCCATTGGATTGTCGTTCTTGCTGCGTCATTCGATCACTTCACCGGATTTCTTGAAAACTCTTGCCTTCGTACCGTCCGCCAGGAACCTGTAGCCGACCTTCCCGAACGCTTCCGCCTGCTCGTCGAAGAACGCTAGGTTGGATACCGGAACCGCCATCTCCTTCTGTATGATGCCGCCCTGCCGGAATGGGCCGGTTGGCTTCTGATGACGAGTTACTATGTTTATGCCCTCGACGACGGCCCTGTTATACTTCCTGTCCACGCTGATCACGCGACCGCGCTTGCCTCTGTCGCGTCCCTTGGTGACGATTACCATGTCGTTTGTGCGGATGCGCATCTAAAGCACCTCCGGCGCAAGCGATACGATTCGCATGAAGTTCTTGTCTCTCAACTCTCGCGCTACGGGTCCGAAGATCCTCGTGCCCCTGGGCATTCGGTCCTCGTTCACGATTACCGCGGCGTTATCGTCGAACTTGATGTGAGACCCGTCCACTCGCCTCGTCGGATGCTTGGTGCGCACGACCACAGCCCTTACAACCTCGCCCTTGCGTACCTGTGCGGCGGGCGCGGACTCTTTTACCGAGGCGACGATGATGTCGCCTACGTGCGCGTACTGCCTTCCGCTGCCGCCGGGAACGCCGATACAGCTAATCGTCTTGGCTCCCGAGTTGTCCGCCACCTTCAGCCTTGAATATATCTGAATCATTGCCTGTCACACTTCAACTTTCGTCTGATTCCGAACTCTCGGCGCTGGCGGAAGCCGCGTAGGACAGCACGTCCTCGTCCACCGAGATCTCCTCCGGCTGAATGTCGGCTATCTCGATGCTGGACAGTATCTCCGCGACCTTCCATCGCTTGGTCTTCGAATATGGGCGAGACTCGATTATTCTCACCGTGTCGCCCAGCGAGCAGCGGTTTTCAGCGTCGTGTGCGTAGAGCCTGGTCTGACGGCGCACAGCCTTCCTGTATATCGGGTGAGGCTGGCTCCACTCGTAAACGACTACAACGGTCTTGTCCATCTTGTCGCTGACCACCTGGCCCACGCGAACTTTTCTTCTTTCGTAGCTCATTCCGTTACACTCTCGAGTTCACGTTCCCGCATAACCGTAAGGATCTGGGCCACGCGCTTCTTAGTCCTCTTTACTTCATTCACGTCCGACAACTGCATGGTCGCGGTGCGAAAGCGAAGATTCATCAGTTCACGCCTCGTGTCGTACAACTCCGAGGCAAGGTCTTGGTCTGCCATTCCTCTGAGATCATCTACTGCCATCGTACTGCTCATCTCCGTCCCAGTATCCCCTCCCCCTCGATGGGAGAGGGCTGGAGCCTGCCCCGTACTTGATACGGGGGTGAGGGTGATTCTTAATTCCTAAAGCGTATGCCTCGTAACGACCTTCGTACCCATCGGCAACTTGGACGACGCAAGCCTAAGCGCCTGTCTGGCAGTATCCTCCGGCACGCCCGCGATTTCGAAGAGCACACGACCGGGCTTGACGACCGCCACCCAGTGGTCAACCGCTCCCTTGCCGCTGCCCATTCGGGTCTCGGCTGCGCGCGCGGTTACGCTCTTGTCAGGGAAGACCCTGATCCACAGCTTTCCGCCACGCCGGGCATAACGTGTCATCGCGCGACGGGCGGCTTCGATCTGCCTGGAACTCACCCATGCCGATTCGGTCGCCTTGAGACCGAACTCGCCGAAGCTGACCCTGCTGCCCGCGACCGATACACCTTTGCGTCGGCCCCTGTGCATATTTCTGAATTTAACTCTGTTGGGTTGGAGCATTGGTTTCCGCCTCTTGCGCTGCCTCCGTCGTCCGGACAGCGGGTTCAGGGTTTGCGGTCAGCGTCACTTCGATTGGAGAAATCACTTCCTCCTCCGGCTCCGGCTCCGGAGCGGTTTCCGGAAGAATGTCACCCTTGTATATCCACACTTTCACGCCGATACGCCCGAACTCCGTCGCCGCTTCGGCCAGACCGTAATCAATATCCGCTCGCAGCGTGTGCAGCGGGACCCGGCCCTCCATCGCCTTCTCGGACCTCGCTATATCCGCTCCGCCCAGCCTGCCCGAACAGATAATCTTGATACCCTCTGCTCCGGCCTGTATGGTGCGGGTGAGCGTCTGCCGAATGGCGCGCCTGAACGCTATTCTGCGCTCGAGCTGGTCTGCCACATTACGAGCGACCAGAAAGGCGTCCAACTCCGGCTGTCTTATCTCCTGAACGTTCAGCCTGGCCCTGCGATCGATAAGCGCTACTATGTCCTTCCGTAGCTCTTCTACCCGCTGGCCTCCGCGACCTATCACGATGCCCGGACGCGCCGTATGTATCGTGATGGTGACGTCGTTGTTGCTGCGCTCTATATCCACCCGCGATATGCCGGCGTCAGGGTAGCTGCCCGCGATCTGATTGCGTATCTGGAGGTCTTCGAACACAAGGTTCCGGTAGTCCTCCTGCTTATGGGCAAACCATCGCGCCTGCCAATCCTTGACTATTCCCAGACGGAATCCTATCGGGTGAGTTTTCTGGCCCAAGCTATAGCTCCTCGATCTCGTCCACTACCACTGTAATGTGGCTGCTGCGCTTTAGTATTCTGGAGGCGCGGCCCCGCGCCCTGGCGCGAAACCTCTTAAGGCTTGTAGCCGGGTTCGCGTATATCTCGGTAATTATCAGGTCCGAAGGTCGTGCGAATATCTCGTTCTCCGCGTTGGCGGCCGCCGATTTCACCACCTTAGCCACATGCGTAGCAGCGACCGTAGGCTGGAACGCCAGCATATCCAAAGCCTCTTCCACGTTCTTGCCCCGCACCATGTCCACTACGGGCAGCAACTTCTTGACGGAGATGCCGGTGTTCTTGGCTGTTGCGCTGATAGGCATTTCCGCTCCCCTATCTCACTGCCGAGGCGCGCTCGGACTTCGACGAATGACCGCGGAACGTGCGTGTCGGTGCGAATTCACCCAGCTTGTGCCCCACCATGTTCTCAGTTATGAACAACGGTACGTGGCGTCTGCCGTCATGCACCGCTATGGTCAGGCCGAGCATATCCGGCATTATAGTAGAAGCTCTGGACCAGGTGCGGAGCACCTGCTGCGTGTTGCTTCGCCTGGCAGCATCCACCTTGTTCGCCAGCTTTTCATCTACAAACGGCCCCTTTTTGATAGACCTAGACATCTTCCATTCCTCGCTGAACTGCCGCCGACCCTGACAACATCCGCCGGGTCGAGTGCAATCCTACCTGTTGTACCTCCGCCGGACGATAAACTTGTCCGTGCGCTTGTTCCTTCGCGTCCTGTATCCGAGCGCGGGCTTGCCCCAGGGTGTCTTCGGGCTTGGCATACCGATGGGGGAACGCCCCTCACCGCCGCCGTGCGGATGGTCTCTCGGAGACATGACCACGCCTCGGACCTCGGGACGCCGTCCCAGGTGCCGCTTGCGGCCCGCCTTGCCCAGCTTGGTGTTCTTATGATCCGGCGCGCTGAGCTGGCCGACAGTTGCCATGCAGTCGCTCAGAACGTTCCGCATCTCGCCCGAAGGCAGCCTCAGAAGAGTGTATCTACCCTCTTTCGCGAGTACCTGCGCGCTGGTTCCGGCTCCCCGGACTATCTGGCCGCCCTGACCTATATGCAGTTCGACGTTGTGTACCTGCGTACCGGCTGGTATTGCCCTTAGCGGAAGCGCGTTGCCCAGCCGTATTTCGGCCTGCTCGCCGGCTTCCACCGTCGCGCCCACTTCCAGACCGTTGGGCGCGAGAATATAGCGCCAGTCTCCGTCCGGGTACTTGATAAGCGCGATTCGGGTCGAACGATTCGGGTCGTACTCGATAGAAGCGACCTCGCCGGGAACCCCCGGCTTGTTTCGCTTGAAATCAATCACGCGGTAGCGGCGCTTATGTCCGCCGCCCCTGTGTCGCACCGTGATGCGCCCCTGGTGGTTCCTGCCCGAGCGCTTCTTGAGCGGCTTCAGCAAGGACTTCTTGGGCCTGGAGGCGGTTATGTCTTCGGTTGTCTGACGTATCTGGCCGCGCTGGCCGGGCGTCATAGGTTTTTGTACTTTAAGAGGCATATCTACACGCCCTCGAATATGGTTATGGTGTTGCCGGGAGCAAGTTGTACGATGGCCTTCTTCCAGCTCTTGGAAGTCGCGAACCGGGGTCCTAGTCGCTTACGCTTGCCTTTTACCATCATAGTGTTTACTTTCAGCACCTCGACGTTGAAAGCCTCTTCGACGGCCTCTTTTACCTGGTGCTTGGTGGCCGAAACCGCCACCTCGAATGTGTAGCGTCCGTTGTCCTGCAGAAACGTGCTGCTCTCGGTCACCACTGGACGCCGAATTATCTCGAAGGGATGCAAGTCCATCGTCTATTCCTCCACCCCTGCCGAGACCGCGGTCCGCTTGCGCTGGAATCTCCCGCCCCAGATAGCTTCGGCGTTTCTCACCGCCTGCTCGGTCATTATCACCGTGCGGTGGTTCAGCAAATCCAGAGTGTTCAGAGTGTGGCTTGGCCCCATTTTCAGGCGAGGTATATTGCGGGCTGCCCGCAGAACTTCCGCCCCGGCTCCGTCTGCAACCAGAAGGACCGACGGACCCGCTCCCAGGTTGCTGAGGACGGACTTGACCGACTTGGTCTTCGGCTCGGGAACATCGAAGTTTTCAACCACCACAAGGCTGCCTTCGATTGCCTTGCCCGAAAGCGCGCTGATCAACGCTCCTCTGCGCATCTGCTTTGGAGTCCGCTGCTTGTAGCTTCTCGGGGCTGGACCGAAGGTTACGCCTCCGCCCTTCCATATAGGAGATCGGATTGACCCCTGCCTGGACCGGCCCGTGTACTTCTGCGGCCTCGGCTTCGCGCCTCCACCGGACACCTCGGCCCGTGTCTTCACTTTGGCAGTGCCCTGACGTCGGTTGGCCAACTGACCGACCAGCGTCTGGTGAATCAGAGCAGGATTCAGCTCCGCGCCGAACACGTCGTCTCGGACCTCGATGCTGCCCGTTACTTCGCCTTGTATATTTCTGAGTTGCAGTTCCACTTTGATATTCCCGTCTTGGGTACTTGATCTTGTGCCGGAGAGTAATATACGTGTGTGCCGATAATGCGCGCCGACGGCCGGACGCTAGCGTCGCAGCTTGCGCTTTCTGGATCCCGACCTCTTCAGCATCACGACCGAGTTTCGAGCGCCGGGCACCGCTCCTTTTATGAAAATAAGATTGCGGTCAGTATCCGCATCTACGACTTCCAGCTTGCGCACGGTTACCCGCTGGCTTCCCATGTGCCCCGCCATCCGCAGGCCCTTGATGACCTTGCCGGGTGTACTTCCCGCGCCCACAGACCCGGGAGCGCGATGTCTGTCCGACTGTCCGTGCGTCTTCGGGCCGCCGCGGAAGTTGTATCGCTTCACGCCGCCCTGGAATCCACGCCCCTTGGAGTCGGCGGTTGCGTCAACCAGATCGCCCGCGCCAAATAGGCTGACATCTATCTCTTGGCCCAGCTCGACCTCCGAAATATCGTCCACCCCAAACTCCCGAAGGAAACGGAAATTCCCGCCCACGCTCTTCAAATGACCGGCGCGTGGCTTGTTGAGAGACTTCGCGGTCTCGTAACCGAGCTGTACCCCGACATATCCGTCGGTCTCCTCGGTCTTGACCTGGGTCACCGTGCATGGACCGGCTTGGACGACCGTTACGGCGTCAGCCCTTCCATCCTCTCGGAACATCTGGGTCGTTCCTATCTTTTTTCCGATAATTCCGTGTACTGGCATCTCAAATTCCAACATCCTCTCTCCCTTGATGGGAGAAGGCTAGGGTGAAGGTAAATTACAACTTGATCTGAATATCCACCCCGGCGGGTACGTTCAGCCTGGTGAGCTGGTCTATCGTCTTCGACGTTGGCTCCAGTATCTCAATGAGGCGATTGTGCGTCCTTATCTCGAAGTGCTCCCTGGAGTCCTTGTCTATGTGTGGAGACCTGATGACGCAGAACCGCTTCTTGGACGTGGGCAGCGGCACCGGCCCGGAGACCCTTGCCCCGGTGCGCTCCGCCGCCTCCACGATTTGCCCTGCGGACTGGTCCAGTATTCTGTGCTCGAAGGCTTTCAGAATTATGCGAATCTTCTGTTGGCTGTCGGTTACCATCACATACTCAACTGTCTGATTTCGTCATTCCCGCGGAGGCGGGAATCCACGTCAAATTCCAAACTATTAATAAAAACAGACCGCCGAACGCCCCGTAAGGCGAACACGGTCCGCTAGACGACTTCCACCAGCTCTCTCGGGACCTCGACGTAATTATCAAATTCCATCGTGTAGCTGGCGCGTCCCTGCGTCAGCGACCTCAGAGCGTTCGCATACCCAAAACTCTCCGCTAGCGGAATGACCGCTCGCGCCGACTGGATATCGCCCTCGCCCTCGATGTTTGTAATCTGCGCCCGCCTGCGTCCCAGGTCTCCAAGAACATCGCCAAGGAACTCGCCGGGTGTTACAACTTCCAACTTCATCACCGGCTCGAGCATAACCGGCTTGCCGCGCGTCACCAGCGACTTCGCCGCCATGGAACCGGCTATCTGGAAACTCATCTTAGAAGAGTCAACTTCGTGATAGCTTCCGTCAACCAGCGTCATCTTCGCGTCAACGACCGGGAAGCCCGACAGCGGCCCCGTCTTCAGCGCATCGCGCGCGCCACCTTCTACTGAGGAGATGAACTCTTGCGGAATCGCGCCGCCGGTTATCTTGTTCTCGAACTGGATGCCGCCGCCTCTTTCGAGCGGCTCTATCTCCATCCACACATGACCGTACTGGCCGTGTCCGCCCGTCTGTCGGACGAAACGGCCCTCCGCGCGTGCTGGCGCGCCCACCGTCTCGCGGTAGGACACTCTTGGCCTTCCGACATTCGCCTCGACGCTGAACTCGCGCTTGATCCTGTCCACGATGATGTCCAGGTGCAACTCGCCCATGCCCGATATGATGGTCTGCCCTGTCTCACCGTCGTAGTTGACCTTGAACGTCGGGTCCTCGTCCGAAAGACTTACCAGCGAGTCCGACAACTTGTCCTGGTCGCCCCTCGACCTCGGCTCGATGGCCACCGACACCACGGGGTCCGGGAACGTAATTGTCTCCAGCACCACCGCGTCATCGGGACTGCCGCAGATAGTATCTCCCGTTGTCGTCTCTTTCAGTCCGACCGCTGCCACGATCTGGCCCGCGGTCACCTCTTCGATCTCCTCGCGACGGTTGGCGTGCATCTGAACCAGCCTGCCCAACCGCTCCCTGCGACCCTTCGTCGCGTTGAAAACCATAGAGCCGCTCTTGGCGTTGCCCGAATAAACCCGGAAATACACCAGTCGGCCTATGTAAGGGTCGGATACGGTCTTGAAGGCGAGCGCGGCAAATCCGGAATCAGGATCTTCGGGATGCCTGGAGGCCGGCTCTTCGGTGCGGTAAAAGTGGCCTTCAGTGGGGGGAACGTCGAGGGGGGAAGGGAGATAGTCACCGATTGCGTCGAGGAGGGGCTGGATGCCTCGATGCCTGAGCGCGGTGCCGCACAAAACAGGCACTATCTTGTACTCAAGCGTCGCCTTTCGCAGGGCTCCCTTGATCTCCTCCGTTGTTATCTCATCGTCTTCCAGGTACTTGATGATCAGATCGTCGTCGGTCTCCGCCACCTTTTCCACCAGGGCGGCGCGATAATTCCTGAAATCCTCGATCATCTCTTCCGGAACGGGACCCTCACGCGGGACGACGGGCCCTTCCTCGTCATAGAAGATAGCCTTTTCGTCCACCAGGTCTATGACGCCTCGGAACTCGTCCTCTTCTCCGATGGGTATCTGTATTGCCACAGGATTGGCGTCCAGCCTGTGAGCAATCGAGTCAATCGCCCTGAAAAAACTTGCCCCCACTCTGTCCATCTTGTTGATGAAGCAAATGCGGGGGACATTGTACTTGTCTGCCTGTCGCCATACGGTCTCGGACTGCGGCTGAACACCAGCGACTGCGTCAAAGACAACAACGCCTCCGTCTAGTATTCGGAGGCTTCTCTCCACCTCTGCGGTGAAGTCAACGTGACCGGGCGTGTCAATGATATTTACCTCGTACTGCTTCCACGAGCACGTGGTAGCGGCAGACGTAATAGTAATTCCTCGCTCACGTTCCTGGGCCATCCAGTCCATGGCCGTGGTGCCTTCATCAACTCCGCCTATCTTGTAGATCCTTCCGGCGAAGTAGAGAACACGCTCGGTGACCGTAGTCTTACCGGCGTCAATATGGGCTATGAACCCGATATTTCGGGTATTTTCCAGAACTCCGTTATTCATCTCTTCCTTCAGTATTCCCGCGAAAGCGGGAATCCACCTTCCTCGTCAACCGTAGTAGGGGCGGGCTGCGAACCCGCCCCTACTGAGGCGTATTGCCTTATTCTTGGTGCGCCGTCTAAAACCGGCCCTTAATTCTGCCAGATTGCCGCTCTTCAAATAAAGAGCAGATTCCATAATCCCCTCTCCCTTGATGGGAGAGGGCTGGAGCCTGCCCCGTACTACGATACGGGGGTGAGGGTGATTCCTTACCACCTGTAATGCGCGAACGCCCTGTTGGCCTCCGCCATTCGATACAGGTCCTCTCGCCGCTTCACTGCCGTGCCCTGGCCCCTCGCCGCTTCAACGAGCTCGGCTGACAGCCGTTGAGCCATCGGCCTGCCCTTGCGGGCGCGGGACGCCTGCACTATCCAGCGCATCGCCAGCGCGAGCCTGCGCTCCGGGCGTACCTCCGCCGGAACCTGGTAAGTCGCGCCCCCGACCCTTCGGGATCTGACCTCCACCATCGGGGTGGCATTGCGTATCGCCTGCTCGAACACCTCGATCTCGGGACGCCTGACCTCGCGGGAAGCCATCTCCAGCGCGTCATAAACGATGCGCTGCGCTACCGTCTTCTTGCCGTTCAACATAACGTAGTTTATGAAATGCGCCAGTTCCGTATTCTGGTACTTGGGGTCGGGTATGACCTTGCGCTTTTCCGCTCGTCGTCTTCGAGCCATCGCAACTTCCTTGAAATCCCCTCTCCCTTGATGGGAGAGGGCTAGGCTGAGGGTGATTCCCTCCACCTAACTCAATTCTTAAGTTCAAATTCCCAATTGAAAACTACCGAATCCCGACATCTCGCTTCGCGCCGTACTTGCTGCGCCCACGCTTGCGGTCCACGACACCTTCAGTATCGAGCGTGCCGCGAACAACGTGATACCGAACGCCGGGCAAGTCCTTCACACGGCCTCCCCTGATCAGCACCACCGAGTGCTCCTGAAGATTATGCCCCTCGCCCGGTATGTAGGCCGTGACCTCCATCTGGTTGGTCAGACGCACCCTCGCGACCTTGCGCAGCGCCGAATTCGGCTTCTTGGGCGTCTGAGTCCTCACCTGTACGCACACCCCTCGCTTCTGCGGCGAGCCTGAGCCTCTGCGTACACGGTTCTTCAAAGAGTTGAAGGAGTACCGGAGAGCCGGCGCCTTCTCCTTCTTACCCTTAGAACGTCGGGGTTTTCGCACCAGTTGGTTAACTGTGGGCATTACAAATCCTTAGCCGGTCACTGGGAAATTTGGATCAAAAAACATACGTGCCGCCACAAATTGGCGACAGTTAGTAATAGTAGCAACCTGCAACCTGCGTGTCAAATTCTAAAACTTCAATTTGACCCAAGACTATCCCAAGCCCCAAAGACTCAGGGGCTATTCATTTTCGTCTCGTCATTTGTATATTGAAAATCCCTTCCCCCTTGATGGGGGAAGGTTCGGATGGGGTGAAACCGCAACTACAATTCAGTCATTCCCGTGAAGGCGTGAATCCAGGGGCGGGGGTAGGCTGCCACATGGCAAAACTAGCTGGACGCTGTACCAGCTCACCGCCGACATCCGCGGTTCTCCCGGACTGGCGTGTTAACGCGGCACCTCGACCGTCACGATGTCTATTCCCTGGTACTTGCGGTGACGCACGGCGGACGCGAAATGACGGAGCAGACGCAGCGATATTTCCTGCGCTTCCGGCGACTCCGACTGCTCGTTCAGATACGCGATCCGGTCCTCCAGGTTCTCCTCCTCCAGCACCGCCAGAAACTCCAGTTCCACCATGCCCGCGCCCGGGCGCGCCAGAACGATGAGACGGCGTGGACTCTCCTCTTGCTCGTCTCCAAGCAGGCTCGACAGAGCCTCCTCCCCCACGAAGCGCAGACGATTCGACGAATCCTCGTCCCACCCAAGACCCGCAGCGATCCTGCCCAGGAAGTCATCAATTCGCGGCAGCGCGTGTATATCCAGCTGGACCTCGAGTCGTCTGCGCCTGGGCGCCGCTAATTCGATGAACGTGGTGAGCAGGATGGACGTGACCGCGCCAACGATCATGCCGTTGCCGAGCACCAGGCCCCATTCGCCGCCCACCGCATCCGCTATGACATTCTCGCCCTGAAGCCCCACGCCTACCGCAAGCGAGATAGCTATTATGAGAACCTTGCGGGGGTCCAGGCCATCCTGGGACAGGGTGCGCAGACCCTCCACGAAAAGCAGGCCCATGATCATCAGCATATATGCGCCGGTCACTGCGTCGGGAATCGTGAGCAGAAGCGCCATTGGTTTCGGCAGCAGCGCAAGCACGACGAGCATGATCCCAATCACATACCCTACCCTGCGTGCGGCGACGCCCGTAAAGTTGGTGAGCGACACGCTCGTGGCGGCGTAGGTTCCGGTGGGCAGTATTCCCAGGAACCCGGAGAGCACGGAGCCTATTCCGTTTGCATTGACGGCTCCCTGCACCAGGCGATAGTCGGTCACCCGCGCCTCCCGCCGTGAGACCTGCTGCACCACCACGCTGCCGCCAACTACCTTGATAGCGCCCGATAGCGACACTACCAGAAACATCGGCAGCAATGCCCAGAATTCCGCGCCCGGAGACAAGTCGAATCCCGGCAGCCAGAGATCAGGAACACCGACCCACGGCGCCTCTATAAGGTGCGTAGCATCGTAGATCCCGAACAAAGCCGCCGCGACGCAGCCAACCAGGACCCCGATTAGCGGCCCCCATAGCCGCAGTGGACCCGTCGCGCGCAGCCCCAGCGCCGCGATAGTAAGCAGCGTAATCGCGGCCACTGCAGGCCCGGCAAATGCGGGCGCTCCATCGGGGACCTGACCGAGCTTTCCTATCGTAAGAGGCATGACACTCACCGCAATCAGAATGACCACGGTGCCGGAGACCACAGGCGTAATAACGCGGCGAAGCAGCGGCAGACACAGCGACAGGCCGAACTGAAACAGCGATGACACTATAAACAGCGTGGCCAGCGTTTCCGGCCCTGCCTGCTCCAGCGCCAGAAGCCCGATAGCCAGGTAGCTGGGGGCGGCGCCCGCGGGCAGAATATGACCACCGCCGACCCAACCCATGCGCAGCGCCAGCAGTCCGGTTGTGATGCCGCTGATCGCAACCGCCGCCAGAACCGACCACGTCAAATAGCCTTCGCCCAATCCCGATGCGCGGGCGAACAGCAGCATCGTCAATACGGTTGGCGGCAGGGAAATCAGGACGCCCTGAAACCCCACTCCGAGCGTCAACCCCAGGGGAGGCGAATCGTCGGGTTCATGGGTCACGCCCTCTGATGGACTCATACTCTCACGCGTCCTCCTGACTCTCTCTTTCGCCATAGACCGTGGCTTGCCGCTCCACTGAGCGAATCGAGCCGTGGCAATATAAACGCCTTATCACATACGCGTCAATATATGTTGAATTGAATGAGACAACTGCAAAAGTCCGTCGCCGTCGCCCAATCGTCATTCCCGCGAAGGCGGGAATCCAGGGGTAGGGGTGGTGAATCCTGTACAGTGCCTACAGTGTCGACTTTGAAAAGGACCTGATTCTCGACACAGGGCATTTCGATTATCGGGAAATCAAGTCAGTGAACCAGACAATTGTCCCCTCTCCCTCAGGGAGAGGGCTAGAGCCTGCCCCGTACTCTGATACGGGGGTGAGGGTAAACTACAACTCAGTCATTCCCGCGAAGCCTGTCCTCGTGAAGACGGGGAGCGGGAATCCAGGGGCGGCGCAGGCCCCGTAAATGTGAAAACTAGCTGGACACTGTACTAGCCGGCTTCCTCGCCCACGCCGCCCTCCGCCACGCCAATGAGCAGCTGGAAGAGAGCCTCCCGGACCGACCCAACCCCGTGCTCGACCCTCAGTACAGCGCCATGCTCCAAATCCGTAGGGGCGTCCCTTGTGGTCGCCCCTGTCCAACCCTGCACCAGCCGCCTACTGCGCGTCCGTCGTCCAATCATAGTACCAACTGCCGTCCGACGCTTGGTAATTGCCGTACTGGTCCACGGCGAGCACTAAGTACGTATAGACTCCCTGCTTGAGACCACCGAAAGTATAACTGTCCGTGTCGGCTGCCAGAGAAGGACTGATCTGCCTCGAGGACTTGTCGCCCGAGATCTCCGCCGCGACTATATGGCCGGCGGCATCCGGCCCTGGCGTCCAACTCAGAATCGCCGTGCCGCCCGTCCTCCGCACGTTCAGGCCGGTCGGCTTAGCACGCAGCTTGGGTGGCCCATTGTCCGTGACCGACGCCGAGTATAGATTGCCGCTCGCCGACTTGTATTCGCCGCTCACGTCAAAGCCAATCACATGGTATGTATAGACCTGTGGCAGCAGTCCCGTGAAAGTATGGCTTCGAGCGCCGCTGCGCAGATTGAGAGCGAACTTCGTATCACCCCCGGTGATGGCCACAATCGCCTGGCTCGTCGCGTCCGCTCCCGGTGTCCAGGTGAGTGTCGCTTCGCTTCGCGTCCTCGTCGCCACCCTCAGGCCGCTGGGCGCGACTCCGGCAACGGACATGGGCGTCGCGGTCACCGTCGGCGTCGCGGTTGGCGAACCTGCTGGCAATGGGGTTAGCGTCGGAGTTGGCGTGGGTGTCGGAGTTGGCGTAGCTGTGGCCGAACCTGTTGGTGTGGGTGTCGCGGTCGGCGTGGGAGTAGGCGTGACCGTCGGCGTCGGCGTCGGTGCCAGCGTCGTGTCTATCAAGTAGCCGATCAGCTTCATCTTCGCGATACCGTCCCCCGACGGCCAACTGTTTATGGGTGTGGTAGCATCACTATCATCCCCCGTGACGTGGCTGTCGCCCAGGCTCCACCCAAGATCGCGGTCTTCGTTGGTGTCGTCTGTCAGATGGACGCTAATATTCCCTGTACCTCCGCATACGACCACGTAATAGCTCTCGCCCGCGCTGACCTCCTTTCCACCTGGCAGATTGTAGGTATAGGTATGAAGACCGGCGGACGGACTTCCTGGGCCTTCGTATTTGGTGCAGTCGCCGCCTGAGTTCTGCCTGGCGGTGGCGCTGTCTTCGGCGCAAACCCGGACCTCGACGCCCGAGGAGGCGGAGGCGAAATCCACCTGGATGTAGGTCAATTTGTACTCGTCCGGGCCGACCGTGAATAGCTGCGCAATCGTATTCGTGGTAGTGGCAGACGTGGGGGAGAATAGGCTGTCGGCGCGGTTCCCGATGTTATCCAGTAACGTAACGTCTGTCACGGCGTCTCTGACCGAGACGCTTACGCTGGGCAAGTTTGCCGGATCCCTGATGCTGTCTCCGCTCGCGCTGTGCCCGATGGTCGTGCTTAGGTTGCTGTTCACGAAGCCGCCATGAACCGTGACAGTCTGAGGATCCCACCAAGGATTGTCGCCCCCATTGCCCTTCGTGAAGGTGAGGGTTGTCGTTGAGACGTTACCATTCAAGTGGACCGCGGTGGCTATCGAACGGTTCGCGCTGGTTACCTCGACCTTCGTTTCTTTCAGAGGCGGCGAGTCCAGACGCACGCTGTATGTGCTTGTGCTGTTCTCATCCACCCTGAGAGCGGTCTGTGCGCCACCGGTGTCCGGGTCGGTGTCAACCACCACCCCACCCCTCGGAATCCCGCTGACTTCCATCTTCAGCGACCGCGAGGTATCCGACTTCCATACGTTGACACCGGAGGTACTCGTATCCATGATGATTCCATCGTGGATACTCCACCCGGACACTCCGGTTTGACCATGGTCACTGGTCGTATTCAGTAAGCCGCTCATCCCCGTGACCACGACCCAATACTTGGCGCCCGGATCAAGAAGCCTGCCCTCCTGACTGGCAAATATCACCTCTGCGCCTGCAGCATTACCACTGTAGGGGGAGGAGCAATCCGTATCCGATAGCGGGCACAACTCGCCGACTAACGTTCCCGGCACTCCACTATTATCCCTGTGCAGTCCCACGGTCACATCAGCAGGAGTGTTGCTGGCGTCTGCTCCGAACTGGAGCTTGACATTGTTCATCCGGTATCCGTCGGTATCGGAACCGGTCATGAATGCCCCTGCGACCTTAGTAGTACTACTACCATCTGGATGGGTTAGGTCAGTGGTGGCTGCGATTTTGCCTGTATTATCAACATACACTCGCTCCCCCACTATCGTGATGGAGGCCGTGGCCAATAAGTTACTTGCATCGCATTGCGCTCGGTCACTTACAGGACACAGCGCCAAGTATATCTTCTCGTCGCCTTCGATCATCGCATCCTGTCTCGGTGTGATAGATGAAGATGCTGTGGTCATCGTGGTGTTAGCATCGAAGGTAGCGTTAACAGAAGTAGTCAGATTGAAGTCTGTATCATTACTACCGTTGCTGGCCGTGTTGACGCAGTTAGCGTCAGGGATGATGTCGCATCCGCTGCCATCTTCGTCGTTGGCAACATGCAAGTACACCGTTTCTGACTGGGTGGAGGGCAGGCTCGCCGTGACCTTCACCTCAATCGTCGCATCGCTGCCCTCCACAACCTTATCCGGCGTCACCGAAATCTCGTAGGTGCGGGGCTGGTTCTGCGCCTGCGCGATGCGCAGCGCGACCACCGCCCCTATCAGCGCGACCGCCGCCAGCATGATGATCGTCCCTCGCAGCGCCATACTCGTCATGTCTCTGAACTCCTGTCCTCCGGCAGATTCCGCCAAGGCGAAACCATTTCGTCACGAAATTGAAATGCCCGCGTCCCGCAGGCCACACGTCCAAAACGGGCGGGCGCAGCCCATTATACTCCAACCCGCCCCGCCATTGAACCCGCCCCCCACCGTTCCAGGGTCATTCGATCATCACTGTTGAGCAACACTTATATACTAATTCGGCTTCTTTCTCCGTAGGGGCAACCCTTGTGGTTGCCCGTCAGTCGGAATTCAAGCCCGACAACCGAAAGACCCCCCTCACCGTTCCGGCGTCTTTCGTTTTCGTATCGTCATTTGTATGTTGCAATCCCCTCTCCCTCAGGGAGAGGGCTAGGGTGAGGGTGAACGACAATTCAGTCATCCCCGTGAAGCCTGTCCTCGTGAAGACGGGGAACCGGAATCCAGGGGTGCGACAGGCGCTGCTATACTG
The DNA here is from genome assembly GCA_951812505.1 of uncultured Dehalococcoidia bacterium. Taxonomy (GTDB): domain Bacteria; phylum Chloroflexota; class Dehalococcoidia; order Lucifugimonadales; family UBA1123; genus VXRN01. The sequence continues at coordinate 231,085 of CATOSI010000003.1, forward strand.
CAGAACTATCTGGTCGCTGTACTACGAATACTCCATACAGGACAATGAAAGACCCTGATGTGAATAAGGAACAAGCCCAGCCCCAAGTCGGTCCTGAGCCTAGCGCGTTCCGTCCACCTGCACCGTTATGATATCTATATTGTGATACTTTCGGTGCCGGACCGACGATGCGTAATGTCGAAGCAGGCGGAACGAGATCTCCCGCTCGTCTTCTATCTCCGGCTGTTCATTCAGATACGCCAGACTGTCCTCCAGGTTATCTTCGCCCGCAACCGCCATGAACTCCAACTCCGCCGTTTCACCGGCCAGGCGCGCGTCAACTACCAGGCGTCGGCTGTCAGTCTCCTCCACGTCATACCGGACCAGGCTGGACAGAGTCTCCTCTCCCGCCGAGCACAGCCTGTCGGTCGAAGCCTCGTTCCAGCCTATCCCGGACGCGAAATCCCGCAGAAATCCGTCAATCCGCGAAAACGACCCGTCGCCCAGTTCCACCTCCAAACGTCGGCGGCGGCCCGAGGAAATCTCCAACAGCAGGGTCAGCCCCACCAGCATGATAGAGCCCGTCGTCATGCCGTTACCCAGCAGCTTTTCCCATACTCCGGTCAGCAACTGTGGGAAGATCAGATCATACTGGAAGCCCATCCCGACCCAGAACGACAACCCCACGATCGTGGCCTTGCGCACATCTATGCCGTCCCCCACCACCATCCTCATCCCATCCACGAACAGCAGCCCAAGCACCACCACAGCGTACGCTGCCAGCACATGGGCCGGAATCGCGATGAGTATGGCCACGAGCTTCGGAAGCATCGCCACCACTACCAGTATGATCCCTCCGTACACCCCCACACGGCTGGCTGCCACCCCGGTCATCATGATGCGAGAGCCATTCCCCGGGTAGAGCGCCACCGGGAACACGCCCAGCAGCCCGGAGAGCAGGTTGCCTACCCCCACGCCGTTGAGAGCCCCTTGGATTACCCGAAAGTCGGTCGCCCGGGGCCGGCGCCACGACGCCTGCTGGACCGACATCCCCTCCCCGATAGAGTTGATGGAGGATGCCAGGAAGACCACTACGAATCCGGGCAGCAGCGCCCAGAACTCCACCCCGAAGTTCACCTCCAGTCCCGGCCACGCCCATACCGGCGCCCCGACCAGGGGCGCTTCCAATATGCTTTCGAAATCGTACAGGCCGAATATCGCCGACACCACGCAGCCCGCGCCGATTGTGATGACGGGTGTCCACTGCTGCCAGAACGGCGTCCCGAACAGCCTGATGACCAACACCACCCCCACGGTCGCCAACACCGAGACAACCACACCCCTCATTGAAGCGGACGTTATCCCTTCGTCCGCCGATATAGCCCCTAGCAGCACCGTTATCGCGGTCGCCGACAGAAGTATCAGCACCGTGCCTGAAATCATCGGCGTGATCACGCGGCGCAGAAGCGACAGGCGCGCCGTTAGAGCCACCTGGAATATCGTCGCGACAATCACCAGCGAGGACATCATCGCCGGGCCGCCCTCCACCAGCGCCGTGATGCACACCACGATGAACACCGAAGACGGACCGCTGCTGAGCGTATATCCGGCGCCAATCCTCCACAGCCTGAAAGCCTGCAGGATCATCACGAAGCCCGAGACCACGATCCCCATGAGAATCGCCCAGGACAGATATTCATCGGACTGGCCCGCTGCCCGCACCATGACGGTGCCGTACACCACAATCGTTACCAATAACCCGATGATTGTCTGGAAGCCCAGAAAGATGCCGGAAAAGAACGGAGGGTTCTCGTCCGGCTCGTACAGTATCTCATGTCCCACTTGCCGCGCCATCAGGACAATCCCGCTCCCCCGAATTCATGAGTCATGCACAATCGTTTGAGGCGGGATGCTATCACATGCCTATATGCCTATCAATCAACGTCAGAACCCGAGACCTTCGTACAACCGCCGTCATGCCCGCCAAGCCTGTCCTCGTGGAGACGGGGAGCGGGCATCCAGGGGTGGGGAGGCCCTGCGACTGCTACAACTCCACTTCTGAAATTTCTCGAAACCTGTCAATTGACAATTGCTAATTGACAATTGACAATTGTCGAAATGACCCAACCCCAGCGCATAGTCTCAGGAACAGCCCAGGAAGAAGACCACCTGGACACCAGTCTGCGCCCCCGCAGGCTCCAGGACTACGTGGGCCAGGAACTGCTCAAGTCCAACCTTGATATCGCAGTCACCGCGGCGCGACAGCGCGGAGAGCCACTCGACCACACCCTGCTCTACGGCCCGCCCGGACTCGGCAAGACCACCCTCGCCAACATCCTCGCAACCGAGATGGGCGTCCGCATCAAGACCACATCCGGCCCCGCCATCGAGCGCCCCGGCGACATGGTCGCCATACTGACTCAACTCCGCGAGGACGACATCCTCTTCATAGACGAGATACACCGACTCAGCCGCGTCGTCGAAGAAGTGCTATACCCCGCCATGGAAGACGGCTTCGTCTCCTGGGTCATAGACAAGGGACTCAAGGCGCGCAGCATGAACCTGACACTGAAGCCCTTCACCCTCGTCGGAGCGACAACCAGGTTCGGAATGGTCAGCGCCCCCCTGCGCGACCGTTTCGGCTCCGTCCACCGCCTCGACTTCTACGACGACGATGCAATGCGCACCATAGTCGCCCGCTCCGCCCGCATCATGGAAATCGAGGCTGTACCCAAAGGCGTCGTCGAGATAGCCCGCCGCTCTCGCGGCACCCCGAGGGTAGCCAACCGCCTCCTCCGCCGTGTCCGCGATTACGCCCAGGTCATGGCCGACAACGTCATCACCGACGACGTAGCCCGTGAAGCGCTGGCCCGCCTCCAGGTTGACGACCTCGGCCTCGACGACATAGACCGCCGCGTCCTCATCTCCATCATAGACAAATTCGGCGGCGGCCCCGTCGGACTCGACACCCTCGCCGCATCCATCAGCGAGGACTCCGACACCATCGAAGACGTGTACGAGCCCTACCTCCTGCAGCTCGGCTTCCTCGACCGCACCCAGCGCGGACGCATGGCCACCCGCCGCGCCTACGACCACCTCGACTTCGACTACACCCCCGACCCCGGCCAGCCAACCCTCTTCTAGCCGAATCCTGCAATGCGCGTAGGCATACAGGACATCGCCGAACAACTAGCCGTCCTTCTGGCGCGCGCCGCCCTTGGCCTCTTCCTGTCCGGCACATTCGGCTTGGGACTGTACATCGTGATACTGCCCGTCGTTGAGTCCATATGGGCAATCAAAGACATCAACTTTGCTTTGATGGGCGTACTCACAGTCGGATTCGGAGCCGGCGTCGGTAGCTTTCTGGCCTGGCTGAACCGCGACCTCGACCGCCCCGCAACCCTGCTCATGCTGTTTCTGTCCATAGCCGCCGCCGCGATTGGCGCGTGGATAGGACTTCTCGAAAACCGCGACGCCTTCAAGCTCGGCGGAATGCCCGGAATCCCAGCGCTCACCGGCATTACCGTCGGCGCGATACTCGGGGGCAACCTGCTCAACCTCCCATTCTGGATGTTGAAGACCATCCGCAACCCGCGCATCTGACCGCCTTATTCCATACGTCCTACGAACTCAACGGAAGCGTCCCGACATGCGGAAAACTGAACACTGACAACTGACATCTCTCAACCCTAAAGCTGCCTCAGCCTCGGATCGAACCTGTCCCGCATCCAGTCTCCAAGGAAATTCAGCGACATCACCATCAGGAATATCGCCAGCCCGGGGAAGAACGTAGTCCACCACGCGGTGGTCACATACGAACGCCCCTCGGATATTATGACTCCCCAGGCGGGCGTGGGAGCCGGAATTCCGGCGCCGACGAAGCTGAGTGTCGCCTCCGTCAGTATAAGTTGCCCCACTCTGAGAGTCGTAATCACAATCACCGTATTCATCACGCCGGGCAGAATATGGCGCATGATTATGCGCGTCGTGGACGCGCCCGCCACTCTTGCCAGCGCCACGTAATCACGCTCTTTGAGAGACAGCACCTCAGCCCTCACGAAGCGAACGAAAGACGGCCAGGTGAACATCGCCAGCAGAATCATTACGAGAATCAAACTGCCGCCGAAGACTACTACGCATACCAGGGCGACCAGAATGAACGGCAGCGAAAGCCACACATCCACCACACGCATTATCAGCTCTTCCACCAGGCCGCCCACATAGCCCGCCATCAGACCCAGCGACGTCCCTATCAGAACCCCCGTAGTGAGAGATACGGCCAGAATCTGGAGTGAGATGCGCGCGCCGTGAATCACCCGGCTCAGAACGTCTCTTCCCACGTGGTCCGCGCCCAGCAGACGCGAACCCGCCTCGAATTCATCTTGCTCAGACCAATACTCGCCGTACCAGATCGGCGGCGCGTTTCTCAGGCTGAGTTCCTGTTTGAGCGGGTCGGACGGCGCTAACAGCGGCGCGAACAATCCCGCTATTACCAGCAGCGCGATTATCACCAGCGGCAGTATGGGCCATCGCCTCAGCGCGTACCATACTTTGGACATCGGGCTGTCTGCCGATAGGCTGGGCTCCTGAATCTGTGTCGCGCTTGTCGGATCTATCATGTTCTGCCTAGTTGTAACGAATCCTGGGGTCAATCAGACCGTACAGAACATCCGCCACGAAGTTGAAAAATATATACGCGGTCGCGAAGAACAGCACGATCCCCGTCAGCAGCGCGAAGTCGTTGTTTATCGTAGCAGTAATCGCCAGCCGACCGATTCCGGGCCACGCGAATACCAACTCCACAACCGTCGCCCCGGTGATGAACCCCGCCAGAAACAGGCTGGAGTACGTGATAGGCGCGATTAGCGCGTTCCTGAAGGCGTGCTTCCACACCACCTTCCACGCGGGCGTTCCCTTTGCTCGCGCCAACTTCACAAACTCCGAGTCCAGTACCTCCAGCATCGAAGAACGCACCAGGCGAAGATATGTCGCCGAACCCAGCCATCCCAGCGTTACCGTGGGCAGAATGAAGTGCCTGATCTGCTTCCAGACGTCGTCTCCCGGAAGCCCCCGTCCCGACGCCGGCAGCCAGTCCAGGTACACCGCGAATATCACTATCGCCATGATAGCTATCCAGAACTGCGGTAGCGCCTGTCCAAACAGCGCGAAGCCCCTCCCGATATAGTCCAGCGCTCCCCCCCGTCTGGTGGCCGACAGAACGCCCAACGGAACCCCCGTGACCACCGCGAATATCCACGCCGCCGCCGCCAACTGCGCCGTCGCCCCCAGCTTCCCCTTTATCAGCCCGTAAACCGACGCCCGGTCCAGCAGCGTCCTGCCAAAGTCGCCCCTGAGAGAATTGCCCACCCACACCAGGTACTGGAAGATCAGCGGCTTATCCAGTCCCAGGTATCTCGAAATTTCTTCCTTCTGCTCCTCGCTCAGTCCATATCCGCCGCCTTCCTGTGTGTAAACAAGAAGAGGGTCGCCATATACCCTGGAAAGACCAAATACGATCATCGTCGCCGCGAACAACGACAATATGGCGAAGTACGCCCGCCTTATCAGGAAACCTCTCATCGCATCTCTCTGTCAGCCTCGCAACCCAACCTCAAACAATTCATTCCAGACGATTGCCATAACAGTCCCTTCCCCCTTGACGGGGGAAGGCTAGGATGGGGGTGATACCCCAACCCAAGCCCTGGCAATAGTCCCTTCCCCTCGATGGGCTGGCAAGGGTAGGCAAATATGTAGTCAGCTATGAACGCCAATCAACAAACCCCCTCTCCCTCAGGGTGAGGGTGAAACACCTACCCCTCTCGGCCCTTGATCGGGGTGATACCCCAAACAACCACCCATCCTGTACATCCCAATATCCTGTAAATCCTGATTCAGACAAAATCGTCCCCCGCCCGTCACGCGAGCGGGGGACCAATTGCAAGTGTGTGCGGTCGTCTATCTATCCGCAGGAACGATATTCCAGAACGCCGACGTGCCGAACGGCGTCGGCTCCATCACCCACTCCTCAATCGAGTTCGGGTTGTAGATAGTCAGGTTCGGAACCGCCACCACTCCGGGCTTCAGCGCCCAGAAGTGCATATTGTCGAAGTATTGCCTGTTCAGGTCTATCCGCTTCTGCGCGTCGTTCTCCTCTGCCACGCCAAGATAGATCTCGCTGATCCACTCCGTCTCGTAGCACATGCAGTAGCCGCCGCGTGAAAGGCTCGACTCCTCGATCCCCTTCGGCCAGTCGAACGGGTAGATAGTCTGCCCGTCGTCGCCCGCGGTCAGTCTCGGAATCGTCGCGCTGCGGTTCACCAGGCCCGGACGATACACCGCGTAGGGATACTTCAGCACCGCGGACTCGATTCCGATGTCGTTCATCATGCCGCCGATAGCGTCCCCGATCTCCTCGCCGAGTCCACCGGTGTGCCCCGAGCTTATGAACAGCGGCATCGCAAACCTGACACCATTGCCTTTCCTCGGGAAGCCCGCCTTGTCCAGATACTCTTCCGCCATCGCGGGGTCGTATGGATATTCCCACTTGGTGTCCCAGAACTCGCTCTTTTCGTCCGCGTATCCCACGTGGACAGGCCAGCCCAGGCCGTTCAGCAGCTGCTCGTTGATCTTCTCTTTGTCAATCGCCATTGCCACCGCCCAGCGCACCAGCCGAGCCTGTTCCATATCGCCGCAACTCTGGTCCATCTGCATCGGGTCCGCGCCGTCCGGGCAGGCCAGAGCGTCCGGGTTGTTCCCGTCGTTCGGGCTGTACGGGTTGCCTATCCATTCGAGGTCGCGCGCGTAAACTCCGTTCGCCGGTGTGTTCAGGTCTTCCCCTGTCAGCGCGTTGTGCGTCTCCCACAGGTTGCCCGAGAAGATTATCCCCTGCTGGCTCGCGTTCCCCGAACCAGTGCTCGCAAAACCCGCCTCCAGCGCTTCCGGCACGCTCTTTATCGCCAATTCCGTCGCGTCCAGTTCACCCGTCCTCAGCGCCGCTACCCGCGTCGCGTCCTCAGGCATCTCCTGTATCACGATTCTCTCGACGGCGGGATCGAACTCCCAGTGCTGTCCGGTCTTGGTGAATATCGCGCGGTCGTTGCGTATCCACTCTTCCACCTGGAACGGCCCCGTCCCGATGAAGTTCTCCCGCATCCAGTCCTCGCCGTTCTCCTCCTGCGCCCTCTCGGGATGCACCACCATCCCCACGAATCCATTCCCGTTCATCATGTAGGTATGCCAGTGCGAGTCAACCGCCGCGAACGTGTACTCGATTGTATCGTCGTCAACCACCACCGCCGGATTCTCCCCGAAAAGCGTCGAGAAATAAGACGCGCTCGGCGCGATGCTGTGCTTCGTTATCAGCGGGTTCACCTGGTTGTAGCTCCACGCCACATCCTGCGCCGTCATCGTTCCCCAACCCTTGTGGAACTCGGCGTCCGTTCTCACGTCAACCGACACGCTCAGACCGTCCGGGGCAAGTTCCCACGCGGTCGCCAACTGATTGGCGGCGTACTCAACGGTGCCGTCGTCCCGCCAACGCCATGTGAACAGGTCTTCGCCCACACCCCAGGCCACCGCGTCATACTGCGCGCAGAACACCGAACCCGCGCCGGGATTGCATCCAAGGTCCGACTGCGCGAAGAAGATATTCCCCATATCGTTCTTCGGTTCGGGCGCATCCGCGCTCGTCATCGGGGCGGGGGCCGCAGTCGGCTGTATCGAAGCCGGTATCTGCGTAGGCGCCGCCGGAGCCGGAGCGCTCGTAGCCGCGGGCGCCGGAGCGGGCGCCGGGGGCGTCGTAGGCTGAGGAGCCGGGGCCGCCGTCGGCTGAGGCGCCGGCGCCGGCTCAGGTTCATCATCCCCGCAAGCCGCCATCAGCAGCGCCACAAACGCCACGACGATCAATAAAGTAACAACTGTCAGTTTCATCCTACCCTCTCCTCCAATTGGCCGGATTCATAGCCCGCCCCCATGTCGGGACTGCAACGCCATTATGGAATACATTTTCCTGTATGTCCATACTCGCCACTCTCGACCAGGCCTTTCCGTTATCAGCATTGAGCGACGCTTACATACCAGTCCGGCTTCTATCTCCGCAGGTGCGTCCCTTGTGGGCGCCCATCTACTCCAGCCTCAGCCCGTCCGCCCCTCCCCTCCCAGCATCGGAGTTACGACCGCCTCGGACTCGTCAATCGCCCCCACCAACTCCTCCACCGCATGGCACAACCTCCGAAACGACCGCGACTTGCGATGCGTCAGATCCATATCAATATGGTGCGTTAGCGGTTCCTGGTCCCGAGTCTCCCTGTACCTCTGATTATGCGGCATACGGCCTTCCAGCCACTCTTTCGCGCCCCTGACACCCTCAACATCCTCCGGTGCAATCACCGACGAAGCGATATTCAGCATTGCCCTGATTCTCTCGCCCGTTCCCTCCGACAAACTGCTTATGAACCATGTCTCATACTCGCACTTGGCGTACACCACCGCCACAGGAACCCCCAGATTCAACGCCGACGCCCTGTTCGCAAGATCCCTCGCCTCTTCCACCGGGCACTCATCATCATCGGCATCCACTAGCGCTAGGATTGCGTCTGGATCCTCTCCAATTGCGTACTCCAAGAACTGCTCAAATCTCTTCAGCAAGTTCGACTTCGAATTAGTCGGCATTGACTTGATGCGGGGTATGTCGTACCGGAAGAGACGCTCCCATAGAATCCTCCGTATCAGACTCGGAGCGGCCTCCACTTCCCCGTCTCCCTCTACGATTATGACGATGCTGAGATTATCATTCATCCATATCTACCGCCGGGCGGTAATCTCACCCATCCGGTACAATTCACCCGGAGAAAATAGACGTTTCTTCACCGCTTTGACCTGGTTGTCCCCGACCTGCCGTACTGTCGTAACCCCGCCGGCCAGTTCCACGACCCGCAGACTTTCGGTCGTCCTGTTATTTGTCAGAAAATCAATCAAGTCAGGACTGTGGGTAGTGACTATTACCTGCGAACGCCTGGCCGCCTCGTTGATCATATCCGCCAGTACCGCCAGCGCACCCGGATGCACCGTCAACTCCGGCTCCTCTATCCCTATCACCGGAAGATACGGCTGCTGGTACAGAGCCACCACCAGCCCCAGTAGCCGAATCGTGCCGTCCGACTCCATTGACAGATCTATCCAGGGATCTCCGGCTATGGCGTCGCGCTTCAACTTCACCACCAGGTATCCTCCCACCGCATCCACGCCTATGTCCGATACCCCGGGCATAAGCAATCCCACATCCTCCCTGAGATGCGCCATTGAATCTGACTCCACCCGATCAAATCCCTTGATGATGGACGCGAGGTTTTCAGCGTCCTCTTCTAGGGTAGGGGCGTTAGACAATCTCTGCGGCTCCCGAATCGTGTTGGGAAAGATATGGTAGAAACGCATCACTGAAAGGTTCCGGAGCAATTCGAGCAACCCATCATAAAATGAAACTTCTCTTGCGCTGGTTTCCGCATCGGGAATCAGTTGTCTGAAGACTCTGACTATAGTTGGAACCACGAGATCATCGGAGCGGAAAACAATGTCGTCATACGGGAGCGAATTCAAGGCTCCCTCAACGGCAAAGTCTGGGAGTGCCAGATTGCCGTCTTCAATCCTGATCTCGGCGACAGCGGAATCATCTCCATCCCTTACACGTCCATTTTCACTGCTGACCCAGTACCCTCCATTGTCCGCGCGTGCAATGGTAAATCCGTATTCAACCGAATAGTAGCCATGCTCTGCATGGCCGTCGCGCATTGTGGCTGCTACGCCCACCTCTATGCATGTTAGATCCGAGTCTCCACCCCCCACCCCATGCCGCGCGACACCCTCCATGCCCTGACGACTAGAAACCGCTATTTCTAGATCGCGCAGTGCGTCCTTGACGAACCTCAGAATGTCCAACAGGTTGCTCTTCCCAGATGCGTTCGGTCCGACCAGAATGGTCAGCGGGTCCAGGTCGAAAGACACGTCCGCTATGCTGCGGAAATTCTTCGCCCACACCCTCGTTATCCGAAAATCAGGCGTCATCCGAAAATTCGGCTCTTCATCAAAACCCTGCATCACACACTCCATAAACGAAACCCCGTCATGGGGCAAATCTCGCCTCAATCATAGCACAGCCCCCAATTCTCAACTCCCTCCCCAGGGCCTTCGACCACCTCATCGTCACACCCACGAAGGCGGGTATCCAGGAGCGGGGCGGCGCGGGTCTTGATTTAGTCCACCGACCAAATTGGTACAGCATCTTTCATGAAACTTTCCCCGCCTTGACCCTCGCCCATCCGACAATTCCCAATTCATAATTGAAAATTCTTAATTAAATTTCGTTGCCCTTGACGATCACAGAACATCTTTGCTATCATACATACCATAACTTAATCGAATACACCGACCTCACATGTAGCGGCGTCCCTTGTGGACGCCCTTATTCCCCTCTCTCCCCAGGGAGAGGGCCAAGGTGAGGGTGAAAGCGCTCAGTGAAAACTGGGCGCTGCTGCTTATCAGAACTAAAAACTAAGGACTAAAGACTTACCAAAATGTGCGACTGCAACAAAAACCAAAGCCCGCGAGAACGACTCGCCGCCAAGATCCAACTCAGGACCAACGACGGCGACGACATCCTCGACTACCTGTGCGACGTCTTCTACGACAACCTGCCCGGCGTCCTCCACGGACACCGCCTGCAGTCCGCCAGGATACTCGTGGGCTACGGACACCTGTCGCCTTTCGCCCTTCGCAAACTCGAAGAAATGTCCCCCTACGTCAGCCGCGAGACCGACCGTGACCAGCGTAGGGCCGACGACACGCTCGCCAGACTCATCAGGCAGAAGACAGGCGACGCCGACGAAGTCCTCGACTACCTGCTGGGCGTCATGCGCGGCGAAGACCCCTTCACCGGAAAGCGCATAAAGACACACAACCCGCGCCTGGCTGCCGCCCGCGAACTCCTGAAGCGCGGCGGCTACGACGAGCCGAGCGCACGGCCCGCGCCCGCCCAGGACGCCCCCGGCCACACCGCACCCGAAGTGCGCCCCGAAACCGACGCTACCGTCATTCCCGCATCTCCCTCCGTCATTCCCGCGAAGGCGGGAATCCACACCGCCGAAAACACCCAATTGATAACTGATGATTCCGAATTGAAAATTGACGAAGATGAACCCGTTGACTACCTCGCCATCGTCAAGCGCGTCGTCGAATCAATGGGCCCCATCGAAGAAGAGGAAGAAGACGACAGCGGATACCAGCCTGACTACTCCATGTGGGACATGATAGAAGAACCGCCCCTGTCGGAGATAAGCGACGAACACGCGCAAATAGGCGCCGCCCTCTTCCACGAAGCCCTCGAACGCGACCGGCTCTGGAAACAGGCCAACGCCAATAACCCAATGCCAACAAGGAACGACCATGACAACTATGACGACGGCTGATCTCGACTCGATCAAACCCGTAACCGAATACCTGCGCGCTGTTCCTCATAGACGAAGACGCGACGCTTTTCACGAACTGGCAAGCCAACTGCCAGTTCACGTCTATATGCGCGTAAAATACAACTGGCCTCTCTGGGCAAGGCGGGAACAACTCCCGCCCGACCACCCGTGGGGTATCTGGATGCTTCTCGCCGGACGCGGCTTCGGCAAAACACGCGCCGGAGCGGAATGGGTACGCGCTCGCGCCGAATCAGGCGCGTCACGCAGAATCGCCCTCATCGCTCGGACCCCACACGAAGCCGAAACCGTCATGGTCAACGGCGAGTCCGGCATCCTCGCCGTCTGCCCCCCTTGGAACATGCCCAACTGGGAGCCCACCAAGCGACGGCTCACCTGGCCCAACGGAGCCAGGGCATTCGTATTCTCAAGCTACGAACCCGACCAGCTCAGAGGCCCACAGTTCGACGCCGCTTGGTGCGACGAACTCGCCTCCTGGCAGTACCCGCAGCTCACCTGGGACAACCTCGCCTTCGGACTCCGGCTCGGCCCAAGCCCAAAGTGCGTCGTCACCACCACCCCAAGGCCCATAGACATCGTGCGCGAACTCGCCACCAGGAAAGACGTCACCCTCGCCAACGGCTCTTCCTACGACAACAGCCGAAACCTGCCCCCCGGATACATAGACTCCATACGCAGGCGTTACGAAGGGACCAGCGCCGGACAGCAGGAAATCTACGCCCAGCTTCTCAAAGAAGCCGAAGGCGCCCTCTGGAAGCGCGAGTGGATTGACGACCACAGGATAGACTCGCCTCCCGACGACCTCTACCTGAAGATGGTCGCCATAGACCCGGCCGTAACATTCAACCCCAACAGGAGTAACGAGACCGGCATCATCGTTGCCGCAATCGGCGACGAGGGGCGAAACCCCATTCACCAGAGGCGCTACTACATCCTCGAAGACGCCTCCGGCATAATGACCCCGGACGCATGGGCGCGCCGAGCCGTCGAGCTCGCCCAGAAGCACGACGCCAGGTACATCACGGGCGAGACCAACCAGGGCGGATCACTCATCGAATCCGTTATCAAGAACGCCCCCGGAGGCGAATACGTCAGATTCAGAGGCGTACACGCCACCCAGGGCAAGCGCGCCCGCGCCGAACCCGTCGCCGCTATCTACGAACAGGGACGCGCCCATCACGTCGGACGCTTCACCCAACTCGAAGACCAGATGTGCGCCTGGACACCCGACTCGCCCAACTCCCCGGACCGCATGGACGCCCTCGTCTGGGCCATCAACGGCCTGGCCGAAATGAAAACCGGCCTCTGGTTCTGGGTCTGAAGAAAGGTGATGTCTTATCTTGAATACTCGAATGTTGTCGAATGGGCGTTATCACGAAAGGAGATACAGTAGTGGGGAGTTGCTGGGGAGAGTCGAACTCCCTACTCTGAAGCCTAGACCAGTGTTTTAACCAATGCTACTACGACGATTCTGGCGGTGAGGTTGTTGCTGAAGTGAGAATCTTCAACATCGAGGCGGTTTGAGTCAACGCTCGAGTAAATTCCCCTCCCATAATATAGACAAGATTCCCTCTTCTGTGACAAAATTCCGACAGAATAATTGTAATTAGGATGTGCGTTCGATATAATTGTTCTGACGACATCATGAGTCCACAAGGGAGAAAGCATGACGCTAGGCAAAATCGTAAAGCCGACTATGGTAAGATACGAGTCACCCGTTCCTGTGGAGATGAAGGTGGATAAGTATGATGTTTGGGAGCTAGGCGGCGAAGTTGCCTTTTTGATTCAGCGTGAGGGAATGACCGCTAAAGGTCTTGTTCCCCTTCGCGTTCTCGATAGAGATAAAGAGGTTGTTAGGGGTATGGCTTCTGGACAGGAAATAGACACGGGGCTGATTATCGTACATTTCCCACCGACACAGGACGGTAGTGAAACGGTCTTGGTTCCCGAACATTGGTTAACTAAAATACTCGAATAGGTGTACGGCAATGATACTCTCTAACATGGAAGTACTAGCTGAAATCGAGGCTGGGCGACTTAACATAATACCACCGCCTCAGAAGGCTAGTTTCGGCCCAGGGTCGGTCGATTTGACTCTAGGCGATAAATTACATGTATGGCCTGATGAGAGTGCTACTAGCGGACAACCACTCGATTTAGCTCATCCCGATTTCAATGTACCTAATGTAATTGATCGGTGGTGCGAGGAAAAGTACATCAACGAGGATCAACCCTTTGTACTTAAACCGAATACTCTAGTTATAGGGTACACACACGAAGTAATCACCCTTCCTAAACACTTGGGTGGTAGAATAGAAGGTCGGAGTCGGTACGCGAGATTAGGAATTTCTATCCACGCGACGGCTCCGACAGTTCAACCAGGTTACAGGGGTAGTCTGGCTCTAGAAATCAACAATGTTGGGCCGTTCGTGATTCATCTGAAACCTAGATTAGCAATCGCACAGTTGATCATTGAAAGAACTGGATTGCCGCCAACAGAAGCGTATGCAGGCGAATTTCAAGGTCAAGGTGCCAATTAGAAGCGTCTCACTGAAATCTAAAGTAGAACCGACAATTATCACCGACCCTCTCCACTCCCGGAGAGGGTTTTTCCTTTGCCGAAATTCCTCTTTTCAAACTAAGACGCTATTAAAAAGTCCCCTCCCCCCTCGATTGGAAGCCCAGGATGGGGGTGAAAACTCCCTCCACCCGCCAAACCCCAATCCAACCAAAATCCTGTAAACTGACTACTGAAAACCGAAAGGAGACCCCCATGCACCTGCTAGAAGTGCTAAACCCTGTCGGACAGCAGCGCGGACTGCTGAACGCCATGACCATAAGCGATAGACCCGAATCCCTCGACGACAAGACTGTCGGCCTCCTCTGGAGCGGCACTCACGGCGGCGACCTCGCCCTCAGGCGAACCGGCGAGATGCTGCAGGAACGCTTCGACAACGTCACCGTCAACTTCTACACCGGCGGCAACTACCCCGCGCCGCCTCCCATAGTCCAGCAGGCAGCGAGGGAGTGCGACGTCGTCATCGGCGCCACAGCCGATTGAGGGACGTGCGCGTCGTGGATGGTCCACGACATGATCGAAATCGAGAAGACGGGCAAGCCCGCCATCCCGATTGTCTCCGGGCGCTTCGAAGAAGACGCCATAGCCAGCTCCCGCGCCTTCGCCATGCCGGACTTGCAGTTCGTCATCGTGCCGCGCATATATCGCAACCTGGCCCCCGAACTCTGCATCAGCCAGACCGAGGCCGTCATAGACGATATCGTAGAAGTCCTCACCATTGACCAGGGACACACCCGCAGGGAACGCGACTCCGCTACCCCCATCGAACGATTCGAGGGCGAAGACCGTTGGGACGCCATTCTCAAGATGAACGAACAGTGGCTCCTGCGCGACTGGGGAGACTCCCTCGTCCTGCACCCACCCACGCCCGAAGCCGTGGCCGACCTCGTCGCCGGGACCGGACTCGACCGCGACGACCTGGTTTGCGACATGCCCCCCGGCTTCGGACTCGCCACCGTCGAGAAGATAGCCATCAACGCCGCCATGGCCGGAGCTAAGCCTGAACAGATGCCGGTCATAATCGCCGCGGTCAAGGCCCTGTCCAAGGTCGGCTCGCACGGCGGAAAGTCGCTGCTCATGTCCACCAGCCCCCACGCCCCGATGCTTGTCGTGAATGGCCCCATCGCCAGAGAACTCGGCATCAACCCTCGCTCCGGCCTGGGCCCCGGACGCGACAACGAGGTCAACATCACCATCGGCAGGGCGTTCTCTCTCTGCCTGCGTAACCTGGGCTACTGGTATCCCGGCCAGATGGACATGGACACCATCGGCACCACACGCAAGTTCGTCCATTGTGTCGCCGAGAACGAGGACATGAGCCCCTGGCCGCCCTTCCATGTTGACCAGGGATTCCGCGCGGACGAAAGCACCGTCAGCGTCTTCATCACCGACGGCGAACTCGACGTCCAGGACCAAGGCAACACAAACGCCGAGGGCCTGCTCAAGACCATCGCCTACGGCAGCACCTTCGGAACGCGCGGACTTGGCGCGAGCCACGGCTCCGAACGGCTCATCTTCATGCCCCCCGACGTGGCCCGCCCCGTCGGAGCGCAGGGATTCTCCAAGCAGGAGACCAAGCAGTTCATCCACTTCCACGCCAACGACAGCCTGGGCAAGATGATCCAGTACATGCCCATAGACGACGCCCGCGTCGGCGCGCAGTGGAAATGGCTCGAAGGCCTCACCGAGCAGGAGCGGCTGGACATCACCGTCCCCGTCCTCGAGAGCGTTGACCGCTGGTTCATCGTCGTAGTCGGCGCCGACAGGGCCAAGACCCTCGTCATGCCCACCGGCGAAGGAGCCTCCACCGTCGCCATAGACCAGTACAGGACATAAGGACACGCGATGACAACGAAGGCCAAACTCCTGACTGCTGAGGACCTGCTTCGCCTTGACAGTGAAGGTATTCACGGCGAACTCATACGGGGAGAACTGTACGAAACCATGTCCGCCGGAAGAATTCACGGAAAAGTCGCGGCAATAATCATCAGTGTTCTCATGGCCTTCGTTCGTCCCCGTCGGCTGGGACAAGTAATAGGCACGGACGCGGGAGTGCTTCTGGAGCGCTCCCCGGACACTGTCCGAGAGCCTGACGTAGCGTTTATATCCGCAGAGAAAATGTCGTTGGACAGCGAAGCGACCGGCTACTTCGAAGGTATTCCGGACCTTGTGGTAGAAGTGATGTCTCCAAACGATAGCTACCGTGATATGCACGACAAGGCGCGCATGTGGCTGAGTTACGGCGTCCCGATAGTCTGGGTAGCCGACCCGGACGCTCGCTCAGTCTATGAACACCGAATTGGTCTTCCCGTATTGACGCTCGACGAAGATGACACTCTGGACGGTGGAGACGTACTACCCGGATTCACTTGCGTCGTGCGGGATATGTTCGACCTCTAGCGCCAATTCCATATGAAGATGCCATACTCCAACTGCTAACCGTCAGAAAATCCCCTCTCCCTCAGGGTGAGGGTGAATGACAATTCAGTCATTCCCGCGAAGGCGGGAATCCAGGGGTGGGGCTGGTTGCTCTACATGGCAAAATCAACTGGACGCGGTACTAGACGCGACAGTCAGCAGACACGGCGCATCTGGACAGCCTTCGCTAGATATCACGGCTGACCGAAGACTTGGAGAACATAGACGACGAAACCTAAACGTCCAGCTGGACGACCAAAATATGAGATACCGATGTACGGGCAACCCTTGTGGTTGCCCCTTTTGCGAGGAGGAAACTGACTAATGCAACTAGCGGCATTCCAGGCCGTCATAGGTATAGCGGGACTCATCGCTCTGGCCTGGGCCATAAGCGAGAACCGTCGCGCCTTCCCCTGGCGCACCGCTGCCGTCGGGCTCGCAGTGCAGCTCGCCCTCGCCCTGCTGCTGATAAAACTGCCCGGCTCCCAGGTAGTCTTCCGCTGGATAGGCAACGCCGTGGACGCACTCGTCCGCGCCACCGAGGCCGGTACCTCCCTGGTCTTCGGATTTCTTGGAGGCGCCCCCCTCCCCTTCGAGGAAACATACCCGGGTGCGTCCTTCGTGTTCGCGTTCCGCTCCCTTCCGCTGGTGGTCTTCATAGGCGCTCTGTCGGCTGTCCTCTACCACTTCCGTGTACTGCCCTGGGCAGTGAGAGGATTTGCCTGGGCGCTGAGAAAGACCCTCGGAATCAGCGGCGCGGCAAGTTTCTCCACAGCCGCCAACGTATTCATCGGCATGGTAGAAGCCCCGCTTCTGGTACGCCCCTACCTCGAGCGCATGAGTCGCTCCGAACTGTTCATCATCATGGTCGGAGGCATGGCCACCATCGCCGGGACAGTGTTCGCGCTCTACACGACCCTGCTGGACGGCATCATTCCCGACCCGGCCGGACATCTTCTCACCGCCTCCATCATCAGCGCGCCCGCCGCAGTCGTTATCGCGCTGATACTCATTCCCCCGACCGGCGACGAAACAGACGACGCCAAAGTCGAATTCGAGCAGATATATGAAAACGGTGCCGACGCCCTGACTCGTGGCGCGATTGACGGACTGCGCCTCTTCGCCTACATCATCGGAATGCTCATCGTACTGGTCGCGCTCGTCGAGTTGGTAAACATCATCCTCGACGCCGGCCCTGCGATTGCGGGAGAGCCTCTGACTCTGCAGCGCATCTTCGGATGGGCATTGGCCCCCGTGGTTTGGACACTGGGCGTCCCGTGGGCCGAGGCGATGAGCGCCGGACAACTGCTCGGCACCAAGGTGGTACTGAACGAGCTCGTAGCCTACGTGCAGATGTCGCAGCTCCCACCCGGAACCCTCGGCGAGCGCAGCGCGATCATAATGGCTTACAGCATCTGTGGATTCGCCAACTTCGGCAGCATCGGCATAATGCTCGGCGGAATCGGCGCCATAGTCCCGAGCCGCAGGCTGGAAATAGCCCAACTCGGACTCAAGTCCATCTTGGCCGGAACCATGGCCACCTGCATGACAGGAGCGATAGCCGGCCTGATCTACTACCTTTAGGCAGGTAAAAGAAAACGGGACGGATGGAAATATAACCACCCGTCCCGGTAACGGCTTCTAGCAGGCTGCGGAAGAATGGGTTGCAGAGCGGCGTAGGAGCAAGACTCGCTGCCTTGAAGAGCCTCATTCCGGCGCTTTTTGGCTCTCAGGAGGTTCCTGCACCGCTGTAATCGGCTTTCAGAAGGTTCGGCAGACACACCTCGCCCTGGGCAGAGCTATGCGAAGACGGGGACTCTGGCCTCTTCCTCAGCTATCAGTCTCGACATTCTCACCAGGTTGTACGCAGTAGCCACCAACTCCCCATACAGTCCGGTTCTCTCCACTCCGCGATACCGACTCCGACGAAAGCCTCCCACTGTCTTCATCCACCCGAAGATCGACTCCACACGCTTGCGAACCTTCTGACTCGCCGCATACCCGGCATGATGGGTCGTCCTCCCGTCTATCGCAGACCATCTCTTCTTCTGGGCCACGTGCGGAGTGATGTTCAGGTCCCTGCACTCGGCAACGAAGTCCCTGCTGTCGTAGCCCCTGTCCGCTCCAACAGTCAGACGGCGGCTACCGGGTATCCGGATCAACATGTCCAGCGCCGCATCCCTCTCTGCCATGCCATTGGCCTCGGTCAGTCGGAAGTCGCTCACAAGACCGTGCCTGTTGTCCATAAGCGCATGGGCCATGAACACCAGCTTCGCCTCCTTACCCTTGCCCTTCCTCATCAGCCTGGACTCGGGGTCGGTCGTGCTCTCGTGTGTCTCGTTGCTCAGCTTCTCCCCCCGAAAGTCCTCCGTACGGCTTCCACCTTCCCCCGGACCCTTCGGGTTATCGTCAGCATCCTCATCCCGTCTTCTGAAGCTCTTTATGCTCGCGGCAGCCTCTATCAGCGTACCATCCACGCTGAAGCGCTCGTCTGACATGAGACCTCGGCGGTCAGCCTCGTACGCCACCTCCTCGAACAGGGTCCTCCCCACCCTGTGTCTGAGCAGTCTTCTTCTGTTCTTGGTGAACACGGTCGCGTCGAAACTCGGCTCCATAAGGTCCATGTCCAGAAACCAGCGATACAGCAGGTTGTAGTCCAGTTCCTGGCAGAATGCTCTCTCACTGCGTATCGAGTACAGGGAGATCAGAAGAAGAGACTTCAGCAGTCGTTCGGGTGGGACGGAGGCTCGACCGACACTGGAGTACATCCTGTCGAAGTCGTCCGACATGCGGGAGAGAACGTCCTCGGCGACCTGTTTGATAGTCCTAAGAGGGTGGTCCGGTGGAACTCGTTCGTCGAGGTTGACGAAGGCAAGCATAGTGGACTGTGGGTTGCGTTTGCCTCTCATGGGACGGTCTCCTCTGTTGTCGCTTGTGGAGCTATTTTACTCCACAGACTCAGGGAAGACCTCCTATGCGGCTTTTTTCAGCAGCCTGCTAGTGGTTCGCCAGCCGGCTACTGCTCCGCAACGTTACTGTACCAGCCCGACCCGAAGAACAGCCCGTCATGCCTGACCACCCAGGAATGCTTGGACGCGAGATCGCCCGATACAGGCTCATTGAACACGTAAGACACCCACTTGCCTTCTTCCGTGGCCGTCATCATCTGGAATCCGAACCTGAAGTCGTTGACGTCCGTGCCAATGCTGCCGTTCAGATTCTGGCCCACGATTTCGGGGTCGTAGTGCCCGATGAGCTCCCCTGTCTCGTCCGCGATGAACACGTACCACTGGCCGTTTACGCTGTCCGGCGAATTGTAGTAAGCCAGCGTGTCGTCGAGTCCCTCGTTTTCGTATCTTCTTATCGCTTCGGCGACGAATGCCCTGGTGTACTCTGCGGGTTCGACTACCCAGACGGAGAGGAAGATGAGCCCGTCACGTTTAGCGACCCAGGCGTGGTCGGATATCAGTTCACCGGTTTCGTCGTCGGTGTAGTAGTAGGAGACCCACTTCGGGTCCTCGGTAGCCGCCAGAATAGCGGCCCCGGCGTCGAATCCCGTGAAATCTATGGAATAGGAGTCATGGAAATTCTCACCGATGGAGTCAGGGCTATAGTGCGAAATTACCTCACCGTCTTCCCGAGCGATATAGACGTACCATGACCCCTCGACGCTCTCAGGGGAGTTGTAGTGCGCTATCGTAGCTTCCAGCCCTTCCGAGTCGTACATCCTGATTGCGCTATCCAGGAAGAACTTCGTGTACTCGGCCGGCTCCGTGTACCAGCCTGAGCCGAAGATGAGTCCATCGTGCCTGACGGCCCAGGTGTGCTTGGACTCGATCCGCCCTGTGGCCGGGTTGTTGAAGACGTAGGACACCCACTGGCCATCCTCGGTGGCCGATAGTAGATCGTCCCCATAGAAATAGCCTGTAGCATCCACGCGCAGACTCGGATCTCTTCCCCTGACCGCCGGGTTATGGTGGGATATGGTGTAACCATCCTTGTCAACTATGAACACATACCACTGACCGTCTATGCTCTCACGCGTATTGTAATAGGCCAGCGTGTCTTCCAGTCCCTCAGACTCGTAGCGTTCAATGGCGCTGTTTACGAAGAACTTGGTGTACTCGGCAGGGTCGGTGTACCAGCCTGATCCGAATATCAGTCCGTCGTGCCTGACTACCCAGGAGTGCTTGGACTCGAGTTCTCCGGTCGCCGGGTTCTTGAATACGTAAGAGACCCACTTCCCGTCCTCGGTGGCCGCCATCATGTCAGGTCCGAACCTGTATCCGGTGGCGTCTATACCAAGCTCCTCATTCAGGTTCTGACCGATGATTGCGGGGTCGTAGTGCCCTATGATTTCGCCGTTCTCGTCCTGGAACCGTTCAGCGTATATGACGAACACATACCACTGTCCGTTGACGCTTTCCGTTGTACCATAGTAATCCAGAGTGTTGTCCAGTCCGTCGGCCTCGTATCTGCGAATGGCTTCTGAGACGAACGACCTGGTGAATTCCGAAGGCTCGGCTCGCCAGACGGAAAGGAATAGCAGTCCGTCCTGCTTAACAACCCAGGCGTGTCTGTATTCGAGCTCTCCTGTTTCGTCGCTGGGGATTATGTAGGAGACCCACTTGCCCTCTTCAGTAGCCGACAGGATTTCCGCTCCGGCGTTGTATCCAGTTGAGTCTATGGCAAACTCGTCGTGGAAATTCGCTCCGATATGGTCCGGGTCGTAGTGAGCGATTACCTCGCCGTCTTCCCGAGCTATGAAAACGTACCAATGCCCGTCGACGCTGTCGGGGGAGCTGTAGTGCGCGACGGTGGACTCCAAGCCATCCGACTCGTACATGCCTATAGCGTTGCTGCCTAAGAATCTTGTGTACTCGGCTGGGTCGGTGTACCAACCCGAACCGAAGAGCAGACCATCGTGTCGGACGACCCATGAATGCTTTGACTCTAGCTGCCCAGTGGCCGGATTGTTGAAGACGTAAGACACCCACTTGCCGTCCTCGGTAGCCGCGAGCATGTCCGGCCCGAAGTTGTACCCTGTAGCGTCCGTGCCGAGCGCGCCGTTCAGGTTCTGGCCAATGATCTCGGGGTTGTAATGTCCGATGAGTTCGCCGCTCTCGTCACCTATGAAAACG
The DNA here is from genome assembly GCA_951812505.1 of uncultured Dehalococcoidia bacterium. Taxonomy (GTDB): domain Bacteria; phylum Chloroflexota; class Dehalococcoidia; order Lucifugimonadales; family UBA1123; genus VXRN01. The sequence continues at coordinate 252,678 of CATOSI010000003.1, forward strand.
TACCACTGCCCGTCAACGCTGTCGGCAGAGTTATAGTGTGCGAGTGTGGCATCCAGTTCCAGGGAGTTGTAGCGCGATATGGCGGCGTCCACGAAGTACTTTGTGTACTCGGCGGGGTTGGATTTAGGTGGAATTGACGCCACGACACTATGAGCAATCTGCTCGACCTCGGCGGGTGAGAGGCTCGGTTCAGGCGGGATAGTCGGCGGTAGATCGGGGACTGCCGCTCGCGCTATCTGTTCCACCTCGGCTCGCGTCAGCCCGGGTTCCGGCTGCGGAATTCCCGCTATCGCCGACCGGACTATCCGCTCCACATCCGCCGCCGTCAGGCCGGGGGCGGATGGAACGGGCGGCGGAATGTCAGCCACCGCCGCCTGTATCATGGCGTCCACGTCGGCGCGGGTCAGGCCGCCGTCTCCGGGGGTCATAGCGGCCGCATCAGCCATGGACTCCCGCACTATGACCTCGACGTCCGCGTAGGTCAGGCTGTCGGCAGTGGCCGTGACAACGCTGGCCTGCGCTATCTCTGCGACCTCTTCGCGCGTAAGTCCGGGTTCGGGTGCGGGGACATTTGCCATCTCTGCGCGCGCTATGCCTTCTACGTCGGCGCGAGTGAGGCCCGCATCCGAGTTTCCGCAGGCTATCGCCAGAACGGAGAACATAGCTGCGAAAGCCGCCGCTGTTACTACTATGAACTTCTTGCTGATCATTATGGAAATTCACCTCGTTTCTCACAAAATATATGCTCCCATACACGTTCAGCGATCAGGGAGCATATTGCTGGGGCTATTTATTAATTGTGTGGATTTCCAACGGCTGATTGCAAGTCTATTTTTATGAGAATGCGAACTCCGTCCCCGCGCTCTCCTCCAGCGCGCGCTGATAGACATAGTGGGCGGCGGAAATGTCCTGGATGGACAGGCCCACGCTCTTGAACAGCGTCACCTCGTCGTCGCTCTCGCGTCCCGGCTTGGCCCCCGTGATGAGTTCGCCTATCTCACCGTATATGTCGGCGGCGGACATGGCGCCCTCTTCTATGGGAATCTGCACGTCTCCGGCCTCTGCGAGACAGGCGTCAACCTGGTCGCACACCAGCTTCGACTTGACCATGGTCTTGGTATCTATTTCCCTGACTCCGACCGCGTGCGAGCCTATGCCGTTGATGTGAAGGCCGGGCTGCACCCAGTCGCCGTCTATGATGGGCGTTGTGGCGGTTGTGGCCATCGAGAGTATGTCCACGCTTCGGACAAGCTCCTCTCCCGACGATGCCGGTTCGACCGGAATGCCGAGCGCCTCCGAACTGCTGTCCGCGAACGCCTTCTGCGCGTCCGGCGGGTCCAGGGAGAATACCAGTGCCTTTTCCAGGTCCGCGCCGGCGGCCATTCCCCAGAGCTGGGTTCGCGCCTGCACGCCTGCGCCCATAACGCCCGCGACCTTCGCGTTCTTACGGGCAAGGTACTTGGTGGCGAGTCCGGTGACCGCTCCGGTTCTCATGGCTGTGATGTATCCACCGTCCATGACCGCGATCGTGCGCCCGGTTTCGCTGTCCATGAGGACTATCGTTGCGAGCGTTGCTGGCAAGCTGTGAGCCGAGGGATTGTCCTTATACACGGTAACGGACTTGACGCCGAGCGCGCCCATGTCCTTTAGCTGCGCGGGCATGAAGGCGTACCAGCCGTTCACGTCGGCGTCGGCGACGGCAGTGCGCTGGGGCATGATGGCCGAGCCGGTCGAGAGTTCGCCGAAAGCCTGCTCCAGTATCTCTATCATCTTGTCCATGTCCAGCAGGCCCTCTATGGTCTGTCTGTCGAGTAGTAGCGCCATGGTGAGAATCTCCTATATATAAGTGGTTTTACAAGGTTGTCGAAAGTTTAACCAGAGCGATAACGAGCGTCAACGACCAGTCCCGACGTGATGACATGAATACGGTGGCACCATATCGTTCCGCGTCCGTCGCAGGAGCAAGTAGGATATAGTATGAGGTGTCGAAGGAGTACGTCTTTTGCACTCTGAATCATCTACACAAGGAGGCAGTTAAGGTGACAAACAAGCCCTCAATTTCAACGGAACAATTGGGAATACACTCTCTATTCGAGGGCTTAAGTGAAGAGTATATAGAAAGCGTGGCTAGTAGAGTCTTGAGCCACCTCGGGAGGGCGTCTCCCGAATCCAGACGCGCGTTCCAGACTGAACTCGACAAGCTGAATCTGCCCGTCCCTGGATTCCGCAATGCGTCAGTCGCGTTGCGAAGCAATCCGCAACGACTCAAAGGCCCGATTCGATATGCCTTGATGCACTCTGACGATCTGGCGGGAGCTACGCTTCGAGTATGGGCCGAGTCACACCTAAGCCTGTGCGAGTCTGTATCGGAGCGGCTGAACGATATTGGAGCGTACATCGGGGTTTCGGCAGATTATCCGAGTTCGGAGGAGAACCAGCTCAGAGGTCACTGGCCTAAAGACGCACGGGAGAGCGAAAAGGATAGATTCGCAGGACTTCATAACGATGCCGACGAAAATGACATCGAGTTGATGATGTGCTATGTGTGCGGCCTTCTGCCGGGGACAGCGGACACCGACGACGATCAGGACTCTGTGCCCGAGACTGTGGAGCAGATTCCCGACATCCTGAAGCTGCTGGAGCTGTGCGTCGTTGACCTGGAAGAACTCCCGGCATCCTCGCCCGAGTGGGAAAGCGCCGTTCCCGACCTTGCCGACAGGATCGCCGAAATCGTCGGCGCTAAGCGGGAAGAGCGCAGTCGCGCCGCTACATTGGACACGTTCATCGCCAGCATGGTTGACGACTTCTCCGCCGAGCTCTCATACCTCGAATCGGACATTTCTACCTGGTCCGCCGATAAGCTCTCGGAAAGTGGCGACATATCCACAGCGCTGGGGATGTGCGAGAAACTGCGCTCGACGCTGGCCGAACTTCGCGCTGTCCGCGAAAGTGGGCCCGGTGCCACCAGAAGCGCGGAGAGGGAACGCCGGGACAGGAACGACGAACTGGAAGACGAAGCTCTCGGAGTGCTCGATAGAATCGGGCGACTTATGTCCGGTGAGCCGCTGCCCGACGACGACCCACCGAGCCGGTCCGCTCGCGCCGAATCGGGTCCAATCGAACACACCGATGCTCCGGCAGGCGGTACGAGTCCGCATAATCAGTCCATTGACGCCTTCCCTGTATTCGAAAGTGAGCAGCTTTATCGTGAGAACCTTTCCCTGCAATCCGAGAGAGACGAACTGAGAGGAGAGAATGAAGGACTGCGGGTCGAAGTCCAGAGACTTGAGGTCAAAAACCGCAGTCTCGACGGAGAGGTCGAGTCGCTGCGTTCACAAAACAGGACGTTGAAAAACGACGTGCAGTTTATACGAGCGGACAAGACTGAAATCGAGGACAAATTAGAATCGCTGCGGTCGGAACTGGCTGACAGAGAGAACGAAGTCGAGACATGGCGAGGGGCGTACAAAGATGAATCTCGGATACCCCGTTTGACTGTGGAAGACGTGCCACAGCAGGTGGAACACGTAAGCGATGCGGTTGCCTACGCTCGCGTAATGTTCAAAGACACGATGCTGCTGAAGTTGAACTCGAAGTCCGAGGTGCAGGACAACCCGTACGTGAAGCCGCAGGATGTGTGGGATGCGCTGCAATGGCTGGCCACTGCCTACCACGGCGCGCGTGCCGGCGTTGCCAGCATCCCCGACTTCGACGTGTCATTGAGGGAAGCCTGCGGATGGCAATACAGGAGCGGCCAGGGCCAGACGACGCTGAACAAGTACCGGGAATGGTACACCACTAAGGCGAACGGCAAGACTTACCGCCTGGCTGAGCATTTGGCCAAGGGAGCCAGTAAGGACGCGCGCCATACCATCAGGATAGCGTTCGACTGGGACAGGGACGAGAAAGTGGTCGTGGTTGGATACATCGGCCAGCACCAGGAGACAGACGCTACCTAAGCGCCTCTGTCTAATTGGATTCCGCCACCGAAGATGGTATCTTTCACGCAAGGGAAATGACTTCCGATATGTCAGTCGAGTTCTGGGCCATCATAGGCGTGGGGGTAGGAATCACCGCGATTTTTGGCTCCATGTTCACCTTCCTCAATATGCGTATTTCCGATATGAGGAAGGATATGCGGGACATCGCCAAAGACCTAAGTGAGACGATAGCTCTATCGGAGAAACGGACGAACGACAGGATAGACGGGCTGGAGAATAACTTCAGGGAAGAATTTCGACAGGTCAACGCCAGAATAGACGGCGTTGAGTCTAGGATAAACAGTGTCGAAACGACGATCAACGCCAGAATAGACGGTCTAGACGTCCGGCTTCGCGTAGTAGAACAGGGACAGGCCCGGGTGATAGGGGCAGTGGAAGTGATGCAGACTATCGTGGTTGCGACACTGCGAGGCGAGCAAGAGGAAGTCGGCGCGGACTAGCGAAGCTGACTCAACTCCAATTCAGGAGACGAAATGAAAGCTGTCTATATAATCGAGCATGGCGGAACCGAGGCGCTGCAATACGGCGACCTGCCCGAACCGGAAGTCGGCCCCAACGACGTCAAGGTGCGTGTTCGGGCCTCGGCCCTGAACCGGCTGGACGTCTATACCCGCGCCGGCGTCCGCGGAACGCGCCGTCGCAACTTCGATGCGCCCCACATACTCGGTGGAGACGCGGCAGGCGAGATTGTAGAGATCGGGTCTGCCGTGCGCGGGCGAGAAGTGGGCGAGCGCGTCGTCGTCAATCCGCGAATGACCTGCAATCAGTGCAGGTTCTGTTCATCCGGGGAAGACGAGTTCTGCGAAAATTCGGGTATGCTCGGTTCGAACAGGAGCGGCAGTTATGCGGAGTTCGTCGGCGTGCCCTCCACGAGCGCGGTCGCCATCCCGGAATCGCTTTCATACGAAGAGGCTGCTTCTCTGCCCACGGTCTATCTGCCAAGCTGGACGATCCTTGTGCGAAAAGGAGCGCTCAAGTCCTGGGAAACGGCTCTTGTGCTGTCCGCCTCTGCTGGAGTAGGGACGGCGGGAATACAGGTCGCCAAGCACGTTGTGGGCGCGACTGTCATCACCACGACAAGCACCGACGAGAAGGCAGAGAGAGCGCGCGAAATCGGCGCGGACCACGTCATCAACTACACGACTGAGGACATAGCGGACCGGATAAAGGAGATAACGGGCGGACGCGGGGTTGACGTGGTTCTGGACCACGTCGGCGCGGACTTCTGGCCGGCCGCCACACGGTCTCTCGCGGTCGGCGGACGCTACGGTATTTGCGGCGTTACGACGGGCTACCGGGCGGAGCTCCAGATGGGAGCGATGTTCACACGCTACCAGACGGTGTTCGGCGTGTTCATGGGACGGAAAGAGGACATGCGTCAGATAGTTGGTATGGCCGGTCGCGGCCTGATCAGGGGTATCGTTCACCAGACGTTCCCGCTGGAGGACGCGGCGAAAGCTCATGAGGTAATGGAAAGCCGCAATTTCTTCGGCAAACTGGTGCTGACTATGTGATGACAGCGTTCACGCTAAAGTTCTGAAAGATTTACGCCCGCTCCACCGCCGAATTTCAGCGCGGAGCGGGCGTATCCATTCACCCATCCGGGATTGTCGTCTTAGTCCAGCGCGCCCTTCGGCCACGGCGGCTGCGGGGCCTTGACCTCGCCTACATAGGTGCGCCCGCCGAACAGGGTTACGAAGCTGTCGAACACATCAACCGCCTCGCCTTCGGGCGGTATGAAAGTCTTCATGTATGCGGCGTGTCCGTTCTCGAACAGGAACGTCGGCGTGCCGAAGATGCCCCGTTCGTCGGCGTCCTCGTGGTCGGCCGCGACCGCCTCGACCAGCGAGGGGTCGTTCAGGTCTTTCTTGAACCGCTCCACGTCCAGCCCGGCTTCCTCGGCTATCGCGATTAGCGAATCGTCCTGGTTGAGCGGCACCCTGTCGCCCGCGTGTCGGGCGGTCAGCAGACCCAGGTGGAATCGGTCGAACGCCTCAGCGTCTCCCTGCCGCTTGGCGGCCTCGCCCGCCACGGACGCGAGCAGGGCGGCGGCTTCACGCACGTCCATCTCGTTCCATACCTTCCAGTCGTCTCCCTCTCGGCTGTTTATCTGCTGGAGAGAGAAGTGTCGCCAGTTGATTTGCAGATTGTCGCCGTACTCTTTCTTTACCTGATCCAGCCACACGGCTGCATTGTAAACCCAGGGTCAAGCGTAGTCGTACCAGACATCTACCTTTACTTGATCGGCCATTTATGTCCTCCATATCCCGTTTGGCGGGTTTATTGTCGCATAGCCGCATTGTAAGGCTGACGCTGACCTCTGTCAAAATTTCCTTCCCGCCGACCCTTGTCGTACAGGCATAGGAATGCTACATTTGTAGTAAGACTCACGAAAGTATGTGCGAATTTGAATCGAGGCGCTGATATGGTTCAGACAACTGAGGAAACGCGGAAGAATCTCAGCACGACCACGCCTGCCGAAGGCGAAGTGACCTACGAGGACGTGGTCAGGGCGTTGCGTAGGTTGCCCAAGAACAAGCCTCTGCCCAACACCCCAGAGGTGCGTAAGGCGGTGCTGGATTTGTTCATAGAGATGTATCGCCCCGCGCTGAAGGAATTGGAAAAGAGCTAAGCGAGCAATAACGAGGTTAGACGTTTGGAAATCCCCTCTCAGCGAGGGGATTTCTTCTTTCGGCAATACACAGATATCGAGGCATATATCCCATGATGCAGCATCATGACGGGGTTTGGTTCCCGGATGTTGATTTCATCGAAGCCATTACCACCCAGATGGTTCCTATCCTGTTCCCTAGCTATGATGACGGAGTAGGGCCGGACTTCCAATACTTGGGCGGCGACCAGGGGCGCGGCCTGCTGGAATCCGCGCTTGCGCAGCCGAGACAGGGTTTCGGCGGAGAATACTTTTATCCATCTATATCCGACAAGGCCGCCGCGCTGATATGGTCTATTACAAAGAATCACCCTTTCAACGACGGCAACAAGCGCGCCGCGTTGACAACCGCCTACACCTTTCTGGCCTTCAACGGACACTTCTTGTTGGCGAGTCAGAGCGAAGCCGTGGCGATGTGTCTGGACGTGGCCGCGAGTAAGCCCGGGGTCGATCAAGAATATATCTCTGACTGGATATCGGATCGTATCATCAGCTTAGACGAATTTACCGAGACTGGCGAGCCTGAGAAGTTGGTTCGGTATCTGGATGATAACGCTGATGATAACGTAATCGCTCTGTTCTCCTTCTACCGGCTACTGACAAGAATCATTGAGCAGGCGACGGACGATTTTGAAAAATGAGTGATTGGACTATACACTCAAATCTAGTGTGCGTGGGCGGTTTGCCTTGTTGCGCCACCCTGTTATAATGCGCCTCAACAGCCTCGGAGGTGAATGTCTGTGAAGCTAGAGAGGATTACAACGGATAGTTGCCAGGAGCGCGTTCTGCTGCTGTTCGATCCCGGTGAACAGGCGGCCAAGGACAGAGTCCGGTCGTACCTGACTCAGAACGACATTTCGCCCAGACGTGAATACTCGGAGACCAGAGACGATACCGAGTACGACGTGTACTATTTCGGGAGTTGCTATATCGAGGGGCATCTGGACAGTCTGACCGAAGTGGCATCGGGAGCCTAGGCAAGCAGCCAGTTCCGAGCCGTTTCACACCCCCAGCCGCAGGAATTGTTTCTTCTGCGGCCAGATTCGGTTTGACATTTACTGGTTACTGTGCTAACTTGATATCAGTCGCGCTATGCCCTTTCTATCACTCGTCACTTTTCCATACCACTACAATCTCCGACACCGCGCTATGCGTGTGACAAAATCCCCCCCAACCCACAGGGCGTAGCTCTATCATTAACGGCTTAAGGGCTAACAAAAGTTAGTCTTGGCTTTTCAGCAAGGGAGTATGAGAGCGTATGACCTCAACCGCTTTGCAGGTGAGAAACGGTCAGAATGGCAGTATTTCTAAGCGGTCCTACTCAAGGATACCGACCATAATCGACGTCCCCAGTCTTATACAGGTGCAGATAGATTCGTTCGAGCACTTCAAGACCGAGGGCCTGGCAGACCTCTTCAGAGAGATCTCTCCCATCGAGGACCTGCCCGGCGGCCGGTTCGAGTTGACCTTTGGAGACCACTATTTCGACCCTCCGAAGTATTCCGAGGAAGAGTGCCGGGAGCGGGAGGTCTCCTACTCGGCGGCGCTGTACGTTACTGTACAGCTCAAGATCAAGTCCGGCGGCCCCGGCCAGGGAGAGATAAAAGAGCAGATTCTCTTCATCGGAGATATTCCGATGATGACCTCCACCGGCACGTTTATAAGCAACGGCGCCGAGCGTGTGGTCGTCAGCCAGCTTGTGCGCTCTCCGGGCGTTTACTTTACAACCGACACCGACGCCAATACCGGCAGACCGCTGGCCGCCGCAAAGCTCATCCCGTACAGGGGCGCATGGATGGAGTTCGAGACCTCCAACCGGGACGTCATCTCCGTCAAGGTGGACCGCAAGCGAAAGACCCCGGTCAGCACCCTGCTCCGCTGCCTCGGCTACGAGACCAACGAAGAAATTCTGGCGCTGTTCGAGGATGTGGACACCGACCAGGATCACAAGTACATACAGACCACGATCGAAAAGGACTCCGGCGTAACCGACCGGAACGATGCGCTGCTGGAGTTCTACCGCAGACTCCGCCCGGGCGAACCGCCCAACGCGGACAACGCGAAGGACCTGCTGGAGAACCTGTTCTTCAACCCGCGACGATATGACCTGGGCAGGGTCGGACGCTACAAGCTCAACCGCAAGCTCCACACCGAGAATGAGGATGAGTATGAGGAGCACACCCTGACCCGCGAAGACATCGTCGAGCTTCTCAGACGCATGGTGCAGATCAATAACGGCGTCAGGGAGCCGGACGACATAGACCACCTGGGCAACAGGCGCGTGCGCGCGGTTGGCGAACTCATACAGAACCAGGTGCGGGTCGGCCTCATAAGAATGGAGCGCGTGATCAAAGAGCGCATGACGACTCAGATGGACCCCGCGACCACGACGCCCGCCGCTCTGATAAACATCAGGCCGGTCGTCGCTTCGGTGCGCGAATTCTTCGGTGGCTCTCAGCTGTCCCAGTTCATGGACCAGACCAACCCCCTGGCCGAACTCACGCATAAGCGTAGGCTGTCGGCCCTGGGCCCGGGCGGCCTGTCGAGAGAAAGGGCCGGCTTCGACGTTCGCGACGTCCACCACTCCCACTATGGGCGCATCTGCCCAATCGAGACGCCCGAAGGTCCGAACATCGGACTTCTGGGATCGCTCGCTACATACGCGCGAACTAACGACTATGGTTTCATCGAAACTCCGTACAGAAGGGTCAACACCGAGATACTCAACACGGACCCCGACCTGGAGAACCGCACGCTCACCGAGGATGTGGTCGGCGAGGATGGCCACATCGTTCTCAAGGCCGGTGGCACCCCTACCAGAAGGAATGGCAGGCTGACGCAGATAGCTTCCCTGCCTGAGCAGATGGTCAAGGTACGGCCGTTCGTGTCCAACGACCCTAACAACGTGGTCTATCTGACCGCCGACGCGGAGGAAACGGTACACATAGCGCAGGCGAACGCCGCGCTTGACGAACTCGGACAGTTCGCCGAGAGCAGGGTCGAGACCCGCATGGGCGAACACGTCGGCCTTATGGAGTCTCCCGATAATGTCGAGTACATGGATGTCGCGCCGATTCAGCTTGTCAGCGTGTCCACCGCGCTCATCCCGTTCCTCGAACACGACGACGCCAACCGCGCTCTCATGGGTTCCAATATGCAGAGGCAGGCTGTGCCCCTGCTCCGACCGGACCCCCCGCTGATTGGAACGGGTATGGAAGAGCGCGTGGCCAGGGACAGCGGTCAGGTTATTCTGTCCGACATCAACGGTGTTGTCACCCACGTCAGCGGAGAGCGGATCGTCATTACCGACGACGACGGCGAGAACCACACGTTCAAACTGATGAACTTCGTGCGTTCCAACCAGGGCACTTGCGTCAACCAGCGACCAATCGTCAGCAGGGGAGACGTTGTGAAAGTCGGCGACGTTCTTGCCGACAGCCTGTCCACCGGGCAGGGCGAACTGGCTTTGGGGCAGAACCTCCTGGTCGCGTTCATGACGTGGGAAGGCTACAACTTCGAGGACGCGATTATCCTCAGCAAGCGCCTAGTGAAGGAAGACAGGTTCACCTCCATTCACATAGAAAAGCATGAAGTAGAGGCCAGAGACACAAAGCTGGGGCCCGAAGAGATAACCCGGGACATCCCTAACGTGGGCGAAGAGAGCCTGCGCGACCTCGACGAAGAGGGAATCATCCGCGTTGGCGCCGAGATAGGCCCCGGCGATATTCTCGTGGGAAAGATTACCCCCAAGGGTGAGACCGAACTGAGCGCGGAGGAAAAGTTGCTGCGCGCCATTTTCGGCGAGAAGGCCCGCGACGTCAAAGATACCTCGCTCCGTGTTCCTCATGGACAGGGCGGCAAGATTATCGAAGTGCGGGTGCTCAGTCGGGACAACAACGATGAACTCCCGCCCGGCGTGAACAAGCTGGTCCGCCTGTGGGTGGCTGAGACTCGCAAGATAACCGAGGGCGACAAGATGGCGGGCCGGCACGGCAACAAGGGCGTAATAGCCCGGATAATGCCCGAAGAGGATATGCCGTTCCTGCCGGACGGCACGCCGGTTGATATTATCCTGACGCCTCTCGGAGTGCCGTCCCGTATGAATCTCGGCCAGGTGCTCGAAACCCACTTGGGTTGGGCCGCCAGCATTCTCGGATTCAGGGCGATGACCCCTGTCTTCGACGGCGCTCCTGATACCGCCATCGAAGACTCTCTCGGCCAGGCGTGGATTGTGCAGCAGTCAGGCGCCGCCGACCCGAGAGCGATTGAGCGTGAAGGCGACAGGCGTATAGACCACGATGTCGTGCGCGAGTGGCTGTCTGAGCGTGGCTACGAATACGACGACCTGTTCGGCGAAGAGACCGAAACCGGGGCAGCCTGCGAGGCAAGCGTTCGAATCTGGCTGAAGGAACAGATGGGCGCCGACACGTCCGGCATGAGCGCGGAAGAGGTTCGCGAAGAGGCGCTGCGCCTCAACCGCGACGAGAGGGTCGCCGCGCCGTTCATCGGCAAGTCCGTACTCTACGACGGACGCACCGGCGAACCGTTCGACCAGCCCATTACGGTCGGCCAGATATACATGATGAAGCTGATCCACCTGGTCGAGGACAAGATACACGCCCGTTCGACCGGCCCTTACTCGCTCATCACGCAGCAGCCGCTGGGTGGAAAGGCGCAGTTCGGAGGACAGCGCTTCGGCGAAATGGAAGTATGGGCGCTCGAAGCGTATTCGGCGGCCTACAACCTCCAGGAGATGCTCACCGTCAAGTCCGACGACACCGTCGGCAGAGTCAAGACCTACGAGGCAATCGTGAAGGGCGAAGACGTCATTCAGCCCGGCATACCGGAATCCTTCCACGTACTTATGAAGGAGTTGCAGAGCCTCGGCCTCTCGGTCGAGCTTATGTACGAAGAGCCGGAAGAGCTGTCGCTGGGTGACTTCGACGACGACATAGCCGACGTTATCTCCATGGCAAACTTCGTCGAAAGTATGGAAATTGACGATCCGTCTCCGTTCGCCGTCACAGGCGACACAGTCATAGAAAGCGAGGCGCGACAAGAGGGAACCGGACAGCCGGAAGACCAACCCGTTGAGGCCGCGAATCCCGAATTCGCGGGCGACGACGACTAGCGGGTTCGCGTCTCCCATCGCAGAAAACAGGTTAGGGGTGAAGCCTGACTCTCAAGTCAGCGCCACCCCGAATAAGGGTGAAGGCTCAGCCTTCTGATGGAGCGTAAATATGGCCCTGGGCGGCAATGATTTCAACGCAATTCGAATATCCCTGGCTTCTCCAGACCAGATACGAATATGGTCCTATGGCGAGGTGACCAAGCCTGAGACCATTAACTACCGCACGCTGCGGCCGGAGAAAGACGGGCTCTTCTGCGAGCGTATCTTCGGACCTACCAAGGACTGGGAATGCTACTGCGGGAAGTACAAGAAGATTCGCTACAAGGGCGTCATCTGCGACCGCTGCGGCGTCGAGGTAGCACGAGCGAAAGTAAGGCGCGAGCGAATGGGCCATATTACCCTTGCCGCGCCAGTGGCGCACATCTGGTTCTCCAAGGGAACCCCGAGCAGGCTCGGCCTTATGCTCGACCTCTCGCCGCGGAACCTGGACAGGGTGCTTTACTTCGCCCAGTACCTCATCACCAACGTGGACTCCGAACTCCAGGCAATGCGAATCGAAGAACTCCAGAAGGAGCTGGACGACGGCGTCGAGAGAATTGAGTCCGAAGGTGAGGCGAAGCTGGAAGAACTCAACGCTCAACTCGCCGAACTGGGTGAGCCTGCCGAGACGGACGCAGATGCCGAGGAAGACCCGGACGATCCCAGAAGAACCCTCGAAGCCGAGATCCACAGAACCAGCCTGGAAATAGACGAGAAGCGGGACGAACTCGAAGAAGAACTCGCCTCCCATATTGACGACCTCGAAAGCCTGAGCGTCGGCGGCCTTCTCACCGAGAGCCGCTACCGCGAACTGCGCGACCAGTGCGCAGGTATTTTCGAGGCCGGCATGGGAGCCGAAGCCGTCCTCCAGGTTCTGAGCAAGCTGGACATAGAAGAACTTCGCGACAGGCTGCGCGAGGAGATGCAGTCCACCTCCGGCCAGCGCCGCAAGAAGGCGATCAAGCGCATGACCGTCGTCGAAGCCTTCCGCAACAGCGGCAACAGGCCCGATTGGATGGTTCTGACATCCCTGCCCGTTCTTCCGCCCGAACTGCGACCGATGGTCCAGCTCGACGGCGGCAGGTTCGCTACCAGCGACCTGAACGATCTCTACCGCAGAGTCATAAACAGGAACAACCGGCTGAAGAGGCTGATTGACCTGTCTGCCCCTGAGATCATTGTGCGCAACGAAAAGCGTATGCTCCAGGAGTCGGTGGACGCCCTCATAGACAACGGACGTCGAGGACGGGCAGTGGCGGGCAGCCACAATCATCGGCTCAAGTCGCTCTCCGACCTGCTCCGAGGTAAACAGGGAAGATTCAGGCAGAACCTTCTCGGCAAGCGCGTGGACTACTCCGGTCGCTCCGTCATCATTGCCGGCCCCGAACTGAAGCTCCACCAGTGCGGCTTGCCCAGGCGCATGGCGCTCGAACTGTTCAAGCCGTTCGTCATGAACCGCCTGGTTATGAAGGGCTACGCACACAACATCAAGAGCGCGAAGCGAATGGCCGAGCGCATACAGCCCGCGGTCTGGGACATACTGGAAGATGTCGTCAAAGACCGCCTCGTTCTGCTCAACCGCGCGCCCACGCTTCATAGGCTCGGCATACAGGCTTTCGAGCCGGTTCTCATAGACGGCAGCGCCATCCAGCTTCACCCGCTGGTATGCACGGCGTTCAACGCCGACTTCGACGGCGACCAAATGGCCGTGCATGTGCCGTTGTCTCGCGAGGCCGTCATGGAAGCCAAGCAGATGATGCTCAGCACATACAATATGCTGTCCCCAAGCTCGGGCGAGCCAATCGTCGCGCCGACTCTGGACATCGTGCTCGGCACCTACTACATGACCATCGTGGACAATAGCGCACGAGGCGCCGGACGAGCATTCGGCAGCGCCGAGGACGCGTTGCTTGCGCACGAACTCGGTTCGATAGAATTGCGCGCCCCCATAACGGTTACGATAGAGGGTGAGCAGATTCCGACCACCACCGGGCGGATAATCTTCAACAACACCCTGCCCGACGAGATGGGCTTCCGAAATGAGGAGATCGAAAAGGGCGTTCTCAAGAACATAGTCGCCGAGGTTTACACCATCCTCGACAACGAGGGCACGGCAGAAGTCCTCGACCAGATCAAGAATCTGGGGTTCCACTATGCCACACAGGCCGGCATAACCATCGCGATCAGCGACGTCGAAGTGCCGCGTGAGAAGGACGCTATCGTCACTGAGGCCGAAGAGAAACTGGAACAGATTGAACAGCTCTATCTGGACGGCTTCGTTACCCAGCAGGGCAGCTATGAGGCAGCGGTTTCCATCTGGACGGACGCCAACAAGAGCCTGACCGACGTCATCGAAAAGAACCTCCACAACTACGGCGGTATCTACCTGATGGCAAACTCGGGAGCGAAGGGCAACATCGCCCAGATCAAGCAGATGGCCGGTATGCGCGGCCTCATGTCCGACCCCAAGGGCCGCATCATAGACCGCCCGATCAAGGCGAACTTCCGCGAGGGCCTGAGCGTCCTCGAGTACTTCATCTCGACGCACGGCGCTCGAAAGGGTCTGACCGACACCGCGCTCAACACGGCGCACTCCGGGTATCTCACCCGGCGTCTCATAGACGTATCGCAGGAGATCATCATACTGAGCGACGACTGCGAGACCCCCAACGGAATCTGGGTACACGCGGACGACATCGAAGAGGGCGCCGCGCCCTACAGCGAACAGATAAGAACACGCTATCTCGCACAGCTCGTTGCCGATCCGAACACGGGCGAGATACTGCTCGAGCGCAACGACGTGCTCGACGACACGATAGTCGAAATACTGCAGGAAGCCGGAGTCAAATCCGTAATGGTTCGCTCTCCCATGACCTGCGAGGCCCAACGCGGCATCTGCCAGATGTGCTACGGCCTCTCGCTCGCCAATATGCGGCCCTCCATGATAGGTGAGGCCGTCGGCATCATCGCCGCGCAGAGCATCGGCGAGCCCGGCACACAGCTTACGATGCGCACCTTCCACACCGGTGGCGTCGCTGGTGAGGACATCACCAGCGGTATGCCCCGCGTCCAGGAACTCTTCGAGGCCCGCGCCCCCAAGGGCGAAGCGGTACTGTCTGAAATAGATGGCGCTGTCGAGGTCATTGAAGAGCCCGAGTCACGCAGCATCTTGGTGTCCAGCGTAGAGGAATACACCGACGAATACTTCCTGCCCGAAGGCTTCACGCTGAAGGTCGAAGACGGTTCGCTGATAAGCATCGGCGAAATGCTCGCCGAACCGGACGAAAATTTCGAGTCCGACCAGGATGACGACTCCGCCCTGGCCACCGCCGACCTCATGGCCCGTGTTTCCGGCGAAGTCTCGATAGACGGAGACTTCATCACCATCACTTGGACCGATGAAGAACAGCGGGAATACAAGAACATTCCCGCCGCCTCACACATAACCGTTAAGACCGGAGACGAGGTAACTGCGGGCACTGCGCTTACCGAGGGGGCCAAAAACCCCAAGGAGATTCTCCGCATCCAGGGCAGGGACGCGGTGCAGCGCTACCTCATTGATGAGGTGCAGAAGGTCTATCGTTCCCAGGGCGTCCCGATCCACAACAAGCACATCGAGTTGATAATCTCTCAGATGCTCCGCAACGTGGAGATTGACGATCCCGGAGATACTGACCTGCTGCCCGACGACAGGGTTGACCGCCGTGTCTATGAGCAGCGGAACGCGGAGGTCCTGGCCGAGGGTGGCGAACCCGCCACCGCAACGCCGGTGCTCCTGGGCATTACCAGGGCGTCCCTCAATACGGACAGCTTCCTGTCCGCCGCGTCCTTCCAGGAGACGACCAGGGTTCTCACCGAGTCCGCGGTCAACGGCAAGGTGGACCACCTACGCGGCCTGAAGGAGAATGTCATCATCGGACGGCTCATTCCCGCGAGACTCAACCTTTCAGAGGACGGAGTCAGCGGCCTGAGCCTCGAGGAGGCCAACTCCTCCACCAGGGGCATGGGTGTAATGACCACCGGAACGTCTCGGCCCGAAACGCTTCTCGGCCCGGGCGACGAATTCGGTCTGGGCGGCGACTTCATGAACGAAGCCATTGATCCTGAACCACTGGTAATGGAAGAGATGGCCGAATTCCCGTCCGACGACAACGACTAGCTCTCCAGCGAAAATTCCCTCTCCCTCGACGGGAGAGGGCTTCCCTCCACGTTTCCCGTTTCGCTACACAACCATGTCTCTCCTATGCTATTATATATCCATGATTTACCCGACTCACACCAGCACATACATAAATAGAAGATTATGCTAACGGGAAATCGCGGGGGTGAAGAAATTTTCCTGTAGCTAAACTCAGGCGTTCTCTGGTGGATCTCAGGTCACTTTTTCACCTGTTGGTCACCAGTTGCCCCACCAGTTGCGACCTGTGCAATTATAAACCGCACTATATGAACATTTGACCAGGTGGTCCGCCAAACAAAATTTGACACACATTCCAAACCAATGTTAGCATGGTGTGTCAAAGTTCCTGCTTTTTCGAATCATGTTTGCTTTGAAAGGGAGTAGTACCTCGGCCCTCGGACGATAGAGAGTCGGCGCTGGTGGAAATCCGACGTCCCAAGCCTTGAGAACTCGCCCTTGAGCTTCCTGCCTGAAGGGAACGAATGGAGATAGTGAGGAATATCGTCTCGACCAAGTGGTCGGGACATTCTGTACCTGTCAAGTTCCTGTGTAAGGCCGGACGGGGTGGCGCCGTTACAAAGCCGCAGAGTGGCGCGGAGCAGTGTTCCGCGCAACTTGGGTGGTACCGCGGGGTATCGCTGTGAAAAACAGTCCCGTCCCAATCAGTGGACGGGATTTTTTAGTTATAGCCTGGAAAGATCCCCTCTCCCATCGAGGGAGAGGGCTAGGGTGAGGGTGATCCCCTCCCCAAACATGGGAGGTCTGAGTAATATGCGACGCAATGGGGGACAGATAGTCTGTGAAGCGCTGTTGAGAGAAGGCGTGGATGTAATCTTCGGCCTTCCCGGCGGCGCGATTCTGCCTCTTTACCAAATACTGCCTCAGTACCCTGAACTCCGCCACATCCTGGTTCGCCACGAGCAGGGCGCCGCCCACGCCGCGGACGGATACGCCCGCGTTACCGGCAGGCCCGGAGTGGCTTGGGCAACGTCTGGCCCCGGTGCGACAAACCTCGTTACCGGCATCGGCACCGCCATGATGGACTCCGTACCAATGGTCTTGATTACTGGACAGGTGGGACGCGCTGCCATAGGCTCAGACGCCTTCCAGGAGACCGACATTACCGGCATTACCCTGCCGATCACCAAGCACAACTACCTTGTTATGCACGCATCCGAAATAGCGGACGTCATACACGAAGCATTCCACATTGCCAACTCGGGTCGCCCCGGACCCGTCCTCGTGGATATTCCCAAGGACGTGTTCACCGAAGAAGTAGATGTCGAGTGGACCGATGAAATAGACCTGCCCGGCTACAGGCCCAACCTGAAGGGCAACGGCAGAATGATTCGCAGGGCCGCCGACCTTGTCAATGAAGCCAAGCGTCCGGTCATACTGGCGGGACACGGCGTCATAATCTCCAGGGCATACGATGAGCTTCGGGAGTTGGCCGAAAAGGCCCAGATACCCGTCATTACGACTCTTCTGGGGATTAGCTCCTTCCCTGAAAACCACGTTCTGAGCGTGGGAATGCCCGGAATGCACGGTATGGCATACGCCAGCCTGGCCATAGACGAGGCCGACCTGCTGATAGCACTGGGCATGAGATTCGACGACAGAATTACCGGCGACACATCCATGTTCGCCCGAGGTTCCAAGAAGATACACGTTGACGTTGACCCGACCGAGATCGGCAAGAACGTCGCGGTGGACGTACCCATAGTCGGGGACGTCAAACTTGTCTTGGAGGCGCTCAACGAGCGTGTCGAACCGGCTACCAGGCTGGACTGGCTGAGCCAGATAGACGAGTTGAAGCGCGACCATCCCTCCATGCTGATACGCGACACCGACAAGCTGATTCCTCAGTACGTGATCAACCAGATATCAGAGGCCACGAATGGAGAAGCCGTAATAGTAACCGGTGTCGGTCAGCACCAGATGTGGGCGGCGCAGCACTACACGTTCAACGAGCCCTGCACGTTCGTTTCATCGGGCGGAGCGGGCGCGATGGGCTACGAAGTGCCCGGCGCGATGGGCGCCCAGGTGGGACGACCCGATAAGGTGGTCTGGTCCGTAGCCGGCGACGGCGGCTTCCAGATGACGATGTGCGAACTCGCTACGATGTTCGAGAATCGCATACCCGTCAAGATTGCCATACTCAATAACGGCTTCCTCGGAATGGTCAGGCAGTGGCAGGAGATATTCTACGAACGCTCGTACGTCGCGACCGGATACTCCGGCAACCCGGACTTCGTCAAGCTGGCCGAGGCGTTCGGCATATACGGCGCGCGCGTTACCGAGAAGTCCCAGGTACGCCGGACCATAACGGAAGCCATGGAGTTCGACGGTCCCGCCCTCATTGACTTCGTCGTCGAGCAGGAAGAGAACGTCTATCCGATGATTCCCGCCGGCATGTCCGTCGAACAAATGATAGAAGAGCCCAGCCCACAGGAGGCTCTGAG
Organism: uncultured Dehalococcoidia bacterium; assembly: GCA_951812505.1. Classification (GTDB taxonomy): domain Bacteria; phylum Chloroflexota; class Dehalococcoidia; order Lucifugimonadales; family UBA1123; genus VXRN01. The sequence goes on from CATOSI010000003.1 coordinate 271,162, forward strand.
ATGATTGCAACCACGAATGGGAACCGGGAAGGTCATACTATAACCGCGCTCGTCGAGGACAAGCCCGGCGTCCTGAACCGTATAACCAGTATGTTCCGACGTCGCGGCTACAACATAGCCAGCCTCGCGGTGGGCCCAAGCGAAGTGCCTCGTCTCTCGCGCATGACCTTCGTTGTCGAGGGCGACCCGCACACGCTCGAACAGGTCGCCAAGAATCTCAATAAGCTCATTGACGTCATCAAGGTCGTTGACATATCCGACGATAACAGCGTCAGCCGAGAACTCGCCCTCATACGTGTCAGGTGGGGAGACCAGACCCTGGGCGAGATAAAGACGATTGTGGATATATTCGGAGCGAAGATCGTGGATACCGCTCCCCATTCGCTGATAGTCGAAGTCACTGGCAAGTCCAACAAGGTGGACGACCTCGTAGAAAACCTCACTGGAATAGGCTTCCATGTGCAGGAGGTAATGCGAACCGGCATGGTCGCCATGAGCCGCGGACTAAGCGGAAATGAGTCAGGCCGCCGCTCTCAGGCCGCGCTCCCCAGGCCAAAATGGGAAAGCGGCAGCGTATAGCGAATCAAGACACAAATCCCATCTCCCTCGATGGGCTAACAAGGGTAGGCAAAGTCCCTTCCCCCTTGACGGGGGAAGGTTAGGATGGGGGTGAATCAGCCCCCACTATTAGCTGAATACTAACAACCAATAACTCAAGACGAAGGAACACTACATGGCTAAGATGTACTACGAAAACGACGCGGACATGTCCTTGGTCGAAGACAAGACCATCGGCATAATCGGCTATGGCAGCCAGGGACACGCGCACGCGCTCAACCTGAAAGATTCCGGCCAGAACGTCATGGTCGGCCTCTACGAGGGCAGCAGCAGCATTGCGAAAGCCGAGGCCGACGGCCTGAGGGTCGGACTGGTCGAGGACACCGCTCGTGAGTCCGACATCATCATGATGCTGATTCCCGACCACATCCAGGCAGAGGTGTACAGGGAATCCGTACTGCCACATTTGCTGCCCGGCAAGACGCTCATGTTCGCGCACGGCTTCAATATTCACTTCGAGGCCATCGTTCCTCCCGACAGCGTAGATGTCTCGATGGTCGCGCCAAAGGCCCCCGGCCACAGGATGCGCGAGGTGTTCACGCGCGGCTCCGGCGTACCCGGTCTGTTGGCGATCCACCAGGATGTGACCGGACAGGCCGAGGCCCTCGGACTCGCCTACGCCAGGGGTGTCGGCTGCACTCGCGCCGGCGTCCTCGAGACCACGTTCAAGGAAGAGACCGAAACCGACCTGTTCGGCGAGCAGGCCGTCCTCTGCGGCGGCGTCGCTGAGTTGGTCAAGAGCGCCTTCGAGACGCTCATCGAGGCCGGATACCAGCCTGAGTCGGCCTACTTCGAGTGCATGCACGAGCTAAAGCTCATAGTGGACCTCTTTTATCAGGGCGGACTCGAGTACATGCGCTACTCCGTCAGCGACACCGCCGAGTACGGCGACTACACGCGCGGCCCGGTCGTCATAGACGAGAGCGTCAAGGAAAACATGCAGAAGATCCTGGCCGACATCCAGGACGGCAGCTTCGCCCGCGAGTGGATAGCCGAGAACGACGAAGGCCGCCCGCGCTTCAACCGCCTGCGCGATGAGAACGCCGGCCACCCGATAGAGAAGGTAGGCAAAGAGCTCCGCTCCATGATGTCATTCCTTCAGGACGCCGATTAGGAGTAACCGATATGAACGCTGCGGAGGTATCCCCCGTAGTCCGCCATACAGACCGAGTTCTGGCAACGCTGGGTCCGGCGGACTGCGCTGTCCTTTAGAGTTTCCTGGACAGATAGACATTCAGGCCGGAATACACTCAGACAAAGAGGACGAAAAATGCCAGAAGAAAGAGTAATGATCTTCGATACCACCCTGCGAGACGGTGAGCAGTCCGCCGGAATTGGACTGACCACCCCCGAGAAGCTGGAGATCTCCAAGCAGCTGGACAGGCTCGGCGTTGACATCATCGAGGCTGGTTTCGCCGCCAGTTCCCCCGGCGATTTCGAGGCCGTCCAGACGATAGCGCGCGAGGTCCGCCGACCAATAATCGCTTCGCTGGCCCGCTGCGTGCTGTCCGACGTTGACGCCGCCTGGAACGCGATCAAGGATGCCGAGCGTCCTCGCATCCACGTGTTCATATCCAGCTCCGACGTCCAGATCATGCACCAACTCCGCAGCGATCCCGAAAGGGTGCTGGACGCCGCCGTAGCGTCGGTCGAGCGCGCCAAGGAGTACTGCGACGACGTGGAATTCTCCCCTATGGACTCGACTCGAACGGACATCGAGTACCTGTACGGGATGCTGGAGGCCGTTATCAACGCGGGCGCGACCACTGTGAACATCGCAGACACCGTCGGCTACACGATCCCCGCCGAGTTCTACAACAGACTCCAACTCATCAAGGAAAACGTTCCTAACATAGACAAGGCTGTCCTGAGCGTTCACTGCCACAACGACCTCGGCATGTCGGTCGCCAACAGCCTGGCCGCCGTCACCGCCGGAGCGCGGCAGGTGGAAGGCTGCATCAACGGCCTCGGCGAGCGAGCCGGAAATGCAGCCCTGGAAGAGATCATCATGGCCATAGAGACCAGGCCAGACCTGTTCGATGTCGGCACCAACATTGATACTCGGCAGATTTACCGCACCAGCAGGCTTGTCAGCGACATCACCGGCTTCCCCGTACAGCCCAACAAGGCGGTCGTCGGAGCCAACGCATTCAGGCACGCATCCGGCATCCACCAGGACGGCGTACTGAAGGAGCGCAACACCTTTGAGATAATGGACCCGCGCTCCGTCGGCTGGCCCAGCAACGAACTCGTCCTGGGCAAGCTGAGCGGAAGGGCAGGACTGCGCTCCCGCTTGGAAGAGCTGGGTTACTCCCTCGACCAGGACGAACTCAACGAGACCTTCGAGGCGTTCAAGGAACTGGCCGACAAGAAGCGCGAGGTCAGCGACGCCGACCTTGTGGCGCTGATGTCCGTTCGCCGACGCCGCGTGGATGTCCCCGCCGTGTATAAACTTGAGCATGTCCAGGTAGCCTGCGGCAGCCACGAGATTCCCACAGCGACCGTTCGAGTCATAGGCCCGGACGGAATGGCAGTTACAGACGCCGCCACCGGCACCGGCCCGGTAGATGCCGTCTATAAGGCCATCAACCGGATCATAGATGTCCCGAACACGCTCACCGAGTTCCGGGTGAACGCCGTAACCGAGGGTATAGACGCCATCGGCGATGTCACCATCAGGGTCGAGGCCGACGACAATGCCTACCTCGGTCGCGGCTCCGACACCGACATAATCGTCGCCAGCGCCAAGGCCTACATGAACGCCCTCAACCGCCTCGTTGCCGCGGGCAACGGACACGCCGGCACAGACGACCCGTCACCATAGGATTACCAAGGCGAACTGAAATCCGCTACCAAAGTGTTGTAGGGGCGGCCGCAATGTCGCCCCTATTTCTGATACCGAATAGACAGAAGAGGTCAGACCAATATGACTGCCAAGACGATGTTCGACAAGATATGGGACGCCCACGTTGTGCGAGAGCAGGAGGGCCAGCCCTCCCTGCTGTACGTTGACCTGCACCTGGTGCATGAAGTCACCTCTCCCCAGGCCTTCGAGGGGCTGCGTATGTCAGGACGCAAGGTTCGCAGACCCGACCTGACCGTGGCCACCATGGACCACAACACGCCGACCTGGGAACTCAGCCGTCCCCTGGACGACCCGATTGCGATACAGCAGCTTGAGTACCTCGAGCGCAACTGCAACGAGTTCGGCGTAACACTTTACGACAGGTTCAGCCCATACCAGGGAATCGTCCACGTCATCGGCCCGGAGCAGGGGTTCACCCAGCCCGGACAGGTCATCGTGTGCGGCGACAGCCATACCTCGACCCACGGCGCATTTGGAGCGTTCGCGATTGGCATTGGAACTTCGGAAGTCGAGCACGTTCTGGCCACCCAGACCCTCCGCCAGTTCAAGCCCAAGACCATGGAAATACGGGTGGAAGGCCCACTGCCGTTCGGTGTATCCGCCAAGGACGTCATACTTGCCATCATCGGAGAAATTGGGGTCGCCGGAGCCACCGGACACGCCATTGAGTACACCGGCGAGGGCATCCGACAGCTTTCGATGGAAGGCCGCATGACGGTCTGCAATATGTCCATCGAGGGCGGAGGTCGCGCCGGGATGGTCGCGCCCGACCAGACAACCTTCGACTATATGCGCGGCAGGCCCCAGGTGCCTCAGGGCGACGACTTCGACCAGGCCTGCGAGGAGTGGAGCAAGCTGGCCACAGACCCGGGCGCGCAGTTCGACAAGACGGTCGTCATCAAGTCGTCCGACCTCGAGCCACATGTCTCCTGGGGTACCAATCCGGGCATGGTGGCTCCTGTTACAGGTCGTGTCCCTGACCCGAACTCGTTCGACGACGATGGTGAAAAGGAGTCTGCGACCCGCGCCCTCGAATACATGGGTCTCGATCCCGACACCCCTATCCAGGACATTCACTTGGACAGGGTATTTATCGGCTCATGCACCAACTCCCGCATGGAGGACCTGCGACTCGCTGCCGACGTGGTGAAGGGTAAGAAGGTCGCCGACAGCGTTTACGCGATGGTCGTGCCCGGTTCCGCGTTGATAAAGGCGCAGGCCGAGGCGGAAGGGCTTGACCGCGTGTTTACCGAAGCTGGCTTCGACTGGCGTGTCGCTGGATGCTCGATGTGTCTCGGCATGAACCCGGACATACTCCAGCCCGGCGAACGCTGCGCCGCCACATCCAACCGCAACTTCGAGGGACGCCAGGGCAACGGCGGCAGGACACACCTCGTAAGCCCCGAAATGGCCGCCGCCTCCGCCATAGCAGGCCACTTCGTAGATATACGGGAATGGTAGTAACAAATATGTAGTATCCGCGTAGCGAAGGCTCCAAATCGAAGAGAATCGCGAGCGAATGGATCAGGAGGTACTCGACTGCATTGATGACCCCAAACGCGCGCAATGCTCTGGTCGCATTCTACGCAGTGTCTGATGATATTGTGACGCCCACGACGTAGCCGGGAGGAGTCGGGCGATTGTACTGGACCTGGGATGATTACAAGAATCGGACGAACATACAGAAACATGGAATTAGCTTCGAGACCGCCATGCTCGCGCTTCAGGATGAGTTGGCAGTGACAGAGGATGATGACTTCCCCGATGAAGAAGGGTATCGGACTACCGGAATGGTTGGACTGGCGGTCCTAATCATCATCCATACATCGCCCGAATATGATCCGGTGTTAGGAGGCGAGATCGGAAGGATAATAAGCGCTCGAAGAGCCACCTCTGCTGAAAGGAGGAAGTATGAGAGTGAAAGTTACTGAACTGACCCCCAGCCAGAAGGCGGAGCTTGACGCGCTAATAGATATGCCCGATGAAGAGATAGACACGAACGATATCCCCGAAGTTCTAGAGTGGAGAAATCCCAGGCGCGGTCTTTTCGCCGGTTCTCCAAGCAGGAAAGTCGAGCCAAAGAAACGACTGGAACTCTCCGGGGAGTCGGTCAATGTCGCGCCGGTGGTGGATAGTGCACGACTTCAGCACGCATTAGCGTTCATCAGCGCACTCGGACTTACGCCTATGCAATATGAGAAGAGGGAGTTTCGAGGCGGGTATAGGCTTTATGTCTCGTCTGATGCAAAGCGATTACCTAAATTTGGGTCTGTACGTCTTGATATTGGAGGCAGAAATCCGGGAAAGATGACTGTTTATGCGACTGGAGACTTTTCTGATCCTGAAGGAAGATTCACCGCCCAGCCGAAGAATCCCAAGGATGCTTGGTATAAATTCTGGCCGGATGATAATAACGCGATGCATTACGCGGCGAAAGTTGTAAGATCGGCATACCAGAGCAGAGCTTAAAACGGCCAAGAGGAAGGGGCGGCACAAGCCCCATTTCGCCTACGCTGCCTTATTCGTCTCAGCTAATCCCCTCCGAACACTACGTGCGACCTCATATAGTCCATGTCCATCTCCACGCCTAGCCCGGGTGCGTCCGGCACATACAGGTCGCCATTGCGAATATCCAGGCCCGGCTCGATGAACGCGCCATATGCGCCCAGATCGTAGCGCGAAGTCTCCAGCTTGTAGAAGTTCGGCGTCGTCATCATCACATGCGCTCCCGCGAGCACGTTTATCGGTCCGCTCGCGTCGTGCGGCGACACGGGCACATAGTACGCCTCCGCCATCGTCGAGATCTTCTTCAGTTCGGTGATACCGCCCGTCCAGGTCACGTCCGGCATCACGAAGTCGGCAAGGTTATTCTCGAAGATATTCACGAACTCCCAGCGCGTATGCAGACGCTCGCCGACTGAAATCTTCACCGGAATCTCGCGTCTCACCTGGCGCAATGCGCTATAGCTTTCCACCGGCACCGGCTCCTCGAACCAGTGTATGCCGTGCTTAGCGAGCCTGTTCGCCAGCTCGATGGCGGTCGGCACGTTGTACATGCCGTGCGCGTCGATGAGTATCTCGATATCCGGGCCGATTGCTTCACGCACACCGCCCACTATCTCGTCGGCGGTGGCGAGTCCTTCCCGACTTAGCTGCCCATCCATGAAGCCGTCGTTGCCGCCGGGTATGAAGCGCATCATCGGGTCGAACTTGAACGCCTCGTATCCGGCGTCAATAATCTGCTGCGCGTCGGCTATGGCGTCCGGGATGGTGCGAGGTTCGGGCGGGTGAGTATAGAGTGCAATGCGGTCGCGCACCGGCCCTCCAAGCAGCTCGTAGATGGGCAGACCGAGTTCCTTGCCTCGGATGTCCCACAGGGCAATGTCTATCCCGCTTATCATTGCGGTCGTCGCGCCGCGTGTCCCAACATACGTGAAGGAGCGGAATATCCTCTGCCACAGACGCTCGAACTCGTTGGTGTTCTCGCCCGCCAGGAAGTCGCTGACCTCGCGTATCATTGCAACGATAGCGCGATTGGCCACAGGGCCGGGATACGTTGTCACCTCGCCCCACCCGGTGATTCCCTCGTCCGTATCCACCTGAACGAATACGAGCTGCCGGTCCCTGCTTTCGAGCTTCTGTTCCACGCCGGTCCGAACCTCCCAGGGGAAACTGACAAGCCATGGCGTTACTTTCGTTATCTTCAATTTGAAGTCTCCTCGGGACTAATTATCAAGCGCGCCCATTACTTTAACACAGTCAAACACGGCTGGGCGTCGTGCCGGATCGTGACATAATCTACATATATACCAAGTCTCGATCAGTTCTAATCATACTCTCCGATTCATTGCTATTGAGTTAGGCAGCAACTGTATGTTACAGTACCCGCCGCAAATGATAATACATCGTTAAAAGAACTGTTTACCCCTTGAACTTCATTAGAATACAATGAATTAGCTCGCTCGTTTCAGTGTGAAAGGAGAACTGCCACCTTGCACAAACGCGAACATAGACTAGATATTAGATTAAACAAAATTTATGGCATGTTGCCAAAATTTCACTGGTCGCTGTTGCTCTCGCTGGCCCTGATAGCGATCCTGGGAGCATCACTGATTGCTCCCGGTTCCGGCGAGGCTTCGTCGCCGCCGCCCAAGTATCCAAAAGATACTACCAACCCGTATGTCTCCTCTATCAATCGGTGGAGTCCCGCCATGGAGCGTACCAGTTCCGATACGCTGAAATGGGCAATTGTATTCAGCGAAGACGTCCTCAACGTGGACTCCGCGGACTTCGATATCGGTGGGACAACCGCCTCTCTCTCCGTCACCTCGGTGGATACTCACTTAGATAGCGTGTACTTTGCGACCCTTTCGGGCGGCGACCTTCCCGACCTGAACGGAATCGTCTCCATTAACGTCGTATCCGACAGTGACATCACTGATGGACGCGGCAACCCCTTGGCTTCATCCCCGCCCATACGGAACACAAACACTTATACTGTGGTCAATCCGTTCGCGCCGCCGCCGGTACCCATTGTCCCTCCGCGGCTCCTGAGCATCGAGTATAGGTCTCCCACTTCTCCAATCACTAATGTGGACAGCCTTACTTGGCGAGTTGCCTTCAACGAGCCGGTCAGTCTGGACGTCTCGAATTTCAGGGTCTCTGGCGTGCCGGGCACGCTCAATTTGACGGTGGTTCCCCCTGAGATGGCCGTACTGTCTGGCGAATCACTCTGCAAGTGCGAACTTGAAGACCCGCTTCCCGGAATGGTGTACGATGTCATGTTCTCTGAAGGTGAAGATCCTTCAGAAAAAGGTCTGTCAGACCACAATGGCACAGTTATCCTCGAAATACACGATGCGGATAGCATAGTGGACAATGACGGCGCACCTGTTGTCAGTCTCATCCCCGAAGAGACCAACGAACCCGCCTACATCCTGGACAATGTCGCGCCGGTTCTGAGCGAGACTATCGAAGTAATGGCGCCGAGACCGGACACATCACCCAAGTACACATTCAACTCGTCAGAGCCCGGACAAATTACCTATGGCGGCTCCTGCGCGAGCGTCTGGGGAATGGCTAAGACTGGCGACAATCGAATTCCCCTCAATCCGCTCCCGGTCGGGGATCACTTCAACTGTTGGATCAGCGTAACCGACATGGCGGGCAATACGTCAGATGCGCTTGTCGTTACCAGGTTCACCATGGATGCTACCCCTCCGCACCTCGTAAGCCTCAATCGTGTTTGGCCTCCTTCCAGGACCACCTCAGCCGACGCGCTGATGTGGCTGGTAACCTTTAGTGAACCGGTCAACAACGTTGACGCAGAAGATTTCGACGTGTTCAGCCAAGTCTCCAACGTCGTTGGGGTCGTACCGGTGGGACTCGGAGAGCCGGGCGATCCCAGCTCTGAATACTTCGTGGTTGTGCAGGGAGGCGATCTCGAACTGCTGAACGGACTGGTCATCCTCGCTCTCAAAGATGGGCGCAATATCGCCGACCCGGCGGGCAATCCGCTCACCGATGAAACTCCTACTGGCACAAACGACAACAAGTTCTGGCTGGTGAACAAAGGACCAGATCCGGATCCGCCTGCGGTGGCCAACCTTGCCATTCATAATGTGAGATACAACTCCATAAACTTGGGCGCCTCCACCAAATTATCGGTGAACTTCTCGTCCAAGAGTGCTCTGGTAGCCATTTTCCAGCCTCATCCCGAAGCAGGCATAACCTGTTCGGGCGATGAGCGGCTTGAGTACGGCTGGTACAATACGACCGCCACGCTTACCCCAATCGGCCCAGACGGGAGATTTACCGATACCGACAAAGGGCGAGTCAACCAAGTTGTCGCCATTCCCAAGACTCCCGGTGAATACATGCTGCTAGCCTACTGTGTCAACGGAGCCCAGCGATCCGATGCCCTCACGCTGTGGAGCGGAACCATCACGCTGAAATCCTCAGAGTAACTCCGCAGTCTTTTCATAGTGGATGAACAAGTCCGGGGCGGGATTCTTAGAATCCCGCCCCGGCTCTATTCAGGTTCAAATTCCAGGCATATGCCTATAACGTAAAAGCGCGTCCTTGACGCTTGGTGATGCGTCAATTCCCAACCAAATTATACCTTTGCGCAATTAAAAGTTATGTGATAGATTGTGCGCTGGGTAAAAATTTACTCGTGGCATCCGATTCGGCGCAAGGATCTCTTGAAGGAGGGGATAGGACTATGGCTAAGAAGGTTGGCAATTATGTACAACGTCCCGGAAGACAGTTGGGGGATGAGCCGATCACCATTCCGGTCGCCGAGGATCTGTTGTCGGAGCCGGGTATTCCGGAACGAGAAAGGGATGTCTCCTTCTACAGCAGGGAATATCCCCTTGAGAACATGGCCATAGAAGAGAGCGCCTCAGCTGAGTGGGCAAGAGAGGAGCGCGAGAGGTTCACCCCGGAGTCCATTGAATTCTTCAACGAACACCAGGAGACGATGGAGCCTATCGTCGAGTGGGTCAGGACGAGCGGCGAACTTGAGCCTATCGGCACACCGAACGGCGACGATGTAACCGATATCATCCGTCAGAAGGCCATCGAACTGGGCTACGGCGAGGTGGGATTCACCCGCAACGACCCCCACTACGTCTATAACACCAGGAAGCCCGCCATCCGCAAGGACCTGCCTCACGCCATCTGCCTTGCTTTGGAGCAGGACTACCGCAAGACCCAGACAATCCCCAGCATGGAGGCCGAGGACACCCACTTCGGGACATACGCCGACCAGGGCCCTCTCACCATGGAACTGACCGAGTTCATTCGCTCGCTCGGTTACAACGTGCAGGTATCCGGCCCGACCTGGCACTACGGCCCGATGATTCCGCTGTTCGTCGCCGCCGGCCTCGGACAGCTTGGAGCCAACGGACAGCTGCTCTCCCCGCACTTCGGCTCCAGGGCGCGCCTGCAGATAGTCTATACCGACGCCAACGTCACCTACGACGAGCCGGTTGACTACGGTATCCACAATTTCTGCCAGGAATGCAAGGTATGCGTGGACCGCTGCCCCGGCCGCGCGCTCATGCCCGATAAGGTCTGGTACAGGGGCGTCGAAAAGAACAAGCTCGTGTTCAAGCGCTGCCGCCCGGTCATGGCCCGCTATGAAGGTTGCGGAGTGTGCATGAAGGTCTGCCCGATCCAGAAGTACGGCATGAAGCCCGTCATGGAACACTACATCGCCACCGACGGCGAAGTCCTGGGCAAGGGCACCGACAACCTCGAAGGCTACGAACTCTCCGACAAGGGCTACTTCGGCCCTGGCAAGCTGCCCAGCTTCAGCAGGGACTTCTTCGATATGCCACATGGCAGAGCCGAGGACTGGATTCTCATGGAGTTCAGGAACAAGCTCATGGAGAACAAGGTCAAGAATGGCGACGGCCAGAACGAAGACCTGATGTGGGAGGACTTCCGCAGCAAGATGGAAGAGTCGCTTGAAGGCCGCGAAGTCTCCGTTGACATGGGAATGGACAGGGGCATCTAGCATTTATTAGCCAAACAGGAAGTTAAAGGGCATCCTCGTGGGCCGGGATTCATCGGCTCGCAAGGATGCCCTTGACTTTTGTACCCTGTGATATACTCCGCTCGATAGAAATGAACCCGTGAGCCGAGGTGGGCGATGTTTGACGTAATAATTACCGGGGGAACTGTCGTTGATGGAAGCGGATCGCCCGGATTCAGAGCCGATGTCGGTATATCCGGCGAGCGCATAGACGTAATAGGCGACCTGTCGCAGGCAGAGGCCCGACGCGTGATCAACGCTACCGGCCTCACGGTATCCCCAGGATTCATAGACACGCACGCGCACTCGGATGGCGTTCTGCTCTGGGATCCGCAGCACGCCAATGGTCTCCGTCAGGGCATAACCACTGAGATACTCGGACAGGACGGCCTGAGCTACGCGCCGATGTCCGCGGACAACTACAAGACTTACAGGCGATACCTGTCGGGCATACTGGGCGAGCCGCCCGAAGACCTCGACATGTCCAGCGTGGCCGCGTTCCGGTCGCACTACCACAAGAAGGTTTCGATAAACACCGCCTATAACGTTGCACACGGCGCCATACGTCTGGAGACCGTGGGTTTCGATGATGTACCGTTGCGTGGAGAGGCACTGAACAAGGCTCTCGACTTGGTGCGGCAGGGAATGGAAGAGGGCGCTATCGGGTTCGCCACCGGAATGTCCTATCATCCCAACGCGTGGAGCGACACGGATGAACTCGTAGCTATCTGTGATGTAGTGGCAGAGTACGGCGGTGTTTACACTACCCACCTCCGCGACGTGAATACCGACCGTGGCTTCGGCGACGGCGGTGTGCCCGAAGCTCTGGAAATTGGCCGCAGGTCGGGCGTCAAAGTTCACTTCTCCCACTACCGGACCGACGCCTCAAACGCAGGCCAGGTGGGCGAGCGCATGGAACTCATAGACCAAGCCAAGGCCGAGGGAGTTGACTGCACGCTGGAACTCTACCCGTATCCGACGGGTAGCTCATTCCCTCTCAGCTTCCTGCCCAGCCAGGATCATGTTGGCGGCCCTGACGAGATAATGCGCAGGCTGCGCGACGGACGACTCCGGCGCAGGCTGGTGAGAGAACTCGAAGGGCACCCACGCCGCACACTCGACGACGCGGTGTTCACCTACATGAAGGTGAATAAAGACCTGGAGGGCATGTGTCTTGCGGACGTTGCCGCCGAACGCGGGCAGAGCCCCGGCGAAACTCTTATTGATTTGCTCGCCGAAGAGGACGGTCAGATTTGCTACCGGGGAGCGCCGCCTCACAGCGTCCGCGTGTGGGACCAGATCAGCCGCGATGCTATGGACTTTCTGGCGCGAGACGACTACATGGTGGGCAGCGATGCGATACCGATAGGCTCGATGCCTCATCCCAGGGCATACGGATGCTTCCCGCGTTTCCTCGGACGGCTACGGAAGAAGCATCCGGTCATCAGTCTCGAACAGACCGTTCAGCGCATGACTGACAACGCCGCACGGCGCTTCGGACTAAAGCGTCGTGGACTCATCAGAACGGGCTATTTCGCGGACATCGTTATCTTCGACGCGGATCACGTAATTGACAACGCGACATACGATGATCCAGTCCAGTTCCCCACGGGCATACCGTTCGTGCTGGTCAACGGGAGCGTCGCAGTTGACAACGAACATTGTACCGGCGTCATGGCGGGCCAGGCCGTTCCATAGAATCGCGGAAAGGAAAAGCGACTGTTTTCCCCAAAGCCGACGCTTTCCGACCAGGAAATCGCCTCTGGGATGAAATGGCTGACCTGGGAAGGCGCGGCCTCAATGGGATTCGGCAGCATCACCGGAAGCGGATTCCTCGCCGCCTACGCGCTTCTGATGGGAGCGAACAACTTCCAGATAGGCGTTCTGGCGGCTCTGCCCTTCCTGCTGCAGCCCACGCAGATTCTGATGATCGTGGTCGTGGAACGACTGAAGGTGCGGAAACTTCTGGCAGTGTCCACGTGGACATTGTCCCAGGCCCTCTGGATTCCGGTCGCGCTGATACCGGTATTCGTGGAGATACCCAGCGCCCTGTCAGTGTCCGCGCTGCTCGGACTGGTCGCGCTCCGCAGCCTGCTGGCCGCGGCCACCGCCGCCAACTACAACGGCTGGCTGCGCGACCTTGTACCCTCGAACGTACTGGGCGGCTTCTTCTCCAGGCGTCTTACCTTCGCGACCGTCGCGTCCATCGTCTTCGGGCTGGGAGCGTCCTTCTTCATTGACTTCTGGAATACGCAGAACCCCGGCGACGCGGGGGTGTACGGCTATACCATAGCCATGCTCGCGGGCGCGATATTCATAGGGATGGCAAGCCCCGTGTTCATGGCGCTCGCTCCCGAACCGCTTATGCAGACCCCGGTGGGAGGTCGGCCTCCTCTCATTGACAATCTAACGATGCCTCTGCGAGACAAGAACTTCAGGCAGTTGATGAACTTCCTCTTCTTCAGGGGATTCACTGCCAACCTGGCTATCCCATTCTTCGCGGTGTATATGCTCGGTCGCCTCGGGCTTCCACTGAGTGCGGTCATCGCGCTCACGGTGGTCAGCCAACTGTCCAACATACTCTTCCTTCGCGTCTGGGGCCCAATGTCCGACAGGCTCGGAAGCAAGGTCATCCTGTCCGTATGCACATCTCTGCTCCTGCTGGTGATTCTCGGCTGGACATTCACGACTTTACCGGACAGGTACTTCCTCACGATACCGCTGCTCGTGATTCTGCACATATTCGCGGGGATAGCCATAGCGGGCATAAATGTAGCCACCGGCGTTATCGGCATGAAGTTGGCGCCTACGGGCAACGCGGCCCCGTATCTTGCGGGCGCGTCGCTCGCCACCAACCTGGGGTCGGGCCTGGCCCCCCTGGTCGGAGGCCGGTTCGCCGACTTCTTCAGCGTTCGCGCCTTCTCCATAAACGTGGAATGGATTGATCCCACGAGGACAGTTGACCTTCCCGCGTTCCATCTCACAGGCTACGACTTCCTGTTCGTCGTCGCATTCGCGCTTGGCCTTGTGGCGCTCAACACCCTCACCACCATACGGGAGGAGGGCGAAGCAAGGAGAGAAGCGGTCATGGATGAACTGATGGCCGGCTCCGCCGATATGACCCGCGCCGTGAGTTCCTTGCCCGGTCTCAGATTCGCCGCTCAGTTCCCGTACAGCTATCTTCGTCATGTCCCCGGTGTGGATGTGGCCGTCGGAGTGACGGCATATCAGTTGGCGTCGTCCACCAGGGCGGCGATGGCGGCGGCGGGACGCGGAGGCACGTCGGCGGAGACAATCGCCAGAAGGGTGTCCACCGCGGTCCAGAATACCGCGGGCCCCATATCCGACATTGGCGATGCCGGCGCAGAGGTCGCAATGCACTCGGCTAGGGGAGTCATGAACGCGGCAGCCGAGGTAGAAGAGAGTGCGGAGACGTTAGCCGGAGGCGCTCTGATAGGAATTTCCCAAGTGGTGGGCAGGACCACATCGAGGTCTGTTCACCTCATCGAGGGCGCGGCCCACGGAATAGTCCAGGGATCGCACGAGGCGGGCGCCAGTCTGTATAATGCGGTTACTGGCGCGCTCAACAGTGTCCGTCAGGTTTCATCCATCCTCGGAATCTCCGAGGAAGAGGTGATAGCGAGCGTCGCCAACAGTGCCTTAGAGTCTGCTGAGGAGATTGGGACGGAAGCAGTGGAGGAGGTACGCAGCGCCATATCCTCCGCAACTGACCATCCTGTCCGAGACTCCTGACACACCCGGACCTGGCCCTTCTGAGCGTGGCTGAAATCTTCGCCGGTTTCAGCCACGCTCAGAGACTCTGGCATACGAGAATGCCCCGGGCTACGTACAAGCCACAAACCGGAGGGCCTCGTTGACGCCAACCAATGGCACTGACAACTCAAGGGACAGACATCCTGGGATTGCCGAACGCCTGTCACTCGAACCGCTGCGTGACCGCGAAGCATGGCGTGGCCGCGCGCTATTCCAGGCCGCGCTAACCAAGACGGCCGGGGACCTGCGCCCATCCCGTATAACTCGGTTTCCGACAGCTATTGAATCAAGCTTATAGCTGCGCTGGCGATGCCCAGGAACAGCAGGAATCCGAACACATCGGTCACGGTGGTGACGATGACGGCGGACGCGACCGCAGGATCAACTCCGAGGCGTCTCAGCAGTAATGGGACCGCCGCTCCCACAGACCCCGCGATGATCATGTTGCCGAACATCGCCAGCCCCAGTACTATGCCAAGACCTATATTCTGTTTCCATATAATTGAGACAGCGGCCACCAGGACACCTAGCCATACTCCATGCAGAATCCCCAGCGCGGCCTCCCGCACCAGTATGCGCGTCGCGCTCACGCCCACCAGTTCGCCCAGAGCGATTGATCGAACGATCAAAGTCAGGGTCTGCGTACCGCCAATGCCGCCCTGTCCCGCCACCACCGGAAGGAACGCCGCGAGAACCACTACCTGCGCCAGGGTGGATTCGAAGAGCGAGACGGTGGCCGCTGCCAGAAAGGTCGTGCCAAGGTTGACCGTAAGCCAGGGCAGGCGCGTTCGAATCGAGATAGACAGGGGGACGTCAATGACTTCACCCGCCACGCTCGCCACCTGCATCATTTGCCGCGTATCCTCCTCGACTGTAGCGGTGAGGAGGGACTCGGATGGAATGACGCCTATGACCTGTCCGTTCTCCACGACCGGGAGGTAGGCCAGGTTGTAGTGACGCTAGAGGCGGGCGCACTCCTCTATTGGGGTATCGCCGTTCACGGCAGCGACTACGGGGCTGGCTATCTCCGAGACCTGCGTTTCGTTCTCCGCCAGCGCCAGATCAACCATGCTGGTCTGACCCAATAGTTCCCCGCCCTGATCCAGAACCAGGATGTGCGTGAACTCTTCCCTGTCTTCCTCTGCCAGTTCCCTGACACTCTCCCGCGCGGCGCGAGCGAGATCAGAGATACCCACCGAGGGAAAAACCGTCGTCATGAGGGAGCCCGCCTCGCCCAGCGAGTGGGTGAGTGGCTTAATGTCCTCCACCGTCTCCTCGAGTTGGAGCTCGACGCTCCTGGATACCCTACGGACCCGGGACGTGGGGAGACGTCGCAAAGTCTCCATTGCGAGTCGCGGACGAACGTGGAGCGTGGGAAGGCGACGCAGCGTCTCCAGCGCCAATTGGGGTCGGAGCTGTCGAAGCACTGCGGAGAGCATTCCCGTGCCCATCCGCGCTCCTACTCGCGCCGCCACAGCGGGGTTCATCTGTCTCAGCATCCAGGCGACGGTATCGGGAGACATCAAGCCCAGCACGGCGTCCCTGCTGGATCGCGGCAGCCCAACCAGGATGCTGCCCATGTCGGCCGGGTGCAGAGTCCGCATCATCTCCAGCGCTCTGCGTTCATGTCCAGCACCTATGAGTTCTCTTATTTCTCTGGAGATCTCCGCCGCCCTGGCCAAGGAGATCGCTCACGGCTGTCCAGCCTAATCCTCAGAATCGGGTAGGCCCTCATCTCGTGTAACGGATTCCGAATGTTCACTGACCATTCAGCCCCGCTCCCTCCGCGACCCCGCTCACCAACCCAGACAAGTCACGGGAACTCCGGCCCCATACGAACGCCGGATCGAGTGGCGTTATCGAGACCCAGTTATTTCTCGTAGCCCAGACGTCGCATCCCTCGGGGACCTTCTGATTGGTGGGGCGATTGTGCTTGATCCAGTAATGGGAGCGCCAGCCGTCGTGACCGCGCTCGATGCTCTCCAGGTACGCCTTCGGGCCGAGGGTGGTGGCCTTCACACCCCGGATGCGGTCTTCAGATACATGGGGGACGTTCACGTTGTACAGGATCGGCTCATCCTGAGACTCACCTGATATGCGGAGCGCAAGGCTCCTGGCGACGCGGGCCGCGGGTTCGTAGTTCACGCCGCTGATCCCGGCGACCGAAACCGCGATAGAGGGTATTCCGTGGAAATAGCCTCTCAGCGCGCCGCCGAATGTGCCGGAGTCCAAGACGTCCAGGCCCATGTTGGCGCCGTTGTTTATGCCGGACACCAGCAGGTCGAACCGTTCCGGGAACAGGCTGCCGTCCGCGAGAATCACGCAGTCCGAAGGCGTACCGCTGACCGTGTGGGCGGTCACTCCCTCCAGCCTGGATTCCACCTCGTTGACCCTGAGTATGGTGAGCAGGGTGCGCGCCGTTCCAACGCCGCTCTGGTCGCGGTCCGGGGCCACCACTGAGACTTTGCCGAGGTCGGTCAAGGCTTCGGCCAGTGCCCATACGCCGGGCGCGTCTATTCCGTCGTCATTCGTAACCAGTATTCTCAACGTGTCATAGCTCCCGTGTCACGTACCAGCGCATGTATTTGGGATTGTCCAGCGACACGCCCCGGTCGTAGTAGATCTCGAAATGTCTGCCCTCGGTGGTCAGTATCCGGTAGTAGTTCCTGTGATGACGCTGCCACCACCTGTGCTTGCGCCCGTCGCTTGGGAAGTCGTAGTCCTGCCACGACGTCATGATTCGCTCGACGCGGTGAGACTCTTTTCCAAACGAAAACGCCAGAGGTTCGCGGGTATCGGCGTCCCGTTCTACGGAAATCTGCTGTCCGAAAAACCTTCTTGGCGTTCTCAAGGAAGGCTGAGCCTTCACCCTTATTTGAGGTGTCTGGTGATTATTTGGTTCTAGTACTGTATCCAGCTGGTTTAGGCATATTCAGACCACCCCCAGCCCCTGGATTGCCTGGCGGCGAGCCCTTCGGGGTTCCCGTCTTCGCGGGAATGACGAGAAGCAAGTCGTATTCAAGCTCTTAACTCCTATACTGCATTACAGGCTCGGAAGGAGTGGAGTCTTCGGCCTGAATATGCCGAATGAGCTTGTGTAGCCGTGCAGGTAGGTGGAACCGGACACCTGGCCGATCTCTCCATTGCAGAAGAACCCCGCAAGTGGCAGGTTGCCGACCTTGTCGCGGAACATGTCGGTATCGTGGTCCGGGCGTCCGTAGAGGTAAGAGCCGCGTCCGAGACACTGGAACAGAAGCGCTCCTGCTCCGGAGCCGGGAACTCCGTCCGACGAGTACTGGGTCAGCATCGCGTCCAGGTCATGCGAAGAAGTCTCGGCGTCGCGCAGGTGGAACTGCACAGTCTGGCCCTCCTTCAGTATCTCACCGATTGCGAGCGCGCCGCGCCGCGCGTCCACTCCCAGGATATTCCTGATGAGGAAGTCTCCAAGTTGGGGATCGTCGTTGAACTCGTCCATGACCACGCCAAGGAATAGAGAGTGCTGGGCAAGCTGCTGGTCGCGTTCGTCGAGCTGCTGGAACGTCTCCCGCAGCACCTCGAAGGTGTCCCTGCCGTCGAGCTCTCGCAGCATATTGTGTTCGCACGACGTAATCTGCATTCGCTGTCCAATGGGACGACAACCCTGTGCCACTATCGTATCCACGGCGATATCGCCGTGAAGGGCTACTCCGACGGCGCCGCTGTCGTAGGTGCGGTCTCCAAGATAGAGCGCGTTGGAACCGGGCTGGCGACCGCCGGACGCGAGCCCGCCGATCTTCGCGCCGCGCGGGAAGGCGTAGTCGAATCCCATCAGAAGGTTTTCGCCCTGCACGCTGAACGGGTCGGTAAGGATCATAAACTGCGGGTCATCCGCTGCGACAACATTGGTGAGGTCCTCCCACGCGGAGGGAGGGGCGTCTCCGTCGGGCAGATCGTCGTTGTTGATGTGAAAGCCGACGATGTCCACTTCGGGCAGAACCGCCGCAGTCAGCGAAAGCCCGGGCCTGTCTTCGACCTCTCGTCCGGCGCCTATCACGCCTCCACCGGAGCAGCCTATGAGAAAGCAATCGGCGAACAGTTCGCTTATCAGGCCGGAAAGCTCGTCGTAGCGGGCGGCATGGTGCGCTGAAACGAACGCGACTATTAGGTCAGGGCTCTGATCGCCCAGCGCTTCCGATATTTCACGAGCACACTCCGCGACTGCGTATTTGAGAAACCTGTGTTCTGACAGCGCGGATACCCACTTCATCGCCGACCCTCCCCGTAATGACCATCGGTTTGCGGAGCCCTATTGTATCAGGATGGGCACAAGTCGGCACACGGATGGCAGCCGGGGAACCTGTATCAGTTTAGTGGGTAGGGAATCTTCACCCTCACCCCAGCCCTCTCCCTGAGGGAGAGGGGGTTTGTAGATTGGTGATCATGGCTGACTGCACGTTTGCCTACCCTTTCCAGCCCATCGAGGGGGAAGTGACTTTGTGTGGCTGCGGAACTAGCCGTCGTCATAGTTGTTATGGTCCTCTTTGGTTGGGTTCCTGGCATTGGCCTGTTTCCAGAGTCTGCTGCGCTCGACGGCTTCGTGGAAGAGCGCAGCACCTATCTCGGCGTGTTCGTCGCTTATCTCCGGTTCGGGCTGGGCCAGGATTTCGTCCCACATGGAGTAGTCGGGCTTGTAGGCGTTGGGGTCTTCTTCCTCTTCTTCGATGGGGCCCATTGATTCGACGACGCGCTTGACGATGGCGAGGTAGTCAACGGGTTCATCTTCGTCAATTTTCAATTCGGAATTATCAGTTATCAATTCGGTGTTTTCGGCGGTGTGGATTCCCGTTTTCGCGGGAATGACGGTAGCGTCGGTTTCGGGGCGCACTTCGGGCGTGGGCGGAGTGTATGCTTCGTCGAAGCCGCGCTTGATGAGTTCGCGGGCGGCGGCGATGCGGTGGTGGGGCTTGAAACCCTCGTCGTTTCTGAGGCCGTCCATGACTTCGGCGTACATCTTTATGACGGTTCGACCGTCCTGGGTGAGTTCCCTAGCGTATTTGGCGAGTTGTTCGCGCGCTTCGGCTATCTCAGGGGACAGTTCGGCGTCGGGAAGGCTTGTTCTCCTGGCCCTGGGTTTCCGGGGCGTGGAGTTGGCATGTATGTAGTCTTCGAACTCGGTGAGACCTATCTTGACGAGTTCTTTGGCTGAGTCCATGCGGTGGCAGGGTTGGAAGCCTTCGGAGTGTAGTTCGCCTTCGGCGACCTGTACGAAGAAGCGGACAATGCGTCGCCCGCCGCCGGTTTCTTCGGCGACTATCTTGGCGAGTCGTTCGCGTGGAGTCAGGTTGTCGTGCATTTTGAGTCCTTCGTCTTTGGCGATTAGCTGTTAGTTCCGGTAAGCGGAAGCGCCCAGTTTTCACTGAGCGCTTTGGCCCTCGCCCGGTAGGGGCGTCCCTTGTGGGCGCCCCTACAAGAGAGGTCGGTATATTCGATTTAGAGACATCATAGCACGAATATTCTGTGAGCGTCAAGGGCAACCGAGAGAATTATCGGGACAATCGCATTTTAACGGAACATCCGCTGAATACCGACGGATCTGTCCCGCTCGGCTCATGATTCCGATGAAATTCGGAAGGTCGGTCCTTCGCAAAAGTACAAGCGTGCTGATTCAAGATCGTCTTGAACAACAGAATCATCACAGAACCCAATACTGAGCTTAAGTACGAATCCCCTGCTTAACCTGCACCCGCCACTTCTGCCACTGAGTCGGTGTGTTAAACTCAACCCTATATTTGTGAACGGAGTTGGTATGACTGGTGAAAATAACACAGGTCGGTACTTCGCTGATGCCCTTGAGGGGCGTCAAGACATCAGTGACACTTACCATGTGCTAGGCGATATTCCAGCACTCGTTGGGGTTTCCTCCGAGAAAGAGGATGAATTCGTCGCCGCAGTTCGGCGCATCATCGAAACGGAGACCGCAGGGACATCCGACATGAGCGAAGTGGCTAGTTCTCGATTGCATGATGCCGCTGGCCATTATCGAAATAATACGATTGCCGCTGTTGATGGCACTGATGCTGTTTCGGCCTTGCGATTTGCATCGGACACAATATATGCCGCAGGGGTGATACTCGTAACACCTCAGACACTCCACCGCCCAAGAGCACATGTAGCCCGAACTCATGCCTCCCATCTCACTCCGTCTGAAAATCGCGGTGTTACATGGAACCAAGCTATAACGCAGTGGGCGGAGTATTTGAGGGGTGCACGTGACCAGGAGCAGTCTTGGATCAACACTTTTCGAGAATATGAGGAACGCGAGATAGCTCACGAATGGCTTCAGGAAGACGAAGCTCACATAGTCTTGATTGATGGCCCAATCTTGACGCAGAATATGTTGAGCCAAGATCGAGCGCGTATCTTGCTTGAGGATCTTGTTAGCGACCGTCGTGCGATTGGATTTATCAAAGATCTATCTGCCAACCCACTCATCAACGCGATTGGGTATGCGTTGCGCCCCGGCGAGATATTCGTCATGACTGAATGGTCGACGATACTGTCCGAACGCTTTAGCGGAGGACAACAGAATATCAGCAGATGGATTGAAGCAAATGCAGGCGAAGTCGTTAGAGTAGTCTATAAGTTCAATCGTAAGGCTTTCGCCCTTGAATGCATGGGCGATCAAGTTCCATTGGCCCTAGCAATACTTGGACATGACAACGGGGGAACCTTAGATCATGACATCCCGATGTTGTTGCAGATAGCGGATAACCATGTCCGCGCCACTTTCAACGGTGCACGGGCTCGGAATGAAGTCATCGCTCGATTCTCAGTTGATGATCCTCATCGCTTCCTCGCAATGACCAACGAACGGAGCTTAAGAGGATGATTCAGCTTATCCAAATCGCGGACGATCCGAACACAGATACTAGCATTGTCAGACTAGTAGGCAGGGGCGTGGACTACCTAATTCCACAGTTTACCTACCTGATTTCTGAGTCTGAAACGAATCACTTCTTTCTCCAGATAGCGACCACTAACCGCAATCTCAGCCGGTATGCTGCCAATCCGTTTGATACTATTTCACTCAGCCAGATGTTGGCCCTTCTTGAGGACCTCGGATACTCGGAAGACTCAATCGTGTCCAACATAACCTACTACGATGCCAGGGTGGAAGCCATGATTGGTGATGATGGCGAGCCCGAAACTCCCTTCATCCGACCAACGACAGGAGCTATCAACCGTCTGGCCACTTCTGATGAGATCATCCAATACTTGCGATTATCCCAAGTTGAGGGTAACGATCTTCGCATAGGTAAGCTAGCTCGTAGTGGGGAAGCCGAAGTCGCTATTAATCTTGATGACGGAATACTGTACCATCATATGCTTGTCGCAGGATCAACTGGATCCGGAAAGTCAGAACTGCTATCAAATATTGCTCACGTAGCATCTGCGAAAAACCGTTGCGTCATCATTTTTGATCACAAGCCAGATCACCAGAACCACCATCAAGAAAATCCAGATGCTGAAATTCGGTCGGCATTCTCTATCGACGGACAGGACTCCAGTCAACGACCAGTGCGCTACTGGACGCTGGACGAATTCGACCCCAATAGTTTCTCACGAGTACTTGGTGTACGAGCGATGGATTTAGATCCTGAGATACTGGCCGGTACTATATTCTACCAGCCCAGTGAGATAAATCAGGCTGAGACTTTCGCTGAAATAGCTACCGCTTATGCAACCGATCAATCCTCTAGGAGACAAGACTGGACAATCCGAGACCTCACACAATATGTATTGAGTACGCAAGATGGCCAGTTAAACAATCTACTGTATGGCGGCAACAGTGTTGGTAGCCTTCACCGTGGTACTATGCAAGCTTTGCGACGAAGGCTAAGCCGGCCCGGTAGGATTCCGCCATTTGTGGACCCACAGCCTGCTTCTAATTCACTTGGTCAGCGCAGGCCAACCGGCGACATTGATGATGTGTTCAAGCCCGGTCTTAATGTTATACGAATTGGTGAAGGCCACAGCCGGGGGTACGCCCTTTTCCTTACTCGACTTTTGCAAAGAGCGCGAGAACTGCGTTCAGTTGCAGTTCAGCAAAGCCCGACGGTCAACAACATTCCTGAGTTAGAGGTTATCATTGACGAGGCATCTGATATCTTCACAGCCAGTTCTCGGTATTTGAGAGATGTTGCTACGGATATGTTGCACAATCAGATTCGCAGGGGACGAACACTCCGAATCGGATACGTAATTTCGGTTCAGAGTGCAGGCGATGTTCCTGAATATATGAGGAATAATCTCAACACGACCATTGTAGGTCGTCATCGCAACCTCAGTGTGTTGCGCGACGCCTTGCCTACGAGCAGAGTGGAAATGCTAGAACAGGCTGACAGGCTCAGCCCAGGTGAAATGTTCGTAGATCTGTTTGAAGTCCCCTCTTTACTGTTGGCAAAGATGGATAGGTCTCGCTCGAAATTGACGGTGGCGGATTGATGCCCACTGCATCTATCTGTTGATACCTAAGTGCATTACGGGGGAGTTCCATGCCTCGACCTTGGCGCCGTTACCTGTCCAATTCATATACCGACGCTGGAAGAGCAATTGTCGAACAGGGGAAACGCCTTGATGAAGCCCGCCGAAGTCTACCTGAAGATAGTTATCTTCGCTTATTGGCAGATGTAGGGATAACGCCACGCGACGCACGTGTGTTGGCGATCATCGGTCAACGCCTGCACTCAGTTATAACTTCTGATCTCCGCATCAGGCTTCCATATCGAGTAAGGACCTTATCCGCCTTGTCCGACTTATCCTCAGAAACCTTAGCCAAAGCTACTGAGGACGGGAAGATTCACCCAGCAATGACCGAATCAGAGGTGAAAAGACTGAGAGGCACATCGCCCAGACCGGTTTCAACAGTGATCAGACCAACTGACAACTGGAACTTCTCCACTCTTCGCTGGCCTCGCATTGATGGCTGGGAAGGCCATGGCTACATTCCGGGAGATCTCTATGCCAACTGCCTTTGGTACTATGCCCGTGAGGGAGATATTGTCGTTGACCCCATGGCAGGCTCAGGTATGCTACTCAGAGTATGGGAAGAAAGAGGAGAGTGGCTTCAGGGAGAGGATCGTAGCATCGAAATCAAATTAGCAGACTTGGCGCCTAGGGGTCCATATGCGAGTCAGATACAATGGTGTGATTTACTAGATAGACTTCCTACCGACCATTCCGATTACGTCATAATTGACCCCCCCTATTATGGTTTGGTTAATGGGCAGTATTCGGATTCTCCTAATGATCTCGCTAATATGGATGCTGACGCTTGGCTTGAAGCCATGGCCACCATTGCAGTTCAGTTCCATAAGTCGCAACCCGAAAGTGGGCGATGCACGGTGATTGTTCCCAATAATAGGAATATCACTACTGGTGAACGTACTTTGTTCCCGGAGATCGTTCATCGTATTTTCCAGAACGCAGGATACTTTTTGTATGATAAAGCCTATGCGTCCCGTCGTACCCAACAGAAGCAAGGTAGGCAGATGGGTATTCTGAACAACCGAGCTCGTAGGGAGAAAGTTCCATTGGCGGATATTTCTGAAGTGCTGACATTCATAAACGGTAATCCTTTCTCCGCCGATAACTCTTAGTAGGGATACCAGCTATTCCTGATTCAGACAAACACTGAGTTGAACTCGCTCGCTCACACCCGCCAAAAGGGAGACGAAGGATGTACGTAGGCACTAACAGGATACGGGTTCAAAAGGGCACAGGTCACAAGCTGGAGGAAAGGTTCGCAAGGCAGGGCGGCGTAGAACGGCAGCCCGGATTCGTGAGCTTCCAGATGTGGAAGCTCGATGCTGACGAGGAACACGAAGAGTACCTCATAGTCACTCACTGGGAGTCCAAGGAAGCCCAGGGAGAGTGGATACAGAGCGA
This sequence comes from uncultured Dehalococcoidia bacterium, assembly GCA_951812505.1. Lineage (GTDB taxonomy): Bacteria > Chloroflexota > Dehalococcoidia > Lucifugimonadales > UBA1123 > VXRN01. The sequence continues at coordinate 295,887 of CATOSI010000003.1, forward strand.
CGCCTTCAGGCGGGCGCACTCGGGCGCGAGGGCCGACTTCATCATAGGACATGGGCTATTCAGGGGATACGACGTCCGGCTTTCCTCCAAACCTCAGCAGACCAAAGCCCCCGTTTAGCCTAGAATGTGAGTACGGCTTTCGGGTCTGATATGAACCGAATACGACTCTTCAGGGGGAAAACCGATGCTAAGCGACCGGCTCCAAGACGCAATCAACCAGCAGATCAACAGCGAGATGTACTCCGCCCATCTCTACCTGTCCATGGCGGCCTACTTCGAGACGCTCAGCCTCACGGGTTTCGCCCACTGGATGCGGCTCCAATTCGAGGAGGAGACGGCGCACGCGCTGAAGCTGTTCGACTACGTGAACGACCGAGACGGGCGCGTAACATTGCAGGCTATCGAACAGCCACCCATCGAATTCGAGTCTCCTCACACCGTAATGCGAATGGCGTTGGAACACGAGCGTCTGGTCACAGACATGATCAACAACCTGTACGCTCTCGCCGTCGCGGAGCGCGACTACCCTTCCCACGTTCTCCTTGAATGGTTCGTTACTGAGCAGGTGGAGGAGGAGAAGACGATCAGGGACATAGTGGACCACATGGACATCATCGGCAACGACGGCACCGGTCTGCTGATAATGGACCAGCGTCTTGGCGACCGAGTCGCTGAAGAAGCGGGCGCTGAGGACGCGGCGGCGGAGTAGGGTTGCACAGACTACCGACGCCACCCAAGGTTGGTGGCCAAATTATGATAGACTGAGGCGACTTCACCTCTGAGGTCCGTTCTTGCTCAGCCGCACTCTCGCCGACAGCCCACACTATAAGTGGTGGGTGTTTGGCGCGATTGGGCTCGGCTCGTTCACAGGCGTCATGTCTATGGGCATGATCAACGTCGCGCTCCCGACCATCGCGGGCCACTTCGAGACCGATCTTCCCACAGTGCAGTGGGTAGTCATCGCCCAGACCCTCACCGTGAGCGCGCTGCTGCTACCCATGGGACGGCTCTCGGATATGGTGGGGCGCAAGCAGGTGTACATCGTCGGCCTGCTGCTATTGATGGGGGCGTCGGTCTTCGCCGCATCATCCACGAGCGTACTCATGCTCGTCCTGTCCCGCGTGATACAAGGTACGGGCGCGGCCATGACGCAGGGAGTCGGCATGGCGATGGTGACATCCGTCTTCCCGGAGGAAGAGCGCGGCAAAGGTCTGGGGACGCACATGAGTGTCATAGGCGCGGGCGGCATGGCCGGACCGGTCATAGGCGGACTGCTGGTGAGCGTTCTGGGATGGCGATGGGTATTTCTGGTAAATCTGCCCATGGCCACGATAGCTCTTGTCGGCGCGCTGCTGCTGGTGGACTCGAAGCTGTTCTTCCGTGAGCGGCGCGGCGTCCGGTTCGACTGGCCGGGCGCGGCCCTCTCCACCGCGGCGCTGGTCACGTTCCTCATGCTGATGACAAACGGCTATCGGCTGGGCTGGACGTCCCCTCTGATTCTGCTTGCCGGAGCTGCGACTGTAGCATTGGTAGCAGGATTCATACTGTGGGAACTCCGCGCTCCCGCGCCCATGCTCGACCTGGGATTGTTCAGGCGTCGGGTATTCTCGCTGGGCGTGTCCGCTAGCTTCGTGTCGTTCCTCAGCACCGGCTCTATAAGATTCATGATGCCGTTCTATCTTCAGGGTGTGCTTGGATATCATCCGGGACAGGTGGGCCTGATAATGCTGCCCACAGCGATCACGATGACGATAATGGGGCCAGTCGCCGGGCGGCTGTCAGACCGCTACGGCTACCGCGCCTTCAACGTCGCCGGGCTGATCATAGCCTCGGTGGGCATCTTTACCATCTCGCGAGTGTCGGAGACGACCCCGCTGCCGGTCATAATCGGCGCGCTGGTGGTACAGAGCGCGGGGACGGGGCTGTTCGGTTCCCCCAACTCGGCCTCGATTTTCTCGGCGGCGGAGGGCAACCGCCACGGCGTGGTGTCCGCGCTGCTGAGCCTGGTGCGCAATTCGGCGAATGTTACATCCATCGCTGTGGCAACCGCTGTGGTCACCGCAACGATGGTCTCGATGGGCTACGCGCCCGACCTGGGCAACGTGAGCGGGGGCGAGGACGCAGGCCTGCTCAGATCGTTCGTATCGGGCATGAACATGCTGTACTTCGGAATGGGCTGCCTGCTGCTGGTGGGAGTGGTCGCGTCGTTCTTCAAGGGCTCCGCTCCGGCGGGTATAAGATCCAGACGCGGCACGGCGCGGGTTGGCGCGGGTGAATAGTGGTATCCTGACTACCGTGCCCATGAACGACACCCCCACATACCCGCCCGAATTCTTCCGACGCATGGACGAGTCCGACGACAGGCTTTTCTATACGCAGCCGCGCCTCGTCGTGCATATAGACGACCACGCCATCGCAGCGATAGGTCGGTACTTCTCTGAGATGCTGCCTGAGAACGGCGTCATCCTCGACCTTATGAGCTCCTGGCGTTCGCATCTGCCATCCGACTTTCGCGCGGAGCGTGTCGTAGGACTCGGCATGAACGACGTCGAAATGCGGGAGAACCCGCAGCTTGACGAGTACGTGGTACACGACCTCAATGACGATCCCAACCTGACCTTCGGCGATGCCGTATTCGACGCCGCGATGGTCACCGTCTCGATACAGTACATGACGCGCCCGGTAGAGGTGTTCGCGGACGTGCGTCGGATACTCAAGGACGGTGCGTCCTTTCACATCATATATTCCAACCGTATGTTTCCAACCAAGGCGGTGGCCGTCTGGCAGTCCCTCGACGACAATCGCCGCGGTCAGCTGATTGGGTCCTACTTCACATCGAGCGGCGGTTGGGAAGACTTGTCGCTGTACGACATCAGCCCGAATACCGCGACCTACTCCGACCCTGTGTATGTCGTCGCCGCGCGAAAGGCGGGAGCATAATATATAATTGATGCTGGAGTCAGCGACCAGTTATACGGAAGGGCATGAGATTTGGCGCAAGTCAGCGTGTTAAGCCAATTCGCGGAAGTAACCGACAGGCCGGACTATCAGATTGACGTCGCCAGGGCGGCGATGTTGCTGGCGGCGGCTGAGTATCCGCAACTGAACGTAGAACGCGAACTCTTCGCGTTTCAGCGTCTCGCCGGCGCAATTTCCAGTAAATTCCTGGACGATAATGACCCGCTGTACTGTGTCAACGTCATAAGCGAGCATCTCTTCGACGACATGGGTTTCAGGGGTGACGCGGACAACTATTACGACCCCAGAAACAGCTACCTGAACGAGGTTCTCGAGCGACGCACTGGAATTCCAATCACCCTTGCGGTCGTCTATATGGAAGTGGGCAGGCGTCTGAAAGTGCCTCTGCTGGGCATAGGAATGCCGGGACACTTTCTCGTGCGACACAGGGAGATCGAGAACCTCTATATAGACGCCTTCAGCGGCGGCATCCTGCTTTCCGAAGAGGAGTGCAGGGACATTATTGTCGAACTCGCTCACGGCGACCTCGATTGGAGTCCTGACCTTCTGAAGCCCGTATCCAACCGGGAGATAATCGCGCGAATGATCCGCAATCTAAAGGCGATATACATGGCGGACGAGGACTTCGTTCGCGCGCTGACAGTCTCCGAGTTCGCGCTGGCCCTTGACCCCCACTCGGCTATGGACAGGCGCGACCGCGGCATAGTTCACTATCAACTCGGACACAGTGCGGAGGCATTGGACGATCTTGCTTACTACCTGGACCTCTCACCAAGCGGCCCGGATGTCGAGGGCGTACACGCCCTGGTCGCCGAACTCCGCTCATTCCTGGACGATTGATCTTAGTCGTCAGTATTCAGTTACCAGTCGTCAGTCTGAGATAGTGTCTTGTCTAATATAGAGGGTAAAGTGAAGGCTCTCGCCCTGTCACTTGGGTTCGACAGGGTGGGCATTACGGACGCCGTGCCATTCACGAGGGACGAAGAGGCCGCTGCCCAGCGTGTCAGAGACGGACTCATGGACGGGCTCCCCTGGTACACGGAGGAGCGCGTACATCGCATGAATCGTCCCGAACTGCTGCTGGAGGACGCACGATCCGTCATCTCGATGGCCGCCAACTACAACACAGGCCCGCCGCCCGGCGGGTCTGACGACTCGGAAATTCCCAGGGGCAAGGTGGCGCGCTACGCCTGGGGACGCGACTACCACAACGTTATCAAGGGCAGGCTTCGCAGATTCGTGCGCGAGCTTCCAGGTGCGGTGGGCCGACCCGTTCGCACGCGCTACTTTGTGGACGACGGACCGATGAACGACCGCGCCGCCGCCGAGCGTTCGGGTGTGGGCTGGTTCGGCAAGAACACGAATATACTCACCCCGACCCACGGGTCCTGGGTCTTCCTCGCACAGGTAGTAACCGACCTTGATTTGAAGCCCGACCCACCGCTGAAGAAGACCTGCGGCGAATGTATCCGCTGCATTCCGGCGTGTCCCACAGACGCCATTGTCGCCCCCTATGTGATAGACAACCGCAAATGCATCTCGTTCCTGACCATCGAGCTTCGCGGACCGATTCCACGCGAAATGCGACCCATGATGGGCGACTGGGTATTCGGCTGCGATATATGCCAGGAAGTCTGTCCGGTGAATCGCAAAGACATACTCAGCAGTGAACCGGATTTCGACAAGCGTCACGATTTCGACGCGCCGGAACTGATCCCTCTGCTCGACTTGGACGATGACGCGTTCCGCAAGCGGTTCGAGGGCAGCCCCATTCGTCGCGCGAAGAGGGCGGGACTCCAGAGAAACGTGTGCGTTGCCCTCGGCAATATAGGCGATCCAGTGGCGGTTCCCGCGCTGACGACCGCGCTGGACGAGGGTGATGAGCTCATCAGGGCGCACGCCGCCTGGGCGCTGGGAAAGATCGGCGGCGAACATGCAAAAATCGCTCTTGGACGCGCAATGAAAATCGAGACGGACGAGGATGTCCGGGAGGAGATAGCGTCGGCGCTGGCTTGACAGATAATCCTCTACGCGGGATAGACGTTGATCCTGGCGGCTATGTCGTAGCTGAATACGACCTCGTCTCCGTCGCAGTCCAGCGTTATAACCCCTCTCGTCTCGGCGGTCTCCTTTACGATGACTTTCTGTTCGGGGAGTATGTTTTTCTCCACGAAATACTCCAGCAAGGCCTGGTCGTCCTCGGGAACGGAATCAATTATCATCTCCGAACCCTCGCGCGCCACATCCAGCGATACGGAGTTCCTGTGCGGCTTGTATCCGCTGCCGGGAATGGGATGACCGAATGGGCAGGTCTCGGGATTGTTCAACACCGCCACTATACGGTCTTCCAGATTGGGTGAAATGGCGTGCTCCAGGCGGTGTGCCTCCACGTGCGACACTTCCATATCCATGCCGAGCAGGTCCACGACCAGCCTCTCTGCCAGTCGGTGTCTGCGCACGACGCTCTCCGCGGACTTGCGCCCGCTTGAAGTCAGGACGACTTCCTTGTTGGGTTTGGTCTTGACCAGGCCCTCGCGGGCCATGCGCCTTATCATGCCGCCGACCGACGGCAGCGACGTTCCCAGTCCCTCGTCCGTCGGGAGAGTCTTGAGGTGTTCGGAGAGAATAGTGAGGGTTACGTGCGTACCCTGCTCGTTGAGCCGGAATATGGACAGCAGGTAGTTCTCGGTCGCCATGGACAGGCGTTCACCCGAACTGGAAGATTTTCGACTGCGCGATTTCGGAGCCGCTGGCATAGTACCCCCATTATATCACCTGAGAGGCTTACTGTCTGTTCTCTGGTCACAACACTTTCCACCAGGGCGGGACCCACATGTATATCTAATCAGGGCGTGAATGATAATCATTCATATCGTGAATAGATTTCCTGAATAGACTTCGTTATAGCGGATGAGTCCGATATAGACTGCTGCCCGCCCCCATGTGGCGGCTGCATCGGGTACTGGTGTAACATCTAACCGCCATACCGTTGAACATACTATTAGGAGGAGATGATGATCTACGAATACAGAGTCTATGAAGCCGCGCCCGGAAAGCTGGAAGCGCTGAACGCCCGGTTCCGCAACCACACGCTTGGCATATTCGAGCGCCACGGCATCAAGAACATCGGCTACTGGACCGCCAGCGTAGGCGACTACAGCGACCGGCTCATCTACATCGTGGCATTCGAGGACGAGGGCCAGAGAGCGGAGGCGTGGGCTTCGTTCCGAGCCGATCCCGAATGGAACAAGGTCAGGTCGGAGTCGGAAGTGGACGGTCCCCTGACGGCCAGGATAAGCAACTCGATTCTGAATCCGACAGACTACTCGCCACTTCAGTAGGGCTGCGAAGTACATGCTGGGCAGGGACAAGGCCACCGAGATAATACGCCAGTACGGTTCCAATGATCTGTACGAGGTGATCCAGACGGAAGGTCTGGCCATAGTGAGGCTGGACTTTGGTGGCGCGCGTTTCCGCGAATTCTACGTGGACGGCGTCATATTCCTGCCTCTGGATACCGAATCGGAAGCCGAGGAGCGTTCGAGCATGGCTCACGCCCTCGGCCACCACCTTCTCCACATAGGCAACCAGGTCTGGATGCGCGGACTGGGCAGCATGTGGAGCTGGAAGCAAGAGCGACAGGCTGAGGAGTTCGCCGCCTGGTTCCTGATACCGGAGACCGAACAAGCCAGCCTCGAAGGGCTTTCGACGCCGGAAATCTGCGATGCGTACAATGTGGACGTTCGCATAGCCGAAGTCCGCGCCGGCGAGTGGCGTCGCAGCGCAACTCAGAAGGGCGCTGTCTGAAGCCTTTCGATCCACTCGCGCGCAACCTTTAGCGCTCGCCCCTGACCTCTATCATCATCACGTCCAGTATGTCTCGACTCGTCACCGTTCCCAGGAACTCGCCCGTCTCACCATCCACGATGGGAATGACGGTCAGCGAACTTTCCTTCATCTGCTGTAAGACATCCTCGACGAAATCTTCCGGGCGAGCCTTGTGCATATGTTGGCTCAGCACATTGCCGAGCGGAGTGCTGGCCCATAAATTCTTGGGAAGGAAGCGCAGCATACTCAACGACACAATTCCGGCCAACTCCCCGCTGTCTGTCACAACATAGTCCTGCTGGTGTGGAACTATCCAGTTATCTACGAAATTTCTAACCGTCAGCCCCGTATCGGGATAGTTGGGAGTGTCGTCCAGGATGTCTTTGATTCTCAAGTCTTCCAGCGCGAATCGGATGAGCGGAGCGGGAATGATTACTGGGACGACAGTTCCCGAGTCTGAAGTCTTGAACCTGTTGATGGCGAACATTATGAGGGGCGGCATAGTCAGGAAATATACAAACATTATGAGAATAAGCAGGGAGAACAGGTCTTCCTGTATCAGGTTGTGCTGGAGCATGATCAGCAGCAGTGCGATTTCGGCGGCGCCCTTCGCCATAAGCCCGGTCGCCAGAGGGAAGGATATGCCCATTCGTATCACGTACGCGCCGACTATCGCCCCCAGGAACTTTCCCACCAGAGGTACGATCACTATGGCCGCAATTGCCAGCGGCGACAGACTTGTGAATGCCAGGCTCAGGTGCAATCCGGCCGATGCGAAGAAGAGCGGCACGAACAGACCGTCCGCCGTGCTGCGTATTCCGGGCATCACGTCCTGTCTTATATGGCCCGGCAGCCTGGACAGCGCGACTCCGAAAAGCAGCGCTCCAATGCTGCCATGAACGCCCATTTTCTCTGCCCCGACAACCATGAGGAAAAGCCCTCCCAGAAGCAGTCCGAACGAGAGATGAGGCACCAGAAGGACGCGCTGCAACAGGACTATCAGGCGCGGGATGACCTTCGTGGACAGCAGCCATGCCGCTATGGTGAATCCCATCATCTGCCCGAGCAGCGTGAGTATGTTGCTCACGGTCAGGTCGTGCCCGCGTTCACCAATGGTGAATCCCACCACGAGCAGCGCTATCAGTTCCGCAATAATCACTATGGCGAATATCTGGAGCCCCAGCGGTTCTCTGAGGAGACCTTCGTCCGAGAGAACCTTTGCGACGACGCCCAGGCTCGACAGCGCCAGAACGCCTGCCACGGCCAGCGCGTCAGTGAAGTCCAGCCCGAGATCGAAGTCGAAGTATATATCCGAGGTGACCGCTATCCCCGCCAGCAGAGGCACCAGGACCGAGATAGCCGCGGCGATGAAGAACCTGCCCTTGATGACCGACACGAAACTCGATACGTCTATCTCGTCCAGACCGATGAGAAAGAAAAACAGGAATACGCCGATACTCAGGAGTATCTCAAGTTCGACGGTCGGCTCTACTATTCCCAAGACCGGGCCGAGTATGACGCCCGTGGCGGCGTAGGCGACGATGGAGTTTACCCTGAATCGCCTGAGCAGGCCCTCGGCAATCTTGGCGAGAACTATCAGCAGCCCGATCGAGAGTAGAGCCTCTTCCATCAAGAGACAGCTACCAACCCGGTCTGTTGATAAGTGTCTTTTGTGATACGGTCAGCAACTTTCGCCTACTCCACATTCGGCTCTTCTTCAGCGCTGTAACTGCCGAGGAAGACACGCGTCAGTATGTCAGTATCTCTGACCGACTCTGGCGTACCAGAGTGTACGACGCGACCCTTGTCCAGCACATAGGCTCGGTTCACGATGTCCAGAACACCCTTGATGTTGTGTTCCACCACCAGAATGGTTGTGTTGAGTCTGTCGCTGATCTCGGCGACCTTCTGAAACACCTCGGTTACTATGATCGGTGCGAGTCCCAGCGTCGGCTCGTCCAGCAGCAGCACATCCGGCGCGGCCATCAGTCCGCGACCCAGAGCCAGCATCTGCTGCTGACCGCCAGACATCTGACTGGCCATGTCGCCGCGCTTCTGGTGCAGGATTGGGAACAGCTCCATGACGGATTCCAGACGGCGCTCCTTTTCCTCCCGGTCGTTCAGGTACAGGCACCCCATCTCAAGGTTCTCCTCGATGGTCAGGTGCGTAAACACACGCCTGCCCTGCGGCACGAAGGCGATGCCCTCCTTCACAATCTCGTGCGTGACCGCGGCCAGCGGACTGTCCTGCCAGTAGACGCTGCCGCCCACCACGGGCGCGAGTCCCATTATCGCCTTGAGCACCGTGGACTTGCCCGCGCCGTTCGGTCCCATCACCGCCACAACCTCGCCTTTGCTTACCCCCAGCGATATTCCGTCCAGAGCTACCACCGCTCCATAGTGAACGGAGATGTCAGTCAGGTCAAGAAACCCTGTCCTGACGGTGTCTGACAATTCATAATTCTCAATTCTCAATTGACCTACGTCCCCAGGTACGCCTGTATCACCTCGTCACTGCTTAGCACCTCTTCCACCTCGCCCTGCGTGAGCAACCTCCCGCTGTCCAGCACGATGAGATGGTCGGTAAGCTCGCGCACGATGTCCATATTATGAGAGATGAAGATGATTGTGTACCCCTCTTCCCGCATGAGTTTCATAATATCCTTGACCCGCTCCAGCATCTGCGGGAAGAGGCCCGCGAAAGGCTCGTCGAACAGGTACGTCCTCACATCCATCGCCATGGCGCGCCCGATCTCGAGCAGTTTCCGCTGACCATACGAAAGCTCCATAGCCAGCGAGTCGCGCTTCTCCCACATTCCAACATTTTCCAGTATAGTCCGGGCCTTTTCCCTATGCTCGGAACTTGTGCGTTCGAACAGAGATGGAAAAACTCTCCGTCTGGTCAGGACGACTATGATATTGTCCAGCACGCTTATCTGGTCGAACAGCCTCACCTCCTGGAACGTGCGCGTGATACCGTGTTCCGGGGTTTCGTGCGCGTGTACCACCCTTAGTCCCGTGCCGTCAATGATGACCATTCCGCCATCCAGGGGCAGGGTACCGCTAAGCAGATTCACCAGCGTTGACTTGCCGGACCCGTTCGGACCGACGATGCTGGTCATCCCTCTGCGCGGGATCGAGATCGAAAGCTCGTCCACTGCTCTGACCGCGCCGAAGTGCTTCGAGATTTCCTCCGTCTCCAGAGCGATCTCTCCGCCGATTTCGACTTGGTGAGTGTTCATAGCCTGTACCTCCCCACCAGGCCCTGCGGCCTGAACAGCATCAGCAGTACCAGCAGGATTCCCAGTACCACTTGTCGGGCCTGGCCTATGTACTCCACCGGCATGAAGGGCAGGAAGCGCATCCCCTCTTCCAGCAGGACGAAAGCCATCGCGCCAAGAAGCGACCCCCAGATAGTGGCAAGACCGCCCAGTATCACTATGGATATCAGCAAAATAGATTCCAGCAGAATGAAAGAGAATGGGTCTATAAAGCTCGTCCAACTAGCGAACAGTCCACCCGCGAGTCCCGCCATCATAGCCGATATTACCCACACCGCCAGCTTGAAATGCGTCGCCTGGTATCCAAATACCTCTATCGCGTCCTCATCCTCACGTATGGCTGTAAGCACTCTCCCGAAAGAGGACGTCACTATGAACCACGCTATCAGCATGACGGCCGCAAGGAACACGAACACAAATACTAGGAACTGCAATTCCCCTTCCAATACCCAGTTGCCTATCTTCGGCCTCGCTATCTCGTGAATGCCGAACGCGCCCCTGGTGAAGCTCCGCCAGTTCAGGAACACGTTGAACGCGATAATCGCGAACCCAAAAGACACCAGCACGTATATGTCGTCCCTGAAGCGGTTGAACACCACACCCACGACGATTGCCGCGAGCCCGGCTATCAGCACGCTAACCGGCAGCGCGGCGAAGAACGGCCAGCCAAACGTTGGAATCGCTTCGGTGCGCAGCTGTTCGTATGCCGGATCGGACGTAAGTATCGCCATGGCATACGCGCCGATTCCGAAAAAGCCGATGTGCCCGACGGACAGCAAGCCCGTGTATCCCACCACGAGATTCAGGCTGACCGCTAGTATCGCCCAGATAGCGAAGACCGTTCCCACAGTTATCGCGAATCCGACGCCCTGCCAAAGCATGAACGCGACCGCCCACGCTATTATAAACAGGCTTGCCCAGAACTGTATGTTACTCTTGGACGTCTGCCAGAGCGTGCGCGGATCTCGCGCCAATTCTATGGTGTCCCTCAATCCGCGGGTGCTGAATATCATAGAGCTACTTCCTCGGCAGTAGGCCGTTGGGCCAGAACGAAAGGAACAGAATCAGAAGCACGAAAGATATGGCGTCCTTCCACTCGCCCGCCAGGTCCCATATCCCGAACTGCTCTACGATTCCCAGCGCGAATCCGCCGACAATCGCGCCATACAGATTGCCGATACCGCCCACAACCGACGCAATCCATCCCTTCAGCAGTAGCAGCAGACCCATACGTGGCTGTATGGCAGTGTCGTGACCGCTCAGAATTCCGCCCATTGCGGCGTAGATCGCCCCGATAAAGAACACCGCCGCGATCACAACGGTCGTGTTGATGCCCACTACCTTCGACACTTCTTCATCGTCCCCGATAGCCCTCACCGCCTTGCCGAAGGCGGTCGTCTTGAGAAGCAGGAGCAGGAACGCGAATCCCGCAACCGCGACCGCTATCGTGAAGACGTTGAACCCCTTTATGTTCGCCCCCGCGACCTTCCACGGCATACTGCCGAATGCGTCCGGCAGGGGACGCGGAGCGCTCTGGAAGATTATCGTCGTGAACGCGGTTATCGCCAGCAATATGCCGAGTGAAGCCACCAGCATTATCAGCGGCGATCTCGCCTGTTCGCGCATATGCACGTACAGACCCCTGTACAAAGCCAGCGAAACCATTCCGGCCAGCAGACAAGAAACTCCCCAGCTGAGATAGAGTCCGGAATCGGGCGCGTCCGCTATCAGCAGGGCGCAATATGCTCCGAGCGCGATTCCCGCTACTGAGCCGACTATCAATACAGGCGTCGCGCTCGCGCGTGGGAATACCTGCCGGTAGCCGGCGTGAAGAATCCAGATTACCAGGAGGGCGACGATCACACCCACTGCCGGACTGAGTATGCTGTGGATGCTGGCCGGGTTGCTGAGTACGAACCACATATAAACCCCGGCAGCCGCCCCAACAAAGCCGGCAATTGCCGAAATAGGAGTCGGATTCAGCCGGCCTCTGAGACGCGACTCGAAAGCCGTGTGGAACGCCCATGCCACAACCCCGACTGTTACGGCGACGAAAACTAGGTTGAGGATTGGCTCGTTTACCTCGTACCGTCCTCCAAGCGTATCATGAGAGCGCAGGTAAAACACTCCGTAAGCGCCCAGCGCCGACGCCGCGCCGTAATAGAGATCGAAGAACCAGACCGTGCTGTAAACCAGCGTGAATCCCATCGCTATCAGTGCGTACACCGCGCCCACGGCGAGCCCATTGAAAGCGAACTGCGTTGCCTGATCGGGTGACTGGGTTATCTTCCAGATGACGTAGAGCGCGGCCAGCGTGGTCAGCGCGATAGCCAGGAGGGTGCCATGGTTATCGCGGTATCTTAGAAGCATACTGCCTCCTCGAGTTATTCGTTATCCCGCCGATTGACCAACTTACGTCATTGTGGGGGCGACCCGCTTTCACGGTGAGCCACCCCCACAAATGTCTCTGCTATCGTACTTTGTGGCTACTGCATAGGAGCGGGCCCGAGTACCTTGTAGCCGAGATTATCCTCGTTGCGTTCTGCGGTCGGCAAGACCTCTACGACCACGTTGGATAAGCCCACGACCTCACCGTTCTCGTCGAAGCTAAAGCCGGAACCGATGGCTCCGCTCCAGGTGATGCCGTAGAGACAATCTCTGAAGCCGTCGGCGTCCTGATCGTCGCCCGTCTGCTTCAGGCACTCCGCCGTGATGTACACGTCGTCATAGGCAGACCCCAGGTACCAGGGCAGCGTAACGTAGTCGTATCTATCCCTGAAGTTCTTGAGAACCTCCTGCGCCGTGGAGTTGGCTGGGTCGAGGTCCGCCGTGATGGCCTTGACTCCATTGGCGGCATCCCCGGCGATTTCAAGAGCGGTCGTGCCTATCACGACGACCTCTCCGTAGATGGGTCCTTCGTAGCCCAGTTCGCGCGCCTGCTTGACTATGGTGCCGCCGGTGAACTCCGACTGCGCCGCTATGTGCAGGCCGTCGGGACTCTCGTTGAACAGCTTGGTGAGCTGAGACCTGAAGTCGGTCACGTCGGAGGCGTAACGCTCCGCCCCTACGACCTCGCCGCCCAGACTCTCGAAGTGGTCAACGGTAGTCCGTCTCACGCCCTCGGCGTAGTCCGTGGACTCCGTTATCGTCGCCAGTGTGCGGACACCGTCCGCCCACAGCGTGTTTCCGGTGTCAACTCCGACCTGCGCGTCGCTCATGGATGTGCGGAATATATAGTCTCCGGCGTTGGCTATGTCAGGGTTGGTGGCGAGTCCGGAGAACAGGACCACGCCATCCTCTTCGGCGAGCGGCGCCGCGCCGAGCATGGCGCCGGAGCACGAGGTGCCGAGGATAATCATGACGCTATCAACGTCGGTGAGCTTACGGTACGCGGTAATCGAGTCCTGGGCGTTGCACTTGGAGTCTTCGACTATCAGTTCAATCTTGCGCCCGTTGACGCCGCCCGCCGCGTTGATTTCGTCCACGGCCATCTGCTTCGCCTGGACCGCCACGTTGCCGTAGGTCTCGCCCGGACCGGTTACCGACTCCATCACGCCGATTCTGAACGGCTCGTCTTTGTCCATCATTATATCGCCGGTAATCGCCATTGCCGCGGACGTCAAAGGAGCGGCGCCCAGCACCCTGTAACCCTGATTGTCGTCGGTCCGCTCGGATGTCGGCAAGACTTCCACGACCACGTTCGACAGTCCCACGACCTCGCCGTTCTCGTCGAAGCTGTAGTCCGTCCCGATGGCCCCGCTCCACGTTATGCCGTACAGGCAGTCCCTGAATCCATCCGCGTCCTGGTCGTCTCCCGTCTGCTTCAGACACTCCGCCGTGATGTACACGTCGTCGTATGCCGAACCAAGATACCACGGCAGTGTTACGTAGTCGTACTTCTCCCGGAAGTTATTGATAACCTCCTGGGCCTTCGAATTCCCCGGGTCCAGGTCCGCGATGATTCCCTTAACATCGTTTGCCGCATCCCCGGCTATTTCAAGCGCCGTCGTGCCAATCACCACGATGTCGCCGTATATCGGTCCTTCGTAGCCCAGTTCACGCGCTTGCTTCACTATCGTGCCACCCGTGAACTCCGACTGCGCCGCTACGTGCAGACCGTCGGGATTCTCACTGAGCAGCTTGGTGAGCTGCGACCTGAAGTCGGTAACGTCCGAAGCGTACCGCTCGGCCCCTACTATCTCACCACCCAGTTTCTCGAACTGCTCGACGGAAGTCCGTCTCACGCCTTCCGCGTAGTCCGTGGACTCCGTTATCGTCGCAAGTGTACGTACACCGTCCGTCCAGATGACGTTACCTGTATCAACTCCGACCTGCGCGTCGCTCATGGAGGTGCGGAAGATATAATCCCCCGCATTCGCGATGTCCGGGTTGGTCGCAAGTCCTGAGAACATGACCACGCCGTCCTCTTCGGCGAGCGGTGCCGCGCCGAGCATGGCGCCGGAGCACGAAGTGCCGAGTATGATCTTCACTCCGTCCACGTCGGTGAGCTTCCGGTACGCCGTTATCGAGTCCTGGGCGTTGCACTTCTCGTCCTCGACGACCAGTTCCAACTTGCGCCCATTGATGCCGCCCGCCGCGTTGATTTCGTCCACGGCCATCTGCTTCGCCTGGACAGCCACGTTGCCGTAAGTTTCGCCCGGCCCGGTAACCGACTCCATCACCCCGATCCTGAACGGCTCATCCATCATGTCACCGGAAGGCTGCGCCGGCGCAGAGGGAGTCGCGGGCGGCGAAGTCGGCCAGGAGGCGGACTGCCCCGACACCGCTGTCGGCTCCGGTTCCGCCCCACCATCGCCACACGCGACTATCGCCATCAACGGAACCGCCAGCAGAAACAGTATAGACAATAAGAGCAGTGACTTAGCTTTCATAACGACTCCCCCTCAATCTGATTCTCGCAACTGATATTTTCACTACGTCAAGAGCGAAGACTTGGGATTTATGCCAATATCGCGCCCGATGATTGTAATTCCACCAAGTCGAAAACAACTTGGAATTATCCGAATTTATATCATCCGGTTAATCCAAATCGCAAGAAAAATACAGAATTATCATCTACCTCAGCGGTTCGATGCACAATCCGTTGCAGTGGCATACGCGCCCGAAAACCCGTTAAAGCCCGGGCGAAGTGGGCACGCCGCCCGGTTGGGACATGAACGGCGCGCCCGGGATAGCGGTTGACGGTAACCCTAGGACAGCTTGTCGCCGAAGAAGTCGAATACCTTTTCCCACGAATCCATCGCCTGTTCAGGACGATAGGCCCCTCGGTCGTGGTACCAGAACCCGTGTCCCGCGCCGTCGTAGCGGTGGAACTCGTAGTCCTTGCCGTGCTGCTTGAGAACTTCTTCCAAATCGTCCACTTCGTGTGGAGGCGGGGCCTGGTCGTCGTTGCCGAAGATGCCCAGCAGCGGCGTGGATAGCCCCTCGGTCAGGTCTATCGGAGCCACCGGCTGCTGAGGCGTGAGTGTGTCGGGCGCCATTGACACGCGACCGCCCCACAGGTCCACCACCGCGTCGAACGCGCTTGACCGGCAGGCGACCATGTAGGAGTGTCGTCCGCCGGAGCAGCTTCCGATGATCCCGACCTTGCCGTTCGTATAAGGCAGCGAATTCAGGAAGGCCGCCGTGCCCTCGGCGTCCGCGAGCACGCTGTCGTCGGATACGCCGCCTTGGCCGCGCGCCGCCGACGCGATGTCGTCAGGTGTCCCCTGTCCGAATCGGGCGAACAGGTCGGGTGAACACACGACGTATCCGTGATGCGCGAACCGGCGCGCGAACTCTCGATAGAGCTCGTCCCAGCCGGGCAGGTGATGTATCAGGACTATGGACGGATATGGCCCGGAGCCCAGCGGTCGCGCCATGTAGGCATTGACCCTGTCGCCGTTATAACCGCTTATGGTTACGGTCTCCGCGATCTGTCCCTCATAGTCCGCCGTGTTGAACTGATTCCACATATTCTTTCCCCCTATATCTGCTGAATTTCGTGGCATGAAAGCCGCCAAAACCCCCTCTCCCTTGATGTGGGAGGGGGTTGGGGTGAGGGTGCCCGTGTCTGCCAAACTGGCGTAGCATCAGACCCGTGCGCGGCATATCCTCGCCAACAATGCGAGATTATCAGCGTCGCCCCGTTCAGTCAACGCCATCCCTACTCCGGCACAAACCACCCATCATCATTCTGCAATAGCGCCCGCGTCCGATTCACCTCCCCCGCATGATACACATCATGCTCGATCATAGTTACGATGATATGGCGCGTCGGAACCAGACCGCCCCAGTGCGCCTTCCTCAGCGCCTCCAACTCTGAATCATCCCCAAGCCCCCGTATCAGGCCCGTCAAATACTCATGCCCCTCCCGCAGATATTCCGTCGCCGCCTCCACCGACGCCAGCCGCTCGGACGACGGAGTCGCGGGCGGCTCCCCATAGTCGAGGTCTCCCGCATCGAAGCCATGATTCGCATACATGAATTTGAACATCCCCACGTGCGCCACGATGTTCTGGATGGAGCGTTTACCGCCCTCCGGTACGCGCGTCCAAGACTCCTCCTCCACACTCGCCAGATTCTTCAGTAGCGAATGTTCGCTCTCCGCAAAAGCGCGGTCCATGAGAAAAAGTAACTCGTCAATTCGTGGTGCTGGCATACGAAATTCACCTCATCTGGGTTCAGGCTTGCGGCGCACTCTCTCTGAGCAACTTTATAAGTCTGTCGAGGCGGTCGCTGTCGAAGAAGTACGCCCAACTGGATGTCGTACCCACGTCCTTGGCTGCAAGACTCTCAGAGAGTCCGCACTTAACCTGTATCTTCTCCTCAGGGACATTGAAGAGACGGAGAATCCTATCAGGCCAAAGTGCGATGGCGAGACCGTACTCTCTAGAACTAGCCCCCGGGACAAGCGAAACAAACGCACCGGAACTCCCATCCCTATCCTGGACATTGAAAAACAAACTGCTTCCGCTTCTGCCTCTTGATTGGGACAGAGGCCAGAATCCCTCGATAGCCTTATCCCATAACCCCTCTACGCCGGACTCCTCTGCGATATCTCGTAATTCTGCCTGAGTAAGATATCGCCTGCGCTTTGGCGCGGCTCTGGATTCGGATCGAGTCTGTACGGCTTCTTCATCAAGAAGCATCGAACGGCCTATCATCTCTTGACCGCCAACGTCGAAATACGCGAACGTCGCCACATTGATATCCACACCATGCGTTTCAGACAGATACCCCACGATTCTCTCCGTTGCCGAATCGAGAGAAGACGCGACGATGTACATACGATGTGTCTGGTTCACGAACTCCGGCAGGTCGAATCCAAACTTCTCGCTGAATGCCTCCTCCAGGCTTTTCCCAGCGAGAAAGTCTGAGTCCACCGCAATTCCCTGTATTCGCGAAAGACCCAGCTTCTGAACGTATGAGGCGTAGTCTAAAATCTGCGCCACGATATCCCGCGGTGTCCTGTCTCGCTTCAGCTCCAGAATAACCAGGTTCGCCTCCGAGTCCATCGCGAGCAGATCTATATCCCCGGTATGGTCCGTCGGCACCTGCTGACCTATCACCAGCAGATCGTCATTCACCAGCCCAATATCGTCACGTATCCAGTTCTCAAGCCGCGATTCCAGGTCCAGCTTGTCCTGTGAGACAGGCTTGGGCCTATCTTCTTCTATCCGCCACAGCTTGATCTCAGTCGGCATCGCATACTCTCTGATTGACTAGGCCGTGTTGACATTTCTCGTCATTCCCGTGAAAACGGGAATCCAGGGGTGCGGGGTGTAGCTATTTACCCTACCGCAACCCCTTGAAGGCAGGAAAAAATCATAGAATGTCAACAGAACCTAAACTACTACACCCAAACCATCATCCACCTGAGTATCCTGCCAATCCCAACATCCTGTAAATCCTGCTTCAGACAAACACCCCGACTAAAGCCCATCCAGCCGCCCCACCACCTCATCCGGCAGTTCGATAGACGCCGCCGCCCCGTTGCTCACCGCCTGCTCTGGCCGCGACGCTCCCACGATCACCGACGTTATCTGAGGCCTCGACAGCGTCCACGCGATTAGCAGTTGCGGCACGCTGACCTCCAACTCCGCCGCCGTGTCTTTCAGCGTCTCCACCATCCCGAAGGTACGGTCGTTCCAGTAAGTATCCTTCGCCCTCTGAGCGTGGCGCGACGCCATGTGACTGTCCTCAGGCGGTGGAGACTCCGGCGTGTATCGCCCAGTCAGCACCCCGCCCATGAATATCTGGTACGGGATGATTCCCACACCCTGGTCCGAGCACGCTTCGAACAGCTCCCCCTCGATGTCCCGCTTGCCCAGGTTATACTCCGGCTGTACCGACTCGAACCTCTCCAACCCGTTCTTGTCGCTTACCCACAACGCCCTCACAAGCTGCCACGCCGCGAAATTCGAGCACCCGATATACCGGATCTTCCCCTGTCGCACCATATCGTCCAGCGTCCCCAGACTCTCCTCCAGCGGAGTGTCCGGGTCGAAATAATGCACCTGGTACAGATCAATATAGTCAGTTCCCAGGCGTCTCAGACTGCCATCCACAGCGTCCACCAGGTGCTTGCGCGAGAGTCCCACATCGTTGGGTCCCGGTCCCGTGGCGATGAACCCCTTCGTAGCCACCACGAAATCATGCCTGTGACTCCGCACGGCCCTGCCAACTACCACCTCCGAGTGCCCGGAGTTATAGGCGTCCGCGGTATCTATGAAGTTGATTCCGGCATCATAGGCGGCATCAATAACCGAGACCGCCCGGTCGTCTTCTACATATCCCGCTCCGAACATATTCGTACCGACACACACCCGCGACACCTTCAGACCGCTGCGACCAAGCCTGACATATTCCATAGTTCTACCTCGCGACGTTTGATTCGGCCCAACCCTAGCCGAACCTTCGAACGCTGTCAAAATGCACGGTTCCGTTTGATTGTAGTTGGTGGCGATGATACCATTTCAACATGGAACCCGAAGTTACAGCCCGCGAACTCAGCAAACTCATATCCGACGCTTTGGGGTTACGTGCCTTGAAGTACGTCATTTGGGGCGGAATCGTGATATTGGGTGCAGGTGGAGTAGCATGGGCGGCACTTCAAATCCAAAAGGCTGTCAATGCGTTTGGCGGGATAGATGCCACGTCCGATAGTACGCTTATCTATCTGGCTACAAATGCGCTGGGCATGATTGTAGTGGTTGCTATATTAGGTCTGTTGGTCATTATATTAACGTTTTGCATGGCCGTTGTAGTCCAGATTGGCGTAAATGGATTACATATTAGGCGAAACCGTGCGGAGCGCGAGGAACTTGACCAAATACGGCATGAGTTGGCAGAGGCGACCATTGAGCGATTGGAAGAAATGAAGGCGTGTTTAGAGGCTATGGAACAGGAACGCAATAAGGGGTGGATTCAGCGAACGTGGTCAAGTCTAGTATTTTGGAAGAGGGCGACTGATGACTGAACTGAACTTTGAGAACCGAACCCTGTATCACGGGGACAACCTTGACTTCCTGCGCGGCATGAACTCCGAGACCGTCCACCTGATAGCGACAGACCCGCCTTTCAACAAGAACCGAGACTTTCACGCGACCCCAGACAGCCTAGCGCGGGGAGCGCGCTTCAGCGATAGGTGGTCGTGGGAGCGCGATGTACATGAGGACTGGGTTGACAGCATCAAGGACGACTGGCCTGCTGTATGGTCTGTCATAGAGTCAACGCGGGTGTCCTACGGCGACGACATGGCGGCGTTTCTCTGCTGGCTAGGCGTTCGCCTTATGGAGATGCACAGGGTTCTACGGAATGATGGCAGTGTCTATCTTCACTGTGACCCGACTGCCAGCCATTACATCAAGGCTTTGATGGACGGCATATTTGGACATCGAGCCTTCCAAAATGAAATAACGTGGCAGAGGACTACCGCTCATAGTGATGCTGTTCGATATGGCAAGAATTCTGACACCATACTGTTTTACTCGAAAGGCGACAGTTGGACTTGGAATAGGCAGTATCAGGACTACGCCCCTGCATACATCGCGTCGCATTATCGCCACAAGGACGATACTGGGCGTATGTACAGGACTGACAACTTAACGGCGACCAGTTTGAGCGGTGGCGGATATGAATACGAATGGAACGGAGTAACTCGGGTCTGGCGGAGACCCCGCGAGAGCATGGCACAACTACATGACGAGGGTCGCATTCGTTACACCAGAAACGGGGTAGCTGAATACATTCGCTATCTTGACGAAATGCCTGGCGTTCCGCTTCAAGCAGTATGGAGCGATATAAACGCCATCAACTCCCAAGCCCGTGAGCGTACAGGGTTTCCTACTCAAAAGCCGCTCGCACTATATGAGCGTATCGTTAAGGCATCCAGCAACGAGGGCGACATTGTACTTGACCCATTCTGCGGTTGCGCCACTACTCCGATAGCCGCCGAGCGGCTGGGGCGACAGTGGGTAGGGATGGACATTTGGGACGGCGCATACCAGACTGTCTTGACACGTCTGGAAAAAGAGGGGATGGCAGTGGAAAATGCCGACCCTGAGCAACCCCATCTAATGACCTTTGGAGACGTTTATTACCTGACCACACCGCCAACACGCACGGACGACAACGACGTTGCCGCGCCGAGTTTCAGGCTCAAGATGCAACGTCCGGTCGAACCCTGGCAACGAATCACGCATAGGGGAATGGTCAACATACTGATACAGGCACAGAGCGACACTAACGGCGTTATCTGTGGCGGTTGCGGGAGAGTGCTTGAACGGGAGTTCATGGAGCTTGACCATATCACGCCAAAGTCAGACAGGGGCGCAAACGACATATCCAATCGAATCCTGCTATGCCGTCCATGCAATGGACGCAAGCGGAACAATCTCACACTGAGTGGTCTAATGCGTGAGAACAAGAAAGTTGGCTGGATGCAAGATGAGGGAAGGGCAAAGGTGGTACAGGACAAGACGGCGGACAGAGCCGAATGGGTAAGGGACAACTATCAGACAAACGAATGCCAAGCGTTGATTGAGGCCAAATGAGTATTACACTTGACAGCGTTGTGAAATTGCTTGAAAGCGAATTCGTGGGAGAGACGCCAGGTAGGAAGGAGGAACTGTTGAGGATAGTGCTCAACATGCCCCGAAAATATCCGCCGCCACGTCAACAGCATGGCAGGCTGTTACTGGACGTTGGCGCGTTCTGTCAGGGATGCGGACGGGATTACAACTTCGATCCTCGCGTTCTTGAGGTTGACCATATCAGGCCAAAGGCGGACGGAGGGAGTGACGCTTATGACAATCTCACGCTGTTATGTCCGCCGTGCAACCGCATCAAGCAGCACAGAATGACGCTGTCGGGATTGCAGGCACAGAACCGCCGAGAGGGGCATCTACTGTCGAAGAACGAACAGAACCTACGGATAAGGTCGCGCTCAACGCTCAAGACGCAGACGGCGGAGGTGAGAACATGGAAGCATTAGCAATCGGATTATTGGTAAATGTGTTCGAGCGGTTGCCGAGTGTTATCTTGGCGTCTGCTGTGACAAGTATCCCTTACATTGGCCCCTGGTTGTGGCGGTGGGTCAAATGGGAATTATTGTAGAGGGGTGAATTCAACATGGCGCAATTCACCAAGACCGTAACTGAGACTGTCAACTGTCCCTACTGCGCGTCCGAGGGTGTCATAAAATGGGGAAAGCAGAAGGGCAACCAGCGTTTCAAGTGTAAGGGTTGCGATAAGTCCTTTATTACAACTGGTGCGTTACATGGACGCCGCCTGACTACCGACCAGATAGGGGCGGCCATCAGGATGTTCTATTCGGGAATGTCGTATAAGCAGATTGGCGAGAATATGGCCGATATGTACGACATATCCGAACCGTCCAAGCAGACTATCTACGCATGGGTCAGGGACTACACCGACGAGGCCGCCGACCGGATGGAAAACCACAAGGCCAACACTGGCAAGCATTGGGTCGCGGACGAATCATCCGTTGACGTGGGCGGGGAACAGATGTGGAACTGGAACGTCATGGACGAGGATACCCGATACATACTCGCGTCTCACCTGTCGCCACGCAGGGACAAGAAAGCCGCCGTCGCCACTATGGAGAAAGCCAAGCTCGCGGCAAGCGACCCGCCTGAGACAATCAAGACAGACCACCTATCAGCCTATGACGACGCCATCGAGGAAGTCTTTCCCAAAACCCGCCACGTCAAGATGAAGAGTATGCAGTCTCCCGTATTGAACAACAATCTGTCTGAGAGATTGCAGGGGACGTACAGACAGCGCACAAAGACGCTGAGAGGGTTGGAGAGTCTGGAGACGGGGCAGAGGTATCTTGACGGCTGGACGCTGACCTACAACCTGTTTCGGGAACACGAGGGACTTGATTACGACACCCCTGGGGAGGTCGCTAAGGTCAACGCTCCCTATACCGAATGGGCAGACGTGGTAAAGGGCGGCGCAAAGCCGACTGTCGAAGTGGACACAGCCAAGCTCAGGCGGTCAGACCTGAACGAGCGGGACGTTGAAATGAAGTCCAAAGGCAACCTTGTGTTCGTGAGTTCGTCTAAGCGTCATCCTCAGAGATTCGATGTGCCGTCCAGACCCATCAAGCCAGCGAAGCCTAAGAAGCCGAGAAAGAGGAAGACAGCGCGACATCCCTACGCCAAGAAGGGAGAGCGGATTTGAGGGGAAATCAGGCCAACAACTACAATCAAACGGAACCAAATGCACCGCCCCTAGAGGGACGGTCTGCATTTACAGATTGGAACCATCAATTACCTGGTGGGTGGTCATGGGTTAGGCTTTTCTGAACACCGTCTCGTCATTTGTATGTTGTAAAAGGTACTCAGAAAGGCCAATCTGAGTGTCAGGCGCGAGGGGCGCGTCGTCCGTCATTAGGTGAGTCCACTCAGGCTGCGCCGAGCGGGAGTAAGACACCCCTCCCGCCAAAGTCGTCGCTCCGAACGGATACGTGGGCTCCGGGCCCGAATCAGCAAGTGTGGAGGACACCGACATTGTACATCACTCAGAAGACGATGAAGGTAATCGCGGGCATAGACATAGGCAAGGAAAGTCTGGACGTGTCGGTGAACGCAGGCCCAGTCAGACGCTTTTCCAATACACAGAGTGGGATAGTGAAGTTGTTGAAGTGGTTGAGGCGCGAAGAGGTAGAGGTGGCGGTATGCGAGCGGACCGGAGGCTATGAACGCAAGTTGGTCAGTGTACTGGACAGTAGTTCGATGGAAGTTGTGTTGGTTCATCCCAACAAGGTCAGGTCATTCGCACGCGCAGGTGGATACGAAGCGAAGACAGACGAACTGGACGCGAAGGTTTTGTCTCAGTACGCCCAGGTGTTCGATGTGAGGGTTCGGTCTGAGGAGGAACCTTCACGAGAGGCGCTGAAAGAGCTTCTTTCTCGTCGTCGTCAGTTGGTCAATCAGCGAGCGTCCGAGCGCAATCGGCTGGACAAGGGCGTGTCGGCTGGAGTTCGAGCTTCGACCGAGCGCCACATCCGCTGGCTGGACCGGGAGATAGAGAGAGTGGAGAAACTGTACAAAGAGGCGCTCAGAAGTGAGAGTCGTCTATCTGAGCGCGCAGACTTGTACCGGAGCGTGCCCGGCGTGGGCGAACTGACCGCCGCCACTCTGGCGGCCTACCTCCCTGAGTTGGGACGCTGTTCTGCGAAGGAGTTGACCTCTCTGTGCGGTCTGGCTCCGTGGGCGAGAGACTCAGGCTCTCAGCGAGGATACCGCGCCACCAGGGGAGGAAGATCGACTGTCAGAAACGCTCTGTACATGGCCGCTCTGTCATCGGTGCGTCGTGAGGGAAGCCTCGGACGGTTCTACCGGAGACTGCGGGATCGGGG
The DNA here is from genome assembly GCA_951812505.1 of uncultured Dehalococcoidia bacterium. GTDB lineage: Bacteria > Chloroflexota > Dehalococcoidia > Lucifugimonadales > UBA1123 > VXRN01. The sequence continues at coordinate 319,866 of CATOSI010000003.1, forward strand.
AAAGCCAGGCAAGGTGGCTCTGGTGGCCTTGATGCGTAAACTGCTGTTGCAGTTGAATGCGGTGGCTCGAAGGGGAACACCCTGGACTGAGAGCTATGAGCCAACACATCAGACCACTTGACTTTCAACACAGATACTCCCGCGAAGGCGGGAACCCCGAAGGGCTCGCCGCCAGGCAATCCAGGAATTGGAGACTTTGTGGCTACTGCAACTCCACTTATGAAATTGCCTCCTCAGTTCAGAACACTTGACCGCCAAAGAACATTTTTGCTATTCTACCCCTAATTGATAATTCCTAATTCCAAATTGACAACTGAACATGACTCCCTACCCCGAACTACAACAGATTATCCGAGAGGAAACCGACAACGGTCGCGGCATCGTCCAATTCCTGTTCAAGGCCATGTGGGGCGAGTTTCACAACTTCACCCCGCAGCACCAACTCATGGCTGGACGAGCTCTCGCCATCATCGGCGTCGAACAGGGTGTGCAGTTCGTCGAGGCCAACAGACCTCCCAGCCTGCCCAGAAACACACCACAGCGCAGGATTGTCGAGGACGAACTCGACGCCAAGCTCAGCGCCGCAGAACGCGAACTCATAGGCTACGCGAGGAAGGCCACCCGCAGCGGTCGCAAGATGGTCCGCTTCTACCTCGACGCGATGAACGGAATCATCAAGAGCTTCAGTCCCTCGCTGAGGATTGCAGCGGCAAAGGAACTCATAGGCTGCGCCTTCCCGCTGCTGACCTCGGCCAAACGACGCCGGAAAGCCGCGCCCAAGCCACAGACCGCGCAACCGCAGACCCAATCCGCGCCTGTGGCCTCCGAACCCAGCGTCCAGTCCCTGAACGGACACCCCGAACTCTGCTCATGCCAGACCTGCGTCCGCTCAGCTATGCGCAGATTCGCCCTCACACACTGCGAGGAAGGCGAGGAGACCTACCAGTACGTAGTCCGCCGCGCCATGACCGCTACGAGAGACCCCAGGCAGCGACTGTCCGAAGCCACCCTGGTATGGAATCAGTACCTCGCCTACGTCAGGCGGCTGTGTCCCGAATCCACCATAGAAGCGCTTCCGGGTTGGTTCCATAAACTTATGGAAGACGACCCTCATTACCCCGACGGCTACAACCCGAAGTTGGTGGAGAAGAACTACGACTTCTGGATGTACGATCTGGACAAGGACGACGAATACGCGCTGGATGAAGACTGCTACTGCGAGGACTGCGACGACCACGAGCGGGACGACTACGGCAACTGCAACTGCGAAATCTGCTTCGAGTCCGAAGACGACCCCTGACAACTAACGACTAAAAACTGAATACTCGGCGCTGCCCCGCTCTCCACAATCCGTGCACATCTGGCACACGTATGCTATAAGATAGGTATGGGACATCTTCCAGGCAGACGGGTTTCGTAAGCTTGCGTATCCTGTATAATCCCCTCAATGTTCGGCTACGCCATTGGATTAGGAGACTCACTTGGAGCAGCAAGACACCGCCAGAGAATTGGCGCAGAAGATCATCGAGAACATCGAAAAAGTTATAGTGGGCAAGAGCAGGGCCGTCGAGCTTGGCGTAATCGCCCTGATGTGCGAGGGACACGCCCTGATAGAGGACGTCCCGGGCGTGGGCAAGACTATGCTTGCCCGCAGCATCGCGCGGTCCGTGGGCGCCAGCTTCAAAAGAATCCAGTTCACGCCCGACCTCCTGCCGACCGATGTTACCGGTGTCTCCATATACAACCAGCAGTCGGGCGAGTTCGAGTTCAGGGAAGGCCCCATAATAGCGCAGATGGTCCTCGCCGATGAGGTAAACCGGGCTACTCCCAAGACTCAGTCCGCGATGCTCGAGGCGATGGACGAGCGACAAGTGACGGTAGAGGGAATAACCCATAGCGTCCCCAGTCCTTTCATGGTCATGGCGACTCAGAATCCGGTGGAGTACGAGGGCACTTTCCCGCTTCCCGAAGCCCAGTTGGACCGATTTCTTCTGATAATCAGCCTTGGTTATCCGACAATCGAGGAAGAGCTTGAAATCATAGAACGGCAGCAGATGGCCCATCCCATTGAGACTCTTGAATCCGTTGCGACCGCGCAGGAAGTGATGGACCTCCAGCGAACTATCCGCACGATTTATGTTGACGACCTGGTGAAGGAATACATAGTCAACCTGACTGGCGCCACACGGTCGCACGCGGACATATCGCTCGGCGCGTCCCCCCGCGCGTCACTGGCGATGTACAGGGGCGGACAGGCCATCGCGCTTATACGCGGACGCGACTTCGTTCTGCCGGACGACGTCAAAGACCTCGCTCTGCCGATGCTCAGCCACCGCATGATCGTTTCCCCCGCCGCCAGGATGAGAGGCGTATCCAGCCCGGACGTTGTCGAGACCATCCTGGAACAGACCCCCGTTCCTGGGGGACAGGCGCGGGCAGCCGCCAGGAGTTAATGTTGAAAATCCCCTCTCCCTTGATGGGTGAGGGTGAACTACGATTCAGTCATTCCCGCGAAAGCGGGAATCCAGAAACCTCGACAGTTGGAAGTAGCCAGACGTGGAGTTAGAGCGATTTTTCCCGGTAAACTATTTATCCAGAAACGCTTCTACCTGGTTATTGGCCTGATAGCCGTCACCATATTCACCGGCATGGCCACCGGGTTCGCGCTGTTCTACAGGCTCATATATGTGATGGCGCTCACAGGGCTTCTTGCGTTCATTTGGAACTGGCTGACTATGTTCGGACTGGATGTAACAATCGAGCGTCGCACCCGCCGCGTGAGAGTCGGCGACGATATCGAAGAGCGCCTTGTGGTGCGTAACAGCAGCCGGCTTCCCAAGCCCACGCTGGAAGTGGAAGACGTTACCGACATGCCGGGCTATTCCAATGGAATGGCGCTCAGCCTGTCCAGCAACAGTTTCAGGTCGTGGCTTGCGCGCGCTCCGGCCCGTAAGCGCGGCGCCTATACTCTGGGGCCTGTGCGTGTGTCCAACTCCGATGTGTTCGGCCTGTTCAGGCGCGAGCGCGAATTTGGCGGACAGGACTCCCTTCTTGTCTATCCCCGCATATACGATCTTCCCGAATTCCAGATACCGTCCGCGTACATAAGCGGGGACAGTTCGGCGCACCGCAGATCGCACAACCTGACCCCGCACGCGGCGAGCGTGCGTGAGTACTCGTTCGGCGACAGTTTCAGCAGAATTCACTGGGCCAGTACGGCGCGCACCGGAAGGCTCATGTCCAAAGAGTTCGACCTCGGACTATCCAGCGATGTCTGGATGATCGTTGACCTCCACAGGGACGTCCAGGCGGGCGAGTTGGAGGAGAGTACCGATGAGTACGCGGTCTCGATAGCAGCCTCGCTTGCTCGCAAGTACGAGCGGGCGCAGATGCCCGTCGGACTTGTCGCATACGGAGATGCTCGCTACGTGCTTCCCGCGGATACCGGGTCTGGCCAGTATGAACGCATCATGGAGTACCTCGCTAGGAGCAAAGCCGAGGGCAGCTTGCCGCTTGAAGATGTCCTGGTCCGTGAAGAGCAGCTATGGGGAACCCAGAGTGCTCTCGTCATCATAACTTCTTCGCATCGCGAGGGATGGGCCGTGGCGGTCAAGGAGCTTGTTCGCCGCCGAATCAGGGTGGCAACGATACTGGTTGATGGGCAGTCATTCGGCGGGATGTTCGAGACGATGTCCATAGTTCCCGCGCTGTACGATGCCGCGGTTGACCCCTATGTGGTACGCATGGGAGACGATGTTCCGCTCGCGCTGGCCCACACCTACACTATGACCGCTTCCGACGTGGAGGCGGTGGAGGCGACCGCATGAGTACCCGGGGAGCGGGCGTATTCCTTCATCACCGGCTGGACCCTGAGCTGGCCAGGTCGCACCGGACATGGCTGGATAGGTTCAGGCAGTACAGCCCCAGCCAGGGCTGGACAACCTTCGGACTGCTGATACTTGCGCTTCTGGTCGTCGGCGAGTCGGTGAACGCCGCGGAGTGGGTAGAGTCGCCCGGTCTCATTACCGTTCTCGTATGGGCTGCTGTGGTTGGCCTACTCCTGGCGAAGATGCGCGCGCCATGGTTCCTGCTCATGCCCGCCGGACTACTCATCGGCATGGTCGCAGTTCTGTGGCAGGCCTCCGCCCGAAGCGTCGAGGGTGATGACACGATTGAGCGCTTCAGGGAGATGTTCCACAGGCTGGACGTCTGGTGGGATGCGGCATACGGCGGAGGAATCAGCACCGATCTGCTTCCATTTACTTTAATGCTGCTTGCACTTTGCTGGATTACCGGCTTCTTCAGTTCTTGGTTCATATTCAGGCGCGGCAACGTCTGGGTGGGTGTGATACTGCTTGGCACCGCGATGCTCACCAATCTCAGCTTTCTGCCCGACAAGTTCGCGGCCCGCTTCTTCCTTTTCCTGTTTGTGGCGATGCTGCTCATCGTAAGAGTGAGCACGATCCAGACGCAGGCTTACTGGGAACGGCTGAATATCAGGTTCTCGGAGCATACCGGGTGGCTCGCGCTTCATGCCACTGCATGGTTCAGCGCATTAGTGATTATCGTGGCGGTCCTGCTGCCGCTGAACGTATATACCAATACTCAGGCCGCACAGATATGGAACATCGGGCGCGCTCCGGTGACCACCGCCGAGGACTTCTTCGCGAGGCTGTTCGCGGCTCTGCCCTCGAAGAAAGACACGGCCGGACGCTTCTTCGGCAGGTGGCTTCCGTTCATTGGGAAAATATCCTTCGGAGGCGAGCCGGTCGGATGGGCTACAAGCAACTATCCGTCGTACTGGCTTTCCCAGACCTACAACGAATACACGCCCCGCGGCTGGATAGCGACCGAGTCCGAGCCTATTGAGGTCGGGCCCGATATTCTGCCACCCGCAAGGCGAGACAGCCTCAAGCGAGAGGCCGAGACGCAGATGATGCAGTTGGACTTCGAGACCGAGAAGTTCCTCTCCGGGGGCGACTTCAACTGGGTCAGCGAACCTGCGGTCATCGAAGCCCTGGCTCCCCGAAAGTTTTACATAGACTTGGACGATCCGTCCGCCGATCCGTCCTTCCCGGCTGACGTCCGCGAACTGTCGGAGGGCTTCAGATTCGACCTGCGGGGTCTCAGCGAGGAAACCGCGAGGGTCATGATAGGCCAGCGGCTGCCGGATGATCTTCTCATAGTCGAAATACAATCAGACTCGTCCGACTCGGTCGAGAGCGTGGTTCTTCAGCGCAAGGCTCCCATTACACCGGAACTGGTTTCCTGGAAATTTGCTGAAACTATCGAAGAGAACCAACCATACCGGATGATTTCATACGTGTCCATGGCGACAGATGGCGAACTGAGAGAAGCCTCCACCGAGTACAGCAGCTTTATGACGGACCACTATCTGCAGTTGCCGCCCTCGTTCCCGGAGAACGTGCGCTCGCTTGCAGAACGGGTTACCGAGGGAGCGGACAATCCTCTTGACAAGGCGCTCGCCATCGAGAGCTACCTGCGCGGTCCCGATTTCACCTACTCACAGGACATAGACGCCCCACCGTCGGACATGGACGGTGTGGAGTGGTTCCTGTTCGAGACGAAGGTCGGGTATTCCGACTACTTCGCGTCTTCGATGACCGTCATGCTGAGAGCGGTCGGCGTTCCCGCGAGAATGGCAGCCGGCTACGGCCCCGGCGAGTTGAATGAAGTCGGCCAGCGAGTTATCCGGGACTCCGACAGCCACGGCTGGGTTCAGGCGTATTTCCCGGACTACGGTTGGATTGACTTCGAGCCGACACCCAACTGGCCCCAGCATGAGCGCGCTTCCACTCCGGCATCGCCATTCCTTGGACTTGGCGACGACCCGCTCGAGGAAGACCCGGACGAATTCACCGATCCGTTCGATATCGAGGCGGATAATCTGCCCTTCTCCGGAGTCCCATTCAATGCTTCGAATTCGTTCGTGTCGTTAGAAGATGTGGTGCGGTATCTCGTACCCGCGGGGGTTGCCGCGGCGGTGATAGTCGGGATCTGGGTGATCTGGTCGGCAATATGGAATTTCGGACTTGGCTCTCTTGGGCCGGAGTCCAAGCTGTATGCGAAACTGACGAGACTCGGCTGGCTGGCTGGCATGGGTCGCACATCCGATCAGACTCCCATGGAATTTGGGGAGCGGGTAGGGCAGACTATACCCGAAGTCAACGAGGGCGCGATGAGGATAGCCGCGTCCTATGCCGCGCACCGCTATGGCGGCAGACAGGCGGATGAAGATGAGCAGGGTATGTTGCTCGATGCGTGGAAGGAGATCCGATTCAAGCTCATCGGGAGAATGTTCAAGCGTCTGATACCTCAGCCGTCCCAGGAGGCGGGAGTGTGAGCGAGAGGTACTACGACATTGTCGAGACACAGTTCGGATGGATGGGTCTGCTGTCTTCGGAAGTCGGGCTTGTGCGAAGCACGCTACCCGAGGATTCCGGGGAGACGTGCATCTTGCGTCTTGGGATCGAAGCAGGCGAGGCCGCACGTGCCCCTGGTAGGTTCGCAGACCTGCGCGACAGGCTCGAGCGCTACTTCGATGGGTCTGACGCCGGGTTTGGTGATATTGAGCTCGACTTCGATGGTGCGCCCGACTTTCATCGCAGGGCATGGCAGGCTTGCCGCACGATCCCGCGTGGCGAGACGCGCACATACAAGTGGCTTGCGGGCAGAGCGGGCAGTCCGAACGCGCCGAGAGCCGCCGGTCAGACAATGGCGCGCAACCGGATTCCGATAATCGTGCCCTGTCACAGGGTAATCGGCTCCGACGGCAGCCTGCGCGGATTCGGTAGCGGCGACACCCGGATTGATCTGAAGCGGCGTCTGCTGGAACTGGAAGGGGCGGCTCGCAGGCTGCTCTGAGTTTCAGGAATCGTCTGTATCGTCTGCCATGACGCCGAGGTCTTCCCTGAGAATTCGCAATGCCTCTTCCAGATACTCGTCATCCACGAGTATCCTGCACGGGTAAGCGGACACGCCGAGAAACGACGCCGTATCCCCTGCCCGAACAAGTGTGGGAATGCCGCGCCGGTTCAGAAGTTCGCTCCACATCTCTGCCGCCAACTGGTCCGGGGCGGCGACGAGCGTCACCCACTTCAAGCCCGCACTGCCTCTACCGTAACCGTACCCGACCCTTCCAGTATGCTGGACAGATTGTCGGTAAGCTCGTCGCAGACGGAAACCTGGATAGACGACCATTCCATCCGGTATATTACGCCTCCGGACGCTATTTCTAGCATCACCTCGTCCTTACCCTCATAGTCGAGAAGTTTGCGTTTCACGTCATCAAGCATCATCTGGTCGTCCACCGCGTTGTCCGACTCGCGAATCCTCAGGTAGAGCCTGTGGGGAACTTGTACCTGGGAATGCGCCAGGCCCGTGGCGGGCTTGGCATGGCCGTTGGTATCGGAGTGTGCGGACGCCGCGCCGTTCGTCTCGGCGGAGGGTGGCACAGCGGAGCCGTTTGCTTCGGCCTTTGCCGCAACTGGCTCAGGAACGTCAGGCTGATCTTTGGCGTATGCCGAGACATTCTCCTTGACGGCATGAGGTGGAGCCACGCTTCCGTTGGAGACTGGCGGTACGTATGGCGCGGCGGAACTATCGGGGGGTGAGTCCGCCGAAGGGGAATACTCGCCCGCGTCGTTGCAGTTTATGCTTATCTCGTCCTCTCGCACTCGCACAGTTCCTCCAATGACAACTATATTGCCCTCTTGCCAGAGACCTTCAGTGGTGTCCAGCTTATCTTCCCACACGAAGACCTCTATCTGGCCGTCCATCAGGCCGAGTGTCGCAATGACAAATGGCTTGTTCTGCCGAGTAAATCTTCGGGTAACGCCGGCTATCTGCCCCACCAGCGATACCCTTTTGCCTGCCATATCGGGCTGGATGTCGCTTCTGAAGACGATATGCTCGGAGTCCGAGACTGTTAGCAGCGTTGCCAGTATGTTGATGTTGGACAGCGACATACCCAGCAGTTCGCGTTCCCATTCGTCTTGCTCGCGGTCGGAGGCTGTGATGTCGGGAAGCGCTATGTCCGCAAGTGGCGCGGTTACGGACTCTCCGAACAGGTCGAACATCGAGGACTGGTCGGAGTTCTTCAGGCTCGCCTCACTCTGGGCGAGGCCGACTATCCGGTCAACCGACTCCAGCAGCGCGGCGCGGTCGCCGAAGTCGTCCAGCGCGCCCACTTTGACCAGCGATTCCAGCGTCTTGCGATTGACGCCGCTCATGTTGGCTTCCCTGCACATGTGCTCGATTGACTCGAATCGTCCCGTCTTATCCCTGGAGTCTATGACGGCCTCCAGCGCTGACGCGCCGACGCCCTTGACCGCGCCCATTCCGAACCGTATGGCGTCGCTGCCGTCCGGACGGGTCTCAATGGTGAACTCGGTGCGGCCGTCGTTGATGCTGGGATGCAGGACAGGTATCTTCAGCCTCTGGCATTCGGCGACGGCAGAGTTGATGCGGTCGTTGTGACCAACGTAGGAGTTGAGGAGGGACACCATGTACTCGGCGGTGTAGTTCGCCTTCAGGTACGCGGTCCAGTAGGAGATGAGTCCGTAGCTGACGCTGTGCGCCTTGTTGAAAGCGTATCCGGCGAACGGCTCGACGAGAGCGAACACCTTATCGGCAAGCTCCCGGTCGAAGCCCTGGTCGAGTGCGCCCTCGATGAACTTCTCCTTCTCCTGCGTCATTATCTCCGGGATCTTCTTGCCCATCGCCTTGCGAACGATGTCCGCTTCGCCGAGCGTGTATCCGGCGAATGTCCTGGCTATGTGGAGCACCTGGTCCTGATAGACGATGACGCCGTAAGTCTCTTCGAGTATCTCTTCGAGGGCGGGGTGCAGGTAGGACACCGCTCTCCGTCCGTGCTTGGCGTCAATGAACGTGGATATGTGTTCCATCGGGCCGGGGCGGTAGAGCGCGATCATGGCGGCCACGTCTGCGAGAGCGCTGGGCTTGAGTTCCTTGATGTAGCGTGTCATCCCGCCGCCTTCAAGCTGGAACACGCCGGCCGTATCTCCGCGAGAGAGCAGCGCGAAGGTTTCGGCGTCGTCGAGCGGAATGTCCACGAGGTCGAAACTGATGCCGTGTCGCTCCGCTATCAGGTCGCGAGCCTTGGCGAGAACCGTCAGGTTCACGAGTCCGAGGAAGTCGAGCTTGAGCAGGCCAAGCGCGGCGACAGGCTCCATGGCGTACTGCGTGGTGGTGGCTACCGATCCGCTGTCGTCAGCCTTCTGGGGACGCTGCAGCGGGACTATTTCGTCCAGGGGCTGCTGGGATATGACGACGCCCGCGGCGTGCGTGCTTGAGTGCCTTGTCACGCCTTCAAGACCCTCGGCGGTTTCTACCAGATTGCGAATAGAATCGTCTGAGTTGATAGCTTCCGCCAGCTCTGAACTCGGATCTGACTTCGCCTCGTCCAGCGTGATTCCGAGCTTTGTGGGGATCATCCGGGCGACGCGGTCCACGTCTCCATAGGTCATTCCGAGCGCGCGGCCGACGTCTCTCAGGGCGGCGCGAGCTCCGAGCGTGCCGAAGGTGATGATGTGCGCGACGTGCTCACGCCCGTACTTCTGAACGACGTAGTTGATGACCTCCTCACGCCGGTCGTCCTGGAAGTCCATGTCAATGTCGGGCATTTCCTTGCGTTCGAGGTTGAGGAAACGCTCGAATACGAGCCGGTACGGGAGCGGGTTCACGTTGGTAACGCCCAGACAGTAGAGGGTAAGGCTTGCGGCGGCGCTTCCACGCACCGCGAAGAAGATGTCGTTCTCGCGAACGAACCGGGCGATGTCCCACACGACCAGGAAGTAGTTGTCGAAGCTAGTCTGTCGTATGACTTCGAGTTCGTACTCGAGCCGCTTCTTCTCTTCCTCTCCGGCGTTGGGGATCCGGCGTTTCAAGCCGTCCCAGCACAGGTTGGACAGGTACTCGAATGGCGTGACGCCCTCGGGGACGGTGTACTGGGGCAGTCGCAACTGCTTGAAATCAATGTCGAGGTCGCACATTTCGGCGACCTTCTGGGTGTTGGTGACCGCTTCGGGCAAGTCCTGGAATAGCTCCTGCATCTCGGTGGGACTTGTCAGATAGTAGGAGTCCTCAGCCATGCGGAGGCGTTTTTCGTCCTGGATATTCGTGTTTGTGTGAATGCAGATGAGGATGTCCTGAAGACGCGCCTCATGTTTGTGGACGTAGTGCGAGTCGTTGGTGGCAACGATGGGGATACCGAGGTCTTGGTGTATATCCAGCAGACCGCTGTTTATCTGGGGCAGATCGGGAACGTCGCCGTGCCGCATGAATTCAAGGTAGTAGTCGCCGAACACCTCTCTGTACCAGCTGGCGGTGGCGCGGGCCTCGTCCATGCGACCCTGGGTTATGAGCGTCGGAACCTCCCCGCTGGGGCAGCCGGACATAACTATCAGGCCCTCGTGGTGGCGTTCGAGAATCTCGCGGTCCACGCGGGGCTTGTAGTAGAAGCCCTCGAGATGGGACATAGTTATGAGCTTGGCGAGGTTCTGGTAGCCCACGTTGTTCTTGGCGAGAACGGTCATGTGATATGGGCTGCGCTCGTTGGGGTTGCGCTCGTGCCTGCTGCCGGGCGCGACGTACATCTCGCATCCGACGATGGGGCGGATGCCCTCGGACTTGGCCTTGCGATAGAAATCTATCGCGCCGTACATACCACCGTGGTCGGTAATGGCCAGGCTGTCCATTCCAAGCTCTTTGGCGCGAGCGACCAAGGGGTCCAGCCTGCTCAGGCCGTCGAGCATAGAGAACTCGGTGTGAACGTGGAGGTGGCTGAACACGATTGCGCTCCATCAGTCGGGTTACAGACGTTCCGACGGACTCGAGAGAAGCCTGTTGTGGTTGGGACCATTATACCACCGGAGCCGCCCCCAATCCGCAAGGTGCGAGTATTCAGATTACGGCCAATTTGCGTCTGATTCCCGGTTCGGAGACTCTTGCGAAACTTTGTTCATCTTCGAAGTGGAGGTCTGAACGGGTGCGGAAAGTTGCGAATGCACAAGTCCCCACCCCTAGATTCCCGTTTTCACGGGAATGACGGTGGTTGTGCATTGGTCTTCCTCGCGGCTTTGCCTCAGTCTGCCTTACTGCAACGGAGCGACGCTGAATATGACGTGGAACGGCATGCAGTAGATGATGACTGAGCCAAAGGACTCCAGGTCGGCGTCGGCTGGCAACTCGTAGTTCTGATTTCCGCGGTTGCCCTTCAGCTTCTCCACGTGCAGATACCCGGCATCATTCAACTCCGCCTTGTTCTGCGGGTCTGGATGGGTGGACAGAAGCACTCGCAGGTCGGGGCCGTTGGTCACGTTCAGGTTTTCGAAGCGCAGCACACCCTCTCCACTGGGCAGCCTGTAAATCGAGGCAACGCCGCTGCCCTTGTGGAAGCTGTCCGCGTCTCTGAACATGCCGGAGGCTATCTTCTCGGCCTCCGCCATTTCGTCGGGCATCTCCTCCATCTCTTCCATATCCACCTTGGCCATTCCCGACATTATGTTCTCGGCCTCGGTCTGGGTCATCCCGACGGGCATGTCGGCGGTGGCGGAGAAGGGGAACTCTTCCTCGACGGTGGTGTTGAGGAAGAGGGGAGACAGCAGCCACCAACCGAGGGCCAGACCCGCGATCACGACTATTACTGCGGCTCCTATCAATGTCTTCTTCAATGTCATGGCGTCAACTCCGTAGGGGCTATTTCGGCTGACGATCTATTCGTGTCTTCGATGTGCTGGCAGGACAATCGTGTCTAAATTTCAGCGGTCTTATATATGGTGATTTATAATTGCACAGGTGGCGACAGGTGGCTAACTGGTGACGTCACAGGCGTTCAGAACACCTGTTATTCACCTGAGATGACCTGAGTTTAGCTATGGGAAAAATTTTCATTCGCCTTTCTGAGGGGCATTGATAATCTCCTGTTTATGTCTATTCCTGTATAGGTCGTATGTTTCATGTAGTAAGTATAGCAAATTATGGAAGAGATTGTGCAGTGATTTCGGGGCCGATGTTCTTGGTGTATGGCAGTTGTGGCTAGAGGCGGATACGCGCCCTTTGTTGTTTCCATCTATACGAGGAGGCAGCGAGCGGCAGTTGATCGCCATCGCTCCTTTAACCCACACTTGAAGACTGGTCGGAACCCTCGGGGTGAGGTGTCGTCTGTATCTGAGTGGGACAAAATAGGGCAGATTGAGCCGACGAATTCGGGAGAGTCCAGTAACATGAACCCTTGAATGGGCCTGCCGCAGAATCCAGACTTGGACCCAGTCCAACGCTAATCGGGTCTCGATGGAATGAGCACATCGTGCCATCACGCCCGTCGCAGCTTCGGCGCGGCCACCGCCAGCACAAGCACCAGCGTAATGCCGGTGAAGCCCACCACCTGGGCCGCCGTGGGCGCGCCCCAGACTCCGGCGATGGCCCCGGCGGCCATGCTGCCGAAGCTGTAGGCCAGAATGGCGAAGGAACGCAGCCCCATGATCCTGCCACGAAACTCCTGTTGCGTCGTACGAAGGAGAAGCGTGAGTATCAGCACCTGCGTGGACGCGAATGCCGCACCCACCAGCACGAACAGGCCCATGGACAGGTAGAAAGACCGCGACAGGGAAAAGAGCAGGAGCATCGTGTGCCACATGATCACGGCCACGAACAGCAGTCTGCCTGTGTGGGGCAGGCTGGGCGCCATCGCGAGGCCCAGCGATCCGCTCAGCGCTCCGACGCCGAATGCGAAGAGCAGCAGGCCCAGCCCGGCCGAATCGGTGCCCAGTACGTCCCGTGCGAAGATGGGAGCGAGCCCGGTGTGTACCGTCCACCCAGCCAGGTTGATGATGACTGCCGCAGTCAGCACGGCCCAGATGACCTGGTTGCCGGCGGCGTACCGCAGGCCGTCGGTTACCGTGTGCATCACTGATTCCGGACGGCTGGTTCTTTCGGAACGGTCGATCCTGATGCCCACGGCAACCATCCCGCCGGCCAGGTACAGCGACGCGATGGCAAGGTAGGCTCCCTGTGGTCCGAACCCCCTGTACAGCAGCCCGCCGATGACCGGGCCGCACAGCATGGCGATGTTCATGGCCACTGTGTTGAAAGCCGCGCCGTTGTTCACCCGCTCCCTGGGCAGGGTGTCGCCCACCAGCGACTGGGCGACGGGCATCTGGAAGAGGCGCACGACGCCCATGAACAGAGTAATAGCGAAGATGTGCCAGACCTCCAGCAGGTCGGTCAGTATCAGCGCCAGCATCAGAATACCCATGAGTCCCATCACGAATTCGACCGATATAAGCAGCAGGTTGCGCGGCAGACGGTCAGCGATGGCGCCGGCGAACAGTGCCAGAAAGTTCAGCGCCATGCGCGCCGCGGCGATGGAACCGACCAGAAACGGGGAGTCCGTCAGCGAGAGGACAAACCATCCCAGCACCGCTGACTCCATCTGCGACCCGATGCCCACAAGCGCGGTGGAGCCCCACACAAAGGCGAAGTTGCGGTGGCGGAAGACGCCCAGAGGCGTGGAAGCCCGGGTCAGCGTGCCGATGAGTCTCAAGCTAGAATCCTGCGCCGATTAACTTCGGCGGATATCTATCCTAGCACGCAGCTGTCGAATGGTATAATCCTGACACGAGTCCCGATGCTGTCCCAGATTGGCAGGCGCGCGTAATGGGGAAAGCCTAGACCATGAAAGCACCTCTCTTGGTGACTATCAACCCTTCGGGTTCAAGCTGGTCCAGCAAAGACAAGCACTGTTGCTTGAATTGCGTGACTCCTATCGACTTCATGTCGTATCTCCGTCTGGGATGCATATATCGTAGAGATGTCCATTAGAACTGTCCATTTAAGTGTGCCGGTTCGATATTTGTATGCCCGGGCGCCGTCCTCACGCTCGATGGTGACTATCACGTCTCGGATACCCTCCTGGACGGCGGAGACAGCGGCCCTGCCGACCATTTCCACTTCCCGCACGTCCGATTCGGAAGCGGCCCAGACGAGCGGGCTGGTCTCTGCCGGACAGGTACGTCTGGATAGTCCGTCCGACCCGTTGGTCCAATCCGATTCGAATTGACGGCACGACATCCCGCCAGGACGCCATACATGGGTTTCGGACCTTACTTCCAGGGGGAGGACCCGACCACGGTGGAGGACATCCGACGCGAGATAGGAGAGACCGGATATGGCGTGGCCTGCTGATGTGGGGAAGACCAGGATTGCCACGGAGACGTGATCCTGAAGGTGGCATATACGTGAGGCGCTGCGAATCCGGTCCCGCTGTACTCAGTACCGCTGAACGGCAACGACTGTTCCGGTCCGTCCCAATAGCATCACAGACCTACGATTTCCTGACTCAGGACGACAATGCTGGATACTATGATGACGCCGATGACGATGTATTGGAACATGCGCTCATTTATGCGCCCCACGAGCATTGCTCCGAGGGCCAGGCCAGCTAACGATGGGACTATTACGATGCCTATGAGTGTGAGTCGCTGAGGCGTGTACAGTCCGGCAACGGCAAAGCCAATAACGGCTGACAGCATCAGAATCACCAGAAAGAAAGCCATCGCTGCCCTGACGGTACGGCGCTCCCAGTTCTTCGTCATCAGATACAGCATCACCAGCGATCCCGCAACACCCGATGTGGGCAGCAGCACTCCCACTACGAATCCCACCACTATGCCCACAGGTGTCGAATAAGGAATTTCTTTCTCGAACTTAACGAATGAGCCGACGGCAAACAGTATGATCAGAACAGCGATTCCGATGCTGAGCACGCCTGAGTCCGCAGTCTTCAGTATAGCGACGGCGAAAGGTACGCCGCAGACCGCGGCTATTGCTATCGGCAGAATCTGACTGAACGGAATGTCGCGCCACGACTTGGAGATTATCCAGAGTCCCACTCCCAGCCCCACAGTGCCGGAGACTACTATGACCGTCTGGGGCTCGTAGGCAATCAACATTATGGGGGTGGCGATCATGCCTATCCCGAATCCGGTCGCGCTGAACACAAGCGAACCGAAGAAAAGCGCCAAGGCCGGTATTACCGTCTCGAACCATCCGGGTGTGAATTCCATCAGGGTTGCGTCACCTCACGTACCGGCGCCACTATTCTAGCGACTACCATCGAGGTAGTGCCCCGTCGCCGAAACATCATCTCGTTTATCTTTCGCAAAGCGAACAGTTCCTCCAGAAGTCGCTACTTCTCGTGCGGACGGAACATCTTTCTTCATCATTCAATAGTTTTGGGAATTATATACTTGACGATCCCGTAATCCTGTGATAGTATTGCAGTGTGAAGGGAGTCAAGATGCAAAGCCTACTAGAGTTTACCAGCCAATTCGCCACAGTGGAATCCTGCCTTGAGCATCTGGAAGCCACGCGCTGGGCGGATGGTGCATTCTGCCCACACTGCGCGAGTTCCCGCAAGATATACCACTACGCGGACGGACGCCGCCACAGGTGCGCTGACTGCAAGCGAGTATTCCGTATCACCACTGGCACGGTTTTCTCGGACAGCCCGTTGAAGATGCTTCCCAAGTGGTTTGCCGCTATCTACCTGGTAACCGAACACTCTAAGGGCATTTCCAGCGTCCAGTTGGCTAAGGATGTTGGCGTCACTCAGAAAACCGCTTGGCACATGATTCAGCGCATCCAGAACGCCGCTCAACTCATTGACGACGGGCGCAAGCTCTCAGGTCAAGTCGAGATCGATGAAACCTATATCGGCGGCAAAGAGAAGAACAAGCACGCTGACAAACGGACACCTGGCACTCAGGGCATGGGTTCGGCAAAGACTAAGGCTGTCGCCTTCGGAATGAAGGAACGCGGCGGGGATGTTCGGATTCAGCACGTAGCCGACGCCACAGCCAAGAGCGTAACGCCTGTGGTAATCAACAACGTCGCGCTCGGCTCTCAACTGAACGCAGACGAAAGCCGCTCTTACAACTCCCTTGACAGCTTCTATGGATTGGGGCGCGTCAATCACAGTGTTGGCGAGTATGTCCGCGAAAGTGTAACTACGAACGGCATAGAATCAATCTGGGCATTGGTCAAGCGGACATACATTGGAACGCATCACTGGTGGAGCCTGAAACATACTCAGCGATACCTTGATGGGTGCGCCTTCCGTCAGAACGTAGATAAGGGTGATGAAGCTCTAACTCTGCTGTCTCTTGGTATGAGCCCGCTTGCCGCACTGCCATACAGGGAGTTGACAGCGTGAACGCGACATTTACCGACATTCTCCAACATACCGAGCGTCCGTACCTCGACCGAGCGCGGGCGCGTCCGTTCGTCAAGTGGGCAGGCGGCAAGCGGACTCTGATACCGGAGATAGCCCGACGCCTTCCCGAATCCATTCACACCTATTGGGAGCCGTTTGTAGGCGGTGGCGCGGTGTTTTTCGCATTGGACAGTAGGATAGGTTCGGCGCAACTCTCAGACATCAATGCCGAGCTTGCGTTGACCTATCAGGTAGTCCGCAACAATCCAGAGCCGTTGATAGACCTGTTAGCTCAACACGCCTGCAACCATGAGAAACCCTACTATTTGCGAGTCCGCAAGTTATCGGACATTCCAAGTTCCATTGAGCTTGCCGCTCGGTTCATATACCTCAACAAGACTTGCTACAACGGCCTGTATCGCGTCAACAAGTCCGGTCAGTTCAATGTCCCTATGGGAAGCTACAAGAATCCCGTCATCTGCGATGCTGAGAACCTGCGGGCGGCAAGCGAGGTTCTAAAGAATGCGGTTATCCGTATCGGGGACTTTGGCAAGGTCAATCCGAGTAGTGGGGACTTCGTATATGCCGATCCTCCATACGACGGCACTTTTGCAGGCTATGACGCTCACGGATTCGAGGAAGCCGACCAAACGCGCCTACGCGATGCGGCTGTACGCTGGCACAATGCGGGGGCGGCTGTGATGGTGTCCAACTCCGATACAGAGCTTATTCGGCGTCTCTATGGTAAGTCGCCGTTCACGCTGCATGAAGTATCGGCTCCCAAGACTATCAATAGCAACGGAAGCGGGCGGGGGGCAGTCGGGGAACTGCTGATCACTACCTATGACTAGCGGAAGGCGTGCAGTCCGGCGCGGACGCCAACTAGAACGGTTTGTTGCCGAAGAACTGGAAGATGTTGGGTATGAACTTATCTGGCCTTCCATGCTGATATTCCCAATGCGAGACATGGGGCAACCTGTCTATGCCCAACAAGTGGAAGTCGGGCGCGACATATACGGCAAAATGAGGAAGGTTGACTTCCTGCTATTCCATCCATACCGACACCCTAACGGCTTGGTGATTCAATGCAAATGGCAGGCTTCAAGCGGTAGCGTGGAAGAGAAGTACCCGTTTGAGGTTCTGTCAATCCAGCAGGGTGAATTCGACGCGATAATCGTACTGGACGGGGGCGGGTACTCCCAGGGGGCTGAGACTTGGCTACGTGGTCAAGCGGGCAAGAATCGGCTGAAACACGTATTCAGTCAAGGTGAGTTCCAGCGATACGCTTCACGCGGTTCAATCTAGCTGAGGGGTTGTACTAATGTGTCCTGTATGCGGTGTCAGGCTAAGCAGATCTCTCTATATGGATAATGGCAATCTCAAGAGTTGTCCTAAATGTTCTCGCTATCATGGTCGCCATGCCTACGCGCCATTGTCAGCTTTCGGAGAGCGCGATATGGGAGACCAGATCAGGGATCAATCTTGGTGTACGGCTTGTCGAGGTGGTGCTAGTGTGGGCAACCCGACTCGGTTCTGCTAGGGATCGTCAAGTATATAACTCCCATAGTTTTCTCCGTTCCGTTAGGTAGTTGGTAGGTGTACGGCCGCCAATGCAGGAGACGCAATGAGCCAAGGGAGGACCGGAGGGAAACTGACGAGGTACCGAAGGGTGAGCCAGGGAGCGGCCGGCGAACTCAGGGTGCCGCCACGAAGAGCATTGTACCACATGGCTCAGATGAAGACGGTAGCGCGGCGTGCAGTTGCGCCTGGGAGAAAATCGGACTAGGATAAGGCGCAAGCTGCCCTTCATCCATAGTTGGCGCAGTCCAGGGGCCGCCGAACTTTCACTTCGTCGGCCTCGCTCTTTCTAAAGAGGCCATCACAGTGATGTAGAATCGTGTTCGGAGCTCTGGAGGGAAGGGGTAACAGTGAGAGCCTTGACCCTTCACCAACCCTAGGCCCAACTCATGGTCTGGGGACTCAAGAACATCGAGACTCGCTCCTGGCCAGCCCCTCAGGGGCTCATAGGCCAGCGCATGGCCATTCACACGGGAAAGCGCGAACCCCGCGGCCCACTGAGTGGAATATCGAGGTGCAGCGCGTCTTTCTCCAGCGCGCCGGCGACTCTCACTCCATATCTCTGGGCGCGGTTGTCGCGACGGCCCGGCTGATCGAGTGTATGCAGGTTATTGGCGAATCGGACGACTCAGACGGGATCGACACACCCACTGACAATGACGGAACTGACTCCGACGGGGTGGAAACACCCACTCCCACTGATAACGATGGCACAGACAGTGACGTGAGCAGATGAAGGCAATGGTCACTTCACCGGCAAAGGCATCACCATATCCGCAGATCGCCTTTCCGCATGACCCTGGACTGCCAGAGCTGCCCAGACTTTTAGACCAGCAGTGGGTCATGGCGACATACGATCGGCGGTTTGAGGAAATGCCGCCCGATCCCTCAGGTATTCGCATCCGTCAGTTCGCTCCACAGCAAGGGCAGATCAGCCATAGTCAGCTATGAGCTTGAGTGGAACCCGGAAGAGTACCTCCCGTCGCAGCACTTCGCCATCAGGATAGAGCGCGAGCGACCCGCGGAGAAATTTCGCTATCCGGATGACCGCGTTCTGCCCGGACTGAGTGAGGCGGCGCGTTCGCGTCCAGCTGGTGCGCTACAGACCCACAAGTCGCGCGGTACTGCGTCACATCGTGGGCAGAGCCAGGCTGTACGCCCGGGTCATGCGACCGCCTGCGGTCGTGCCGGTACTCACCGCCCAGGAAAATCATTGGTAGGTCCAGATTCGTCGTTCCAAGACTCGCGGGGCACTGGGCCGAGGGCGGCGTCATCTGGTTTTCGGAGTTTCCGGGCAGGAACCTTCGGTGTCAGATACGAAGGGGCAGGACACCTGACCCGGAACCTCTCCTCGACGGTCTGCAGACCCTCGGGACGCTCCGATGGAGAAATAAAGGGGCAGACAGTTCAACCTGCCGGGAGCGTACAGGCGGGCCAGGCGCAGCTTCTACGGAACGCCCACGAGATATACGTCATGAACTCGGATGGCGCCATTGCCAGGGCACTGACGACTGCTGTCATCTGTACCTCCCGAGGCACAACACTTGGGCTGAGAGAGTGGACAGATCTGTTGGTACGGTGAACCAACGCTTCTATCAGGTCACTGCTCAACAAAGGCTCTCAAGCTTTGCGGGCCATCTCGGAAACACATCGACAGATCCTCATGAGCACATCAGCGCCGGTTACCGAACGGTTCAGATCCGATTCCGGATGGCCCATAAGGTATCATCGCAGTTACCGAGTTCCTGGGGAGAGCGAAGTCCGTCCGCCGCTCGGACTCCGACAGAGACAGCGGTTATCGCAACGGGTACGCGAGACCCAGAAAGCCGACTCTCAGTGCGGGGACGATGGAGGTGAGCAGACCCAGGGTCAGAAACACCGAGGAGAAGTTCGAGAGCAGACCGCTTCCACTGTTCACCCGAAGGACCAACGAGGTGTCCGAACTCTTCCCCCAGCTATATCTTCGAGGTCTGTCCGAGGGAGACTTCCATCTGGCGCTGAGAGGGCTTCTGGGAGATGACGCGCCGGTGTCCTCTGCGATCGTTGCGAGACTGAAGGATAGGTGGAACATCGAACTGTCGGAGTGGCGCGGTCGGCGTCTCGATGAGCTGGAGGTGGTGTACATATGTCCCAGGGAACACTGGCAGCATCTTCGGCCCGCCAACCTAGTGGAATCACCGTTCGCTTCATTGAGACTGAGGACGGACGCGGCGAAGCGGTACAAGCGGGTGCACAGGGCGACAGCGGTGATCTGGAAGATGCTGAGGGTGGTTGAGCAGCGGTTCATGAGACTGAGGGCGCCGGAGCTGATGAAGGCCGTCTATAGCTGATGAAGGCCGTCTATAAAGGTGAGAAGTACGAAGACGGAGTAGTAAGGCAGACCGTGGAAGAGGTTGTCGCCTGAAGTCGTTTACACACCATTTGACGTGACCTCTGAAGTGAGATGACAACGACACGATGAAGAGTCGAAATGAGACGGTGGGGGAGTGTCCGCTTCGCTAGACGGGCTGGGCTGGGAGTGATGCATGTTGAAGGAAGGGTTGCGGGAAGCGGACTACGAGGGATACATATCTGCGCTCGCACACAATGTCGAGGGTGGGCGTCCGTGGGTAGCGTTTCCCCTTTTGGTGGTTGAATCTGCGGTATCGGGTGAAGGTGTGCGTCTTCTAAAGCTGGGACTCGAGAATCGAACGGCCATGTGAGCCAGCCCTCCACCTGAAAGGAAACGCTACCCGGTTCGTCGGACGCTTGGTGTCGTTTACACTATTCCAAATGACTTCACTGCCAGCTCTCCAATTCTCCGTGAAGCTCCCTCTTCTGCACCCACTGGACGCCCCCGTTGGGTGTAATGACAAGAACCTCGATAGTGCCCCCGACTCCCCTTGACTCTAATGACAGACTCTGTAATGTCATTGTAGTTTTGATGAGCACTATGGCGAGATTGATGCAATCTTGCAGCGACAACAACGCATAGGGAATGCTCGTCTCGAAAGATGCGGCGTCAACATCGGGTAAGAGACTCGCAAGTTTTGGGTCATAGCCAAGAATAATCCGATTGACAATGTCAGTCTGACCACCCCATCTTATTCCGAACACCGACCCGGGGAAATGTCGACTCAGCTCGCCACCGGGTATCATTAAAGAGTAAAGGTCTCCATAGGGTGCCTTGTCATCAACACCACCGATCAAGAACCAGAAATTGGATGTATTGTTGCCGCGACTCCACCACCGAGTGAAAAAACGTGAAAACTCCTGGGCGTATTCAAGTGTAGTGAGACGTGCGTCTTCTATCGTCTGCTGAAACTCCGACATCAGCCCACTTATCATTCGCCCGCTCACACTACCTGCTCCGTAGGTGAGTGCGGCCACCCTTTTGTGTGGTCCGCCGATCGTGAGCAGCTTGCTGGAATTGTCAAAGTAGGCTTCACGACTGTCGGAACCAGGGGAAATTGTGACTCTTGTGTCCGCAGCCAAGACAATCCCCTCTGGGCCCTTTATTGCTATTACTAGTGACACTTGCCCTTTTCCTTGATGTAAATTTGACCGGGATATGCAACCGAGGTCTCTAAAGGTTGCATCGTCATTCGCTTACTTCAGAGACTCAGAATCCGTAAGGACAGCCTCCCAGAATGATTATCACAGGGCTGACCGGAGTTGTCGAGTTTGAGGTCCACATTAGGACTGTTTCATGGAGTGTAGGAATTGGGAGAAGATTAGATAGAAGGGAGATTCACCTCTAGAATATGACAGATTGACCCGACTGGAAGTCAGGTCATGAGTCGGACCGAGGTTGCCTCCTCGGTGTGCGACAGGTGGAAAAGCCGACCCTCGGAAGGGATATGAATGCCGGGCTTCGGTTACAGGGAGAAGATGGCCACTGGATATACGCCCCTGACTCCACCTCGAGGAGAGTCCACGAGTGGTTAATCGAAAGCCTGGTTATGCTGCGCGCTTATCGTGGAGAACTACCATGTTTTGGTTCGAGGATGGAGCGGGTCTCATGATGTGTCCCGTGAAGAGCATACCCTTATTCAGAGCTGTCAGGCTTTCATAGCTGGCTGACGCCAGCTCCGGACCAGAAAGCGCGGCTGGATCGAAGATGCAAACCCGGTTGATCTGCTCGTTGCCAAGCCTGGGTCGGAAGGGCACGGTTGTGTCCTTGCCGCATTCGGCGCAAACGACCGGGTGCGTTTCCCGATGCTCCCGATCATAACTGCCGCCGCTGCGCTGGGCGCGCCCCGCTCTGACCCTCGTCGGAGGCCACTCCGTTGCAGCACTTGTACCCAGTCACTCTCGCAGGAACCTAGTCACGTATTCCACGCCGCCTGTCGGTATTGTCAGACCAATCTCCGCAAGAGCTTTAGAGAACTGGCTGTTATCGTAGGAGCTTGTATCAGACAGATACCCCTCAACCGAATCCAAGGAGCGTACTAGTACTTCCAGCTCCAGGTCGTTTTCCCGGTCTGCCATTTCCTGGAGTCTTGATTTCCAGTCACACAACGATACGCGATCTGTCACGTACCCGCGGCTCTCCATAAGAGCGAAAACGCTGTCGGCAGACACAGGGTCCTGTTGTACCACGTTATAGACCCTTCCGAGATGTGCTGACTCGTCGGAGAATTTCGCGATAGCGGTGACCAGGAAGTCGACAGGGGTCATCTCGAATCGCCAGTCCGGCACCAGGGGAGCACACCCCGAGCGAGCACAGGCCTTGATTATCAACGACTGGAAGTCATTGGGATTGACCGTGCCAGTACTGCTGTGATGGCCTATATTTCCTGGTCTGAATATGCAGGCCGGCAATCCTCGGGATACCGCTGACCACACGAGTCTCTCTGCAACCCACTTGGCCTGATTGTAGCCCCCTTCCATCCTGTCGACAAAGACGTCAATATGGTTGTTTTCCAGGTAGGGAGTTTCGTCTCCTCCGGGGAAAACACCATTGGATGAGATGTATTGCATCGTTTTTGTCCTGGCTGTGCAGGCAAACTTGAGCACCTCCGCTGTCCCGTCCACGGTGTGGGGCTTGGCCACCGTATATGGATAGGCGTAGTTGACTGAAGCCGCGCAGTGAAATATCAGATCGATCTCTTCTGCCAACTCGTGGTATTTTTCGTTTTCGAGTCCCATCTGAGGCTGGGCGATATCCCCCGGGACAGGGACAATACGGCCTTCCATCGACTGACGGAACAGCCCGTAAAATTTCAGGGTCTCCAATACCCGGTTGCCGGGCTTCCCCTGTCCGGAACCCCGGTCCCTTACCAGGCAATAGTACCGGGTGCTCTGTCCTGTGGTGCGCAGCAGCTCGGCAAGCAGGAATGCTCCCAGGAAGCCGGTTGCCCCGGTCACCAAGACCGATGATGCTTCGCTCAATCGTGTGGTCCTCACACTACCCGTCGGCGAAATCTCGGGGGCCAGGACAGAGTCATTGCTTAGCGAGTTTCTCGATTCCATATACGACCCTCTACGTTCCAGATATGCTGCCAACTCGCTTATAGTTGGGTGTTCGTAAATCTCGGTGCCACTAAGTTCAATCCCAAATGTCTGTTCGATGCCTAGGGTAAGCCCCAAGCCTGCAAGGGAGTGGCCGCCAAGGTCGAAGAAGTTCCAGTCATCTTCCAGAGAATCTCTATCAACATCCAGGATTTCTCCCCATAGCTCTCGCAGAGCCAGGCGGCGCTCTGCTGCTGAGGCGTCCTTTCGTAGCGGTGTACCCCCCTCAACCATGGTCGTCCGTTCCCGTGGCTTGGGCAAGGACTTGCGTTCCAGTTTGCCCGTCTGCTGATTCACGGGAAGCACATCTAACTCGATGAAGCGGCTGGGCACCATGTAAAGTGGTAGATACCGCTCTAGCAGCCTCCTGAGGTCCCTGCTTGTCCCGCTCTTAGCGTCGACATTCCAAGTTGCCTGCGATGAGCGTACGACGTAGGCTACCAGGCGCTTGTTTGTTTCGTCCTCTGTTTCAGCCAGCACTACCGCGTCGCGCACGTCACAGTGATTCCGGAGCGCTTCCTCAATGGCGCCCAAATAGACACTGTACCCCCTGATTTTGACCATCGAATCGTCCCGACCAATGATTGTTGTCATCCCCGACTCATCAATCTCGGCTAGGTCACCAGTTGCGTAATACCTCTCACCATTCCAGCGTACAAACCTCTCGGAATCCAGATCGGGCCTCTTCAGATAGCCCTGGGCGAGTCCTCGGCCGCCGATGAATAACTCGCCGGCGCCGCTTGAGGTGAAAGCGGACCGTCCTTCCGGGAGCACTCGAACCGCTACCCCCTCCATCGGGAACCCCACCGGACATACGTCCATTCCATCCACGCACAGGTCCGTCAACTCAACGGTACAGACATCGTGGGTCTCACTAATGCTGTAAGTATTGAATACACGCGCAGCGTCGGGCAACACACTCAACGCCAGCTTCAGCAGGCTGGCCGGCACCACCTCGCCATTGAGCCAGACCACTCGCAAGGACGATAGCTGGGCCCGCAAGATCTCGAGTTCCGCCGAATTCAAAACTCCCTGCAACAGAGACGGTGTAAACAGCATCTCGGAAATCCGGTGCTCTGAGATAAATGCGGTGAGAGACCGCGGCAGGAACACAATGTCATCAGGGACAACGTAAACCGTTCCTCCCTTCAGCAGCGGGCGAAGGAACTCCCAAGTGAAAAAGATGTTGCATGCAACCCTGTCTCCGACACTGTAAGAACTGAATTTGTACCTAGAGAAGTAAGATGAGATGACGGAACTGCCGGCTAACATCACCCCCTTGGGGTCTCCGGTGGTGCCGGACGTGTAAGGGATGAACGCCAGGCTATCACCGGTGATGTGGTTCCCACAGGTATCTGCACAAAAGCTCCTCCAGGACTGGTCGCTGTCAATAGACAGTAAATGCGTCCCCGCAAACCCGTCCAGTTTGGACAGGTACCGCGATTTGGTGATCACCACCTTGGGTTGCGATTCGGCCACTATAGCGCGCAGCAAGGGTTCAGGAGAGTCGAGGGCCATGGGCATAAAGGCCGCACCGGCTTTCAGAGTTCCAATGCTCGCTACGATATACTCCAGGCAGGTCTCCATGAAGATGCCCACCGGATCATCAGTTGAAACACCGCAATCCCGAAGATAGGCTCCAAGTGCGTCCGTCGTCAGGTCAAGTTGACCATAAGACATCCGCTCATGGCCGAACACAATCGCCGGCTCATCAGGGGTCTCCATTGCCTGTGCCTTGAAAAGGTCGGGCAGGCCACGCTCAACAGTATTCATCATGCTATCTCAAGCCAAACATAGATCTGGAGGAATTGAAGGACATGGCGTAAGCCTACAGAAAACCGGACATAAAGTAAACTGACATCTAACATAAAGTACACCTACTGGCTGGGGCTTCTGCACTGGTTATTTCACATTCGCACAGAGCCGTCACGGTTCCTCCCGGCCGTCCATGACCACGGCCGTCTGCACTGGAAGGACGATGATAAAGACACGTCGGACTGCACACAATTTGGGTCAACAGGGAACACAGTGATTCACATCTCCCCGTGAGGAGACTTCTATGGAAAGGAGCGGTGGCCTGCCTGAAACTCACAGTTGTCTCGACGTTGCCTGTTCACTGGGAACTGCAGGCTGAGCTGGGGAGGGTCGGGTTGGTATGGGAGATCGCCAGCAGGATGCCCGTCCATGCCAACACCGTGAGATACAGCCAGAGTACGCTTCAACTGCTGCCCGGTACTGAAAGACCGACCTATTCCCTAGACAGTTAAGCGGACACAATCCCTGAACTTCGACACTCCTTGCGGAATTTGGGTTATGCCCTTGACCGAAGCTGCGTGCGAAGCATCAAGCGCTGTCCAAACAGCGTGACGCTCAGAGCGGTGAAGAATATGGCGCCGCCGGGAATCAAGGTAAGCAGAGGTACGCGGCGCATGTAGGGCTGCGCCTCCCACAGCATCGCGCCCCAGTCCGGCGTCGGAGGCTGTGCGCCCACCCCGAGGTATGAGAGGCCGGCAATCGTGATCAGAAGCTGTCCGAACCGGAGGAATCCCATGGCCAGTATAGGTCCCATGATGTTCGGTAGGACGTGCCTGCGAAGAATGAATGAGGGCGTGGAACCCAGTGCCACGGCGGCCTCCATGAACTCTCGCGTGTTTACCTCGAGCGTGACAGCCCTCGCCAGGCGCGCGTAAGGAGTCCATGCAAAGATGGTGACCGCAAGGACGATGGTCGCGAAGCCCTGTTGGAGCATCGAGGCCAAGGCGAAAGCGACCACCAGCTCGGGGAAGACGAGAACTACATCCACCACGCGCATTGCGGCTTCGTCGGTCGCGCCGCCGACCCTCCCAGCGAAGGCGCCCACAAGTGTGCCGAATATACCGGAGATCAGGACCGCGACCGTCGTGATCGCCAGGGAGAAGCGGCTCCCCATGAGAAGCCGCGACAGCACGTCTCGACCGAGATGGTCAGTTCCGAGAAGATGAGACGGGCTTGGAAGCTCCAGCCGATAGCTCAGATTCTGATCATTAGGGTCGTAAGGAGCGAGAATGGGCGCGAAGAGGGCAACGAGTCCTATGATTGCCAGGGAAGCGAACAGCAACACCGCCGACACCGACAGACCGAGAGAATCCAGTTTTCGCCGAATCGCTTTCAGGGACTCCTCAAAGGAGTCTTTGCGGACGACTCCGCCCATAATTTATCTCCCGGCTCTCACCCTTCAAGACGTATGGCCGGATTCAGGACGACGTATATCACGTCTGTCGCTGTGTTTATGAGAACGGCGATTACGACAATCATCATCAGGCTGCCCTGAATCAGTGGGAGGTCGCTGGCGTTGATGGCGTCGAACAGGACCCTTCCAATGCCGGGCACAGAGAAGATCACCTCGACTATCAGCGCCCCACCGATCAGCCCGGCCAGCCACATACTCGACAAGGTAACGACCGGAATCATCGCGTTTCTCAGGGCGTGTCGTCGTAGAAGGGTCACCTCTCCCAGACCTTTTGCCCTGGCGGTTCGCATATATTCCATCGAGAGCGCCTCGATCATCGAAGCGCGCACGACCTGGGTGAAGAAGGCGGTCGCTCCTGAGGCGAGGGTGAGACAGGGCAGTACCAGGTACAGCGGCCCACGCCAGCCGGCTGATGGCAGCCAGCCGAGGTGAATGCCGAAGATCAAGATCAGCGTCGGCGCCAGTACGTATGCCGGTACCACCACTCCCAACTGGGACACGACCGCGACAAATGTATCTAACAGCGTCCCGGGCCTCATGGCCGTTAGTATTCCCAGAGGCAGAGCAACGCCCAGAGAAATCGCAAGAGTAACGACGCTCAGCGTCGCCGAGACCTTCAGTCCGTCGAACACTTTCTCGCTGACAGGTACGTGCCCCATATATGACCGCCCCATGTCACCACGGACGGCTCTCCATAACCAGGTGGCGTACTGGACCAAGAGAGGGCGGTCGAGGCCAAGCTCCCTTCTGAGTCGCTCCGTGGCTTCGGGAGTGGGCTGGCGGTCCAATACCTGGGCCTGGAGTATCGCCGTGGCAGGGTCAATGCCGCTTATCAGGGGCGTCAGGAAAATGAGGAATGAGACGACCGCTACGATAAAGGGAATGAGGAGCAGCCGACGCAGAATCAACCTGTACAATGCCGCTCCCTTTTCCTATGACCGCTGAGAGGGGTAGTATTCAGGCTAATCACCCCCATCCTAGCCTTCCCCCATCGAGGGGGAAGGGACTTTGCCTACCCTGTCAGCTTCCCTATGACCGTGATTGCCGTATTTCGCTCAGTTCGAGATGTCCAGTTGAGTGGTCAGCAGGTAGTACTCCAGCAGATGCGGCTGCCAGTTTTCCACGTGATTGGCGTATGCGAAAATCTGCTCCGTGTAGTTTATGAACGGATTCACCGCCTCTTCGTGAAGTATCTGCTGTATCTGTCGGTAGATGTCGTATCTTGCCTGCAGGTCGCTCAAAGGGCGCGCCTGTTCCAGGAGTGCGTCAACTTCCGGGTTGCAGTAATTGGCATAGTTGCTGACGTCCACGGTAGAGCAGGTGTAGTCCGCAGTGAAGAAGCCCTCCGGGTCGTAGGCGTCAATGAGATGGCCCCTGGATACCAGGAACATATCGAAGTTGCCTGCGAACACATCGTCCACCAACGCGCCCCATGGCGCGAGTCTTATCTCCGCGCTGAATCCTGCGTCGTTGAGCATCTCGTGAATAGCGACGGACATAGCCGGAAATTCCGCGCGGCTCGGATACGTCCACAGGGATACTTTCAGTTCACCTTCCTCGTATCCTGCCCTGGCAAGGAGCTCTTTTGCGATCTCAGGGTTGAACTCATACGCTTCCAGGTCGGGATTGACCCACGCCTCGCTCGGCGCGAACGGTCCTACGGCAGGCTGTCCGCTCCCTTCCAGTACCGAGTCAACGATGGCGCGCCGATCAATCGCGTGCTGAGCCGCCTTTCTGACGTTGACATCCGAGAATGGCCCCTTTCTGTTGTTGACATACAAGGTAACCGTTCTGGGCTGCTGCTCTTTGTGTGTGGTGAAATCCGGGTTGTCCAGGAAAAGGGGAAGCTGAGAAATCGGAACGTGGCTCACGAAGTCCGCTTCACCCGTTTCCAGCATCGCGGACCGCACCACTCCGTCGGGCACGAAAAGGAACTCCGCCACGTCAAGCGTTGCGCTGCCATCCCGGTAGTCTCCGAAGTTCACCATGCTGAGGCTCTCGATGGACATATCCTCTTCTATCATGAAGGGGCCTGTGCCCGCGCGGATGATGCTCGGCGGTACACTGCCTGCACCTTCGTATGAGGTGGGTGCCAGGATTCCGGTGGTTGGGGCGGCCAGTCTCGTGGGCAGAAGCACATCCGGCGCGCCACTCTCGACGACCACAGTATAGGAGTCCGGGGCGGTGACGCTCTTCAGAGTGTCCTCGGTGAATCCCCTGGGTGGATTCGGGACCCCGCGCAGGTAGTCGAGCGCACCGACGACGGATTCGCCGTCGAAAGGCGCGCCGTCATGAAAATTCACATCTTCGCGAAGTTTGAACTCCCATGAGTTGCCTTCCTGAAGGCTCCACGAGTCGGCCAGAAACGGTTTTACCTGGCCGTCGAAGTCAATCTTGACCAAAGTTTCCGTAACGCCTGCCCTCGACAGAATGAAAGAATCATCCGTCTCGATAGCGCCATTATTCGAGGGCGAGAACGGGGCTGCTACTGTGATCTTGGTTGGGCCGGCATCACTCTTCACAACCGGCGTCTGAGTTGCGACCGTCGGCGTGGCAACCACGGGCATGGCGGTCGGCGCGGGTGGTACTGTGGGGGAAACTTGCTTTACTATCTCAACTGTCGGCTGGGGGCCTGGAGAAGCAGTATCGCCTTCGGAATCGCCGCAGGCCATGATCGTCAGGAAAATCAGCCCTGCGATGATACAGAGACCGGCGACCTTATATAGTGTGCGGAACGTAGTCATTCTTTAACGCCTCTTAATTTATGATATTTAGTATCATTACAATGCAGAAATCAATATTACACGAAACTTCATCTGCATATCAATTGATATATTATATCACTAATGTCATCTACCACTCTTATCGCACTTTGCTTGGTGTACAATGTGGGTGTTCTCCAAACTTGCTGATTTGGGTCCTTTGGACACACGTATCTGTTCGGAGCTACGACTCCAGCGTAAGGGGTGCCTTACTCTCGCTCGGCGCAGCCAGCGTGGACTCACCCTATGAGGACGACGAGTCTCTGGTGCCTGACACTCAGATTGGACTATCCGGGAATCATTTGCAGCATACAAATGACGAGATGAATACGAAGCGACCCCGAACGCCCCTGGCTTGAGTGCGAGGAGTCAAGAGAATAACTACATTCGCCCGGTGCCGGTCAAGGCAGGGGGTAAGGAAATCAGCATGATCCCAATACGCGAGCGAGTGAACGACGTGATGATCGTGTCCCTCGTTGCCAGAATAGTCATTTCCATATTAGGGGGCTTCGTATTCGGATTCGTGGGCTGGCTGATTGCCTGGCTCATGATGCCGTACTTCGAGTTTACCGGAGTCGCGCTGCCGCTGGCCGGCACTGTGATCCTGGGACTCGCCACCAGCGCGACCGCGGCTTCTATCTTTTGGGACTCCGACGGCTCGCCCACTCGAAAAGTGGTTTTTCTGGTGTCGGTAATTGGGGCGGCTATGGCTGCCTGCGTGATTACCTTCCTGATTACGACGAGCAGTTCTAAATACATATATGTGACGCGCGGCGTCATATTTCCCATGATAAACATCGGGACTTTCACTTCGACGCTAATCGCGGTCGGCTACTATCTGCATGGACAGTTCTCTCGGGTTGGCGATTAGGAAGACACTCCCTGAACGGAGAGAGCGATGCTCGCTCCACAAAAAAGGGCCCCGGTGACAAGACCGGGGCCCTTTCGGTTCTATTTTGCAGTGTGATTCCAAAGAAACACTTAGTGACTATCTCAAAACCCAATCGGAAGGGATTTCACCCCCATCCCCGTCTCAAGTACGGGGCAGGCTCTAACCTTCCCCAGTCAAGGGGGAAGGTTAGAGCCTACCCTTGTCGCTCGTTTCCGGCGATAGTTTTGAGATAGTTTCTTAGTCCACCTGCCTCAGCCTCGGGTCGAGCCTGTCTCTGAGCCAATCCCCCAGGAAGTTCAGCGACATCAGCGTCAGGAAGATCGCGGTGCCCGGCATGATTACCTGCCACCAGGCGGAATCAATGTAGTCGCGACCCTCTGCTACCAACACACCCCAAGCGGGAGTGGGGGGCGGGATGCCCGCGCCCAGGAAGCTAAGGGTCGCCTCTGTCAGAATAAGGCCTCCGACGTTCAGGGTGGCGATGACAACCGCGGAGTTGATGACGCCCGGCAGTATGTGCTTGAACATTATTCGCGCCGGAGACGCGCCCACCACCCTGGCGAGTGCGACGTAGTCCATCTCTTTCAGTATCAGGGTTTGCGCGCGCACAACACGCACGAACCCGACCCATGCCAACAGCGCCAGCATCACGAGCAGAAGCTGAAGGCTCTGACCGTAGAGTATCGTGGCGACCAGCACTACCATCAGGAATGGTAATGCAAGCCATATATCGACAATTCGAGTGATGATCTCGTCCCAGATTCCCCCCAGGTATCCCGCCAGAATGCCAATCGAAGTTCCGGCAATGAACCCGCTTACAAGAGAGATAGCCGCGACCATCAGCGATATTCGAGCGCCGTACAGAATTCTGGTAAGGGTGTCTCTGCCCGCGTGGTCGGTGCCGAGCACGTGAAGCTGTCCGATATCACCATTGGCCGCCGCGGTCGGAGACACCCATCCGCGGCTCATTGGCGGAAGCTGCCGGTCCCGCACATTGCCTATCGCGTAGTCATATGGAGTAAGCAAAGGCGCGAATAAACCGGCGAATACAAGTACGATGAGGATCACACTTGGAATGATCGGGTATCGGCGGATAAAGAACCACGCATTGCCAACAGTACTGAATACGCCGGTCCTCCGTCTTAAAAGAAGGTCCTCAGCCGATATTGCTGTGTCGGACGCCATCTATGCCTGTCTCCGTCAAGAGTATCGAATGCGGGGGTCAATAAGTGCGTACAGGATATCCGCCAGAAGCGCAAATACCAAGTATATTGCTATGAAGACGAACACGGTTCCCAGCAGCAGCGGCAGATCGTTGTCGTACACGGCCCTGGAAAGCGCGAGCCATCCAATTCCCGGCCACGCGAAGATAGTCTCTACCACAAGCGCGCCGTTGAGGAATCCGGCCATGAGCAGCAGCGCGGACGTGAGAGGCGGTATCAGAGAATTCCTCAGCGCGTGCTTCCAGATTATCTTGAAGTTGGATACGCCCTTCGCTCTCGCCAGTTTCACGAACTCAGAGTCCATGATCTCCAGCATGGACGACCTTGTGAGACGCATGATTCCCGCCGCCGGAGCCCAGCCCAGCGTTATGCACGGCAGAATGTAAAACTTGATGTCGAAGTTCACCGGGCGCGTTGCAACTGGGAGCCATTCGAAGTGAACCGCGAAAATCAGGATAAGCACGATGCCTACAAAGAATGCGGGCAACGCTTGTCCGAACAAAGCGACCCCCCTTCCCAGGTAGTCGAACACCGTGCCTCTCTGCACGGCGGCAAGGACTCCAATCGGCACGCCTACGATGATCGCGACGATCCAGCCCCCGATGGCCAGTTGCACCGTTGCTCCAATCTTCCCGCCGATTATGTGAGAAACTGGCTGCTGCATACTCAGAGATTCGCCGAAGTCGCCCTTCAGCATTCTGCCCAGCCATAGGAAATACTGCACCACAACAGGTTTGTCGAAGCCGAGCTTGTTACCCAGTTCCTCCCACGCTTCGGGCGAAATGCCGTAGCCTGAGTCGGGTACGAAAAGCTCCCTCGGGTCCTGCGCGACCCGGCTCAACGTGAAAATCACCACTGTGGCGCCAACCACCGAGATGAACATGAAGACCAAGCGCCTTGCAAAGAACTGTACCATGGACGTCTCTCACATCACGTCGCTAAAAGTCGCCGATACAAAAATGAGTCTTGATAACATCCGAGACCCCGATGAGTTCTGATCGTCTTGTCGGGGCCTCGGATCGCGCTTGTCTGTTTTCGTAGTAAGCGCGCCCCGCCATATCGTGGCGGGGCGCGAGCGTTTCAGTCTATTGTCCGACGAGTCGAATCCACTGCGGCGTTCCAACGTTACCGTAGTGTACGGGCCGTGAGGACCAGGAGGAGACCCTGTTCGGATTCACGACGACGCCCTTCGGTATCTGGTAAACACCGTTGTACAACTGCCAGTACAGGATGTAATCCGCGGTCTGCTGGTGAAGCTCTTCGCGGAAAGCCTTGTCCTTGGAGGATCGAATCTCCAGGTGGTTGCTCGACAGGACCGGAGTCTCAAAGCCAACGCCCCAGCCCGGGCGGCTCAGAGCGCTGTCCACCGGCGGATACGGCCAGTCCTTCGGGAACTGGTTGGAGTTCACGTCGCCGTTCTTGACTACAGGGTCGAACTGCACGCGCTGGCGCATTCTCGGGCTGATGACCGAGCCGTAGTCTTCACGCTTCTCCACCACGTTCAGGCCGATCTGCGACCACTGAGAGGTGATGATGTCCGCGATCTCCAGCGTTACCTCACCTGTCTCAGCCACATAGGACTGGAGGGTTACGTCGAAGCCCATCGGATATCCGGCTTCCTCAAGAAGAGCCATGGCTCCATCGGGGTCGTAAGGGAGCGTCCAGGGCACACCGTCCATCATATCGTCGATTTCGCCGGTCGCCCAGTCCATCGCGGGGGCAACCCTGTTGGCTTCCCATCCAGGATACAGCGGGCCCATGTACTCGGAGTAGATTGGAGTTCCCAGTCCACCCAGGACGACTTCGTTGATGGCCTCACGGTCAATGGCCATGCCCAGGGCGAGGCGAACCTTGCGCGCCTGCTCCATGTCGGTCATTCCGGGAGGATTGTCGGTGTCCGTGTAAAGACCCATCTTGCCCATGTCCTGCCAGGGGTCGCCGATCCAAGGAATATCCTCTTCATACGGCGGGGCGAGCCATGGATCAACATAGTCCGGCGCTACCGCGGTGGCTCCGAGAGGCTCACCGGTGATCGGGTGGAACTCTTCCCACAGGTTGCCCGGATACAGTATTGACTGTCCAACGTAACCGCCGGGGAAGCTGGACAGGAACGAGAGTCCTTCCTGGATCAGGCTCGGCACCAGTTTGAAGTCCAGCGTGGCAATGTCGGCCTGGCCCGTCTTCAGCATGGCGACGCGAGAGCTGTTCTCAGGAATCTGCAGCTTGACGAAAGTTTGAATGGTGGCGGGCTCGTTCCAGTGATCCGGAACCGCCTCGGCCACGCCGCGCTCGTTGTTTACCCACTCGCCCTGGACGAATGGACCGGTGCCGACGGCGTGGTCGCGCATCCACTCTTCACCCATTGTGTCGAAGACACCCTTGGAGCGAATGGACGGTGCCGCGCCCAGAATTCCGAACTGGCTCAGCGGCAGTCCGAAGTAGGTCGGGGTCTGCAGGTCCATTTCAAACGTGTGCGCGTCTATAACGCGAGACTCGCCGAATACGGCGGCGAAGTCGCCAGCGTCACCGGACGTGGACGTGGGGTTCGTGAAGGCGTTCTGCCTGTTGATGAACCACACCACATCCTCGGCGGTCAATTCGCCGAAGTCCTGGCCCATCGAGTCCTCCGGAGAATTCCACGGGATGCCCTGCTTCAGGCCAATCGTTACCTTCGAGCCATCATCAGCTACTTCCCACGAACTGGCCAGATGCGGCGACATCGGATTGCCGTCCTGCATCACGAACAGGTATTCGGTGATGGCCAGACCGCCGGACTGTTCCCAGTCGCGATAGGGCGCGATGGCGGGGTCTCCGATCATCGGGTTGACCAGGTTGGACACGAAGGTTACGGTGCCAGCCTGCTCGACCATTCCGGTCATCACGTCAGGAACGGGAGTCGCTATGACGATGACCTCCTTGACCACCTCGACGACCTCGGTTTTGACCACGGTCTCACCGGGAACCATTACCTCCTTCACCACCTCTTTGACCACGGTCTCACCGGGAACCATTACCTCCTTCACCACCTCTTTGACCACGGTCTCACCGGGAACCATTACCTCCTTCACCACCTCTGTCTCAACCACGACGGTCTCACCCGGCACCTCGACCGTCTTCACGACTTCTTTCTCGACCACGACGGTTTCGCCGGGGACTTCGACTTCCTTGATTACAACTTCGGGTTCACTACCGCAGGCTAACGCAGCCGCTACCATTGCAACCGCGGCGAGCGCCAGCAACCATCTACTCTTGCTCAGTATCTCAGGCACTCTCTCCTCCTACTCCTAAACTAAAGTTCATGTCAACCACCGTGTTACTAAGAGTGAATCAAAGTGGCTACATGAACCGATTCGCTTCACAGGATTCAATCACACGGTATTCAACGTTGTCAAATGCAGAGGACGGCTATTTCCTATACACGGCGGTATCCGGATTGAAGTCCGCCCATGCGAACCAGAAAAGCGTAATAGCAGGAACGGCTGAAAGGCGCACCCCGGCGAGTTCACCGTCCAGCGCCTGTCCGGTAACCGAAGACCAGGCACTGCCTGTCTCGACATCCCTGAGACTGCCTCGCTCCATCTCGAAAGTGAGGGCCAGCCCGTTCACGGTCCGATTGAAGACGGCCGCACTTCGACTTTCATCCTCGAACGTCACCAGCAGGGGCACACCGCTTACTTCGTCGTTGACTACAGGAGATTCGGACAGGCTCGAGAACGAATAAGCCTTCGCGCGTCCTGCTACCCTCACGCCGATGACGAATTCCTTAGCGTCCAGCCGTTCGTCGTTCACTGTCCTGCCGAACAGTCCGACTGAGTCGTCTCCGTAATAGGGTTCGTACGGATCGAAGTTGTACTCCGCTCGACTTGCCTTGTCCAGCGTTCGTGTTTCAGGGTACTCTGCCAGCCATGAGGACCAGGTCGTCATCAGCGCTGGCAGAATCGTCAGCCTGGCGCCCTGATACGAACCGTAGATGGCTTCCCCCGACACCTGGCTCCACATAGAGTCCGTCTCCCTGTCGTACATAACCAGCCCGTTCATCAGCAGCTTCCCCGAAACGCCGAACGTTAGTCGTTTGCCTTCGATCTCGCGGGCATAGACCACGCCCGTATAGCAGAGCGGTCACCATGTAACCGCAATGGGCGTTGTTCCGACAACGTCGTTGACCACTTCGTGTCTGCTGAGGATTCTTATTGGATATGCCCTCGCGTCGCCACCTATCTCGACACCGAGGATGAGTTCGTCCGCTTCCATCCAGACGGCGGCTTCGGACACGGGCGCCATCATGGGGGACAGGATCGCCGGAATTGTGTCTCTGGGTCTCACCGTAATCAGTTCGCCGTTCGTCTGAACGAACTCCGATCCGCCCTCCACTGTCTGAAACCGGCGCGCCAGGCCCTGTGTATCGCCAAAGTAGGGAGAAGCATCGGGTGCAGACCCGGGCGATGGGGTCGTCGGCACACCGGAGCCTGAATTTGACGCGGATGACTCCCGCAGGTGCGGAAGATTCTCACTCGCTGCCGGACTTCCCCCCACCGGGAAAACATCCTCGCCGACGCATCCAGAGACGCATAGGGAAACCGACGCTGCCAGACACGTCAGCAACACACTGAGACCGAGACGGAGGCTGGCAGACCCCGCTGGTTCAACAGATTGAGGAGTCACATGAGCCTGCCGAAACGGGGGATTTCGCCGACCAGGGGGCTTAGGTATTGGAGGAAGGCGTCGGTGACGAAGTTATCCTGGGGCGCGAGGTATTCGTCTGGCATTAGGCGAACTTTTCCGCCGACCTGATCGAGCGGGGCGAATCCGGTTCGACACTTGTACGCCGGGCCGTCCTCACGCTCGATGGTGACTATCACATCTCGCAGACCCTCCCGGGCGGCGGTTACGGCGGCCCTGCCGACCACTTCCGCTTCCCGCACGTCCGATTCGGAAGCGGCCCAGACAAGAGAGCGTTGGATGGTTCCGGGCTTTTCGTAGCGCGCACGCACGCCGAGGCGGCGGCTGACAAGGGCGGCAAGATAGCGTGCGGGGCCGTCGTAGTATTCGTGTCCGAAGTCGTCCACGAACCATGGGTCGGACTCGGCTCCGATAATGCCGTCGGCAGTGCGCGCGTTCTCGGATATTACGGCGACTGCGTATCCGTACCTGGTGAAGGCGTCCTGCACGTCTGCGACGAACTTGTCTTCGTCAACCAGAATCTCGGGCACGCAGATCAGGTGGGGCGGGTCGCGCTCCTCGCGCCTGGCGAGGGCAGTTGCGGCGGCGAGCCATCCGGCATCGCGACCCATGACTTCGAATATCGTTATGGGGGAGGCGCCGGTGAGTGCCTCTGCGTCGAGACCGGAGCCGACGACGGCGGTTGCGACGAACCTGGCCGCGCTGCCGTATCCGGGACAGTGGTCGGTCAGGACGAGATCGTTGTCGATTGTCTTAGGGACGTTGATCACGGATAGATCGTAGCCTATCTCATCGGCTCGCATTTGAAGCGTGTGTCCAGTCTCGGCGGAGTCATTGCCGCCTATGATGAACCAGTAGCGGATGCCGAGCCTTTCAAGGTATCTGAAAACAGGCTCCACGTCGTCATCCCGGAGTCGGCGGCGGGTGGAGCCTATGGCCGCTCCGGGGGCGTTAGCGATGCTCATCCAGAGGTCGTGCGGCACCTCGGAGAGGTTTACGGAGCGGTCGCGGAGTATTCCCTCCAATCCGTTAGGCGCGCCGTACAGGGTTCCAGATCCCGTACTGGCAAATTCGGATGCGATGGCGTACAGACTGCGATTGAGTACATGGGTACATCCGCCCGACTGCATTACCAGGGCTGAATTCATGTCCCCATCTTGAGCGCGAGGTCCTCGAAGTCGCTGGCGACGACGTCAATCCAGTCCTCAGGTGAGGTGTCTATCTCGCGGCGTGGGCCGTGTTCGAGCGGACGCGGGACGAACGCGGTCCTGAGGCCCTGAGCCCGGGCGGCCTTGAGGTCGTTCTTGTGCGCGGCAGTCATCATCACCTCGGAAGGTTCGAGTCCGAGGATGTCGGCGGCCATGAGATAGGTCTCGGGGTCGGGCTTGTAGTGGTGAGCAAGCTCCGCGGACAGGATGCAGTCCCAGGGCAGCCCGGCCCACTTGGCCATGTTGGTCAGGAGCGCGACGTTGCCGTTGGACAGGGTCGCGATGACGTAGCGTTGCTTGAGGCGGGTGAGCCCGGGAGGGGAATCCGGCCAGGCGTCGAGCCTGTGCCAAGCCTTGTTGAAGTCGCGCTTCTCGTCTTCTGACAGTCCCTCGATGCCGTACTTGTCGAGCAGTTCGTCGAGAATCATGCGGTGCAGGTCGTCTATCCGCGTCCAGGGGAGTTCGCCCTGGCGCACCTTGTTCATGGAGGGGCCGTAGCCGGAACGCCAGGCGTCGGCGAACTCCAGCCAGTCCACGCCGGTGATGCCCTTGCGCTTGGCGAGGTCCTTGCCCTCGCGGGCGATGCTCATTCGCCAGTCCACTACCGTGCCGAACACGTCGAAAACAAGGGCTTTGACTTCGTTGATTAGCATTTTTGCCTCCGGGTGGGTTGATGGTTCTTAGTCTTCAGCTATCGGTATTCGCCTTCGGATCACGGTCGGGGGAGCGTGTGTATGATGCGCATTGTACATGATATGCCACCCGCGTAAGACGGCCTTTGCCTTCCGCGTTCGGACTGAGATTTGGAATTGGTAACCAGCGGGACACACCTATGCCTTCCGAACAGTCTATAATCTATTGGCGCGTTGTGGGGGCGGGTTGTGCGGAAGACGGAATGAGGTGGTGGAAAGACGACTTATCAGGCTAGTGAGGGAATATGGTACAGGCGAGTAACGGGGCAGCTCGACTTCAAGGGACGGCGTCCAAGCTGCGTGAGAGTATCCAGGAAGTAATCGTGGGTAAGTCGGAAGTTATAGATCTCGCGATAATCGCGCTCATCTGCAAGGGGCACGTTCTTGTGGAGGATGTGCCCGGTACAGGCAAGACGACGATGTCCAAGGCGCTGGCCCAGTCGCTGGGATGCACTTTCAGTCGTATCCAGTTCACGCCGGACCTCATGCCGACGGATGTGTTGGGCGTCAATTTCTTTAACCAGAAAGCAGGGGACTTCGAGTTCCGGTCGGGGCCGATTTTCAGTCAGGTGCTGCTCGCCGACGAGATAAACAGGGCGACGCCTCGAACGCAGTCGGCGCTGCTTGAGGCTATGCAGGAGCGACAGGCGACGGTGGACGGGGTCACACGCCGGTTCAGAGAGCCGTTCCTTGTGATGGCCACCCAGAATCCCGTTGAGCTGGAGGGGACATTCCCGCTGCCGGAAGCCCAGTTGGACAGGTTCATAGTGCGGATAAAACTGGGATATCCCAGCCCGGAGGAAGAGTCGAACATACTGCTCAGGTTCGAGAGGGATACCGTGCTGCCCGATCTGGACGCGGTTACCAGCGAGGACGAGCTGATGGAGATGCAGGACTCGGTAACGCGCATCAAAGTGGACGACGTAGTGCGAGACTATATCGTGTCGGTCGTGCAGAGTACGCGCACGAACGACGCGCTCGCCCTTGGAGGAAGTCCCAGGGCGACACTGGGGCTGTACAAGACGTCGCAGGCGCACGCCGCGCTGGACGGAAGGGACTTTGTTACTCCCGACGACGTGAAGGCCATGGCCGAGCCTGTCCTGTCCCATCGTCTCATAATGACCTCCGGCGCGAGGCTGCGCGGGCTGGTCCCCGAACAGATAGTGTCAGGGATACTGAGCTCCCTGCCCGTGCCAATCGAAAGGTAGCCCAGTTGTTCAACAGGATATGGCACGACATATGGATTGTAATGTTCGTGCTGCTCATAATCGTCGGCATCGTCTCCGGGCAGGCTCTTGTCATCGGTCTGGGCGTAATGGGTCTCATAGTGGCGGGCGTATCCTGGGTGTGGAACAGGCTCTCATTGGAAGAGGTGCATTACGAGCGCAAGATAGAACAGCCACGGGTGTTCATCGACGAAGAGACGAACATGACGATTTCGGTTGTGAACCGGAAGCCGCTGCCCCTGGGCAAACTGAACGTTGTGGACGAAGTGCCGGACGACGTAGAGGTAGTAGATGCCAGGATGTCGGTCAGTTCAAGTCCGAATTCCAAGATAATAATGCACAACACTTCGCTGGCGTGGTACGAGCGCATACGCTGGGAATACAAGATAAAAGGGAAGAGCAGAGGGTTTTACAGAATCGGTCCGGCGAGGATGGAGAGCGGAGACCTGTTCGGTTTCTTCGAGAGCCATAAACCGGTCGAGAGGAACGATTATATTCTGGTGTACCCCAAGGTAGTACCTCTGCCGGAGCTCGGGATTCCAGCGGTGAGACCGCTGGGCGAGACGCGGGGCGGAATCAGGATTTTTCAGGACGAGTCTCGTCCGTCGGGCTTGCGCGAGTACCAGGTGGGCGACCCGCTGAAGATCGTGGACTGGAAGGCGACGGCGAGGATGCAGGACCTTCAGGTACGCACATTCGAACCGAGTTCATCGTTCACGGTGATTCTGGTTGTTCTGGTGGAGACGGCCGAACGCACGTGGGAGGGCTACTCGCCGGTCAACCTGGAGCGCGTGATAACGAGCGCGGCCTCGGTCGCGAGCTATGCTACGGAGCAGCAGTACAGCGTGGGTCTGTTTTCCAACGGAACTCCGATACTTGCCGACCGTCCAATGCGGCTGAATCCATCGAGCAGCCCCGAGCAGTTAACAATAATCCTTGAGGCCCTGGCTACCATCAGGCCGCTCGCAATCGGGCCTATGGCTCCGCAGCTGGAGCAGAACTCTAGGCGGTTTCCCTTAGGGGCGACACTGGTGGTAGTCGCGGCAATCCTGACCCAGGACATGATGTCGGTCATATCAGACCTACGGGCGAAGGGACATCGGATGGTCGTGATTTTCGTTGGGGACACCGAACCACCCACTATGCCGGAAGGCGTTATTCTGCATGATCTGAGAGGGTATTTCGAGAATCTGGAGTTGGCGAGTGAGTTCGGCCCAAGATAGGCTCATCCTGATAGCCTGCATAGTGGTAGAGAGCGTATGGTTCTACGTTCTCATCGCTGTGCTAAGCCTGGCGCTGCTTAGTGGCGAGCACGCGGTGACCTGGATAGCGGCAGTGGCCATGATGGGCGGATCTTTCGTCGTGGCGCGCACTACCCTGATGATAATCATGCCGCTATGGATGCAGTACACGATACAGATGGGCGCGGGCGTGGTCGTCATCTATCTGATACTCGGTACGTACATACATGTGTCCTCCGCGCCGGGAGTGGATCTGGGCTGGCTGAGCGCCGTTATGTCGGACGACGCAACCACAAACGACAGAACGAGGGCGGTTATTTCAGCGCTATGCGCCGCCCTCTTATGGTGGCGGGGGGGCAGGATAGCGTCTATCGAGTTTCCAACCGACCACCTT
Source organism: uncultured Dehalococcoidia bacterium (assembly GCA_951812505.1). GTDB lineage: Bacteria > Chloroflexota > Dehalococcoidia > Lucifugimonadales > UBA1123 > VXRN01. The sequence goes on from CATOSI010000003.1 coordinate 360,739, forward strand.
TCCATGACATTCAGAGTGGGACTGATAGCGCTGTCTATTGGCGCAATCGTGGATATATTTCATCCGGCCAATTTGCACATTTTCCCGCTGATGTTCGCCTATTTCGCAGTAGGACTGGTGGGTCTGAGCATAGGACACATTCTGCCCACATCCAATAGCAGAAGGGGGCAGCAGAGGTGGACACGCATCATAGGCGGCGTGGTGGGCGGTATCATATTGATCGGCTTGGTGTTCAGCATTCTTCAGAAGTCGTTCATAGACTTCATAACCACGCCACTGAGCGCTCTGTACGACTTACTGATCACCGTGTTTATGTACGTCGTGGTGCTGCCTCTTGCGTATGTCTTAGGTCATCTTGCGTTCTGGATCATCGGCCTGCTGCAAAGACTGATTGGCGAACCGCCGGAACAACCGGCGCAGGAGATCGGTCCGGGCGACTTTCTCAACGATCTCAGGGAACAGGCGAACTCCTCCGAGCCGTCTATATGGGGCGACGTGATCGAGTGGACGGTAGTCGTGATCCTGCTGATGTTCGCTCTTGCGCTGCTGGCGTGGGGGTTCAGGCGCATAGTGCGCTGGCGCAGAGTTGACGAGGACGGCGAACGTGAACCGATTGCTGAAGAAGTTGATCCCGGGCTGGATATGGCACGTCTTCTCTTCAACCTTCTGCCCGAACGATTCAGGCGGAGGCGGAGCGCAACAGGACTGAGGCTGCCGGATGACGAGCAGGATATCGTGGACGTGTTCAGGATATACTTCGGGATGCTGACGGTCGCCGAAGAGCGAGGCTTCAGACGCTTGAGCAATCAGACCCCGAACGAGCATCTCTCAGCTCTGGCCAGGGTATTCCCCGGTCGTATCGCGAGACTGGCCACCGACGCATTCAATAGGGCCTGTTACGGGCGGCGACCCGCGTCGCGGGCGCAAATTAACGAAATGAGGGAAGTTCTGGAACAGGTGGCTTCGTCCAAATGAATACCGATCTTGCAATATGGCAATTGCTGTTCCTGACGATTATATCGTTCGGTGTCGGGATACTGGGCGGCTTCGTGGGGCTGGCGCTCGGCACGATACGGCTGCCCGCCATGCTGCTGATCGGAATGCCGCCGCCGATAGCGGGCGGCACGAACATCCTCGTATCCGCGCTCTCGGCTATCAGCGGCGCGATACGCCACTACCGTGAGGGTCGTGTGGACAATCGCATCCTGCTGGTCATGGGCGTCCCTGCCTGCGTGGGCGCATTCCTGGGCGGGTTCGCGAGTGAGTGGACGCCGGAGTGGATTCTGCTGATAGGCGCCGGGGTGCTGGTGTTCTGGCAAGGCGTCGAATTTCTGATCCTGATCAGGAATCAGCGACGCTCGGGCGGGCCGCATATGTTCGGCGCCGACCTCGAAGGCGCGGAGGGCGAATTTACACCCAAGCGCGTATCGCTGGAAGCGGGAATAGGTTTCGGAGTGGGAGTACTGGGCGGAGCGGTCGGGCTGATACTCGGCAGCATCCGTCTGCCCGCGATGATCCGTATCCTGCGAGTAGATCCGCGTATTGCGGCGGGGACGAACCTGTTCATTGGCTTCTTCATGGGGGCGCTCGGCTGGGTCGGGCACGTGGCGGTCGGCGAGGTGGACTACGTGACGCTGATATGTATGGGCGCAGCCGCGATGATCGGGAGCAATATCGGCGCTCGGCTGACCGGGCGCGTGCGACTCGACACGCTGATTCTGAGTATGGGCGCGGTTTTGATTGTGGTCGGAGCTCTGCTTGTATGGCGTGGAGTCGAGGCTCTGGCGGGCTAAACCGCGCTCATAGGGCGCGTCCTACCAGTATGCCGGCGAAGGCAGCCGCCAGTCCGACGGCAATGCTGCCGAGTATATTCAGTGCGGCGCGCGCCAAGTCCCCGCCATCCGCAAGCTGGATCGAGGCCACGGTCAGGGTGGAGAACGTCGTATAGGATCCGAAGAAGCCGACCGCTATGAGCAGACGGGTTGACGCGGGCCATTCGCTGGCGTCGTAAGCTGTGGCAAAGACTCCCAGCAGGAATGACCCGGTTATGTTGATGAGGAATATGCCGAGGACGGTGGGGCCTATGTAGGCGTTGACGGCGCGGTCAATCGCATACCTTGACAGGGCTCCGAGTGCGCCGCCTACCGCTACGAGGATCCAGTGCAACCTACACCAGTCCTATGCCCCGGATTTCGTCGAATGCCTTTTCGTATGCGCCGATGGTGTGAGCTATGTCGTCCTCGGTGTGGGCAGCGGTCAGGATGAACCGGTTGCCGCTCTGCACGCCGTTGTTGAGAAGCGACAGGGTAAGCTGGCGGATTCGTTCAGGCTCCATGGACTCAGCCATCTGCTCAGGAGAGAGAATGCAGTATTCCCGGTCATTTTCCGGGATTTCCACGCCGAGCCTCAGGAACATGAGCGAGGCGATTCCGGTCACGCAGCCCGGTATCTCCATGCGTCCCATAAGGTCGTTCAGACCGTCCTTGAGCTGCGCGGCTCGCAGGTTTGCGGTGTCGTTGATCGGCTCGTTCGCCACTATTTCGAGCGCGGCGATTCCGGCGGCGGCCGATATCGGGTTGGCGTTGAACGTGCCGTTGTGGGCGATACGGGTATTCCTGTTGTACTCGGCGTCGCCGGGCCTGTCCTCTATCATGTTGATGATGTCCGACTTGCCGGTAACCGCTCCGCCGGGCAGTCCGCCTCCGAGTATCTTGGCGAGCGTGGTGAGGTCGGGTCGTATGCCGAAATACTCCTGCGCCCCGCCCCTGGCGGTGCGGAAGCCTGTCACCACCTCGTCGAATATGAGAACGACGCCGTAACGCTCGGTCACTTCACGAAGCTGATGAAGGAACTCGGGAAGGATCGGCTCAAGTCCCATGTGCGCGCCCGTAGGTTCCAGGATGACCGCGGCGATGTCGTCGTCGTTCTGGAGCGTCTTCTCGAAGGTCTCTATGTCGTTGGGAGGCAGCACTATCATGGTGCTGAGCGTCTCCGAGGGGATGCCGCCGATTCCCTCGGTACCGGCCACGAGATAGTCGCTCCAGCCGTGGAAGTGGTCCTCGAACTTTATGACTTTCGTCTTGCCGGTATAGGCGCGTGCCATGCGAATGGCCATCATGTCAGCCTCGGTGCCGGAGCTGTGGAAGCGCACCTTCTCGGCGCTTGGGATCAATTCCCTGACCCAGTTGCCCCACTGCACTTCGAGTTCGGTCGAGCCGGAGAAGTGTGTGCCCCTGGCCATCTGCTCCTGGACCGCGCTGACAACTTCGGGGCGGGAGTGCCCCAGAATCAGCGCCCCGTGACCGGGGAAGTAGTCCAGGATGCGGTTGCCGTCCACGTCGTACTTGGCCGCGCCTTCAGCGTGGGTGTAGTAGAGCTGGAATGGATTCTGGCGTCGCGCGTCGTGGGTCACCCCGTTCGGGAAGAGGGACCGGGCGGACTCGTGCATTTCTGCGGACTTGGGGTGAAGCTCGAAGAAGCGTTGTTCGATTGACGTTGACATGCTGGGCACCTTCTATTGTATGGTTTTGGTTCTTCTCGTCCATGTATTATAGCCCGCAGGTCGTGAGATGCAATTGGAGAACCGACTTGAGCGCTATCAACGGGCATAAATTGTGGGCTGTCTGGGTTGCGGCAGGCGCGATTCTGGGATTTCTGGGCGTCGCCATGGGAGCTGCCGGAACTCACGCGCTCGAGGGCAGGCTGGACGCCGACGCCCTGGACACGCTGGAGACGGCGGTTCGGTTCCAGATGTATCATTCCATCGCGCTGGTCGCGGTCGGCGGGCTGGGCAGCGTGTGGGACAGCCGCGCGATCTCGATTTCCTGCGGTCTGCTGACCTTTGGGGTGATAGTGTTCTGCGGCAGTCTCTATCTGATAGCGCTTGCGGATATAAGCGCGTTCGGAGCGGTAGCGCCGGTCGGCGGCCTCAGCCTCATAGCAGGCTGGGGAGCCCTGGCCCTCGGCGCGCTCAGGCATTTCATGAGCGTGAAGGCGTGAGAAACGCCCTCCCGTTCATGTTTGGTCGTGATTCTTGCCGGGTAATTGCCTTGACGGGCACGTAGATCTCGCCCGTGTGCAGGGTTTTATCAGGATGTGTATGAGCAGGGTCGCCGGACGCTGCGTATGTTCAATGTCCTAGATCCCCCAGCACGACGTGGGCGGCGTTGTGCCCGGGTGCGCCTGTCACTTCGCCTCCGGGATGTGTTCCTGCGCCGCACATGTACAGGCCTTGGACCGGCGTCCGGTAGTCGGACCATCCCGGTAAGGGCCGGCGCGACATCATCTGCTGCGGGACCATGTCGAGATGCCTGATGTTGCCGTCGGTGAGGCCGATGCGATCCTCAATGTCCTCCGGGGTCAGCAGAGTCCATTCGATTATGGCCTCCCTGAAGTTGGGAGCGTATTTGGCCACCTCGTCTATGAGTTGCTCGCCGAACTGCTGCCGCATCTCGGGCCAGGAGCCGTCCCGCACATGGGGCGGCAGGAAGTACACCCACATCGAAAGCACGTGGCGACCCTCCGGCGCGACCGTCTTGTCGTACACGGAGGGTATCTGGACCTGGATGACCGGCGTCTCCGCGATCCGGCCGTTCCTGGCGTCGTTCCAGCTTCTCTCGCCATGGTCCACGGTGGGGCAGAGGCTTATCATGGCGAGGTGCTCCGGGTTGTATTCGGAACCAAGGTGGCCGGAAAAGTCGGGCAGTTCTCTCAGCGCGCAGAGGAATTTGGCGGACGCCGACTGTGTTTTCAGCGCTCTGACCTCGTCGGCGAACTCCTCGTCGAGTTCGTCCTCTTCCATGAGCGTGAGGAATGTCCGCTTCGGGTCAGCGTTTGACAGGACAACGTCTGCTGCGACGACCTCCCCATCGACAAGTTCTACTCCGGTGGCTCTGCCGTTTCTGGTCAGGATGCGGCTAACCTCGGCTCCTGTCCTGATTGATACGCCCGACGCCTCAGCGGAGCGGGCAAGCGACTGGGTTATGGAACCCATGCCGCCGCGGACGATTCCGTAGTTCTCGGTGTCCTCTCGGAAGGCGGCGTACCTGTAGAGCGCGGCAATGTAGGAGCTGCCCGGCGCGCTTATGTCGCCCATGTCCATCGCGCCGGTACTCACTGCCGCCCTGACCTCGTCCGAGACGAAGTAGCGTTCGATCAGGTCCCTGAGCGGGACGGTCAGCAGTGTTTCGAGAAGCTCTTCCTCACCCTCTTCGCGGAACCTCTCGGCGAGTTCAGCGAGCGAAGGAGGCGGGCTTAGATAGTAGTCGCTGAGTATGCGGACGGCGCGGTGCCATAGATCGGCCCATTCGTGCCAGGCGTCGGCGTCCTCCGGCGACAGCTTACGGAGCTCGTCGGCCGTCTTTTCATCGTCGTGCCAGAGGGTCAGAGCCTTTCCGTTTGGGAAGGGGTGGACGCGCGACGGGTCTATGGGATAGACATGGAAACCGTACCTGCGCAGCTCCAGATCGTCTATTACCTTCTGTTGAAGAATATGGCAGATGTAGGAGCATGTGGATATTCGGTAGCCGGGAAACCACTCCTCGGTCACGGCCGCGCCTCCGACGACGTTCCTGCGCTCCAGCACCTGGACGTCCAGCCCCGCCCGTCCGAGGTATCCCGCGGCGACCAAGCCGTTGTGTCCGCCGCCAACTATTACGACCTTCGTCTTGTCAGTCATTGTAAGCTCCTCCCGTCTGCGTTGCGGCGATATTAGCAGAACAATGCGCGCGACGAGCGCGTGAATGTCCTTTGGAGACTCAGTAGCGCGGAGTCGTCAGGCCGTAGCGATTGCCGGTTCATAGGCTTTCAGGAAGCGCCGGGCGTGGGATACGACTTCGTCTATGTGCTGCTGCGTGTCCTTCCATGGATAGATGGTCACCTCGGAGTTCGGAGCGAGTCCGGCGACCTCCATCGCGCACTCGTATGGGTGCGCGGGCACATCGTCGGGCGCAATCAGCATCGGCGTCTGGATGTTACGCACGAAGTCGCGGGAGACGGTGAAGACGAAGTCGGCGCGGTCGGTGTACATGCTGGTCAGGAAGTCGTGGACCATGTCCATCGTGACTTCGGGACGCTTCTCGCAAAGGGGCGGACCCCAGCGCGCCGTGTTGTTCTGGTAGAAAACATCCGGCGCGTCGGGATTGAACCCGCTGGGCTGCATCAAGGCTGCCGCCACAACGCGCTCCGGGGCAAGCCTGAGAAGGTTGTGGATCATCGGTCCGCCGATGCAGAAACCCATCACCATGAACTCCTCGATGCCGAGATGATCCATCAGCCCCAGTTGATCCTCAGAGTAGGCATCCCAGGGCCGGGCGATTTCCAGCGGGCCGCTGGACTGGCCCCCATCGGCATTGCGCAGGTCGGCGGCAATGCAGCGGAAGTCGTCTTTGTATGTCTCCATGGGGTTGAAGGGCACCGCCGTATTCAGCGACGCCACGTTTGAGTTCAGTCCACCTCCCGGAATTATCAGCAAGGGGAATCCCGATCCGACCTCTTCATAGTAGATGCGGTTGGGGCCTCTTTCGTAGAACGGCATGGCGATGTTCCTCCATCAGCGAGTTGCGAAGTTAGCTAATTCTGTCATTCATAAGCCTGCCTCCCAGATTGGCCTTTCTGAAAGACTTTTGCAACATACAAATGACGAGAGTCACGGTGATTGTTACATAATTTGCCGGGCATGGCACTAGCCCCGGATGGTTAAGGAGACGATTTCAGAAGTGGGCTTGCATCAGCCACAAAGCCGCCAGTTCCTGGATTCCCGCCTTCGCGGGAATGACGATTGGGAGCCGCGACGAACTTTTGCAATTGTCTCATGGTTAAGACAGGGCAATCGAATCTAAACTTCGGTCTGTGCATAAATTCAGTTTAGAGGAAGGGATTTTCAACATACCGTATTTTCGGCAGACGATCCTATTGCCAGTGATCGAGGCCAATGGTACAACTGAACCGTCGCTCTTGGCTGGTCCTAAATGGTAGAAGGGCTCCTCCGCCCCTGATGGGGACTGACCGGGGCGGTCTGCCTCCGACTCAAACCACAAAGGAGATTATCTTGATAACCGTTCGACGAACTTACACTCCAAAACCCGGCGGGGGAGGACTTCTGCAAAACCTGAGGGAACTTCAGAGAGCCACGGTCGAGGCCGGCTTTCCGCCTCTGAGCGTGTATCGAAAGGTACTTGGTCTCCATGGGACGATGGTCACAGTTCAACGTTGGGATTCCATAGCGGCCTATGACGCTTCGCGCAATGAGGTTCGCGCCACGCGGTCAATAACCGAGATATTCGAAAGAATCTACCCCGCGCTGGCATCCACGCATGAGACGGAGATCTACGAAGAGATCGTATAAGAGTCCCTTGTAACCGGCACCTGTCCGCTTCTTGAGACCTTCGCGAAACCTCGATTCACCCTGTCTCTAAGCGCTGAATGCCTACCTGCCAGCACCCCCACCTCCGCCCCTGGATTCCCGCGAAGGCGGGAATGACGAATGGGTGAATTTGAGTATGTCATATTCATGTGGACGCGGTAGTAGTTATACTCCCGCCGGATTTGTCAGCCCCGGCCAGAGTATCTTTCGAAATTCGCCGAGAGTTTCGATGGGAGTGGGGGTACTGGTCTTTTGGATCAACTCGGCGATGGCGTCGCTTCCGAAATCGTGGAGCAATGTCCACGCCATGACTCGACTCGGAAACTCCTCATCAGCCAGCAGGCTTCGGTCATACGACTCCAGAAAGACTCGGGTCGCCTCTATGTCCCTGTCGAACATGCCGAGCCACAAGGGCATCCACTCATAGTCTCTTACGCCGATCTTGGCGTCTCCGAAGTCTATAATCGAGGCTATCTTCCATGTCCCTTCCACTCTTTCAAGTAGAATATGGTCGGACTCCAGATCTCCGTGTACCACGACGCGCGGAGCGCGCATCGAACTGACTGCGACTTCTTCCAGAATAACGTTGAGTGCGTCCGCAACCCCGGAAGTTATGATTCCACTCCTGATGAGTTCGGACGGCGTCTCCCTTCTCCTTCTATCCACCAACTCGTCCCATGACTCCCCCGTATTGATGCCATCGAGAGGTATCAGCGGGGTTTCGTGCAGAGCGCGGGTCATCCGTCCAACCTGGGCCGCAATGGACAGCAGATCTCCCCGCGCGATGTCCGGCCTGACGGCGTCGAGCGTCAGCCCCGAACAATACTTCACTATCAGGTAATTCCAGGAGACTCTGTCCTGGTAGCGGCCCGCCGCGACGATCTCCGGTACTGGAACGGTCCCGCTGTCGTCCAGAACCCTGAGCAAAGTCTCTTCCATCTCGAACTCCGACCAGAACGGACTGTAGATCTTCACTGCCAATTGCCGGTCGAGGATGAATACGGCATTTGTATTCGAGCGCGGAATTTCGATTCGCCGGTAACGGATGTCCTCGCGGTCGCAGATCGCGTCTATGATTGGCCGCCACAGGTCCGCGTCGTTAAATGTCGCCGACCAGTCCGACCATGTCTCGATTGCAGGTAGAAAGTAGGACAATCTCGACCCCTGTTCGTCGCTCTCTAAGTCCTCATTCTACCCTGAAGTCGGCGTGACCCGGTTGCCCACCTCAAGACACTTTTCGTTAACCCGGGCCTTTCAAAGTCGGCGGTTCTAAGTACTCGTCCGCCCAGGATGGAGAATTGACCAAGTAGATATACCTCCGACTCAAACCACAAAGGAGACGCTCGTGATTATTGTTCGACGGACTTACACACCTTCTACGATAAACGTAGTGGTTATACTGCTTCTTGAACGAAGGTCCGCGAGTTCCAGGTATTCGGGGGAGTTGACAAGACCCTGGACCCGTTCCGTGCTTTCGAACTCCACAACGACCACGCGGTGGGGCGTGCGCTCCCCTTCGACCACCTCGGTTGCGCCACCACGCACCAGATATCTTCCGCCGTGAGACTCTATAACTCCCACGATCTTGCTAACGTATTCAGCAAACAGATCCTGGTCGGTAATCTCATTGTCAACAATCAAATATCCTGCCATTTCGAGACTCCTAGGCTTGTTGGTGTGCGTGAATCACGCTTTCTTTATGTGTAATCGCATTATTACACATGATTAGGTTCTGTTGACATTCTATGGTTTTCCTTGCTCTCAAGGAGTTGCGGCAGGGAAGTTAGATACACCCCACACCCCTGGATTGCCGCCTTCACGGGAATCACGGTTCCCTGTCGGAGTGCGACAGATTCATATGGTTTTGGTAGTAGCTAAGCCTCTACCTGAACAGTAACTATGTCTATACCATGGTATTTCTTGTGTCGCACCGAAGACGCGTAATGACGCAGAAGACGGAACGACATTTCGCCCACGTCGGGCGTCTCGGCCTGATCACTCATGAACGCGATCCGGTCTTCGATATTTTCTTCTTCGAACACTGCCAGAAATTCCATCTCCACCGTCCCTGCGTCGGGTCTCGCAATTACTATAAGACGCCGGGCTTTATCCTTCTCGTAATCGTCGCCCAGTTGCAACATGCTCGACAGCGTCTCCTCCCCGGCGGCACACAACCGTTCCGTCGAGGCATCGTTCCACCCCATCCCTGAGGCGATTTCGCGGAGGAAGACATCTATGTTGTGAAGCGTTGCTATGTCAAGGTAGCCTTCAAGGCGTCTGCGGCGAGGACCTGCCAATTCGAGAACTGACGACAGCAGTACCGCTACAAGCACCCCGGCGACGACACTGCTCCCTAACGCCGCTCCCCAGGGGGCACCCAGCACTCCCTCGAGGATATTCCGGGTCTGCAGGCCGACCCCGACTGACAGAGACAGCCCGACAATGAGTGCCTTGTGCTGATCGAGTCCGTCCTGAAAAACGGTCCGGAACCCTTCCACAAAGAGCATACCCATCACGATCATCAGGATCGACCCGGTCACCGACTGTGGTATTGTAGCGAGAATGGCGACTATCTTGGGCAGGAGTGCCAGCCCAATCAGTGCAGCTCCCACCGCGTATCCCACGCGCCGCGCGGCGACCCCGGTGAAGTTGATCAGCGCGATGGTCGAAGGCAGATACATAGCCACGGGGAGCAGTCCCGCTACCCCCGACAGCAGCATCCCTATGCCGCCGACGTTGAGCGTCCCCTGCACGGCCCGGAAGTCTATAGCCCGCGGTCTTCGCCAGGAGACCTGTTGAATCACGGCCCCTTCGTTGCCGGACCTGACGGCTAACACGGCGCTCACGACGAGGAACACAATTAGTAGCGCCCAGAAGTCGCCGTTCAGAGCGGTACTCAAGCCGGGCCAGGCGGCGAACTCCGGGAGGGCAAACCAGGGGGCGTCGAGCGCTCGTTGGATATCGTACACCCCGAACAACACGGCGACGACGCAGCCCAGGACAATAGCTATGGGCATTGCCAGAAGTCGAATAAGACCAGATGCGCGCAGAGTCAGAAGCGCGGCGGCGGCCACCGTAGCCGTCCCCACAGCCGGACCGGCCATCGGAGACCCGCCCACGGACGCTTCGCCCATTCTGGCGAAGGCTATCGGCATGGCGGAGATCGCTATCATCATGAAGGCAACGCCGGAGACGACAGGGGTGATGATTCGGCGCAGTTGAGCAAGCCAGATGGCCATGGCGAACTGCGTAATCGAGGAGACGACTATCAGCGTCGCCATCAACGACAGCCCACCTTCTTCAACGGCCAGCACGCACACCGCCAGGAATGCTATGGTCGGACCCGACATAAGAATGTACCCGGGCCCCAGTCGTCCGATTCTGCTCGCCTGGAGAGCCGTGACAAGCCCGCCAATGGCCAGCGACGCGAACACTACCCACGACAGGTAACTTCCGCTCGTGTTGGCCGCCACCGCGAATGTGGTAACTATCGTGATTGTGTTTGATAGAACGATCACCACGCCCTGAAACGCGGCGCCAAGCGTCACAGGGAGAGGACTCTTCTCTCCCGGCTCGTAGTGTATGTGCTCATTGACTCGAATTGGCGCATACTCCGCAGGCAGGTACCAGGTTCTATTGACATTATATGCTTTTCCCTGCCCGAAGGGTGTTGCGGTAGGGGAAATAACTACACCCCGCATCCCTGGATTGCCTGGCGGCGAGCCCTTCGGGGTTCCCGTCCCCGTTTTCACGAGGACAAGCTTTCATGGGAATGACGAGAAATGTCAACAGGACCTCAACACTTGTAAATTCGCCGCGAGCCATTTGGACGACGCCTGCAAATTAGGATAGTACTGTTTATATGTCAAGCGCGCCTGGATCGTCTCTTGACAGTAGGCAACTTCTGCGAGATAGTTAGTATATACCTAACTATTAGGATGGCTCAATGCAATCTCGTGAGGAGTTGGTCGAGAAGCTGGTAGAGCGGATGACGCGCATTCAGAGGCACCTGCGAGCCAGACGCGCGGCGGCGTGGCTGGAGCAGGATCTCACGATGCAGCAGGCTAAGACGCTCTTCTTCCTGTCGGACGGGCCGCGTCGAATGTCGGGCATCGCAAAGCGTTTCGGCGTGGAGACGCCGTCCGCCACGACGATGATAGACCGGCTGGTGGCAAAGAGACTCGTGGAACGCGGGCAGGACCCTTCGGACCGGCGCGCCGTCGTCTGCTCGCTCACGGAGGCGGGCAGGGAGACGGTGGAGAGGTTCTGGTCGCTGCGGTCGGCGAGGTTCGAGGAACTTGCCGCGGAACTCAGCGCGGAGGAGCTCGCCGACGTCGTCTCGGCCATGGAGACCATGGTCGCTGCCATTGATCGGCTGCATTCCGGGGACGGGGCGGACAGGCGCGGACGGCCAGGCCGGGAAACGCGAGTCGGAGAGGGCGACCAATGAGTGTGCTTATTCGTCTGACGAAGTACGCCTTCAGGCACAAGTGGTACCTGATTGGCGCATACGCGACGATGACGGCGTCCAGCCTTTCGGCGCTTGTCGTGCCCCGTATGCTGGGTGAAGCCATAGACGAGGCGCTTGCCAGCGGCCTTCAGAGCCGTCTGTTCATGCTGGCGGCCGTGATAGTCGTATTCAGCCTCCTCAGGGGCGTGTTCTCCTACGGCCAGCGGTATCTCTCGGAGTCGCTCTCGCAGAGGAGCGCCTACGACCTCAGGGAAGACTTCTTCAGAAAACTCCAGGGTATGAGCTTTGGCTTCTTCGACAAGGAACAGACTGGCGACCTCATGTCCAAGGCCACCCAGGACGTGGAGGCGGTCCGCATGTTCATCAGCATGGGCATGGTGCGCGGCATCTCCATATTCGTGACGCTGGGCGCCGTCCTGACGATCATGGCGGTCACGAACTGGCGGCTCACGCTGGTCAGCGCGGCCTTCCTGCCGCTCATACTGTGGAGAGCGCTTTCCATGTCCAGGACGCTCCGCCCGATCTGGATGAGAGTACAGGTGGAGATGGGGGCAATGACCACCGTGCTGCAGGAGAACCTGTCGGGCATGAGGGTGGTCAAGGCTTTCGGAGCGCGGTCTTTCGAGGAGGCCAAGTTCAACTCCAGGGCGGACGCGATAGCCAGGCTCACATACTCAGCGACGCGCCTCTTCGCGTCGCAGGGGTCGCTAATGACATTCATATTCACCTCGGCCACCGGCGCGATCCTCTGGTACGGCGGTCGTGAGGTCGCCGCCGACAGGCTGACTCCGGGCGAGCTAGCGTCGTTCATACTATTCATGGGGCTGCTTGGGATGCCGGTTAGGATGAGCGGGTGGCTGATGAACACTCTCTCCCGCGCATCCTCGGCGGGACAACGGTTGTACGATGTTCTGGATGCCGAGTCGCCCGTAACTCAGAAGCCGGACGCCGTCCCACTGCCGCGAGTGGCGGGCCGCGTCGCATTCGAGAACGTATCGGTCGAATATGATGAGGGCGGAAGCGCGGCGCACGACATCAACTTCGACGTGCAGCCAGGTCAGATGGTCGCTCTGCTGGGCGGGCCGGGATCGGGCAAGACCACCATAGCCCACGTCATCCCCCGTTTCTACGACGTCTCTGCGGGTCGGATCACCATAGACGGCTATGACGTCAGGGACGTCACACTCTCGTCGCTCAGGCGCAACGTCGGAATCGTCATGCAGGACGTGTTCGTCTTCGCCGCCAGTATCAAGGACAATATCGCCTACGGGCTGGACGATGTGGACATGGATGAGGTCGTCAGGGCCGCGAAGGTTGCCCAGCTCCACGACTTCATCGAGGGTCTGCCCGACGGTTACGACACCTGGGTCGGCGAGCGGGGGGTTACTCTTTCGGGCGGCCAGAGGCAGCGCCTGGCAATAGCCAGAACGCTTCTGCTCGATCCGCCGGTCCTCATACTCGACGATTCAACCTCGAGCGTGGACATGGCGACCGAGCACAGGCTGCAGCAGGCGCTGGAGGAGGTGACCAGGGGACGGACGACGCTGGTGATCGCCCACAGGCTCTCGACCGTTCGCAGGGCTGACATGATTCTCGTCCTCGATGACGGCGAGATCGTCGAACGCGGGACGCACGACGCGCTGCTCCAACAGAATGGCTCGTACCGCAGCATCTACGACTTGCAGCTGCGTCCGCAGGACCACACTCCCGCCGCCGTCGCGACGGCAGTCGGAGGTGACACCTGATGATGCACGGAGGTTTCGGAGGAGGTCGCTGGATGCGTGGCGGTGGCGGGTACAGGCGCGGCATGGGCGGGCGTCTCGGCATGGACCGTGAGGAATACGAAGATGGGCGCGTGTACAATCACAAAGTAGTTACTCGCCTCTTCAGGTACGTCCTTCCTCACAGGGCCAGGCTACTGCTCACTCTCGCTGCCGTAATGGTCTATACGGCCACCGTGGTCGCTTTGCCCTGGATGATCGCCAAGATAATAGACGACTATGTGCGCGAGGGTGACCTGTCAGGCCTGAATGTCGTCGTTCCGATCTTCGTGGGACTGGCCCTGCTCCAGTACGGCAGCCAGTACGTTCACCTCAGGACGATGTCCTTCGTAGGCCAGAAGGTGCTGTACACACTGCGAGTCCGACTCTTCCGTCACCTGCAGAGGCTGTCCATGAGCTTCTACAACAGGAACGAAGTGGGCCGTGTAATGTCCAGGGTGCAGAACGATGTGAGCCAGCTCCAGGAGTTCCTGTCCATAGTGGTCATCACCATCGCGGATGTGCTCAGTCTCGTCGGAATCATCACGGCGATGACGCTGATGAACGCCCGCCTGGCCGCAGTTACCCTTTCGGTAATCCCGGTACTGTTCGTAGTAATGGTGGTGTGGCAGAGGTATGCGCGCCGGGCCTTTATGAGGGCGCGCCGCGCCATTTCCGAGGTCAACGCCAATCTCCAGGAGAACATTTCAGGGGTGCGCGTGGTACAGAGCATGAACCGGGAGAATGCCAACATCCGCTCGTTCGGATCTGCCAACTCGGAGAACCTCGGCGCGAATCTGGAGGCGGTGCGGATGCAGGCGGTCCTCTTCCCATCGGTCGAGTTCCTCTCCGCGGTCGGTCTGGCGCTCGTTATCGTGTTCGGCGGCTCTCTCGTGCTGGACGACGCAATCGAAGTGGGTGTGCTGGTAGCCTTCGCGCTCTACATCCAGCGGTTCTTCGAGCCGGTGCTGAACCTTACCATGCAGTACGGATCGCTTCAGCGCGCCATGGCGTCGGGAGCGCGTATCTTCGAGCTGATGGACGTCGAGCCCGATCTGGTTGATAAGCCGGACAGCCTGAATGTCGAGACGGTCAGCGGAGATGTGCGATTCGAGGGCGTCGGCTTCCACTACACGGAGGAAGAACCCGTTCTGCGGGGTGTGGACATGAATATTCCGGCAGGCCACACCGTCGCGCTGGTAGGGCCCACGGGCGCGGGCAAGACGACCATAGTATCGCTACTCATGCGATTCTACGATGTGCGCGAGGGCCGAATTCTGCTGGACGGTGTTGACATACGGGATATAACCCTCGATTCACTGACGATGCAGATGGCGGTAGTCCCGCAGGAGCCGTATCTCTTCTCGGGGACAGTCCGCGAGAACATCCGGTACAACCGCACAGGAGCCTCCGATGAGGATGTCGCTCGGGCCGCGGAGGCCGTGGGCGCGCACGACTTCATTATGAAGATGGATAAGGGCTACGACACGCCGCTTCAGGAGAGGGGCGGGAATCTCAGCGTCGGTCAGCGGCAACTCATAAGTTTCGCGCGGGCGCTGGTCGCCGACCCGCGGGTGCTGCTCCTCGACGAGGCGACCGCCAACATAGATACCTACACTGAGACGCTGATCCAGAGGGCGCTGGACGAGTTGCTCAGGGACCGGACGGCCATCGTAATCGCGCACCGGCTCTCGACCATTCGGAACGCGGACAGCATCATCGTCCTGGACAATGGGCAGGTCGTGGAGGAAGGCAGGCACGCCGAACTGGTGGCCGGTGGAGGGCTGTACGCGCGGCTGTACTCGTACTCCGCCGAGGGGAGCGATGCCGACTATGCCCATTATGCCAACCACCGCATTCAATCTAATGACCCTGAAGGAACAAGTAGAGTAAGATTTACATAATATATATTATGTATAAACCATAATGCATTGACTAGGCTATATTTACTGTCTATCCTAAGCCGGCATTGGCTTGGGTAGTAGCTGTCTTGTGCGTCACGCTTCAGATTATTGTGTCGCGAATCGTCCGGCAGTCTCCACGCGGGCTTAATCGTTTCGGATTGTGCGTCGTCTCTTATGAATCTGACGGCGCGTGCAGGTAAATCGAGAGGAGATGCTGTAAATGACCGGATATTGTATGAAGTGTCGAGAGAGCCGCGAGATCCAGGATACCGAGCAGGTTACGATGAAGAACGGAAGGGCGGCCACACGGGGCAGATGCGGTGACTGCGGGGCCACGATGTTCAGGATCGGCAAGAGTTCATAGGGGCAGGCCCTCACGGGGCAACCGGAGCACGGTTTGTATTAAAGTTTTGTGTCGGCTGGTTATAAGGCCGCAACATGAGAATTATGTCAGCCAAGTAGAAGGTTGCCCCTGGTTTTTCGTCCAAAGCGTGAAAACCATGATTTGATACCAGAATCGGCAAGGCCGACGTCGCGTTTGAAAATTGCTCTCCAATCTTAATACTGTAATTGGGGGATATTCAGCCGCAGCCAAACCGAGCATGGAGAGTCGAAGAATGTTCACGAAGGCGCTGGTGCCGCTGGACGGCACTGAGGTTTCCGAAGGCATCATTCCATTCATCACTCAATTCGCGCGCGGCCTCGAGATGGGCGTCGTTCTGGCGACCGCCGTTGAATTTGGCCCGCTGCGGAGCGGGGCGCTCGGCAGACTCGCCGGTGGACTGGGACAGCCCTTTTCCGCGGACTCGCCAGGGCCAGTCCCGGACGAACTGCAGGAGCGGTCGCGCCGTGACATATTGAGCCGCCTCGACGATCTGGCAGACAGGATAGCCCTCGAAGGCATAGCCGCTGAATCGTCAGTGGGCTTTGGTCCTGCGTCTGAGACGATCATCCGAATGGCCCAGGAATCCAATTGCGACCTCATAGCTATGTCCACGCGGGGACGGGGCACCCTGGGAAGCGGACTTCTGGGCAGCGTGACATACAAGGTGATGCACGAATCGCCCGTGCCTGTCTTGGCGATTACGCCCGAACGCGCCAGGCGACACTGGGATGCCGACTACGGAATCAGCAGAGTCATAGTCCCCCTGGACGGCTCTGAGCTTGCAGAGTCCGTACTGCCGTATGCCGCAGTCCTGTCTGGCAGGATGGACATGAGCGTGACTCTCGTCCAGGTTCTGCCTCCTGACGATTTCTACACCGACGGGTACACCGTCATCGAAGTCCAGCCAGGAGCGGGCGACCGGATGGAGGCGGACGCGCGCAGATATATGGAGGGGATTGCTCGTCAGATGCGGGACGAGGGGCTCGGCGTCGCTGTGGAGACCGTCCAGGGCAAGCCCTCCTTCGAGATAGCCGAGATGGCCCGCGCAACGGACCACAACATGATAGCTCTCGCCACCCACGGGCGCTCAGGAGTGAGTCGGCTGCTGCTGGGCAGCGTCGCGGAGGCCGTCGTAAGAGAGTCGGGCGATCCGGTGCTCGTGGTCCGTTCGGCGACGGCAATTACCCCGTCGGCGGCGGACGCTACCGCTCCGTCGCCTGCGTAGTAGTAGATGAATCCCCGTTATGAGAGGCGCTGATAGGCTCGGAATTGGCTTTCGGAACCGACCTCGATTGGGATTTTAATGTCATATCTAACCTCAGGAGGCTGTGGTAGCATCCCCGGCGTAATGTCTGGGAATCTCCCTCGACCCGGGTTTTTGAGGTGGGCGGTGACATGGCAGCAAGCGCCGGAAAACTGACTATGCTGATCGCGGTCGCGCTGGCGGCGTCTTACGCGGCTCTC
Organism: uncultured Dehalococcoidia bacterium; assembly: GCA_951812505.1. GTDB lineage: Bacteria > Chloroflexota > Dehalococcoidia > Lucifugimonadales > UBA1123 > VXRN01. The sequence continues at coordinate 378,086 of CATOSI010000003.1, forward strand.
GCGCTTCTGTGCGGAGCGGGCAACCGTCCCGGACAAATGGTGTCGCGTCTCGGCGGACACCAGCGCGGCTGGATGGGAGCGGCGTCTTACCCTCGCAACGCCTCACCCAATAAGCTCCCCGGACGCCGCAGGCAGGAGATTGACTTTGACCGATGGGTGGTGGACGGCAACCTGCGCTGGGCATGGGTCATAGGGACCACATGGACGCAGGCGATGGCCGCGTCGGATGAACTGGCCGCCAAGTTCATCGAACTGACTAGGGAGAACCCGCACCAGGTTACGAGCGCCGATGTGGATGAAGCCTCGGATGCGCTGATACGCAGAGCGGACAGCGGCGGCATGGTGGTCGTTGACCAGGACATATATCTCAGAAATCCCATCGGCAAGACCATCGCCGATCTGGTTCTGTCAGCGGCTACATGGGGAGAGGAGACGTTCTCACGCTGCAACGGCGAGCGCAGGCTGCGCCTGTACTCCAAGTTCTACGATCCTCCCGGAGAGGCGATGCCCGACTGGAAGATAATCGCGGGCTTCGCCCGGCGAATTGGCTTCGAGGGATACGACTGGCAGGACTCCAACGACGTCTTCGAGGAAGCGGCCATGTTCAGCCGGAACGGTATGCTGAACTGCGATCCTCTGACGGTCAAGGCCAGGCAGGAGGGCAAGGATGGGCACGAGAAGCTCCGCGAGTTCGGCACCACGGGCATTCAGACCCCAATCCGTGTGGTGGACGGCGAACTGGTCGGCACTCAGCGACTGCACGATTCCAGCTTGAAACTCGGCCCGCCGGAGGGCGTTACCGTCCATCCCAAGTAGCTGACCCACTTCCACTCCCACTCAGGAAAGGCGATTCTGGTCAAGTCTCCCTGGGAATGGTTCAGCGACTTCTATGACCGGGTTACGCCCAGGGGAGACGAGCTTTGGATTACCAACGGGCGCATCAACGAGATATGGCAGTCCGCGTTCGATGACGTGCGCAAGCCGTACATCAACAGCCGCTGGCCCGAACAGTTCGTCGAGATACACCCGGACGACGCCGAGAGGTACGGCGTGGAGAGCGGTGGCGAGATCAGGATTTTCTCAGACGACATCCTCGTGCAGACCGGCGGATTCCACTTCACTCGCGGCAACGACTTTCTTTTCGCCAACCTGGACAAGAATGGGTACATACGAGCCGGGAGCGGGGAGATGACCGCGGTGGCGATAGTGACCGACGCGGTGCGCCGGGGCGTGGTGTTCGCCAACTTCCTGCATCCACGCTGGCCGGGGGCCGCCGCGAACAGCCTGGTCCACCGCGTGCCTGACCCGATCACGAATCGCTACAGGTTCAAGCTGGGCAAGGGAATCGCAGAACGAACGGGGGAGTCGCCCTTCAAGCACTCCTTCGACAAGATGACCTTCAAGCCCAGGACGATCATGTAGCGGCGGTCTGGCGGCAGGACTAAAACGACGCCGTCTGCGCCAACGTACAGGGCTTGTGCAAAGTCCCGATTCCGGGATTCCGAACCACGTCTTGTCATTCCAGCGAAGGCGGGAATCCAGTGTGCGGTTGCTGACGAAACGACAGTAATGCCGACCTTGCACGGGCCCTGGCCAATGCATATAAGTCCTTGCTAGAAGTCCCTTCCCTGATTACTCCAGGATGACTGCCTCGCGGGGAACTCCGAAACGCTCGAGAAAGTCCCAGACCTCCGCTTCTGCTTCGGGGTTGCCCTCGCTGTCGTTCTCGACTCTCAGACGATTCTCAAATTCGTCAGGATACACGGACAGCCAGGCGCCACCGGGCAGGTGATGGGCGATGAGATCCTGAGATCCATTGTTTATTTCGTCATGCCACCCCTGTAGCTGTTCCCAGGTGTACTGCCCCTGAAGCGCGCGTACGTTGGGGTAGAGTTCCAACGTCTCCCGCCCCGCAACTTCAAAGGCAAGTTCCTCCGCCTTCCGTTGGGATGGATTCAGCATATAGACTGTGATTGTCCGTGTGTCATGGTCGAAGAACAACCCACCGAATCCTGGTGAGGACAGTCCTGTCGCGGGATCGAAGACTTCGGGAGGAGCGCACTCGAACAGGGGCGACATAGCGCGAGCCTCAACCGACACCTTGACCGCGTTCTGCGGAACGTTCTCCCTCGTTAGTATCTCGCGTATCTGTCGCTCCACCCTGTCCCTGTCCCGCTCGCAGTCTATGCCGTACTCGATGCGGTTTATCCTCTCACTCACGTCGGACATGGTCAGTTCAGGAATGTCCCATATTCCGGAGCCGAGAAGATGGTCATACCATCTTTGCAGTTGCCTGAAGGTGTAGTTCGCCTGTACCGGGCGCACCTCCCGCACCTTCCTGATCCCCTTGTACACTAGGCTTGAGATGTGCGTCTGCGCCACTTTCTCCGCGGCCTCCTGGGAGGGATTCACAAGGAATATGTACACGACAGAGTCGTCTTCAGGAGCTATGTAGTATCCCCCGTATCCCGGCCCCTCCACGGGTGTGGGTGTAGGCGGCGGTGGAGTGGGGGTAACGGTAGGCATAGGAGTTGCGGTCGGCGGCCCTGGAATGGCGGTTGGGGATGGCGCAGATGTCGACAGCGGGGCGGCGGTCGGATTCGGCTGACTGGACTGGGGCGTTCCGCAAGCCATGCACAGGGAAAACAGTCCCAAAGCCAGAGCAATTAAAAATGCTCTTGCGTATTTCATATCAATCCGTCCTTTCGGCGGCGATCTATTGTCGTTCCAAGGATACGACGTAAAGCCGTGGACTGAGGGTGATGCAGTTTGCACGGGCCGTCAGGTCAAACTTCCGTCTTCACGTAACCAGTGGCGCTATGTACCTCATTGTCGCCGCAGTCAGGAAAGTCCGATTCATTGCTTTTTCATCGAACTCATTCCCAAACCTCAAGTCAACACGCCGTGCCCCCTCTCTAATCGGCCACGATCCAGAAGCTGTCAACTGGGCAGTTGTGCGGAAGCGTCCGTCGTATCTGCCTGCCAAGGTCGTCATTGGGCTCGCTTCTGCGCCCTCTGAGTTCGGCGTACTCGCCTACGCGCGCAACGACACTGTCGTTCCCGTTCAGTACCATTATCGAGTCGCCGTCATTGCTCATCCTAAAATCGGAAGGCCAAACGATAACGCTGTTTCGTATGTGCATGCACCTTTCGTCCAGCTGCAGGAAGCCCTTGATGTGCCCAGACGTGGTTGCAACCGGGGAAGGACTCGCTTCCTCGTGCTGGCGGAAGATGATAGGCAGGTCATCGTCCCGGACTCCTTTGCCGAGAGTCACCAGGTCGGTGGAACCGATGAGAAGCAACTCCTCGGAACCGTCAACTGCCACTGCGACAATTCTGCGCAGGTACTCTCCCTGTGGGATTGGCCCGCCCGAATTTTCCGACTCGAATTCATCCGGCAGCGGGAGGTGGAACGTCTCGGACGGCGGCTGTACCACGAACGTTTCGACATACGGCTGAGCAACGTCGCCCTCAAGAATCAGCCGGACCTGGGCTATCCTCTTGTTGAAAGTGCACCAGCCGCCGTTGACGGCATCGGGGGCCGTCCTGTCGCGATCTTCCAGCGAGTCGAGAATGATGCTCACGTCGCCTCCTTCCAAGGTCTGACCACACCCGTACCTCAGTTCCACATCGCCGGGGATACTCAATCCGAACACGTAGCCGACCTTGTGGTCTGAAGTGGCTCCACCCTCGAACCATTGGGAGTTTATTCTGAGATTGTATCTGCCGGGTGTTTCGTCAATGACCAGTTCACGTTCGTCGGGCGACAGCCTGAGCAGATCATCAACCATCAATTCTCCGGGTTCGGTGAAGTAGGAGGCCAGCAGTTCTGTTGGTCGGCTGTCCGGATCAATCTGGATTGCGATGGTGTCTCCTGGATCCACCTGGATGTAGGTATCAACTACGTCTCTTGGAGTTCTATCCACGCATTCGGTGCCGGATTCGTCGTCCTCTTGCCAGCATCCCCTGAATCTATACCCTTCGAAGGTCTTTCCCTTGTACCTCAGCGACAGCGTCGGCAAAGTCGCTTCCGATGTGACTGGTACCTTTTCAGGTGTGGGCGTAATTGTCGGTTCCGCGGTCGGAGAGGAAGCAGCAGCCATTGGAGTAAGGGTTGACCGGGCTTCCACAGTCGGCGCAGCAGCGGCCACAGGACTTGGCGTCGCCTCACCGGTCTCACGCGGCTCCTGACCACTGCACCCGACCAGGATCACGAAGATGACCAGTATGCCAACTCCAAAGTTAGTTCTTGTCTTCATCTGTCGCTCCGTTCCGCATTTCCGCTACTTGTTATAGATACGGTATGGAACTCCGAAGAAAGTCTCAGTTTGAGGCAGGGAATGCCTTCACAATCATCCTGCCTCAGTCCCAGGTTCGTTACCCTGGTCCGGCCTCGGGGGTTCGGACCTGATCCTGCGATTTCTGCGAATGATGAGGACTACGACTACAACCAGAGGCACCCAGATTATCCCGAATATGCCGACCCAGATAGCTACGGTCGTCAGACCTGAGATCACGATACTCAAGGTCCTGATCGCGGTCTTGGCGGTATCGCCCACGTCGAAGCCGCCGACTATCAGGCCGGGGTCCTCGTCCACCCTGACGCGTATCTCGTGGGATGCGACTATCTCCCCAACCGCGCTGTCGGCTGTGATGGTGAATTTCACGTTGTACCGAGTGGATCTGTAGTCCGGGTACGCGTGAGTCGTGTCCACGCGGGTTATACCCTCGGCCACTTCGCCTTCCTCTGGCGGTGTTCCGTCCCCGAAGTCCCACTGGTATCGGACATTGCTGAGTCCCGGAGGCCGTGTGAACGAACCTGAGAACTCTACCACTTCGTTCTCGAGAACGCGGTAGTCCCTCTCACCCGCGAACACCTCTATCACCGGAGTCTCGGACACCGTTACGATCAGCGTGTCCTCTCCCTCGGCGACGCCACTTTCCCCGTAGCTGTTGATGCTGACCTGGGTTATAAACGGGGAGTCCTTGGGATCGCCATATTCGTGGGTTACGGTGGCGGTAACACGCTCGCCGTCGTTGGTCGTCGGAGCACTGCGGACGACGATCACTGGTTCCGAGCCGTCACCGAAATCCCAGGTGATTACGTGGCTGTCCATCCCCTCCGGTGGAGTGAAAGTAGCCCTGAACCTGGTCGGGGTGTAGGCGGCGACGGACTGGTCGGGGCCTGCGTCAATTGCCATGTCAACAGGTGCCAGCTTCAGGTTCACGGTAATCAGCGAGAAAGCCGAGGTCTCTTCCAGCAGCTTGATGCGGCCTAGAAGACGCTCTACGTTCTCCTGCACCGCGCTCAGTTCGCGCTGTACCGCGAGAGCGTGCTCGACGCTGTCGGCCCTGTCCAACAGCCTGATGAGCGCTTCCTCGGTGGCCTGCTGGTTCTTGAGTCGGGACTGGAGGTCGAAGTACTCATCTGTCACGTCCTGGCTGGTGGTGACCTCGGACTCGACATCTTTCGCCAACTCGCGCACTTCCTCTATGGCAAGGTCTAAACCTGCGGCAGGGACCCTTACGCTAATGACGCCGGAGTGCTTCTCGCGCCGGTCGGTGGAGACCACCCAGCCTCCCATCGTGTCTGCCAGCAGGGAGATGTCGTCTATCGCGTCCTGTATCTCGTCAACCACGATAACCATGTTGACGGTGCGTATGATGATGCGACGCTGGGTTACGAGCTGAGCCAGCGCCTGTGTCTGAGCGTCGTCTCCCGATAGCGCGGCGCTCGTGGGAGCCGATAGTTCCACTTCCTTCAAGACTTCCTTTTCTACCGCCACCTCTTTTACTACGACAGCGACGGTCTCGCCCGGATTGCCAGGAAGGCCGGCTGCCGCCGGAGCAGCGGACGCAGCAGGCGCCATAGTCGGGGCCGGCGCGGGAGCGGGGGCCGCTCTGAGCGCCGCGGTTTCTTCGACGACTTCCATGTCTCCGGTCTGTCTTGACCAGATCTGGGACGCTTCGTCCTCCCCGGCGCCACAGGCCGACGCGGTCGCCACGAGCAGAAGCGCAACCGTGCATACCAGGATCATCAACTTCGTTTCCATTTCCTGAGCCTCCTCTTATTGTGAGAGCGCCGAAACTTGAAATCTAAGACGCGCTATCCCAGTGTGCTGCTCGTGGAGGGCAAACGGAACGTCAAAAGTGACTCATTCAGTGAAAAATGTGAGTCACATCTGTAACTTTCGGTGTCAGTTCGGCTTACAACTGCGCGATCACCGTCATTTGTATGTTGAAGAAATCCCCTCACCCTCGATGGGATCACAGGGGTAGGCAAAAGTCCCTTCCCCCTTTGATGGGGGAAGGTTAGGATGGGGGTGAAACCCCAGTTTCAAGCACGGTTACGCTAAATACTTACCCCTCCCAACCCTCGATGGGAGAGGGTGAACTACAATTCAGTCATTCCCGCTGGTCGCAGTGCTGGGAGATTCGCCAAGTGCGGTCTTGAGAGTCTGGTCAGAGCTTAGACAGTTTCTGGACGCGCTGGTTGGCGGTGTCCAGGCCGTAGATGCTGCCCTGGGAGTCGGTGTAAACCTGGTGGGCTCCCTCGAATGTGCGGCCTCGGGACAGCAGTTCGCCGTCGAGGGTGTATATGCTGACGCGGGGGATCTGGTCGGTAACGTAAACCACCTGTTTAGCGTCTATGTGGACACCCATGGGGCACTTGAAATCGGTCCACTCGGCCTGGAATTCTCCCTCCGGCGTGAACACCTGCACCCGGTTGTTCTCGCGGTCGGCCACGTAAACCCGGCCGTCCTGGGACACGCTGATGCTGTGCGGCACCCGGAACTGGCCGGGGCCGCTGCCGGGGCTGCCGAAGCTGCTTATGTAATCTCCGGCGGCGCTGAATCTGTGAACGCTGGAGTTTCCGTAGCCGTCGGCGACGTACAACTCCCCGGACGGGGCCACGCAGACGTCGGCCGGGTGGTTGAACGGCGCCTGCATTGCTGCCCGGTCCCGCGTTCCCAACGACCGCTGCAGATTGCCAGCAGTGTCGTAGATGAGGACCTGGTGCGCGTCCCGGTCGGTGAGATAGATGGTATCGTCCGGCCCTACGTGGATGTGATGAGCGTCAAGAGGAACGCCGTTTCTGCGCTCCCAGGCATCGAGGAAGCGACCGTCTCGGTCGAACACCAGCACCGGCGGGCCCACGCGCTGGTACACGTACACCCGGTCCATGGAGTCCACTGCCACGCCGCTGGGCTCTCGTATGGAGACACCCTCCGGCGTCTGTGCCCATCCCGGCTGATATTCGTACCTGAAGTCTCCTGCTCCTGTAGTTGGCGCCATGATGTCCTCCTATTTGGTCGGATTTGCCCGCGCTATCCTAGCGGACCATTTTCAGCCATATTACAGCATTGTCGGCCATAGGCTTTGCAAAGTCGTCCGCGCTTACATTTCCTCTACACACCTATTCCACCAATGCGCTACAATACACCCATCAAGAACAAAGTTTCTGGCACTGGATACATAAACACAAATTTATGTTTTCGAAAATCGAAGCCTCGGAGATTTCAAAACACGCTAACGCAGGGCGACGCAGGGCAAACTCAGGGCAAAATCGCCCCCTGTACATCCCTGTGACTCGCCTGTTTCTGCCCTGTACAAATATTAACCAAGATATATGAAAGTCTGGATCAGACAACTCGTGGGAATACATCTGACTCAACTTTGAAAAAGCCCTGATTGTCGGTGTTGACACTGTGGCGTCCGTGTCGTGGCTGGTGTCTGGATCAATTTGGTACGCGGACACGAGAGCGTCTCCCTCGCCTGTGATATAGTCTGTATCATTCCAGCAGCGTCAGGAATGGAGGTACAGTCATGGGCGATAGTCGGCTCGCAATAGACGGTGGAACGCCGGTTGTATCGGAGCCTCTGCCGACGGGGGTATCCGGCCCCAGCGTCATCGGCGACGAGGAGATAGCGGCGGTTACCGAAGTTCTCAGAAGCCAGGAGCTGTTCCGATATCCCAAGGCCAAGAGCGAGGCCGCGAGATTCGAGGAAGAGGTGGCGGAGCATCTGGGTGTGGAGTATGCGCTGATGGTCAACTCCGGGACCAGCGCGCTTATCAGCGCGCTCTCCGGCGCGGGTGTGGGTCCCGGCGATGAGGTGATCGTTCCCGGATATACCTACATCGCCACGGCCGCCGCGGTTATGGCAACCGGAGCCGTGCCTGTGATCGCGGAGATTGACGAATCGCTCGGACTGGACCCGCAGGACCTGGAACGGAAGATCACGCAGCATACGCGGGCGGTCGTGCCAGTCCACATGCGTGGCGTTCCGGCGCGTCTGGAAGACATACTGGCGGTCGCGCGCCGACACGGGCTGAAGGTGGTGGAAGACTGCTGCCAGTGTGTTGGGGGAGCGTACATGGGGCGAAGCGTGGGCACCTACGGCGACGCCGGTGCGTGGAGCCTGAACTACTACAAGACGATATCGTCGGGCGAGGGCGGGCTCGTGTTCACGAACGACCGCGAGATATATGAGCGCGCCTGCTTTGCCTCGGACCCGGGCCTGCCCATGTGGACGGCCGGCGAGGACGACGTCGAGTGGCGCAACGAGCCGTTCCCCAGGCAGACGTACCGGCCCAGCGAGGTGCTGGCCGCCATCGCCAGGGTGCAGTTATCCAAGCTCGACGACATCCTCGAACACCAGAAGTCGCTCAAGCGGGCCTTCCTGGAGGGTCTGGAAGAGGCGAGGGGATACCGGATCCAGCATGTGGATGACCCGGAAGGCGACACAGGGGTATCAGTGTCGGTCATAGTCCACGACAAGGAACTGGCGGTCGGGTACGCGCACGCGCTCAGCGCCGAGGGCGTCCGGGCTGCCACTGTGTATAACGACGGCTTCCCGGACCGGCATATCTATACGTACTGGGACTCGATACTTGAGAAGCGTTCTCACCATCCGTCGGGATACCCGTGGAACGACCCTAATTACAAGGGAGACGTTGAGTACTCGAAGGACATGTGCCCCCAGACGCTGGACATCCTGGGGCGCAGCCTGAGGTTCGACTTCAACATGAACATGACGGTGGAGCACGCGCGGCTCATGGCTGAGGCTCTGAACAAGGTGGACGCTGCCGTCGGCGGGTAGCCGGAAACCTAGATCGTCCTGACGCTGCCCCGGACGTAGTCAGCGTCGTCCGACGCCAGGAACGCGATGACCGCGGCAACGCCGTCAGGCGATGACAGCCCGGCCATTATGTTGTCGTACCTATCGCGGTCCCCGGTGTTCACAAGCTGCTCCTCGGTCGCGCCGATCTTCAGCGGCGTCTCCAAGTTTCCGGGCAGCACATCGTTGACCCTGATGCCGTGCCTGGACAGGTGGTTGTCCAGAGTCATCGCCAAGCCGTGCGTTCCGCCTTTGCTGGCGCCGTAGGCCACGGACGAGCTTCCGCCGATCACCCCGGCGCCCGACGACGTCAGTACGATCACGCCGCTTCGTGCGGGTATCATGTATCTGGCGACATGCTTTACTACGATGTACGACCCCTTGAGGTTGACCTCGATCACGGGGTCCCAAATTGATTCGTCAACTTCGGTGACCTCGAGCCCGGACCCCTTCAGAATCCCGGCAAGATGCGCCAGAACGTCGAATCCTCCGCCCAGCCACTCGGCGGCCTCGTCAACGCTGTCACTGACTTCCCGCTCCTCGGTTACGTCCACGTGCCAGTAGCGCGCGTCGCCGCCGGAGTCCTGAATCGTCCTGAGCGTGGATTCAGCGTCGGAGTCGTTGACGTCGAACAGCGCGACGCGACCGCCCTCCGACGCGATACGGATCGCGGTGGCGCGGCCTATGCCGGTTGACGCCCCTGTGACGAGCGCTCGTTTCCCGCTAAGATTCGCCATGATTCTCTCCTGTCCGGTTGTCCCACTCGATCCCCGCCAGCGAAGCGTACTTCCGATACTCGACCGCGGCGTCCGCGTAGCCATCCGGTGGCAGGTGCTCGATCAGCACATGACCCGTGGGGCACACCCGCTGCATACCCTGGAGGAAAGTCACATGGTCCAGCATACCCGAACCGATCTCCGCTTCCTCGAACCGCACCATGAGCTGGTGTATGACCGTGAAGTCCTTGGCGTGCGCGCCGAGCGTGAATTCTCCTGTCAGATCGAAGAACTCTGCGAGAAGGCGTGTCGTGTCGTAGGCGTCCTCCAGGCAGCCCACGAAGTTCACCGGGTCCTGATTGAAGCCCAGCGCCGGTGATCCGACGGCTTCGATGAAGTCCCGCACGCGGCGTGCGGAGTAGAGCGGAGAGACCGCGCCGCCTTCCACCGCTACCATCACGCCCTCGTCTTCCGCCGTTTGGCAGAACTTCCGCGCGGAGTCCACCAGCCTGTCGAACACCTCGTCGCTCCGATTGCCCGGATGTGGCTGCCATGGCCCATTCGGGTTCAGGCTCCCCGGTCGCAGGTACGTGTTCGGCGAGCCGAGCCGGGCGGTCAGTCCGCACATGCGCCTCGCGAACTCGATGGCGGCCTCTCGCTCGCCGGGGTCCGGATTCACCAGTCCGCCGCCGTAGGCGCCGTTGGTCTGGCCTATCAGTACCCCCGCCTTCTCGAACATCGCCTTCAGTCGGTCGGCATCCTGCGTCGTCATCGAAGTCGGGTCTTGAACGACGATGTTCAGCGCTCCGAATCCCTCGCCCGCGACCTCCGCCAGCAGATCCGGGGTAATGTTTCGCCAATCTCCGGGGATACGCCCCGCGGCGCCTAGCAGCATGATCTCATCTCCCTGATCCGGTAGCGAGAAAAGTCCCTTCCCCCTCGACGGGGGAAGGTTAGGATGGGGGTGACTCCTCTACCTACAAAACTGATACAGGTTCCATCTCTCCGCGCCGGGGCGCGTCCCGCCTGATTGGTTCTGATAACGGAGTCAAACAGGCGCGCCTCTTAGTCTGCCGCCGCCGCTTCAGACTTCTTGAACTCCGGGATCACGTACTTCCCGAACAGTTCGATGGACTTCATCACCTTTTCGTGCGGGATCGTCTCGGTCTGCATCATTATCATCATCTGGTCAATGCCCGTCGCTTCGTGCTTCTTGAGCGCCTCGATACAGCTGTCCGGGTCTCCGGCGATTACCACTCCGCGGTCCGCAAGCGTGTCCGCGTCGAGGTCTTCCCACACCTTGTGAGCGATAGCCTGGCCGCCCGAGAAGTCCAGCACATCGGTGACTTCTTCCTCCGAGTCATCGTCCTGCACGTACCTGGAGAAGTTCTGCTTGAGGTGGTCGGGCACTCCGCCCCACTGTTCCAGCAGTCGGGCATAGACATCCTTCTGTCCCTGGACATACGGCCTGTCCGGGCCGAAGAAGTTCTTCAGGGACGCCGCTCCCAGTTCGCGCGCCTCGTTGTTATCTTCGAGGCATATGCCCAGTGTGGAGTTGGCCCACTGGTCGTTGACGAAAGCGCCAACAGGGTTCGCCTTCTTCACGTTCTCCTTATAGGCGCGGACGAACGGCTCCAGAGACGAGGGCGCGCTCGAACCGAACGCCAATACCCCGATCCCCTTGGAAGCGGCGATCTCGTATGTGGCCGGCTGCAGCGCCGCGACCCAGATTGGCGGATGTGGGTCCTGGTACGGCTTGGGCAGCACCTGTCGCGACGGCACCTGCCAGTACTTGCCCTCGTACTCGAACCAGTCAGACTCCCATATCTTGGGGACCATCGTGAGAGATTCTTCCCACATTTCGCGGCTGTCCCTCGGGTCTATGCCCATGCCCGTCAGCTCATATGGCGCGGATCGGCCCGTTCCGAAGTCCACCCTGCCATCAGAAAGATGATCGAGCATAGCCACGCGCTCGGCTACCCTGTTCGGATGGTGGTACGGCAGGATCACCACGCCGAGACCGAGCCGAATCTGCTTGGTGCGCTGGCTGAGCGCGGCATATACGAGGTCCGGGCACGGCGACGCCGAAAATCCAGTCAAAAAGTGATGCTCCACGAACCAAAGATAGTCGAATCCGACCTCGTCGGCCAGGATGCACTGCTCCATCGTCTCCTGGAGGACCAGCCGGTCGTCGAGGCTCGGCCTCTGCATTTCGTACTGAAGCGCCAGTTTCATGGTAAGACCTCCAAGGTCGCGTCCCGTGCGCAGGTTTCCAGCGTATTCTACTTTGGAGTACTTCCGTTTACAACAATGACGAGCCCGAAACGCTACCGTCAGGACTGCCTGAGCCTTTAGCGATTTAGTCGGTCACCTCATCATCGTCATGCCCGCGAAGGCGGGTATCCAGGGGTGGGGCGGCGCAGGTCCTGATTTAGTCCGCCGACCAAAATGGTACAGCATCACCTTGCCTCAGAAGAGGGATAATGGGTCTGGGCGTATGCTACGATTGATGTGACAAGATTCCTGCGAATTCGAAGGGATGGAACGACTTGATAGACCTTGTAGGGGTTTCCAAGATATACCAGATAGGACTCGTAGAGGTGCGCGCGCTGGATGACGTCCAACTCCACGTGGACGATGGCGAATTCGTCGTCGTGCTGGGGCCGTCCGGCAGCGGCAAGACGACTCTGCTCAACATCATCGGCGCGCTGGATACACCCACCGCAGGCAGTGTTTCGGTCGGAGGGCAGGACATCACCGGCGCGTCCCGGTCCGATCTATTCGCTCTCAGACGGCAGACCGTGAGCTTCATTTTTCAGAGCTTCAATCTGTTCCCCGGCCTGACCGCGCTGGAGAACGTCGAGTTCGGCATAGATGTCGCGGGCAAACGCGGACTCACCGCGCCGGAAGCCGTTCTGGACTCCGTGGGCCTTGGCGACCGTATCAGCCACTTTCCTCACGAACTGTCCGGCGGCGAACAGCAGCGCGTCGCAATCGCCAGGGCGCTGGCGACCGGCAATCCAGTTCTGCTGGCGGACGAGCCGACCGGCGAGTTGGACTTCAGGACCGGCGCGCAGATACTGGAATTATTGATCGAACAGGCCACTGGAGACAGAGCCGTGCTGGTAGTTACCCACAACCGCGAAATATCCCGCATCGCCGACAGGGTAGTTGAGATGAGCAGCGGACGCGTCGTCAGCGACGGTCCCCCGGAGGGTGGCAAGACCCCCCTGTCGGAACTGCGCTGGTAACTGGAGGTCACTCAAATGGATACTCTAACCCGGAACCGCCTCGACTCCCTACTGCGCGAATTCGAAGATCTCAAGCCTCACTTGATTGGCTATCCCTGCAACCAGGACTTCGACTACTCCGAACTACTGCCCTTCCTGAGCTACTGCGCCAACAACGTCGGTGATCCCTTCCACGACAGCAACTTCCTCAGCAACACCCACGAAATGGAGCGTGAGGTCATCGGTCTTTTCGCGGACATGATGCGCCTGCCACGCGACGACGCCTGGGGATACGTCACTTCCGGCGGCACCGAGGGAAACATGTACGGTCTCTACATCGGCCGCGAGATGTTCCCCGACGGCATCGTCTATTTCTCCCAGGACACCCACTACAGCGTCGTCAAGATCATGAGAGTCCTGAAGGCGCGCAACATCATGATCAAGAGCCTGGACAGCGGTGAGATAGACTACGACGACCTCCACGAGAGCATCCGCATAAATCGAGACGTGCCCGTCATCTTCATGGCGAATATCGGCACCACCATGAAGGGCGCGATTGACGACGTCGGCAAGGTGCGGGACATCCTCGACGATCTGGCCATCACGAACTACTACATTCACGCCGACGCCGCCCTGAGCGGCATGATCCTGCCCTTCGTGGACGACCCGCAGCCCTTCGGCTTCGACGCCGGCTTCGACAGCGTGGCCGTCAGCGGACACAAGATGGTCGGCTCGCCCATTCCCTGCGGTGTGGCGCTGACCCGCAGCGACTACGTCGGGCGCATCGCACGCTCCATAGAGTACGTCGGAGTGCTGGACACCACCCTGACCGGATCGCGAAACGCCATCACGCCGCTCATGCTCTGGTACGCCTTTCAGCAGCGCGGACTGGACGGATTCCGTGAAATCGTAAACGAGTGTCTGGATGTCGCCGAGTACGCAGTCGCCCGTTTCAACGACAGTGGCATACCTGCCTGGCGGAACAGGAACTCGGTCACGGTCGTCTTCCCAAGGCCGTCCGACGACGTGGTCCGCAAGTGGCAGCTTGCGCCTTACGAAGACATCGCGCATCTCATTACGATGCCGCACGTGAAGCGAGAGACGATAGACATGGTTGTTGACGACTGCATCGAAGATCAGAATAACCGGAGCGCGGCAGGATGAACAGAATCATCGTTATGGCCAGAAACCGGGTGGGCGTCATTGCCGACATAAGCAGGGCGCTCGCCGATAACGGAATCAATATAGAGACGATCAGCGCCGAGCGACAGGCCGAGGAGGGCTTCATCACCCTGACCACCGACGCCTACGACGACGCCCTGCGAGCGCTGACCCGTGCCGGCTTCAAGACGGTCTCCGACGATTCGCTGCTTCTCAGGCTCCCGGACGAACCCGGCGCCCTCGCCAAGGTCGCCGAGAGATTCAAAGACGCCGGCGTCAGCATACAGAGCCTGCACATAGTGGACCGCGGCGACGGCTACTCCATAGTCGCTATCTCCGCCGACGACCGCGCCAAAGCCGAAACGCTGGTGGACAGCGCGACCATAGTGTAACTGACCCGTCCTACGAGAACTCCGGCGGCCTCAGGCTGAACTGCAGGACATCCTCGCACCGGCGCGCGACGCCCATCAGCTTGCCTTCCCGGAAGGGCTGTCCCGCCAACTGAACAGCCAGCGGCAGCCCCGACTCGCTCATTCCCGATGGAATCACGATAGCGGGCAGTCCGCTCGAAGTCCAGGGCGACTGAAACACCGCGTCTCCGGTGGTGGACAGATCACGGGGAGCGGGCTCCGAGATGGCGGGCATCAACGCCGCGTCCACGTCCTGGAGCGCGTTGACCATGTCAACACGGAAACTGCGTCGCAGCCTCTGCGCCTGCAGGTATCTGACGCCCGGTATCAGCATCCCCATCTCTATGCTCGCCCTTATCTTCGGGCCGAAGTCGTCCGGCCTCTCCAGGAAATTCTCCTCGTGGAAGGCGGCGGCCTCCACGTTGCTGACGATGCGCTGGCAATTGTGCGCAGATCCAAAACTCTCAGGCAGGCCGATCTCCACCACCTCGGCCCCCGCCTCGGAGAGCTTTCGGACGATGTCATCCGTGTGGTCCCGCACTTCCGGCGTGGAGTGGTCGTAGTAGAACTCTCTGATAAGCCCAATTCGTGGCGCGCTCCCATTCGAGCCCATCTCCTCCAGGTAGTCCGGTACTGGCGTTGCATACGACCCCGGGTCCTTCGGATCGTGGCCCGCCATCGCCTGCAGCATGACCGCCGCGTCCTCCACGCTGCGAGTCAGGATGCCCACCGTGTCCAGCGACCAGCTCAATGGCACCACCCCGTAGCGGCTGATGCGCCCGTAGGTCGGCTTCAGTCCTACGATGCCGTTGTACGCCGCCGGCCGTCCCGTGGAACCGCCTGTCTGCGACCCCAGCGCCGCCGAACACATGCCAGTCGCTACCGCCACCGCCGATCCGCTGCTCGACCCGCCCGGCGTATGAGCACGGTCCCACGGGTTGAGCGTCGGAGAAGGGTCGCCCGATGCGAACTCGGTCGTCACAGCCTTGCCCAGCACTATCGTGCCGGCCTCTTTCAGCATGGCGACGCAGGTGGCGTCGTGGTCCGGCACGAAGTCCGCGTAGATGGGAGAGCAGGCAGTCGTCTTCATCCCCTCGGTGTAGAAGATGTCCTTCAGTCCGACCGGAACGCCGTGCAGAGGCCCGCTGACATCGCCCGCGTCCCGCTCCTCGTCCCGCCGTCGGGCTTCGCTCAACACATCCTCACGGTCCACCGTAACCCACGCCTGCAGCGCCGGATCGAACGTCTCGATGCGCTCCAGCAGCGCCTGTGCAAGGTCTGTGGACGAGACCTGGCCGTCCCGAATCCCTCTCGCCGCCTCGGCGACACCAAGTCTGTGCAACTCCGACATGACCACTCCTCCGGTTCCAGGACTGAGGTTGCTGTTGCGAATGGACAGGCTCCATCCAATCAGGGATAAAATCCCGGTTCCACACCTCTGTCGGGAAGGCTCTCCCGCAACTCTGTCAGAATGCGCGCCGTGTCCTCCAGCGACCCTTGCAACTCCGCAGTCCGCCGCTCACCCCACAGCGCCTTCGCCTGATCGTTCAGCTGCTTGACCGTATCTGCGGCCGATGGTCTGACTGTACTGCCCGCCATGAATACGCCTCCACGTGTGCCCCGGGAATTGACCGAATTCTATTGCAGCCAAACGGGTTGGTCAATTCATCCGAGTCCTGTTCCACTTATGCCGACTGGTCCTTGTAGCATACCCGCGAAGCATGAACTTACTATCGAAAGGCCAGGGGCAGAAGTTGTGATGAGGCTTTGAGCCCCGAAATTCAACTTCCTGGCCTTCGCGCTATGTACACGTTACTCCAAAAGGAAGACTTCGACGGATTCTCAATGCGATTCCGTCTTGGCCTGCTTTAGCAGGCTTCTGTATAACACAGCCTGCAAAACTCAGGGTCTTTCCGTTTTCGTCTCGTCATTCCCGCGAAGGGAGACCTTTGCATAACCACCGTCATTCCCGTGAAAACGGGAACCCCGAAACGCGCCTCGCTCATCCTGTACATCCCATCATCCTGTAAATCCTGATTCACACAAAATCCCCCTTGACACCCCACTCGAACATCCGTACTCTATAAGGGCGCAGAACCCATGTGCGCCAAGAATATGACAATTGAAAACTGTTGATTGACACAATGCCCAGAACCAAGATAAAACCCAACACCCAACTCAAACAGATCGTCCTCGAAGAGACCAACGACGGACGCGATGTCGTTCGCTACCTCAAGAGCACCTTCATGGTGGTAGAGGACGCCCCACGACTCTTCGGTCTCAGACACAAAGACTACACCCGAACACACAAGATAGCCGCCGCCCGAATCCTAGCCAGAATCGGACTGGAAGAGGGCAAGCGCTACCTCAGGAGGACCTACGTCCGGACTCCCTTCAAGAGAGTCCACCCCGAAGACGAAGACCTGCCCAAGAGAGACATGGCCGCCTCCACCTCCGAACTCTACCGCCTGGTCAGGAAAGAGACCAACGACGGCAGAGACATCATCACCCGCTTCGTCGGCATAATGAAGGGATACTATCCCGAGTACAAGCCCCACCTGCGCATGGCAGCCGCCAAAGAACTCATCCGCCAGATAGAGTTCGACTACGACGACGAACCCACTTCACCGACGTCCACCCGCACCGAATCCACACCCGCCTCCGAGCATGTAGGGGCGTCCCTTGTGGGCACACCTGACTCACAACCGGCCACCTCAGACGAGTCCGCCGCCGCAAGTCCGGCCAATCCCATACATCCCGATTCTGACAATACCGCCGATCTCGTCATTCCCGCGAAGGCGGGAATCCAGGGGTGGGGGCAGGCTGGTACACGGCAAAATCAAGTGGACGACCTACTAGACCACGCCAATCCTATACATCCTATAAATCCCGCAAATCCTGATTCTGACAAAGATCCGGACACCGACCACGCCAATCCTGTATATCCTATAAATCCCGTAAATCCCGATTCTGACAATTCCACCGACCCAATTCCTAATTCTGAATTGTCAATTGAAAATTCAGAATCCCCAGTCTCCCTCGCCCAGATACAGCGCCGTATGCACATCGAAGACGGCTCAGTACACTACCGGGACTACGCAGCCCAACACGCCCAGGAATCCGAGTCCATCTACCAGTCCATCATACGCCGCGCCTCCGAGAGCTACGGTCTGGAGGACGCAAAGCGAGAGGCCGAAGAACTCATAGGACAATTCGACCGGTTCATGGCCGAATGCGATCCCGGCTATCAGCCCATCGCCGTTCCCGACCCACTCATCACCAGGTCTCTAACCCAGCGGATGGACGAGTCCCAACCCTCCGTCTTCGACCCCGCCGACTACTACGACCTCGACCAGGACTACTTCTACTACTGTCTGTGCGGCTACTGCGAACAGTGCGACGAGCTCAACTACTTCTTCGCATTCATGCGCGAACTCGAAGAGGAATACGAAGACCCCTGACAACTGAACTCTGAAAACTGAATACTGACCGCCGCGCTACCTCTTCCCAGCCGCCATGTTCACCGCCTCCGGCATACGCCTGAGGATCAGCAGCGCCGCCACCCCGATGACCGCGAGCAGGCCGTTGAACCCGAACGCCGCGCCCCATCCGACCGTGCCGTCGAACACGTCCAGCAGCCCACCCGCGACGATGGGCGCGACCGCTCCCACTGTGAATCCTACGAAACTCTGTATGGCCTGAGTGGAGCCTATGAGGTTCTGTGGAGCCAGCTCCGTGACCGCCGTCGAGTAGATTGCCGAGTCCGCCGACGTCGCGAACCCGTACCCGAAGCCCAGGATTATCAATACCGTGGGAGGAGCGCCCACCAGCCAGCCCACAGCAAATGAAATCGCCCCGCTCGCCGCGAAGATCACACCCGCGCCCGCCGTTCGCCCGAATCTGTCGGACACAATGCCGCCGAAGAACACGCCCACTATACCGGTCATGAACATGAAGCCCGACCAAGTCGCCGCCAGGACCGCGGCCTCGCCCGCCTCTTTCCCGCTGTGAACGAGCGATGCCGCCAGCAGCAGCGGAAGCCACAGCCGCGCGAGATACAGTTCCGCGGTGTGCAGCGCGTAGGCTGTGTTGATCAGAAGCATCGGACGGTGGCGCAGAACACCCAGATTCAGCCTGCCAGAACTGCCCGATGTCTGCTCAGACTCACCATCGCGCGCGCCTCGCGGCCATACGTGCATCAGCGCAATCAGAACACCTATCAATCCGACCAGCGCGGTTATCATGTACGCCGTCCGCCACGAATCGGTCAGGTCCAGAAGCTGTCCCATGAAGACGTAAGAGATGGTGGTGCCAGCGTATCCGGCTCCGACGAAGATGGCGACCGCCGTCCCACGCATACCGTCCGCAAAGCGAAGCGACACGATCCTGATGCCCGGTATGTACGCACCTACGTGTCCCGCGCCTGCGACGAACCTCAGAGCAGACGCTGTCCACACGTCCTGGGCAAGAAGCGGAAACAGTATGTTGCTCAACGCGATCAGCGAGACGCTTGCGAACATCACCCGTCCGGCGGGCAGCCTGTCGGTTACCGGAATCAGAAAAGCCGACGACACGGCATACCCCACCAGGTACGCGCTGAACACCATGGCAGCCTGCGAGTTGGTTATCCCCCACTCTTCCCCGACGAACGGGATGGATGCTATATAGCTGGAGAACGGGAGCAAAACCAGAAGCAGAGTCGAGCTTATAGATACGAGCCACACCACATCCGCCCAGCTTCCCAAGCCGAACACAGATTGTCTCGAACCCGATTCCAACAGACTCCCCTACATGTACAGATATACTCTTCGTGATACTCTACACCACAATTCTAAGCCTGACTAACGTGCCTATTGTTCTCCAGATCGAAGGAAATGAATCTGCCGTTCAAATCCAAAACCGCATCGCTCGTCGTTGCGATTCTGTTGGCGGCGACATTTGCCTGTTCTTCAGAACCGGATGAGGTTCCCGTCGCCGAGCCAGAACGTTCCATACCCGCGTTCACCAATGTCGCCAGGGAAGCCCTGGGCGGTGCGTACCGCGTCTCTAACTATCGCCCCGGCGTCGCCATATTCGACTACGACCGCGATGGCGACCAGGACATCTATCTCACCCAGGAGGCGGGCCACCCGAACCGTCTGTTCCGCAACGACGGCGAGTTGCTCTTCGTCGAGACAGCCGAATCCGCCGGCGTCGCGTCCGTCGAGCAGGGATCGAGTGGAGTCGTGGCTTGCGACCTGAACAACGACGGTTACCAGGACCTCTACGTCGGAGGACGAGGCATTCAGGGCGACGGGCTCGATTTCAGGTCGGCCCATGTCGTGGGCGAGGACGGTCGAACCATCGCGCCTGCCTACGCCGACAGAATCTTTGTCAACGACGGCAAAGGCGCCTTCACCGATGTCAGCGCGACAGCCTTTGGAGACAGTCCGAACCTGCGAGCCGCATCCACCATAACCTGCGCCGACGTTGACGGCGACGGCTGGCTGGACATATTCGTCGCCAACATGATTGACGAAGATTACTTCTTCATGGGTGAGGACAACCACCCGGGACACTTCAACGTGATGTACCGCAATAACGGCGATCTGACTTTCTCCGACGTCTCAGGGGAGTCTGGACTGAAGTGCGAACAGATCTGGATGCGCGACCCGGACGGCAAACCGCTGACTTTCACAGGCAGCGACGGTCTGACCTACGAGGGCTATGATCCATCTCTCACGGATACAGAATCCAATCGTGTGGGCGACCCGACCGGCCCTACCCACTCTGCCACCTTCTTCGACTACAACGACGACCGGCTTCCCGACCTGTGGACAGCCACGGATGGCGACTTCCTGCGTCTGTACAGGAACGACTCTACTCCCGGCCGCGTTAGATTCACCTCTGTAGAAAGAGAAATGGGATTCTCCCGCGTCGGCAACTGGATGGGATTCGCGATAGGCGACTATAACGCCGACTCGCATCTCGATGTGTTCGCCACGAATGCGGGCTATCACTTGAGACTCAGAGACCCTCAGCCCAACCCAGGCCCGGACTGCAAGTACCACGAACGCTTCTGGTGGGGAAGTTGCCTCAACGCGCTTCTGCGAAACGGCGCGGGCCGATTCGAGGACGTGGCTCCCTCTACAGATGTCCGCCCCAGTGCTCTCATGCCGCCCACCTCGCTCGACCCCGACAACATCAACCCCGCCTGGCCCGTGCCCACCGGCCTGTCCGCGTACGATTTCGGCTACGGGGCCACTTTCTTCGACATGGACAACGACGGCTACCAGGACCTCTATTGGCTGGGGTCGGAAATTGCCAGCGGGGACGGTCCGGGAGGAGACATCTACCAGTCCGCCGGGCGGATGCTCAGAAACCTCGAAGGTAACGGTTTCGAGGACCTCACAGTCGAGACCCGCCTGATAGACGTTCAGGGCGTGCGCTACGACAAGATTGTCACATTGGAACCCGGCCAGGATCCCGCCTCGATCAAGCTGACCCCGAGATACCACGAAAACGGCAAGGGACTGGCACACGGAGACCTGAACGGCGACGGATACGTTGACCTGATAGGCACCAACAGCGGCGGTCTGCTGTTCACCGGCGAAGGCTACGACTCTGACTACTCCCCTGGCCCGACCTTCATGTGGATAAACGAGCCGGGCATTAATAACTGGATTACGCTCAGGCTGGTGGGACGCATGGCAGTTGACGGCGCCGGCAGCAACGCGGACGGCATAGGCGCGCGCGTCTATCTCAAGGCGACAGTCTCGGATGGGGGCGATCCGATTACACAGGTGCGGGAGGTACAGGCCGGTTCCAGCTACCTGTCCACAGACAGCGTCGAACTGGAATTTGGACTCGGCAGCGCGAGCAAGGTGGAAGAAGTGAACATCATCTGGCCCAGCGGTCGCACCCAGACCTTGACCGAGCTCGATGTCAACCAGGTCCTGAAGGTCACTGAGCCGCGAGGCTAGATCTGCGTCCTGTCCACGCTATGAATCCCCACGCTCCCAGGAATGCCATTGCAATAATTCCCAAAGTCGTGGTGGCCTCGGTATTGGTTATCACATCGCTCACGCATAAAGATCGCAAGCCAGAGCCACCCATTACGACCCTGAACGACTCCCCTTCCTCTCCGACAAAGGGGCGCGACTCCCATTGGCTCTGTCCGGCGGTGCCTTCAACCAACTCCCAGCAGCGAGGCTCCGATTCCTGGATCATCAGCAGAGTAAAGAAGCTGAATCCTAGCAACCCGGAAATCAAGAGTCCGGTGGCAAATGAGGGTATAGCGGTTGTCAGAGATCGGCTCGACGCTCTGAGGCTTCTTACCGCGGCAATCCAGATTATGATTGTCGCGGGCAGAAGAACCACGCTGACAAGCGAAAAGGTTGAGAAACTCGCGATCAGCGATAGCAGGCCAATAGCCAGCAGAAGACCACCCCTAGACGCGGGATTTCGAACCATGGATGCAGCCAAAGCAAGCGCGTAAGGAGAAAGGTAGATCAAGGCGAAGACAATGTTGCCCGCAATCTGAGCGGTCGCCTCTGGAGCCTCGGCATTCAGAAAACGCAACGACCCCAGAACAGCTGCTGGAACAAGACCCACTACGGCTCCGACTGCCGCCAGCTGGGTCCCACGTCCTTCGTTGGCCTTGGACTCGTCCATGCCTGGCGCCTACCTGTAAAACTATATCCACCCCGTGCGTATCTGCCTGACCGCTCCGATGCAGGATGCGATAATGTTAGGAGCTATGACCGACCACAGTATGGCGGTCGAAGATATTTCGCGCGATGTGAAGCTGGCCGGATTCGGGTCAACTACCGTCTTGTAATAATATGCTGCCCACGCTCCGATGAGTCCCAATAAGACCCACGCGCCCGTCCTGAGAGCCTTCATCCGCCGAGGCTCCTCCGAATCCCACCACGCGATAGCCGCCCCCAGACCCGCCGCAATGCCAGGAAGTGAGAACCACAAAGTCACGAATACCCATCTGGGCCACAGATAGTCCATGAAATAGTACATAGCCCAGGTCAGCATGATAGCGCAGATGGATAAGAGCACCGACAGGCCAAATCCGGCGAAGACTCTGAGGCCCAGCGCTACTAGGAGATACATGCCGGGAATTTCACGGATTGAAGACCCAACTCAAACATCATCCCCACCCCTGTCTGGAACTTCTGGAACTACTCGCGGCGCGCCAGCTTGGGATCGAGCGCGTCCCTCAGTCCGTCTCCGACCAGATTGATCGCAAGAACTGTGATAGTGAGAATGAGACCGGGGAAGAACGCGACCCATACGGCGGTCTGGAGATACGTTCGTCCGAGCGCGAGTATGTTGCCCCAGCTTGGAAGTTCAGGTGGAATGCCCAGCCCCAGGAAGCTGAGACCTGCCTCGACCAGTATCGCCGTGGCGAATACGAAAGTCGCCTGCACCATCACAGGGGCGAAGGTGTTGGGAGCTACGTGCAGAAGCAAAATCCTCCAGGTCGGAGCGCCAAGCGCGCGGGCCGCCTCGACAAACTGGTACTCGCGCAGCGCGAGAACCTGCGCACGCACGATTCTCACCATGCGCGGAGTGTCCACGACCGTTATGACGATAATCACATTCGTAATGGAACTGCCTAACATCGCTATCAGCGCGAGCGCGAGAAGCAGCGTCGGGAACGACATTATCGCGTCCATGAACCTCTGTATGACCATGTCCGCGCGCCTGTCGTAGCCCGAAATCAGACCAATCATCATCCCGGCGCATACCGTGAGCAGGGCCACGGTGAAGCCAACCAGCAGCGACACACGACCGCCGTGTATCGTGCGCGAATAGACGTCCCTTCCGGTGTTGTCCGTCCCGAACCAGTGATCCATCGAGGGCGCCAGCAGCCTGTCCTGGGGCTCCAACCTCAGAGGGTCATATCGGTCTATGGACCCCGCGAAAATAGTGAAGAAAGATATGATGGACAGGATTATGAATCCGGTCAGCATATTAGGGTTCTTCAGAAGCGCGCGCCGCGCGTTTCTGACACCGGTCGCCCATCTCGAGCGAGGTTGGATCGCTTCAGTAGCCATCAGTACCTCACTCTGGGATCAAGATATGCGTACAGGATATCAACGGCCAGATTCACGAACACGTACGCGCCCGCGAATATCATCATGAGGCCCTGTATTACGGGGAAGTCCCGGTCTCCTACCGCTCCGACGAACAGCCTGCCCATACCGGGTATGGCGAAGACCGTCTCTGTCAGCACCGCTCCGGTTACCGCCCCAGCGAAACTGAGTCCGATTATGGTGACTATCGGCATCGAGGCCGCGCGCAATGCGTGCCTGACTAGTACCACACTCTCCACCAGCCCCTTGGCGCGAGCCGTGCGTATGTAGTCGTCCCTCAGAACTTCCAGCATACTCGAGCGCGTCATCCGCGCATTGAGCGCCATGAACGAGACCCCGATGGAGATCGAGGGCAGGATAAGATGCCTTAAGAACTCCGGAACGCCATCCGAAAAATCCGTGAAACCAAACACTGGCGTCCATCCCAGAGTAACGCTGAAGAGCCAGATCAGATTGAGCGCCAGCCAGAAACCGGGCATCGAGAACCCTATGACCGCGAATATCATCACCACCCGGTCAATCCAGGTATTGGACTTCCACGCCGCCACTATGCCCATCGGTATCCCGAACGTAATTGCCAAGAGTATCCCCATGAGAATCATGGAAACGGTCGGCTCGACCCTGGGCCCAATCAGTTCACTCACCGACTTGCCAGTAAAGAGTGATGTGCCGAGGTCTCCGGTAAAGAAACCACCCATCCAGTCCAAGTACTGGACGACGGCTGGCCTGTCAACTCCGAGTTGGGCCCTGGCCGCATCAATATCCTCTTGGGTCGCTATCTGAAGAAAGTCTCCGCCCAGCAGTATTGCCGCAGGGTCTCCCGGGGCGAGCTGCATTATGGAAAAGGTTATGATAGATACCCCTATGAACACGGGTATTGCCATAACGACTCGTCGCAGAATATAGGGCAACATGGAGCCGATCCTCTAAGTAATTGAACGTAACACGTATTACTTTCGGGGTAGGGAGGCTGCCTCCCTGCCCCGAAAGCTATGCCTACACGCTATCTGTCAAGCCATACGTTGTGAAGTATGGGGAACAGGCAGTCTAGGCAGAATCCCTCCACGTCGTCCCGAATCGCCCGGGGCGGGGAGAACATGAAGTGGTTGATCGAATGCGGGTTGTTGTAGATTGTGCGATTCATGTCGTCGTAGATGCCC
This sequence comes from uncultured Dehalococcoidia bacterium, assembly GCA_951812505.1. Classification (GTDB taxonomy): domain Bacteria; phylum Chloroflexota; class Dehalococcoidia; order Lucifugimonadales; family UBA1123; genus VXRN01. The sequence goes on from CATOSI010000003.1 coordinate 402,972, forward strand.
TGTAGGATTTCAGGGTCGGTCTCCGTGAGGAACTGTCCTCGCAAGTCGGCCATCCTGGGCTCGTCGTATCCAGCGCTGCTGGTGGGCCCGGGCATGTGCGGCGCGAGCGGGTTCAGGCCATTTGCGAAGTTTGACCAAGTAGTGGCGATTTCCCAGGGACCCTCGGAGCCGGTGATGGCTACGCGCGAGGCCCAGTCCACCGAAACAAGCTCCACATTCGTGAAGCCCATTTGTTTCATCGCTTCCCACATAACCAGGCCGGCCTCAGGCATGAATGGCATATCGGATGCGGCAATTATGCGTATTTCCATATCTTTTGTGCCGGGACGCAGCGCCTCCGCCTCGTCAAGCAGACGCATGGCGGTTTCTATGTCGCCGGACTTGGTCTTGATGCCTTCCGCCTGGACTTCGTCCGCCGCCACGGAACCCCAAGGGGTGCCGCAGTGGATCACCAGGTAACACTCTGTCCACATACTTTCGTCGCCGACGGCGGCCTGCATTATCCTGTCATTCGGCGCGACCGCATACACGGCCTGCCTGGACAGTCTTCCCGCCTCGCTGGTGTCGAATGGCGGGTGGTTCAGGTTGAAGGAAGTTCCACCGTAGTTGCCGTCGCGGATGGGCGACCATTCTACGCCGGATACGCCTGTCAGCGTCTCGGCCAGGTCAATCCTGAAGTCGTCCAGAACGTCAACCTCGGCGGTCTGGATCGCGGCGACACGGGTGGCGTGGTCCGGTATGTCCAGCGCGTCGAAGCCGTCCAGGTACTGCGTGATCTCACCCTTTGTGAAGTCCCAGGGCTCGCCCGCGTTCGGTACGTATCCTGCAAACTTCTCAAACTTTAGCACCTCGCCCGGTACCCATTCGACCAGTTCATAGGCGCCAGTTCCCACGGCGGTATCTATCGGCTGGCCCGGCGCCACCGACCAGAGCTCTTCGTGCATGATGGACGGCTGGCGTGGATCTAGCTGCGCCAGGAACTCCAGCACCATCGCTGTCGGCTGCTCGAACTTCATGACGATGGTATTGCCGCTTTCGTCCAGCGTCTGGTTGAATACCTGGTCCGGACGTTCCTTGCCCTCGTTTCCGGCGGATATGCCCAGAAGCTGGCGACCAAGCGGGTCAACCCGCGCGAAGCGGTTGTGGGACTCGGCTATATCCACCATTCTGAGCGGGTCACCGTTGTGGAATGTCTGTCCGGCCCTGACCTTGAACGTGTACGCGGTCCCATCGTCGCTGATGCTCCAGCTATCCAGCATCTGCGGGAATATCTCGTAGTTCGCGTTTCGCCAGAAAAGCTGGTCGTAGGCGTGACGCCCGACTGTCCCAGTAACGATCGCTCCCGTGGCCATCGGGTCAATGAACTTGATGGAACCCTGCGGCACGTACTTGAGTGTACCGCCGGACTTGGCGTCGCCCATCATCATGATTGGCCTTGGTTCGGGCCTCATTGAAGCGACCGAAGGCGCCTGGGCCTGCGTTCCCGCAGGAGCCTGTGCGGCAGGCGCAGCGGGCTGGGCCGCCGCCGGAGCCTGCGGAGCGGCAGGCTGCTGCATCGAGGCCGCCGGCGCCGCTGGCGCTGGCGCTGCCGGGGCGGGAGCCTGCGGCTGGGCCGGAGCCTCAGGCTCCTCGGAACTCGAGCAGGCCAGCGCGAATACCAATATGGCTACTAACGCCAGTATCATCCAATTAAATCGTCGCATGAAAGTCCTCCCTGCGGTCTTTAGTTTTTTCAACGTTCAGTCAATCGAGATTGGATTCGATTTACATATGGCCAGAACGATTCTCGGGAATCAAGTTCCAGAGTGTTGACGGGATTATATGTCTGAATTATTTTTCAGTCAATGAATCATTCAATTCAGGAAGGGCATTTCGAGCAACCATATACGCTACACATATGCAACATTCTTGTTGCGATTATGCAAAAGACATGTGTGGCGGGGCGAATAGCAGTTTTACAGTCGGAGAATCAGGCCCTTCTTGAGAATCGCGGATCCAGTGTGTCCCGAAGTCCGTCGCCGACAAGATTGATCGACAGCACGCACAGCGACAGGAATAGTCCGGGGAAGAATGTTACCCACACCGCAATCTGGAGATACGTGCGCCCCTGCCCCATGATGTTGCCCCAACTCGGTATTGACGGGGGCACTCCCGCTCCGAGGAAGCTGAGATTGGCTTCAACGATTATCGCCAGCGCGAAAATGAACGTCGCCTGCACCATGACGGGGGCAAACGTATTCGGAGCGATGTGACGGAGCAGGATTCGCCATGCCGGGGTGCCGATGGCGTTGGCGGCCTCGACGAACTGCTGCTCTCTCAACGTCAACACCGAACCCCTTACCACGCGAACCATCCTGGGCGTATCAACGACGCATATAACAAGTATGACGTTGAACACGCTGGCTCCCAGCACCGCAATCAGAGCGAGCGCAAGCAGCAGCGACGGGAACGCCATAAGGCCGTCCATGAAGCGCATGATGATGTTGTCCAGCCGACGGTAGTATCCCGAAATGAGGCCGATCAGCAGTCCCAAAACTGAGGTGACAAGTCCCACCGAGAATCCCACCAACAGGGAAACCCTGCTGCCAACCAACGTTCGGTCAAAAACGTCTCTGCCAAGATGGTCTGCGCCGAACCAATGCGCGGAACTTGGGGCCTGAAGCCGCTCGAACGGATTGAGCGCCGACGGATCGGTACGCGTCAGGTAGGGTGAGATGAGAGCTATGACCACCACCACGGCAAGTATTATGCTTCCCAATAGCATATTGGGGTTTCTTCGCAGTGCGAAAATCGAGCTTCGGAAAAGACCGCGATGGGACCTGACCGGAATCTGTTGGGTTTCTGTCAATTGCGTCCCCGTGTCTGATTCCTAATACCTGATCCTCGGATCGAGGTAAGCGTAGAAGATGTCTATAATAAGATTTACGAAAACATAGCTGACTGCCGTCACCATCAGCATTGCCTGGACTATTGGATAGTCCCTTCTCACCACTCCGTCAACCAGAAGCCTGCCCAGCCCGGGTATAGCGAAGACGGTTTCGGTGACTACCGCTCCGCTGACCAGAGCGGCAAATACCAGGCCTATGACAGTTACGATAGGAATCGAGGCATTCCTGAGAGCGTGTCGCCCTATCACTCCGAACTCCGCCAGGCCCTTTGCCCTTGCCGTCCTGATGTAGTCTTCCTGGAGCACCTCTACCATCGTCGAACGCGTCATCCGGGCCACCAGAGCCGAGAATGGGATCGCGTTCGCCAGCGCTGGCAGCGTCAGGCTCTTCAGGTACGGGAATACGCCTTCCGAAATCGGGACGAACCCAACGGCTGGGAATATTCTGAAGTGTACCGCGAAAAGCCATATGAAAATGAACCCAAGCCAGAACACGGGAACGCTGAATCCCAGAACCGCGAACACCATCACGCCCCTGTCGATCAAACTGCCGACCTTCCACGCCGCGATAACTCCCATAGGGATACCGAACAGGATGGACAACACAATTGCAAGCATCCCCAGGCTTAGCGTGGGTTGCAGCCGTGGCGCCATCAGACTCGTGATCGTGTGCTTGGAGAAGATCGACGTGCCAAGGTCGCCTCTCAGTAGATTTCCTACCCATACCCCGAACTGGATGTAAAAGGGCCTGTCGAAGCCGAGCTCCTTCCGCATCGTCTCCACATCTTCCGGCGTCGCTTCTTCGCCAGCCATCAGCACAGCGGGATCGCCGGGGGCTATGTGAAGAATAGAGAAGGTGATCACCCCCACGAGGAGTATCACTGGGATACTGGCAAGCAGTCTTCTTAATATGTACCCGGACATCTATGCCCAACCAATCATCAAAATTTAGTAATTAATATTTGTGAACTATCAACTACCCACGCACTGCATCGCCTCGGCTCATCGGGACTCTATTCACCTCGCAGCCGTCGCAACTCTGATTCCATGTAAGCCGAAGGCGTCGGCAGTGTATCACCGACGCCTTCACCGTTCCTAGTTATTGATTCCTAATTCCCAATTGACCGGCCTACTCTTCCTCCAGCCATGTATCCCACAGTACGGGGAACGGGATCGGGTTCCAGTTCTTGACCTCTTTTCTGGAAGCGAGAGGAGGATAGAAGTCACCGATCCTGATCATCGGCATATCCTCGAACGCGAATGCGTTTATCTCTTCCCAGATCGCGAACTGTTCGTCAGCGGACTTGGCCCGCGCGAACTTATTCATCAGCTCGGTCATCATGCCGGATTCGTCCTGGTACCTGTTGAACCAGCCATCCTTCTGTAGGGACGTGTTGGTCAGAGGTCCCAGAACTCTCCCGGTTCCGCTCCACGTGTGGAACGCCTCCCACAGTTCGGGATCGGCTCTGCGAGTGCCGAGCGTAGCCCAGTCCATGGGCTGCAGGTCCACGTCGAATCCGAGTTCCGTTAGAACCTCGGCGGTTACTGCCGCTAGGTCAGGGAGAACCGGCATGTCGAGAGGCTGCATGACGCGAACTTCCATGCCTTCGACCCCTGCTTCGGCGATCAGCGCCTTGGCCGCTTCAACGTCCTGAACGTTGTAGCGTCCTTCCGATCCGGCATCGGTGTCCCAGCGAGTGAAGCACGCCTGGTAGTTCGTGCACAGGCTCCAGAATTCAGGATCGCCGACCGCTGCCGTCAGTGCGCGTTCCATCGGGTACGCCAACTGAAGAGCGCGGCGGACGCGCTTGTCATTGAACGGCGGCTTCAGGTGGTTTAACCACACGGCTGTGCCGTTGCCCGGCTTGTTGATGAACAGGTTCAGGTCCGGGTTGTCCTTGATCTGGGGAACGAAGTCCGCCTTGAACTCGTCCAGAGCGTGTACCTGCCCGACGGTGATCGCAGCGATGCGGGATGCCATGTCCGGTATCTCGATCCACTCGATGGTGTCAACATACACCGTGTGGCCGCCCGCGAGCGCCGATGTTGGTTCGTCCCGCTTAGCGTAGTCCACCCAGCGCTCCGCTATCCACCTGTCTCCAGGTGCCCAGCTCACGAACTTGAACGGGCCCGTCCCCATTACTGTCTGAGAGGACTCCGACTGCGGAAGCGTGTGTATCTCTTCAGGAAGCACGTACGGAGCGAAGCTCTGGTTCGTGTGGATGGAGTCCAGCACCAGCGCCGTTGGCTCAGTCAGTGTGATGACGATGGAGGAGTCGCCGTCGGCGGTCATGTCCGCGCCGAACTCGCCCAGCAGTCGCTTGTACATTCCTGCCTTCTCTTTGACCCTGTCGAACGATCCGACGACGTCGGTCGCGTTGACCGCTCTGCCGTCGTGGTACATGAGATCATCGCGCAGGTTGAATCTCCAGGTGAGGCCGTCGTCGCTTACGTCCCAGTCGCTCACCAGCATCGGCGCGGGGCTGAAGGAATCGTCCAGCTGGAACAGACCCTCCATCGTGTGCCGCGCTACGTGTGCGGTGACGATCAGTGTTGTCCACTGAGGGTCAACGGACTTCAGGCTGCCCTGCGGAACGATCTTGAGCGAGCCGCCATAGACCGGCATACCGGTCGTGACAGGCGTCGGAACCGCTGAATAGACTCGCGGTGTGGGTTGCACTACGGGTGCCACCACCGTAGGCATCGCCATCGCTGGCGCGGCCGGAGCCGCGGCTGCTGGAGCCGCTGGCTGCTGAGGCGCGGCGGGTTGCGCCATCGCTGCTGGCGCTGGCGCCTCCGCTGGCGCGGCCGGAGCCGGAGCCGCAGGAGCCGCCGGCGCGGCGGAATCATCGCTGCTCGAGCACGCCAGTATAAATACGAGGGCTACTGTGAGCCCAAGTATCGTCCAACTGATTTTCTTCATATCCATTCTCCTAGTATGATTGCCGATCTTCCCCTGAACGGTCTCGGCGTAATTCACCGAATTATATGAGTGAAAAATACTTCAGTCAACAATTATCAAATTTCCGACAAGGCCGTATTGGAGTTGGCAATCAACCCATACCGCCAGGGCAGTCGCATCTAAACTTCGGTCTGTGCATAAACTCAGTTTATAGGTACGGATAGAGCGCTAAGTTCCTGAAACTGGTGACCTATTCTGGTCTAAACTGGTAACAGTATTTTTGGCTAAACTGGTTGAAAACTGGTCTGTGTCAACCAGTTTAGCCAATTTTCGCCGATCATGGGGCACTTCTGGTGTTGACCGCTCGTCTGACATATATATTCATTTATGGTTCTCTCACTTACCGAGTGTACCGTAGGTGTGCAGAGCATGAATAGATCATAGCACATAGCAGAACCTTTGTGCCACAGTGTGTGTGGAATCAGATGCGACTGCCCTGCATGTCAGGAGACGATCTCAGAAGTGGACTTGCAGCAGCTACAAAGCCGCCGGTTCCTGGATTCCCGCCTTCGCGGGAATGACGATTGGGCGACGGCGACGGACTTTTACAATTGTCTCATGTCAGCGAAATCGGTACTATCCTCTGGGCGAAATATGATAATCTGACTTGATGCTGATTTGCCTTGGCTGCTGCTTCAGCTAATGGCGAATACAGCGAGTCCATTATCAAAATCAAATTGGTGTCTAAGGAGAGAATTATGAATGACGCCAGGTTTTTCATCATAGCCGGACTCTTAGCCGTCTTACTTTTGTCATTGACCGCCTCATGCGGTACTACCGAGACAGTGGAAGTGCCGGTGGAGAAGGTGGTGACCCAGGAAGTCGTCAAAGAAGTCATGGTCCCGGGCGAGACGGTAGTCGTCGAGAAGGAAGTCGTCAAGACCGTCGAAGTGCCTGGCGAAACGGTAGTGGTCGAAAAAGAAGTTGTAAAAACCGTCGAAGTGCCCGGTGATACCGTCGTCGTCGAGAAGGAGGTCATGGTTGAGGTGGAGCGCGACGCTCTGTCTCCCCTGATCGTCGGGAATCTCAACGTGTTCACCGGCTCGCTCGCCGAGTTCGGCCCACCGCTGCGAAATTCCGTCCAGCTTGCCGCCAGCCACGTCAACCGCGCCGGTGGAGTCGGCGGCGGTTCGATGCTCGTCATCAGCCGCGATACCGCGGTCAACCCCGTGCAGGGCGTTGACGCCGCAAGAGCTCTTGTTGACGTAGAGGGCGCGGTCGCAATCGTCGGCCCGCTTTCCAGCGGCGTCACCATCGCTGCGGCCCAGTCGGTCACCATACCCAAGCAGCGAATCCTCATATCGGGAGCTTCTACCGCCCCGGCCATAACCACCCTGGAGGATGACGACCTGCTGTTCAGGACCACCCCGTCCGACGCCGCCCAGGGCGCGGTCCTCGCGCGCCTCGCGAACGAGCTGGGCTACGAAACGGTCGGAATCATGTACATCAACAACGCATACGGCGAGGGTCTAGCCGATCAGTTCGAGCAGAGCTTCGCCGAGTACGGAGGCCAGGTGGTCGCTAAGGTTCCGCACGAGGATACGCAGCCCACCTACGCCTCGGAACTCGAAAAAGCCACCGAAGGGAACCCGGACGCGCTCGCCGTGATGAGCTACACCGGGCAGTCCAGGGTTTACGTGCGCGAGGCGCTCGAAGGAGGCTACGCCGACACCTTCCTGTTCGTGGATGGCGTCAAGGGTTCGGAGTGGATAGACGAAATAGATGCCTGGGACGAGCTTGACGGAACGCTGGGCACCGCGCCCGGCAGCGAGGGCAACCCCGCCCTGAGCATATTCGAGACGTCCTATGAAGAAACATACGGCTTTCCGGTGTCCCACCCCTTCATGGCCGAACACTACGATGCCACCGTGCTCATAGCGCTCGCCGCGGCCAAGGCTGGCAGCACCACCGACTCCGCCGCCATACGCGACGCGCTCCGGTTCGTCGCCAACGCCCCGGGCGAGGTCGTCGGCCCCGGACGCGACGGGATAGCCCGCGCCCTCCGCCTCATCGCCGAGGGCAAGGACGTAAACTACGAAGGCGCGGGCGGTATAGTGGACTTCGACGAGAATGGAGATGTCTTCGGCACAATCGAAATCTGGCAGGTCAAGGACGGCGAAATCCAGTCCACCGGCAGGTTCGAGCTCCCCTAACCCCAGCCACACATAGGGGCAGCCCTCATGGTTGCCCCTATTCCCTCTCCCTCAGGCGGATGACGATCCCCGCGCCCTCCTTCGAACCTCCCCCAGCAGCCCATTCGGACGCGCCAGCATCACCGCGACTATCAGAACCCCAATCATGAAGAAGCGGAAGTTCGGGTCAGAGAACACGCCCGGCAGGAACTGCGTCCCCGTCCATATCCCCCACACCACGAACGCCCCCACGATAGCCCCAAGGTTATTGCCGGTGCCGCCGACCATGAGCATCGCCCAGATCACGAACGTGGCCAGCAGCGGATCGAAAGTGGCAGGCGCGAGGAACCGGATGTGGTGGGCATAGAGCGCGCCGCCAATGCCCATTATCACCGCTCCAAGAACGAAAGACTGGAGCTTGAAATTGAACACGTCCTTGCCGCTTGCCTCGGCCGCGACCTCGTCCTCCCGTATCGCCTTCAGCACCCGGCCCCAGGGCGAACTCACCGCCCGCTGCACAGCCAGGAACAGTACGACCAGTACGACGAGTACCACGACAAGGTAGAGGTAATCGTACTGGTCCGGCGCTATCCGGTCGCCCAGAAATTCCGGGATGCGATAGAGACCCTTCGAGCCGTTCGCCACCCACTTCTCGTTCAGGAAGAACAGGCGCACCGCCTCCGCTATTCCGAGCGTTGCGATGGCCAGGTAGTCGTCATTCAGCCTTAGCGTCACATATCCTATGACCAACGCGATCACCGCACACGCCAGTCCAGCGCCGCCTAGCGCGAGGACGAACCACAGGTCAATACCCATGTCCAGAAAGCCGGTCTGCGACCAGTTGCCCCCGAAGACGAAGTCCTCGAACTGCGCCGAGTCGGGCGGAGGAGTAGTGAGCAGCGCCGACGTATAAGCGCCGACCGCGAAGAATCCCGCTATCCCGATGTTGAACAGGCCTGTGTATCCCCAGTGAACGTTCAACCCCAGCGCGAATATCGAATATATCCCCGCCATGATGACGAAGCCCACCGCATAGTTCGCGACGCCGATCAATTCCACGCCAGCGTCCTCCTCACTGCGAGCCTCCGAACAGCCCCCTCGGTCTCGCGAGCAGCATCGCAATCATAATCCCGAAGGCCACCGCCGGCTTGTAACTCGGGTTTATCCACTGGGTGGACACCTCCATCGTCACCCCTATCACGAACGCCCCGACCAGCGCACCATACGGATTTCCGATGCCTCCGAGGATCACCGCCGCGAACAGCGGAATCAGGAACTTCCACCCCATTATCGGAAGCATCTGCGCCTGCGACACAGACAGCAGAATTCCGGCAATCGCCGCCATGCCGCCCCCGATGGCCCATGTCCACCAGATCACCTGCTGCGTATTGATTCCGGTGACGCGAGCAAGATCCGGGTTGTCCGCCGTCGCCCTCATCGCCTTGCCCATCTTGGTGTGCGTCAGTATCACATAGATTCCGGCCACCAGCGCGACCGCCGCTATCCCTATGAATACGCTGTCCGGCGGCACCCGAACGTCCATCGGCAGCCTGAAAACCTGTCGCGACTCCCTCGGAAAGGCCTGCGCGTCCGTCGTCCAGATGATCTGCACCAGGCCGCGCAGCGCGATAGCCACCCCGAGCGACGCCATCGAAAGCATCACCACGTTGACCCCGCGATTCCGCAGCCGACGGTATATGCCTATGTCCAGCAGAATTGAGCCGCCCGCGACTATCGCCGCGCCGATTGGCAGAGCGATTAGCAGAGGGTATCCAAACGTGAACGGCCCCAGGCCAACCCCCTCCAGTCCCAGCGGCTCCAGCACACTCTCGACGATGAAGAACGTCACATACGCGCCCATCATCATGTAGTCGCCGTGCGCCACGTTCGCAAACTTCAGTATCCCGAAGATCAGCGACAGTCCGATTGCCCCCAACGCAATGATCGCCGCCAGGAACAGCCCGTTCACCACAAGCGACATCTTCACGCCCGGCAGCGCTCCGGCCACAAGCACGACCGCCGCGATCATGGCCGTCGTATGCCACGGCGTCCATTCGGTCCTGAACCAGGCGACTCCCTGGCTAATCGTAGTCATAGACACCTCTCGTCATTCCCGTGAAAACGGGAATCCAGGGGCGGGGGCGCGCTCATAAGTGCCAAGTCCTGACGGATGCTGTACTAGAGTTGGTTCTCAACCCTTCCCCAACACTATCCACCCAGGTACAGCCGAGCAATCTCTGGATTGTCCAGCAATGCGGGGCCCCTGTCCTCCAGCCTGTTCTCTCCCGCGGAAAGCACATATCCTCTGTCCGACATGCTCAACGCCTCTCTGGCGTTTTGCTCCACGAGAAGAATGGATACCCCCATCCGGTTGATCCCCCTTATGCGTTCGAAGACCGAACCCATCATCAGCGGCGACAGCCCAGCCGACGGTTCGTCCAGCAGCAGCATCACAGGGTCCAGCATGAGCGCCCGCGCTATCGCCAGCATCTGCCGCTGTCCCCCCGAAAGACTGCCCGCGTTCCGATTTGGGCGGTCCGCAAGGTCCGGGAAGATGTCGAACATCTCCTCGATTCGCCCTCTGTAATCGTCCTTGCGTATGAACGCCCCCATATCGAGATTCTCGCGTATCGTCAGCGACGGAAACACGTTCGCCGTCTGCGGAACATAGCACAGCCCGTTTCTCACGATCTGCTCCGGCGGCAGGTTGGCTATCTCCTCGCCCCTGAACGTTACGCTGCCCGATCCGATGTTCACCAGCCCTACTATGGACTTCATGACCGTGGATTTCCCGCAGCCGTTCGGCCCGATGATAGTGACTATCTCTCCCGCGTCCACCGATACGGAGACGCCGTGAAGGATTTCCGTCTCGCCATATCCGGCCACTACGTCCCGGGCTTCAAGCAGCGCCACCGATCACCCCTCCCAGGTAAACATCCAGCACCTGCGGGTCGCTCTGTACCTCTCGCGGTGTTCCCTCGGCGATGACAGACCCGCTCGCCATGACGATCACCGGGTCGCAGAGCCGCGCCACCAGTTCCATGTCGTGCTCTATCAGCATGAAGGTTACGCCTCGCTCCTCGCAGGCGCGTCTGATGTCCGCCGCCAGGTCCCCCAGCAGTGTGCGATTGATGCCCGCCGCTGGCTCGTCCAGCAGCACCATCTTCGGCTCCGCCATCAGCGTTCGCGCAAGCTCCAGCAGCTTCTTCTGTCCGGTAGATAGGTTGCCCGCGTACTCGTCCGAAAGGTGCGAAAGCCTTACGAATTCCAGCGTATCCATCGCCCGGTCCTCGATCTCGCGTTCCTGCCTCGACACCCGCCACGGCGTCAGCCAGGACGCCCAGAGACGCTCCCCCGTCTGGCGAGCCGGGACCACCATCAGATTCTCCAGCACCGTCATCCCCTTCATCTCTCTTGGAATCTGGAATGTCCGCATCAGGCCGCGGGCGAACGTCTGGTGCATCTTCATGCCCTGGATTTCGACCCCGTCGAATACGATACGACCCTCCGAGAGCGGAATCGCGCCCGAAATGAGGTTGAACAGAGTGGTCTTGCCCGCGCCGTTCGGTCCGATCAGACCCGTTATCGTGCCGGGCTTCACGTCGAGCGTGCAATTATCTACGGCCCGGACGCCGCCAAAGTCCTTGACTGCATCCCGCACCTGGAGAAGTGGACTGGTTTCGGACAAGTAAATCTCCTGTCGGACATCCGCTTACTGGGGATAAGTGCGACGCAAGTATATAACATCGGCCAGAACGTCGTGATGCGGACCGGCGACCCCTCTCCCCACCTGTTGTCAGCACACAACCCTTCGTAATAAGATGCAACAGAGGCGGGCGGACACGATTCCATGAATCACGTGCCTGCCCATGGTCGCCGGAAGTATGAACACCGCGGCTTCTTGCGAAGACCGCCCAATCAGTGGAGGCTAAAGTGGACGAAGAACGAGACCTTTACATGATGATGCTCCGGCGGATGATGCTGATCCGGGAGTTCGAGGAGAACGTCAAGCAGCTCGTCCAGCGGGGCGAGCTCGTGGGCATGGCCCACTGCTACATCGGCGAGGAAGCCGTGGCGGTTGGCGCTTGCGCAGCCCTGCGCGACGACGACTACATCACCGGCAACCATCGCTCACACGGCCACCCCATATCCAAGGGCGGCGACGTCCGCCGCGCCATGGCCGAACTGCTCGGCAAGGCTACCGGATACTGCAAGGGCAAGGGCGGCTCCATGCACCTCGCCGACTTCGACATCGGCATCCTTGGCGAGTCCGGTATCGTCGCGTCCGCCCTGCCGGTCGCCGTTGGCGCCGCTATGGGCAGCAAGATGCAGGGCAACGACCGCGTTGTCGTCGCATTCTTCGGCGACGGCGCCAGCAACCAGGGCGCCTGCCACGAGGCGATGAACCTGGCCTCCATTTGGAAGCTGCCCGTCATCTTCCTGTGCGAGAACAACCAGTATGCCGTAACCACCAGCTTCAGAGAATCCGTCGCCGTCGAGAACATATCCGACCGCGCCTACGCCTACGACATGCCCGGCGTGCTGGTAGATGGGCAGGACGCGATGGCCATGTACGAGGCCACCACCGAGGCCGTCAGGCGCGCCCGCGCCGGCGAGGGCCCCACGCTGATAGAGGCCCGCACCTACCGCTACGAGGACCACTCCGAGGGCCTCGTCCGCATCCTGCGGGAGTCGTATCGCACCGACGAAGAGGTCGAAAGGTGGCGTGAGCGCGATCCCATCGATGTCCACTCCCGCTGGCTCATAGAGCAGGAGATAGCCTCGCCGGAAGAGGTCGAGGCTGTCCGCGAGGATGTAGCCGAGACCATAGCCGAAGCGCTCCAGTTCGCCCGCGAGAGCCCCTACCCTGAAATTGACGACCTTTTCACCGACATGTTCGCCGACCCGCTGCCCGTTTACAACTAAGAAACCGTCTCAAATCCTATCGCTGTGAACGAACGATAAGGTCTGGATGGCCTCCTCTCCCTTGAGGGAGAGGATTGAGGTGAGGGGGAATCCCTCCCGGCCGAGTTTTGAGATGATCACCGAATACAAGATACAAGCCGGTTTCACGGGTCACCGACCACACAGGAGACACGAATCATGCCCGATATTACCTACGCAGATGCGCTGAACGCCGCTATCAAAGAGGAGATGCGGCGCGACGAGAGCGTCTTCATTATGGGCGAGAGCATCAGGGGCGGCATCTACGGCGTCACCGGAGGTCTGTCCCAGGAGTTCGGCGACCGGGTCATAGACACGCCGCTGTCTGAGAACGGCTTCATGGGTGCCGCGGTCGGCGCAGCCGCCGTGGGCATGAGGCCCATCGTCCAGTCGCTCTCCAGCTTCCTATGGGTCGCCATGGACCAGCTCATCAGCCAGGCCGCCAAGATGCGTTTCATGTTCGGCGGCCAGGTCAACCTGCCCGTCGTGTACAGGTGTGGCATGATCTACGGCGCAAACAGCGCCGCACACCACACCGACAGGCCGTACCCCATGCTGATGAATATGCCCGGGCTGAAGATCGCCATACCTACGACTCCTGCCGATGCCAAGGGCCTGCTCAAGACCGCCGTCCGCGACAACGATCCCGTAATGTTCTTCGAGGACAACAACCTCACCGGAACCCGTGGCGAGGTGGACGACGGCGACTATACGATCCCGTTCGGCGTGGCCGACGTCAAGCACGAGGGCTCGGACGTCACCGTGGTCGCGCTCGCCGGAATGCTGCGCCGGGCCGTGGCCGTCGCCGAGGAGCTCGAAGACGAGGACATCTCGGTCGAGGTCATAGACCCCCGCACGATAGTCCCGCTGGACACCAGGACCATACTCGACTCCGTCGAGAAGACCGGCAGGCTGGTCATCGTAGATCCGGCTCACAAGAGTTGCAGCGTCGCGTCCGAGATCTCCGCGATGGTCGCCCAGGAAGGCTTCTGGAGCCTGCAAAGCCCCATTCAGAGAGTCACCAGCCTCGACTGCCACTTCCCATTCAGCCCCGCGCTGGAGTCCGAGGTCTTCCCCAACGAGGAAAAGATCGCCGACGCCATATACGCGACCCTGGAATAGCGCCTGCGCGCTGTCGAGCGCACCGGAGGATACTCATGGCTACCAACGTGCTCCTCCCCCAGTGGGGTATGAACATGGAAGACGGGACACTGACCAAGTGGCTCGTCAAGGAGGGCGACGAGATCGCCGAGGGGCAGCCTCTGGTCGAGATCGAGACCGCCAAGATCAACTCGGAACTCGAGTCCCCGGCCTCCGGGGTTGTCGCTCACATCATGGCCGATGAGGGCTCGCTCGTGAAGGTCGGCGAGTTGGTGGCGGTCATCGCCGAGCCGGGCGAGAATGCGCCCAGGCCCGAACCGGGCTCTCCCACGTCTCCGGCCTCAGCGCGGAGACGCCGGCGCCGTACCGGTGGTCGGCCCGCAGACGGCGGGGCACGGCAACAGGTTACGCCGGTCGCAAGACGGCTGGCGCGGGAGAACGACATATCCCTGGACGAGGTCACCGGCACAGGTCCGCGTGGCCGCGTCACCGAGCAGGACGTTCGTGACGCCATCGAAGCGCGCCAGAGCCGTCCACGGGTACAGGTCGTACCCAGGGCCAGAATGCTCGCGCGCCAGGAGGGCCTGGACCTCGCCGACGTGGTGGGATCAGGGCCGAACGGCCGTATCCTCGTGGCGGACGTCGAGCGTGCAATTGCCGAGCGTGATGCTGGCGCGGCTCGCGCCGACGCGGTCGCCGAAGTCATGCCCCTGACCGGCCTGCGCAAGACCATCGCCGACCGCATGACCATGAGCGTCAGCACGATGGCTCAGGTCACGCTTACTACCGAGGCGGACGTCACAGACCTGCTGAAACTTCGGGAGTCCCTGGTCGCCGAGTGGCGACCGCACCGGCTGCGTCCACTTGATCTCGATCTCATCATCGCCGCGGTGGCTGAAGCTCTCAAGACCCACCCGAGGCTCAACTCTCACCTGGTCAACGACGAGGTGCTGCTGCTCGAGGACGTCAACATCGGCATCGCCGTCGCAGTGCCCGACGGCCTGGTTGTGCCAGTGCTCAGAGGCGCACAGGTGCTTGACCTGCTCGGCATGGCCAGGGCCATGCGCGAACTGGCCGACAAGACCAGGAAGAACGCGCTCGGAATAGACGACGTGACGGGCGCAGGGTTTACGGTTACAGCGCTGTCCAACTACGACATAGACGCCTTCACGCCCATCATAGACCCGCCGCAGGTGGCAATCCTGGGACTGGGCCGGGCGAACCGGAAGCCCGTCGTCGTGGACGGCGAGATCGTAGTGCGCTCGATGATGCACCTGAGCGTTACCTTCGACCACCGCGCCCTCGACGGAGTACCCGTCGCCGAGTTCATGCGAACCCTCAAGTCGAACCTGGAGTCCCCGGAAGCGCTACTCAGCGAATCCTAGTACCGCATCCTATATGAAAAGAGCCCCTAAGCTAACGCAGGTGAACCGCCAGGGTCATTCCATTATCAACATCCAGCGGCTTCCATCCCTGCTCTCATAGTAAGCCCGCATAATTCTCCGTAGGGGCAACCCTTGAGGTTGCCAGTTATCCGCAGCGCAATTTGGACAATCGAAATACCCTGGGTGAATCGCAGGCCAATGCAGGCGGAAAAGTCATCTGCCAACCCACCAGTCGCCAACTGCTGATCCACCTGCCCATTTATAAGTCAAGCTAAATGACTGGCCAGGCTCACCCACAATCCGACAGTAGTCGTCCGACCCCGGCTTTACGAACCCCCTCCCTAGTACCACGTCCATGTGAATATGACATACGCGAATGCCCTATCGTCATTCCCGCGAAGGCGGGAATCCATGGGCTGGGGCGGTCTGAATATGTCAGAATCATCTGGATATAGTACTAGCCTGCTGCAAAACTCCGCTTGTTGAGACTACCTTGGATTAGTGAACCGAAAGAAATGGCTGAACTGTCCATACCATACGCATTGCATTACCCGTCAGGGTCTAATAGAAGCCCCGAAGAAGTTCAGGACGGGCAGGGCACGAAGGCTAACGTCCGCTGTTTGGGCTGTAAGGAAATGCTAGTCCATCGTAGGGCAAGCCACGATGGTCGCCGCCGCGCCCATTAGGCACATATGTCAATTAGCAAGGCGAACATTCAGCACTGTCGTGAAAGCGCAATCCACGCTCTGGTTAAGGACATTGTGGCCGACCTGTCAGGTACAACACTCACGCTTCCCAACTGGCATGGCAAACCTATCACATTCACTCCAATAGAGGGGGAGACAGAAGCGGTCGGCGTTGTAGAGAACCGCATACCAGACGTAATAATACGGAACAGTATAGGCCAGATGTTGGCCGTCGAAGTCTTTTTCTCGAATCGAAAGACCTCGGATGTGATTGCCGATTACAGACGGGCTAGGCTACCGACATTAGAACTGTCAGTTACTCTTGAAGACGCCTACATTGAGAAGGGAGAAGTTATCCGCAGGCTAAGCGGTGAAACTGATTCAGGTCGCTTGTCTGAAAGAATACGGAATCCTCGTTCTAAGTGGCTTGTACGTCCCATAGAGCCGTTTGATTCGGCGTCTCCGCCATATAGCCCCATATCCAAAGAGTATCTGCATGACCGCTGTGTCAAAGGTTCAAACACTCTAATGGCCGCAACGGACTTTACTCTGGATAAAGACGGGTACAGGCAGGCATGGAGTATAAGTAAGGGAGAATTGACCTGCTGGATTGATGACTACTCTAATTATGTGGAAGAGCCGAGTATCACGTTCCGTATTGGAACAGAGACATGGCATTTGACGACCAACCAACTTACATTCATGTTTCCGTGCGACGCACTAGAACCAAGTGCCAAGATTTTCAAAACCATGCAGGACTTACTTCTAAGTCGAAGTAAATCAACTGGTCACCCGACCCAATGGGAAGACCATTATCAGCAGAATAAGAAAGGGAATTGGGTTAGTAGGACTGCGGTTCGCGGTACAACGATTACTGCGTTCAAAATGAAGTATGGCGACTGGTGGAGATTCTGTGTGTCAAGTAAGACATGGGTCATATGGGGCAAACACCGTTTCGACAATCCAATATCCGCAAGGATACAAGCTGAGGATTTGGCCGCGACTTTCAAGACATTACGCATTCCGTCGTATTCGGCCAGATTTCCTTATTGAGTCTCAGGGTAGGTTTTGCAACACCCTACTCCCAATTCCCCCTTGACATCCCACTCGAACATCCGTACTCTATAAAGACGCAGAACCCATGTGCGTCAGACCAATTGATAATTCATAATTGAAAACTGTTAATTGACACAATGCCCAGAACCAAGATAAAACCTAACGCCCAACTCAAACAGATCGTCCTCGAAGAGACCAACGACGGACGCGATGTCGTTCGATACCTAAAGAGCACCTTCATGGTGGTAGAGGACGCCCCACGCCTCTTCGGTCTCAGACACAAAGACTACGCCCGTACCCACAAGATCGCAGCCGCCCGCATCCTAGCCAGAATCGGACTGGAAGAGGGCAAGCGCTACCTCAGGAGGACCTACGTCCGGACTCCCTTCAAGAGAGTCCACCCCGAAGACGAAGACCTGCCCAAGAAAGACATGGCCGCCTCCACCTCCGAACTCTACCGCCTGGTCAGGAAAGAGACCAACGACGGCAGGGACATCATCACCCGCTTCGTCGGCATAATGAAGGGCTACTACCCAGAGTACAAGCCCCACCTGCGCATGGCCGCAGCCAAAGAACTCATCCGCCAGATAGAGTTCGACTACGACGACGAACCCACTTCACCGACGTCCACCCGCACCGAATCCACACCCGCCTCCGAGCACGTAGGGGCGTCCCTTGTGGGCACACCTGACCCGCAACCAGCCACCTCAGACGAGTCCGCCGCCGCAAGTCCGGCCAATCCCATACATCCCGATTCTGACAATTCCGCCGAAGACCTGCCAGACCACGCCAATCCTATATATCCTATAAATCCCGCAAATCCTGATTCTGACAAAGAGCCGGACACCGACCAGCCCAATCCTATACATCCTATAAATCCCGTAAATCCTGATTCTGACAATACCATCAACCCAATTCCTAATTCTGAATTGCCAATTGAAAATTCAGAATCCCCAGTCTCCCTCGCCCAGATACAGCGCCGTATGCACATCGAAGACGGCTCAGTACACTACCGGGACTACGCCGAGCGACACGCCCAGCAATCCGAGTCCATATACCAGTCCATCATACGCCGCGCCTCCGAGAGCTACGGTCTGGAGGACGCAAAGCGAGAGGCCGAAGAACTCATAGGACAATTCGACCGGTTCATGGCCGAACGCGATCCCGGCTATCAGCCCATCGCCGTTCCCGACCCACTTCTCACAAGGTCTCTCACCCAGCGAATGGACGAGTCCCAACCCTCCGTCTTCGACCCCGCCGACTACTACGACCTCGACCAGGACTACTTCTACTACTGTCTGTGCGGCTACTGCGAACAGTGCGACGAGCTCAACTACTTCTTCGAGTTCATGCGCGAACTCGAAGAAGAATACGAAGACCCCTGACAACTGAACTCTGAAAACTGAATACTCCAATCAACGCGTCTGTTCTACTTGTAGGTATGCGGCGTTACTAATATAATGTCCGTTAGGTATGCGCAGAGTATGAGATGCGCCTCGAGAACCGGAAAGTAAGGGCCAAATCCATAGATGACCACCAGCAAGCGTGACTACTACGACGTCTTGGGTATAACTCGCGACGCCACCGAAGAGGACATCAAGAAGGCGTTCCGTAAGCTGGCCCTTGAATTCCACCCCGACCGCAACAAGAGCGATGGAGCCGAGGACCGTTTCAAAGAAGTCAACGAGGCCTACCAGGTACTCTCCGACTCTCGCAAGAGAGCGACATACGACAGGTTCGGACACTCGGCGGTGGGCGGCAACGGAGGTCGCGGCTTCGACGGCTTCGACGCCACCGCTGGCGGATTTGGCGACATATTCGACGCCTTCTTCGGAGGTGGCTTCGGAGAGCAGACCCGGGCTCGACCCAACGCCCCGCGTCGCGGCAACGACTTGCGAACGTCCATTACCACGACCTTCGAGGAAGCCGTATTCGGCGTGGAGAAAGAGATCGAGATCGAGCGCATTGACATCTGCGTTCGCTGCAACGGCGGACGCAGCGAACCGGGTTCCGGTTCCACCATGTGCTCCAACTGCTCCGGCTCCGGCCAGGTGCGCCGCTCTCAGCAGAGTTTCTTCGGACAATTCGTGCAGGTAACCCCATGCGGCGTATGCCGTGGCGAAGGCAGCATCATCAACGACCCCTGCAACCAGTGCAGAGGCGTCGGACGAGAACGGCGCAGCAGGAAACTCGCGATCACAATACCCGCGGGAATAGACGACGGCATCCAGATCAGGCTGAACCAGGAAGGCGAAGCCGGACTTAACGGCGGCAAGCCCGGAGACCTGTACGTCGTCGTGAGAGTGCGCGACCACGAACTCTTCGAGCGGGACGATACCGACATACACCTGCCGCTCCCCATCTCCGTTCTTCAGGCGACCCTGGGAGCGAAGATCAGCGTTCCTACCCTGGATGGCGAAGAAGAAATCACCATTCCACCCGGGACCCAGCCTGGAGACAGTTTCACCCTGAAGGGCAAGGGCGTTCCATTCATACGCTCCGGCCGGCGTGGCGACCAGATAGTAACTGCCCGGATCAAAGTCCCCACCTCGCTCAACGACGAGCAGCGCCGCCTGCTCCATGAGTTGGCAGAGTCCCTGGGCGAAGAAGGCTTGGGCGCCAACAACAAGGGCATCTTCGACAAGTTCAAAGACGTGTTCGGAAACGAATAGATGTCATCCGAGTGGATCGAGCTCAGCATTGAAGCTCCCCCCGAATACGTAGAGCCCCTGTCCGAAATCTTCTATCGCTACGGAGAAGGCGGTGTTGCGGTCGAACAGCCCGGCGGATTCAATCCCGACGAGGGCGAGACTCCCCCAGTCCCTGACCGCGTTACGGTCAAGACATATCTCCCAAAAGACGCCACAACCGACAGACGCCGCGCCCAGATAGATGTAGGAGTCCGTCTCGTCGCTCATCTGGCTCCCGTCTCCGAACTGCGTGAGCAGCCCGTTTCCGAGGACGACTGGCGAGACAACTGGAAGGAGTTCTTCCACGTACTGCGGGTCGGCAGGCGCATCGTAATCTGCCCCTCCTGGCGCGAGCACGAACCCAAACCGGACGACGTCATCGTACACCTCGACCCCGGCATGGCATTCGGTACCGGACACCACCCGACCACCAGAATGTGTCTCGAGCTGATCGAGCGGATAATGCCCCAGAGCGCCAGGGTCCTGGACCTGGGATGCGGCTCCGCTATCCTCTCCATAGCCGCTAGCAAACTGGGGGCGGAGAGCGTGGTCGGCCTCGAAATTGATCCCATCGCAGCAGGAGCCGGACACACCAACGTAGGCATGAACGGCCTCCAAGACAGCGTGGAAATCGTTCGCGGCACCCTGCCAAGTCCCAAGGCCCCATCCCAATCCTTCGACCTGGTTGTCGCCAACATATCCGCGAGAGTCGTCATAGACATGGCCGCGCACATCACCGACTGCGCCGCGCCTGGCGGCAAGATCATCGTGTCGGGCATCATCGAAAAGCACCTTCCTGGAGTAATCGAGTCGCTTGAAGCAGCGGGCGCGACGATAGAAGAGAAGTTCGTTGACGGTGATTGGATCGCGCTGATAGCATCCGTCTGATATCGTAGAAGCGGTTTGCCCAAATGCCTGACGAAGAGTATTGATTGGCTAAACGAAATCGAAACCAGCACAAAAAGCAGCAGCGCGCCCTTCAGAAGAGAACCAAGAGAAGGCAGAAACAGGCGCGCAAGCAATCGCAGACGCCGGTGGGAATCAATCCGCGCAGGCTGCTCAGAATGGCTCGCCAGATGCCCATCGAGGGCGCGTGGGTCCAGCAGGGATGGCAGGAGCAGGGCGTCGCGCGCGTTCTGCTGGCTCGAACTCAGCCCAACGACAACATCCTGTTCGGCGAGTACATCGTTGACTACCTCTGCACCGGCATCAAGGACTCTTCCTACGCCTCCAACGTCAACCGGGAGACATTCTTCAACGAGGTGATACCCCGCCTCTACTCCGGCACGCCGCCACTGGATGTAGAAGGAAGCCTCGCACATGAGACCGTCTGGGGTGCAGTCGAATACGCTGCGGAACTCGGATTCGATCCGCACCGCAACTTCCGGGAGGCCAGCCGTATTCTCGACCCGTCGGGCACACACGCCCACAGCGGCGCGATAGAATTCGGGTACCAGGGCAGACCGCTCTACATACCCGCCGACGGAGATAACCAGGCCGGTATCATCCGAAGGCTGATTGAGACTGTCGGGCTCGGCAACTTCTACTACTTGCCGCGTGGAGACGTGCCCGAAGAAGTAGCCGAACTGCTGCAACCGGAGCAGCCGGAAGATACCCCTGACTCGGAGATTTGGAGACCCGACTCGCAACAACAGGGAAGCGTCAACACCGAATCCGGCCTCTGGATTCCCGGACAGCAATCCGAGTCCGCGCCAGAAAGCGAGCAAGAGGAGCAGCCGCTCATCTGGACTCCGGGGCGCTCCTGACGCCGCGAGTAATCAGCATACCATGCACCGCTTCTTCGTCAGCCCCGCCGACATCAGCGGCGACACCGTGGCTTTCCCACGAGACCTGTCCCGGCAGATCAGTCGCGTTCTTCGCATGTCGCCCGGCGACGAAGTAACTGTTCTGGACGACACGGGTTGGGAGTACCTGGCGGCCCTCTCCGTCGTGAACGCGACGCGAGCCGAGGCTCGGATAGTGAGCCGATACGAAGGACTCGGCGAACCGGCAGTGCGACTAACACTGTACCAGGCCATGATCAGGCCGGAGAGGTTCGAGTGGGCGCTCCAGAAGTGTACCGAACTCGGAATCGTGCGATTCGTTCCGTTGATAACCCGCAGGGCCGAGCGCCGGAGCAGGGATGTCTCGGCCAACCGGCGTCAGCGATGGCAGCGCATCATCCGCGAGGCGGCGGAGCAGTCCCGTCGTTCAAGGCTCCCTGCCTTAGACGAACCACAAACGCTGGAGAAGGCGCTGAAGTCCGCGACCAGGCCTGTACTGATGGCATGGGAGGCCGAAACTATTCAATCGCTGAAGTCCTCGCTTGAAGGCCGGGCACATAGCGAGGCCGACCTCGGCACACTATCCATCATTGTCGGACCGGAGGGCGGGTTCGATCACGATGAGGTCGAACTGGCACGAGAATACAACGTGGAAACAGTAGGACTAGGGAATAGAATTCTGCGTTCCGAGACCGCTGCCGTTACTCTTACGACCGCCATCATGCACGAGTTTGGCGAACTGGAACCGTGATCCTTCTCGGAAGCGCGTCACTCCGAGGTTGGATCGCGCCCCATCAGATGCGCGACGGCGTCCAGGGCCGAAATCCTGCCCGACAGGATGTCATGCGTGACCTGGGTTATGGGCATCTCGACACTCAATCTGTCAGCAAGTCCGAGGGCAGCGGCTGTAGTATTGACGCCCTCGGCTACGTTCTGCATACTCCGGCGTATCTCTTCCAGCGGCTTCCCTGTCGCCAACTGCTCCCCGACGTAGTGGTTCCGACTGAGAACGCTGGAACAGGTAGCTACGAGATCTCCCATGCCTGCGAGTCCGGCGAAGGTGGCGGGGTTGGCGCCTGCGGCAACTCCCAGACGAGCAATTTCGGCGAGACCGCGGGTCATGAAGCCGGACTTGGCGTTGTCGCCAAGTTCCAGGCCGTCGCAGATACCGGCTCCGAGAGCTATGATGTTCTTCAGCGCGCCGCAGAACTCCACGCCGATAATGTCGTTGTTCGTATATACGCGGAAGACGGAGGAGTTGATAATCGCCTGCGCCTTGAGCGCGGCCCCCGGATCACGAGACGCTATCACCGTAGGGGCGGGCATTCCTCGAACTATCTCACTCGCCAGATTCGGGCCTGACAGAGCGCACACGTTACGCTCCGAGCCGGAGGGCATCTCCTCCGACAGTATCTCGCTCATTCGCTTGCCGGTATTCAGCTCCAGCCCCTTTACCGCGCTGACCACGATACAGCCGGGAGGAATTTGCGCCGCCACTTTGCGGATGTTGTCCCTGAGCGTGTGGGAGGGAACGGCGATAATGACGACGTCGGAATCGGCGAAAGCGTCCGCGTCGGCGCGGGCGTGCATGGAGTCCGGGAAAGGGAAGCCCGGAACGAAGCGAGAGTTCTCCCGCCGCGACTCGAGCATGAGGGCTTCGTCCTCGGTTCTTGCCAACAGGCGAACGTCGTGTCCCTCCCTTGCCAGGATGATTCCCAGGGTGGTTCCCCAACTGGTGGCGCCAACCACCGTCACGACAGACATAACAGGCGCGCCCCGGCTAGTGGCTTCCGCCAAGGTCAACGCTCTGGCCTATCTTGCGCTCGGTTCCATCGAGCAGTCTGCGGATGTTATCCCAGTGCCTGACGACGATCAGTGTGCCGCCGACAACGCCGTACCAGCTATACGCGAGGGGCTCCCATCCCAGAACGGCCAGGACTATCAGCGCCAGAGAACCCAGTGAGGCGGCCATTATCGAGCCTAGAGAGACGTATCGCGTGAACGCTACCAGCGACAGACCGATCAGCGTTGCGATAAGGCCCGCGATTGGGGACAGTATGAGAAGGCCGCCCCAGCCGGAAGCGGTGCCGCGCCCGCCCCGGAACTTGATGAAGACCGGCCAGTTATGACCGAACAGAACCGCAAGCGCGGCAGCAGCCTCGACTCCGTATGAGTCAAAGAACAGGCGCGCTATTACAACGGCGAACACTCCTTTGCCCATGTCGAGAAGCAGGACTACGGCGGCGGCAGTCTTGCCCGATGTCCTGAGGACGTTGGTCATGCCGATCTTGCCGCTGCCATAGTCTCGAACGTCCACGTTCGCGACCAGCCTTCCAGCGATTAGGCCAAACGGCACCGACCCCAGCAGATAGGCGAGCGGAACCAGAATCAGGTAGTCGGTCATGTCCGTCTCCTTCCCCTGAACCTCATCTTGAGGGGACTTCCGCGGAAGTCGTATGCCTGCCTTATCCTGTTTTCGAGGTATCTCTCGTAGGAGAAGTGGATCGAGTCGGCGCGGTTGACGAAGAAGGTGAATCTGGGTGGGGCTATCTCGTCCTGAGTGACGCTGTATATCTTGAGGGTGCGGCCCCGAATTCCAGTGGGCGGATGCTCGGCGACGGCGCCCATGACAGTGCGACGCAGTTCAGGTCGAGGTACATCCTTCGTCCACTCGCCGAATACGTCAACCGCCGTGTCGAGCAGTTCTTCGAGCCCGGTCGAATTGAGGGCGGACGTGAAGCACACGGGCGCGTATGTGGCGAACTTGAACCTCTGGCGAAGAAGCGCCTCTATCTCGCGCTTGGTGACACCTTTGCCATCGAGCAGGTCCCACTTGTTGACACCCAGCACGAAGCCCTTGTAGCTGTCCAGGATGTATCCGGCCACATGAGTGTCCTGGGAGGTGGCGGGTTCCATCGCATCCATGAGCAGGATTACCACGTCGGCCCTGTCAATCGCGCGAACCGAGCGAATGACGCTGTACTTCTCTATCCCGGTGCCTATCTTGCCCCGCCGCCGTATGCCGGCGGTGTCTATCAACAGGATGTCCTTGTCTTGATAGTTAATCAGGGTGTCAATCGTGTCTCGCGTTGTGCCCGGCACGTCGCTCACGATGGAGCGGTTTTCGCCGGTGAGCGCGTTGAGCAGCATGGACTTGCCCACGTTTGGCCTGCCGACGATGGCCAGCCGAATGTCGGCTTCGGGTTCGGGAAATTCGGGTTCGAGCGGGAAGCTCCTCAGAACCTCCTCCATTACGTCGTCTAGGCCGAGGTTGTGATAGCCGCTTATCGGGTAAGGCTCGCCCAGTCCGAGTTCGTAGAACTCAGGCGCGCCAATCGCCTTGCTGTCGGTATCAACCTTGTTCACGGCAAGTACGACGGGCTTGTAACCCTGCCTCAGCACCTCCGCCACCTCGATGTCGGAGACGGTCACGCCCTGCGTTACGTCCACTACCATGATGATGACGTCGGCATCCTCGATTGCGGTCTCGACCTGGAACCGCACCTGTCGCCACAGATCGGTGTCCGGGAACGTCTCAAGGCCGCCGGTGTCAACCAGAATGAAGGGGTGGTCGGCCCACATCGTCTCCATGGTGACTCTGTCACGGGTCGTGCCGGACTGCTTGGAAACGATTGCCACGCTTCGCCCTACCAGCCTGTTGAACAGGGTGGACTTGCCGACGTTGGGGCGTCCGACTATTGCTACTACGGGTTTGGGCATTATCAGCCAATTCTCAATTATCAGTTGTCAATTATCAATTGCTGGTCAGGAGTTCGGCTAGGATGGCTTTCTGGGCGTGGAGGCGGTTTTCGGCTTGGTCGAACACTACGGACTGCGGGTGGTCGAGCATATCGTCTTCTATTTCCTCGCCCCGATGCGCGGGCATATCGTGCATGAAGACGGCGCCGTCATCGGCTCTCTCCATTAGGCCGGCGCCCACTCGGTAACTCTCGAATATCGCGCGACGTTCGTCAGCCTCTTCCTCGTCGCCCATGCTGATCCACACGTCAGTATAGACTATATCTGCGCCCTCCACCGCCTCTTCGGGCGATTCGGTCCAGCGTAGCTTCGTCTCTTTCTCGGCAGCGCGCCTCTCCGCGGTTTCCCAAGAGATGTCGGGCACCTTGTACTTTGGAGGGGAGGCGATGGCGAAGTTGGCCCCGACCGAGGAACAGGCTATCGCAAGGCTGGAGGCGATATTGTTGCCGTCTCCAACGTATGCGATGTTGAGTCCAGACAGGTCGCCCTTGTGCTCGCTCATCGTGAGCAGGTCGCCGATTGCCTGGCAGGGATGGGCGAGGTCGGAGAGGGCATTTACGACAGGTACGGCGGAGTATTCCGAGAGAATCTCCAGGTTTCGGTGCGAGAAGACCCGTGCGACAATGATATCCACGAGGCGGTCGAGGACTCGCGCGACGTCTTCGGCGGGTTCCCTTGTTCCGAGGCCAACGTCCGACTGACTCAGGTATATGCAGGAGCCGCCCATCTGCTTTACACCAACCTCGAAGCTGACTCGCGTTCGGAGAGAGGGCTTTTCGAAGAGAAGGGCGGCGACCTTGCCGTCCATGGCTTTGGGTGTAACACCTTCTTTCATCGCGCGGGCTTTAGCGACTATCTCGGCGACCTCGTCGGATGCGAGGTCGCCGAGCCACAGAAAGTCATTGAGTTTCATTGTTCCGCCTTGCTTATTGATATTCGATGCGTGGCTGATAGTTTACAGTAATCAGTGGTCAGTTGTTAGTTTTAAGTGATTAGGAAGTTGTTTCCGCCTAGTCCAGAGCGGCCAGTCGTATTTTACGTACGTAAAGACGTGAACTGGCAGTTGGCTTGCCAGTTCGTCAAAAGTGTGTCGTTAAGGGAAACCGGACATCAATTTTCAATTAACAATTAGGGATTGAGGATTGAGGCTATGCCATGATGGAATGGAGAATCGCCAGCGACCAGATTGGGGGAAAGGAGAGTCTGAAGCAGGATGATAAGGAGGACGGGTCGTTGTTGAGTGGGGAAGTATAAAATATCAAGTCGAGAGGAGGATATGACAGGTATGAGGCTCGCGCTGGTACAGATGAGATGCGAGAAGGCGGCCATCGCAGACAACGTGCGGCGCATGGTTGCTCTTCTGGACAGGGCGGAGGAGCTGTCAGTGGACATCGTTTGCTTCCCTGAGATGAACATAACGGGCTACGTGGCTCCACCTAAGTTCCCGGAGGCGGTGATCGGCTGGGACGACGCCCGGCTGGACCCGCTGTATGAGTGGTCCGAAGGTAGTCGAGCGTCCATAGTGGCTGGAATCGTGGAGAGCAACGCGGACGGGATGCCGTTCGTGTCGCAGGCGGTGATCCGGCGCGGGAAGGTGGTTGGGAACTATCGCAAGATCAACATAGTGGAGGACGAGGCGGTGATGTTTTCTCCAGGATCGGATGCGCTGGCGCTCGATCACGACGGTCTGAAGTTCGGGGTCCTTACGTGTGCGGACCAGGAGCGCGAGGACCTTTTCGCGCTTTGCGCCCGTGAGGGAGCGGGACTGGTCCTGCTGCCCTCGGCTCCGGGGCTGTTCGGGGCGCAGGCAGGGCGAAATTGGAGGTCGGGGTACGAGTGGTGGCGTGAGACGTGCAGGAACGGGATAGGAAGCTACGCGAGGCGGCTGGGGATCTGGACGGCCTCCACGTCGCAGGCGGGTCGGACTATTGACGAGGACTTTCCCGGTGGCGGATACATTTTCGACGAGCGCGGGAGGCTGGTGGCGGAAACGGAGGACTGGTCGGAGGGAATGATCGTTGGAGAGGTTAGAGTGTGAAATGGGATTTATGACAGTTCCGATAACTCCCGGAGGAAGCGGAGGTCTTCTTCGGTGAGTTCGCCTTCGGTGAGACTGTCGAGGAGGTCGGGGCGGTTCAGGTATGTTCGGCGAAGCGATTCCCTGCGCTGCCATCGAGCGATTTCGGCGTGGTGGCCGGAGAGCAGGATTTCGGGAACGTCCCAGTCGCGGAAGGTCTCAGGACGTGTATATATCGGGTGCTGAAGCAGTCCTGTGGTGAAAGAGTCGTTGGCGGGCGACTCGGCAGAACCCATCACGCCGGGCAGAAGACGCGACACAGCCTCGATAATCACCATGGCGGCGAGTTCTCCGCCGCCCAGAACGTAGTCGCCTATGCTGATTGAGTCGGTGGACAGGTGAAGGGCGACACGCTCGTCAACGCCCTCGTAGCGTCCGCATATAAGCGCGATTTCGTCGTGGTAGGACAGTTCTTCGGCGACGGCCTGGGTAAATGTCCGCCCCTGTGGAGTCAGCATTATCACGGGGGACGATTCGCCCAGTTCGCCTGAGGCTCGAATCGCTTCCACAGCCTCGAACAGGGGCGCGGGTTTCATAACCATTCCCGGGCCGCCTCCGTAGGGATAGTCGTCCACCGTACGGTGACGGTCGTGGGTGTAGTCTCGGATATCGTGAAGGTTTACCGACACGACCTCTCGATCCTGCGCGCGCGCCAGAATGCCTTCTCCGAGGTAGGAGCCGAACATTGCGGGAAACAGCGTGAG
Organism: uncultured Dehalococcoidia bacterium; assembly: GCA_951812505.1. Classification (GTDB taxonomy): domain Bacteria; phylum Chloroflexota; class Dehalococcoidia; order Lucifugimonadales; family UBA1123; genus VXRN01. Next base: position 431,139 of record CATOSI010000003.1, read on the forward strand.
TACGTGGAAGCGCATGGGGGCTCAATTATCAGTTATCAATTTTGGGGACAGTAGGGAGACGATTTCAGAAGTGGGGTTATAGTAACCACAAAGCGGCCAATTCCTGGATTCCCGCCTTCGCGGGAATGACGATATGAAAATGAAAGACCCTGCAGTAGGCAGTCGTGAATTGTCAGTCATGGGTTGGCGTGGGTTCGCCAGCCTCGGATCATCTCCAGGGCATGGGGCATCGAGGAAAGCGCCACCTCCAGGGTCTCGCGGACGCCGGTGGGGCTGCCGGGCAGGTTGACTATCAGACATCCATTACGGACGCCCACGACTCCGCGGCTGAGCATGGCGAAAGGGGTGTTCTTGAGCGTCTCCATCCGCATGGCCTCGGCTATGCCGGGTGCCTCGATGTCTATGACAGAACGGGTGGCTTCGGGGGTGACGTCTCTTGGTCCGAGGCCGGTGCCGCCGGTGGTCAGGACGACGTCCACATCGGCGGAGTCGCACCACCGGACCAGCCGCGCGGCTATGTCTGAGCGCTCGTCGGGAACGATGCGCCGGTCCACCTGTTGGAATCCGGCGGCGTCCATCATTTGGACAATAGCGTCGCCGCTGGCGTCCTCGGCCCGCTCTCCGGCGGACCCGGAGTCGCTTATCGTAAGGACCGCAAAACGGAAATTGGTATCAGTCATTCTTATACTCTTCTAAAAAATGGGCTAATTGCTCTCAGTACACCTTGCATACTTAATACTATCAAAGAGAAACTTGAGATACAGTGCCATATTTCCATTCGGAACAAGAAGATTTCGTCCAGTTCGGACATGGATCGCATTTTATGTTATCGCTTCTGCCGAATGGTCCGGGTATTCAATGGAAAAGTAACAGGGAAGCCGGACACTTCGAGTCTCGCCCTCTTGGGCAAGGCCGCTGCCTGCGGACGCAGGGGCTGTCGAAGTAACGGCGCCAACGGTGGAAGAAGGCAAGATATGACCAGCCTCGCCAATGAGATAGACGCGCCCCGTATTACGGAGCCCGCGCATACGCCAGTGATGGTCCAGGAGATGCTGCTAGCGCTCGCGCCGGTCGAGGGCGGTTCGTTCATTGACTGCAACCTGGGGGAAGGCGGACACACCGAAGCGATTCTGAATGGAGTCCGCAGCGCGAGAGTTCTGGGAATAGACTTAGACTATGACGCCCTGATGAGGGCTTCTGAACGCCTGTCGAAGTGGACATCCCAACTGACTCTGCACCATGGTAACTTTGCGGACTTGTACAAGATAGCCAGTTCCTATCGCCACGTGCCGGTGTCGGGAGTCCTGTTCGATCTGGGGCTATCCTCAGCGCAGTTGGACACGCCCGACAGGGGGTTCAGCTTCAGGCACGAAGGTCGGCTGGATATGCGGTTCAATCACAGTACCGGAATCAGCGCGCACGACATAGTGAACCGCTGGTCGGTGGAAGAGCTTGAGAGCTTGATCCACGATCTCGGGGAGGAGCCCAGGGCGGGCAGAGTGGCAAGAGGCATTGTCAGGAATCGCCCGATAGAGACGACCCTAGAATTGGCGACCGTGGTGATAAAGGCCCTGAACTGGCCAACGTACAGCCGAATTCACCCTGCGACGCGCACCTTCCAGGCGCTGAGAATGGCAGTGAACGAGGAGAAAGAGAACCTGGAACGGGGGCTGGAGGAAGCGGTGCTGTCCCTGAATTCCGGCGGTCGTCTCGTGGTCATAAGTTACCACTCGGTTGAAGATCGTATAGTGAAGAATTTTATACGGCGCAGCGCCGCTTCCTGTATATGCCCGCCGTCTTTGCCCGAGTGCGTGTGCAATAGCTCGCCCACCCTTACGCCGATCAACAAGAGGGTGATCAAGCCCACAGTCTCAGAAACACAAGATAATCCCAGAGCGCGCAGCGCCAGAATGCGCGTCGCCGAGAGGATATAAATGACACAAGTAACACCTGCAAATAGCTCATCCAGTTCGTTGTTTGGCACAGTCTCGCGTGCCCGGCCATTTGGAGGCAGACGCCGCGACTTAGGACAGAGCAGACCTCAGAACGTCAGAACGATTGTAGCCGTTGACGTTGGAACGACGAAAGTCTGCACAATCGTCGCCGAGTCCACCAGCCATGAACGGGCGCAAGTCATCGCGTACAACATAACGCCTTCGAAGGGAATCACGAAGGGAAACGTGACGGACGTTTCTCAGGCCGGAGCCGCAATCCGGCAATCCGTTTCGGCAGCCTCTCGCAAGGCAGCCACTCCGGTTTCTTCGGCGTACGTGGGAATCACCGGGACGCACGTGTCCTTCCAGGACCGCTATGACCGGATCAACTGGGCCGCGACCAAAGGCGTCATAACTCTGGACGACATAATCAACGTTCCGAGGAGCATCGCCGGCGCCAGCGCGAGATCCGGAAGGCACGTAATCCACGCTCTGACTCGCACCTACACATTGGACGGGCAGAGCGGAATACAGAATCCCCTGGGGATGCATACCAAGCGGATGGAGGTCGAGAGCCACGTCATCTCAGCGCAGCCTACTCTGGTAAAGAAACTTACCGAGACTGTTCGCAAGAGCGGACTGGACGTAAACGCGCTGGTCTTCCAGCCCGTGGCAAGCGCCGAAGCGGTATTGACGGAGGCGGAAAAGAGTGAAGGCGTGGCGCTGGTGGACATCGGTGGGGGCACGACCGACTTGATCATCTTTCAGCAGGGAGTAGTACAGTACACGTCGGTGATTCCAGTCGGTGGCTTCCAGTTCACCAACGATATATGTATCGCGTTCGACGCCACGTATGAGTCTGCGGAGGCAGCGAAGCTGGATCATGGAACCACAGACGTGCTCGGCACGAAGCCGTCGGAAGAGGTGACTCTGTCAATCGAAGGCCGTGAATGGCCGCGCAACATCCTTCGACGCGACATCGCGCAGCTTCTCAAGGACCGCGCGGTGGAACTGCTGAGGTTGATCAGAATCAAGATGATCGAAAGCGGAATAGAGAACACCGACGACTTCAAGGTGGTCCTGACGGGCGGTACAGCCAAGCTGCCCGGCATGGAGAACCTGGTCAGGGACAATCTGACCATTGACGTGAGAATCGGCAGCCCGAATTCACGGTTGGAGCTGCCCGTAGTTCTCCAGGAACCCGAGTACGCGACCAGTATCGGTCTCGTAACCTGGGCAATGAGAAACCCGGACGCTTCGTTTGAAGATTTTTCGGGGCCCGAGGAACGCGTTGAAGAGAGCGCACAGTACGAGAGCAAGGATGTAGCAAGTCAGGCGCCGCCCAAGCGTATGCTGGAACGCCTGCTGAGAAGATAGACAGTCCACTATTACAACTATTGCCTTACGCAGCAAATAATTAGGGGGAAATGGCATGACGACATATCGGGGCGATCACGAGTCTGTTGCCCACATCAAAGTAGTAGGTGTGGGAGGAGGCGGATCCAACGCAGTCTCAAGGATGTTTAGAGAACGTATTCCTGGCGTCGAGTATATCGTCGTCAATACCGACTCTCAGGCGCTGATACGCAGCGACGTACCAATGAAGGTCCGGATAGGAGACCACCTGACCCAGGGCAAGGGGGTAGGCGGTGTACCCGAACTCGGCTCCAAGTCGGCTGAGGAGAGCCGCGAGGATATCTTCGAGGTTATTCGCGACTCGGACATGATATTCATCGCCGGCGGCATGGGAGGCGGCACGGGGACCGGCGCCGCGCCGGTGCTGGCTCAGATCGCGAAGGAATCGGGAGCTCTCACCGTCGCAGTAGTTACCAAGCCGTTCGAGTTCGAGGGACTGCGGCGCATGAGGGTTGCGGAGGCAGGCATCAAGCGTCTCAGTGAGCACGTGGATACGCTCCTGGTGATTCCGAACGAACGCCTTCACGTCATAACCGACGAGGAGATAACCGCGGACAACGCATTCAAGCTGGCGGACGACGTTCTTCGGATAGGCGTTCAGTCCATTGCGGAGCTGATTACGGTCGCGGGCGACATCAACGTGGACTTCGCGGACGTAAACGCGATCATGCGCGACTCCGGTCCGGCGTGGATGTCTATCGGCTGGGGCATGGGCGAGCACAGAGCTCGGACAGCTGCCCAGCAGGCGATTTCCAACCCACTCCTCGACGTGTCAATCGAGGGCGCTAAGGGCGTATTGTTCAACATCACCGGCGGCAGTGATCTGAAGTTGTCGGAGCTGCACGAGGCGGCTGAAGTGATTCAGCGGGTGGTTGACCCTGATGCGAACATCATCTTCGGAATGGTAACCGATCTCAAGATGGAGAACGAGATCAAGCTCACCATAGTGGCGACAGGGTTCCCGGTCGGCGAGTCGTTCGGCGAACGCCAGGACAATATAGACCGCATCCTTGCCGAGGCGCTGGCAAATGGCGACGAGCACGACCTCGATCTGCCGCCGTTCCTACGCAGACAGGCGCGCGCCGCGAGCCTGCGCGGAAGCAACGGAATCAATGGCAGCAGCAATCTGCACTAGGCGCATTTTCGCGCGCATAGGGTAATAGTAGAAGAGGGCGGTACGGCCTCTGCCGTACCGCCCTCTTCTATGTCTCAAGGAAGTGGTGAAATACACTTGACATGCACAATATATTGCGATACTTTATCTTGACAGCGCAATAAGTTGTGGTTTTTCGTACAAGATATATATTTCATGCTAGCCAAATTTTGAGACTTGTATCAGCGTCAGGCAAGACTGTGTACTGTCCATATTGTGAACATACAAACTCCAAAGTGATTGATTCCCGCGACTCCGGCGACGGGATTCGACGTCGGCGTCAATGTCTGGAGTGTGAGCGTCGTTACACTACATACGAATACGTTCAGATGCGCACAATGATGGTAGTCAAGCGCGACAAGCGGCGAGAGGAGTTTCAGAGGGAAAAGCTCTTCGCCAGCTTGGCGAAGGCGTGCGCCAAAAGGCCTCTTCCGGTCGGGACTATCGAAAAGACGCTGGATGATATCGAGGTGACTTTGTCGGAACTGGGCCGAGCGGAAGTAGCCGCAAGGGTCATCGGCGAGCTTGTAATGGACAAACTCCGGGATCTGGACCGCGTGGCGTATATCAGGTTCGCAAGCGTTTACCGCGACTTCAGCGATATCGAGAGCTTCAGGCAGGAGATAGACGCCCTTCTGGATTCGGGTGAGCAGGACAATGGAGTTCACCCAGGCCAGATGCGGAGGGCCGAAGACGACGCGCCCACGGTCGTCAAACGCAGACGCCGGCCAGGACGGAGAGCCTCTAAACGTCCACAGGTCAATCGGGCGTAGATTCTGCCAGAAGTCGGCAACTTCGACCCAAATTCCCCAATACATTCACAGAATGTTTGTGCTATTATTGAAATATAGTCGTTGAGTCTGAACTCTAACCAATGAGAAAGTCAGACTTTCTCGAGTTGAACAGGAGACAGCAATGTACGTGGATCAGAAAGGCAGCGGGGCGGAGCAGTCCAACCATGAAGAGGACCTGCTGAGACAGTTCGAACAGATGTTCACGGGTTCGTCCCGCGAGATACGGACGAAGGCTGCACGATTCCTAATGACGCTGGATGACAACGGCAGGAACGGAGACATTCCGTCCGACGATGAGTTGGCCCTGTCCGAGAACGCGCGCGTCATTCTGGAGCAGCGATACCTGAGAAAAGACTCGGATGGCAACGCGACAGAGACACCCGAAGAGCTTTTCAGACGTGTGGCTCACGCGGTGGCGCAGGGTGAGTCGAATGGCCTGGAGTCGCTGTGGGAGAACAGGTTCTACAAGCTGCTGACCTCGATGAGATTCCTGCCAAACTCCCCTACCCTGGTGAACGCCGGTACAGGACGCGGCTGCCTGTCGGCCTGCTTCGTGGTGACTCCTGAAGACAATATGGAGTCCATAATGGAGGTCGCCCACGACGCGGCGATGATCGAGAAGTGGGGCGGCGGAATAGGTTTCGGACTATCGAAACTGCGCCCGCGCAACGACATGATCAAGACGACCCACGGAAACGCCTGTGGTCCCATCGCGGTCATGAAACTCTACTCGGCGGTCGGTGCGACTCTGACACAGGGGGCGTTCAGGCTTGGCGCACACATGGGGCAGATACGAGACTCTCATCCGGACATCCGCGAGTTCATACACTGCAAGGACAACGACGACACACTTCAGAATTTCAATATATCGGTTCAGATTACCGATGCCTTCATGAAGGCGGTCGAGGCGGATGCAGAGTGGCCTCTGATAAACCCACGCGACGATGGCAGAGGACCGACTAACTCCATTGCAGAGACCATAAGCGCGCGAGAACTGTGGAACGAGATAGCGGAATCGGCGTGGAAGACGGGCGACCCCGGCGTCGTGTTCATGGACAGGGTGTGGGAGACCGCACCGAATCCGCAGATGGGCAGGATCGAAACGAGCAATCCGTGTGGCGAAGAGTTCCTTGAGAACTACGGCAACTGCTGTCTCGGCTCGATCAATCTCGACATACACGTGAAAGACGGTGCGTTCGACTGGGAGACGCTGGAAGACACCGTGCGAACGTCGGTCAGGTTCCTTGACGACGTCATCAACATCAACACGTTCCCGCTTCCCAGACTGAGGAAAGTCAATCTGGCGACACGGCGCATCGGACTGGGCGTGATGGGCTGGGCGGACGCGCTGGTCAGGATGGGGCTGCCATACGACTCCCAGGAGGCGCTCGAATTCGCCGACGAGCTTGGCGGTTTCATTCAGAGCACCGCTTGGGACGAGTCTGCGCAATTGGCTGAAGATCGAGGCCCCTTCCCCGAGTACGAGCGCTCAGCGCTCAAGCAGCGCGGAATGCCGCCGGTCCGAAACTCGAGCATAGTTACCATAGCGCCCACCGGGACTATCAGCCGGATAGCGGGATGCTCCAGCGGAATCGAGCCGCACTTCGCGCTGGCATGGTGGTCGAACGTACTGTGGAAAGACCACGAAGGCACAAGCTCACGCCTGTTGGACGCTCCCGTTTCTATTACCGAGTCGCTAAAGGCGCACCTTGGCGACGGCGATAGCGTGCGAAACGTCCTGGAACAGATTGTGGACGATCCAGAATCGGCGGAGAGCGTCCTGAGAGAGCACGGACTGAATCCGTCCGTATATCGCACGTCTATGGCGATCAGGCCCGAGGCGCACGTGAGGATGCAGGCGGCCTGGCAGAAGCACGTGACCAACTCGGTATCCAAGACTATCAACCTGCCAAACAGCGCGACGGTTGATGAGGTGCGCGAGGCATATGAGCTGGCATGGAAGACAGGCTGCAAAGCGGTCACGGTCTATCGCGACGGATCCAAGGCCATGCAGGTTTTGGAGACGGGCTCCGACGCGGAACAGGAAGATGAAGCATCCGGCGCCAATGGGGAAGTAATGCTGGCGCCCAGGACGCGACCTATCTCTGTCAAGGGAGTAACCGACCTTGTAAGGACCGGACACGGCAATATGTACGTGAATATAACATTCGACGACAACGGGAAGCCGTTCGAGGTATTTACGACACTGGGCAAGGCGGGCGGTTGTGACTCGGCCAATCTGGAGGCGGTGGCGCGCCTGGTTTCCCTGGCGTTGAGGTCAGGGATAGACCCGGACGAGATTGTTCACCATCTCCAGGGGATCACCTGCTGTCCAGCCTGGGACGGCGGCACATTGATAAGGTCGGCGCCCGACGCGATGGCCCATGTTCTCACCAACCATCTGGGCGCATCGCATGAGGCGATTGGGGGGCCATCCGAAGAGCAGACTTCCGCCGCCGTGCAGCCCGGACTGTTTCCGTCCAACCGGCAGGCTAACGGACACGCCGGGATCAACGGCAACGGAAATGGTATTAGCCAAGCGCCGGTAGCCGTGCGGTGCCCGAAATGTTCGGGCAGACTTATTCCGCAGGAAGGGTGTCTCAACTGCCTGGACTGTGGATACAGCAAATGTGAGTAGCCCCCGCCAGTCGCGTCGCCTATAATGGACTGAGCCAGCCTACACCAAGCAGGCTGGCTCAGTTTTACAATGCAGAGGAGACATCCGGCCTATGAGCGAACGACCTCTTGTCGCCATAACGATGGGCGACGCCGCAGGTATCGGGGCGGAAGTTACCGCCAAGGCGCTTCAGGACGAGTGGGTGTATGAGAAATGTCGCCCGTTCGTGGTGGGTAGCACAGCGGCGATGAACTCGGCGCTCGACCTCATTGGAGCGAACGGAACCGCTCGCATCGTCCAGGACGTCGAGGATGTGGACGGAGAATACGGCTCGATTGATGTGCTTGATCCTGAGAATCTGGACTTTGGGCAGATTTCATACGGCGAGTTGTCTCCAGTCGCGGGACGCGCGTCGGTAGAGTGGATCCTGCAGGCGGGGGAGCTGGCGGCCAGTGGGCAGATCACGGCGATCTCCACCGCGCCTATCAACAAGGAGGCGTGTGACCTCGCGGGATTTGAAGACGTGGGCCACATGGAGATTTTCCAGAGCCAGACCAAGGCTCCGAACGTCGCCACGATGTTAATGGCCGGGACGCTTCGCGTGGTACACCTGACCACCCACCGGTCGCTTAGAGTCGCCTGCGATTACGTTACCAGAGACAACGTGCTCAGCAAGATCGCTCTAACCGACGAGTGCTTCCGAGCATGGGGGTTCGCCAGTCCCAGGATAGGAGTGGCAGCTCTCAATCCGCACGCATCCGACGGAGGTCTTCTGGGAGACGAGGAGGCGAAGCAGATAGCGCCGGCAGTCGCGGACGCGCTCGAGGCGGGCATAGACGCTACCGGCCCCGTGCCCGCCGATACGGTTTTCAACCAGGCGATTGACGGCAAGTTCGATGCCGTAATCGCTATGTACCACGACCAGGGACACATACCAATCAAGGTGCATGACTGGGCGAAGAGCGTCAGCGTCAATCTCGGTCTGCCCTTTATCCGGACCTCGGTGGATCACGGCACGGCGTTCGACATCGCGGGCAAGGGTATCGCTGACGCCGAGAGTATGCTGGAGTCCATCAGGACGGCGGTATCACTGGCCAGCGACTCCGTACTTCCCCAATGACCACCACCACCGCAGTTGAAATCACCAGCGACCTGATACAGCGGTTGCAGAAGGTCAGGGCGCTGACAGATTCGTCCGTGCCCGGCGAGGCGGCGGCAGCGGCGGCCAAACTCCAGGAGATACTGCTGAAGTACAATCTGGATATGGAGGATATTGAAGAAGATTCTCCAAGCGTGGGCGACAGATACGTCAAGGAAGACCTTGAACTTGGCGCAACGTCCGGCAACATGATCAATTGGCGCAGGATTTTGCTCAGCGGAATCGCCCGGTCACTCATGTGCGCCGCTTTCGGATACCAGGGCACTCCGACTATGGTGATAGTGGGCCAGAAGCATAACATCGAGATAGTCAGGCACTTTTACGACTATCTTTCGTATGAGATTTCACGTCTGGCGGATGTGACATGGGAAAGGGCGAGGGACAGGACGCGTGAGCACGGTCGCAGTTGGAAGAGTTCGTTCTACAACGGCGCGGTTGATGTCGTGGTCCAGCGTCTCGAAGAGAAGTATCAGCAGGTCTCGCAGCAAGACAGCCAAACGCGCGCGTTGGCGCTGAGAAGCGAGAAGGACCTGGATGACGCGGTCGGAAATCTGATCGGAAGAGTCAGGAAGAACACCGTTCGACAGAGATACAGTAAGGCCGGGTACAGTCGAGGAGCACGGGCCGGGAAGAAGTTCAATCTCGACCGGCCGGTCGGAGACGACGGCAGAAAGAACCGTTTGCGAAATTCGTAATCAACTTACAACTCGATTCTCGACATTGCAGACATCAGGACTATGGGCATGAAGATAGCATTTATAGGCGGCGGAGTAATGGCCGAGGCCATCATCGGCGGAATAGTGGACGCCGGGATCACCGATGCAGCCGGTATCGGCGTCGGCGAACCTGTCGAATCCAGGCGCAAGTATCTGGAAGACACTTATGGGCTTAAGCCCCATGCCAACAATCTGGAAGCGGCGGACGGAGCCTCTCTAACGGTTCTCGCCGTAAAGCCGCAGAGTCTGCCGTATGTTTTCCCTCAACTGGCCGGAAAACTGGATGAAGACAATACCGTATTGTCCATAGTGGCGGGGGCGAACATGAAGACGCTCACATCGGGTCTGGCTCACAGTCCGGTGATACGCGTTATGCCCAATACGCCCGCCCAGATTGGAGCGGGGATGACGATGTGGACCGCCTCGGACTCCGTTTCCGAGGAGGCCAGGGACACAACACGGAGCATTCTGCAGACGCTCGGTGAAGAAGTCTATGCTTACGACGAAGGCATGATTGACATGGCGACCGCATTGAGCGCGAGCGGGCCCGCCTACGTATTCCTGTTCATAGAGGCGCTGATAGACGCGGGCGTGTATCTTGGCTTGGCAAGGGATGTTTCCAGGCAGTTGGCGCTTCAAACGGTGCTGGGCAGTACACAACTGGTCAAGGACAGTGGAAAGCATCCGGCGGAGCTCAAGGACATGGTCACCTCACCCGGCGGCACGACCATCGAGGCGCTGAGAGCGTTCGAGGACGGTGGATTCAGGGCCGCGGTGTTCGGAGCGGTCAGCGCGGCATACGAAAAATCCCGGGCTCTGGGAGGATAGGGTGACCAATTACCTGCTACAGTTCGTCAACATTCTGGTCAATATACTGCTGATAGCGATAGTGGCCAGGGCATTGATGTCATGGTTCCCTATGCCAAGCTCGGAAAGTCCTTTCTTCATAATTCGACAGATGATTAATCAGATCACGGACCCGATCATAGAGCCCATCAGAAAGGTTATGCCGAGCATGGGGATGCTCGATCTGTCGCCGATGGTCGCTATGATCCTGCTGATCGTAATTCAACGTATTCTGGGGGCGGTACTCTAGGGGAATTACATACCTGTGTACACGAATCTGGTTAACAACCTAGGAGAAATAACATGGCAATGACCAATGACGACAACGGGAAACTTCCGCCTTACGCTCTCATTCTCGCACCGGTCTTGGGACGGCCCAGAGGAGGGGTGGAAGTACGACTGACCCTAGACGACGGGAACGAAATTAAAGTGTGCCTTGACGATTCTTGCATCGCCCAGTTGGCCATAGACGAGGCTACGGCAATCTCAAAAGAACATCAGATTGGCTTACCGTAGCACTAACGCACAAGTGCTAAACCCGACACTGATGTACACAGGTATATAATCCCATAATTTAAGCACTGCCAAGTACAAGATCAAGCAGACCCTCTGAATATCTCGATGGCATCGTCTCTATCCAATCCCTCGACTTGAATGACCTTGCTGCGAGATGTGTGTCCACGTGTGATGCGCACAGCGGACTTGGGTATCCCCAGATTCTTGGAAAGCAGCCGGACCACGGCGTCGTTCGCCTTGCCCCTGTCGGGAGGCGCGGTTACGCGGACTCTGACTGTACCGTCGGCACCAATTTCGACGGAGTTGCGATTGGCTCTTGGCTGGACTCGGACATTCAGGTTCATAGCCTTAGGCATTGTCCGTCAGTCTGCCGTTTTGATCCAGGATGGCCTCTAGCTGTTCTATCAGCGGGAGAACTTCGCCCCGAATAATCTCCCATAGCGTATCGAAGTCAACTTCGTCGTAGGCAGGTATCACACGATTGCAAAGGTTGGAAGTCTGGCGCCACGGCACGTTGGGATACCGCGAACGGAAATCTGCGGGAACCCGCATGGACGCTTCGCCGAGCACTTCCATTAGACGAACAAGGGAAAAGTTCAGCATCCTGTCCGTGTCCAGATCCGCCCATGAACGACCCCGTGTCATCTCCAACGCTTCTGCGGCGTGATCGAGCATATGGTGTATATGCACCCTGGGATCACGCCTAGACATATGTCTCCTCCGCTTCTGCGAGCGCTTCCTGGCGGAAGTATTTGCTCAACTCGCTTGGAGTATTCAGGTCCACCTTTCGACCAATGATCCTGGACAGATCCCGCTCCATATCAAAGTAGGCGAATCCAGGTGTTCGTCCGGGCTGAAATTCCACCAGGATGTCCACATCGCTTTCAGGAGTGAAATCGTCGCGTATGACCGATCCGAACAGGGACATCCGGCGGATATGGTTGCTCCGGCAGAATTCAGCTATTTCGTCGTGGGGGATTTCGATTCGGGCAGCCATGAATCTTCCTCGGTATGTCGCGCTAGGCGTGGGCGAGAGCGCCTCCGTCTATGAAGATGGTCTGGCCGGTCACGAAGTCGCATGCGTCGGATGAGAGATATACGAGGAGCGTCGCCAGGTCGTTAGGGTGTCCCTTTCGACGTGAGGGCAGGTATCGCACCAGAAGCTCTCTCTGGTCCTCTTCGGAGGGCTCTTCGGGCGTCACCCAGCCCGCGCCGATCCCGTTGACGCGTATCCCCTGGCGTCCCCACTCGAGGGCGAGGGAGGAGGTGATCTGGTGAATTGCGCCCTGGGCGGCGCAGGCGGCGACGGAGTTCCACAGGCCGCGCTGGGACAAGCCTGATCCTATGTTGACGATGTGGCCGCCCCACTGCTTAAGCATGTGATCGCCAACCGTGCGGCATGTCAGGAACACCGACTTGAGGGTGAAGTCCATGTAGCGGTCCCACTCGTCTTCGGTGACCAGCTCAAAGCGTTTGCCGAACTCGGCACGAGCATTGTTCACGAGTATGTCAACGCCTCCCAGCCCTTCGATGGCGCTTGCAACCATGTCCTGAACTGATGACGCGTCTGTCAGATCGGTTGGGATTGTGACAGCACTGCGTCCGTTACTCTCGACCGCTTTTACGGCTTCCGCCATGTCGGATGACTCAAGGCCCGCAACCGCGACGTCGGCGCCCGCTTCAGCCAAGGCGCCGGCGAAGTAGGGCGTCCAGCCTCTGCTGTCGGACGTTATAATCGCCTTCTTACCTGTCAGATCCCATTCGCTTGGTATTGGCATTAGTTACCTCGAGAAGTTCTTTGTTTTCAGTGATCGGTTGTCAGTATTCAATTGGACAAGGACGACCACAAGGGACGCCCCTACTAAAGACTGGATACTGATTACCCTATATCGTCAGTGGGACTTCGGGGGCGTGACCGGTCGGAGCGTAGCCGCCGGCAAGTCCGCCGCCGTCTATCGCGAATGCCTCGCCGTTCATGTAGTCGGACGCGGATGATGCGAGGAACACGGCGATTGCCCCGATTTCGTGGGGATGTCCCACCCTGCCAATGGGTATGAACTCGCCCCTGGGAAGGGTAAGCCTGGACTCGTCGGTGCCTTCGGTTGGGATGAATCCAGGGACTATGCAGGTGCTGGTTATTCCGTAGCGGCTTAGGCTTGTGGCAAGCGTTCGCGTCAACTGGACGATTCCACCCTTGCCGACGCAGTACATATAGTTGTCGCGTCCGCCCCTGTAACCGAAGCCCGACGACAGGTTGATGATCTTGCCGCTTCCGCGCTCGACCATATGCTTCGCAATTGCGCGAGAGCAGTAGAACGCACTGGACATATTGGTGTCTATGCCAAGATGCCACTCTTCGTCGGAGATGTCCCATATTGGTGTCGCGCCCTGGCCCCTGACAATCCCGGCGTTGTTGAACAGGACGTCCACCTTGCCGAGTTCGGCTATGGCGGACTCCATGAGAGCGTTGACCTGAGCGGAGTCGGTAACGTCGGTGGAGATGGCGACGCCCTTGCGTCCGAGTTCGCAGACCATGTCGGCGACTTCCTGGATAGGGGCAGGTCGTCGGGAGGCGATTACGATATCCGCGCCCGCTCGCGCCATGGCCAGGGTCATTTCCCTGCCGAGTCCGGTCCCACCGCCGGTTATAACTACGCTCTTACCTTCGAGGCTGAGCTTCTCTTCAAGCATGTCTTCTTCTCCGAGATAGTTGTCTGAATAAGGATTTGCAGGATGTTGGGATTTGCAGGGTATGGGTGTAAGAATTCGCAAATTTGTAGTTGTTCACACCAGTCTCTCCACCCCTGGATTGCCTAACGGCGAGCCCTTCGGGGTTCCCGCCTTCGCGGGAATGACGGTGGTTGTGCAAAGGTCTCCCTTTGCGGGAATGACGGTAGTAGCGCAAAGGTGTCGATTGTGAAGAGATTATACTTGGGATGTTACTTCACCTGCCACCACTGTTACTCTCTCGCCATCGCGCTGAATAAGGGTGAGGTTTCCCTGATCGTCAACGGACTCGGCGACACCCATGAGAATCTGATCGCGCCATCGGAGTTCGACCTGCTTTCCGAGGGTCTCCAGCGTTGAGGCCCAGTCTTTGGTCAGCGACTGTCCCGACTTCACGCGGGCGTACCATGTATCGAGACTCGCAAGGACGGAGAGAAGCGCTTCGGAGCGGTCGAACTCGCGGCCTGCCTCGGAACGCAGGCTTGTGGCCGTGTCGGCTATCTCAGGATGCTCGGACACATCAAGGTTTACGTTTACGCCGATGCCAACCAGAGCGTGAGCGAGACTGTCGCCTTCGAATTCGGTCTCGATGAGAATACCGGACAGCTTTCTGCCGCCTATTCGGACATCGTTGGGCCACTTCACGGCAGGCTTCAATCCAGCAAATCCTGCGGCGGTGTCGAAGACGGCGAGAGCGGCAGCCATGTTCATGTAGGGAAGTTGGTCTCGCTTCGGTCTGAGAAGCACTGTGAAGTAGAGATTCAGTCCGGGAGGCGATACCCAGACACGGTTGAATCGGCCCCTGCCCTTGTTCTGCTCCTCGGCAATGACGACCGTACCCTCACGTTCGCCGCCGTGGGCGAGGTCTCTCGCAACGTCCATAGTCGAGCTGATAAGCCGGTGGTAGTGTATGCGATGTCCGACGATGGAGTCGGCGAGGGCTGCCTGGATTCGTGCCGTGTCGAGAGTGTGCATGGCGTTCAGCGCGCCTCCGGGACCAGTTCGACGAGCTTGCTTCCGCGCACCCATGTCTCCACGTCCAGACCCTGACCCTGTCTGAAAGCGGACTGTGCGCTCAGACGGGTGAACACGTCGCGCCTTTCGTCCTCGCCGATGATCGGACGGGCGCGGACGGGTATGTCGGCCTTAACGTCATCCTTGAGGTGCAAGGTGACTTCGGGACTGGCGTAAAGGTTTGCGTACCAGCTGCGCGGGCCGGGAGACGCGGCGAGGTATAGCTGTCCGTCCATGAGGTGGCACCATATCTCGATGCGGCGCGGGGCGCCGGTCTTTCGCCCAATGGTCGTGATGTCAACCACCATATCTATGCTGAGGGCTTCTCTCACGTTCTGGTCGAGGGTCTGCATGGGGGCTGCCTCCTATATAGCTTAGTTTATAGACTCGGGAATTCTGCAGGTGTCATGCAGATGGGGCTTGGTACCTGCATTTCACCTGCAAAAGCCTGTATTCATCAGTTTAGAGGGTTTTTCCGGTTGGGTAAGTTTTCATTCATGAGCTCCATATTATATATGGTACAATTGTTCTGTCGTGTGTGAATTGTAGCATAACGTGGAGAGACTGTATAGTGAGATGGAAAGAATTCCACATCAATTGGTTAGACGGATTCGATCAGAGACTTCCAATATAACGGAGTTGAGTCATTCCATGACTGACAATAGAGATTTGGAGAATACGGATAACTCGAACGTCGCTGATGGAGCCTCGGAATCTGGCGTGTGGAACTTCTCAGAAGACGCGATAAGCGCGGCTAACGCTGTCTCCGAAGTCCTGGATGCTGACGTTATTTTCTACAATGGGCCGATTGACCAGCCGTATGACTATCTCTTCATAGAAGCGTGCACTGTCAGAGTACGCCGAACTAACATAGTTCTCATACTGGTAACCGACGGGGGCAGCGCCGATTCCGCCTTCAGGATGGCGGCTTGGCTCCAAGAGCATTATGAACGGTTCACTCTCTACGTGACCGGACATTGCAAGAGCGCGGGGACATTGATTGCGATGGGAGCGCATGTCCTCGTTATATCTGAGGACCATGGAGAGTTGGGGCCTCTCGATGTTCAGATGGGAGGACCGGGCGCAAAACTTTCAGGACTTACCTTCTCAACTGCGCTAATCAAGCTAGATGAGGAAGCATCCCAAGCCTATGACGTATTTCTCTCAAGTATCTCTGAAGAATACGGAGGAGTGGTCTCGAATGATTACGCGATGCAAATAGCCTCAGACATAGTTGTAGGATTGTACGGACAGGCTTACGCCCAGATTGACCCAATGCACATTGGCCAGGCGAGTCGAGCTATGGATATTGCGTCAAGGTATGGCACCCGCCTGCTCGAGGAAGGTCAGAATTCTGACGAGGAACGACTGGACGAACTTATTTCAGACTACCCTTCTCATGAATATGTCATTGACCACGTAGAAGCGGCGCGCTTATTCAACAATGTATATATCACCCAAGATATCTACCATGAGTATGACCTAGGTTTATATCTTGGCGAGGACGCTGTTTTCCCGGTACCACCGGAAAAAGAAGATATGGACGGATTCATTCCGTTCGCGTTCCTCAGTACTGAACCGGATGTGGAAGACGACGAGAGGCAAGGATAGGACATGGATATATTTAAGAGAGTTGAAAAGAGAGAGCGTACCATAACGCCGACGTCCGGATTCGAACTGATGAAGCGCCGACGCCGAGCGTTGTCGGGCAAGAACAAGAAGGGAACCGCATCTGGTCGGGTGAAGAATACACCTGTCCCTTCAACCGTGAGGCCCGATAGAGATTCGGAGGAAAGCGCCTGGGAGACTCGCCTTGGGCATAGAAGACTCACGACGGGATAGTAGTTAAAACCGCGTCTGTACGAGACGCCGCTGTCGCCGAATCTGAGGTTGAATCGGATTGGCGCGTGTCTATACAATGTCTAAATGCAATTGCCTGTCCCCATGTGATCCCAGGATACGAGAACAATGGAAGCCCATCAGCTTGTCAAGCTCGAACAGAACGAGAATATAGACGCATTCACGCCCGGCGATACGGTGCAGGTCGGTGTCCGGGTTACCGAGGCAAATCGGACTCGCACACAGGTCTTCGAGGGCGTTGTCATACGCACAAGGGGAAGTGGCCCGGGGGCTTCGTTCACTGTGCGGCGCGTCAGCTACGAAATCGGTGTTGAGCGCACCTTCCTCCTTCACTCTCCCAACGTAGAGTATGTCAATCTGGTACGCAGAGGTCGCGTGCGCCGAGCGCGGCTGTACTACCTGCGCGGCAGATCGGGACGCGCGGCGCGCATCAGGGAAGACAGGAGAGAACGCGCCCGCAGGTAGGCGATTATCAATTGTCAATTATGAATTGATAATTGTCAGTTTGCGCTTCGATAGTGGTATCGCTCCGGGTACGGGGGTTGCGGCCTTATGAGATACGCCGAAATCGCCGTGGACTCACCCACCGGGCACTCGCAGACCTTCAGCTACCATATTCCAGAGGGTATTACCCTTACGCCAGGCCAGCTTGTGCGCGTGCCTTTCGGCATCCGTGCACTGCAAGGCATAGTCTTCGAGATCGTATCCGCGCCCCAGGTGGAGCAGACGCGCCCGGTTTCCAGAGCGTTGTCCAACGTCGCGGTCCTCAACGCAAAGCAGATTTCTCTCGCTCGATGGATAAGCGACTACTATATCTGCTCGCTGTTCGAGGCCGCCGCTCCAATGCTGCCTCCGGGAGCGAGAACCGGATCGCGCACGGTTATTTCCATCAACCCTGAGTTTGTGGATTCCCGCGAAGGCGGGAATGACGAGAGGATAAGTGGGAATGACGGGACGGGCGCGAGTGCGCTGAACGAATTGCAGTCTCAGGTGATCGAGATCGTTCGCGGGCAGGAATCAGTGGATGTGGAGCGGCTGGTATCCAGACTGGGGGAGCGGGCGAGAAACGCCGTCGCCAGCCTCGTTCGACGGAAGGTACTTAGTCGGCGGTCGCAGACGAACCGTGCAGCAGTCGGGCCGCGATATGTGGAAAGTCTGTATGTGAACGAGGACGCGCTGGAGGAGATAGCGTGCTGGCTCTCGAAGGAAGGAAGGCGCGCGCCGCGACAGTCTGAACTCATAACCAGGCTCGCCGAGGCCGACGAGTCCGTCATCGCGTCGGAGCTTCGGAGTGAGTTCGGCAGCACGATAGTCAGAACTCTCCTGGACCGCGGCTGGCTGGAGATCGAGAAGACACAGGTGTTCCGGGACCCGCTGGCAGAGCGCGTGTACAAGCTTGAGTCTCCGGTAACACTTTCGCCCCGGCAGACGTCGGTTACTGCGGATGTCGTAGAGACGCTTAGAGACGAAAATAGGCGTCCCAGGGTAGTCCTGGTGCAGGGTGTAACCGGAAGCGGCAAGACTGAGATATATCTGAGCGCGGTCGAAGAGTGTCTCGCGCTCGGCAAACAGGCGGTCGTGATGGTGCCTGAGATCTCTCTGACTCCGCAGACAATCGAGCGGTTCGCGGGCAGGTTCCCGGGCAAGGTGGCGGTGCTGCACAGCGGTCTGAGCGACGGACAGCGTTACGACCAGTGGTGGGCTATCAAAGAAGGTCGCTATCCCATAGTAGTAGGTTCGCGCAGCGCGGTTTTCGCGCCGCTATCCAATCCGGGATTGCTGATACTGGACGAAGAGCACGAGTGGACTTACAAGCAGAACGATCCGGCGCCCAGGTATCACGCACGAGATGTGGCCGTACAGTTGGGAAGGATGACGGGAGCGGTAACGCTTATGGGCAGCGCGTCGCCGGACGTTGCTTCCTATTACCGGGGACTGCGTGGAGAGTATAGACTGCACAAGCTCTCGGACCGCCTCAACAGGCAGAGCGACGGCTCCGTCGCGGTCGCGCCTCTACCAGCGGTAGAGATAGTGGATATGAGGGGGGAACTGCGGGACGGAAACACGGGGATGTTCTCGCGGGCGCTGGAGTCGGAGATCGGCGCCTGCCTGGAGCGCGGTCGGCAGGCAATACTGTTCCTGAACCGACGCGGAACGGCGTCTCAGATGCAGTGCAGAAGCTGCGGTCACAGCATAAGCTGTCGAAGCTGCGACGTAGCGCTGACGTATCACAGGGCGATGCAGCGATTGGTATGCCACTATTGCGGACGAAGGCGCAGGATGCCGCGCAACTGCCCCGAATGCCTGGGATACAGGCTCAGCTTCTACGGGATAGGCACGCAGTCGGTGGCCGACGAGGTAGAGCGGATTTTCCCTGAAGCAAGAACGCTCAGGTGGGACCGCGACGCGACACGCTATCCGAGAGAGTACGAGGCGACTCTGTCCGGCTTCAGGAATGGGGACGCGGACATACTCATCGGGACGCAGATGATAGCGAAGGGCCTGCATCTGCCAGGCGTGACGCTGGTGGGAGTCGCACTTGCGGACGTGGGTCTGAGCATCCCGGACTTCAAGTCGAGCGAGAGAACGTTTCAGCTTCTGTGCCAGGTAGCGGGCAGGGCGGGACGCGGGGATGAGACCGGCAAGGTGATATTCCAGACGTACCAGCCCGAAAACTACGCCATCGAGAAGGCGGCTGCGCAGGACTACGAGGGCTTCTATTCAGTGGAGATGCGATACCGGAGAGAGCACAATAGCCCGCCGTTCTCCCGTCTGATACGGCTCGTCCAATCTCATACGAACAACGCGACCTGCGAGACACGCGCGGTGCGGCTTGCCGAAGAGTTGCGGTCGGCGCAGAGAGACGCCGACCTGGCGAATGTCGAGATACTCGGGCCGACTCCACCCTACCCGCCCAGGCTCAGAGGCAGGTACAGGTGGCATATCGTGCTCAGAGGCCGAGAGCCGAGGGCCTTGCTTGACAAGGTCTCCATACCGCAGGGGTGGACGGTTGATGTGGATCCGGTGACGCTGACGTAGGCAAGAGGATCAGGAGTCGGCGGCGGCCGGGACCGCGCTCAGGTAGTTTCCGATATGCACTTTGACCGGCCCCAGGTAGTCGCGCGCGGTTTCCATGACATCCAGCAATTCGTTGAAGCGCACCCACCGGCACATATCTATGTCTTCCGACAGGTCGGGAGAGAGAGAGTCGGTCACCTCGCCCGCATAGTCCAGAATAAACCAGTCCACGGTCTTGTTGACCGGGCCGTAGGAGTAGTAGGAGATGTAGCTCGAGCGGCAGAGGGGCTGACGAATGGATAGGAGCTTCTTATCGAGTCCGGTCTCTTCTGAGATTTCTCGGAGGGCGCATTTTTCGGCGGGTTCGCGTTTTTTTACCTTGCCCTTGGGCAGGTCCCACTTAAGGTGTTTTCTGATCAATAAAGCGTGGCCGCCGCAGAGAACGAGTCCCCCGGCGGCCGGCATCTGCGGCAGGTCATCTCTATTCATGCATATGTATCCGTTCCAATATCGCTGCCTGATCCGCGTTCAGTCCTGTGAACAGAACGCCGTCCACAACCATATCTATTGACTTTTCGTTAACTTCTTCAAGATGCTGCAGGTCTATTTCTATGTCGCTTCCCTCGTAATCGAATTGGCTGAGGATGTAGTGAATCGCGTTCAATCGAGCCTGATGCTTGTTGTCCGAGTTTATGATAACCCAAGGGGCGTAGTCGGTGGAAGTGACCGCGAACATTCTTTCCTTGAAATATGTGAGAAAGTTCCAGCGTTCGGAGACCTTTCGGTCGTTGGCGGAGTATTTCCAGTATTGGAGTTCGCTTCTCCGACGCAATCTGAAGCGAAGTTCCTGCGACTCGCGGGAGACGGACAGGTATATCTTGATAATGGAAATGCCTTCGTCAACGAGGTCTTTTTCCCAGTCGTTCACCTTGTTCATGAAGTAGTGATACTGTCTCATCGAGCAGTATCCCATGGCGGGCTGAACGAGCGCGCGTGAATACCAAGAGCGGTCGAAGACGGTGATGTTGCCCCTGGACGGCATCATCTTATAGTGAACACCGAGCCAGTTGCGCATCTCCCTGGGGCTTGGGATTCCCTGGTTGACTATCCTGGCGGTCTTGGGGTTGAGGTAGCGAGCTATGCCTGAGGCGGTCCCGCCCTTGCCCGCGGCGTCACGACCCTCGAGGACTATGGCTATGCGCTCCCCTTCTCTCATGGCCCACTCCTGCATGAGAAGAAGCTGGACTCGCAGTTCGCGCAATTCGGCGCGGTACGCAGGGTACTGGATGTTGCGAAAGGCCGGAACGTCGTAAACAGACGCTGCCGTTTCTGGCAAGATGCTTGAGTTATCTCGCATTTGACAAAACAACCACCGAATACGCCTCGATTAGCTATAGCGAACTATGGCTGCCCCTCAATTATCGTACATATGGTGCGATTTTGTGTCAATGAACGAGAAACGAAAGAGACGATGTCAGAAGTGGACTTGCAGCAGCTACTAAGACGGCAGTTCCTGGATTCCCGCCTTCGCGGGAATGACGATTGGGTGCCGCGACGGACTTTGGCAATTGTCTCAACGAAAAGGGACGACCCGGTTGCGGGTCGTCCCCTGATGGCTAAGGTTCGAGAGAAGACTAGAGGTTGAACTGCGGGTCCATGTAGTCTTTCTCTTTGGCGTAGATCTGGAGCCTGCCGCGAGTGGAGTCGGTTACGATGAGACGATCTTCGGAGTCAATCGTCAGGCCGACCGGTCGCTCGAACAGACCGAGAGGCGTCCTGTCCTTGACGCGCCTATAAGCCTTCTGCGCGTCGGGGTTGGAGTTGATGACCTCGGCGGCCCAGTTGCTGAACTCTACGGCGTCGCCGTGGAGCGCGGTTATGATGGCTCCGTCGGGCGCGTAAATCTGGATTCTCTTGTTGCCCCAGTCTGAGACGTAAACATCGCCCTCGCTGTCCACGGCAACGCTGGCCGGATGATCCAGGTCGCCTCCGTTGTCCACGTCGGAGCCCCCAAATGTCAGGAGCAGGTCGCCGTCGGGAGAGAACTTGCGAACGCAGTTATTGCCCCAGTCGGCGACGTATATGTTGTCGTCAGAGTCGAGACCGATGCCCCACGGTGAGCTGAGCTGGCCCTCGCCGATTGTGGCGACGTACTGGCCGTCGGCGGTGAATTTCTGGACGCGGTTATTTCGAGCGTCTGAGACGAGCAAGTTGTTGTCGCTGTCGAATTGGAGTCCCGACGGAGCGTTGAGTTGTCCCTCGCCCGATCCTGCCTCGCCCCATGAGCCGATTTCTTCGCCGTCCTCGTTGAAGACGTAGATTTTGTGCTCGAACTCTTCGGAGCAGTAGATGTTGCCTTCGGAATCAACTGCGAGTCCAGCGGGCCACGTGAGAATTCCCCTGGCGAAGTCGCCGATGAATTCCTGGTCTATGGTGAGTTTGCCTATGCGCTTGTTCTGCGCGGTGACTCCGCCAATGCCGTCATTTCCACGGCTCAGGACATACAGGACACCTTCCGGCCCGGCCGCCACATCAACCGGCTGCGTGAATCCGTTCCCGGCAGCGGCGTTTCTTCCAATAGCGTGACTGAAGTTCCAGGTTCTTCCGGCTACGGTTGTAGTAAGCATTATGCCACCCCTGATTTTGCTTGGATTGAATATACCGATGGACGCCTCACGGCGTCACCAACAGCTTTTCACAAATAGCTAACGCTCTCGTACAACCCCCGGATTGCTCAGGGGCTGTACGAGATGCGGTCAGGGTTTAGTGTCCGTTGGTCTTGATGAAGCTGGGAGCTTCGAACTGACCGTTGACTATCGGGGCCGCCTCGATGTTGAGGTAGTCTTCCAGGATGGTCGAGTACACGCCTCGGTAGTCCTGGTTGGGTACGAGGTCGCCCTGTTCGAGCGCTTCGGGCCTGGTCTCAGGATACTGGGAGTACATTCCGCCCTTGATCCTGGGACCGAGCGCGAAGGCGACGCCGGCGGCGCCATGGTCGGTGCCGGAGCCGTTGTCGCGGACGCGGCGACCGAACTCGCTGAACATGAACATGATGACGTTCTGGTCAGCGTCATGCTCGCGGAGATCGTCCCAGAAGTCGGCGACTGCCTCGGACACGTCCTGCCACAGCTTGGCGTGGGTAGTCGCCTGGGCCGCGTGGGTGTCGAAGGAGCCGTAGTCGCAGTAGAAGATACGGGTGCCGACGTCGGCGGTGTGTATCTGCGCTATGTCGCGGAGCTTGGAGGCGACGGGCGTTGCGCCGTACTCGACGCTGGACTCGTACTTGCCCGGCGCGACCTTCAGGATGTCGGCGCCCTTGAGCGCGTCGAGTCCGGTCTGGCCGAGGTAGTCCATAACGGGGCCGCTGCCGACGGCAGGGCCGTACATGTTCGAGAATCGCTCGAGCATCTTGTTGCGCTGCTCTTCCTGCTCGATGCTGGTGAGCAGGCCGTAGGTTTCGAGATCCGCGACGGACGCGACGGAGACGCCCGGTGTAACCAGCGCCCTGGGGAGCGCCTGGCCGATGTTGACCGTGGTTACCGGGTTCTCTCCGGTGGGATCGAGTTCGCGGGTAGCGCGGCCAAGCCAGCCTTCGGTTCCGACCTTGTCCGGCTCGCAGGTGTGCCAGATGTCCATGGAGCGGAAGTGCGACCTTGGGGAATTGGCATATCCGATGCCGTGAATGATCGCCATGTCGCCCTGCTGGTAGATGTCCTGCATCGGGCCCATCGCCGGGTGCATTCCAAGCTCGTCGTCCAGCTTCAGGACGCGGTCCTGCGGGATCTGGAGCGAACGTCTGCTGTCGTAGTAGTTTTCGTCGTTGTATGGGATGACCGTGTTGAAGTAGTCGTTTCCACCGGTGAGCTGGAGCACAACAAAGACCGGGGGCTTCCCATTTCCGTTGCCATTGGCAGCCATTTCATTCTCCTCATATAGCAAGAGTGGATTTTTGTTCAATCACCCTAACCCTCTCCCATCGAGGGAGAGGGGATTCTATTCTGATCGCGGTCTAGCCGAACTGGTACTCTCTGGTGGCCGCTATGAGCGCGAAAGTCTCGGTCGTGCGGGTGCCGAAGTCGTCCGAGTCCACGCTCACGTCGCCGCCGCTCGCGACGTGCGATACAAGCTCGCCGTGCGTGCGCTGGTCGACTTCCATCGGGCCCATGATGTCAAGACAGCGGTCCACAAGCTCTTCGGGGGTCATCACCGAGCCGTTGGAGCCCACGTAGTCCACCATTTCCCTGACGCCGGCGAGGTCGGAGTCGCTCACGCGGTCGGCGACGAAGTTGACGCGCTTGACCAGCGATCCGCTGTT
This sequence comes from uncultured Dehalococcoidia bacterium, assembly GCA_951812505.1. Taxonomy (GTDB): domain Bacteria; phylum Chloroflexota; class Dehalococcoidia; order Lucifugimonadales; family UBA1123; genus VXRN01. The sequence continues at coordinate 455,224 of CATOSI010000003.1, forward strand.
AATCCACTCGTGTCCGGTGTGCCAGCCTTCGACGCTGGGCGGGTCGAGGATGTCCTGGCCCATGTATCCGGGCTCTTTGCCCAGAGCTTCGAGGCGAGGATCGGGGCCTGTCATGTCCTTCGTTACCCTGAGCGTTCCAACGACGACCTCGGTCGGGCTCTTGACCTTCTGGTACTGTGCCTCTTTGAAGTAGTCAGAGTTGAACAGTTGGCGGAGGACGGGCTTGATCTCGTAGTTGTTATCCACGAGGGTCTGTGAAAGCTCGTTGATCGCCTCGGGGTTGCGCGGCTCTTCGATGTTCCACGCGGGCACCTGCGGCTCGTCGGCGACGAAGAAGTTGTACAGATGCCGCGTTATGAACCTTGGGCAGGCTTCCTGCTCGAGAACGATGTCTATGATGTCCTCGCCGTCGAAGTTGCCGGTGCGGCCCAGGAAGGTCTTCTCGGTATAGTCGTGGTCTTCGGGCCTGAAGCTGAACTTCCAGGGATGCCGTCCGTATGGATACCTGGGCATCTTGGCGTCAATAGTCCAGCCGGTGAAGGCACGGGAGCACTCGAATACGTCGGTCTCGGTGTAGTGTCCGACACCGAGGCTGAACAGTTCCAGAAGCTCGCGTCCCCAGTTCTCGTTGGGAGCGTACTTGTGGTTCTCGTTGTTGTCCAACCAGTAGATCATAGCGGGGTTCCTGGCAAGCTTGACCAGGAGGTCGCGGTAGTTCCCCATGCCATAGTCCCGGAACATGTCTATCTGCTCGAGCAGGTGGTTGCAGTTGTCAACCTTTGCATTTCCGGTGGCGAATACGTGGTGCCAGAACAGCGCCATCTTTTCCTCAAGCGGACGCTGGGTGGTGACCATCCAGAAGAGCCAGTTTGCCTGGCCCGGCGCGGCCGCTCCGCCCGGCACCTCGGTGATCGGATGGTATCGGTACAGTGAATACTCGTCCACAGGGGGCTGGGATTCGGGATTGAGGAGTTCCTCAACGGTTGCCTCATACCCCTTCTCACAGTAACGCTCTACCTCCTCTCTTGTCGCTCCGAATCCGGCGCGACGCATGAGGTGGGATATTAGCGCAATATCTTCTCTGCTGGCCATATATTCCCTCCTTTCCTCTCTCTAGTTGAAGGTCGGCTTGTAGCTGTAAATACGTTGACTTTAATTATGCTTCAATGACGAATGGCTTCGTCGCTTTCCTGACACACGGGGCATATACCATAGTAGTCGGTGCGCTGACGCACCAGGTTGTATCCGGTGGCGTGGGACACTCGATCAAGGGAAACATCCTCTATCTCGAAGAGATCCATATCCTCCACGGAACGGCAACTCAGGCAAATGAGGTGGGGGTGAGATTCGGGCCTGAGGCCGTCATAGCGGTTTGGGGAGCCGCTGAACTCAAGCTCAAGAACCTGTCCTGTTTCTTTGAGCAGTTCAATGGTGTTGTAGATGGTCGCAAGGCTGGTAGAGGGGTAGATGCGGCGAACTTCGGAGTGGATCTCGTTCACCGTAGGATGGCAGTCTGTGGACGCAAGCGTTTCGAGTACTTTCGCACGTCGCGGGGTTACGTTTACACCCAACTCCGACATGGAAGCACACATCTCGTTTACACGATGTTGAACCTGCGGGTCCAAAATCATCTCCTGACCTAGGCCTATGGTCCGGGAGAGTTAGCTGAGTTCCACCAAATTAGAACCATTCTAATACCATCGGCACGAGGGTAAGATACCCCAGAGGGCAATGCTTGTCAAGCTTTGGATAGGTTCGATAGCGGCATCGCAAATCGCGGCCGGGAGACTTGAGAGAGCCGATGCCGACCTACGGCCTGGATATGATCCAGGGACCATGCTCGGCTTCCTTCAGCGAAAGGCGGTGGGACCTGCAGACGGCATGAAAAGTGGATGAGGCAGTGGAAGGTACATTGACGAGTTCGATTCGGGGAAGCGGGTCTCCTGGCGGTTGGGACTGTTCGCGGACTATGCGAATCAGTTCGTCGAAGAACGTAGGCGGCATCGCCAGTTTGTCGCAAAGGTCGAAGGCCAATTCTGGAGAATCTGACGAGAGCGCGGCATCCGACACGGCTTGCTCCAAGAGCCTGGCCGACGGTCGGGAACTCAGCGCTTTCGTCAAAATGACTTTTCCTATATGAATCGTTACCATCAGACGACCGGAAGCGGGGATGACAGAATAGTCGAATTCCGTCAAACGAGTCTTTCTCTTTCTAAGCCTACTGGATCCCGTCCAGCCTGCCCTGTGCGCCGTTTACGCGACCGTTGCGGCGACCGTTCCTGGCGGCAGGCTTCTTAGCCTTTTGCGCGGCTGCCTGCTTCGCGGCATTTTCTTCTATCAGGTTCAGGTCGCTTACACAGGATATGGACGCTACCGAGTCGCCTTCGGAAGGCTTCAGGATGGTGACGCCCTGAGTCGCCCGTCCCATAACACTGATTGTGGAGAGGCTAGTTCTTATGACCTGAGCATTCTCGGAGACGACGTAAACTTCTTCCTTCGTGTCGTCTATTATCTGAGCGTCCGCTACGGGACCGGTTTTTGCCGTGACCTCCAGTGTCTTTACCCCCTTGCCGCCCCGCTGTGTGAGACGATACTCGCTCAGCTTGGTCTTCTTGCCAAACCCGAACTTGCTGATTACAAGAAGCAGGCGATTCTTAGGCTTGCCGACATCCATAGAGACGACCTTGTCGTCGTCGGCCAGGTTCATACCAATGACACCACGGGCGCCTCGCTGCTGGGGTCGGACGTTCTCCGACTCGAAGCGGATTGACATCCCTTTTTCGGTAATCATCACGATGTGGTCGTCCGAGGCCGCCAGTCGAGCGGACACGAGTTCGTCGTTGTCCATCATTCCCATGATGTTCAGTCCCGCGTTCCTGATGTTGGACATCTGGGTAAGCGAGACGCGCTTGATGCGTCCGTTGGCGGTGGCGAGCACCAGATACTGATCTGTCTTCTGGAGGTCTTCCTTGTTCACCCCGATTACGGCACTCACCTTCTCGGTGTCGGTCATGGAGATGACGTTGATCACCGGAACGCCCCGGGTGTTGCGGGACGTATCCGCTCTCAACTCGAATGCGGTCAGGGAATAGACACGGCCCTTATTGGTGAAGAACAGCAGCCTGTCGTGAGTGTCCACTATCAGCAGGTGTTTGACGGCATCGTTGTCACGGGTGGTCATGCCACCGACGCCCTTGCCTCCCCGATGCTGGTTGCGGAACGTATTCGCGGGAATTCTCTTGATGTAACCGCCCTGACTGAGAGTAACGACTATCTGCTCATGCGCCTCAAGCTCCTCACGAGATATGTCGAAGGCTTCGCCGCTGATCTCGGTGCGCCGCTCGTCGCCGTGCTTCTTCTTCAGGTCCCGTAGTTCTTTTTTGATTACGGCAAGAACCTTCCTTTCGTCGGCCAGCAGTTCCTCCATTTCTCGAATGGAGTCCTGTAATTCCTGGTACTCCTTTTCGAGTTGTTCTCGTTCGAGCGCGGCAAGGCGACGCAGCTGCATATCGAGAATGGCCTGCGCCTGATCCGCGTCCAATCCGAAGCGCTCTATGAGCTGCTGACGGGCGGCCTGCGCGCTTTCGGAATTGCGTATGAGGTTTATCACCGCATCCAGGTGGCTCAATGCGATTCGCAGACCCGCCAGGATGTGAGCGCGCTGTCTGGCCTTGGCGAGATCGAATTCGGTCCTGCGTCTGACGACCTCCTGCCTGAATTCGAGGAACTGCTGAAGCGCCTGCCTGAGTGTGAAGACCCTCGGCATCTTGTCCACGAGCGCGAGCATATTGGCAGAGAAGGAACTCTGCATCGCGGTGAGCTTGTACAGGTTGTTCAGCACCACCCTGGGCTGCACCCCGGCGCGAAGCTCGAACACGACCCTCATGCCCTCGCGGTCGGACTCGTCGCGCAGGTCGGATATGCCTTCTATCTTTCGGTCCTTGACGAGCGCGGCGACCTTCTCGACCAGCGCGGCCTTGTTGACCTGGTACGGCAGCTCGCTGACGATGATCTGCATTCTGTTGCTGCGGCGCATCGGCTCGATTCTCGCCTTTGCGCGAACCACTACCTGGCCGCGTCCCGTGGAATACGCGCTCTGTATGCCGGCGGTTCCCATTATGGTTCCGCCAGTGGGGAAGTCCGGCCCTTTTACGAACTTCATCAGGTCTTCCACAGTGGCCGAGGGGTGGTCTGCCAAATGTATGAGCGCGTCGCAGACCTCAACGGGATTGTGCGGGGGGATGTTGGTAGCCATGCCGACCGCGATGCCGGACGCGCCGTTCACCAGCAGGTTGGGAAGCCTGGCGGGCAGCACTTCCGGTTCGCTGAGAGTGCCGTCGAAGTTTTCTACGAAGTCAACCGTGTTCTGGTCTATGTTGGTCAGCATCTCTTCGGCAATGGGAGCCATTCGAGCTTCTGTGTATCGCATCGCGGCGGGCGGGTCGTTGTCCACCGAGCCGAAGTTGCCCTGACCGTCCACGAGCGGCATACGGAGCGAGAAAGGCTGTGCCATACGGACGAGCGCGTCGTAAACGGCGCCCTCACCGTGAGGATGCCACTTGCCGAGCACCTCACCGACCAGGCGCGCGCTCTTCTTGTGCTGTACATTGGGTCGCATCCCCAGGTCCTGCATGGCGTAGAGAATTCGGCGCTGGACGGGCTTGAGTCCGTCCCGGATGTCGGGCAACGCGCGCGACACAATTACGCTCATCGCATAATCGAGATACGAGCTACGCATTTCGTCAACGATCTGCGTTGGCCTGATGTATCCGAATTCAGTCTTGGTTGCCTCGATTACCATGGCCGACTCCTGACAATGCTTATCCTCTGTCGCCAGAGGTCACAGATATTTCCGACGCGACCGAGACGCCTCCGAAGTTGTCGCCACCAGGATATGGCTGAAGCGCACGAGTACCTCATAAACTTCTTTACATCAATGCCCCTAGAGCGCCGATTCCCACTAATCGGGACTGTTTTCGCCAGGGTTTATAGCCTGTGGCAGGAGGGCGGTTCTGCAGAATCTTGATAGGTACAAATGAAGCGCGTTCGGCTAAGTACATTATAGCATTTTTGAGCCGAATTTTCACGCGGATGCGAACGGATTGTTAAACAAATTTCAAGAATAGTTCAGCTTTGATCCAGGGCAATCGCATCTAAACATCGGTCTGCGTATAAACTCAGTTTATAGGTACGAATCGAGTGCCAGATTCCTGAAACTGGTGACCAGTCTTGGTCTTAACTGGTCGAAATACTGGTACCAGTTTTTTGGGAGAAACTGGTTGAATCTGGTCTGTATCAACCAGTTTAGACCAGTTTTCGCCGATCTTGGGCGTTTCTGGTGTGGTGGGCCGTCCGACATATACGCCCATATATGGTTCTCTCGCTCACCGCGTTTGCTGTGAGTACGCTAAGTAAGCATGAATAGATGATAGCACATAATAGAACATTTGCGCCATAGCATATGCGTGAATTAGATGCGACTACTCTGAGTCTTGATCGGAGCAGGGACAGTAGCCAGGCGCCCCCGAGCGCGCGGACTCAGCCGACCGCGGCGAGGCGTTCCGCCGCCCGTTCCGCCAGAGACTGGAACAGCCTCTCGAAGTGGGGCGGAATCTCCATTCTGAGCTGAGGACTGAACTGTACGGCTATCACCCACCTGTGATTCGCGCTTTCCAGAGCCTCTATGATCCCGTCTTCCAGCGAATACGCTGAGGCAACCAGGTAACGAGACTTCTGCGCCTCGCGCATACCGGCGCGGTGCCGGCTGTTCACGCGCACGAATCCGCCCGACCCTACTACTGCGGCCAGCTTGCTGCCGGGAGATATGTAGATGTGGTGGTATTCGGGTTTCGAGTTATCATTCTCTTCCTGCACCGGGTGGTGTCCGTCCACACTCTGGAGGAGTCTGCCACCCAACGCGATGTTCAGGATGTGCATACCACGCCCTATCCCATAAATCGGCAGGTCGGCGTCCAGAGCGGCGCGGACTATGGCGATTTCCATCTCGTCCCGCGCATCGTCATGTATCACAGGCTCGATTTCAGGATTCGGCTGCTGACCGTATAGCGCGGGATTCACGTCCGGGCCGTCGCTGAGCACGAGCGCCCCGACGCGCGCCAGTACCTCGCCGGGAGCCAGAGAGTACTCGGCTCTGACCGGCCAGGGTTCGGCTTCGGACCGTTCCACGGCGTCGAGAAAGGGACGCAGGTCTTCTTCGGGTTGTCCCGCGGTAACCGCTATCAGCGGCCTGTCCGTCATTAGTTCCTCCGGCTTTCTGTCGCTCAGTTGAACTTCGGCGGACGCTTTTCGCGGAAGGCGGTGAGCGCTTCCTTGTGCGCATCGCTCTTCATGGCGTTCTGGAATGTAGGCCCCTCGTCGGAGAGTACGGTATCCACGTCGTGCTCGATGTAGTTCTGATGGACGAGCCGCTTGACCTGGGAGAGTTGCCATATCGGATTGTCCGCGATCTCGGTTGCCAGTTCCACGGCCTTGTCCAGCATTTCGTCGTCTGGATAGACGTAGTTCACCAGGCCGACTCTGAGCGCCTCGTCGGAGGGAATCAGATTGCCCCGAAGCATATATTCGAGCGTTCGCCCCAGCCCTATCAGGTGCGGAGCGTAGTGTGTAGAAGCGAATTCCGGGGTGAGTCCAACGCGGACGAACCTGAAGGACAGCCGCGCGCTTTCGGACGCGATACGGACGTCGCATGGAAGCGTGCGAGTCAGCCCCTCGCCTATCGCGACGCCGTTGATGGCCGCTACGACGGGCTTGGCGTTTCTGATGACCTCGTGCCAGCTATCGTCGGTCATGGGGGCGGAGTCGTTGGATGCCTGACCGTCACGCCTGGCCTCGAAGCGTCCGATGTCCGCGCCAGCACAGAAACCGCGACCGGCTCCCGTCCAGACAATCGCGCCGACGGAGTCGTCCTCGTTCCACTCAGAGATCTGGCTGATGATCTCGTGGTTCATCTGCGGATTCATCGCGTTCAGCTTGTCGGGGCGGTTCATGGTTATGACGCCCACTCGCTCCCTGACCTCGCTGAGTATATGTTCGTAAGACATGGCTTGACTCCATGATGGTATGGGGTGTCGGTAGGTTCGGTAGGTAATGTTACCATAGAGGGGTGGATTCGAGAGTGCCTTGGGGTTTGGTAATATATGAAATGGAGGTCGTGCTATGAGTTCCTGTGACTATGAATCATACTCTGTTCCGTTGAGTGGTGCAGAACATGAATCCATGTATGGTCTCAGCGCGGGGGCTAAGGCTGAGAAGATTGTTCGAAAACATTTCGCTCGCGAGCATGGAAATCATGTCAGAGTCGAGCCTGACCAGGACGGGGCCGACTTCAGAGTGTTCCTCGACGGAAAGATTATACGGATCCGGGTGAACGGAACGAGTGCGCCTACAATCGCGTGGAATCTGATGGATGTGTCCAGCCAAGAGACGCATGACGCGCTTAAGAGTGGTAAGGTCGTGATGTTTCGGGTCGTTGATGTGGACAGCAAGACCCCTCAGATATACATTCTCAAACACGGACGCGACTTCTACTTAGAACAGGAGCCCAGATGGTCGGTAAAGCCCGTCAAGCTGGAGGATAAGGACAAGTACCCACTGAGGGGACTACCTTATCGGTATGATGATCCGTTTGAGCCGGTGGCTATCGAAGATTGGGAATTTCTGAATTGATCGTTCTGGATACTCATGTCTGGCTGTGGTGGAATCTCGACACAGGGCAATTAAAGGAAGCGCAGAGTCAGGCCATTGAAGATAACGAAGGCGATGTAATAGGAATCAGCGCCGTTTCATGTTGGGAGGTAGCTAAACTCGTGGCATCCAAACGAGTAGAATTGCCGCTTGGAATATCCGAGTGGTTCGATATGGCGCTGGCTTATCCCGGAGTCTCCATTCTACCATTGACACCCGAAATCGCGGTGGAGTCAACTGCGTTGCCCGGCGACTTTCATTCAGACCCTTTCGACCAGATCATTGTCGCTACCGCCAGAGTCCACCTATGCAGCCTCGTGACTTCGGACAGGAAGATAGTCCGCTATCCTCATGTGACGACGATTAGCTGAAGCTACACCCCCACCCGCGACAGGAACTCAGGCTTGCCCTTTATGCCCAGGTTCGGCCTGAACAGCGCCCCCGCTCCCGCTCCCTCATTCACCTTGTCGTTGCCGCCGGCCGTGGTGACGTACATATCGGTCAGGTCGCGTCCACCGAATATGACGCTGGACACCTTCTTGGCGGGGAAGTCAATGCGCGCGACCTCCGAGCCGTCAGGGGCGAAGCGGTAGAGCGCAGAGCCGTCCCAGCGTGCGGACCATACGTGGTCTTCGGCGTCCACCGTCATGCCGTCCGGCACCGTGCCGTCGTCGTCAGGGGTCTTCACGAAGGTGCGCTGGTTGCCGATGTTGCCGCTACCTATGTCGTAGTCGAAAATGTAGATCGCGTGCGCGAGAGAGTCCGTGAAGTACATGCTCTTGAGATCGGTAGTGAAGCCCATGCCGTTGCACAGGCCGAGATTCTCAAGCACGGGAGTCAGAGAGCCGTCGGTGTCCATGCGGTACAGGGTGGCAGGACGCCCGTCCGGATGCGGCATAGTGCCGCAGAACACGCGCCCAGCGGGATCGGCGATCACATCATTGAAGCGGTTGTCCGTCTCATCCGGCAGTTCCTCGACTACGAAGTCGAGAGTGTCGCCGCGAAGTACGGCTATCGAGCCCCTGTCCATGAACAGCAGAAGCGATCCGTCGGACTGGATGGTGTACCCGCCGACTTCACGACCGTCGTATATCTGCTCGTGGGTCCGAGAGTACGGGTTGTACCTGAAAAGCCTGCCTTGGGGGATGTCGGCCCAGTAAACCCGGCTCTCCATCGGGTGCCAGAGAGGGCCTTCGCCAGTGACGCACTGGTAGTCGGCTATGAGTTCAGGCTGCATGGGATTACCTCCTTATTGGGAGAGTCGGCACGAATTTTTCACCCTCACCCCAGCCCTCTCCCATCGAGGGAGAGGGGACTTTTGCCTACCCCTGTCAGTCCATTGAGGGAGAGGAGTTTTCGCTATTGTCCGTTGGGGAGGCGGTTGAATTTGCCCTCGAAGTAGAGCAGCGGTCTCGTGCCGTCCGGGTCAATCTCTATCTCCTCGACCTCGCCTATGAAAATAGTGTGGTCACCGGCGACGTATTCGTTGACGACGCGGCAGTCCATATATGCGAGGCTGCCATCCAGGGTCGCCGCGCCCTGGGCGGTGCGGCTGAACGTCGCGGGAACGTCACCCGTCTTCTGATCGGTCGGCCGTGCGTAGTATTCGGCAATCGCCTGCTGTTCCTCACTGAGTATGTTGATCGCGAAGCGTCCGATTGCCTTGATGAGCGGGTAGGAGGCGGTGTTGTGGCTGGCGCATACCAGCGTGAGCAGGGGGTCGAGGGAGACGGAGGTGATGCCGTTGGCGGTCATGCCGTGTATCTCGTCGTCGGACTCCACGGTGGTTATCACCGACACCCCTGTGGCGAATTTCCCCCATGCCTGTCTGAAGGTCTGTGCGTCGGGCATAGCTGTCATCTCCGATTTATTCCTGTTCAGGCGAATGGGACGAGCGCCTGAAAATATTCGATACGATTGATGTTGGCCTACGAATTATATTGCTGACTGCGGACAATGAAAACCCCTTTGCCGATGTAGGCTGAACCTCACGGCTCAGCACGTCCGCACTGTCCACACGCTCTCTGAGATCCTTCAACTCCTCACGCAACGCCTTCATCTCTTTGAGGAGCAGTTCGGTGTTGGCCTCCACGTTGTCGTCCGTCCTGAAAATGGTGGACGCGAAGTTGGCGGTCAGGCCACCGAACAACCCGATCCCCACTAGCATGAGCATAATCGCCATGCCCCGGCCCACGGGGGTAACGGGAGTCATGTCGCCGTAGCCTACCGTGGTAGCTGTGACTACCGACCACCAGAGTGCGTCGGTGAAAGAGTTTATGGAATCGTGGCCGCGCTCCACACCCGCGACTACGGTGGCGGCTATCACTACTATACCAATCGCGTAAACGATCAGGAAATCCACGTTCGCAAGGCGGCGCGCCCCTCTGATGGCTCGCGCTCCGAACAGGACTATTCTCAGTATCCTGAGCGGGCGCAGGAAAGGTACCAGCACCGTCAGCCCCTCCAGCCAGTGGCCCCGCAAGTATTGCAACTTTTCGGGCGTGACTGCGAACTTGAGAAAGAAGTCGGCTGCGAATATCGCCCAGATGAAGATGTCGAGCGTCTGGAAGAGCGCTCTCTCCGCCGTAGAGAAACTGTCCTCCCACAGAAGAGGTCCCAGAAGCACAGGAATCATTATGAACGACAGCAGAAGAAGGGGCAGTTCAGTCATACGGTCGAGCCGGAGCAGCATCGCCTCCCTGACCTGTGTATCCATGTGACGAAAGCGGAATAGATTGTTCATCGTGTGGACTCCTAGACATCATCTGTTGGTATGGTGGAAATCTTACAGCATGGAGGGGGGATGATATGTATAATAGGCTGAAGGGACTCAGTATCCCGACCAGAATGAAGTCAGGAGGCCACGGATGCCGGAACAACCTAGTGAAAAAGCGATGCAGCGTATGCATCGGCTCGTTGAGAATTTCACCAAAAAGTCGGGAACATACACGTCTCCTGTGGAAGGCGTGACCGAGTCCGTAATACTGGGACTCGCACAGAATGTAGATGAGGTCGGGCGCCCGCTATGCCCGTGCAGGTTCTACCCGGACAAGACGGAAGAGGTCAAGCACCGAACCTGGATCTGCCCCTGCGACGATATGCAGATCTATAAGTATTGCCACTGCCTGCTGTTCGTGGACGAGGAAGGAATGCCCATCACCGAGCATCTGCCCGAAGACCACGAAGGCAAGGAGATGTACGGGCTAATCGAGGACCCTCATCCCGACAAGGGGCGAGCCCTCCGCAACAAGGCGGAGGAACGTGAGATTGAGAGGCGCGAGCGGCCTTCCTAAATACTGACAACTGACAACTAAAAACTGAAGCACGGAGGAACAATGAGCACGGCCAGCAAGACGGTAACTGTATATTCGACGGTGGGCTGCGGGTACACCGATATGCTCAAGGCGCAGCTAGACAGTGACGGCATCGAGTACGAGGAAGTGAACCTTTCCCTCCACCCGGACCGCTGGCCGGAGGTGCTGCCGCACACCGACGGGGAACGTATCAGCCCGGTCATGATTGACGGCGATGAGGTCACTGTCGGATTCAACGGAATAGGCTGCTACGGCTAGGAAGGCTGAGCCTTCACCCGAATTGGGTCGAATCCTGCAATCGAAAGTGAGGGGCTGACTTTGGCTGAAAGCGGCGTACTGATTTACACCCATCCCGAATGCACCATATGCGTTTCCGTGAAGATGGAACTCGACGAGAAGGGCAAGGTGTACGAGGAGATTGACCTCGGCGACCACCCTGAGAGGTGGCCCGAGCTGCAGGAACTTACGGGCGGCGACAAGATTACTCCCGTCGTTGTCGAGGACGGTGAAGTCACGATCGGCTATCACGGCATCGGCTGCACGTTCTACTAGCGCCACCCTCTCAGACAAGATGGCCGAAAGACCATGAGATAACCCTGAAGCTGCTCCGGGCTGTTACTTAGTCCGTCGGGCAGCCATGATGATGTGGCTGCCGGTATCCACGAGCCCGGGCCGGCGGCATAACTCGCGTTCGAGTCCGACGGCCGTGGACCACGCCCGACTGTCCTCGGCAACTTCTTCGAGCGCCGTCGAACCCTCGAAGACTGTCACGTTGCTTCCCGCGATTTCCAGCACCTCGCAGCCTGGCAGGAAGTCGCGCAATTCTTCGCTCATAAACAGATGCATTGGCGGGTGGATCATTCCTACTTGTGTTGAGGGAAATCCATCGAGGTCACCGTCCTCGACGACGCCCCAGACGTTCCAACCCTCGGCGTCCTTCAGGATGGGTATGGATGGACGACGGACCAGGTTCAGTGATGCACCGTAGCGACTCATCACGCTGATCAGGACCACTCCTCCGGGGCGAACGACCCGAACGAGTTCTGCGGCCGCCTCGTGTCGCCGCTCACACACGTAGGAGAGAGCCCCGCCGTAACAGATCGCCGCATCGAAGTGTCCGTCAGGAAGCACCGATAGATCGGTAATGTCTCCGCGGACGAAGTCTTCGATGTTCTCGATTAGCCCTGCCTGTCCTACTTTCTCCCTGGCGATCTGAAGTTGCTCCGCCGACAGATCGAGAACTGTTACTATCGCTCCCCTCTCTGCCGCGACTATCGAGAACCTTCCCGGCCCGCTGCCCGCATCGAGGACTCGGTCCCCGGACTCTACATAGCGCCCGATGAAGTCTGCGTGGATTATCGCCTTCATACGTCCATACGCCGTGGCCCCGAGTCTGTCCCACTCGATGCTTCCATATGCGTCGTAGAAAGCCATGGTCTTGTCGGCGTCGTAAGTAACCAAGATGCACGTTCCCTAAAGCATCCGCCGTACCGGAACTATACACTCAGGCACGTCATTCGCCGCAGAGTTGACCACGCTGGATACTTCGTAGGCCTTCATCAGGTCGGACGAATATGGCTTCAGCAACTCGGACAGCGCGTCGGTATCCTGAACGTCCGGGTCCAGCCACATGGGTTCGGCGTCCTGAGACAGGATCACCGGCATCCTGTTGTGTATCGGCGCGAGAAATTCATTCGCCTCAGTCGTGACTATCGTGCAGGACTGGATTCTGCGGCCTTCCGGGCTCTTCCACGACTCCCATAGCCCGGCAAACCCGAATAGTTCCCCGGACTCCAGGCTTATTCGCATAGGAGTGCGCTTGCGTCCGTCCCGCTTCCATTCGTAGAAGCTGTCCGCGACCACCAGACACCTGCGCCGCCTGAACGCGACTCTGAAGCTCGGACGCTCAGCCAGTGTCTCCGCGCGTGCGTTTATCATGCGATTGCCTATCGAGATGTCCTTCGCCCACGACGGCACGAGTCCCCAGCGCATGAACTGCGCTGCATTCACTTCGCCGTCGCCGGTTATCGTGATCACATCCTGCGTAGGAGCGATGTTGTAACGCTCCACGCCGACCTCGGCGAACCGCTCGCGTATAATCTCCATGCCCGAACCGACGGGCAGGAAGCGTCGCTCAACTTCGTCCCAGGCGATAAGGGTGAATCGTCCGCACATACTACGCTCCCGGCCGACCCTGCGAATCCAGCCACTTCTGACGCTGTTCGTGGCGCACCTTCTGGTCCGGGGGCGTGAACCTGCGATGGAACTCTGCCCTGTATTCCTCGAACGTCCCCGCGAAAATCGACTCGCGCATCTCCTCCATCATCCTGAGTATGAATCTCAGGTTGTGCAGCGTGGCCAGCCTGTACGCAAGCAACTCCCTGGTCTTGAACAAATGATGAATGTACGCGGCTGAGAAGTTCCGGCAGGCGTAGCAGTCACATTCCGGCTCGACGGGCTCGTCCCGGTCCCTGTGAGGGGCCGCGTATATGTTGATGCGCCCGCTGTCCGCAAACAGTGCGCCGTTCCTGGCGATTCGCGTGGGCAGAACGCAGTCGAACATATCCACCCCGCGCGCGACGCTCTCAACGAGGTCTTCGGGGGAGCCGACGCCCATGAGGTAGCGGGGGGAGTCGGCGGGAAGCATGGCGGTAGTGAGCGCGGTCATACGGTACATCTCGTCCTTGGTCTCGCCGACGCTCAAGCCGCCGAGCGCGTAACCCTGGAACCCGATTGATATGATCTCTTCAGCCGACCGCGCTCGCAGGTCCTCGTACAGACCGCCCTGGACAATCCCAAAGAGTATCTGGTCGTCGCGGGTGTGGGCCTGTTTGCATCTGGCTTCCCACTGCGTTGTGAGATTGCTCGCCCTCTCAACCACATCGCGGTCCGAGTTGGCTTCCACGCACACGTCGAGAGGCATGATAATGTCCGCGCCTATCTTCTCTTCCGCCTCGATTGTGGACTCCGGCGTGAACTTGTGCATAGAGCCGTCTATGTGCGACTTGAACAGGATGCCGTCCCTATCAATCTTGCGCAGGTGCTTGAGGCTGAAGCCCTGGAAGCCGCCGCTGTCCGTGAGAATCGGGCCGTTCCAACCCATGAAGGAATGCAGCCCCCCGAATCGCTCCATCAACTCCGTCCCAGGACGCAGAAACAAGTGGTATGTATTCCCCAGCACGATGTTCGCGCCGACGTTTCTGAGGTCGGGTGGGTCCACCGCCTTGACCGAACCCTGCGTCGCCACCGGCATGAAGAACGGCGTCGGCACATCGCCGTGTGCGGTGCGAAGAATTCCGGCGCGCGCGTCGCCGTCCGTGGCTTGGAGCGTGAAGGCCGACACCGAATCATGGGCTACACTGTGTGCCGCCGTATGTGTCTGGGCGCGTCCTATCTGCAAGGTTCTCTATCCTGGGCTCATACAGTGGCGAATTGGAGGCACATTGTATCAGAGGGTGGGAAGGGGTGAGCGTATCGGGAACGCCGGAGAGGTTGAAGATGTTCCCTGGGCTTATGAGAAATAAGTCAGGGCAAAGGTGATCCTGGCTGGCCTACAACCATCCCATCAGAATAAGGGTGAAGGCTCAACCTTCCTTGACACTCAGCGGCCTCGGTTTTACACTTGGACGAGATTTTCAGAGACAGATTTCCACTGTCCGGGAGTGTATGTAAATGACTCAGGAATCGGTGATTACGGACGAGATGCGAGCGGCTGTTGGCGTCGAGTCGGAAGTTTATGTAAACGATGTAGAGAAGGGGGCGATTATCAAGTTCGCCCAAGCCATTGGCGACGACAATCCCATCTACACTGACGAAGAGGCGGCGAGGCAGTCGCGCTATGGCGGTCTGGTAGCGCCGCCGACGTTCTTCCGCTCGCTGCGCTCCGGCGAGATGAAGGTGGACGTCAAGAGTCCATACTCCGCCAATCTGGACGGCGGTAGCGAGTGGGAATACTACGAGCCGGTGCGACCGGGCGACCGGATTGCCGTATCTACGAAGATATCCAACATCTTCGAACGTCCCGGACGCCTGGGCAATATGCTGTTCATACAGCGCGAGACCAAGTATGTAAACCAGTTCGGCACGACGGTAGCGATTCAGCGTACCACCGGGATCAGCTACCAGCCGTAACGAAAGAATAGAAACGCCAAGGGAGGAACTTCATGGCAGAACAGGTATATTTCGAAGACGTGCAGGAGGGAATGGATATCCCCACCCTGCGCAAAGACCCGACCACCCAGCAGTTGGTCAAATACGCCGGCGCGTCCGGCGACTACTACCAGATCCACTATGATCTGAACTATGCCAAGAACAATAACTTGCCCGACGTGATTCTTCACGGTGCGCTGAAGAACGCCTTCCTGGGCCAGGTCATGACCGACTGGATCGGCGAGTGGGGCGACCTCAAGAAGCTGAGTGTGCAGTATCGCGGCATGGACGTTCCCGGCACTCCGGTCTTCGCCAAGGGCGTCGTCAAGAAGAAGTATCAGCAGGACGACGAGAACATCGTCGAGTGCGAAATCTGGCTCGAGACCCACGAAGGTCAGCGCACGACCCCTGGATACGCTGTCGCTGCTCTGCCTGAGCGCGAGTAGGAATTCCGGCGCGCATAGTACGCAATAACGGGGGCGGACATCGAGTCCGCCCCCGTTGCGTTGTTCAAGTAGTGTCAGTTGTGGTTACGCCACCACTAGCGCCGCCGTCACACCCTCCGCAATTCCTCTGTATTCTCCCAGAACCGTGTTGTCGTTCAGAACGGCGGGCCTCGACGTGTCTCGATACGCGGCGCGCATTTCCACCCTGCCGAGGAATGGTATTTCCAGGTGTTCGGCGAGCTCTTCGCCCGCGCCGTACCCGAATATATCGCCCGAGAAGTTCTCCACCACGCCAAGAACCTCTATTTGGAGCTTCTTTATCATGTTCACCGAGCGTATGGCGTCTATCTTCGCCAGTTCCTGTGGAGTGGTAACAACGACGAACCCGTCCATGTCCAGCGACTGCATCACAGTCAGCGGCGCGTCGGACGTCCCCGGCGGAAGGTCTATCAGAAGATAGTCCAGGTCTCCCCACTCAGTGGACTGCAATAGCTGGTTGATGGCGTTATGGATCATTGGGCCGCGCCATATGATCGCCTCTTCCTCGTCCTGCTGGAAGAAGCCCATGGACATGACTTTCACCCCGAACCGCTCCGGCGGAATCATCTTGCGGTCCTCGCCGACGAGAGGAGCCTCCGCCACCTTCATCGCCCGAATCACGTTTGGGCAGTCAATGTCCACGTCCAGCACGCCAACCTTTGCGCCGTCGTTGGCCAGGGTCGCGGCGAGGTTGACGGCGACCGTCGTCTTTCCAACACCACCCTTGCCGCTATAGACGCCCACCTTGTGCCTGATGCGCGACAGAGACTCAGATATGGCGCGCTTCTGCTCGAACTGACGGCGCATCGCCTCGACTCTGGCCCTTGCCTGGGCCTGCTGATTCGGGTCCATCTGCTGAGTCATCGTAATCTCCCGCCCTGTTCAGGCTGCCGACATAAGCATAGGGACGACCCAAGTCAGGCCGCCCCTCCATTGATTCTTCGTAATAATTGTTCAGCGTGGTCACCCGCGCCGACCCTGAAGGCTAGTCCAGACCGAGCAGTTTCTTGCCGTCTTCGGTAATCAAGTCCGGGGTCCAGGGAGGATCGAAGGTCAACTCGACGTTGACGTCCTCTACGTTGTCCATCTCGGCTATGCGCCATTCGGCCTGCTGCGCGATGTACGGGCCCATGCCGCAGCCCGCGAAGGTGAGTGTCATCGTGACGTCCACGTTGCCTTCCTCCACCTCGACGCCGTATATCAGGCCGAGGTCAACGACGTTCACTGGGATTTCGGGGTCGTACACATCTTTGAGCGCTTCGTAAACTTCGTCTTTGGTCAAGGTCTGGGTCGTCATCAGACAGCCTCCGGGTGTGCTTCTCGTTCAATGAGGTCAATTGTAACCACGAGGGTAATTGGTGTCAAAAGCTTTAAGCAAGTCTTAGGGAGCAGCAGAAATACCCGGACGTTTCTCCGTTTCAGCGAGCGCGCGGAGCATGAGCCGTTCCGAATCGTGCCTGTCGTCCGCGAGAGCCGCGTAAATCAGGCTGCCCTTGTTCTTGAGAACGACGTGCGCGTGTTCCGTCTCCAGATAGCGGGCGTTGGTGTTGCCCAAGTCTATAGTCTGCATTCCGAGGCGTCCCGCAATCGTGCTTACCAGGAACGAGAGCGCGAAACTAGGATAACTCGTCTGGCCTACGATAACCATACCAACGTCGTGGAGCGTCAGGAAGCGGAAGTCAATCTCCTTGGTAATGTCAATAGGAACGTCGCCATATATCGCGTATGCGAGTCGCTGAGTTCCGATATTCCCGAAGGCGAGGTCGAGGTCGGAAAGGTCTAGGCCCACGTTGGTCTCGATATCCTCGACAAGTGTGTCGTCCGGCGATATCAGGCCCACTGCGATGGGAGGATCGCTTTCGGACACCGGCAGGTTGGTCATAAGTGCCCAGGACTCCGGGCTTTTCTCCTGGATTGTGATTACTGTGCTTGTGCTCGAGGTGGTCGTGTCAAGCTTTTCACGGACGCTCGTTGCCCAAGTCGAGCCTCCTCGCACTACATGAAGCGTAGTCGAGTCCACCTTAGACCATATAGCGTCCTCGGCGGGATACTGTCCGTACAGGTCGTGGACTCTCTGCGCGCTTTCGGCGCTCACAAATTCCAGGGAGCCCGCAATGTCCCCTTCCGTCGAGGTCAGAATGGTTGCGCTCGATACTTCCGCACTCTCCGATACGTCCGCGGCAAGCACGTCCGCGCCGCCGGACGGCAGAAAGCGTCTGATGTCAACGGTTGAGGACGTGGAGGGGTTGAAGTAGAGGTAGCCGACGAAATCAACATTGGGCAGCAGGTTGGTTTGCGTGTCCGCTGTCAGAGTTCCTTGTCCTTCACTGACCTCAGACGCGCAGGCGACGCTCAATAGCGCAAAGACCGCGATAAAGAGTGTAAACCCGTATGCTGGCGGGGCCCGCCTCAGAAGCGCGCGCAAGGCAAATTCCCCCCTGCTGTTAAAATCCGGTAGTACCGTATGTAGCTATTTTACATTAAAGATAGCATTTAATTATACCACGACTTTTCTGAGGTCCGTTATTTGGTCTCGAAGCAGCGCTGCTTTCTCGAATTCCAGAGACTTTGCGGCAGTCCGCATTTGCGACTCCAGGTCCTTGATCAGCCTGAGAATGTCGTCCTTGGGCATATCCGACGAATCAACGGTGTAGCTCTCACTCGTCTCCGCGATGGCTCTGACACGCTCCGTTATGTCGTGGACTGTCTTCTGGATGCTCTGCGGAGTAATACCGTTCTCCCGGTTGTAAACCTGCTGAATCTCCCGACGCCGCTCCGTCTCGTCAATCGCTCGCTTCATAGAGTCCGTAACGCGGTCTGCGTACATGACCACGTGTCCGTCAACGTGGCGGGCGGCCCGACCCACGGTCTGTATCAGCGACGTTGTGGAGCGCAGGTAGCCCTCTTTATCCGCGTCCAAAATGGCTACGAGGCTCACTTCGGGCAAGTCCAGGCCTTCTCTGAGCAGGTTTATGCCGACAATCACGTCGTAAACGCCCAGACGCAGGTCGCGCAGAATCTCCGAACGCTCCAGCGTATCTATCTCGGAGTGCAGATAGTGGGTACGTATGCCCATTTCCCGCAGGAAGTCCGCCAGTTCTTCGGCCATGCGCTTTGTAAGAGTGGTCACGATACAGCGTTCACCCCGGTCCACACGCAGCTTGATCTGGTGCAGCAGATCGTCTATCTGGCCGTCCGTGGGCTTCACCTCAATGATGGGATCGGTGAGTCCGGTCGGACGTATCACCTGCTCGACCATCTGCTGTGAGTGTTCATACTCGTATGGGCCGGGAGTGGCCGAGACATAGACAGCCTGGTTGACGGCCTGCTCGAACTCGCCGAAGTTCAACGGACGGTTGTCCAGGGCGGACGGCAGACGAAAGCCGTACTCCACCAGCACCTGCTTCCGGGCGCGGTCGCCGTTGTACATCGCGCGTATCTGCGGCAGGGTCATGTGGGACTCGTCTATGAACAGTAGATAGTCCTCTGGGAAGTAGTCCATCAGCGTATATGGAGTGCTGCCCTCATCTCTGCCTCCCAGGTGGCGCGAGTAGTTCTCCACGCCCGCGCAGTACCCGGTCTCGCGCAGCATCTCCACGTCGTAGCGCGTGCGCTGTTCGAGACGCTGTGCCTCCAGCAGTTTGTCCTCCCGATTCAGGATTCGCAGCTGTTCGTAAAGCTCGTCCTCGATGTCCTGGATCGCCGTGTGCATTCTCTCCTGAGAGGTCACGAAGTGCTTGGCCGGGTATATCTGGATGTCGTTGCGGTCGGCAAGTATCTCGCCTGTGAGCGGGTCCATCTCGACGATGCGCTCCACCTCGTCGCCCCAGAACTCGATGCGCACGCCAACTGACTCGTAGGCGGGAAGTATCTCCATGGTGTCGCCGCGTATCCTGAATCGGCCCCTGCCGAGGTCGAAGTCGTTGCGCTCGTACTGGATATCTATCAGCTGCCGGGCGAGCCTGCTCGGACTTCTTATCTCTCCCCGCTGTACGTGTGCCATGAATCCCTGGTATTCCTGCGGAGAACCCAGGCCGAAAATGCAGGATACGGACGCGACTATCAGCGTGTCCCGACGTGTGAGCAGGGCGCGTGTGGCCGCGTGCCGGAGCTTGTCCAACTCCTCGTTGATGTCCGCGTCCTTCTCTATGTAGAGGTCGGTGCGCGGGATGTATGCCTCTGGCTGGTAGTAGTCGTAGTAGCTCACGAAGTATTCCACCGCGTTGTTCGGGAAGAACTCCTTGAACTCGGTGGCAAGCTGCGCCGCGAGCGTCTTGTTGTGCGCGATTACCAGCGTCGGACGCTGAAGTTCCTGCACCGCGTTCGCCATTGTGAACGTCTTGCCGCTGCCGGTCACTCCCATAAGGGTCTGGTGGACCATGTCGCGGTTCACGCCGTTCACAATCTGTTCCACAGCCTGCGGCTGGTCGCCGGTCGGCTGGAAGTCGGAGACTATCTCAAACTCAGGCAATGTCAGTCCCTTTCAGAGAGAGTTGGCTTTCGCGCACCTACAATCATAGCATTTTCCGGGGGAATTTCATCGCGGTTCGGGGTTGGTCATCTTAGTCATTAGCCTTCAGTTTTCAGCGGTCGGTCATGGGCCGAAATACGACAGTCATATATCACAACTTATACCGTACAGGTAGGGTTCCAGGTGAGTTTCCAAGTGGATCAGGAGGCGGGTGACCTGGAATCACCTGGCTTTAGCTTTGGGCCGAAAATTCTTCGGCGGCGAAATCATTTTTGATAATCTGCTGTTTATGTAAAGGTTGGGACGTTCGCAGTTGGTTGACCGGACACATGATAGCATGAATGTTCTGTCGAATCGAAGAGCGACTCATCTCCGAAGCGGCCTTAAAAACCGTCGCCACAGTCCACTTACAAGAGACCTCGATGCATTGACTACAAAGAGCAGCACTATCAGCAGACCGATGTAAAAGAGATAGTCGTACCACCACTGGTCCTGGGGCAATTCGTTCGCCACCGAATTCCAGCTCAGAACGAGACCGAGCAGGGTGATCATTTTCAGTATCGGGGAAAATCGCATCGCCAGGCTGCTCGATCCGCTGCGAAGAAACGGTACCATGGAACCCAGCGCAAGGAGCAGAGCCAGGATCATGAGCGCCGCCCCAATCGCTACATAGAAGTACGCTAGAAAGTCGGTTACGGCGGTATTGACCTGCGACAACGATTCCGCCCCGAACAGCGGCCTCCCTGAAATTGCCCAGAAGACCGCGCCCGTGAAGGCGACGATAGAATCGCCGAGCAGCAGTTCCCTTTCCATTTCCGTCTTGTTCATTTTCTTCGACTCTCTAATCAAGTGCCTGCGAGACCCGATTCGGCGTCTCTACTCGTTGACCGCCGTCCAGACCACACATATAATTTTCTCCAATCAAATAACCCCACGGAGAAGCGTCCCATGGCAGAGATCAGCCTCAGCCCGTCCGCCATTATCGAGCAGTTCAAGAAGAACGAAGTGACCCACATCGTCTGGCTGCCGGACACCGAGACCAATTTCATGTACAACCAGATCATCTCGGACGATGATCTGAAACTCGTGCCGATCTGCCGCGAGGGCGAGTCAATGCCAATCGCCGCAGGACTGTGGGTCGGCGGCAAGAAGCCCGTCGTGCTGATTCAGAACACCGGCATGTTCGAGGCGGGCGACTCCATTCGCGGAATGGGAATAGACCTCGGCATACCCATGGTCATGGTCGTGGGATACAGGGGTTGGATGGGCGAGGGCGGCCAAATGACCGACTCCGCCGGCGTGTTCACCGAGCCGATTCTCGACGCATGGGGCATCAGGCACTACATGGTTGAGACCGACGACGACGTTGGCCGAATCTCCGAGGCGTTCGAGGACGCTGAGGAGAACCAGACGCTGGTCGCCTGCCTGCTGGGCGCAGAATACGGCTGATCAGATAGGTCAGCAGCCGAAATTCGACTCCATATCCAGCACCTTGTCCAGGCGGCGCTGGAACCGCTCTTCGGGTACGAACTCTGCCGACAGGAATGCGTCCGCAAGCTCCCGCGCAAGTTCTATTCCGATGATTCGCGCTCCCATGCACAGCACATTCATGTCGTCGTGCTCGACGCCCTGGTGCGCCGAATAGGTGTCGTGGCAGACGCTCGCTCGCACTCCCTTCACCTTGTTCGCTGCCACCGACGCGCCCACTCCGCTCCCGCAGATCATGATGCCGCGCTGCACGTCGCCTGAGGTCACCGACTCCGCTACCGACTTGGTGAAGTCCGGGAAATCGTCCGCCGGATCGAGTTCGTGAGCGCCCACGTCCACTATCTCGTGTCCCAGGGATTCCACATATCCCTTCAACTCTTCCTTCAGCGGGTATCCCCCGTGGTCCGCTCCTATGACTACGCGCATGTTCGCCCCTTTCGATCAATCCAGTGCCGCACGGTTTTCTCAGTGTAGGAAGTGAGTCGCGGCAGCGTCAACACGTTCACTCCTGCTCCTTTTCGAAGGCTTCCTCAATTTCCCACAGGACTACACATTCACATCCTGTATGCGCTATCATAAGAACATGAAATCTAATCAGGGAGAACAGGTCGCCGATGCTTTCCGACACCAACATACATAAATGTAAGCTTATGCTGAGCGAAATCTGGAGTGCCGAAAAGTTTTTTCTGTAGCTAAACTCAGGCGATCTCTGGTCAATCTCTGGTGACTTTTTCACCTGTTGGTCACCAGTCGACGCACCTGTTGCCACCTGTTGAAATATAAATCAATATATATGATATCGCAGATCTTGCGGGTGTCATGGTTCCACTCCAGTGCGAACCCTCATTTACGATGATACAATCACCCGGAATTGAAGAAAGGGGATTTGGACTTGCCAGTAACCAAGCTCGATATAACCAGCGTCACCCCGTTCGCGGGCGGACAAACATTCGGCGACGTGGGAGCTTACAACCACCTGAAGGGCACCGCCCACTTCTCGGTTGACCCGCTTCACGCCAATAACAGCGCCATCACCGACATAGAATTGGCCCCGCGCGACTCCAAGGGACGGGTGTCCTTCTCGGCGGACTTCGAAATGCTCCAGCCCGCGGATCCCGACCGCGGAAGGGGCAGCATCATCTTCGACGTAGTCAACCGGGGACGCAAGACGGTCCTTGGGTTCAACAGTTCGCCACGCGTCATGGACCCGGGCGCCCCGCTGCATCCGGGCAACGGATTCCTGATGCGCGAGGGGTACACCGTCGTCTTTTGCGGCTGGCAGTCAGACGTTCCTGAAGACGACCCGGACCGGATCGGCCTGCGCACGCCCCAGGCGCTGAACCCGGACGGCAGCAGGCTCACGGGACGTATGTTGTGCCAGTTCCAGTGCAACGAGCCGACAAACGTCTTCCTGCTCGCGGACAGGATTCACGATCCGCACCCGCCGACCGACTCCCACGAACCCGGCGCGACTCTCACCGTTCGCGACCACCCGAACGGCCCCGCGACCGACATACCCAGGGACCAGTTCCAGTTCGTCCGCGTCGAGGACGAGCAGGTCGAACCCGACCTCAATCACGTCTATCTCAGAAGCGGGTTCGAGCCGGGACGAATCTACCAGCTGGTCTATACGACCACGGGCACGGATGTCGTCGGTCTGGGAATGGCGTCGGTGCGAGACATCGTGTCCTTCCTCAAGTACGAGTCCGAGGAGGACGGCAACCCTTGCGCGGGCACGATTGACTACGCCCACGCATTCGGCGCGTCTCAGAGCGGTCGTTTCCTCAGGACCTATATCTACTATGGAATGAACAACGACGAGAAGGGACGCATAGCGTTGGACGGCATCATCCCGCACATAGCGGGCGGTATGCGCGGCGAGTTCAACCTCCGCTTCGGACAGCCGTCCAAGGACGTATGCTACATAATCCCTGAACTGTTCCCCTTCTCCGACATCGAGATGACCGACCCGGTTACTGGCGCGAGTGGTTCACTGACCGCCCGTCTCGAGGAAAGCGGAAATGTCCCGAAGATAATGTTCACCAATACCTCGGCCGAGTACTGGCGTGGCGATGCCGCTCTGATACACACCGACTTCGTCGCGATGGCCGACGCCGCCGAATCCGAAAGTGTCCGCCGCTACCACTTCGCCGGAACTCAGCACGGATCGGGAACGTTCCCGCCCGAGACAATCCGGCAGATGGATGGACTGAAAGGTCAGCTGCCCTACAACGCCGTTGACTATTCGCCATTGCAGAGGGCGCAACTGAACAACCTCGATAGCTGGGTCAGGGGCGACGCTCCTGCTCCCGCCTCCCGACATCCCAGCCTGGACGACGGCACCGGGGTCGAGTCATACACCCTGCGCGAGAAATTCGAGCGGATTCCGTCGGTGACGTTCCCGCCCCAAGTCACTAGGGCCATGCGCCTGGACTATGGCGACGAAACCCATCTCGGGCGCACCGTCAAGCTCCCTGCCGAGCAGGGCGAGGAGTACCCGGCAATCGTCTCCAACGTTGACGAAGACGGAAATGAGGTCGGCGGAATCCGGCTGCCGTCCGTGAGCGTTCCACTCGCCACCAATACCGGCTGGAACCTGCGACACCCGGACAACGGCAACCCTGATCTGGTAATAGGAATCACCGGTGGGCTGGCCGGATGGACGCTGCCCTTCCATAAGTCGAAGGATGACCGGGAAGCCACTGGCGACCCGAGACCCGCGATAGACGAGCGCTACGAGTCCAGGGAAGACTACGTGGAGCGAGTGAAACACGCCGCGTCCGACCTGGCCTCTGAAGGATACCTGCTCGAAGAAGACATCGAGCGCGAGGCGGAAATGGCAGCCCACCGCTACGACTACTGGATGAACGGCGACGGAGGTTCGCAGTAGGACGTTACAGGTCGCTCGGCAAACGGACTTCCAGCCAGTTTACGCGCTGGAAGTCCCTGTCGTTAGTGGAGATGGTGGGGATGCGGCGGCGCTGCATCATGGCTAGTGAGATTGAATCGTTGACGAGGAAGCCTGTCTGGGATCGCAGGTTGGCGGATGTTTCGAGTATCCTGGCGTCAATCTGCAGAATCTCGATGTTCATTTCCAATATGTATCGGATAGCGGCGGAATGATCCTGAAGCTGGGAGACAAGTTCGGGTCTGCGCCTCAACTTGCGCGGGACGTTGCCGGGCGTGACGAGGCCTTTGTCCACGGCTTCTATCGTCATGATCCTGTGGGCAACTTCAAGCAGGATGTGGATTCCGGTATAGGCGTTTATTTCCCGGCGGTAACATCTGTCAAGTAGAGCGGCGCACTCGTCGGATTCGTATGCGAAGTGATAGACGAAGATGTTGGCGTCTATATATAGACGCGCGCCGGGCGCTATGTCGTTAAACATCGAGGTAGCTTGGCTCCTGCAGAATAGCCTCTATCGTCTCGCGGTCGACATTCATAAACCCACGAGACTTCTCTACCACGCTTTTCCCTTTCTGAAGTTCGAGTTCCTTCAGTCGCGATTCCCGTCTCATCTTCCAATACTCATGCCCGAATAGCCGTTCACGGATAGCGCCTTCAATGAATCTGTCGAAGTCCACGCCAACTTCTTCAGCCGCTTCCATGGCTCCAGTCAACAAGTCTTCATCTATCGCAATTTCGGTCTTCTTCTTCACGGCGCGCCTCTCCACACTCGGCTATACTGAAAACTGGCGATATCAGACTCTCAGGGTATCACAGTGGCGCGTTTGGCATGAACAAGACGACAAAGCAGATAAGTAAGAATGGCGTCCTCGGCCTGATAGACGACATAGAGGCCGAAGGCTGCGCCGCGAGCGTGTATTTGTCGGCCCGGACGCTGACCGAGCGCGACTATACACACCTTCTGCCGGATTCAGAGCCGGAACGGTTTGAGATGACAACCGCGCTGGAAGAATCAGGGAGCGGGGATACTGGAGCCGCCGTGTTCGTCACCGCCGAACGGATCGTGGTCGTCAGGCCGCCGATTCCGTTGCGCAACGACACCCGGGTAGCGAGCGGGCATACCGACGAACTGCGTCGCCTCCTGAGGTCGGAACCTGTGGTCGGCGTCGTGCTGTTGAGACTTGGCAGGTACGCGGTGGGCGTCCTGAGAGGCGAGTCCCTAGTCGCCACGAAGACGGACTCGCGCTACATGAAGAACCGGCACCGCGCCGGTGGGCAGTCCCAACGCCGGTTCCAGCGCAGCCGGGAACGCCTGATCCGCGAACTCTACGACAAGACCTGCGAGATCACCCGTACCGTATTCTCTCCATATCTCCAGGATATGGACTACCTGCTTCTGGGCGGTGAGCGTGGCACACTAAACGGATTCGTCAAGCGCTGTCCGATGATGCGACGAGAGCTTGAGCCCAAGCTGCTCACTCGCCGCCTTGCGGTAGATCAGCCCAACCAGAAGGCCCTCAAGGGCATATCACGAGAGGTCTGGAAGAGCAGCGTAACCTTCTTCGAGGAAGGCTGAGGGCTATTGCGCGGTATAACCGCCGTCCACAGTCAGGGCGACGCCGGTGACATAGCTCGCGTCGTCCGAAGCGAGATAGAGTGCGGCGTTCGCCACCTCCTCCGGCCTACCCAGCCTGCCCATGGGATGAAGTTCTTCAAGAAAAGCGTTCGTCTCAGGATCATCCGTCAGGGCCTTGGTGAAGTTGGTTGCGACGAACCCCGGACACAGACAGTTGACCCTGATATTCTTGCGCGCGCTGTCTATGGCGAGAGTGCGTGTGAACTGCACGACCCCTCCCTTGGAAGGCGGATACGGATTGAACCCGCCTCCGAATCCGGCGGGATAGCCCACCAACCCCATTGTCGAGGCGAGGTTGATTATGGAACCGCCGCCCGCCTTCTCCATCTCCGGCACCGCGAACCAGGACACGAGATAAGTCCCCTTGAGATTCACTTCGATCACTTTGTCCCAGATCGTTTCGGGAGATGCACCCTCGGGAAGCGCGTTTCGGGCGCTGATTCCGGCGCTGTTCAGCAGTATGTCCAGCCGCCCGAACTCGCTGACTGTCGCTTCCACCATGGCCTTGGCGTCTTCACCGACTGAAACGTCGCCCGAAAGCGCGATAGTCCGCCCGCCCAACTCTTCGATCATACTCGCTGTTTCTTGCGCGTTGGCAATCGAGATGTCGGATGCTGCAACCGATGCACCCTCATTGGCGAACCGCAGCGCTACCGCGCGTCCTATGCCGGACCCGGCTCCGGTAACCAGCGCAACTTTGTCCTTCAGTCGCATACTATGCATCCTCCATGCGCCTCGCACATATTCGCGCGGTCTGGCGTTCATTCGGTACTATAGTATCCTTTCGGTCGTATGACCAAATCAAGACAGCAATCAGTTTCGGAATAGTACCAGTGTACCCCACTCCCAGACGTATAGTAGTCGTAGGCACGTCTGGAGCGGGCAAGACGACGCTCGCAAGCCAGCTCGCTCGCCTCTTGGACGTGCCACACTTCGAACTCGATGCCTTTCGCCACGGCCCAAACTGGACCGAGACGCCCGACGACATTTTCAGAGAGAAGGTATCGGACGCGCTGTCAGGACAAGACTGGGTTGTGGACGGCAACTACTCCTTAGCCAGGGATATAGTTTGGTCGAAAGCAACGACCGTACTATGGCTGGACTACCCGTTCAACGTGACCTTCTGGCGATTGCTCCGCAGAACGATAGTCAGATACGTCAAACGCACCGAACTATGGAACGGCAACAGGGAGGACCTGAAGGGAGTCCTGTTCGCCAAGGACTCCCTGTTCGTATGGGCATTCAAGAGGCACTGGAGCCGCAGGAAGTCCTACCCGCTCGCCTTCGCGCAACCGGAAAACGCGCACCTCGAAGTTTTGCGGTTCCGCTCTCCCCGGGCCACCGACCGATGGTTCAGGTCGTTAAGCGGCGCGGCAACGAAATAGCGTTTCAGCTTACGCGTCCATCATCTTGTCGGGTGTGAGCAGTTCCATGAACTCTATGCGGTTGCTCTCCACGTACTCTAGGGCCGCTCGGCCGGCCGTTAGTACCTCCTGCGGAATGTTGTTGCCTTCCCGCATCGGCGACATGATTGCTTCCTCCGTCCACTCCAGCACGACCACGTTGGTTTCGCCCGGCAGCGTGCCCCCGTTGAAATAGACTTTGAATTCGCTCCGATGACCGGCATCACGGTACATCTGCGCCTGTTTATGGATCATGCTCGCAACCCTGCGCGCCTCGCCAGGCTTGGTATTGAAGATTCTTCTTACTAAGTACATAGTTAATCCCTCATTTATGAAACTCATATCAACATTAGTCAATTCTAGCTTTGAACATGCGGATTTCCGGTTGAAACTTTTAACCCAAGTTTATACCATACTGCAATTCGCCGAAACTGAATTTGCCCGTCGCCGTGGCCAGGTACATACTCTCTACGCGCTTACATCCATGTCCAATTCTCACCATGTCAGTATAAGCGATGTTTACATGAGCTTCGACAGGGACGAGGACAGTAGGCATGTACTTCAAGACATCAGTTTCGAAATTGCGCACGGTGAATTTCTCTGTCTCATCGGGCCCAGCGGATGCGGCAAGTCCACTTTGCTTAGGCTCGTCGGTGGCCTGATAGAGCCGACTTCGGGAAGTATTCGGATTGATAATCTGACGCCCGCCGAGGCGCAGGCAAAAAAGGCATTCGGGTTCGTGTTCCAGGAACCGGCGCTGCTGGCATGGCGCACAGTAGCAGACAATGTGCGACTTCCCCTGGAAGTTAATCTCCAGAACAATCCTGTGAACTCACATTCCGTCGCAGAGTTGCTGAGTCTGGTGGGGTTGGAAAGGTACGCGAAACACTATCCTTCTCAGTTGTCCGGCGGGATGCTTCAAAGAGTTGCCATTGCGCGCGCGCTGGCATCCGGCGCGTCGCTGCTACTGATGGACGAGCCTTTCGGAGCCCTCGACGAAATAACACGGGCGGCTATGGCATATGAACTGCTGAGGATTTGGAATGCCGACAAGAAGAGTGTCGTATTCGTTACTCACAGTATTTCAGAGGCGGTCACCCTCTCCGATAGAGTGGCGGTAATGTCCAGCAGGCCCGGACACATCGTGGAAATGGTCGAAATAAACCTTCCAAGACCGCGAACTCGCAGCATGGAGCGTGAACCTGCGTTTCGACGATATTCAGAATGGCTGCATGACCTCCTTTGGCAGGGGAATCGGAATGAACAAGCCATCGCTAGATAGACGCCTCAGTGCAATAGAAGAAACTCAAGGCAAGGTTTCTGCCGCCATCTTCAGCGTATGGCGTACCGGACTGGGGCTTAGCTATGTCCTGCCGCCCGTGATTGCCTTGAGTGTCGCGGGCGTCGCATGGGAACTCTGGACGCGGTTGGCTGATGTGCCGACGTACCTGGTGCCCGCTCCCTCCGTAGTTCTGGACAGGCTGGCGGGCGACATTTGGTACTTCCTGGGGCACGGAGCGGTAACTCTGGCGGAGGCGCTGGCGGGCTTCGCGCTCGGGACGGTCGTAGCGCTCATTGGAGCCGTTTTGATGACCCAGTCGCGCTACATCGAACGCAGTCTGCTCCCACTGGCGATTCTGGTAAAGGTTACGCCGATTGTTGCGGTCGCTCCCCTATTTGTGATCTGGTTCGGATTCGGTCTGGCTCCCAAGGTGCTGATAGTTGCTCTGATTACCTTCTTCCCTGTCCTCGTGAATGCTGTCACCGGGTTCAGATCCGTAGATAGAGGGGCAATGGAATTTCTTCGCTCGATCCGAGCCTCCCGGCGTGAGATATTCCTGAGGCTCAGGGTGCCGAGCGCGACTCCGTACCTGTTCTCCGCATTTCGGGTTTCCGTCCCTCTGGCCGTGATAGGCGCGGTGATAGGCGAGTGGTTCAGCGCCGACCGGGGCCTGGGGAGCGTGATCATCGTAGCTCACAGTAACCTCGATATGCCCACACTGTTCAGCGCGATATTTGTACTGTCTTTCATGGGAATCGGCCTGACCATTCTGCTATCGGTTATCGAGAAGAAGACACTCTTCTGGCACGAGTCTTCAAACGTAATATAAGTTGCACATTCGGTTGGTATGCAACGGAAAGTAACCATTGATGAGTATAGTAAGAACATCGATCCTCGCACCAATTTTCATATTGTCGACCCTCTTTGTGCTTGGATGCGCGGAGCCTGAACCCGAAGTCCAGAGTGTACGGTTCATAGCGGGATACAAGGCTCAGGCGAATCTGCCGCTCGTGGCGGTGTACGCCGCCCAGGAGATGGGATATTTCCAGGAGCAGGGGCTAGAAGTGGATATCCAACACTCGATTGGAGAATCCATGAACCTGCTTATGGGTGGCGAGGCGGACTTCGTGTCGGCGGACGCCGGGTACACGCTCAAGCTCAAAGCAGATCCCGGACTGCCCATCGTCGCGGTTGCTCTATTCGGACAGCGAGGCCAGCAGTCGTTCATCGCGCTCTCCGATTCGGGCATCAGCGAGCCGGGCGACTGGGAAGGCAAGACTTTCGGATACAAGGGCACGATTCCGCCTGAATACCTGGCAATCGTGAACTCCGCTCAGGTGGACAGGTCCAAGATACAGGAGGTCAGGGTGGGGTATGATCCGCGCGTCCTGACCGAGGGCCAGGTGGACCTCCTGGCCGTATTCAAGTCGAATGAACCGAACATCGTGCGCGGCCTCGGATTCGAGGTGGTGGCATTCGACGCAGCAGACTTTGGAATGCAGACCATGGGACTGACTTACGTGACCAGGGAGGACTTCGCCGAAGAGAATCCCGAAACTACGACCCGCTTCCTAAAGGCTACGATGAAGGGCATGGAGTACGCTTTCTCAAATACGGAAGAGGCTCTGGACTTTGTAATGAAGTACGCGGAGGGCGAGGACCGCGAGCACATGCGTTACATGATGCTGGAGGAGAAGAGGGACGCCATATCGCCGCTGACCGAGCAGAACGGATTCGGTTGGATGACCTCGGAACAGTGGAAGAGCTTCCATGACTCGCTGCTGGAGTACGAGGGTCTATCCAATACGGTGGACGTAGAATCGGCGTTCACTAACCGTTTTCTAGGTGATATTTATGAAGATGGCGTTCTACAATGGCCATGATTCAGAATTCGGAACTCTGACGTAACTATACATCTGAGATGTCAGACACATTAATCGAGGCAGTTGATGGGTAACTCAGCATCAGGCGGCCAGGTTGATCGGCAAATGGCCTACGAAATAATGGAACTGGCGAAAGCCAAAGGAGCGCTGCTGTTCGGGGAGTTCCAGCTTTCGGCCGGCGGAACAAGCAGCTACTACTTCGACGGACGCATCCTTGCTCTGGACCCGGAGGGCGGCTACCGAGTCGCTAAGGCATTCCTGCCCATTCTGAGCGAATGTGGCGCGCAGGCAATCGCCGGCCCGACACTGGGCGCCGACCCGATCGTGTCAGCGGTTTCCGTGGTGAGCCACATAGAAGGATGCCCTATCCCCGGCTTGATCGTGCGCGGCGAAACCAAGGGACACGGCGGCAAGAGGCAGATCGAGGGGCCGACATCCGCGCTCGGCGCGGGCGCGCAGGTCGTGGTCGTGGACGACACCTGTACGACAGGCTCCAGTCTGTTCCACGCCATTGAAGCAGTCGAGAGCGAAGGTTACGAGGTCGTCAAGGTTCTTTCTATACTCGACCGCAACGAGGGCGGCAGCGCGGAACTGAGACGCAGAGGGTACTCCTACCAGGCTCTCCTGTCCGCGAATGAAGACGGGCAGATCGGCCCGTCGGCCTGACGCTGCGGCGTCTAACCCGCGACGCCCTGCCATATGAGCCGGATGCCGAGCAGTAATACCACTACGAGAAGCATCCTCATTACCCAGACACCCCCAACTCGCCCCGAGAGCATGGCGCCTATCTGTCCGCCTATGATGAGGCCGACACCGATGAAGAGCAACGTCGGGAACAGTTCTATGTGCCCCAAGTATCCGTGAGTCAGCGCGCCCGCGCTACCGTAGATAGCCAGAGCGAAAACTGATGACGCGGCGGCGATTCTAACAGGAAACCCGAAGGCCAGAACCAAGATAGGCGTCCTGAGGAATCCGCCTCCTATTCCGAAGAAGCTGGAAATGAACCCAAGTACTACATTGAAAGATGTGGCAAGAACCTCGTTGAATTCGTAGCGGTACTCCTGTCCGGTCGCCGTTATGATGTGGCGCTCACTGACAGGCATGGACATGCGGCGGCGCGACTGTCCAAATCTCAGGATTCGCACTATATTGGGACGAAACGCGAGCTGCAAGGCGAGAAGGACCAAGAGTACGCCGAACAGCGTTCTGAACATCTCAGGGGCAACCGCTCCTACCCCGAACGCGCCGATAACGGCCCCTGGCGTGGCCGCCGCGGCGAAGAGGAAAGCACTGCGGTAGTCCACAACCTTCTTCCTGATGTATATGAGACCAACCAGGATGCTGTTCAGGGCTATGGCCGTGAGAACCGTGCCGGCAACGACCTCCGGGTCTTCGGAGTCGAAGGCCAGCAGGAGAATCGGACTGAGTATGAAGCCGCCGCCCGCTCCGACAAGAACGCCGTAGGCGCCGGAGCCCACTCCCAATAGGGCCATCAGTGTCCAGTCGAGGTATTCCAACGGCCCTCCGGGAGTCAGTTCATCAAGTCATTCAATACGGTCCGCACCATGTCAGAGGGTACATCATTTCGAGTCCTGGCGTTGCCTATGCCATCGAGCAGCACCCAGCGGATCGCCCCGGCGGAGACCTTCTTATCAGAGAGCATTGCCTCAGAGACCGCTTCCGGGTCAACGCCCCTGGCGTCCAGCGGAAGTCGGTATGTAGCAAGTATGGAACGCTGACGCTCGACTTCTGAGTCGGACATCATGCCCATTTGCCATCCAATGTTCGCAGCACCCATCATGCCGATACTCACCGCCTCGCCATGCAGGTAACGACCGTAGCCTGTGGCGGCTTCGATACCGTGTCCAATGGTGTGGCCGTAGTTAAGCAGGACCCGGATTCCGAGCGTTTCCTTTTCGTCCTGGGACACGACATCAGCCTTTATCGCCATGCTGCGACGAATGACATCGGTGGCAATCTCCGGCTCCAGCGACTGTATCTCGTCCGGAAGGCTCTCGAACGTGGAAAGTAGATCATCATCCATTATGAGGCCGTGCTTTATCGCCTCAGCCCAACCCGACGCGAGCTCGCGAGGCGGCAGCGTTTGCAATGTGGAAACGTCGGCCAGAACGAATTTGGGTTGGTAAAAGGCTCCGACGAGGTTCTTGCCCTGGGGAAGGTCAACGGCGGTCTTGCCACCGATTGCGGCATCCATCATTGCCAGAAGGCTGGTCGGCACCTGGGCATACGGCATTCCACGAAGATATGTGGCGGCCACGAATCCGGCGAGGTCGCCAACCACTCCGCCACCCACCGCAAGAATAAGATGACCGCGTTCAGCCTTCAGCGAGGCCAGCCAGTGATATATGTGCTGGGCGGTTTCTAGAGTCTTGCTCTGTTCGCCGGGGGGAATGAAGAAGAGGTGTGTTGGTATTCCCACACCCTCCATTGCCCGCTGGGCGCGGCGCGCCTGGGTCTGAACATAGTTGTCGGAGATAATGTACGCGGCCGGTGGGTCCAATACACTGCGTACACGTTCGCCGAGTTCTTCGATGATGTCCCATCCTACCCAGAGCGGGTAGTCGCCCGAAGACGTGCGGACCTGGGCGGCAGTATCGCCATGGATTCCCGCATTCGCGGGAATGACGGAATTGTCGTCTGGCGAGGCGGATTGGGACTGCAAGCGAGCGTTGACCATTTCGAACCCCCGAACGACCTCTGCCGCCGCGTCTGCTGGCGTCAGGAAGTCGGTGTGAACTGTCCAGTGCGCCAGAGTATAGTTGAACTGTCTGAGAGCCTTCAAGGAACGGACGCGCTCCTCGACGTCGGCAGCTTCCAGCATCGGCCTCGCCGCGACATCATCCTGAGCGTGCTGTTCAGCCAGGCGTTGGAGTATCGTCTCAGGACGCGCTTCCAGCAAAACCACCACGCCATTGGCTTCCATGACCGCGCGGTTGCGCTCGTCCATGATAATGCCGCCGCCCGTGGCAACGATCTGCCTATCGGCGCGGGCTACTCTCTCGAGGGTTTCGCGCTCGATGCGACGAAATTCATCCTCGCCGTGACGGCTGAAGATATCCTCAATTGCCATTCCCTGAGACGCGACAATCTCATCATCGGTGTCCACGAAGGTCCATCCGAGCAGTCCGGCGGTCTCACGGCCAATAGTAGTCTTACCGGCGCCCGAGAATCCTGTGATGAATACGTTGGATCTGGTCACCGGACTGGCCCTTTATGAAAGATATGGAACAGACAGGCCGTAAGCGACCTGCCCGCAATTACGAAAGTGAAAGACTTCCGGGGTTCTAGCCGTCTGCTATGCCGTTGTCGGCAAGGTAGTCCACAGCCTGCTGGACGGTCTGTATGTTCTCGGCGTCTTCATCGGAGATTTCCAAGGTGACGTCGTCGTCGGAGAACTCTTCCTCAAAAGCCATGATAAGCTCGACCAGATCCAGGGAGTCGGCGTTGAGGTCTTCTGTGAAAGAGGCATCGAGCACAACTTCGGACTCATCTACGCTTAGTTTTTCGGCTACAACTTCCTGTACCCGCTCCAATATCGTTGCCACTGCTATACCTCCGTATCGGCAGAATTTGTAATTGGCGACAGCTCCTTCGATACCGAAGTCTCCATCACCGACCCGAGCACGCCATTGACGAACCTGGGAGAGCTGTCGGAACCGAAGACCTTGGCAAGCTCCACTGCCTCGTTGATCGCGACCTTCGGCGGAGCGTCGCCCCCGATAGTCATCTCGTAAATAGCCATCCTGAGCAGGTTGCGGTCAATTACGGACATATGCGAGACGGGCCAGCTTGGGGCGAACTCGGCGATTATCTCATCCAATTCGTTGATGTTTTCAAGGACGCCTTCGGTCATACCCGTGAGGAACTCATCGGCAGGCGCGGACAAGTCCTGGGACTCACGCCTGTAAGAAAGCACGTCATCAAGGGTATGGGAGACGCAATCCACTTCGGACAGAACCTGCAATACCGCGGCGCGCATTAAACGCCTGGTGTTGGGTACTCTGTTCCGGATCTGCACCATTTCTCACAGTCTGGTTGCTTGAGTCGTGATTTGACACTGTCGGGCACACTGACGCGCCCGCGAATTATACATACTCGACAACGCGAACTGCTAGTTTCTACGCAACTTGAGTATGGAATCCAGATCGGTGACGTTAGATATCTTCGCTCGGCGATTGATGCGCTTGACCATGCCGCTGAGAGCGCGACCCGGCCCTATCTCCACAAAGCTGTCCACGCCGGAGCCCACCATGTAGTCTATGGTGTCCTTCCACTGGACAGTGTTGCAGACCTGAGTCAGAAGCTCCTGCTTGATTTCGGAAGCGTCGGTCAGAGGATAGCCGGTGCAGTTGGCGACTATGGGAACGCGGGCATCATGGAAGTCCATACTCTCGATGGCGTTCATAAGGCCGGCCCTGGCAGGCTCCATCAGGCCGGAGTGGAATGCGCCGCCCACCCTGAGGCCGATGACTTTCTTAGCTCCCCTGGCTTCGCAGAGGTCCATAGCCCTGGCGATTGCCATGCGCTCGCCGCTGATGACTATCTGGTCGCCGGTGTTGACATTGGATATCCATACACCGGTCTCGCGGACCACTTCCTGAAGCGCGATCTGGTCGAGCCCAATGACTGCTGCCATGGTGCCGGGGTTCTGGTCGCAGGCTTCCTGCATGAGCCGACCCCTCTCCTGTACGAGCAGAGCGGTCTGGTCAACCGACAGCGCTCCCGATACGGCAAGGGCGGTGTATTCTCCGAGGCTGTGTCCTGCCATGAAGATCGGCTGAGGCAGGATTTCGGGATCGAGTTCCTGTTCCATAGCGCTCATGCAGGCGAGGCTGACAGCCATGATGCCGGGCTGGGCATTTACCGTCTGCCGAAGTTCGTCTTCCGGGCCCTCGAACATGATGTTCGTGAGGGAGCGTCCGAGCGCGTCGTCAATCTGGTCGAACACATCCCGAGCGGCTGGGGAGTTGTCGTAGAGTTCTTTTCCCATTCCGACTGCCTGCGCACCCTGCCCTGGGAAAAGATAGGCTACTTCCGGGCCGCGCGCTTCGCTATTGAACGTGAGTGTCATATCAAAAACTCCAATTGGGGGCTTCTCAGAGTATGGATCCCCACTTCCGTGGGAATGAAGGATTGATTTGGCGCTATAACACGTCGGAACTTGTGTCGGGGATTACTTCCCGCCCGTTGTAGTAGCCGCAGCTAACGCAGACCCTGTGGGGGAGCCGGGCGCTCTGGCACTGCGGGCATCGAGAAAGCGAAACGCCCTTAATGGCGAAATGGGCGGAGCGTCCACCCTGTCGCTTCTTTGAATGCTTCTTCTTAGGTAGTGGCGGCATTTGGCGTTTCTCGTTTCAGTCCTAGTTTCTGTCCGGCGTTACCGACATCAGTTCGAGAAGCGGGCCCCATCTGGCATCAAGGGGAGCCTCGCATGAGCAGACGTTAGTATTCAGGTCCAACCCACAGGTTGGGCAAAGCCCGGCGCACTGATGGTCGCACAGCGGCTTCATCGGCAGCGCCATTATCGTGTACTCTCTCACCGTTCCCGTCAGATCGAGAATGTGATTCTCGTCTATCGTGCAATAGTCCTTATCGTCGTCGTCCGGCGGCGAGACTTTCGCTCCGGTCATGGGATTCAGGGTCGGGACGAATTCTTCTTCTATCTCCAGATGTATGGGGTAGCTGAAAGGTATCAGACACCGCCCACATTCAGAGTCTATGTCGGAATTCAGAGTCGCGCTTACCCAGACACTCTTGTTGGTCCGCAGAAGTCTTACACTTCCTCGAATCCTGGCCCCGCGAATGTCCTCGGTAAGATTTGCAATCTCGTCAAGGTGATACTCACGGCTGGAGCCGCTGGGCTGCATCAACAGCTGTGAAACGTTTAACTCCATGTCAAACCCCTGCAAAAAGGAGCCCCAACCGCCAATTCAAGGAATTCTAGTGAACATAGTGGAATAGTGTCAAGTTTCACAACATGAATTTGTCAGTTGTGAAACAAGAATCGAGGAGTTGAGGATGCGCCCGGCTCAGGCGACGGCACCCTCAACGGCAAATGAGACGCGAGTATCTCGACTACGCTAATCTTCGAGTTCGGCGAGGATGCCCTTCACATAGTCAATGCTTCGCTTGTCCTTGTGGAGCTGGTCGCCGGTATTGGTGCCTTCGAGGGCGAAGTAGCCGTCGTATCCGGCTTCGTGCATGGCAGAGAGGGCGAAGCGGTAGTCAATGTCGCCGTCGGGCAGGGGCGTTCGTATGAAGTAGGAGTGGTTCAACTCCGGGATGTGGACGCGCTGAAGGCTCTTGCAGTGCCAGTATTTGGAGTGCGGCGCGAGCGCTACTATGCACTCTTCCATCGTCTCTTCGGGCTCCTCGTAAGTCCAGAGAACGTTGCCCAGGTCGGGATTGGCGAATACGTTCGGGCTGTTGGTGAGTTCGAGGAGATGGAGCGTTGACCAGGAGTTGTCGGCGATGGAGTGCTGGTGGACTTCGACAGTTATGTTGATTCCGTCATCTCCGGCCATTGCGCCAACTTCTCTAAGGGCGTTGGCGGTGCGAACGAAGTCGTCCTCGGTGGCGAGCGCGCTGGAGCCGTGGGACGAAGGCTCGCCGCTCGGTCCGGTGTCGAGGGTGGCGTCGCGCGGCGGCGTTCCCAGGGCGGTGTTCACCACACCGACGCCCGTCCATCCGGCGATCTCGACGGCTTTCTCGAGCTTAGCTCGGTTCTCCGCGGCTACATTGGGCTGGCATAGGCCGCCGCCTGCGCGTATAGCGACACAGGGAGTTCCGGCGTCTTCGAGTATGGACTGGAATTCGGTGGCGGTCTTCTCGGTCGCGTCGAAGCCTCCGAACGCCTCGAATCCAAGCTCGATGCCGTCGAAGCCGATGTCGTTGACCCTGCCGAGATATTCGGTGCGTGTCTTGGGATCTTCAGGGATGTTCCAGGCTGCGCCCGCCTCGAACGGGTAGAAGGTTCCTCGTCTGAATGCGTATGCGATTTTCATTGTGTCTCCTCCCGGAGAGTTCCATAGTCGTCAGTTGTCAGTCAACAGACTCTTGTTGCACGAATTCTCTCAAGCATCTTTCAGCAAATCATCAAGAGCGTAAAGAGCTACATGGGCCGTGAATAACTCATGGCACGTGTGGACGGTATCACACTCTGCGCATCCAGCGTGAAAATACAAGTCTTCATGCCCTATGCGCGCGTCTTTCATCGCGCGCCTGATACGCAGGATTGTAGAAGCCCCGAACACTCCGGTTCCAACTGCTGTCGCAACAGGAGCGGCGGCCGCTATCGCCGCGCCTGCTCCGAGGGCGGCAGCGAAGGTGATTCCGCCCGCAACGACTCCACCGGCAACTCCGGCTTTGGCAGTATCCGCAGCAACGTCGCGAGCGGCTTCCTTGAAATTCTTTCCGCCCCTTGCGACGTGAATGCCGTTCTCTGCCGCGCTTATGGGAAGTTCGAGCGCGGCAGATATTGCTCCGGCGCGCCCGGCGCTTGTGACAACACCTTTGGACACAATTTTAGTAGCGTGTGCGCCGTTCTTTATTTTGGCCCCTATCAGTTCGGGTCTGGTCATGTTATCACCGCCGCGCCGCAAATTGCTCTTGGCAGATTCCCACATGACGTTTCCTGCACTTTTGGCTTTGGCGGGAGCACTTGCTACGGACTCTATATGACTGGCGTGCCTGCCCTTGGTGAAATTTCTGGCAGCCCCTTCACCTAAATTTCGGACAGGAGCGGGAATACTCGAATTGAAGAATTGTTCGGCTTGAGCGTTCGTGCGAATACCGCGCTTGCCCCCCAGCCCCGCTGTTTTGAACTTCATCCTGCTGGAGGCGCTTAGATTCTGAAACTTGGCAGTGGGATCAACTCGGTTGTTCATAAACGCATGAAACGCAGATCCCGCTTTTTGCTGGTTTCCCCCACCGTACTCTAGGAAATAGCGGTCATCCCGAACGGCGTTGTCTCCTGGCTGTATTGAATGACGGCAATACACACATTCACGCCTTCCACGGGAGGCAAAGGATGTGTGAATAGAAGCGTATGCCTGATAGCAAGAAATATCGGACACACATCCGGGACAATCAAGGTGAAAGTGTGGATAGTCTTTCCGTCGCTCTCCTTTCGGCAACTGGGCAGGGACTGAAGCGAAGCATAGCTCGCCATCGAAAATAGCGTGGTTGCATCCACCACATGAAATCGCGTCTTCGAGTTTCAATACCCACATTGTTCACTCCACTTCGGACAATTGGTTTGAGCGATTTCGGTCGTTGTCAGTACCCGCTGACCTCTGTTCGCCGTATCCTCTTAGCTCGGTTACTCATTCTTGTCCAGGGCTTCCAGGCGCTTCCTGAGTCTGTGGAGTTCAGCTTGGGCATGGTCACGCTCGGCTTGGGCGCGATCTCGCTCGGCTTCGGCTTGGTCGGCTCGTTCCACCTCGTCGGCGTGGGTACGGAGGTAACTCTCTGTTCCAGGATCGTACCAGCGCAGTTCTCCGCACTCCCAGCATACGTAGAGTCCCAGGAACTCGCTGTAGCCGCGACAGCGATTCTCATCCAGCCACTCGATCTCAATGGGCTGATAC
Source organism: uncultured Dehalococcoidia bacterium (assembly GCA_951812505.1). Taxonomy (GTDB): domain Bacteria; phylum Chloroflexota; class Dehalococcoidia; order Lucifugimonadales; family UBA1123; genus VXRN01. Next base: position 494,556 of record CATOSI010000003.1, read on the forward strand.
ACGCCGTCCACCAGATGGTCTCCGGCGAGCGCCGTGTCGTGGTAGTCTCCTCCAGAAGGGTCGAACCGCCAGTATTCGGGTATCCCGTAGGCTTCGTAGTCGTGTCGCTTGTCGGTGTAATCGGTCTCTCCAGTCGTCGCAGACGCGACCTCCAGCACGAAGTCCGGGGGCTTACCCTGCTGTTCTATCGCATAGCCCCACTGCTCGATGATGACCGCACGGTTAATGTTGTTCGCAATGAGAAGGTCAGGCCTGCGAATGCCCGCGCTCTGCCCCGGCGTCCAGCCCACCGGAACCTCGCCGAGGACTATCGTGGTCTCAGGGTTGCCGAGATAGAGTTCCAGGGAGTAGATGTGAGAGGGGCGGTAGAGATAGATAGGATTATTCATATCGTCCCGGGGCGGGAACTCTGGGAAGCGTTCGAGTTCTGTATATGTACTTGTTTTCGCAATCGTCTTGCCGACCATCACAGACCTCTCTGGGGCTGTTGAGCTTCAATGTCCCTGACCAAATGATATGCCATCCGTCGCTTCGTGGAAGTCTCGCGCAGTCCGTATATGTTCGTGTATCAACATCCGCTGACCATCACGCGCTATGACGCGAGATCGAAGGAGTCTTTGGCCATGTCCACGATGTAGCGGCTTATGGAAAGCGATGATGTTGCGCCGGGAGATGGGGCGCTCAGGACGTGTATCGCTCCTTCGGTCTGTGCGATGCTGAAGTCCTGGAGCAGCGCGCCGTTGTCGTCAACGACCTGTGCGCGTACTCCGGCGCCGGGCGCGTAGAGGTCGTCGCCGGTTACCTCGGGCACGAGAGTCTGAAGGGACTTGACGAACACGGACTTGACCAGGGAGCGGTACTGTTCGTCAATTCCGGTCTTCCAATACTTCATGGACATCTTCCAGAAGCCCGGATAAGTAAACGTATCCAACGTGTCTCCAAGTGAGAACGATGTCTTGGTATAGCCCTCTCGCTTCAGCGCTAGTACGGCGTTGGGGCCGGCTTCGACCGAGCCGTTGATGCGCTTGGTGAAGTGTACGCCGAGGAACGGGAGCGACGGGTCGGGCACCGGGTATATGAGTCCCTTCACAAGGTGAGAACTCTCGGGCCTGATGGAGAAGTATTCGCCCCTGAACGGGATGATGCGGACGCCGATTTCCACGTTCATCATTCGGGCCACCTTGTCGGCGTGGAGTCCGGCGCAGTTGATGATGTTCCTGGCGGTGAAGTCGCCCGCGCCGGTCTGTATATTCACGGAGCCGTTGCTCCTGGAGATTGAGTGGACCTCGGCGTCGAGAACTAAATCGCCGCCATTCTCGCGCATTTCAATCGAGTACGCCTCGGACACTTTCGTGAAGTCTATGATGCCGGTGTTGGGAGACCATATCGCCTTGACCCCGGCGACGTGCGGCTCGTGCTCTCTGAGTTCTTCCGGACCAATGAGCTCGAGGCCCTCCGCGCCGTTGGCGGTTCCGCGCCGGTAGAGTTCCTCCAGTCCTGGGACCTCGGACTCGTTGATGGCGACTATGATCTTGCCGCACATTTCGTATTCGACGCCGCGCTCGTCGCAGAACTCCCTGAGCAATCTGCCACCCGTGGAGCAGAAATTTGCCTTCTGGGAGCCGGGAGCATAGTAGATGCCGGCGTGGATGACACCGGAGTTGTGCCCCGTCTGGTGCTGGGCCACAACGGACTCCTTCTCGATGACGACTACCTTCTGGTCGGGATGTTCCTGGGTAATCCTCATTGCGGTGGCCAGTCCAATTATGCCGCCACCAATGATGGCGATGTCGTAGTTTCGGGAGTTCATGTCAATTCCTCAGGGGGCGTGATCTGCGGCAGATTGTCCGTTTCCGGGTTAGCCGAGACGAATTGTATCACAGCGGTATGAATCCGATGGGGGAGCGTAAGGGCGGGCGTCGAAAGTGGTGATGGGCCAGCGAGGTGTTTACTGAAATTTATGCTGTTCTGGTGAGCGTGCAGGCGTCCTGCTGGTAGGCTGCAAGTGGAGTCCGGTACCTGTATTGACCTACATTTCACCTGCATTAACTTTGGAGAGTTTTTTTCGGTTCCTCCAGATTTCCGTTTCATAATTTCGTATTTATGTATATTGACGTTTAACGTCATCGGCGGTCTGGGAACGATTATTAGTTTGTTTGTTCGTATTATAGCGCATATGTGATATGAATGTGTAGTTCTATGTGAAGCCGATGAAGACTTTGAGGAGTTCTGTAAAGGAACTCAAATCGGGTTCGCCGGCGCGCGGGTTGGGCTATAATTGAGATGCGACAGTCAGTGGGAGGCGGAGATGGTTATACACGAAACTAAGAGGAAGTTTACATACGAAGACTATGTGAAGACGCCGGAAGGCGAGCGGTACGAACTTCTGGACGGGGAGTTGATAATGGCGGCTGTGCCGAATATGGCACACCAGAGTACACAGTCTAATTTAGGCGGAGAGTTCTACATTCTCGTGAGAGACGCCGATCTGGGATGGGTCTATTTCTCTCCGACGGACGTGTACCTGTCGGACACGGATGTGGTTCAGCCGGATTTGATCTTTATATCCAAGTCCCGGTCGCACATCAGGACAGGAAAGAATATCCGAGGCGCGCCGGACTTGGTGGTCGAGATTCTGTCGCCTTCCACATCCGCCAATGACTGGGGATACAAACGCGATCTGTACGCGAAGTATGGCGTCAAGGAATACTGGCTCGTGGACCCATACGCCAAGCAGGTGATGGCGCCGCTGCTGAAAGACAGGAGCTATGAGATAGTGGGCGTTTACCGGGAAGACGACACGCTGAGGTCGCCGACGCTGGAAGGGTTCGAGCTTGATCTCGGAAGAGTCTTCGACGAAGTGTTTGATGATATTCTGGCGGATGTTCTCGAGGATATGTCCTGAAGCGGCCTATCCGACGTTAATTACCACAAGGGGAATTCTATGACGTATTCGGCGATTATCGTGGGGGCGGGACACAACGGGCTCGTCGCGGCCAACTACCTGGCGAAGGCGGGCGGGCGAGTGCTTGTACTGGAACGCCGGGACTTCGTGGGAGGGGCGTGCATAACCGAGGAACTATTCCCAGACTTCCGGGTCTCGTCGTGCTCGTACATATGCCATATGCTCCAGGGCAAGGTGATTGACGACCTGGACCTCCGAAATCACGGACTCGACATCCATCCAGTGGACCCGTATCGCTTCCAACCGTTTCCAAGCGGAAACTATATGCTGCGGTGGCACGATCAGGAGCGCAATACCGAGGAGATAGCGCGAATGTCATCGCGCGACGTGGCAGGATACCAGCGCTACCAGGACTTCATGCGGAGGGCCGCGGGCATCCTGCATCGCTACTTCCTGGAGAGTCCTCCGACGCTGGCGCAGGTTACGGAGGACGTTCGTGGGACCCGGGATGAGGCCGTTTGGGAGCGTATGCTGACCGGGAATATGCGCGACCTTGTGGAGGAGCACTTCGAGTCGCCGGAGGTCAGAGCGGTATTCATTGACGCCGAGGACGCGGGCGACCCGCGCGCTCCGAGTTCGATAATGTCCATAGCTTATCTCGATACCGACATGTTCACGGCGGATGAGAATTTCGGCATTCCGCACGGTGGAATGGGCGGCATAACGCAGGCGATGGCGCGAGCGGCTGAGTCGCTGGGCGCCGAGATCCGCACCAACGCGGTGGTGAACCGGATACTCGTTCGGGACGGAAGGGCAGTCGGGGTAGAACTCGATGACGGGGAGCGGGTCGAGGCGGACGTGGTGCTGTCGAACGCCGACCCGAAGCGCACTTTCCTGTCGCTGGTGGACGAGTCGGACCTGGCGCCGGAGATCGTTCGGGGAATCAGCAGGCTGAAGACGGATGTGTCCTACCTGAAATTCCACGCCGCGCTGGATGAGCTGCCGGACTTCACTCACTATCTCGGAAACAGGTACGACGAGAATTTCCTGGTGCAGGTGCGTATCTGTCCTTCAGTCGAATATTTCCAGCAGAGCGCGGACGACGCGCGCGCGGGAAGGCCGTCATCGGCTCCGGTGATGCATATTCAGATCCCTTCGGTGCTGGACAAGTCTCTCACTCCGGAGGGCAAGCACGTGATGTCAATCTGGGTACTGTATGCCCCGGTGAGACCACGCGAAGGGACGTGGGACGACCTTCGAGAACAGACCGGCGAGCATCTGATTGACGTCATAGGAGAGTACGCTCCGAACTTCCGAAAGTCGGTCAGGGACTGGGAGCTGTTCACACCCGTGGAACTGGAAGAGCGGGTCGGTCTGACGGACGGCAACATACGCCACCTGGATATTACGTCGGCGCAGATTCTGGCCAACAGACCGAGCAGCCTGTTCGACGGATACAAGACTCCGGTCGAGGGGCTGTATCTTTGCGGCGCGGGTACGCATCCCGGCGGCGAGGTGACGGGCGCTCCCGGACACAACGCCGCACACGCAGTGCTGCGGGAATGGGAAGCGGTTTAGGGTCGGGTCCAGGCAGCTTTGCCATATATGAGCCTGCGCCTCACCCCTGGATTGCCTTGCGGCGAGCCCTTCGGGGTTCCCGCTTTCACGGGAATGACGATAGAGTGAGTGGGAATGACTGACAACGCAGGTCTTTTGCAATTCTAGCGGTCAGGAAAGTTCGGCGCTCGGCGGGACCTATTTGGAGCGAATAGGTTTTCCTTCGGGGGGAACATCTTCCGACTCTCTGTTCCGATGAGCGAATGCTATTTCGTCGCCAACACGCATCATGTCGGGCAGGACTATCCCGCCGGAGAAGATTATCTTCATTGCGTCCTCGACGCTGATGTCCGTCTCGATTACGTTATCTTCCGGTATTATCGCCAGCATTCCGGACGTAGGGTTGGGAACCGTGGCGATGTAGATAGCCAGCATGATCCGGTCATTGGCCGGAACGTAGAATTGCCCTGTGACCAGACCCATCGCACGAACGCCGTCCCGAGGCCATTCCAGAAAAACAACCCGGCTGTACTCGGTACTCATCGGGGTGGAGATGGCCTCGGTCGCCTGGTTGGCGACCGTGTATATCTTGCCGACGATAGGGATACGGTCCAGGATCGAGTTGAGGGCCACCTTCACGCTTCTCTGCCCCCTGTCTCCGGTCACTATCCAACCGAGCACATACAGGAACGCGATGGTGCCCGAGGCAGCGATCAGCCATGCGAGGGGAGTGGAGGCGGGAACCTGTTCCATGTACGGTATCTGGAGAATCAGCGTGGTGACCGGCCTCAGAAGGGTCTCAAGGATCGCAACCAAATAGCGCAGGATGATGAAAGTGACCAGAAGGGGGATTATTACCAGAAGCCCCCGCGACATGCGCCGCCAGAAGTGGCGTTCCACTTTTCGGAACGCAGGCACCTTTTCAGGATCCCCACTCGCAGATGGGTCCTTACGCTGCTGGTCTTCACCTGTTTCGTCCATGAGTCATAGCCTTTATGAACGCAGACGGGTTTCGATATCCATTGACTCTATGGGAGATATAAATACTTTATACCATAACAGGAGTATATATCACTCAAGAGCACGTTTCACGGACAAATCCCACAGTCAGCCAAAAACGGGCTTCAGTCGCCGGCTATGCCGGACCACAGTTGAGGAACGAGACTGCCGTAGTATCCGAGCATCCTGTCGGCGACGTGACTCCAGCCCATGCTCAGAGCCTTGTCTCGCGCGGCGTTCCCCATCGCGTTCCGCAGGTCGGGGTTCGCGAGCAGCATGTCGAGGCGCTGGGCAAAGGCCTCGGGGCAGCGCCAGGGCACCAGGTAGCCGGTCTTCGCATTGTCCACGAAGGTCTTGAGTCCGCCCACTCTCGATACCACCACCGGCGTTCCGCAGGCCATGGCCTCCAGAGCGGCCAGGCCGAAACTCTCGGCGTGGGACGGCAGTACATAAATATCGGCTGCGCTGTAGTAAGTGGGCAGCCGATCCTGTGGGACGGGGCCGGTGAATGTCACCGAGTCCCTTATGCCTAATTCTTCGGCTATCGTTTTCAGCCGCTCCATCTCCGTGTCGCCACTCGGATTTCCGCCGACGACCATAACGCGGAGGTCGTTCGCGCACTCCAGGAGAGGAACGGCGCGAATCAGAATGTCTATGCCCTTCAGCGGCTCGATCCGGCCAACGTACAGGATGATGTTCTCTTCCTCTATGCCGAGTTCGCGGCGGGCGTAGTCCTGTTCTACTGGCGAGAACATATCGAGGTTCACACCCGCGGGTATTACTTCGACCTTGTGTGGCGGAGCGTTGTACAGGCTGATGACGTCGTGCTTTTCTTCTTCGGTGGATACAACTATCCCGTCGGAGTCGGACATTACCAGCGCTTCTATGTCCTGCCTGAGCTGCGGTTCGCGCTCGCCCACCCGCGCCCTGAGCTTGGTCTTGGCGAGTGTATGAAAGGTGGTCGCGTGGGGGACGTTCCACTCGCGGCTGAGCGCCATGCCGACCCTGCCGGAGAGCCAGTAGTGGCTGTGGATCATATCGTAGCGCGTCTCTTCCGACCGCTGAAAGTCGTAGAGCTCGCGGATGAACATGGGGATGTAGTTGAAGAGGTCTTCCTTGGCGGCGTCTAAGGGGCCCGCGTCGAGGTGGATGACCCTGGCGCCGTCTTCGAGTTCCACTACTTTGGGATCGTGAGGGTCGTGGTATCGGGTGAAGACATCAACTTCGTAGCCCTTTGCGGCGAATTCGTGGGCTAACTGAAGTACATATACGTTCATCCCGCCGGTGTCCTTCTCCCCCAACCTCGCCACCGGACACCCGTGAAAACTCAACAGTGCCAGCCTACTACACATAAACATCTCCGACTAAGAGCACGGCCCACCCAGTTCCATGATTCGCAGGGGTTTTCACCCCCATCCCCATATCAAGTAGGAAGGGACTTCTGTCAGCGCGTCACCGTCATATGGAACACCGCCTCGTCCATGCCGCCCAGATTGTACTTATATCTTTCGTCGCCCTTGAGGAAGTTGAACACCTTGCGGTTCTCCTCGATTGCCGTCCGAATGCTCAGCGCCTTGTTGATAAGTCCTACGCTGAGTCTTGAATAGCCGGGCTCGTAACCGCTGTTGTACAGGAGGAAGTCTCCGCCGTAATCGAAGCAGATGCACGCGGCAACCTTCTCTCCGTCAACCTCGAGGAAGTATAGCCTGAACTGGTCGCGGCTTGCCAATTCGTGAGCCATATCCAGGAAGAACCGCTCCCTGTCCGGGGTCATAAACTCGTTTTTGTCCTCGCGGCTGGCTCGCAGCAGCGTGAAGAACTCCCGCATCGAGCCGTCCAGAGAGTCGCCATTGGCAGCGGCATACTGCCTGTTTTCGCTCTCGCGGTCAAGCCTTCGCAGCTTGCGCCTGAGTTCGTGCCTGTCCTTTTTTCTGAGTCCCAGAAGGAACTCGTCCCAGGTGTCGGGCAGTTCTGCCTTCGGGGTGGTCTCTTCCTCTTCGACGGAGACGTTCCAGCCCTTAGCGCGCGCCAATTCGGGAACGCGCTCCAGGGTCGGGGAGCCGCTGGGGAGCGAGGGAAGGTCGAGAGTCGTCCATCCAAGTCCATCGAGATGTTCGACCACCGCGGGGTAGAATCGGGCTTCGTTATCATGCGGAACGACGAAGTCGAAGTAGTCGGACAGGTCCCTGTCGCCCAGGAATGTGAGCGCGCCATTCGGGTCCGTCATTAGAGGCGCGACGCCGAGCAGTTCGGAGTCGTCGGAGACGGAGAGGATCAGGGAGTCGCTGCCGTCGCCGAAGTTGTCCCACCAGGTCTTGTGCCACCAGGGGGTGACGAAGACTGTGTTTGTCGCCGACAGCGGAAGGATTCCCTCCCAGCGCTCCCATATGGAATCGAAACTCTCCTGCCGTACCGAGACTGCCATATTTGCTAAATCACTCCTGTACTTCTGTATGAAAGACTGAATGTGTGTGGAAACTCGCAAACCACTAATTGCTTGCGCCGGTCCCCTACCCCCGGGTTCCCGCTTTCGCGGGAATGACGAGAAGAACAGGTGGCATACTTCATGCTCAAGCTATCCTACCGATAATGCCTGTTCGACGGCGGAGAGGTCGGGGGGATACTCTTCCATCCATTCGGGCTCTATTTCATTGGCGAGGTCGGGATCCTTGAGCCCGGAGCCGGTGATGATGCAGACGACCTTCTTGCCCTCGAGGTTCAACCCGGCCTCGGTGTGCTTAAGCAGCCCAGCAACGCCGGCGGCGGACGCTGGTTCGCAGAAGACTCCTTCTTTGTGGGCCATGAGCTTGTAGGCGTCGAGGATGTCTTCGTCGGATACCATGTCTATGGTGCCGCCCGACTGGTCACGTGCGTTTATGGCGGCATTCCAGCTTGCGGGATTGCCTATACGAATAGCGGACGCGATTGTCTCCGGTTCGGGCACGACGTCGCCGCGCACTATGGGGGCGGCTCCTTGCGCCTGGAAGCCCATCATGCGCGGGCGGACGGAAGTCCACTCCGCGCCAAAAGCCTCCTGAAAGCCGCGCCAGTACGCGGTGATGTTGCCCGCATTTCCGACGGGGATGAATACGAAATCGGGCGCCGTTTCGAGGTCTTCGACGATCTCGAACGCCGCGGTCTTCTGTCCCTGAATACGGTGCGGGTTGACCGAGTTTACAAGTATTATGGGATGCCTGCTCGTGAGTTCGCGGACAAGTTCGAGGGCGTGGTCGAAGCTGCCCTGTATCAGCATTATCCGCGCTCCATAGGCGATGGCCTGCGCCAGCTTGCCCCTGGAGATGTTGCCCTTGGGCACGATGATGGTGGTGGGAATGCCCATGTAAGCTCCGTAGGCGGCGGCGGACGCGCTGGTATTGCCAGTGGAGGCACAGGCGATGCTCCGTCCCCCGGCTTCTATGGCCTTTGCGACCGCGACCACCATACCGCGATCCTTGAACGACCCTGTGGGGTTGCAGCCCTCCAACTTGAAGTAGAGTTCGTCGCAGCCGATCATGTCGGCTATCGCGCGGGACTTCACAAGTGGAGTGTCGCCCTCGCCGAGTGAGAAGATGGGCGTGTCGTCCGTCAAAGGGAGATGGGCTTTGTATTTTTCGAGAACGCCTTTTTTCATCGTCTGCTCTTGCCGTTCGCGTCGTTCGGTATGCGCGGCGTCGGCAAGTGGGGACTCCGTTCACTTGGTCGGTACGGTTGACCAGCCCTGCCGACGTCAACGCCGAGGCGTCAGTCATACACTGTCGCTGCTTTTCGGACGGAGAGCGGCGGGAGACTTATCCTGATCATTTTCTCAGAGAATGAACATGGATAGCAAGCCGCGCGGTCAGTCGCAGAGTTACTTCGATGGCTACCGAATGGCGCGATACCAGTCGGGCAGACTGTCGTCGTTGGCGGCCCAGGTGTGCTGACAGTTGCAGTCGGTGGGGGTGTCAATGTTGCTGATGGCCCGGCGCATTATCGGCACGAGGTCTTCGGAGGTAATCATGACCCAGTCCCTTTCGGCCTCGACTCCGGCAACGTCGCTCAGCCAGGACAGCCCGGCGAAACACATCTCTAGCTCTCTGAAGTAAACAACCTCAGGGTAGATCGTGGTGCACACGATGTCCGCGCCCCAGCGCCGGTACAATTCGATCTCTGCCGGGGTCTCGTTGTAGGGTCCTTGGACGCATATGTTGATTCCGCCGTCGCGCACCGTCCTGTCGGACTCGACGCGCGCCGCGTCAACCAGCGTGCGTCGCAGTCCGGGGCAGAAGGGGAGGTTCATGTTGGCCCTGAACCAGCCCTTGTCGTCCGCGAAGACCGTCGTGGGAAACCGTTCGCACATTCGGATGTAGTCATCGTAAACGACGAGGTCGCCGACATCGAAGTCCCTGTTCACTATACCGAAACCGTTGAGCGTAATAACGCGCCGCACGCCCAACTGTCGGAAGGCAAGCGCGTGCGCGGCGTGGTTCACGATGTCGGAGCGCATGTCGTTGTCCTGTCCGAAGCGCCGGATGTAGTAAACGGTCGCGTCGCCGACCGTGCCCTCCAGGACTTTGACGTCGCCGAATCGAGTCTTTACGTCGGTCCTCGACACCTCCTGTTCGATAATCCCCTCGTAGCTCACGGCTCCAAGTATTCCGACACTCATGGTCTCCCCCCGTCTGTGCAAGTATTACGTACAAGCCGCAGTGTATAAAGCGCGTGTGGCGCGGTCAATTGACAGAGGAAGCCTGTTTGTCAGAATCAAGATGTACAGGATGAGTCTGGACGTCAGGGGTCTTCGTATTCTTCTTCGAGTTCTCGCATGAATGCGAAGAAGTAGTTGAGCTCGTCGCAATGTTCGCAGTAGCCGCACAGGCAGTAGTAGAAGTAGTCCTGGTCGAGGTCGTAGTAGTCGGCGGGGTCGAAGACGGAGGGTTGGGACTCGTCCATCCGCTGGGTTAGAGACCTGGTGAGAAGCGGGTCGGGAACGGCGATGGGCTGATAGCCGGGATCGCGTTCGACCATGAACCGGTCGAATTGTTCTATGAGTTCTTCGGCCTCTCGCTTTGCGTCCTCCAGACCGTAGCTCTCGGAGGCGCGGCGTATGATGGACTGGTATATGGACTCGGATTGCTGGGCGTGTTGGGCTGCGTAGTCCCGGTAGTGGACCGAGCCGTCTTCGATGTGCATATGGCGCTGTATCTGGGCGAGGGAGACTGGGGATTCTGAATTTTCAATTGGCAATTCAGAATTAGGAATTGGGTTGATGGTATTGTCAGAATCAGGATGGACAGGATTGGGCTGAACGGTGTCCGGCTCTTTGTCAGAATCAGGATTTGCGGGATTTATAGGATATACAGGATTGGCGTGGTCGGTGTCCGGGGGTGATTCGGTCCGGGCTGCCGCTGAATTCGGGGAATGGTCCGTCGCGGGGGATGGACTTGCGACAGGTTCGGTGGATTCTGAAGAAGTGGTTTCAGGCTGTTCGTCGTCGTAGTCGAACTCTATCTGGCGGATGAGTTCTTTGGCTGCTGCCATGCGCAGGTGGGGCTTGTACTCGGGATAGTAGCCCTTCATTATGCCGACGAAGCGGGTGATGATGTCTCTGCCGTCGTTGGTCTCTTTCCTGACCAGGCGGTAGAGTTCGGAGGTGGAGGCGGCCATGTCTTTCTTGGGCATGTCTTCGTCTTCGGGGTGGACTCTCTTGAAGGGAGTCCGGACGTAGGTCCTCCTGAGGTAGCGCTTGCCCTCTTCCAGTCCGATTCTGGCTAGGATTCGGGCGGCTGCGATCTTGTGGGTGCGGGTGTAGTCTTTGTGTCTGAGACCGAAGAGGTGTGGGGCGTCCTCTATCGCCATGAAGGTGCTCTTGAGGTATCGAACGACATCGCGTCCGTCGTTGGTCTCTTCGAGGACGATCTGTTTGAGTTGTGCGTTAGGTTTTATCTTGGTTCTGGGCATTGTGTCAATCAACAGTTTTCAATTGTCATATTCTTGGCGCACATGGGTTCTGCGTCTTTATAGAGTACGGATGTTCGAGTGAGATGTCAAGGGAAGATTTGTCTGAATCAGGATGTACAGGATGATGGGATGTACAGGATGAGCGCGGCGTTTCGGGGTTCCCGTTCCCCGTCTTCACGAGGACAGGCTTCGCGGGAATGACTGAATTGGCGTTCACCCTCACCCTCAGGGAGAGGGGATTTTCAACATACAAATGACGATTGGTGGTTGGAACATGTCTGGACGTGGTGCGAGAGCGCGTTTACTGGCCGTCCATTGGGTAGGCGCCGAAGGTGAATGAGAATAGGGAGAAGTTTTCGTTCTTCGGCATGAGCAGGAGTTCGTGGGCGGAGACTTCTTGCTGGCGTATCAGGCGGTACATGCGGGCGGAGTCCACCACTACGATGCTGTCGCCGCTGTCGTCGTAGGTTATGTCGGCGCCGGCGGACTCTTTGGGAATGGGGCCGCCGTCCATGGTGATTCTGAACTCGTACTCTGCGCCGGGTTCGACGTCCAGGACGGCGTTCACCTCGTTGGCGTAGAACTTTATGCCAAGGTAGTCCTCGTAGTCGTCGGTGGTACGGGCGTGGCGAAGGTTTTCGGACTCGTTGAGCCAACTTCCCTGCAGAAAGATGAAGTGGTTCTTGCGCTCGCCTGAGTCGGTGTACTCTCGGGTCACTCCGGCTTCCTCGTAGTATTCCTGGTTAGCTATGTACGCGCCGCCGAAGTCTATGTTTCTTCGGGTCCCGCCGTAGAGTTCGCGCGTTATGAACTCTTCGGGGTCGGTGGCGCGAGAACCTGTTATCCACTGTGGGTCAGGCTCTGAGCTTGCTTCTATATGGGAGAGGTCGCGACCCCTCTCTTCGAGCAGGAAGCGGATTACCTCCTCGGTTTCTGCGTATGAACCCTCTCCGCGGTGGTAGTAACGCACGAAGCCCGTGCCGTCCACGATGTACTTGCTGGGCCAGGCCTGGACGCGGTAGATGCTCCAGGTGACGCGGTTGTTGTCCTGGGCGACGGGATACTCTATTCCCAGGTCGGATGCCGCCATCTTGACGTTTTCGTGTAGTTTCTCGAACTCGAACTCAGGGGTATGCACGCCTATGATGAGCAAGCCTTCGTCGGCATATTTCTCGTGCCACTCCTTCAGGAAGGGCAGAGTACGGACGCAGTTGACGCAGGTGTATGTCCAGAAGTCGAGCAGGACTATCTTGCCCCTGAAGTCCTCGACGGCGAGCGGCTCTGAGTTTATCCAGCCATCGAGTCCCAGCGGAGCGGGAGCGGGTATCTGCCCAATATCCACATATCCCAGTACGTCGGGCGGAGTTGGGTCTCCTGGCAAGGGGGCAGCCTGTGCTGGTGTGGGACTGGCTTCAGGCTCTGGTGTTTGAATGACCGCCGTCGGCTGGAGGATTTCGGTTGGCACCGGGATTGCAGTTGATGCAGGAGTTACTGTTGGAGGGGGCGTCGCGGTTGGCGCAGGAGTCGGATCCGGTGGGACGGTGGGCGTTGCCATAGGGAGGAAGGCGGCAGGAGTTGGGATGAGCGTGGCCGTCGGGTCGGGAGTCTCGGGCGTAGGCTGCTCAGCGCCGCAGGCCAACAATGCAACCGCTCCCAGCAGGAATAGGGCGACGGATGGCAGAAGGAAGCGATCAGCCACTATTCACGGCTGGCAGAATCTTCATCTTGCAGGTGGCTCAGTTGTTGACGCAGCCGCTCCAACTCGGCCTCGGTTTCGTTACGTCGAGATATTTCCAAGTCTCGTTGCCGCGCGGCGTCGTCACGCTCGTTCAGGGCAGTTTCACGCTCGTTCAGGGCGGCTTCACGTTCTATCAGGGCGGTTTCACGCTCGATCAGAGCGCTGTCACGCTCTTCCATGACATCGTTGTATTCGGGGAAGAACTCCCCGGTGGCGGGGTCCATGATTCGAAGTTTCTCGTCCTGCCAGTATATGTCCAGCCCCAGTATCTCGCTGTGTCCCCAGATAGCGCCGTCCGGTTCGTGATGCAGCGGTATGGGCTGATAAACGCCATCCACAAGCGTGTCTCCGGCCAGCGGCTGTCCGTGGTAATCCCCGCCGGTCTCGTCGAAACGCCAGTATTCGGGAACGCCGAAGCTCGCGTAACCCTCGCGCTTTGTGGAAATATCCACGCGGCCCGTAGTCCTGGATCCGATTTCCATGACGAAGTCGGGCGGCTTGCCCATCTCGCTTATCACGTAGCCGTTCCTGGCGAAGACGTAACCGGGATCTACGCCGTATGCCACCATGCAGTCGGGCACGAAGCGAAGAGAGCCTGGGCGGGTATCTATGCAGAGGAATCCCTCGCCGCCCCAGAATACGTCGGTACGGCCTCTGAACACCCAAGACAGCGTGTAGTTAGCTCTCGCGCTGTGCGAGAATTGATTAACCACGAACATCTCTCTTGGAGGAGGGTCGGGCAGCGGCTCGATGTGCTTGTAGCGCTCGTCTGTCAGTGAGGGCGCCACCATTCCGGTAGTCATGGCTGGCCTCGTGGTTCATTCCGTCGTCGTATTATACACCGCCTAGTACCATTTCCATGTGTTTCTGATGGATGACAGCAGCCCCCACCCTTGGATTGCCTTGCGGCGAGCCCTTCGGGGTTCCCGCTTTCGCGGGAATGACAAATAGCAATCGGAGTATGTCATCTCCATCTTGAACTGGTACTAGATGAGAAGTTCGTTCTCCCGCTTGACCACATTGCCCTGGGATACGATGGAGTTGACGTCGTGCAGGGCGGTTATGTCCTCGCTGGGGTCTCCATTGATGATGAGGATGTCAGCGGACTTTCCCACTTCGAGGGTGCCGATCTCGTCTTCGAGTCCGAGGCACTCGGCGGAGGTCTGGGTAGAACACACGATGGCCTCCATTGGCGTAATGTGCATCTCCTCGACCATGACCTGCGGGATGTATGCGAAGTCGTCGAAGTTGGCGTTGGTCATTCCGGCGTCCATGCCGGTCACGAACTTGACGCCCCTATCCCACATATCACGCAGAATCTCGAAACGGCGGGCGGGATCGCCCATCGCGCCGCTCGCGGGCGGGCGATTGCGGCCCCTGATGTTGTTGAGCCGTCCCAGAGCGAGCGTGGGGTCAACGTAGAGGCCCTTCTCGGCTATCATGTCGGCATAGTCGGGATCGTAGTCGTACATCTCATCCTCGCTCTCGGCGAGCCAGGTGCAGTGGATGAGATTGTGTATTCCGGCATTGACGCAGTTCCTGACTCCTGCGGAGGCGTGGCAGTGGGCCGCTACTCTGAGTCCGAGTCGTTCGGCGTCCCGGACAGCCGCCCTGAGCGTTTCGACCGGGTACTGGGGGGCGCGGACGTTGGTGCCAGGGGTGAATCCGCCGCCGGTGGACATGATCTTGATGCAGTCGGCGCCCAGCTTGAACTGATTTCGTATCGCGGACACGACCGCGTCGGCGGTATCGGCCTCGGTGCCGAACATATTGCAGTGGCCGCCGGTTGTGGTGATCGGAGTTCCGGCCACTATCATGCGCGGACCGGGTATGATGCCGTCTTCCACGGCGGCCTTGATTGGCAGAACGACCTGGTTGCGGCTGCCGAGGTCGCGCATCGTGGTGACGCCCGAGCCGAGCGCGTCCCTGACCGCTCCTACGCCGCGCATGATGAAAGTCTCGTCGCTCTCGGTCATGATGTGGGTGTAGGCGTCGGTCTGAGCGCTACAGTGGATGTGAGTGTGCATCTCGATGAAGCCGGGCATCAGGGTTCCGCCGGAGACGTCTATGACTTCGACCTCTTCACTTTCGCCGATGCTCAGCTTGTCCTGAGACGTGATTTCCGAGATACGCCCGTCCTTCACCACCATGGCGGCGTTGGGGACAGGATCGGCTCCTGTGCCGTCAATCAAACGGTCGGACTTCAATACGAGCTTCATCTACTCACACCTTTCCCCTGGTTAGTTGTTAGTTTTCAGCGGTCAGCGCTTAGTCCGCCGGTATAGCCGCCTTGGCTATGTCGAGCAACTCTTCTTCGGACATATCGAGGTCCACCGGATCACCGTGCGGCTGCGGGACCGGGAAGCCGGTCTTGTAGTAAATCTCGATGGTGTTTCCCTCCGGGTCGTCCGCATACATTCCGAAGGCGTTGCCGTGGCTTACGGTCCGCTGTATGTTCACGCCCTCGTCCCTGAAGGTGGTATAGAAGTCCTTGAGTTCGGACAGCGTGTCCACCTTGAACGAAATTTGCTGTATAACCTGCGCGTCCGCCGGGCCGGAGCGACCCTTCATGATGACGAACTCGTGGTGTTCCTCGTCCGGGTGCGCGCTGAGAAACACCATGCCCCTCTGCTCCAGGTCTTCGTCGGCTATCTGAAGGCCCATTACGCGAGAGTAGAAGTCGCGCTGTTTCATCAGGTCGTTTACGAATATTCCCACGTGTCCGAGTCCACTGACCTTGGGCATGGTATCCCTCCTTATCTGAATCTGACTGTTGTGGTTTGACTGGCCTTCTGTGGCAATCAGCCCTTGTCCGTTACCCAGTTTACTCCATTGAGCACCAGCCTCTGGAACTGCGGGGTCTGGAAGCTGAGGCCGTTGTGTCCGAGGGTGGTCTTGAATACTTTGCCGTTGCCGTAAGAGCGCGTCCAGGCGAGGTCGTATGTGCCGCCGGGCATGAATGTGGGGGCACGGTCGGGACCCCAGGCGTGGGTGCCCTCTTCGGCTTCCGCCGTCAGGAAGACGTCGTTTCCGGTTCGAGACCCCAGGTTCATGTACAGTTCGTCGTTCGTAACGAAGTCGCCGATTCCCTCGGCGCAGGGGTGGTCGGAGTTGCTGACGTTCACGGTGAACTGGCCGTATGGCGGGTGGTAGCTCTCGCCGCTTATCCATCCGCCGCCCGTGATGTCGTGGTACTCGTGCCAGTCGGCGGGCCGACAGCCGGATATGTGTATGCAGACGAACCCGTGTCCGCCGCCGACGTACTGGGAGAGCGCGACGCGCTCGTTCTCTTCCAGGGTCATATCCATATCGCGCGCCGCGTCGAACTCGCGTCTCGTGTTGAACACGAGCGCATCGAATTCCTTCATGGCGTCGGTGGTCAGAATGCTTGCGTCCTCTGTCATCTGGACTTCGTGCCCGTCTCTGCCAAGGAAATCGAGCAGTACCGGCGTGCTTTCGTGATACGGATGGCCTCCGCCTGAGATAACCAGCAGGTTCATCATTACCTCCTATGATCAAAACCAGCATTGGATTACGAGTAACTGTGAGCGATTGGAGTCTATCCCAGAGGGCAAATAGGGTCAAGCTGTGGCAGCGGACCGGAAGCATTGCAGAAGTGGCCGGTAGGTGCGATTTTCTCGAAGGTACACTTGACAGTTTTCAGCCGAAGCGCGACCCTTTTGAATATGCCAACTCCAAGACGATCCAGGCTGCGAGACATTACATGACCCTAGATCCACAGTCCGAAACAGACCGCACCGGCAACGCCGTGTTTATGTACGACGAGCGTATGTCTGAGCATACACTTAGCGACACGCACCCCATGAAGCCGGTCCGACTCAGATACACACATGAACTCCTGGATTCCTACGGAGCGTTTGCCTCCGACAGGTCGAGAGTCGAGGGTGTCAGAGAGGCCACCAAGACCGAACTCGGGTGGTTTCACACGCCGGAGTACGTGAACGGAGTAGAGGCGATAGGCGTGGGACGCGCGGATGCCAATCCCGCCGCGTTCAACTTCGGGCCGGGCGACAATCCATACTATCCGGGCATCTACGAGGCGGCAGCGCTTTCGACGGGCGCGTCCGTCGCGGCGGCGGAAATGCTCATAGCAGGAGAAGCGGACGCGGCGTTCAATATATCGGGCGGTTTGCACCACGCGATGCCCGACCACGCCTACGGATTCTGCGTCTTCAACGATCCTGTGATCGCCATACACCGCTTCCTGCAGGAGGGGATGAAGGTAGCGTACATAGACATAGACTGTCATCACGGCGACGGAGTCCAGCACGCCTTCTACGCCACGGACAGGGTATTGACCATCTCGTTGCACGAGTCGGGCGCGTTCCTCTTTCCGGGGACAGGGTTCGTACAGGAGACTGGAACGGGCATTGGCAGGGGATACTCGGTCAACGTGCCGCTGTATCCGTACACTTCGGACGAGGTGTACCTGTGGGCATTCCGGCAGACCGTTCCGGCGCTGCTGGACGCGTTCAGGCCGGACGTGATCGTTACCCAGCTTGGGATAGATTCGCACTACCGCGACCCGATAACTCACCTCGCGCTGACAGTGCAGGGGTTTGCGGAAGCGGTGTCCGAGTTTAGCGCGGCGGCGCCGGGCAAGTGGCTTGCGCTGGGCGGAGGCGGCTACGACCTTCAGGCGGTCGCGCGTGCCTGGACTATGGCATACGGGGTCCTGTCGGGGCAGAATTTCGGGAACGATATTCCGAGCGACTACGGCAGCGAACACGGGGTGGACTCGCTGCGTGACCCGGACAATCTCGCGCTGGACGATCAGATCATCAAGGACTCGCGCACCTTCGCCGAGTCCAGCGTCCAGACCGTGCATCGGCTGATATTCCCTACGCATGGGATACGGACAGGATAGAGAGGATATTCGATCATGACCGAGCGTAAAGACCGATTCAAGTCCGCAGCCAGAAACTTCTCGCAAAGCGCAAAATCCGCAGGGAAGGCCGCGTCCAAAGGCGCCAAGACTGCTGGCGATGTCGCAGCCCGGGGCGCGAAATCAGTCGGAGACACCGCTGCTGGACACGCGAAAGCGGCGGGAGAAAACGCACGGCAAGGGATGATAACCACGGGCGACGCGGCAACCCGCGTGGCTGGTCAGGGTATCAGGACCGTGGGGGATGGCGTTGGCGCTATCAGAGAAAGAGCGCCGAGGGATTCCGTATTTCCTGAGCAGATCCGCAACAATCTGACCGATGCAATCGAATCGTCCAAGACTTTGAGCGGAAGTGCCAAGCGGAGGTTAAGTGCTCAATTAGGACCCGCGCTTGATAGATTATCCAAAGATGGCATGATTGGTCAGGCACAAGCTTTTGCCATTATTCAGGGGTTGATGGCCAATCCGCAGATTTCCAGAGAGCTCAACGGTTGGTTACATGGACTTGTCGATGGTCGTACTAATTGGGACCAAGCGATGGATGCTGTGTACAACCAGGCTCACACAGGCGGTTCGTACCATCGGCTGTTCGATGGCGGTCACACACTCTTTGGAGCGTTCCAAGCCACTAGGGAGGTCGCCGCCGACGTTAACATCTTCAAAGATGCATCGGAACTAATACAGGCATTGGCCCGGGATGCCACGACTCCCAGGGGGCTTCCACTTGTAACATGGGATCAAAATGCGTTCAACAGCTTGGCGGACTCCCTGGGAAACCTAGGGATTTCCAAGGCTTGGCTCAATGATCTGGTTTCCTACGACGTCGTGGAGTTGATAGCAGGCTCGATTGGTATTCTGGCAGTGGCGCTTAACTGGAACAACGATGATGTTGAAGAGTTTTCCAGTCTTGTAAGCGGCATGGGGCTGTCCGCTGTGGTTAGCGCCAATCCACTTATGCTGATAGTGACAGTCGTGGCTTTAGCGAGGGCATTCCATATAGCCCGGAAGTCGGGGGACTGGAAGGAGTTTTCTGACGGTCTCGCAAAAGGCGGAATCTGCACTGGGGCAGTCTTGCTAGTCATTACTAGCCTTAGTGGTCCGACTGTCGTTATCCTATTGGCTGGCCTCTGTGTAGGAATCGTCGCTCATCAGGCAACTGAGAACGTCAGTTTCGTCGAGATAGGCCAGTTCATGGTCCGCGAGATACGCAAAGCTTCGTTGACAGCGGAAAGTGCCATCGTACCGGCCAAAGATGTTGCGACCCCTGCATAAATCTCAAGCGAAAGAGTGCCTCATACTTCCGTGTCGGCCAGCGCCCAGCGGAGCGCGTCCTCCAAGTCCGAGTGGCGGAACTCGAAGCCGCTGGTGATGAGTTTCGTGGGCGCGGCGCGGACGCTGGCCAGGAGCATGTCGGTTATCTCGCCCTGGGTTATTCTGAGCGCGAATCCAGGTACCGGGAACAGGGCCGGCCTTCTCAGCATCCTGCCCATCGTCCGGGTGAACTCTGAGTTGGTGACCGGGTTGGGCGAGCACAGATTCACCGGGCCGCTGAGGTCGTCGCGGTCCAGTATCCATTCCATGGCGCGGATGATGTCCTCCCTGGAGATCCAGCTAAGGTACTGCGCTCCTGAGCCGAGTCTGCCGCCAAGTCCCAACTTGAAAATCGGGCCAACGGTCGCCACCATGCCGCCCGCGGCGGTAAGTACCACGCTGATCCTCATATTGGCCACACGGATTCCGGCGTCCGAAGCGGGAGCCGTCGCGTTCTCCCACTCCACGCTGACATCGGCGAGAAAGTCCGAGCCGGGCGCGGCGTCTTCGGTCAGGATTTCGTCGCCCCTGTCTCCGTAGTAGCCGGTGGCGGAGGCACAGGCAAAGACTTTAGGAGGACTGTCCAGCCCGGCGAGCGCGTTTGCTAGTAACTCCGCGCTTCTCACTCTGCTGTCCCTGATACGTGCCTTTTGATCGGCAGACCAGCGACCGGATGCGACATTTTCGCCGGATAAGTGGACTGCCGCGTCGAATCCCTCCAGCCTCCGCGCGTCGAGAGAGCCGGACGCCGGGTCCCATGCGATGCCGCTCGAGGCTCCTGATGAGTTCGGACGCACCAGCCTTGTAATACTGTGTCCCGATGACTCAAGACTTCTCACCAAAGCCGTTCCGATAAGCCCACTCGAACCTGATATGAGGACTTTCATGCTCTACTCCGCAACGCGCGCTAATTCGTGGACAATTCCTGTGAGTCACTTATATTCATCGCGACATCCTTTCGTCAAGAAGTCAGTGCCTTCTGAAGTCTTCGCCAGTTTCTCATAGGACTACATATCTACCTCCCATATCCGCTATGATACGAACATGCAAACTAATAGCGTCACTAGACCCTCCGTATGCGCGAAATGTAAACTTAGGTCTGACAATTCTCCGAAAAGAGCGAGTCCCTGTGACTTCCCAGACCTGTCTTCCGACCTTCACATGGTTTCTAGTGGATGAAGATGGCCGCCCGGCTGGGCAGATGCGCCGCCCCGTTTTGCCCGAAGCCGGGATGAGTTTCGCGGCGGAGGGCAAATTCGAGGAGGCCGATATAGTGGAAGTCGTCGAATTGAGGCCCACGTGTTCGATGCGGCGATTCAGAGTAATCATAAGAGTTATCCGATAGACAGCGCGTTCAAAGCGAGAAATATTGAGAGTAGAGACGACTATCACCATCAACCGCCCGGTAGAAGAGGTCATGGGATTTCTGACCAAGATAGAGAACCTTCCGAGTTGGGCTGAAAACATCGTGGAGGCGGAGCAGACATCGCAAGGTCCCGTGGGACGCGGAACGACCTGCCGCATTGTGAGCGAAGTGATGCAGCGCAGACTGTCGCACGAGTTTGCGGTAACTGAATTCAGCCCCGGTGAAAGCTATTCAGCTCACAGCACTGACGGTCCCTTCCCAATGAGCCTGACTTACAGTATCAGCCCAATGGACGGAGGGTCGAGGCTTCACTCCGTATCCGAAGTCAGACTGACGGGGCTGATGGCGCTGGCCGAGTCCGCCATGAGCGCGAGAGCCCAGGCACGCTTCGAGTCCGACCACCAAAACCTCAAGCGCATCCTGGAATCCTGAGACACTGAAATGCTGCTGACTGCCTCACAACTCAAGCTATTCTACGGCGAAATGGAGATATTCGCCGACGTGAGCGTCGAGGTTGGCGAACATGCCCGGGTCGGTCTGGTAGGCCCGAATGGAAGCGGAAAGACGTCGCTTCTGCGAGTTCTGACCGGCAGTCTAGAGCCCGACGGCGGTTACGTTTCAGCCGGACCGGGACTGCGAATAGCGTATGTTTCCCAGATGCCGGAACACGACGCACCGGGGACGCTGCGCGATGAAGTACAGTCCGCATTTCAGAAGCTGTTCGACCTCGAAGACGAGCTTGCCGCCAGCGCTCTGGAAATCCAGCAGCGCGAGGGGGCAGACCGGCGACGGGCCGAAACGCGATACGCCCGACTGCTCGAAGAGTACGAGGCTCTGGGAGGTTATGACTACGAGAGCAGTATGGATCGAGTAGTAGAAGGTGTGGGGATGCCGCTGGATACGCTGGATACGCCCGCGGTGGCGGCCAGCGGTGGCGAACGTACCCGGGCAGCGCTGGCCCGCGCACTCCTCATGGACCCCGACCTGCTTGTGCTGGACGAGCCCACCAACTACCTCGACTTCGACGGCCTGAATTGGCTGGAAGACTTCCTGTCCGGCTTCAAGTACGCCGCGGTCGTAGTGTCCCACGACCGATACTTCCTCGACCGCGTGTGCTCTGAGATCTGGGAGATGGAGCGCGGGAGAGTCCAGAGATTTCCGGGAAACTACTCGCAGTACCGGGAGTTGAAGCACGCTCAGGTCGAACGACAGCAGAAGGAGTTCGAGCGGCAGCAGGAATATATAGCTAAAGAAGAGTTCTTCATCCAGAGATATAAGGCCGGACAGCGTTCCCGCGAGGCCAGGGGACGTGAGAAGCGACTGGCCAGGCTGGAACGATTCGAGGCTCCACAGAACGAAAAGACCGTGTCCATAAACGCGGCGAGCTCGTCCCGGACCGGACGCATCGCGCTGAGACTGCATGATCTTTCAGTCGGGTTCGCGGACGGCGATACGCATACGACGCTGCTCACCCTGCCCGACATAGATCTCGAGAGCAGTTCTCGAACCGCAGTAGTCGGAGCCAACGGCATCGGAAAGACGACACTGCTCAGAACGATTCTCGGTGAGCAGCCGCCTATTTCAGGCACGGTTACGCTTGGCCACAACGTGCAGACCGGGTATCTGAACCAGGGGACATGGAATCTGCCCGACGACAAGAATGTACTGGACGCCTTTCTGGAGATCCGCAATCTGCCCATTGGAGAGGCGAGGGACTATCTCGCGCGCTTTCTGTTCCAGGGGGACGATGTGTTCAAGCAGGTCAGAGCTCTGTCCGGCGGCGAGCGCACACGCCTGTCTCTTGCCAGGCTGCTGATTACCTACCCCAATGTGCTGGTGCTGGACGAGCCCACAACTCACCTCGACATAGCCAGCCGGGAGGCGCTGGAAGAGACGCTTGAGTCGTTCGACGGGACGATGTTGTTCGTGTCCCACGACCGCCACTTCATTGGATTGATGGCCGAGCAGATATGGTCAATCGAAGAAGGCACGGTTCGCCCATTCAACGGCGGATTCGTGGAATGGATGCGCGTGAATCGGCCACCTGAACCGGAGCCGGTATCGAAGCGCGCCCGCGCAAGGCATCGAAGGCGGGAACGCGAGTCTCGCAAGCAGGAGCGAAAGTCGAAGGCCGCCACGCAGATACAGACGGTTGACTACGAGAGCCTGATTCAAGAGCTCGAGACAAAGATGTCCGACATCGAGAAGAATCTCGAAACCGCCTCGGCCCGGCAGGATACGGACGCGATAGCGCGGCTCGGGCAAGAGTACGCGGAAACTCAGAAGGAAATCGAGGACGCATGGGAGCGGTGGACACTCGCGTCCGGCTAGTATGGCGCGAGGAAAAACGGCTTCACCGCCCTTAAAAAGCGTTGGCCCCAACGCTTTGATTAAGTCCATGTGGGTTTACTTCGCCGAGATACGGGTAAATATGTCTCTACTTTTCGCGTGTAAAAAAGTCCCTGTGCCGCGGCGTTCCCTGATATAATCTACATATATAAGAAGCGACGACACTATTTTCGTACACATGGTAGCGGCAGGGACTGTCACGCCTCGCAGACACTCTTGACCAAGCGGGCGTAGCAGTTTTGTGTTAGTTCCTCTGGCGAGTTTCAGGTGAGATAGGTTGATGAAGGAAGACGGGAACCGCGAAATAGCCCTCCTTCTGGATTGGGAGAACATCCGGTTCGGGTTGCAGCAGCAGAACCTCGCGCCGAATATAAGCGCGATAATGGAAGAGGCGCAGGCTCTGGGCAGGGTTGTGGTCGCCAGAGCATACGCTGACTTTCAAAATCACATTATGTTCAACGACCCTCGGCGTCTGTACGCGGCTGGAATCGAGCCGGTGTACGTGCCCGGGCGCGTCTATCAGAACGATCAGGACGGAATCGTCTCATCCGTGCGCAAGAACAGCGTGGATGTGAAACTGACGGCGGACTGCGTGGAGTTCTGTTACAGGTATCCCAACATAGACGCCTATATGCTGGTTTCCGGCGACGGCGATTTCATACATCTGGTCAAGACTCTCAGGCCGTATGGCAAGTTCGTCGCCATAGTGGCGCTGAGCTGGACCGCGTCTCCAAGGCTCACTGAGAGCGCGGACTGGGTGAAGTTCTACGACCTCGATGTGGAGCCGTCAGTGCAGCGAATGATGACCGCGTCGCTGCCGGACGCCGACAAGCCATCGGTGGGGCCGATCACGGACGATCTCAAGCAGGTTTATGAAGCTATAAGAGATATAACAAACGACCAGAAGGGTCCTATCGTACTGGCAGCGCTGAAGCCATTGCTTTCACACCGAGTCAGGGACTTCGACGAGAGCAAGTTCGGACACACCAGGTTCAAGCCCCTGGTTATGGATGCCTACGACAGGGGCTATGTGAAGGTGGTCACGGAGGGACTGGTGGACTGGGTAATGTCCACCGGAGCAGATTTCGGCAGCATCGAGGATGACGCCGAAGCCATAGAATTCGACAGTACCCGGCCCGTTTTCAGAAACGAACTCGGAGACGACGACAGCTATGACATGGTATCGGGCGGAATTACGCAGGACACAATAAAGTTCTGCGACAGTCTTGAACAGCGCAGTCGCTATATAACGTTCAGGTATCTTACGCAGAACCTCAGCCAGCAGCCATGGATGCAGTTGGACTTCGACTACCTTGTTCGAGCGATGAATAAAGCCATAGAGGACGGGCTTTTCACGAGGGAGACCTACGAGGACTTCGACGAGTACTCCGGCTACATCCGCCGCCTGCCTACGCTGAAGCTGAACCGCGACCATCCGGACGTGAAGGAAGCGCTCCAGACCGCAACCGCCGACTTGGAAGGCCGCCCCTGAGAAAGAGGTCAGTCGCCAGCCAATCCAACGGTGTAAATCGGTTCGTAGATGGCTCCGTCCGGGCGCAGGATGCTTCGTATCAGGCTGATGCACTCTACCCGAATTGGCGGGCGGGCGTATTCATGCGAGAATAGGGTGTCTGTCACTCTTCGTCTGTCGTAGCGCGATACGCTGTCCCGAATTCGCCCGGCGGTAATGTGCGGATTGAATCTCCGGCGTTCGCGCCTGAATCCCAGGTCCGACAGATTTCGCTCAACAGCCTGCTGAAGTCGTTTCAGGCGCTTGAAGTCGCCCGCAACTCCGACCCACAACACGCGGGCAGCGCCAGGATTTGGGAAGACTCCGGTGTCTCCGAGCGAAAGGTCGAACGGCGTTGCCGCCGATGCGGCAGCGTCCATAGCGGACTGAATTTCCGGTACCAGGTCGGCGTTCACGTCTCCCAGGAACTTGAGTGTCAGGTGAATGCCATTTGGCCTGACCGTTCGCACTCCCCTCACGCCGAGGGCGTCTATCTCGGACACCAGGTCCGCGAACTCGGTCTTCACTTCATCGGGAAGCTCTACCGCTACGAACACTCTTATCTGTTTGACACTCGTGCGTTCAGTCATCTAGTACAGCGTCCGGCTAGTTTTCCCTTTCATACGCCTACCCACCCCTGGGCTCCCGCCTTCGCGGGAATGACGTTTGCTACACAAAGGTCTCCTCTCGCGGGAAAGTCAGCTAGTCGCTGGAGTGCGAGATTCTGACACGAGAATGGCATCAAGATGCGCCCCACTGGCCTATGTCCGTAAGCCAGTCCGCAATCGCCTCTCCTATCTCTTCGGGGGAGTCTTCCTGAACGAAGTGGACTCCCCTGACCGTGACCTCTCGCTGATTCGGCCAAGTTCGGCAGAACTCGCGCTGCTCGCCGGTGAGAATCGCCCCGGGCTCGGCGTTCACGAACAGCTTGGGGATGTCGTTTTGCGACAGCCAGGACGAGTAGGCATCAACTATCTCGACCACGTCGGCGGGCTCGCCGTCCAGCGGAATGTCGCGCGGCCAGGATAGCGTTGGCCTGCGCGACTCGCCGGGTTCGATGTATGGCTTGCGATAGACGTTCATCTCCTCGTCGCTCAGGTCTCGGATTATGCTGCCCGGCAGCACTCGCTCGACGAAGACGTTGTTGTCCAGGACCATCTGCTCGCCCGCGTCGGAACGGAATCCCTGAAATACGCGGCGGGCGGCCTCGGGCCACTGATCCCAGCTGAGGCTCTGCACGATTGCCTCCATGTAGGCGATGCCGGCGACACGCTCCGGGTGCCTGTGTGCCCAGTGGAACGCGAGCGCCGAACCCCAGTCGTGGCAGACCAGTATCATGTCGCTGTCGAGTCCGAGGGTGTCGAACCAGGCGTCCAGGTATCGCGCGTGCTCAACGAACCTGTAGGTGCCGGAGGTCATCTTGCCGGAGTCCCCCATGCCGACGAGGTCGGGAGCAAGGCAGCGCGCGCCGCTCTGAACGTGGGGGATTATATTGCGCCACAGGTAGGAACTCGTCGGGTTGCCGTGCAGGAAGACTACGGGCGCACCCTCGCCGGTGTCCACGTAGGATATTTCGGTGTGGAGCACAGGGGCGCGCTTTCGGGGATGTGGGTCAAGAGATGAGATGGGCATGGAGACGTGGTCCTGAAACGTTTCTGTGATGCAGGGTGTTCCAATCGGGGTTCGGACGGTCTCGAACTGAGACAACGGAGAACGAATTAAGGGGTTGTCCAAGATGGCGCTCTATCGGCGCTGTCATTGTCAGTCAGCCTGGTGAGTTCACTACCGTCGGAGCGCATGATGTATATCTCGCTGTTCCCGTCTCGTTCAGAACGGAACGCTATCCACCGACCGTCGGGAGACCATGTGGGATACCAATCAGATGCTGGATGGTAGGTGAGTCTGGTGATGCCGGAGCCGTCGGAGTTCATCACGTATATCTCGCTGTTGCCATCTTCTCTCTCAGATCGAAAGGCTATGCGCCGACCATCCGGAGACCATCTTGCAACTCTATCTGTCTCAGGATGGTCAGTGAGTCTGGTGATGCCGGAGCCGTCGGGGTTCATCACGTATATCTCGCTGTTCCCGTCTCGTTCAGAATGAAACGCTATGCGCTGGCCGTCAGGGGACCAAGAGGGGAACACGTCAAGTTCTGGATAATTGGTGAGTCTTGTGATGTCGGAGCCGTCGGGGTTCATCACGTATATCTCGCTGTTCCCGTCTCGTTCAGATTGGAACGCTATGCGCTGGCCGTCAGGGGACCAAGAGGGGACTCTATCTGTCTCTGGATGGTTGGTGAGTCTTGTGATGTCGGAGCCGTCGGCGTTCATCACGTATATCTCGCTGTTCCCGTCTCGATCAGAATAGAACGCTATGCGCTGGCCGTCAGGGGACCAAGAGGGGTATGCATCAGATGCTGGATGGTTGGTGAGTCTTGTGATGTCGGAGCCGTCGGCGTTCATCACGTATATCTCCCAATTCTCGTCTCGTCCAGAATGGAACGCTATGCGCCCGGACGGTGGAGGGGGCGGAGCTACGGCGATGTGTGTCGTGTGTGAGAGGAACTTCCCAGCCGTGTAGATAGAGTTGTCAAACTCGATAGGTATCTCATAAGTCTGCTCGGTGACGCCGGATACGGCCAGCTTGAACATGGGGCCGAAGTTGCCGAATTCGAGGGGTTCGGAAGAGGAAGCCTCATAGAATCCGGTGGAGTCGGGGCCGGAGAGCATCCAGCCGTCGAGCAGGCCACCGTTGCGCCGCGAGACCGTTTCGACTTCGACCGGGTTGGAGGTGTCGAACCTGAATCGTATGCGGTCTATGTTCCTGGGTATATGGAGTGCGCGCATAAACAGTGTGGAGCGATTGTTCGCATGATCGAGCGAGGGCGGGTCGAAGTCAATCACGCCCCGGTTGTCAGGACCGAAGAATAGGGCGACATCGAAGGGTCCGACATCCGTCGAGCCCCAGATATCCTCCACCTTTACACCTATCCCAACTTCATATTCGCCCGTTCTGCGGAGCGTGATGTAGCTGAGTTGGTACTGTCCGCGCAGGTCGCTCACCAGCAACTGAAGCTGCTCCTGAAGCAGGGATATGTCGCTCGCGTCGTAGTATCCACCGCCGGTAGTTTCCGCAATCTCACGCAGCTGAGCCTTCTGGAAAACCTCGCCTACGCCCAAGGCGTATAGCTGGACGTTTCTATCTTGGGCGAATCGCCGTGCGGCGTCGCGGTCTTTGACGCTGCTGGTGTCGCGTCCGTCCGACAGGAATACCAACGCCCTGACCGCCCTGGGGTTTTCCTGAACGGTGGAAAAGAGTCCTGAACCGGTGACAACGCTGTCCCATACTCGCGAGGAGCCGGGATCGAATGAGCTATCCGCGAAGCGCGCCACGCTTTCGCGGATAGCCGCGCGGTCGGTGGTGAGAGCGGACAGGACGCCCGGTTCCGAGTTTCTGTCGTGGAACTCCACCACACCTATTCGGTGTGTGCTCGGCAGCACGGCGAGCGCAGCATCGAACGCACTGCGCATGGCTTGTACGCCACTGTTGCCATTCGGAAGACGCGCTTCGGACATGCTATTCGTGAAGTCAAGCGCGAACACCACCTCCAGGTCTATGTTCTCGGCGGTGTGAACGAAGAAACTGGTCTCGGTATAGTCAATCTCCTCCCAGTCGTCGGTTCCGGGGCCGCGCTCGAACACCCTGGTTTCGCGTTCGATCTCCTCAGCGGGCAGCACAATCGCGTGTCCGCGCTGGTCGCGAAGCGAGAATACCACCTGAACCTGGCTCGGCAGGTTTGTGGAAGTTACGAGCCCCGTGAAGTTGACCTCCTCTATAGGTACAGGAGTCGGGGTCGGAGGGACGGTTGGGGTGGTGATTGGCGTATTGGTCGGGGTCGGAGGGACGGTTGGGGTGATGATTGGCGTATTGGTTGAGGTTGGAGCCGGGGTGTTGGTCGGGGCCGTGATTGGCGTATTGGTTGGGGTTGGAGACGGCGTGTTGGTTGGAGCCGTGATTGGCGTATTAGTCAGGGTCGGAGGGACGGTCGGAACGGGGGTGGGGGTGTTGGTTGGAGCCGTGATTGGCGTATTGGTGGGCGTCGGCGTGTTGGTTGGAGCCGTGATTGGCGTATTAGTCAGGGTCGGAGGGACGGTCGGAATGGGGGTGGAGGTGTTGGTTGGAGCCGACGCCGGATTCGATGTCTCCTCCAATGCCTTTGCGACACGCGCTTCGACTGTGGCTTCTATATCGGGTTCGGGCGTGGGACTGCCGCTGTCTCCACATGACGCAATCAGCCATAGAATCAGCAGACTGAAGGCTATGGCTATGCTACGATTCATCATAGGAAACTACTCAAGGGGCAACCCGAAGGGATTGGCGGCTTGTTCGGTCTTCTCGCGATCATCCCTCCAATACCCGATTCCGAAAAGTGACTGGTTAGTCGTCGTACTGGGTGGTCTCGCTGCCGGTGCCGGTGAGTGAGATGTGGGAGAAGTCTTTGCCGTCAACGGCTCCGTGCCAGTGTTTTTCACCAGACGGGATGAAGGCGGTGTCGCCCTCGGTTATGACTATCTCCTCGTCCTCGGTGGCGACGATGCCCTCACCGCCGGTCACGAAGAGGACCTGGTCGGTGGTGTGGGAGTGGAACTTGTTCTTCGCGCCGTCGTAGAAGTTGACCTGGGCAAAGTTGAAGAAGTTGCTCTGTGCACCGACTATGGGCTGACGGCTGACGGGGCCGCCGTAGAACAGCGGGGCATTGGTTGCGTCTTCTTCGGGGACTGATCCGTTCTTGATTACTTCCATGGGGTTTCTCTCCTAGTTCTTAGTTTTCAGTTTTCAGTCGTCAGTTTATGCCCTCACCTCAGTCCTATTCCATTCAGGAGAGGAGGCTTCGTCTTTTGCGTCGCTATTCTTTACGGGTCAAGGCTCAGCCTTGCCGTCGCGTGTGCGGAGGTTTGCCGCGTCGCGCAGGTAGATGCGTTTGAGTTCTTCGGGACGCTTGTCGGTGTTGACGAGAATCATGACGCGGATGCAGCGCTCCTGACCTCCGGGCACGTTCATCTCGTTGCCACACATCATGGCGACCTCGGTCCAGCCCATGTGTACGCGGGCGGCAACGGCGGGGAATTCAGCGTCGAGGTCATTTGTGGCGCTGAACGTGACAGCAGCTATATCGTCGGCGCTGACGTCGTTTGCCTTGACCAACTCTTCCAGTAGTTCGCGTGTGGCGTCCAGAATCGCTTCCCTGTCGTTCGAATCGGCGGTGGTAGCGCCTCGGATTCCCCTTACCTTGCTCAATCTAGCTGCCCCTGTCGTTAGTTCCTCTGAGTGAGTGTATGAAGTCTCGCGCAGTGTCGAGTTTGCGGTCCTCGGGCGCCCTTTCGACGGCATCAATGAGTGCGCTTGCCAAAATAGCCCCGTCCGCGTAAGTGGCGATCTCCTCAAGATGTTCTCGCCGCGATACGCCAAATCCGACAAGTAGGGGAAGGTCGGTATATCGCCTGATGCGTTCGACGAGTGCAGGCGTTGACTGTGAACTCAGTCTGCGCGCGCCTGTAACCCCGGTAAAGTTAACGCAGTATATAAACCCGCGCGCCGATTCGCAAGCGTCGCGTATTCGCTCGTCGGAGCTTGTGGGGGCCAGGAGCGGGATCAGGTGAATGCCGTGGGTCGCGGCCATTTCGGATAGCTGCGCGGACTCCTCGGTGGGCAGGTCCGGGACTATCATGCCATCCATGCCGGCGATGGCGGCATCGTCGAGAAACCTCTCGAGGCCATAGTGTAGGAATGGGTTGTAGTAGCCCATGAGTATCAGCGGGGCGTCCACTCCTCCGTCCCGGAGGTTCTTCACGGTCTCGATGCACGTGGAGACTGTGACGCCGTTCTGGAGTGCGCGATAGCTGGTCATTTGTACGGTGGGGCCATCGGCGAGCGGGTCGCTGAACGGCACGCCAAGTTCGAGCATATCGCCACCGGATTCCAGGAGGACGCGGGCTAGCGATTCGGAAGTAGGAATATCGGGGAAGCCGATGGTGACGAATGGGCCGAGCGCCTGCTGTCCGTTCTCGCGAAGTCTGCTTAGGGTCGTGTCAATTCTGTTGGGCATTTCGAACGTTCCTTATAACATGCCTAGCCCATCCCCCACGCGGCTGCCCACTTCAGGCAGAGCGAATTTGGAGGCAAGCAGGGCGATCAGATTTTGTGCGGAGTGGGCAGCCATAGGTATCCATATTGATCCGGTTGTATGGTACACGAGCGCGAACAGTACTCCGGTAACGAATATCGGAATAATCGTGGCCACGGAGAAGTGCACGAGCGCGAAGAGCGCCGCGCTCAAGACCACACCGACAAGCAATCCATATCTCACAGCGAGGCCGGCGAACAGGAAGCCCCTGAAGAAGACTTCCTCCACGAACGGCACCCACACGCCGAGGGCAATTGCGGTCAGTAAGATGTACGCTCCGTCTCCAGCGAGTCCGGTGGGCAACTGCTCAGGGACCAACACGTCGAATCCGAGAGTTGAGGCGACGAAAGCATAGGTGGCAGTGAATGCCAGGCTCCCCAACAGGGCAGCGACCGCGAGCAGGAATGACTTCCCGTGCGCTGGCAATCTGAGGCCTGCAGCAGCCCATGGCAGTCTGTGCTTCTTGACGACTATCAGCCATACGGCAAGCAGTAAGACGCTCTCGGCCAGCGCGGCCAGCCACGCCAGCAGGGACAACTCACGTTCCCACCGGTCGGCGGATGCCACACCACCTACCGCCAGGAAGAACACTCCGAATGCGCCGAGGCAGATAGCGGACGCCAGAGCTATGTCTCCGACGCTCCATTGGACGTGGGAGCGTTCATCATGGATAGTCAAGTTGGGCCACCTTTTGACGATATAGTAGCGAAGTCCGTCAGCTATTGAGCCAGTCAACGTCGCCTTGCAGATCGTCGGGGTGCTCCTTGGAAGCGAACACTTCGTATTTGCCCTGCTCGGTGGTCAGGTCGCCCACATCGCCGTGCCCGGGGAAGAATTCTCCGATTCCTTCCAGAGTGAAGAGCCTGCCCGTAATGCTTCCGATGAGCTGCTTAAGGTTCTCAGGGCTTCCAGTCCTGCCCGGACCGTTGGGGAAGAGTGTGTCTCCGGTGAACAGGTGGGGGCCGAAGGTGAAGCAGGTGGAGCCGGGTGTGTGACCGGGTGTGTGTATGGCAGTCAGAGTTACGCTTCCGGCGCTGATCTCGTCGCCGTCGGCGATTCTGATCTGGGGCGCGTCGTCGAGCTGGTCGGCGTCGTTCTGGCCTATGCCCACGGGCGCACCAAGTGCAGAAGCGACCTCCTTGAGTCCTTCGATATGGTCCCAGTGGTTGTGCGTGATGAGTATCGCCTTGACATCGGTCTGCTGCGCCGCCTGGATGAGAGCGCCCGGGTCGGGGGGCGCGTCAATGACGATGCTCTCGTTGGTCTCGGGGCAGACTACTATGTAGGCGTTGTTTCCGTAGGGTCCGCACTGGATCATATGAATTGCTACGGTGTCATCCTGGAAGTGAACTGTCATGTATTCCTCCTGATCGGTGTTGTTTCGATGGTGATTATAGCAGTTGGCGGACGGCGGTTTTCAGTGAGGGGCCAGGCGGCGTTTATTGAGAGCCGAGTTATAGGCTAGGCATATACAGAAGATATTCGCTGGTATAATTCGAGGTAGGGTACGAGCCGTAATTGAATAGCTGTTATGAGGTACCGGATGAGTGAATTCGGATTGAATGTAAAGACAGACAGTGGTGGGAAGCGAGTGGAACTGGAGTGTGAGCATCAGAACGGGTTGCTGTACGTGGTTCCGGCGGAGTCGTCGTGGGTGTGTACGGAGGAATTGATGCACGCGCACGCGATGGCGGGGTTCTTCAGACAACTGATGGAGCTCGAAGATTCGAGAGTGGAAGAGTTGATGCAGCGGTGGGGGTTGTACTACCGTCCGAGGCCGCTTGCGGAGTCAGGCGCGGAATAGGCTATTCAGGGTTTGGAATTCGGGCAGTGTTTGGCGGAAGATCGTGATTCGTATCGCATCACCGCCGCCAGCATCGCCAGGAGAATCACAAACGTGGGCAGCCCCACCCAGTCACGGAGGAAACCCCACTGTCCCGCTAGCCCTACCCCTACTTTCACGAACTCACCTGCCACTTCCTCTCTGGCGTAATAATGAGTCACGAGATACAGCGCTCCCATGAACGCGGTCCATGCCAGACACACGACTAAAGCGCCACTGAGCAGCCTGTCGCTATGCGGAAGCCTGTGCGCGTACCATAGACCAGCGACAAGCGGAACGACCAAGAAGAACTGTTGGTGCCCCACCTTGTATAACAGGAGAGTCACCAGTATTCCCGCAAGTGCTCCCGACACAACAGGGAGACGCCACTTCCACGCCAGAGCGAAGATCAGGCCACCGCCTATCGCCATCGCAGGCAGGCTCAGATGATCAACGTCATCTATCCATGGAACGGCATCGCCTCGCAAGAATCGGAAGATCGAGAGCATTTTCGATCCTCTGCCAGAGTTATGGGCTATCGAGTGGAAAGTCGACTCTCCCCACACAAGAAAGCTGAATGCAAGACCGGCCGCTATGAGAGCGGCGAATGTCGTCAGAAATCGCCAATCGATCCTTCGGCCGTCCAAGGCCATAAATGGTGCAAAGATGACTGGATATACCTTCAGAATTACCGCGACTGCCAAGACGACCGCTGCGACCGAGCGCCGGTCACTCTGATGCAGTGCAAGAGCGGCGAGGCAAAGCGCTGCAACCAATGAATCCACTGAGCCATAAACGACCCCGAATGACCAGAAGAGCGGATTGAAAGGTAGTGCAGCCAACCAGAAAATCAGCCAAGGTAGAGTGATTCCCCGACGTACAAGTTGATATACCAGGTACCAACTACTGACCTGCCAGGAGAAGACAAAAACCACCTTGGGCAAAAGGGGGTGAACTGCGAAAAAGGCGGCGAGTAAATTGTATGCCGGGCCGTATGTGTTGCTGGAGGACCAAGGGTCTCCTCCAGACAGCACCAGATCCCACTGTGTCACATAAGCAGAGTAGTCGTGCCTCGCGCCAGTAAACAAGGCAGCGGCCATCGCAGTGAGGACAGTAGCAGCAGCAACCACCGACCAAATATACGATGGCAGAGCGGTATGACGAACGCTGACTGGCAACCGTCGTGTGCTAGAAGTCGTCGGCGATGTCGGCGGTCGGGGAGTTGATTATCCTGTGGACGACTGGAGCGAAGGCTTCGTCGTCTCCGGGTTCAGTGTCGTCGTCCGACCAGTCCTTTACGGCGACTGCGGCAAGCTCGCGTTCCTCGTCGTCATCCTCCCCTACTTCATATCCCATAACCGCGCTCGGCACATAGACCCTGTAGTCGGCGCCACCCCGCGACGGGAATGAAACGATTCCCGACTGTGCCGGCGCCTTATAAGTCTCACGTATGATGATGACCAGTTCAAACTCCTCGACACTGGTCACGGCGGCCTCGTACAGGTTGCCGCCTTTTGCGAGGCGGGCGATACGGGTCCCCACCCTGGGTTCGACCTGTCCGATATACGTACCGGACTCGTCCCTGACGGTCAGGCCGTTTCCAGTCGGCTCGAGTTGTACTTCATCGCCCGGTGTGAGGTTGAGAAGGTTCTTGGGAGGTGCGAGTTTAATGAGAGAAGTGACGCCGGCGTTACCGCTCTCTTCCAGGAAGGTCTGCGCTCTTCGGGAGGTGCTCCTGGCTGCCCGCGGCGTATCGGCGTCGGACAGCTTCATGAGCCTGCTGAGGTTTTTCTTAGCTATGGAGTTGTTGGGCGAACGCTTGAGCACCGAGCGGAATGCTTCCTGGGCCTCCTTGTTGCGCCCAAGTTCACTCAGCGCCTTGCCGAGACGATTGTAAGAGCCGATGTCTTCAGGGAAATCTCGCACGATGGTCTGGTTGACCGCCGCAGCTTCCTCCCACCTGTTCTTCATGGCGAGAGCGACGGCCTTCCTAGCCCTGTCGTTCTTTACTTTCTCGTCCAGTGCGCGAGCACTCATTGTGTTCCGCCTTTTTGAAGTGTCTTAAAAGTTTATCGGATTTGGGAAAAACGCGGCAAGGGAATACGAGCCGATTTCATGGGCTTTTCACTATGCAATTTGGGGGACTTTTCTGCCGTTTGCTCCACGTCTGAGGGAGGTGGATCCCGGCTTTCGCGAGAATGTCTGAATTGTAGTTCACGCTCACCCATCGAGAGAGGGGACTTATCCAACATACTAATGACGGTCTCAGGTGTTGGAGGGTGTCCGTGCGAAAACGAAGAACGACGGCGTCTATGGCGCGGTGTCCTGGGCGAGGCGGTCGAGGAGTTGGATGCCTATGTCGGCGGACCAGCCCATTAGCGTGGGGTTGATCCACTCAATGTCGTCCCGGGGGGAGTTTATGCGGGACAGGTCGTCGGCGAGGATGAAGATGACAGGGATGCCGGCTTGGTGGAAGGGCGTGTGGTCGCTGCCCACCCCTTCAGGAAGCCCGGCGTCCGCCGCTTTCGCCCCTATATCCGCCACAATGTCGGTTGCATGGTCCGTAAGTTCACGGCTGCCGATGAAGTCCAGACGTTCGCCCGAACCCGGCACGTCGAAGTTCAGCATCGCGACGGTGTCTTCGATGTCCTGCTCGGTGAGAGCGTCAACATAGTGGCGGCTTCCGAACAGCCCTATCTCTTCGGAGCCGAACAGGACGAATTTAACTGTGAACGGGTACTCGGTGTCCGCCGTGAGTTCGGCCATGGTCATTACCACGGACAGGCCGGAACCGTTGTCGTTCGCACCCTGGGTGTCGGGGGTGGTATCGTAGTGCGCCCCGACTATTACCGTGCCGCCAGACTCCGAATTGTCCGGCTTCTCGGCTATGACGTTCCTGGACGGAAGTGAAGTCGGCTGGACGGAAACGATGGCTGAAGTTTCGCCCTGATTCATCAGGTCCAGCAGCTTCTGGCCGTCGGCCCTGGTAAAGGAGACGGCAGGTATTTGGGACTGAGATCGGAATGCACCCCTGAAGTTTCCCTGTTGATTGTTGAATACAATGGCTGCTACCGCGCCGGCCTCCGCAACCCGGTTGACTTTCTCCTGGAAGGTGATCGTCCCACGTTCGATCAAAGCCACCTTGCCGTCAAGACCCTGGGAAGGAATGTCTTCTTCAAAGGCCATCCCCACATCGGCGAGAT
This sequence comes from uncultured Dehalococcoidia bacterium, assembly GCA_951812505.1. GTDB lineage: Bacteria > Chloroflexota > Dehalococcoidia > Lucifugimonadales > UBA1123 > VXRN01. The sequence continues at coordinate 530,346 of CATOSI010000003.1, forward strand.
TTCCCGTTCCGGATCCTTCGAAGGAGCCCACAATCGGCTGTGTCTCAATTACATCGGGGCCAGCAGCGGATCCGGGTGAATATTCGACCTTCGCAAGCAATCTGGATACGTTGAAGTCCTGGATGTAAACGTCGTAGCCCAAGTCTTCCAGCCGGTTTCTGAGGAAGTGGGCTGCTGCAAGCTCCTCGTCGGTCGCGCTCTCCCTGGGGCTGTATTCGGCTGTGAGATGTTCCAGGAAGGAGAATGTCTTCTCTTCGAGGGGTGTGTCTGTCGCCTGGTCCGGGGGTGCCGGGACAGCGGTTGCCGTCGGTGTGGGCGGAAGCGGCGTGGAGGTGGGAGAAGGCGGGACAGCGGTTGCCGTGGACGTTGGAGGGATCTGAGTTGGAGAAGGTGGGAGTGACGTGGCGGGCTGTGTGGGCGCCGGAGTGGACGTGGGCGGGCTGCTTGTGGGCGACGCAGGCGCAGGTTCCTGCACCTCTTCGCCGCAGACGATCAATATGAGGGTCGCCGTCGCAATCAGCGGAAGTATCAGTCTTGTCTTCAGGTTTTCAGGTATCAATTCGAGGCTTCCTGAGCGGGTCTTGGTTCTTATGGGTACGCGGTGGAGCGGACGGGCGGTTTCCCTGATACGAAGTCGTCAGGAGGCAAGGTAGGTGTGAGGACCGTCGTGCGCTTGTGTCGGAGGCGTCCGGCGCCGGATGGGAAGTCAATGGAATACCTGGAGAACTCCGATTCTGTCGGTCGGCCAGTAGCTGACCCACCCTCTGCCAACGACGTGTTCGTCGGCGAGAAAGCCCCAGTCGCGCGAGTCACTGGAGGCGCGGCGGTTGTCGCCGAGTACGTAGTAGGAGTTTTCGGGCACCACCAGGAGGTCAACATTACGCCTGTCCCGGTTTACCACATAGGGCTCGTCCAGCAATTCTCCGTTTCGGATAACCTGCCCGGACTGAATTTCGATTGTGTCGCCCGGGAGCCCGATGACGCGCTTCACTAGGTCGCGTGAGTCGTCGGTGGGGAAGTTGAAGATGAGGATTTCGCCGTGCCTAGGCGGGTGGAAGACGTACAATGCCTCTCCATCATCGGAGGGCTGAATGAAGGGAACGAATCGGGCGAGTGAATTGGTGGCGACGCGGGAGTAGATTATCTTGTTGGCGACGATGTACTGGCCTTCGGTCAGGGTAGGGTCCATGCTGGTCCCCTCTACCCTGAAGTTCTGGACGCTGAGATGCAGCGCCAGGAACACCGCGATGGAAAGCAGGACGGTCTCTATCAATTCCCGTGTGAATTCCCGCAACCGAATACCGCCTTCAATCCAATTTAAGATTAATGATCATTATACAGCAGGGTCTTCAGTATTCGGCTGTCAGAAATGCGTCCGGCGTCCCGAATGTTACAAATGTGACTCACGATTTTCTCTGAGTGAGTCACTGTTGGCGTTCCTTATGCCCCCTTCCCGACGCTAGGATAACTCTACACGTCCACTGAAGCGTGGGGAAAGAGAGGGGTCACGCGGGCATAGGTTAGAATCAGGTGTACATCACGCTTGCGGCGGGGTGGACTAAGAGATGCACAGAAGCCGTGTAGTTTGGAGATAATTCGCACAAGGAGGGAAGAGATGAATCTGAGAAACGTGACCATGGCGGTGGCAGTCGTGGCAATGACTGCCATCCTAATGCTGACGGCGGCCTGCCAGTTCGACGGTCAATCGGCTGGCGAACCGGCCAGGATCAATACGGCCGGGGTGTCCGCAGGAAACGCGGCTCTCTTCGGCATAGCGCAGGGAGCTCAGCAGAGGACTTCGTTGGCGACCGCGATGGACGGCCAGGGCGAAATTCATGTCAGCGGACAGGGAAAGGCCTCCATTGAGCCCGATCTGGCAGTATTGAATCTGGGTGTGGAGACGAGGGGCGCCACCGTTTCCGAGGCGCGCGAGCTGGCGGCCACAGCGATGGCCGATGTCATGGACTCTCTCGCGAGCGAGGGCGTCGAGGATAAGGACATCCAGACGAGCCGCTTCGACATCAACGACGAACGCGAATGGCAGGAGATAACGGAGAACGGCATTCGTACAAGCAAGTCAGTCCTTGTCGGATACCGCGTGAGGAACAACCTGACTGTCAAAGTGCGCGACCTTGACAACGTGAGTGCCGTGATTGACGGCGCGGCGGAGGCGGGGGGAGACGCAATCCGGTTCAACGGACTGAACTTCACCGCCGAGGACCTCTCCCCGGTGATGGCTCAGCTTCGTGAGGACGCGGTGAACGACGCCAAGAGCAAGGCGCAGCACTTCGCGGACCTGGCGGAAGTGGGTCTGGGCGAACTGATCTTCATATCCGATGGCACGGTTGCGAGGCCGCTGACACGCGTTTACGCGGAATCAGCCGCCTTCGCTTTGCCGGCTGCGCAAGCCTTCGACACCGGAATCAGCCGCGGGGAACTGGAGGTAAACATGTCCGTACAGACCGTCTTCACCATAGAGTAGCGACCTCGGGCATTCCATTGGCGGAGACAGGCATTCTCGCCTGTCTCCGTACTTCAACTGGGCGCCGTTTCTGTCTTTTCAAAACCATGTCTCTCTTTAAGTACGGCGACTCTTTGGGCTAGGATTGTTTCAGGATTACTCCAGTGTAAGGTGGAAGGGCCATGATACTGAGCGACAGGTCGATCAAAGAGCGCATGACGGATGGCGCAATCGTGGTTGATCCGCTGGGTCCGAACGCCATTCAGCCTGCCAGCGTTGACATCCGGCTCGATAGGGAAGTTCTCATATTTCGCAACAGCTGGCGCACGCACATAGATGTGATGCAGCCCGCGGACGATGTCGTAGAGCGTGTCCAGATTGAAGACGACAGACCGTTCATCCTGCACCCGGGGCAGTTCGCCCTGGGCAGCACGCTGGAGACAGTCTCCATTCCCGATGACATAGTGGCCAGGATCGAGGGCAAGAGTTCGCTCGCAAGATATGGCCTGCTGATCCACTCGACGGCCGGTTTCGTGGACCCGGGATGGACGGGAAAGCTGACGCTGGAGTTTTCCAACGTCGGCATTCTGGGAATAACGCTGCGCTACGGCATGAAGATAGGCCACATCTCATTTACGCAGTTATCCACACCGGCCGATCATCCTTATGGCTCCGGCAAGTTGGGAAGCAAGTACCAGGGACAGGACGGCCCCGCCGCCTCGCGGTATTACATGGAGTACCAGCTTCCGATGAATGGATCGGAGAATGTTCCTCGGTCATCCTGAGCGATGGTTGGGTCGGTTTCCTATCCAAGCGTGTTGCAGGGTCAGGTAGAATGTCGCCATAACGAGTCTGCGATGCGTTCCGCCGCCGAGTAGGGGTCCAGGTCGCCGGATTTTACTCCGGCCACTATCTTCAGGAGCGCTTGATCTTCCGACATGGCGCGAAGCACCTCGGCGGTGAGGGATGATGTGACCAGCCGCGTGAGTTCGTCGGTGGCCTGTCGCTTGCGGCGCTCCGTCAGCCGACCGGCATCTTTCATGTCCCTGAGACGGAGTCGGGTCTCTTCGTACAACTCGGGAATGCCCTCACCTAGATGGGCCTGCGTCATCAGAAGGCGCGGCTTCCATTCATCCGGCATGGGGTCGAGCGAGAGCATTGCCCTTATCGCGGACGCCATCTGTCCGGCGCCGTCGCGGTCGGCCTTGTTCACGACAAATATGTCGGCTATCTCCAGAAGGCCCGCCTTCATAGCCTGCACCGTGTCGCCCGCTTCAGGCACGAGAACCACCGCGACGATGTCCGCGACCCCCATGATGTCGAGCTCCGTCTGCCCTACCCCGACGGTTTCCACAAGGATGAGGTCCTTGCCGAGCGCGTCCAAAAGGTTCACTCCGGCTCTGCATACGGCGGCGAGTCCACCGTGAGCGCCCTTAGTGGCAATACTGCGGATGAACACGTCCGGATCGAGGTAGTGGTCGCGCATACGAATGCGGTCGCCGAGCACCGAGCCTCCACTGAAGGGACTTGTGGGATCAACGGCCAGAACGCCAATGGTCCTGTCATCCTCTCGCGCCGCGTGAACGAGGCGGTCAGCGATTGTGCTCTTGCCGGCTCCGGGCGGTCCGGTAATCCCTACTATTTCGGCATTTCCGGCGTGTGGATGTGCCAGCCGCATTACGTCCCGGAGAGCGTCACCGTCATTCTCGATGCGGGTAAACAGCCGTGCAATCGCGCGCCTGTCGCCGTTGAGCGCTCGATTGAAGAGGTTGGCGAGTGGGTCTGCAGTCACGGATTCAGGAGTCACTATCGGCTCGGACAGCTCACGAATTCTGCGAGGCGTACTCTGAGTCGTCCGATTCCGTGCGGTTGACCCTGAGGGTGTTGGGCCTGCGACCGACGGTATCCACGACAACGATGCTGAGTCCGTCATGGTAAACGGTGTCGCCCTGCACGGGCACCTTGCCCAGTTGATCGAACACCAGCCCTCCAATCGTGTCGAAGCCGTCAGCCGCTATGTCTATGCCGAGAGATTCGTTCAATTCGTCAATCGGCAGACGCGCATCCACCAGGAACTCAGACTTGCCGATGCTTCGTATGACAGGATCCTCGCTGTCGAATTCGTCCTGGATCTCCCCTACTATCTCCTCGAGCAGGTCCTCGATGGTCACTATGCCGGATACCCCGCCATACTCATCCACCACCACCGCCAGGTGGACACGCTGTTCCTGGAAGTCGCCCAGCAGTTCTTCGAGAGTCTTGGATTCCGGGACGAAAAGAGGGGGGCGCGATACTTCTTTGGCTGTCGCCACGGAAGGGTCGAGACCGCTCGCAATCTGTCGAAGCACGTCTTTGGCGTGAGCCACTCCCTCAATGTGGTCGAGGTCCGCTTTGTAAACCGGAACACGGCTGTGTCCCGCAGTGTTCATTGCCTCGGCAAGAGCGTCAAGGGTCGTATCGGCCTCTACGGCCGCGATGTCCACACGGGGCACCATTATCTCGCGGGCCACGGTCTGGTCCAGCTGCACGACGCCTCTTATCATTCTCACTTCGTGTTCGTCCAGAGGGTTGTTGTTGGTATCCACCGAAAGGGCGAAGTCGAGAGAAGGTTCAGCCTCCGACACTCTTCCATTAAGCAGAGCGTCGTGAACCAGGAGCGCAGGTCTGAAGGGATAGGACAGTATCCAGGCAACTCTGGGCATGAACCGGCAGAGCGGGTTGGAGTAACGCGCTCCAAAGTAGCGGGCGAGGAGTATCACTACGCCTAGCCCAATCAGGGCGGAAATCGTACCGAGGGTCAGGATGCCCAAACCCGCATTCCACACGGAGAGGGAGATAGAAGCCACTGCTATCAGCGCCGCTCCGAACGCCACCATGCCAGTCAGTTTGAGAGGGGCGATTGGGCCGGCAGGAAGATCGGCAATAAGATCGAGATGGTCGTGTTTCCACGAATCACCGTTGGTGAGATAGTATGCCGCAGACTGGAGTCTGGCGGCGATAGCGGCTGCGCCCGCCTCAGATATCGCAAGAATCAAGACGGCGACTGCCAAGGTCAGCGCTGGTAACGTACTATCACTCTCCAATTCAGGGCTCCATTATCGAATGACGCTCCGCTATGCGGAACCGGAGTCTCTTCCGGGCTTCTTAGTCCTGATCCGCGCGGGCGCTCCGATTGCTCCAGAGTCTGGCGGAACATTCTTGTTTATTACCGATCCGGTTCCAGTATAGGACCGGTCGCCGATAGTAACGGGGGCGACCATCATTGTATCGCACCCTATAAAGACATCGTCGCCGATCACGGTGCGATGCTTTTCCTGGCCGTCGTAGTTGCAGGTGATCGAACCCGCGCCGATGTTGACGTTGGCGCCAACATCCGCGTCTCCGATGTAGCTGAAGTGTCCCGACTTGGTGGCTCGCCCGATTCGACTGTTCTTTATCTCGCCGAAATTGCCAATATGCACTTCCGATTCCAGGTATGTCCCGCGGCGCAAGTGACTGAACGGACCAACGTGAACATCGGACTCCAGGACTGCTTCTTCTACTACCGAAGACACAATTTTGCACTGGTCTCCGATCTGCGAGTCCACGACTATCGAGTTCGGACCGATCTCGCAGTCTTCGCCTATGGCAACTCTGCCCTTGATATGTGTGTTCGGCAGGATGACGCTGTCCAATCCGATTTGGACGGCGTAGTCAATGTAAACAGACTCAGGGTCCGGAATGGTAACGCCTTCCATCATCCAGCGCCGAAGAATTCTGTCCCGCATCATGGATTCGGCGCGAGACAATTCCACCCTGGTATTAATACCGAATGCCTCGCTGCCGTCGTCCAACGCCAGGGACGCAACTTCCAGCCCTTGCGTCACCGCGACTTCTATCAGGTCGGTCAAATATATCTCGCCGGTCGAAGACGGCTTCAAGCAGGGCAGGTTATCCCACAGCCAAGATGAGTTGAAGCAGTACGCGCCCGCATTTACTTCACGAATGTCCAGCGTTTCGGGGTCTGCCTGTTTCTGCTCCACGACCGCAGCGATTTTGCCGTCGTGACCTCTCACGACGCGACCCAAACCTTCAGGTTCAGTGTGGCTCGATGTGAGCATAGTTATGGGCGCCTCCGTGGCGATGTGCGTCCTTGTCATCTCGGCCAGCGTCTCGTGCCTCAGGAGTGGTGTATCACCCGCCATGACTACGATGTTGTCGCAGTCGGGGATAGTGGCTTGCGCTTGCATCAGAGCATGTCCGGTGCCAAGCTGTTCTTTCTGAACCGCGTAGAGGCATTTGTCGCCCAGCGCCTCTCGAATTGCCGTGGAATCGCTAGGTACGACGACTACCACAGGCGCCGATCCAGCCGACCGAGCCGATTCGACGACAATTTCGAGCATCGGCTTGCCACAGACTGTGTGCAGCGCTTTGGGTTTCCGAGACTTCATTCTCGTTCCCTTACCGGCGGCAAGGATCACTGAGGCGAAGGAGAGTGAGCCATAGAGGGGTATGCCTGGAGAGCCAGCGCCAGGCGCGGAGTTGCTGATACGTCTATCAGATAAGTCGTCCACCATGAGTCATGCTAGCAGAGGCAATTTTTGGTGTCAATCAGACCTGCGACTGTCTCATTATTTCGGTACGTCGCCTGGGTTCTGGCTGAACCTGCAGAAGACTTTCGAGCTCCGAGTAGCTGAGATAGAGTCCGGGAATAAATTGTGAAGCAGGTGAAGCCTCGAAATATGGCGGGAGCGTTTGGGGGTTAGGACTGCAAATTCTAATGCTGGGGACTCGGTTCATTCCCAGAACTGTTCGGATTCGAGAAGAGAGCAATCGGTAATCTCAGCGATCTGCCCACATACGTGAATCAGCGCCTCGTACTTGTCATAAGTGTCCAGGCTGCTCATGCGCTCCAGTGAACTGAGTTGGGGGGCTGGGATCGGATTGTCCATGAATCTACTCTTCAATCCGACTATCAGACCGTTGTCAATTGGCGGGTGAATGACCTCAGGCAGACCTTCTCTGCCATATCCGCCGACGTAGCACTTCGTCTTCAGGTACTCATTGAGTATCTTGGCGGCCCAACCTACGTTCAGCCGGGGCTCCACTCCCTGCATCCGCGCAATCGCGGCCTTGTGCCAATCTCCAAATTCAGCAGATTCTATTCGTCCCGACTCCGGCTTGAATAGCGGGGCAAAGTCCACGGCATCGAGGGCATTGTAGATAGCGCTCCTGGATCGAACCGGAGCGTTCGACCTGACCGCGCAGGACGCAACCCATCTGGCGAAGTCGGTTACAAGCGCCTCCCTGGTCAGGTTGGTCACAGTGAGTACACAGGAACTGAGCGATAGCCCTGCGGCTCAACACTCTTGGACGCAATAGCCTCCATATCTCTTAGGGCGTCCGGGCCAAAGAACGCTTCACTACATTGAGTGCAGACATCCGCCGGTACATTGCGCAGGATGAACATTTCGCCCTGCCAGCGATGGATATGTTCCACACGGCGCGGTTCTATGGGGCCTTTGCAGAACGGACGTTGTGTCATTGAGATACCCTCCGATGGTTCAGTCCGCGGCCTGTACTGATTCCATTTTCAGGTCGAGGTTAGGGAGGATGCCGCGTAGGTACTGGCCCGTATGGGAATGCTCCATGTGCGCAAGGTCTTCGGGCGTGCCTTCAGCTATGACCAGGCCGCCCTTGTCGCCCGCGCCCGGACCGAGGTCTATCAGCCAGTCCGCGCTCTTGATCAGGTCGAGATGATGTTCGATAAGCACGACGCTGTTTCCGGCGTCCACGAGGCGGTGGAGCACCCGCATCAGGTGCGAACAGTCTTCGAAGGAAAGTCCGGTCGTCGGCTCGTCGAGGATGTAGAGCGTCTGCCCGGTGGCTCGCTTGGACAGTTCTGTCGAAAGCTTCACCCGCTGCGCTTCGCCGCCACTGAGCTGGGTGGCGGGCTGTCCGAGCCTGATATAGCCAAGGCCGACATCGTACATCGTCTGCAGCTTGCGTTTTACACGCGGGATGTTCTCGAAGTGCTCCAGGGCCTCGGTGACCGTCATGTTCAGCACTTGCGCTATGTTCGCGCCCTTCCACTCTATCTCCAGGGCCTCACGATTGTAACGCGCTCCGTCGCAAACTTCGCAGGGAACCGTGACGTCAGGCAGAAACTGCATCTCGATATTGATGTGGCCGTCGCCGGAGCAGGCTTCGCACCTCCCGCCCTTGACATTGAACGAGAAGCGTCCGGGCTTGTAACCCCGGGTGCGAGACTCGGGAACCGTGGCGAACAGCTCTCGGATTGGCGTGAAAGTGCCGGTGTATGTGGCCGGATTTGAGCGCGGCGTGCGGCCAATTGGAGACTGGTCTATGTTTACAACCTTGTCTATGTTTTCGATTCCAGCTATAGAGTCGCAGTCGCCGGGTCGCTCGCGCGAGCGGTAGAAGGTCTGCGCGAGCTTCTTGTACAGGATTTCGTAGATCAGCGTACTCTTGCCAGAGCCGGAGACGCCCGTAATGCAAACAAGCTGTCCGAGCGGTATCTCGACGTCTATGTCGCGCAGGTTGTTCTGGCGCGCTCCCTTTATGGTGATGGACTTTCCGATGCCCTCCCTGCGCATTTCGGGTATAGGTATCTGCTTGACTCCGCTGAGATACTGCCCTGTCAGCGATTCGGGTTCGTTGATTATGTCTTCGACCGGGCCGGAGGCGACTATGTGACCGCCATGCTCTCCCGCGCCTGGACCGAGATCCACAATGTGGTCGGCAGACCTCATTATCGCCTCATCATGCTCGACTATTAGCACGGTGTTCCCCAGATCGCGCAGGTTCTTGAGCGTCTGTATGAGACGGTAGTCGTCGGCGGGGTGCAGTCCGATGGACGGCTCGTCGCATACATAGAGGACTCCCATCAACCCGGAGCCTATCTGCGTGGCGAGCCGGATGCGCTGCGCCTCGCCGCCGCTGAGAGTGGAAGCAGTGCGCGACAGGGTAAGGTAGTCCAACCCTATGTTGAGCAGGAAGTTGAGACGCGCCTCTATCTCCTTGAGAATCTGGTCCGCGATGGACTTTTCGCGGTTAGTGAGCAGATCGCTTGGGCCGACGCCGTTGGCCGAAGGGGCTTCGCCTGAGATTACCTTTATCCATTCGAGCGCGGCTGAGATGGACTTGTCGGTCATGTCGGTTATGTTCGTCGCGCCGATTGTGACCGCCAGAGCCTCGGGCCTGAGTTTCTTGCCACCGCACTTTGCGCAGGCGTTCGCGGACATATATCGTTCTATTTCGCTGCGAACGTAATCCGACTCGGTATCTCGATAGCGGCGTTCCAGGTTGTTGAGGACTCCCTCGAACCGGGTGTTCCAGCGGTAAGTCCTGCCCTTCTGCGTGCGGTGAGTTACGGGAATCCTCTTGCCTTTCGTGCCTCTCAGGACCACGTTCAGTTGGCGCTTAGTCAGCTTGCTGATAGGGTCCGTTGTGGAGAAGTCGTATGCCTTGCCGAGGGATTCGAGCTGGCTCATGTTCCAGGGCGCTACCGATCCTGTGCGCGCCCAAGCCTGTATCGCGCCCTCTGCTATGCTGAGTGACTTGTCGGGTATGACGAGGTCGGGGTCAACTTCGAGCTTGTAGCCCAGTCCCGTGCAGGTGGAGCAGGCGCCGTGGGGATTGTTGAAGCTAAAAGTACGGGGTTCCAGTTCGCCGAGGCTGATGTTGCAGTGAACGCAGGCGAAGTGCTCGGAGAACAGCATCTCCTCCTCGCCCGGAACGTCAACTAGAACTGTGCCGTCCGCCATTCTGAGCGCCGTCTCAACCGAGTCGGTCACACGCGAAGTGTCGGCGCTCTCGCCGCTGACTAACCTGTCAACGACTATCTCGATGGTATGCCACTTCTGCTTGTCGAGATCGAACTCTTCGCCAAGGTCGTGAACATCGCCGTTGACTCGGACGCGGACGAAGCCGGCCTTGCGAGCCTGTTCGAACACGTCTTTATGCTCGCCCTTGCGTCGCCGGACCATCGGGGCGAGTATCTGGAGCCGTGTTCTGTCCGGTAGCGCGAGAACCGAGTCCACGATGTGCTGGACCGTCTGGCGTTCGACAGGTCTGCCGCACTTGTAGCAGTGCGGTCTGCCGACCCTGGCGAACAGCAGGCGCATGTAGTCGTATATCTCCGTGACCGTGCCGACGGTGGAGCGCGGGTTGTGCGAGACGCCCTTCTGGTCTATCGAGATAGCGGGGGACAGGCCTTCGATGTACTCGACGTCGGGCTTGTCCATGCGTCCGAGGAACTGTCTCGCGTAGGCGGACAGCGACTCGACATAGCGTCGCTGCCCCTCAGCGTAGATGGTGTCGAAGGCCAGCGAGCTTTTCCCGGATCCTGAGACGCCGGTAATCACGACAAGTTTGTTGCGTGGGATCGTTACGTTGACGTTCTTGAGGTTGTGTTCGCGCGCGCCCCGAACGACGATATTCTCAAGAGGCATGATGAAGAAAGTTCCTCCGACAGGGGTTTTACAGGAAAGGCGGACATGGCGGCTGACACCGGAGCCCGCAGACAGATTCTAACACCGGAGGGTGTGAGATGTCAGCGGTTTTTGGACTCTTTTCGGAGCGTATGTTCTTGAATTTCAGTCAAGAGTCGCCTCAGGAGGATAGCGCAGGATGCGGGCGCCGCGACAAAGCGAAGCGGGCGCCTGCCAGGCGCCCGCTTCGACTTAGGCTCTAGTTCAATCTATGTATTCGCTACGGACACGAGCCGTCACGTTCGGGCAGGCACTTGAAGTAGTACTGCTCTGGGTGGGACGAAGCCGGATTGTCCTTCGCGGCGCTGTTGATGTGACGAGCCGCGGCGTTTCCGAGGTTGTTGTTGACAACCCTCACGCCCTGAATAGCGGGTGTCTGACCGACGGTGCCGATTCCATACACCTGGTCCAGGACGATCCTCCAAAGCTCTTTACCCGCCTCGGCGCGGGCCTTGTCGGGCAGGGTCATTCCCTTGCGGTACAACTCGAAGACTCTCGCCAGCTGCGCGGGCGGCTCCTCGCCTGCTTCACCGTTGCTCTGGAACCATACTCCGTACTTCGGTCCGAAGCACGAACTGCCTCCGCTTGGGAAGAACACGATGGGATGGCCGTACATATCCTCAGCGCCCCAGGTGACTTCGACGTGGAACTGGTGTTCGTTCGCCTGCCTGCGCTGGGAAGCGAGGCTCCGCTCCATCTCCCTGACGTCCACATCTATGCCTATGTCGCGCCAGTGTTCCTTGACCATTTCACCGAGTTCGGTGAAGTTCATGAACGACAGGTACGTCTGCATCTCGAGTACCAGGCGTCCCCTGCCGTCAGCACGCATCCGGTATCCTTCGGAGTCTTTCTCGGTCAGTCCAAGTCCGTCAAGCATCTGGTTGGCGAGCTCAGGATCGTGTGTGGACCACAGCGTGCGCCACTCCGATTCCGGACCCGGGCTGTAGATCGTGTCCGCGCCCGGAGCGATGGAGCCTGGAACTCCGAGTCCGAGGAACAGCCCCTCGTTGATCTGGTCTCGGTCTATACCCAGCGACAGCGCCCGGCGGAAGTCCGCGTTGGTTAGCCAGTTGGCAATCTCCGGGTCGGCATCGTAGTTCAGGTTCGGGCAAAGCATTGCGTCGCCGCCGTGACGTGTCGGGTCGAGACGCACCGTGTAGTTGCCCTGCTCCGCGTTTTCGAGCATAACCGGCAGCTTCTGAAGGTCCATGTGACGGGCCTGCTGGTCGAATTCGCCCGCGATCGCGCGCAGGTTCAACACCTCGAGGTCCTCGCCCAGAGTCATCTGCACCTTGTCCATGTACGGAAGCTGGTTGCCCGCTTCGTCCATCCAGATGCTGTACGGGTTGCGCTTCATAACCCAGACGGGTTCAGTAATGGGCTTTTCTAGTATCCACGCCGTCAGCGCGGGCAGTTCGGTATTGTGGAATACGCTGTTCTTCTGCTTGAAGAAGTCTGCCCAGTTATCAAAGCCCTCGTCCTCCGCCATTTGCATGACGGCGTCAAGCCCTCCCTGCACATAATTGGGATGGAACTGCTTCAGGTAGTGTGCCGGGGCGAATCCGCCCAGAGCGGAACGGCCCCACCTGGCGTGGCCGCTGAGGGCCGAAGTGCTGGACAGGTAGGTGGGCAGCACGTAGTAAGGCTCTGTGGTGATAATCTGGACGGTGGTCTCGTCCACCTTCTTGAAGACTGCCTGCTCACCACCGACGGTCAGTTCAGCCCTCTTGACGGGATTTAGATCATCGTTGAGGTACATATCCTCGTACCAGAATATGAAGTCGTCCGCGGTGAATGGAGCTCCGTCCGACCACTTATGACCTTTTCGCAGGTGGATGGTCGTCGTCTTGCCGTCATCGCTGACTTCCACTCCCTTGGCCATGTGCGGCACGATCTCGGTGCCTTCAGGATTCCAGAACAGGAGCCTGTCGTGGTTGACTGCGCGGATGGCGTTGGCGGTGTCGTTGGGGCCGATGAATCCTCGCCTCCACACTCCGCCGTACTTGCCGATCTCGTGGATCGGACGTATCACCAGCGGCTCCGAGCCAACCCGCTCCTCGACGGAGGGAATATCACCGGCCGCGACCATCGCGGCGAGTTCAGGCGCCTCGCTGTAAGACGAGGGCACGAAGTCCGTGAGCACTGTAATACCCTCGATGTCGCCTATGAGTGGAGACCGGCTGGGCTCCATCTTCTCCATAGACTTTTCGACTTCGACTATCTTTTCGACCTCCACCACTTTTTCGACTTCGACTACCGTCTCGACTTCCACTACTTTTTCGACTTCGACTTCCTTAATTACCTCTTTTTCGATTACAACCGGCTCAGGCGCGGCTGGTGTCGCATCAGACCCGCAGGCCAGCGCCAGCGTTACTATCAGCAGCGGCAGCCATACTTTGAACATCGTACTTACTTTCATGTGACCCCTCCCGTGGGCTCTATATTGTCTCAACAGTTTCGATTGCTACTGTCCATCACTACGAAATAGGGAATTGCTATGCAGGATTCGTCTCCGATTGGGTAAGTTCGCTACTGGCCGTAGGGGTCTGCTGCGTCACGCAGTCCGTCCCCCAGGAAGTTGAAGGCGAGCACGACGATGATCACCGGAATCGCGGGAATCATCAACCAGGGAGACAGCGCCACCGTCTGTATGTTCTGAGCCTGCTGCAGCAGTACACCGAAGCTGACCGCAGGCGGGCGCAGTCCCAGTCCGAGGAAACTGAGCGAGGTTTCACTGATTATCATTTCGGGCACCGCCAACGTGGTCGCGGCGATGATGTGGCTCAGGAAAGAGGGGACCATGTGCCTGAAGATGATGCGCGTTCGACTCGCGCCCGCAAGTTCTGCGGCGGCGACAAAGTCTTCCTCTCTTAGCGCCAGGAACCGTCCGCGTACCACGCGCGCCAGCTCCGTCCATGCGAACAGGGAAATAATAATGGTAATAGCGAAATATATCTTCAGGATGGACCAGTCTCGCGGCAGAGAAGCCGCCAGACCCATCCACAGCGGAATCGTCGGAACGGAGCGCACCACTTCGATTATGCGCTGGATGACCGTGTCCGTGAACCCACCGTAGTACCCGGAAATACCGCCAAGGGTCACCCCAAGAAAGAGGCTGAGCGCCACGCCTACCAGACCGATGGACATGGAGACTCGCACCCCCAGAAGCAGGCGCGAGTACAGGTCTCGGCCCTGCTTGTCGGTACCGAATATACTGATCGCCTCGTAGGCGTCATATTCCGCGGGAACGCCTATCAGGTGGCGGTCGGTCGGGATAATCCCGAATAGTCTGTACTCGAATCCACGAGCGAAGAATCGGAGAGGTATCCGTTCGTCTTCGTTCACGCTGTACACCCGCTTCATGCTTACCGGATCACGCACTCCCTCCACGGGAAACACGTGCGGGCTGAATTTCCATCCGTCAAACCAGTGTACGGGCTGAGGGCTGATGTAAGAGCGGTTCGCGTCTTGCAGCCTGGTCTCAGTCGTTGCCAGGAACTCCGCGAATATGGATATGCCGTAGAAGAGGAGCAGAACGACCAGCGCGATCTGGGCGATGGTGTGCTTGCGAAAGCGCCACCACATGAGCTGCCACTGAGAAGCGGCATATACGCGCTGTTCGGCGGCGGCGTCTTCGAGACGTGCGGCTAGCGTCTGTTCTGCCATAGGCTACTGGCCTTCGAACCGGATGCGAGGGTCAACGATAATCAGCACAATGTCCGATATAAAGGTCCCGACCACAGTCAACGCGCCGATCAACAGTATGATAGTGCCGGCCAGGAACATATCCTGGGCGAGCAGAGCCCGGAGCAGCAACGGTCCCACCGTGGGTAGGCTTAGCACAACCGAGACGATGATGCTCCCCGAAACAATGTACGGGAAAATGTACCCGATAGTGCTGGCGAACGGATTGAGCGCAACCCGCACCGGGTACTTCAGCACCAGCTTCCACTCCTCCATTCCCTTGGCGCGCGCGGTCACGACGTAAGGCTTATGCAATTCGTCGAGCAGGTTTGCCCTCATGATCCGAATGAGTTGAGCGGTGCCCGCGGTGCCAAGCACGATTCCGGGCAGCCAAAGGTGCTTCATCATGTCCCAGAATCGGGCGAGACTCCATGGCGCATCCACGTATTCGGAAGAGAACAGCCCTCCGACGTTGGCGTTGAGATACTTGAATCCCAGGTACATCAGCACCAGGGCCAGCAGGAAGTTTGGAATAGCCAGACCCAGGAACCCTATGAACGTCATCGTGTAGTCTGCCAGGGAGTACTGTTTGATCGCGGAGTACACCCCTATCGGGAGGGCAACGACCCACACAAAGAGCACCGCCATGGCCGCCACCGCGATTGTGGTCCACAGCCGGTCTCCGATAACGTCCGTAACCGGAAGCCTGTACTCCATAGACAGTCCGAAATCGCCCTGCGTCACGCGCACAAGCCACTTGCTGTACTGGAGAGCCACATGGTCGTTCAGCCCGTACAGGTCTCGCAGAGTTTCCGCTTCATCATCAGTGACTACGGTCCCCGAAGCCTGCTGCGCGGCAATATAGGCCGTAACGTAGTCTCCAGGGGGCAACTGTATGATTACGAAGGCGATTACAGATACAACCCAGAGAGTGCCGATTGCAGCAAAGGAGCGACGAATGAAGTAGGCCAGCATCTACGACAATTACCCTCTAGGCGGAAGGCGCATACTCATGAAGCGCAAATAACGAAAAAAATAGCATGTTGCAGAGATAAGTGAATCCTATCACGCTTGTCAAGAGCGCGGTTGGTAGTGGTAGGGCAGGTTGAAGTCGCGAAGATTCCGGAAAGAGGTAATCTGAAATCACCTGGCAGGGTCCCGCACTGCATGGACGCTGGAAGCAGTCGGCTGGGGCTGTTAGAATCCTACAAGCCAGTTTTCCACTTAGACCGAGGTCAGAATATGCCGGTAGTCAATGAAGGTCTCGAACAGGAGCTTGGATATGTTGCCAGGCAGTTCGAGCAGGAACACATTCGCGCCCAGTGGGACCACGCCGACCCGCTCATGCAGGAGATCAGCCACCAGCTTATCGTCGGCAACCACATAGAGGTTGACAGGCTCACTGTACAGGCGCTCGGCGACGACTTCTCCGCAAATACGATTCTCGACGATGGGCTGATCGCGGGCATGGCTATCGTAGGAATCAAGTTCAGGGACAACATCATATTCGTGCCTGAGGTGCTCGTCGCCGCTCGCGCGATGAAGGCGGGGATGGCGCACATCGAGCCGATACTGTCCGCGTCCGGGATCGAGCCGGTCGGGACGGTCATCATGGGAACGGTGAAGGGCGACCTTCATGACATAGGCAAGAATCTGTGCATAATGATGATGCGCGGAGCGGGCTTCATCGTCCACGACCTGGGAGTGGACACCTCGCCCGACGAGTTCATAGATGCCGTCATGGACAACGAGGCCGACGTGCTGGGAATGTCGGCGCTGCTGACTACGACGATGCCGAATATGGGCAAGACGATTGACACGTTCGAGGAGAACGGCCTGCGCGACATCGTGAAGATAATGGTGGGCGGCGCTCCACTTACCCAGGAATTCGCGGACGATTTCGGCGCGGACGGGTATGGGAAGGACGCCATGGAATGCGTTGACCTTGCCAAACGTTTCCTGGGTATTGGAGAGGCCGAGGAAGCGGCCTTCGCGGACGGCTGAGATTGGCCGGGGTGGACAAGGAGCGCTACCGGCGCAGCATGTCGCGGCTGGAGGCGATCTTCCGAGACATCAACGAGACCGCGAACGCCGTCTCGACCTACCGTTGCCCGTACAAGAACGCGCAAGATCGCTGCACCGCCAAATTCGGGTGTCGGAACCAGGAGCGTCGCGTGCCCGAAGGCGAACTGTTCATCTGCACGGGCGACGACAAGCTGGACTATCGCTCCGCCTGGGAAGTCTGAGCAGAGTTATTAATCCGGCGTTTAACGTCTCTTAACATTTGTCTGGTATCTTGAGAGCGTACAGAGATATGCTCAAAACAGTTAACCAGACAAAGACCGCCGGATGGATGCGGGATCTGGCCTACCACTACGACCGCGCCAGAGCCACTTACCCCAACGACCGCCTCATCGTTCTGTTCGACGTGGACGGCACCATCGTTGATCTACGCTATATGATGCTGTCGCTTCTGCGTGAGTACGACAGAATCCACGGCTCGAAATACTTCAGGCACATGGGTCTGACCGATATCGACGTGAACGAAAATCATATGGATGTCCTTCTCGCCCGGATGAATTCCCTGTCTGACAAGATGCGCGAAGAGGTTGCCCAGTGGTACAAGAGTCGCTACTGGGACCAGGACGTGATGTTTGAGTCCCACCGTCCGTTCGCCGGTGTCATGGAAGTGATGCGATGGTTCCAGCTACAGCCCAACACGAGCATCGGCATCAATACCGCCCGTCCGGAATCCATGCGAGAGGACACCCTCTACTCGCTCAATGGCCTGGGAAGAGAGTTCAAGGTTTTCTTCCCCGGCGAGCTTGTCCATATGAGCCCCTATGCCTGGGACAGCGATGTAGAGAACTGCAAGCGCGAGGGCATACGCTACTTCCGCAATCTCGGATACCGGGTTGTGGCGTTCGTGGACAACGAACCCGAGAACCTGGCCGCGATTTCCACCATGGAAGACTCGAACGAAATCATGCTTCTCCACGCTGACACGCTGTTCGAGTCGGCGCGGTCCAGGCTGCCGCGAACTACCGTCAGCGGCGATACATACGACATCACCGAGTTGGCATACGCCGATACGCTGCCGCGCCACGTGCAGTTCGTGTGGCACGGCGTCAAGGACAACAACGGCCTGGCGGAATTCATCGAGTCGGACGTGCAGTGGTGCGAGATGGACGTTCGCACCGATCCGGTTACCGGACAGCTTGTGCTGACATCAGAACCCATTGACGACACGCTTCCGGTCAACCTGACCAGTCTCGATGTCGTTCTTGACGCGGTTATCCGGTCGGAGCGGTCCATCAAGCTGGACATAAGAGAGAACGGACACACTCTCGACGCGCTTGTAGCCGAGATACGGGACAGAAGCGTCCCTGAAGACCGCTTGTGGTTCAGCGCGAACATTGACGAACTTGGCGAAGGCGGATTCAGACGACTCCGGCGAACTTTCCCGCGCGCCGTAGTGCAGTGTCCGGTGGACTTCATGGCGCCGCTGATTCTGGCCATGCCGGAGAGGGCGCGAGAGATACTTGACTCGCTGTCGGAATGGGGAATCAACAGGGTCTCGGTGAAGTGGGACAATCTCGCCAGGCGACAAGTGCTAGACTCACTCGAGGAATGGGGATACGAGGTTAATATCTACAACGTGCCAGACTTGGAGTCGTTCCTTAAAGCGGCTCTGCTGCTGCCCACTTCTCTTACAGCGGACTTCGACTCTCCGTCCTGGCCGAGTCGAATCGCGTTGGCGTGATACCGATGGTCAAGATCAAGTATATGGCGAGAGCAGACCGAGACGAACGCCCCGAATTTCGGATGGGCGGCATACGTCGCCGTTTCGTGGGTGAATTGATCGGGACGTACCTGATGGTGATGATCGGTACGTCGTCCGTCGCGGCTGCCGTGATAGCCGGGGCGCAGATGGGACTGTGGCAGGTGGCGGTTGTCTGGACACTGGGTGTCAGCCTGGCGATTTATGCTACGGCGAACATATCCGGGGCGCATCTCAACCCAGCGGTAACGCTGGCGTTCGCGATCTTCAGGCGTGAAGACTTCGATTACCGGCTCATACCGATTTACTGGATTGCCCAATTGATCGGCAGTATATTCGCGGGACTGACCGTACTAGGCATGTTCGGGCCCGCAATCGCGCGCTTCGAGGCTGAGAGCGGCATCGTGCGCGGAGCGGCGGGCAGCCAACGTTCGGCTATGGTATTCGGCGAGTACTTCCCGAATCCGGCCATCTATGGCACTGAGACTGCGGGAGCAATCATATCGCCGCTCGGCGCGCTGTTCGTCGAGGGGTTCGGCACCGCCATCCTCGCGCTGTCCATATTCGCGCTTACTGACAAGCGCAACACCGGACTCACAGGCAATCTGGCGCCGCTGCTTATCGGCGCTACGGTTGGGGTGCTAATATCCCTCTTCGCTCCGCTCACACAGGGCGGGTGGAATCCGGCCAGGGACTTCGGTCCCCGCATCGTCGCATACTTCGCGGGTTGGGAGGGCATCGCCATACCGGGTCCGTCGGAGGGATTCTGGATATACATTCTCGGGCCGCTGATAGGCGCGCCGGTGGGAGCGGCAGTTCACCACTTCCTGCTGAAGCCGGCGCTGGTACGCGCGGCCGACGACCAAGGCCGATAGGGACTGAACGGAAATGACCACCGCGCTGTTTGTCTGCGTACACAATGCGGGCCGAAGCCAAATGGCGGCGGCCATCCTCGACCGTCTTGCCGGCAGACTCGACATCCCGATTTCCGGGGCGTCGGCGGGGACTGAGCCCTCCGATCGCGTACACCCCAATGTTGTCAGCGTGATGGACGAGTGGGGCATAGACCTGTCCAGGAGCCGACCTCGGTTGTTGACGAACGATATGGTGGAGAGCGCGAGACGAGTCGTCACGATGGGCTGCGAGGTTGATGGGGCAGCGTGCCCCGCGCTGTTTCTGAAGGACATCGAGGATTGGGGTCTGCCCGACCCCGCAGGCAAGGGCTTGGACGAAACGCGCGAGTTACGCGATGAGATATACAGGAAGGTCATTGGCCTTGTGCTCGGAATGCCCGAAGCATGGGACCGTTGCGAACTCCTTGTCAAGCTGGTCGAGGACTGCGACTGACTGACGGCGCTCCACGCTAGAAATCGAGATGGGGCGGGTCCTCCTCTTCCAGCGGCAGTTCGAGTATTACGAGGTCCTGCATGATGCCGTACATATCGCGGACGCGGCCTTCGAGCACTGCGACTTCCTCGAAACCGGCGGCTTTCGCAGCCTGAATCGCTGGCATCTCCCGCCGGTCAACCAGCTCGAATACGACTCGTTCGAGGCCGAGGTCAACGCCCAGTTGGATCAGTTCGTCAATGAGCCGCGCGCCAAGGCCGCGCCCCCTGTATTCAGGGTCCACGACTATTCGCAACTCACCTACATGCCGACGCGACGCGCGCCGACTCCGGTGCAGGGTGGAGTCGGCGATTATCTTGTCGCCTGAGACCGCCACGAGCGGTATGGCTACATCAAGACTGATGTTGTCGGTGAATTCCTGTATGACTTCGGGCGCGGTCACATCGTTGTTCAGGTAGAACCTGTCTTCCTCGGGCACCCTCAGAAAGAACTGATGCAGCGCGGTGTCGTCGTCCGGGTGGAGAGGCCGGATCGTGACCTGCTGTCCGTCGTTGAGCGTTGCAACGCGGGGAAATTTCCTCAGAAGAGCGGGGGTGTCCATGTCCAGAGTCACGTCAATCCTCTTTTTTGCGGAGCGGGAAGGGGTTAACCTACTCGACGGTAATATCTCCCTCACCCTGACGGGAGAGAGGATAGGTGTCTGATCCAACAGTCCATTGTTGTGTATGCAGCATTAAGCGAAACGTTCCACGTCGAAGCCCTTTATCGGTACATCGGTCGCGCTGGTAGTGATGAGGTCGGCGACCGCTTTGCCCATACCCGGGCTTATGAGGATTCCCTTCTTGCCTGCGCCTGTGGCGAGGTAGGCGTTATCCCATCCGGGTGCCTTGCCTATTATGGGCATCCAGTCCGGCGACAGCGGCCTCAGGCAGGCGGTGTGGAGGACGAGTTCGGCGTCTTTCATCGCGGGCATCAGGTTCGTCGCAGCCCGCAGCGACTCGGCTCGCGCCTTAGCGGATGGGTTCCTGTCGAAACCAACCCTTTCCTCTGTGGCACCGACCCATATCTGGCTGTCCTCGCGATGGTTGAGGTCCACTTCAGCGCTGTGAAAGTCCCTTTCGAGCGGCGGGCCATTCAACTTCATCCTGAGAATTTCTCCCTTGAACGGTTCGATTGGCACCGGGACGCCGAGCCAATCTTCAACCTCGCCGGACCACGGGCCGGTGGCGAACACCACGGCGTCGCATGAGATCTCGCCGGAGTCGGTGAGCACCGCTGTCACGCGTCCGCCGTTCGTCTTGACGCCCGTAGCGCTTCCCGATACCACTTTCGCGCCCATCGTCTTGGCGGTCTTGGCGAGCGCGAGGGTGTAGCGATGGCTGCTCAGTATGGCATTGCCTCGCGCGTCGAGGGCGCGGACGGCGTCTCCGGAGATGCGAGGCTCGATTTCCCTGAGTTGGGTCGCGTCGAGCCACTCCGCGCTGAAATCGTCGTCCGCCGACTCGAATATGTCGAAGGACGTCTGCAGCTCCGCCAATTCGGACTCGTCGAACGCGATGCGGACGGACGAGATGACCTTGTAGCCGAAGTCCACGCCCGAAAGCTCGGTCAGTTCGGGGGCGATTTCGGCGTGCATCCGGTAAGACCGGATGGCGAGTGGACCTAGCGGGCCCGGGATGCCCGCGCCCTCCAGGGGATTGAGTCCGCCCGCGGAGTACCCTGAGGCATTTGCGGCGATGCCGTCCCTCTCGATTATCGTGGACTTTACGCTGTCCTTGGCGAGGTAGTAGGCGACGGCGCAGCCCGCGGCTCCGCCGCCGACTATTACAACGTCTTCGATTTGGCTCATAGGTCCTTTGACTTTCTTCTCTGAGATATGGTCGGCATTAGAGTTTGTGATAAATCTGCATTTATGTATGCGCTAAGAGTGCAGGTGCGGGTATCAGGTGGCTGCTGGTGTGATGCTGGTGCGGAGTGCAGGTGATTCACCACCTGCATTTCACCTGTGTTCACCAGAGTTTAGCTTTGGAGAGAAAATTTTCTCCGCCGTTAAATCACCGTTGATAACCTTCAGTTTATAGTTATTAGCGATTAGGTTCTGTTGGCATTCTATAATTTTCCCTGCCTTCAGGGTGTTGGGGTATGGAAAATAGCTACGCCCCGCATCCCTGGATTCCCATTTTCACGGGAATGACGAGAAATGCCAACACGGCCTAGTTCGTAGTTTTCAGTAGTTGGCACTTGGAGTGTATTGTAGCATGGTATGGGAGTGTATGCGTAGTGATGTGGGAAACTTATCAGAAGCAGGATTCCGGGAAATCTCAGGCACAAGTTGACACAAGAGAGCCCCGACAAAAGGAACTCGTCCACTGACCTGTGGACGAGTTGATATTTGGCTTTGAGGAAGTCTCAAAACCGAAAGGGAGTGCTGAGAGTCTTGCCCGCGGTATTCAGGAAGACATCACGAAGTATGTGCGCCGTGGAGAGAAGCGCCGATCCGCCTATTCCTCTTCGCCGACTATGTTCTGGCCAAACAGGCCTACGAGCAGGGTAATAACGCCGATCACGATTATCAGATCGTCCACCCTGTCTGCCGCCGAGTTCAGGTTGACGAGGGTCGTTTCGAAAGTCGCTCCGAGCAGGTCCGTGTTGCCCGCCAGGAAGCCTTCGACGGCGATTATTATCACCCCCACAATGGTAAGCGCCCAGCCCAGCCTTGTAAGTCTTGACCATCTGTCACTCATAGTCCTCGCCTCCTATGATTAGATTGTTAATGGACTCATCTCTACACCTGTCTTATCAGTTATGAATAAGAAGTGCAGAAATATAGTTCCCATATAGATGGTATTTCAATAATCAGATGCTGTCAACGTCTGGAGCATCGTCCCTGGTGAAGGCATAGATTATCTGGGGCGGGATGAGGAGGAGAGCGACGCCGATGAGGGCGGGGCGCAGCCCATAGATCGAGGCGACGGCTCCCATGCCTGGACCGAACGTCACCTGCCCGAAGGCGTTGGTCTGCCCGTGCAGAGAGAAGATGGTGGCCCTGTACGATGACTCTGAGTTGCGGTTGAGCCAGGCGGCCGCCATTGGCTCGGAGATCTTTCTCAATACCGAGATGAGTACCACCATAACCATAGCCACGCCGAAGTTGCGCGTGAGAGCGAACACAAGGCTCGCTCCAATCAGCAAGGCGTTGGTCAGTGACAGGACCACTCTGGGTACACCAGGGTTTTCGACGCGCAGCGTTTTCTCTATCCACCAGATAACGCACAGGCCGAGGAACAGCGCTGAGGCGGCCACGATTCCGAACCACACTACCGGGTCGAGGTTAGCTAACTCTGGGAAGCTAAAGTTGTCCAGCATATTCTTGGCCCACAGCCTGTCGAAGGGTTCGCTGGACATGCCATAGAAGAGCTCGATTACTATCAGAGCCGTGAGAATTCGGCTGCCCTTCACCGCTCGCAGTCCGCTGCGAAGTGTCGAGGTCAAAGATGCCCAGCTTTCACGCTCCTCGCGCGGCGTTCCTCTAAAGCCTCGTTCAGGCATGATCGCGGTCAGAACAGCGGTCAGGAACAGGAACATCGCTCCGCCCACCAGCAGGGAGAGACCAACAAAGATGCTGGCGAGCGCGACGCTCAGTCCGATTCCAACCAGGGACCCCGCCAACTCGAATCTTGCGCCTCGGACGAATGTCCTGGATGTCTCATCGTCGTCGCCAAGTTCGTCCGACAGCCATGCCTGTCTCGCTCCGCTGGTGAACGTGTACCCAATTCCCCATACCACCTGCGAGAGCAGGATTGTCCAGAACAGTGGAAACGCTCCCAGGATGATGAAGCCTGCGCCGATGAGTGCAAAGCCGATCAGGAGGGACAGCTTGCGGCTGTACACGTCGGCGACGACACCCGTCGGAATCTCGAAGATGAAGACCGTCGCCTCCAGGACTGTCCCCACGATAAGGAGCTGAAACGGGTCCAGGTTGGCCTGAGTTATCTGATAGACGATGGACACGGTAGCCACAGTGAGAAACGCCATCTGGCTGAAGAAGGACATAACGAGATAGACCGTTATGGGGGGCAGACGGAGACGGCTCAAGCGGGCGCGTTCTTCGGCTTGGGTCTGCGGGCGCTGAATATGAGAACGGCGGCCACGACGTAAGCGCCAACCGAGTAGAACGCCAGAGTGGCGTAACCGCCCGTGAAGTCAAACAGCAGCGCTCCGAACGACGGTCCGAGTCCCAGGAAGACCATCTGAAACGGTCCGGCGATTCCGATGATCGTCCCGAAGTTGGCGCGCCCGAAGTATTGCGCGATCATCATGCTGCCCAGGACATTCAGCCCTCCCGAGGCGATTCCCCATACGACAGCGAAGACGCAGCCCGCTATTCCACCGCCCGAACCTATGAAGAGGCCGACCGCTACCATCGCGAGCAGAGTAGCTATGGCGGCAAGCAATCTGGGCTGATACCTGTCCGCGAGCAAGCCCCAGCCAGGATTCACGAGGGCGCCGAGAGACGAGCTTAGGCCGAGAGATATGGCGGCGACGCGCTGGGACAGACCGGAGTCCACGAGGAACGGCACTATCTGGTATCCCACAGTGCCGGAAGTAAGAATGGTCAGCATCTCGGCGGAGATGATGAACCAGAAGGCGGATGATGCCAGGGCCTCACCCGCCGTCCAGTCCCTCTCTTCAATTGCCGACGCTCGCTCGCTCTGTGCGCTTCCCTCTCCTGAGCGAGTGGAAACGGGATTCGGACGGTCGTCGCCGTCCGGCGCGAGCCCGATGTCTTCAGGCCGTCGTCGCATAATCAGAAACAGGGGAACGGCAAGAAGCAGCGAGAATATTCCCAGCAGACGATAGGCCGCCCGCCAGCTGTATAGAGCCGCTATCTCCGAGATTATCTGTACGTTGATGGCTCCGCCAACGGGCCTGAAGGTGGAGACCAGTCCAAGCGCCAGGTTACGCCTTCGCAGGAAGAAATTTACCGTGACGGTCCTGGGTACCACGCCGACCAGCGTGGGATTGGCGACGGTTCGCGCCAACATATAGGCGGCGTAGAAGTGCCATACCTCACCGATGCCGGCGAGGGCGAAGAAGGACACGCCGACAATGATCACCCCGACGGGCATGATCGCGCGTGGTCCGTGACGGTCGGCCAGTCTGCCGACGAATGGGGTAAGAAGCCCCGATCCCCAGGTGCCGGCGGTTACCGCGAACGCCACTGTCTTGCGGTCCCAGCCCATATCCTCGTAGATGAGGTTCTGAATCCCGCCGAAAACGACCTGCGCAACTCCGGTAGCGGCGTATGTCCCGAGGCAGATTACGCCCAGGACTACCCACCCGTAGAAAACGGGAGTGCGGGGTGTCCAGCCGACGACGGCCTGCGCCCACCTCACTGCGCGAACTGCCGACTGACGTCGCCGACGCTCTTATTCAGCGAACTTATCAATCGCCGACACCGCCGAAGTGGGGCATGACGTCCTGGGCGAAGGCGTGAAGCTGTTCCTTGATTACGGCGCGGCCCATGCCCATCGCGGCGGTCAGGATGACGTGTTCCAAGCCGGGATAGCGTGACTGGACTTGCTTCAAGTAGTCAACGAAGTCCTCCGGCGGGCCGCAGAGCCACACCTTGGTCCTGACGCCCTCCTCGATACCGGGACGATCATCCAGCGATTGCCCCTGCGCGCTTCCGATGGCGCTCATCTGCTGGTCGCTGTATCTGAGCATACCCAGCGGCGCCGCGAACTTGGCGTGTTCCTCGAAGTATTTGCGGGCTTCACTCATCGCCTTTTCGGTAGTCTCAGCGATGTAGAACCTGTAGCCGAGAGCGATGTTCTCACCCAGTTTCAGGTCGCGACCATATCCGGCGGCGGCGTCCCGGTAGGCGTGCATCCACCTGTCCACGAAGGTCTCGGCAGAGGCAGAGATGACGCCGTTGATGCCATTTCGCACCATGAATTCAATTCCGCGCGGGCTCCCGCTCACCAGCGGCTGCCATACCTCGACGGGAGTGTTGACCGGACGCGGCACGAGCGTTATCTCCTCGAGCTCGTATCCCCTGTATGGCACGGCGGGAGGGATGGTGTAGTTCTCTCCGGCGTGTGCGAATGACCTGGATTCGAAAGCCTTCATGATTACCTCGAACTGCTCCTCGAAGAGGGCGCGGTTGGCGTCGGAGTCGAGCATGGGCGCTCCGAAGGTCTCCACCTCGCGGGTGTGATAGCCGCGTCCGATGCCGAATATGACCCTGCCGCCGGTCAGAACGTCAGCGGTGGCGAAGTCCTCCGCGAGCCTGAGCGGGTGCCATGCGGGAAGAACGTTGAAACCGCATCCGAACCGCAGTCGCTTCGTAAGTCCGGCGAGATGCGTCGCCAGCAGGATGATGTTGGGGATGCACTCGTAGCCTTCGCGTTGAAAGTGGTGCTCGGCCATCCAGAGGATGTCGTAGCCCAGGTGGTCGGCGACCTGCGCAATCTCGGTCGCCGTCCCAAAGACACCGGTGAGTTCGTCGTTGGAGTAGCGCCGGTCGTTCGCGGGGGTGCCGTCGTCGCCGACGCCTTCCATGTCTATCTGTCCCTGGTACAGGGCGCCGAAGGATTTGATCATAGGTTCACCGGAGAGTTTGGATTACTCAGGCTCGTGCCAGGCGATGTTTCTTGGTGGAGTAGGGAGATTCTATGCCAGCGGCGGAAGGTGTGGCAATGGGCGGGATGAGGATCGTGTCGGCGGCACGTTGAAGACGCCGCACGTCTGAGGTACAATATCGAGTGTGGCGCATTGCGCGCCTGTTTCAACGTGAATTCTGCATAGCAATACCAATAATGGGGGCTGAAGTATGTCGGATAAGGAAATCGCACTGGTCTCCCACCTGATGCGCCGCGCTGGTTTCGGCGCGACGAGGGCCGAGATCGAAGAGTTGTCTCAAAATTCGTATAAAGACATCGTGGAAAACCTGCTCCACCCGGAGCGAGTCGAAGACCTCGAAGAGGACGTGCTGAAGCGATACAACATCGAGCTTTCGTACCACGACGCCTATCAGCTGTGGTCCGGACGCTGGATATGGAGGATGATCAACTCCAGGAAGCCGCTCGAAGAGAAGATGGCGCTCTTCTGGCACCATGTCTTCGCCACCGCCTGGTACAAGAGCGAGCATTCGCCCACGATAATAAACCAGATAGAGATGCTCCGACAGGTTGGAATGAGCGACCTTCGAACGATCCTCATCGAACTCTCCAAAGATCCGGCTATGAACTACTGGCTGGACAACTGCGAGAACCATGCCGACCAGCCCAACGAGAACTGGGGCCGCGAACTTCTGGAACTGTTTAGTATGGGTGTCGGCAACTATACCGAGGACGACATAAAGAACGCCGCTCGCGCCTTCACCGGATGGACCTTCAAGCAGCCCATCCCGCTGTATCCATACGGACACTACGAATCTGGCTTCGAGTACCTGCCCGAAGACCACGACGACAGCGAGAAGACGTTCCTTGGACACACGGGCAACCTCAATGGCGAGGACATCGTGGATATCATCATCCAGCAGGAGTCCACGTATAGATTCCTGGCCCGCCACCTCTATAACTTCTTCGTCGCGGATGAGCCGCAGGTTCCAGCATGGGACATTGAGCCTCCCAACGATCCCGAAGCTATAGACACGCTGGTGGAAGCCTTCAAGGAAGGCAACGGCGACATAAGAACGGTGCTGCGCACTCTGTTCAACTCCGACTTCTTCAAGCAGGCCCAGTTCAAGAAGGTAAAGAATCCTGCCGAACTCGTCGCCGGGACGATCAAGCTGGTCGGCACCTACGACATGCTCCCCGCCCCCGGTCAGTCCGTCGGCGCTCTCAGCGGCGCGACGGCGGTCATGGGGCAGGCCCTTATGAATCCGCCGACCGTCGAGGGCTGGCACACGGGCCACGAGTGGATTGACGGCGGAACGCTCAACGAGCGAGTAAACTTCGCGGTCAACCAGTTCAACGATCTCTCCGCCCCCGGCGTCCAGGACATAATCTCCAGGCTGTCCGAGAGCGGCACGCTCTCCCCGGACCAGCTCGTGGACCGCTGCCTGGAACTTGTCGGGCCGCTGGAAGTGGGAGAGTACACGCGCACCGCGCTGTCGGCGTATGCGGACAGCGTCGGCGACGTTGATCTCGGCAGCGACGAGGCGCGCACGGAGAATGCGGGCAAGGTTGGCCGTATGCTCCAGCTCATCGTCGCGTCCCGCGAGTACCAGTTCGCATAGATTTAACACGGGGGATTTCACCCTCACCATAGCCCTCTCCCATCGAGGGAGAGGGGATTCCAAGAAAATTCTTGAGGAGGCAAGCCTAAAATGGCAGGCAATGGAAACGGAAAAGACCCCGTCCTGGTAATAGTCCAGCTGTCCGGCGGCAACGATTTCATGAACACCGTGATCCCATATACCAATCCGGTGTATTACGACAACCGCAAGCTTGTGTACGTCCCGCAGGAAGACGCTATCCCGATTGACGATACGCTGGCTTTCCATCCTGAGATGAGCGCCTTCAAGAACCTGTACGACCGCGGAATGGTCGGAATCGTGCAGGGCATCGGATATCCCAACTCCAACCGCTCCCACTTCAGAGGCATGGACATCTGGCACACCTGCGAGCCCGATAAAGTCGAGACCATCGGATGGGTTGGCCGCACTCTGAAGGAGCTTGACCCCGAGGGAGAAAACCCCTTGGCGGGCATCAACTTCGGCGTCGGACTGCCGCGAGCGATGGCCATGCCCGGTGTCCCGGTGACCAGCGTATCGAACCTGGACAACTACGGACTCATGACCGGCATCGAGGCGCAGGAACAGCGCGACCAGGCGCTGGACATCTTCAAGATGATGTACGGCCAGGCCATTGGGACCGGCCCCGTGATGGAGTACCTTTCCAGGACCGGACAGGACGTGCTGACCGGCGCGGACATTCTGAAGGCCGTTCCCGATCAGTACGAGTCCACGGTCGAGTACGCGGACAATTCAATCGCGAAGAGTCTGCGCGACGTTGCCAGGGTACACACCTCGGACCTGGGCACGCGCATCTTCTATACGCAGCACGGCGGATACGACACCCACGCCAACGAGCTCCCGACGCATCCCAAGCTGGTCGGCGATCTCTCGGGCGCCATCTATGACTTCTTCGCCGACCTCGAAGAGCACGACGCGGACGACAACGTCGTCATGCTGGTGTTCACCGAGTTCGGTCGCCGGATGTACGACAACGGGTCCGGCACCGACCACGGGTCGGGAGGCGGCGCGTTCCTCGTCGGCAAGCCTGTCGAGGGCGGCCTCTATTCAGAGTACCCGTCGCTGGAGCGCAGCCAGTGGGCGAAGGGCGAAGACCTCGAACACACGATAGACTACCGCGGCATCTACGGCACGCTGCTGGAACAGTGGCTCAGCGTCGAGGCCGCCCCGATAGTCAACGGACACTACGAACAGATAAACCCGTTCAAAGAAGGCTGAGCCTTCACCCTTATTGCGCTTACAGCGGTAAGTAAAATCCCTTCCCCCTTGATGGGGGAAGGTTAGGATGGGGGTGAACTGCAATTCACTCATTCATACTTCCGTGTGAATCTGGAGCAAGCGCCCCTTCACCTGATAACTGAATACTGACAACTGAAAATCACCAACGAGGCAGTACAAATGGCACGACCATACGCTCTACTCAGGTCCGGCTTTCCCTTCCACCTGACGATGGGACAGCGCAGGGTAACAACCAATCCGGTGGACATCGGTTTCGGTGGAGAGAATGTTTACGTCCTCACGCGGGGCGGTCTTGGAAATGACGTCAGGGTCATCAACTGGGACGACGAGAACCTCGGCAGGCGCGGAGAAGGTAACTTCACATGGCCCGCCGGCTTGCTGGTGGACGAGGAAGAGAACCTGTACGTCTCAGACGAAGCGAAGCACAACGTGACCGTCATGGACAAGGATGGAAACGTCCTGCAGACATGGGGTGAGCAGGGCTCCGACGACGGCCAGCTCGACCGCCCGTCTTCGATGGAATTCGATCCAGACGGCAACATCCTGATTTCCGACACGATGAACCATCGCATACAGCGATTCACGCGCGACGGTCGGCATCTCCAGACCATCAGCGCCGGACAGGGCAGCGGCCCCGGCGAGATGAACATGCCCTGGGGCGTGGCCGCTGACGAAGAGGGCGCTGTGTACGTGGCGGACTGGCGCAACGACCGCGTGCAGAAGTTCACGGCGGACGGCGAGTTCGTTCTCGAATTTGGTTCCTCCGGCGATGCGAAGGGACAGTTCAACAGGCCGGCGTCGGTAGCAGTGGACGCCCACGGCGACATCTACGTCTCCGACTGGCTCAACGACCGGGTGCAGATGTTCAACCCGGAGGGACGCTACGTCGAGCAGTTCCTGGGCGACGCCAACCTGTCCATATCGGGCAGGCAGTACATTCTCGCCAATCCGACCACTCTGCGTCTGCGCGAGATGACCGACCTCGAGCCGACACGCCGACTGAGCGCGCCCGGCTCGGTGCGCGTGGACTCCGAGTTCCGCCTGTTCATCTGCGACTTCGGCCAGCACCGCATCCAGGTGTACAAGAAGGAGGCCTACGAACTCGGCGAGGACGAGATCCTGCCCCCAATGCGCAACCCCATCCTGTTCACGACGTAAGGCGACAGCTACATAGAAATCACGCTGAAGGGCGGGCTACTGAGGCCCGCTCTTTTTCGTCGTCTATGATGGATTGGTTGGAGATTCAGGGTGTCGGCCCGAAAAGATGTATCAGGAAGTTTTGGTTATTTCCTTGGACAGGGTTCTCTTTATCCATTCGTTGATGCTCATGCCGTTTACCTTGGCCTCGACCGCCACTTGGCGATGCAGGTCCGACCCCAAACGCAGATTCAGATTACCGGAGAATGGACGCCTGGGCTCGACGCTATCTTCCTCGCACCAGGCCAGATAGTCATCAATGGATACTCGGAACTCGCGTTTCAGTGACTCTACATCGGCGGCTTCAAACGTCACTATCGGGTATGGAGCCGCGTTGACGACCTCTCCATGAAGCATCTCCACAGAATCATCGTACTCAATCGTGGCAATGTATCCCTTGTACTCCATCATGGTCGAACCCCTATTTGACTCAGGAATCTGGCAATCGCTCGAACCGTCGCTCTGCCGGTTTCGGACCGGGGATGAGGCCTGTGAACGGTAATCCGTTCACCTTCTTTACTCAATCCTACCCTTGACCCGGCTCGCTCTGACACTTCCACTCCCGCCGCCCTTAGCATGGACTCTATCTCAGCCCACCTGATATCGGATGGTGTCGGAGTCGCGAAGATGCGCTGAAGGGTGCGACGGTGCCTTGTTCTCATATGCGTATATAGTACCACTAAGCGGTACTATAAGCCAGGCATCCAGGTGTACAAGAAGGAAGCCTACGAATTCGGAGAGGACGAGATCCTGCCGCCGATGCGGAACCCCATTCTGTTCACGACGTATGCGACAGGGACATAAGACTGACGCGAAGGGCGGGCCACTGAGGTCCGCCCTTTTTCATCGGATTAGATGACGGCCTGCTTAAAGATTGATAGTGTCGGCGTCCATGTAAACCGGAGCGTTGGATATGGTACGCAATGCTTCCAGTGAGGGATGGGAGAGCAGTACATCTATGCAATCCTCGCTGCCGCCCACATAGGTGCTGTCCAGGTCAATGTCCGTCGAAACGCACCATGTGCGGTCTTCAGGCCACCAGATGTTCGGGCCATCCAAGTCAGGTAAACCGGGGCGGACCACGAAAAATGACTCAATCGCGGATAGCGGGCCAGTGTAGAGAATATATTCCCTTGCGACTCCTTTAATCCTCTGAGCCGCTTCTACCTCATTGGGTGGCGGAAAAGGGATTCCGCCCGACGGCGACAGCATCGACATTCCGCCTGCCGAGAGAGACCCATAGCCATCCCATACGGCGAAGTAGCATCGGTCAGATGCGCCTGTGAAATCCGAGAGTAGCTTCACGAGTTCATTAGTATCATTCCAGTCCGTGTATCCATGCTCAGGGTCATGGACCCAGGGCTGCTCTTCGGTTCCGAACCCTGCCTTTGGGACGCTGATGCCCTCGAATGCCATCAGGGGATGAATTGTCTTGCCGCTCCACTCCGCTACCTGTGACCATCGAACAGGCTGGTAATCGCCGGCCTTCGCGGGGTGAAACAGTCGGGCGTACGCGGCGTATCCTCTGGGAACCAGGGACTCTACATATGCGAATCGTGTTCCGAGAGAATCTTCGATCCAACGTCCAGAATCGACGTTTGGCAGAAAGTTCAATCCTTGGAGATGGAAATCTCGCTCGGTATAATTCAACTTGCCTGTTTCCCTGCGTGTAGAGAGTTCACATTGATGACCTTGCTTCTTACAATTGCTGGCGTACAATTATGGTATTCGTCATTTGAAAGGATAACAGACGGTTGGTAGCCCAAGAAACACAGAGAACAACCCACTCCGACCGCTATCGCGTCGCGGCGATTGAGTTCGCCCGCAGAGTCACGGACGCCCTGGGAGACCAGGTTGACTCGATTGTGCTGTATGGCTCCGCCGCGCGTGGAGACGCCGGGCCCGAGAGCGATATAGATATCCTGCTCGTCGGCGACGACATTCGACGCATCAGAGATGCCACAAGCAAGATCGCGCGCGACCTTGACTACGAGGGTGGGTTCACGTTCCTCATTTCGGCATTTGCAATCGAGCGTGATGAACTGCTTAAGCTCAGGCGGCTCGGTTCGCCTTTCGTCCGCAACGTTCTGAGGGACGGCCATATCCTGTATGACAACGATACATTTGCTGGGATACCCGATATGACAAACGGACCTTCGCAGGAATACATAGCCAGACAGTTGGAATCCGCTGACGAGGCTCTCGACGACGCTGAGTATCTGCTCCAGGGTGGACGCTACAAAGCCACGGCGAACCGCGCCTACTATGCGATGTTCCACGCCGCCATGGCCGCCTTGATGCAGTCAGATGGAGACCTGCCGAGAACTCATGGTGGTGTAACGAATCAGTTCGGGCTGTACTATGTCAGGACAGGGATCATTGATCCTGAACTTGCTGAGACACTGCAAGACACTTATGAACGACGCCGACAGAGCGACTATGAGTTGTTCGTTTCCTTCACTGAGGACGAGATTCGCCAAGCCGTCCAGAACGCGCGCGCCTTTGTGTCCGCGATAAGGAGCGCGCTCGATCTGTCGCGCTGAGTCGGGCTCTGCCCATCGTCCCCACAGAGCCTTTTCAAAGTGTTCCTCGGTTTCTTATAGGACTACACACTCGTGCGCTGCATACGCTATAATACGAACACATAAACTAATTGTGGAGAGTGTCCAACGATGATTCTGAACCTTGACATACATAAAGCTCCAGTTATATTGGCCGAATTTCGGAGGGGCGAAAATTTTCCCCGTAGCTAAACTCAGGTGTTCTCAGGCGGATCTCAGGTGTTCTAATCACCTGTTGGTCACCAGTCAAGCCACCTGTTCCCACCTGTCGCTTTATAAATCAAAGTATATGACCGGGCAAATCCGGCCGCAGAATGTGTTTAGCGCCGACTGCGAAAAGGCACGGGGAGAGTTACGCCGCTTCATCAATACAATGCTGGACGATGAAGAGACTCCTACACCTCGTTTGACGGCTCTGAGGATGGTTGTTACACTCGCGCCATAGCTGACTGGGACACCGAATCTACACTCCGAGGCGCCTGTCCCGGAGGCTTTACGCATACATTGAGACTTCCTATGGAGGGTATTATGAGCGCCACCTATTCGGAACTGAACAAAGATTCGTTCCTGTGGATGTACAGGACGATGGTCACCATACGCAGATTCGAGGAACAGTCGAGGCGCGAGGCGGACGCGGGCAAGCTGCGCGGTATGCACTCGTCCATAGGCCAGGAGGCGGTGCCCACGGGCATCTGCGCTCACCTCCGCGACGACGACTATGTACTCGGCACTCACCGCAGTCACCACCACTGCATCGCCAAGGGTGTTGACCTCAAGGAGATGATGGCCGAACTGCTGGGCAAGTCCACAGGCACCAACAAGGGCAAGGGCGGCACCATGCACATCGCCGACATCAACAAGGGGATGCTGGGTGCGAACGGCGTTGTCGGCTCCAACATCCCGGTCGCCACCGGCGTCGGTCTGAGCGCGAAAGTCAGGGGGACGGACCAGGTTAGCGTCGTCTTCTTCGGCGACGGCGCATCCAGCCAAGGCGTTCTGCACGAGTCCATGAACCTGGCGAGCATCTGGAGTCTGCCGGTGCTGTTCGTGTGCGAGAACAACCGCTACGCCGAGTCCACTCCGTTCGAGTTCACCGTCGCGGGAGCGTCGGTGGCCAATCGCGCGGCGGGCTACGACATGCCCGGCGTATCGGTGGACGGCCAGGATGTCATCGAGATGCACGAAGTTGCGCGCGAGGCCGTCGCGCGAGCGAGGCGGGGCGAGGGTCCGACTCTGATCGAGGCGCAGACCTACCGCTACCAGGGACACTTCGGCGCCGACGACCCCCTCGGATACAGGACTCAGGAGGAAGAGGACTACTACGAAGCCAGGGACTGCATCGAGCGCATTACAAGGCATATCTTGGACAACGGCATCGCTAGCGAGTCGGAACTGGAATCGCTCGCAGAGCAGGCGGGGCAGGACGTCCTCGCCGCGACCGCCTTCGCCGACCAAAGCCCGTTCCCGGAGCCCGAAGAGCTGATGACTGACGTGTACGTAAAGTACGCCTAACGCTCCAATATGGCGAAGAACGACTTCATATTCGTTGATGAGTCAGGAGACACAGGCTACAAGCTAGATCCGGACACCGGAGAGTTGCTTAGCAGTCCTCACTATGCACTGGCGGCTTTGCACCTCACCGACGATAGCATCCGCGTGATCAACCGTCATGTAGCTGCGTTCCGTTTCTATACCGGATTCGATAGGGAACTGAAACTACCGGCTGAGAGGGAGGTGTTTAATAGGCTTTTGGGACCAGTCGGGGAAATGGCGTTCGGGGGACATGACATATTTGCTTCGATAGTGCACTTAGACAAGATGGAATACACAGGGCCTTACTTGAAAGCCGGGGGACAACGACCCCAGTCCGCGCGCTATTTCCGTAACCGAGTTCTGCGTTGCTTATTGGAAAGCCACTTCCAAAGCTATGGACTGGTTTCAGGAAGATACGAGTTAATTGTGGACCGCGTGGATATGAAACTGGCAGACATCGAGAATCTGCGCGCCTACCTTAGGAACAGTTATAATTTCCCTACGCCAAATTTCATAACCCATGCGTCTTCAATCTACGTTGAAGGATTGCAGGTAGTCCATCATATAGCCAACGGGTTCAAGAATGTCGTCTCAAGAGATGAGATCCCGGAAGCACTCTCATTTGTCAGAGATTGGGACATTACCGTAGAGCAGGAGATTCTTTCATAAAGAAAAAGGCCAGGGTCGGCTCCCATTTCGCAGAGAACCCGCCTGGCCAAACTAACTAAGTGAATCCATTAATTTGTAGCATAATTACTCTCAAACAGTCAACAGCCTAGAGTTGACAAGGAGGAGCGCCATGGTAGCGGAAGCTGTACGACAGGTGTCTTACATACAGGCGATCAATGAAGCCATACGGCAGGAGATGGAGCGTGACGAGAATGTCATCGTCATGGGCGAGGACATAGCCGGAGGCGGCGACCGGGAGGACAAGCAGGACGCCTGGGGCGGTCCGATGCGATTGACGAAAGGCCTGGTCGGGCAGTTCGGGCGCGAGCGAATCCGGGACACGCCTATCTCGGAGGCGGGATTCGTCGGCGCCGGGGTGGGCGCGGCGGCATCGGGTCTGCGGCCCGTCGTGGACCTGATGTACGTTGGCTTCTACGGCGTGTGCGCCGACCAGATCACCAACAATGCCGCCAAGATCCACTATATGTTCGGCGGCAAGGTTACCATACCCCTGACTATCATGACTGGGACCGGCGCTGGCACCAACTCGGCGGCGCAGCACTCCGAGACACTGTACTCGATATTCACGCACTTCCCAGGCCTCAAGTGCGTCGCGCCCTCGGACCCATACACGGCCAAGGGCCTTATGACCGCGGCCATCCGGGACAACGACCCTGTCATAGTCTTCAACAACCGCCAGCTCATGGGCATCCCGTTCGATGTTGACGTGCCGGAGGATTCGTATGAGATCGAGATAGGCAAGGCGCGCGTGGTACAGGAAGGCGAGGACGTTACACTGGTTGGCATCAGCTATACGACCAATACCTGCCTGGATGCCGCGCAGGAACTGGAAGACCAGGGTTACTCGGTTGAGGTAGTTGACCTGATGTCGCTGTCGCCCATGGACGACGAGACGATCATCGAATCGGTGAAGAAGACGCGCAAGGTGGTCATAGTTGACGAGGACTACCCTCGCTGCTCGATAGCGTCTGATATTTCCGCACTGGTCGCCGAAGAAGCATTCGACTATCTCGACGCGCCTCCCCGACGGCTGAACGCTCCGCACGCGCCGGTCCCGTACAGCAGGCCGCTGGAAGCGCTCTTCGTCCCAGACAAGGACATGGTTGTCGATGCGGCCCTCGGAGTATTAGAGTAAGCAGTCGTCAGTTTACAGTATTCAGTTATCAGGACTCGCGTCTGCGATGTATTTCTGAGAACCGAATACTGATTACTAAACACTAAGGACTAGAAAGTTCCAAGGAGTAACTCGTGGCAACTCCGATAGTCATGCCCAGGCTGGGCGACTTCATGACCGAGGGGACCGTGGTAACCCTCGCGAAGTCCCAGGGGGACGAAGTCAACCAGGGCGAGGTGATCGCCGAAATCGAGACTGAGAAACTGAACTACGACCTCGAATCGGTCGCGGGAGGCATATTTCATCCCATAGTGGACGCCGGAGCGACCGTGGCTGTGGACGGTCTCATCGGATACGTGCTCGAGGCGGGTGAGGATGTGCCTTCGCCTGAAGCCCCTGCTGCTTCAGCCCGCGCGGCGAGACGCCCGTCACCGAGACGCAGGCCGTCTCGTGGGCGTGGGGGAAGAGGCGACACCGTGCGCTCGACGCCCGGCGCTCGGCGATTGGCGACCAACTTGAACGTTGACCTGTCGCAGGTCGCGCCCACGGGCCCGGGCGGTCGCATAGTCGAGGCGGACGTTCGCTCTTTCGACGAACAGCGTAAGGCTGCGCCAGCGGTCACGCCCTCCACTCCCGGAGCGCGTCGTCTTGCGGCCAGCCTGAACGTTGACCTGTCGGATGTTACGCCCACCGGCCCCAGGGGTCGAATCGTGGAGGCCGATGTCAGGACCTATTCGGACAGCCAAACTGCTGAACAGGCTCCGGCCATGCCCCCGGGTCTGCCTGAGCCGTCCAGGAGCGATCCCCTGAGCGGCATGAGACGCGGCATCGCCCAGCACATGGGCGAGAGTCTGAGAAGCACCGCGCAGCTTTCGTACTTCCTGGAAGTTGACGTTACCGAGGCGCAACGGCTGAGACGCGAGGCGTCTGCCGATCATGACACCACGCTCACCATTGCCCATGTACTCATAAAGGCGTGCGCCGAAACCCTGAAGCGCATCCCGATCATGAACGCGGTTCTGGCGAACGGCGCGATACACTATTTCGACCAGATAAACATTGGGGTCGCGGTCGCGCTGGACGATGGGCTTATCGTTCCGGTGCTGCGCGACGTAGGCAACATGGACATCTACCGGATCTCCACCGCCACTCATGAGATGGCGGTAAAGGCGCGTGAGGGCACGCTGTCGCCGGACGACGTTCTGGGAGGCACGTTCACTATCAGCGTACTCGGAGTCGTGGATGGTTTCACGCCGATCCTGAACAGGCCACAGAGCGCGATCCTGGGCGTGGGGCGCAGCGTGCAGAAGCCGGTCGTGGTACGCGGAGAGGTCGTGGTGCGGGAGATGATGACTCTGAGCCTGACAGCCGACCACCAAGTCATAGACGGCGCGGTGGCCGCTGGCTTCATGCGCAGGCTCCAGGCGACGGTCGAGAGGCCGGCGGCATTGTTCAGGTAGTCATTTTTCTACTCGTCCAGGAATCGGATGCACACGGGCATAGGAATGCTTACTTCATGTCCCGTCGGGGTGAGCAGGCCGGACTGCTGGTCTATGTGGAACGACACTATGTTGTCGCTGTCCTGGTTGGCTGCTATGAGAAATCGGCCTGACGGGTCAATGCTGAAATTTCTCGGGGTGCGGCCTCCGGTGGAGCGATGTCCGAGCGGCGTGAGTCGTCCGCTGTCCCCGTCCACGGAGAAGATTGCGACGCTGTCGTGTCCGCGGTTTGAGCCGTAAACGAAGCCGCCCGATGGGTGGACGTGTATGTCCGCCGTCGTGTTCGAGCCCGAAAATCCGGTCGGCAGAGTACCGATCACCTGGAACTCGGACAGCCTGCCGCTCTCCGGGTCGTACTCGAACGCCGTTATCGTGCTTCCGAGTTCGTTTATGAGGTAGGCCCACCGTCCGCCGGGGTGGAAATCGAAGTGGCGCGGCCCGAATCCCGGATTCACCTCGACGTAGGCGGGATCACTTGGAACGAGTCGGCCGTCGTCGGTGTCCAGACGGTAGATGACGACGCGGTCCTGGCCCAGGTCGGGTACGTAAGCGAAGTGGTTCTGCGGGTCCGGGTTTATCGAGTGCGCATGCGCCTGGTCCTGACGACGAGGATTCACACTCGACCCCTCGTGCTGGATGAAGTCGGAGGTGGGAGCGAGGCTACCGTCGTCCTCGATGGGCAGCATACACACGCTTCCTCCGTGATAGTTGGCGGCGAGAACGAAGCGACCGGTCGCGTCCGCTTTCACGTGACACGGACCGGGGCCGCCCGCGCCCCGGCTGTTCATGTAGGTCAGTCCACCAGATTCATGATTGATCGCGTAGGCGTACACTGCTCCCTGTTCCTTACCATCGAATTCGTGGACTTCGGATGCCGCGTAGAGAAACCGCCTGTTGGGATGGAGCGCCAAGAATGACGGATTCCCGGCACCAGTCTCAACCGACATGGGTTCGAGCGCGCCGCTATCGGTATCGAACCGACAGGTGTAGATTCCCTGTGAGTCTGTGTGCGTGTATGTCCCTACGAAGACGATAGGATTTCCATTTGCCTGTGTCATGTCGTGCTCCCGTAACTTCTCGCATTGTCCCGGAGTTCAGATTCTACACCCTCAACACGTACTGAATTGACGCTTCTTTTGACCATTGATAAACTCAGCGTCAATCAACATGGAGGATTTTTGTAGTGCCCAACAGCGTATCTTTCCACGACCTCAACCCTCTATCGTTTCTTGATCGCAGCGCCAAGGTCTATCCCAACAAGCCTGCCATAATATACAACGACAGAACCTACACCTACTCCGAAATGGACGATAGGGTGAACAGGCTCGCCGGGGCGCTCAGACAAGTGGGTGTTGCCAGGGGCGACCGTGTCGCGTTCATGGTGCCAAACATACCGGCTATGCTGGAAGGGCACTATGGGCCGATGCGCCTTGGGGCTATTCTGGTCGCCATCAACATACGTCTTTCCGCCAGGGAAATCGGATATATTCTGAACCACTCCGGCGCTAAAGTCCTGGTATTCGACACCGAGTTCGCCGACACAGTGCGGCAGATGCGCGCCGATATTCCGGGCGTTGAGACGTTCGTGCAGGTGGTTGACACCCACCCCAAGGTGGAGGACATCCCCGGCCCTGAGTACGAAGAGTTCCTGGACTCCTCGCCGCCGGGGGAGCACCGCGAGGCGCTCGACTCCGAGTTGGACCCCATCTCTATCAACTACACGTCCGGCACCACCGGGATGCCGAAGGGGGTGCAGTTCCATGCCCGAGGAGCGTATCTAAACGCCCTTGGCGAGATACTGGAGTCTGGCGTCACCTGGCGCAGTACCTACCTGTGGACGCTGCCGATGTTCCATTGCAACGGCTGGTGCCATACGTGGGGGATTACCGCCGTAGGCGCGACTCACCTGTGCCTGAGACGAATTGACGCCGGTGAAGTATTCAGGCTGATCAAGGAGCACGGCGTCACCAATATGTGTGCAGCGCCTACCGTGCTGACGATGCTTTACTCGGCTCCCGAAGCGGCGGACGCAGACTTGTCAGGGCTGACGATCATGACGGCGGGCGCGCCGCCCGCGCCACAGGTCATACGGTCCATCGAAGACATGGGGGCGTTCATACATCACACTTACGGCCTCACCGAGACATACGGCCCGACCACGATCTGCGCCATACAGCCGGAGTGGGACGATTTTTCGGTTGACGAGCGCGCTCGGCTCAAGTCGCGGCAGGGCGTGCCGTTCGTAGTTTCCGAACCCGGCCTGCGCGTGGTCAATTCCGAGATGGAGGATGTGCCGCAGGACGGCCAGACGATGGGCGAAGTGGTGATGCGCGGAAATATCGTAATGTCCGGCTACTTCAACGATCCTGAAGCTACGGCAACGGCGTTCGAGGGTGGGTGGTTCCACTCCGGTGACCTGGCGGTCTGGCACCCGGACGGCTACATCGAACTCCAGGACCGGGCCAAGGACATCATCATTTCCGGCGGCGAGAACATCTCCAGCCAGGAGATCGAGAAGGTCATCATGGAGCATCCGGGGGTACTGGAAGTGTGCGTCGTCGGCGTGCCAGACGACCGCTGGGGCGAGGTGCCGAAGGCGTTTGTCGTGCCTAGGCAGGGTGCGGAAGTGGCCGCGGATGAAGTCATCGCATTCACACAGGATAGAATAGCCCGCTTCAAGGCGCCCAAGTACGTCGAGTTCGGAGATCTTCCCAAGACCGCTACGGGCAAAATCCAGAAGTACATCCTCCGCGACAAGGAGTGGGAAGGCCGTGAGATGCGGATCCAGGGTACGACGAACTTTTAGCCCTGTCACACGCGTATCCCAAAGCCGGAGGAAGCTTATGCCACAATGTAAAGTGTGCGGCAAGGACGTGTCGGAAACCCTGGATGTGCCGGTCGGAAAGACCGTCGCCGGAACGCCGGAACTGGACCCCTCACGGGGGACCAAGCGGTACTGGGAGGGGGTGTGGTACTACTTCGACAGCCTCTCCTGTCGCAGCCGATTCGACTCGACTCCAGCGAACTATACCGACTCATAGAGCCGTCAAGTGCTTAGCGGATCGAGAATCCTGACTCTTCTTTCCAAACCGGCGCCCGACTTCCGGTTCGACTGGAATTGAGGTGGAAACCGCGCGCCGTCTGCAATTAACATACTTGCTGAATCTTTACAAATTAGGAGA
The DNA here is from genome assembly GCA_951812505.1 of uncultured Dehalococcoidia bacterium. GTDB lineage: Bacteria > Chloroflexota > Dehalococcoidia > Lucifugimonadales > UBA1123 > VXRN01. The sequence continues at coordinate 571,389 of CATOSI010000003.1, forward strand.
ATCCTTCAATGAACACGGGCGATGTTGCTTGGATTTTATTATCTTCCGCTCTGGTCCTGCTCATGACGCCGGGTCTTGCGCTGTTTTATGGCGGACTCGCGCGGAGCAAGAATGCCGCGAGCACCATTATGTACAGCTTCATGAGTATGGGGCTGGTCGGCGTAGTCTGGGTGCTCTGGGGATATTCGCTCGCATTCGGCCCGGATATAGGCAAGTTCATCGGAGACTTGAGCTACGTTGGACTGAATGGCGTGAGCGCGTCCGAAACCGGGCCCTACGCCGACAACATGCCGCACCAGGCATTCATGATATTCCAGGGTATGTTCGCCATCATCACTCCCGCACTTGTTACCGGAGCGTTTGCCGAGCGGATGAAGTTCTCGTCCTATATGATTTTCATAGTTCTGTGGGTCACAATAGTCTATGCCCCGGTAGCCCACTGGGTCTGGGGCGGTGGCTGGCTGGGAGAACTCGGCGCGCTGGACTTCGCGGGCGGAAACGTGGTCCACATCAATTCGGGTGTGGCCGCACTCGCCGCGGCGGTGATTTTCGGGAAACGGCTCGGGTTCGGCTCGGAGCCGATGGAGCCGCACAACGTGCCGATGGTTGTGCTTGGCGCCGGACTGCTCTGGTTCGGATGGTTCGGGTTCAATGCCGGATCGGCGCTGTCCGCGGACGGCAATGCGGTGAACGCCTTCGTCGTAACCAATACCGCGGCAGCGGCCGGGATACTTGGCTGGACCGCAACCGCATGGCTGCTGGACGGTAGGCCGTCCGTGATCGGCGCCGCGTCGGGTGCGGTGGCAGGACTCGTGGCGATTACACCGGCTGCCGGATTCGTCGGCCCGATGCCCGCCATAGTGATAGGACTGGTCGCGGGAGTGCTTTGCGACCTAGCCGCGAGATTCCTCGTCAAGTTGAACCTCGACGACGCTCTCTCGGTATGGGGAGTTCATGGAATCGGCGGGACCTGGGGCGCGCTGGCTACTGGCCTGTTCGTTGGAGTCGGCTTCGGTGGCATAGCGGCTTTCACCGACGCCTCCCGCGCCGAGCAGATCCTCAACCAGGTCATATCCATCGTAGCTACATGGGCCTGGGCGTTCGTGATGACGTTCGTAATATTCTGGGTAATCAAAGTTACCATCGGCCTGAAGGTTTCCGACAACTCGGAAGCCATTGGGCTGGACATAACCGAACACGGAGAGACGGCGTACAGGCTGTAGTGCTATGCGGGGCCGCCGTTACAGGCGGCCTCGGCGTATCAGCCAGGAGGGGCATGTTATGAAGAAAATCGAGGCAATCATCCGGCCCGAAATGTTGAATCAGGTCAAGGACGCGCTGGTCGAAGCCGGATTCTCGGGTCTGACGACGACGCAGGTAACCGGGCGCGGGGCACAGCGCGGCATAGTGCATACGGGCCGCAGTGGACAGTCGGTCGTCATTGACATGCTGCCCAAACTGAAGCTTGAAATGGTAGTTAGCGATTCCGACTTGGACCGCGCCATAGACGTTATCGTGGACGTGTCCCGCACCGGCGAGATAGGCGACGGCAAGATATTCGTCCAGCCCGTGGAGCAGGTCGTTCGCGTTCGGACGGGTGAGAGGGGAGAGGCTGCTATCTGAGGTCATTACCATGCTCAGTGACTCTGAACCTGGAGAATCGTGAATAGCCTGCCTGACGCGCGACAAGCGTATGTTGCTAGAGAGAAAGTGACGGCTTACCTGCTTTCTGAGAACCATACTACCGGTCGAAGCAAGGCGCAGTTCTTCTCCAGATTCGGATTTCAAGCAGAGGAGTGGAGTGTTTTCGCGGATGCGCTACGATCTCATTGTATCCAAAATGCGGTAGTCGAAACAGAGGAAACGCCTTATGGTGTAAAATACGTTGTAGATGGCATTCTTGAAACCCCCGATGGACGCAACCCGAATGTAAGAACTGTGTGGCAGGTGGATAATGGGAGCACTCGCCCCCGTATAATCACGGCGCGCCCGATAGGTCGGAGATGAAATGTTCAAAGAACTTGATGTCATAGTCCTTACAACTGATATCCCCCTCGACCGCATCTTCGACGTTCCTGATGACAGCCCCTTGCTTGAGAGTGTCCATCCTTATAAAGGGTTGAAGTCTGGAGATGTGGGTACGATTGTGTGCGTGTACAACAATGGAGAAGCATTTGAGGTGGAATTCCTGGAGCCAACCGGGTACACCGTCGCGATAGCAACCGTTCTGCCCTCTCAAGCGCGTCCGGCCACCAGCAAAGACATGGTCAACTACCGTTTCGCGTCGAACCAGCCTGCTCTCCCGAGATAGGTCGTAGCCTTACGCTCTTCTACCTGAATTACCGGCTATTGGATGCTTGGAGATAGCTCTCTTTGCTTATGTCACTCCAGCCCGTCGAAGCCCACTACCGCAGTCGGCGCTATCCTCAGCAGAACGAAGTCCAGCTTGCCCAGGATGTCCTCTACGTATGGCACTCCGTCCTCTTCGCCCAGGTAGTGGTATGACACCGCGCGCACAAGCTCCTCAACCTTGTCCTCGGATATGCGCGCCGTGCCGTTCACCAGGACCCAGCGTTGCGGCGGATCGCTGGCCGTCCGTGTCAGAGAACCTTCGACGACGCAGAGCGATACGGACGGGTTGCGCCCCACGTTCCGCGTCTTGACCGTGTTCCGCCCGACCGCGACTACTATCTCGTCCCCGTCCACCAGGTGCCAGACGGGTGTCGTGTGCGGACTGCCGTCCGCCCGGAGCGTTGTGATTATGGAGATGATAGGCTCCTGCAGGAGCTCATCCGTCTGCTCACGATTAAGGTATCCCATGTCTTAGTCTCCCATCCATCGCGGAAACCTACCCATTCTGTACACCCCTCTATCCCGTAAATCCTGCTTCTGATAGTCCCTACAAGATCGCGCCGCTTTCCTGGAGTTGCTTGATATCGTCCCAGTCGCGGCCCAACTCTTCGAGCAAGATCATCTCCGTGTCCTGACCAAGCTCCGGCGCTTCCTTCCACACACCCGCCGGGGACTCGCTGAATGTAACCGGGAAGTTGCACATCTTCACATCACCGATCACCGGATGCTCGAACCCTGTGATGTAGTTGTTCGCCACCACCTGGGGATCGTGTTCCAGTTCCTGTATTGTCTGCACCTTCGCGAAAATCAGGTCGTCGTACTGGTTCAGAATCTCCATCCATTCGTCGGCGGGCTTGGTCTTGAACCGCTCGGCGATAATCGCGGTCAGTTCGGGCGACCCTCCGGTCAGGCCTCGTATGTTGACGGCTCTGGGGTCGTCTATCAGTTCTTCGAGACCCAGCGCGGTGGCGAAGTCGGCCCAGTATCGCTGGAACTGCGCGCTCATGAACTGGATCCAGCGTCCGTCCTGGCACTCATAGGCGTTTACCAACGGGTTCATTGGGTTCTTCCTGTCCATTGCGCCGTAGTGATAGCCTGACAGAAGCTGCATACTCACGGCCAGCCCCTGGAGCCACATTGTGCTGCTGAGATGTGAGACGTCCACACGCTGACCCGCGCCCGTCTGTTCTCTCGCGTATAACGCCGAAACCACGCCGAGACACAGGATTATCCCCCCCATCTGGTCCGAGACGGCCCCCGAAACGTAAGAAGGCTCGGACGCCGACAAGGGCGTCGCAGACATCATCAGCCCTGAACGAGCCTGTCCGCAGCCGTCCAGAGACGGCTTCGCGGAGTCCGGCCCCTCCGGACCATACCCGGTGCCTGAGCCGTATATCAGTCGCGGGTTTATCTTCTTAAGTGTCTCGTAGTCCATGCCGAGCCGTTCGGGTATGCCCTTGCGGTAGTTTTCTATGAACACGTCCGCCTGCTCGACCAGCTTATAGACGATCTCCCTGCCTTCCTCGGTCTTCAGGTTGACCGCTATGCCCCGCTTGTTCCTGTTGCACGTCTCGAAATATGCGTTCCGGTCCCCTTCGAGACCGATGGGCCTCGAGCTCATCCGCGCCACCGCGCGCCCGATGTCGCCGTCCAGCGCCTCTATCTTGATTACGTCCGCGCCCATGTCTCCCATCATGGATGCCGCCACCGGGCCGAACTGGTACATAGTCCAGTCGAGCACCCGCAATCCCTTCATTGGACCGTCAACACCGTTTATCTTACTTTGGTTCATACTCAACTCCCCGGTTGGCAGTCTTTAATTAACTAAGGAAGTCCCGGCTTGCCATAACTATGAAACCGCCACGACATTACGGTTCCGAACAGACCCGCCGCACGTCGCCATTATATACCGAGTTCCGTCCAGGTTGTTCTAGCAGCCGTCAGATCCTCCGGCTATGTCCCGGTATCTGAGCGAGTTCGAGAATCAGGTTGTCGCGCGACAACACTTAGGATACGTTCCTATCAAATGAAAGTGTCTCCGGGAGGTTTCACATGAAGATAACGTCCGTTACCGCATTGCCCAGCGCCCCAGACAGGATTCCAGACTCTTACGGCGTAATGGCGACCAGGAATTACGTCTATGTAAGAGTTGAGACAGACGAGGGCATAGTCGGATGGGGCGACGCGACCTGCGGGCCGCTGACGGTCGCCTCCATGGTCGAGGAGTTCGGCGAGCTCGTCGTCGGCAAAGACCCAAGCCGCATCGAAGAGCACTGGCAGACGCTCTACCACCACTTCTTCGTCCGGGGAGGTCCGATACAGCTCTCCGCAATCAGCGGTATCGAGATGGCGCTGTGGGACATCAAGGGCAAGGCCCTTGGAGTTCCGGTGTACGAATTGCTCGGCGGCATGATGAGAGACAGGATTTGGGCTTACGGCAGGTGGGACGGCCTGACTCCCGAGGCCGCAGTTGAGCAGGCGCTGAGCTACACGGAACAGGGTGTGACCGCGCTCAAGGGCGATCCGTTCGATCACAAGGGACTGTTCATCACCTTCGAAGCAGAGAAGAAGGCGGTGGCGACGCTGGCGGCGGTGCGGGAAGCGGTGGGCGAAGAGATCGAGTTGCTGGTCGAAGTGCATGGACGGCTTACGCCGTCGGCGGCAATCAGAGTAGGTAACGAGATGGAACAGTACCGTCCGTTCGTTTACGAGGAGCCGGTTCCCTTTCAGAATCTGGACGCAATGAAGAGAGTCGCCGAGTCGGTCAACATCCCCATAGCCACAGGAGAGCGGCTATATACGAAGTGGGACTACTTCGATCTGCTCCAGCGACAGATAGTCGCCATGATCCAGCCCGACCTGATACAGGGCGGCGGGATACTGGAGCTCAAGAAGATAGCGGCTATGGCGGAGGCCCAGTATGTCGGGTTCCAGGGACACGCTATCCACGGCCCGATGGATGTGCTCGCCGTCCTGCACCTTGACGCCTGCACGCCCAACTTCATGATTCACGAAGGAGGCATGAAGCCCTGGTTCCAGGATGCCTTCAATGGCGACTTCCCTATCCAGAAGGACGGCTATCTACCCGTTCCAACCGCACCGGGCCTGGGCGGGGAGATGAACGAGGACTGGATACGAGCGCATCCGCCGCAGTCGGACGCACAGGGATGGGCCTCTCCCGCGGGACAACTCCCTTCAAAACAGCTGAACGAGTGGGGATAAGACCAGTACCATAACCATATGAATATGACATGGTCCGACAGATTACCGTCATTCCTGCGAAGGCGGGAATCTAGGGGCTGGGGGGCCGGTCTCTGTACGTCAGAAACATATATGGAAGCGGTACTAGACGTCTGGGTGCAGCCCGCTCCACTCGGTCGCCTGCTCGTATGCGTGCCCTATCCGGCAAAGCAGCGGCTCCGACAGATGCTTGCCCACGAACTGGAGGCTTAGTGGCAAACCGTCGCCGCTCAAACCGCACGGAGTAGAAAGCGTTGGCGCGCCGTTGTAGTCGTATGGAACCGTGTAACGCTGGAAGGCCGTCCCACGCTGGGAGTCCATAGGCCCATACAACTTTTCCGGCGTCACCGGGTATGCTGGGCCTGTTGTGGACGGGCAAACCATCACGTCAATGTCTCGGAACGCTTCTCTCACGAGCCCATTGCATTCGGCTCGCATATTGTTGGCCTCGGCATAGTCTGCGGCCGACTTTCCCGCGCCCATGTCCAGCCAGCCACGGAACCAGGGGCCGTAGTCGTCCCTGCGGGACGGGTAGTTCTCACGGTGCGCCGCGACCGCCTCCGACGAACACAGTACCGGCCATGCGGATAGATACTTGTCCACGTCCGGCATCTGGATGTTCACAATCTCGGTGCCAAGACCTTCCAATACCCTCACGCCGTCCAGTACGGCCTGAGCCAGTTCGGGATCAACCCCGTCGCTGACGTGGCGCTCGTCCAGGCCTACCCTGATTCCGTCAACTCCGTCCCCTATGCCCGCAAGCATGTCGGGAACGGGTGCCGAGAGGGAGGTGGGATCGTTCGTGTCGTAGCCAGCTATCGCCTGGAGCATGACACCTGCGTCCGCCGAACTGCGAGTCATGGGCCCAACATGGTCCAGCGACTCGGCGAGCGCGAGCACCCCGTACCGGCTGACACGTCCCCAGGTCGGCTTTAGTCCGACAATTCCGCACGCCGCCGCGGGGAAGCGTATGGAGCCCCCGGTATCGCTTCCGAGAGAGCCGAAGCACAGACCTGCCGCCGTTGCGGAACCCGATCCGCTGGACGACGAGCCTGCCCAGCGGTCGTTGTTCCACGGATTCAGCGGTATCTGGAGTGCCGGATTGTACCCGCCCATCGCGCCCTCGGTGAGATTCAGCTTGCCCAGCAGCACGGATCCCGCGGATTCCAGCCTCGCCACCACCGTCGAGTCGAAGTCCGGCACATGGTCCATGTACACCTTTGCGCCGCCCATCGTTCTCACGCCGTTCGTGAAGCACAGGTCCTTGACTGCTATCGGGACTCCGTGCAGCGGGCCGCGATAGTCCCCGGCGGCGATCTCGCGCTCCGCTCTCTGCGCCGACGCGACAGCATGGTCCGCCATTACGGTTGCGTAGCTCTTCAGATGCCCGTCCTCAGCGTCAATCCGTTCGAGCATCGCGTTCGTGACCTCGACTGGCGACAACTCCCGCGCCTCTATCAGCGCGGCTACTTCGGTAATTGTCATGTAGTGAAGCGGCGTATCTGTCATTGGGGGAAACCTCATCTGGTCTTTCGGATGATGCAACCATAGCATACACCAGGACCAGAGAGTCCTGGTTCACCTGCGTCGTCCGGGTATCGCTGCTATTCTGCAGACAGTCTGTCCTTCACCTCGTCCACAGTCTCACCCGTAACCGGAACTATAAGGTACTCTATGAGCAGGTCGGACAGCATATCCGACAGTTCGTCCGACCAGGCTCCGACCTGGTTCGACTCTCGCAGGACCGCTATCAGATACTCCAGCGAGTCGTCCGAAAGCGCGGAGTCCGAGGCCAGTATCCTTGTCTCCACCTCCTCAGGTGTCTCCTCGGTAGCAGGGGCGATCAGATCCTCTATGAACAATTCGGCAAGTAGTTCGCCTAGATCCTCCGAGAATGATCCGATCTCCTCAGATTCACGCAAGACCGCAACCAGAAGCTCTAAGGATTCTCTTGCAGTCGGTGGGTCCGGGTCTGGCGAGTCGCCGTTTTCATCCGTTTCACCGGAGCCCAGATGGTTACCGGCCACGTCGAAGATGCTGCCAGTCACCTCGACTTCGGGCTCTGCGCCCGCTGACAAAGGGGATACGGTAAGGAAAATGTAGTCTGGTCGCCCGCTGAACACTTCGGCCTTCATCGGAACTTCGCCGTCCACCAGGAAGTCGGTTTTCTGGACGGTCGAAGAGTCCAGGTCTTCGCTGAATGCCACGAGGATGCTGGTGTTCTTGGCCTTGGTCGAGTCGTATTCGGTTTTATCATCTCCGCTCTTGGAAGGGTCCCACCAGCGGCCTGTTATAATTCTGACGACCACGGGACCCGAGTTGTCAATAATAGCCGTATAGGGCTGACAGCCCGCCACATTGTGGTCTATGTTTACGTTCGCGCCTTCCAATTCTCCCCTTGGGAATTCTGTGGGAAAACATAGGTTGTCTCTGCCGTCAATCGTGGGCTGGCGGTCGAGGATCCCGAGGTTGCCTGCCAAGTCTCGGGCGAGAGCCCACCAGTAGATGGTGGCGTCGCTGTCAACTTCGATTTCATTAGGAAGAGCCAGGCTCGCCGTGAAGACGCCGTTGACTTCGCTCACATCGCCCCGCGCAGTGTCGTTGACCTGGAACTCGTGCTCTCCATTGGCGTCAATAATGCCGTTTGAATTCGTGTCAACCGCGAAGATGATCCAGATGTCGCTCTCGTCCGTAATGCCCGATTCGTTGTCGGTCACGTCGAACTCGATGATTGGGTCGGCCCTGTCAGCCGTACCATGATCGGGACTCAGATTTGAGAATGCTGGTGGCGTGGATTCCACCTTGAGTCGCTTGGAAACGTTTCGGTCTGGATCCTCATCCATGTAAGTCAGTGTGATTACGTCGCTTTTGCCGACTGGCAAGACCGGCGGGCTGGACTCCGGCTCTTTGTGGTGTGAGTGGGTGTCTATCAACAGCCGGAAAACGCCGCTGTTTGATCTCGTTTCACGCAGCTTTACCGTGAATCCGACTGGGTCCGCCTGCGATTTTACTTTCACCAAGTCGCCGGTGTCGCCTATATTCCAACCCCAATAGACCGCATAGAAAGACCCTGTGAACTCTGAGACCAGGTCAACGCGACCGTCAATGCCAACGTCTCTCACTTCTGGCTGCGATAGTTCGACGCCATCTTCATCTACCAGGAGAATATCGTGTGCGTTGATGAATCCGTCGGAGTGACCGGTGATGACGTTGCCTGACTCTACGCCGCTGTCGAGTACGGGGACGGCGCTCAGATAGAACGACCTCCTGTTGTCCAGCGTTATGAATTCGGCATCTACGCACTCGTCGCAGTCAGGGTGAACCTGGTTGGGAGTATTTACCAACTTGACTTCTACATCGAGATCCGGGTCCACGACTTCCAGTCCGACCTGCCCTCCCTGGCTTGCCCACTCCTGTTCGTCGTCAGGGTCGGACGGTGAAATGAACCTCACCGTACCTGAGACAGAGAGCGCGGTGGAGGCCGCTGCAAGTGAGACAAGAAACATACCCAAGAGTAACAGTGGTATGAATCGCAGATATATCTTCATACTGCGTCGCCTCCTCACAAATCTCTGAGTACGATGTTTGAAGACGCATACCGTCTATTGATGCGCGACCGTCGCTTAGAGTGATTCTACCAGCAAATCCTCCCGAATGTTGGTGGTATCCCTTTCTGATACTATCCGGATTTACACCAGTGGCAGGGTTACTCGCTCGCCTCTTTGCATACTTATCGTTACGGCGTCCGTGAACTCCATGTAGCGAACGCCGTCGAAGAAGCTGGTATGGGTAACGGGTTCTATGCCGCGAATCGCGTTTATGAACTCTTCCTCGACGCGCCATCCACCCTGTTTCTCTTCGGGAATGTCCATCTCCGACAGTTCCCCGTCTCCACGCCGACCGCCCCTGACACTCATCGAGGCGGCGTCAACGTGGACAGTGCCCTCGGAGCCGAATATCCAGACCTGGTCCTCGGGCGCGAGTCCGGTGACGGTACTCAGGCGCATCCTGGCCACGGGACCGGACGCGAACTCGATGAGTATCTCGACGTGGTCCGGTATGTTTATGTATGCCAGTCCGCCGTCCCAGCCCCTGCGGTGCTTGACGTTGACGCGACCCACAGCCGTTACAGCCGCCGCCGGGCCGAACCAGCGCATTATCGCCTCGTACCAGATTCCCATCTGCATGATGTTGTTCCCGGACAGGTCCCGGCTGTGACGCCAGTGAAATTCGGCATCCCTGTCCACGAAATCGCCCTGGTGTACGGTTATGTCCACCGACAGTACGTCGCCGAAGTAGCCATCTACGATGAGGTCTTTGATAGTGTTGTCTATCTTGAGCGTGTGCGGCGCTGGCACGATCTGGGTTACCAGGTGAGGCTTCAGCAGGGATGCGTCGAGCATCTCTCTGGCCTCTTCGGAGTTCATCGCCATACGTGCTTCGGTAATGACGTGCTTGTCGGCGTCCAGGGCCGCCAGAACCAGGTTCCGGTGCATGTAGGGCCATGTGCCGATGCAGATAGCGTTGGTATCGTCAGCCTCTATCAGGTCTGTCCAGGAGTCGTACACAGTCGTGAGGCCGAAGTCGTCCGCGACTCGCTGGCCGGACTCGCGGCTCCGGTTCGCTACGCTGACGCTCTCCACGCCATCAATCTCGGCGAAGCCGGGCAGGTGTCTCAGTCTCGTATTGCCTCCGGCGCCGACGTAGCCGATTCTGATAATCTCGTCTGTCATAGGAAATCTTCCTCCAAAGTCGTTGAACGAAATAACTTAGTCCAGTTCCGGTTGTTTATGACTCTATGGCGTCAGCCCGCGGCTTCACTGTGTCCCGCGAGGCTCACCATCTCGGGCTTGAGCCACGTTGAGCGTCCATAGTTCGCTGCCCTGCCTACGTGGAAACCCTCGACCGGGACGAAGTCTCCCGCTCTCAGAGCCTCGAGCAGGTCTGACTCGTTGCGGACTTCCCCCTTGAAGGCGGTCACCCCTCGGGCGAAGCCGTCCAGCGAGTGCGCGTCCGAGCCGCCCGTTCCCCAGAACCCCATTACAGCCGCGACCTCCTGGGCGAAACGGTTCTCTTCCTCGATGTTGCCGCCGTTGACGACTTCTATCTCGTCAACAATCTCGAATACAGCGTGCTTGGACGCTTCTTCCGCCGTCTTCGGTATGCTGTCGGCGTCCTGGAAGAGCATATTCTGGGTGTAGTGAGGCAGGTCGAACAGGAACCTGAACGGGTGCGCCAGGATCATGAACCCACCCACCTTGTCCACCTCTTTCCTGAGCGTGCGGATGACCTCCACTCCGTCACCGTAGCCTGCGACGTGACCGTCCAGCCCCATGGTGATGACGTGTCCGAGCGGTGTATAGACCTCCAGCGCGCGGACCAGCACAATATCGTCAACGGTGGCGGCAAACGCCTCGAAGTCGTGGCGCGGCCAGCCGTCGTGTTCGGTCACCATGATTCCGGTAAGACCGAGACGCCTCGCGTCCTCGACCATCTCGTCAGGCGTCAGACCGCTGTCGGGGCTGCCCTGATTGGTGTGTACGTGCAGATCGAATAGCGAGGTCAATTGAGTTCATCTCTCCGAATCTATTCCCACTCGCTCAGAGTCAGTGGGAATCCTGATGTTAGAAACAAGCAAGGCGGAATACAACGCCAGCCGATCTATAACTACTCTGTCTAAATAAGGGTGAAGGCTCAGCCTTCCTTCAACAGGTATCGAGAACACCGCCAATCACACTGCGAATTTCGCCCGAATCTTCGTAGAGCCGCCAGAATGCTCCGCTGAATTCCTCGGTGACCGTCCATTCTCTCATTCCCCTCTCATAGTAGTCGTCGGAGCGGGGCTGAAACAACCATTTGGCTTTGAACTGACCACCGTTCAGGTACTTATCGGGGGCGGCGCAGGACTCGCGGATATGATCCTTTACGATTGAGATAACTTCCAGGCGTTCGTACTTGGGTGTATGTTCTATGGCGGTGGCGGTTCTTCTTTCGTCCGAAATGGCGCTCTGCTTTCCGGTTCCTGGAATCCGGCCCACTGAAGCAATGACCAGGATAGCGACCGCGACTCCGAAAATGAATATGTACTTCAACATGGGACTGTCATGCCCCTATATCTGTCGAAGTCTGGGGTCCCACCTGTCGCGCAGCCAGTCGCCGATAAAGTTGAATGAGAGCACTGTCAGGAAAATGGCTATGCCCGGGAAGAAGGCTACCCACCATGCCGACCCAAGATACTCACGCCCGTTCGAGATGTCCGCTCCCCATGACGGAGTGGGCGGCGGCACTCCCGCCCCCAGGAACGAAAGTATGCTCTCGGACAGGATGGTGTTTCCCACCTGCAGGGTAGTGGCTACCACCACTGTATTGGCGACGGCCGGCCATAGATGCCTGGACATAATCCTGGGGGTGGACGCTCCGGCAACTTTCGCGAGCGCGATATAGTCGAAGTTGCGGACCTGCAATGTCTGACCGCGCACGAGGCGCGCGATTCCCGCCCATGCACCAAGCGCCAGCACTCCTGCGACGATGGTAAAACTCTGACCCAGCACAAACACAAGCGCAATCGCAATCAGGATGAACGGCACCGCGCTGAACACGTCTATGATACGCATTATTATCTCATCTACCCAACGACCGAAGTACCCGGCGACCAGTCCGACCGTGGTTCCGAATATCGTCCCTATGGTGATGGCGATTGCAGCAAGACTCAATGAGAGACGCGCCCCGTAGATTATCCTGCTCAACAGGTCGCGGCCCAACTGGTCCGCGCCCAGAAGGAAGTAGTAAACATCCTGGTTCCTGCCCAGCGGTATCCCGTTAGTGTTGCAGGGCTGGAATTTGTTAGTGAGCTGGCCCTCTTCACATGGGGGATACCACGGGGGCGACCCCAGAACCGCGCGAAGCTGATCTTTCTCAGGCTCATAGGGCGCTATCCAGGGAGCGAATAGAGCGCATAGCGCCAATACGATCAATATAAAGAATGGTATCAGCGGCCATCGGCGGAATACGTACAGCGTTCGTTGAAGCGCCGACTCTTTCCCCAGCTCATCGAGTTCGAAAGGCGTCATTGAACGCGCTGGAGTGGTCAATTGCATGTCCTCATGAGTATCGAATTCTCGGGTCTATCGCTGCATAGAGGAGGTCTATCACAAAGACCACAAGAACATAGGCGACGGTCAGTACCAACACCCCTCCGGTCATCAACGGAAAGTCGTTGTTTATGACTGCGGTGTAAACCATCTGCCCCAGCCCGGGCCAGGCAAACACGGTCTCGGTTACAACCGTCCCTCCTATAAAGCCTACTAAAATGAGCGCCGAGAACGTCAGAGGTGGTATCAGCGCGTTCTTGAAAGCGTGCTTCCACACCACCGCGTTCGCTCCCACGCCCTTAGCCCTGGCCAGCTTGACGAACTCGGAGTCCAACACCTCCAGCATCGAGGAACGCACGAGCCTCATAAGCCCGGCGGATGCGAGCCAGCCCAGGGTTATCGCGGGCATGATGAAGTACGTCAGACGGTCAAAGAATCCTGTGGCGTCGTGGCCGCGAGTGCCGGACGGCAACAGGTCAAGATTGACGGAGAATATGAGTATGAGCATTATGCCCAGCCAGAACGGCGGCAACGCCTGGCCGAATACCGCGAACGTCCTGCCTATGACGTCCCATATCGTCCCGCGTTTTACCGCGGACAACATACCAAGAGGGATGCCGGTCAGCAAGACAAAAAGCGTAGCTGACAGACCAAGCTGAAGACTGGCCGGAGCGAACCCTACCACCATCTGCATCACGGGCTGTCCCGTCTTCAGAGAGTCTCCGAAATCGCCCTGGAATATGCCTTTGCCAATCCATATAAAGTATTGAAAGATAAGAGGCTTATCTAGGTGGAGGTCCTTTCCCCACTGCTCCCATTGCTCAGGCGAAACATATCCTACGTTCAGCATTACGTTGCGAGGGTCGCCCTGAAGCCTTGACAGCGCGAACACGAACAGCGTGGCCGCGATAATAGCCATTACCAGAAAGGCCAGTCGTCTGATTATGAATGTCCTCATCTGTCGCGCCCCAGCCCTTGTGTACTACGGATCAGGCTTGTCGCCGGAAATTCGATAGCTGCCCCAGCATCTTTGCGCTGGGGCAGCTATGTGCAGATCAGTGAATCGTCATCCTACTTCTTGGCGGGAATGACCGTCTCGAACGAGTTGGGCAGGTCCCAGGGGTTGAGGGTCCAGCTCTCGACCGTCTCCGGGTTGAACCCGATCAGCACGGGAACCTCCACTACGCCCGTGGAGAGCGTCAGGTCGTATGCCTCGTCGAGGATGCGCTCGCGGGAAGCGAGGTTCTCAGGAGAACCCTTTTCCTGCACGCGGGTCTCTTCACGGTTCGACCACCAGCGGTTGTCCTCGATGCTGGGATTCCAGCCACCGGCGGGAAGAGGCCACAGGCCGCCGCCCGGCAGCGTGCCGCCTTTCTCACCCAGGCGCTGCTGCTTGCTCGTCGGGCCCCAACGGGTCATCCACGGCACGTGCAGCTGGCGGCCCAACATCGTCGGGCGGCGCGAAGAGTACTGAGTGCTGTCTATCCAGGGCTCCAGGCCCAAGTACTCTTTCCACTGTCCGACGGTGGCTTCACAGACCTCGAGCGAGGTGCCGTTGCCCTGCGAGCAGAAGAACTCGAACTCGAATCCTTCCGGCACGCCGGACTCAGCCAGGTACTCTCTCGCCTTGTCGGGATCGAAAGCGTAGTTCCAGCGGTCCTGGTACTCGGGGTGAAGTTGGTGCAGCGTCATGCCCGGGAAGGCTCCGCCGTACACCGCACCGCCGTATCCGCCTGTTACCGCCGACGCGATAAGCTCGCGGTCAATCGAGTGAGCCAGCGCCTTGCGGAAAGCCTTTGCCTTCAGCATCGAAGGTGTGTCGTAGGAGAACCTGTCGGTATCGTTGAAGTCGAAACCCACCGAGTCCTCGGTGAACCGAGCTTCCATACCGTCGAACTCCACAAGCTCGAAGTTCGCTACTTCACAGCCCGCGCCCGGAGTGTCCTGTATCGCAGGGTCAGACCTGTCTATGCCAACGCACTCGGTACGGGGGTCTCCGATCCAAGGATACTTGTCTGTGGGAATGAATCCCTGGCGCAGAACCGGCTTGCCGGAAAGGTCGTCGTCTCCTATCTTCGATCCCGGCGGATAGGCGAATGCCCAGTTGTTGCCGGCGAAGTAGTAGAAGTTACCGTTGATGGTATCAAGCCCTTCGTGGAACTGGAAACCTTCAGATTCCAGCTTGCCCACGTCCTGAATGGATGCCATGGCTATGTCTGCCGCTCCGGTCTGGAGCATCGCGGAACGCTGCTGAGCTTCGTTGGCTTGTACGAATACCAGGTTCTCGTAGGCGGCGTTGGCGCGCCAGTGGTCAACTCTGGCTTCAGCCTCGATACGCTCGGCAGGCAGCCATTCATGGACTACGAACGGGCCGGAACCGTGCGGCACGCCGAACGTGTCGCCAAGCTCGTCGAAGAGTTGCCTGGACTGGATCCAGACTGCGTCCTGGCACATCGAAGAAGCGTCCTGGAGACCGTCGGAGCGGAACGCCCTGTTCTCGGCCACTGCCACGTATTCGCTCTCCGCGACCCACGGCTTGTAATACTCATAGGCCTGCGAGGAGTTGGAGTGTGCCGAGCTTGTGTCCTCGGAACCGGCGTCGTTGAACGACCACGCCACGTCTTCGGCGGTCAGAGGCCCAACCTTGACGAGTTCGCCGTCAACCGAGCGGTAGAAGTCAATGCCCTCTCGGATGAATACCCTCATGATGCCCTGGTTGTCTATATCGGACAGATCGGCATCGTCGAGGCTCTCACCCTGATCGTTCCTTAGCGTCTTTCCGTCCAGCTTGACTGTTCCACCCGACTTGGAGGGCAGTTCCCATTCCCAGCCTGTGGCGACGAAAGGCGCATGGCAGGCTTCGGAAGTAGAGGTGATCGGGTTGCCCAAGTCGTCGAACGTCGGCTCCCATCCCAGAACGGGTTCCTGGAAGCCGAAGAAGCCGTGGAACATCACGTCCGGCCAGGTTCCCTTCACGTTGCGGAACTGGGGCGTGCCTACGTTATCGAGAACGACGGTTATCGTCACGCTCTCCATCATCTCCGGCTGCATAGCCGCTGTCGGCGCGGGCGCGGGCTGGGCCGCCGCTGTCGGGGCCGCCATAGCGGGCGCCGCTGCGGTCGGAGCCGCGGGCGCGGGCGCTGCAGGTGCCGGCGCTGCAGGGGCGGGCTGAGACGGCGCAGCCGGTTCCGGCTCCGCATCCGAACTACAGGCCAATGCGAACGCCGCTACCAACGACACCGCCAGGGCCATGACGAAGGCCAATCGCCAATTCGGTTGAACACGCATAAATTCCATGTTTTCTCCCCCTCTGTTCACTCACATGTGACAATGGTCACTTGAAGCTAATCATACGTGCTGCATTCAGCAATTCATCACTGGATGAAAACATATATCTGTTACCAATGTCAAATCTGCTAACCTGCCCGGAACGGAGTCCGCTACTCGATTCGGTCTGTTATACTTGGTTTCGCAAAAAACCAGTCATGGGTACGCGAACTTCCGACGGAGCGCAAGTATCTCCAATAAGGGTGAAGGTTCAGCCTTCCTTGCCCCCGTAGATTCGTTGCAAGGGATGAAGTATGTCTTTGGAAAGGGTGCCCGCCCCAGGGGCGCATGAAGAGCATGAACTCGCCGCGCTTCTGCGCAGGCAGGGCGTGGTTTCAGTTTTTCTGACCTCCGACTCGGAGCCTATCCTTCCAGGCGACAGCTTGGAAACGCCCCCGGAACTCGCTCTCATAGACACCGCCTACATGACTTCCGGGGAGGTACAGCAGTACGTGCTGGCCTGCGTCGAGGCAGGTGTGCCCGCGATTGCCCTGGTGCCCCGCACACGAGTCCCGGGACTCGAACCCTCGCTTCCGCTGGCCGACTTCATCACAAGCCCGCCCGACCCGGACGAACTCGTCGTTCGCGCTCTCAGGGTCCTGGAATCCGACAGTAGTCACGAGGAAGACGACAGCCACATCATCCGCGCCGGCGATATTCAGATAGACACCTCCAGCTACGAGGTGACAATGCGCGGCAGGCGGATAGGGCTCACTTTCAAGGAATACGAACTACTCAAGCTGCTGGCCGAAAATCCCGGTCGTGTATTCTCCAGGTACGCGCTGCTCAATCAGATATGGGGCTACGAGTACTTCGGAGGCACCAGGACGGTTGACGTACATATACGCCGTCTCAGAAGCAAGATAGAAAACGCCGAGCACAACTTTATCGAAACAATATGGAACGTCGGATACAGGTTCAGAGAAGACAGATAGCGCGTAGGGACGTTCCTTGTGAGCGCCCCTCCAGTACATACAAAGGACACAGGGAGGTCGGTCATGGCACAAGAGAGAGTCGCTTACGTCAACGGAAAAATAGTACCCGAAAGCCAGGCTGTCGTCTCCATCCGCGACAGGGGATTCCTACAGGGCGACGCCGTATTCGACACGACGCGCACCTTCGGTCACAGGATTTTCAGGCTCGACGAACACCTTGACCGCTTCTTCCTCTCGCTCAAGTACATGCGCATAGACCCCGGCCTCTCCAAGCAGGAATTCGCCCGCCTCACGATGGAGGTTCTCGAAGCAAACCTTCCCCTGATTAATGACGACGACGACTACTGGGTCAGCCAGCGAGTTTCGAGAGGCGTAATGGTTGACGGCGAGTACAAGCCGACGGTCGTCATCGAGTGCGCGCCGCTTCCATTCGACGTTCGCGCCAAGTACTACCGCGACGGTCTGCCCGTTGTGGTCCCCTCGGTTCGCAGGACTCCGCCCGAAGCGCAGAGCCCGCGCGCCAAAGTGCATAACTACGTGAACCTGGTGCAGGCCGAGCTCGAGGCCAAGGCGCACAACCCCGACGCCTGGCCCATCCTGCTCGATACCAACGGCAACCTCGCTGAGGGTCCCGGAAGCAACATCTTCGTTGTCAGGAACGGCGAACTGCTCACCCCCAAAGAACAGTACGTGCTTTCCGGCATAAGCCGCCGCGTCACCATCGAGATTGCGCAGGAACTCGGCATCGCCGTCCACGAAGCCGACATTGACCTCTACGATGCCTACACGGCGGACGAGGCTTTCGTCACATCCACCAGCTTCTGCATCTGCCCCGTGTCTTCGGTCAACGGCTCCGACATTGGCGACGGCTCTGTCCCTGGCCCCGTAACCGAGCGTCTGACAAAGGCGTACAGCGGCATGGTCGGAATAGACGTCGAAGCCCAGTATCTCGCCCGCCTCGAGAGATAGACATGTCTGCGAGAGCCGTAGCGGTTTTCCAATGAACTATTCCGAAATAACCGTCAAAGTGCCAGCGACTTCGGCAAATATGGGCCCCGGCTTCGATTGCCTCGGAATCGCGTTGGATATCTGGAATAGTGTGACCTTTGAGGTCGGCGAACCTGGATTCCAGATTTGCGGCCACGGCGAGAACGAACTCCCACGCGACGAGTCGAATCTCGTCTGGTCCAGTATTGCCAGGATATTCCATGAAGTGGGCCGCGGGATGCCCGACATGTCGTTGACCTGCTACAACGGAATACCCACCACTCGCGGGCTCGGCTCCAGTTCCGCCGCTCTGGTGGCCGGACTTGTAGCTGGAAACGAATTCTGCGGCAATCCATTCGACAAATCTGACCTGCTCCAGATGGCCGCCGACGTTGAGGGACACCCCGACAACGTTGCCCCCGCTCTGTTCGGCGGTATGCAGATAGCTGTAGCTCATGGAGACGGTGTCGTCAATGCATCAGTCCCGATACCGGAGAACTTATCCGCGGTCCTGTATGTACCCGATTCTCCCATGCCCACCGATGAGGCGCGAGACCTTCTGGGAAGTGAAGTCCCCAGGACGGATGCCGTATTCAACATAGGAAGAGCCGCGCTTCTGGTGCGCGCCATGGCCTCCGGCGACCTCCGTCACCTCGACATAGCCACAGAAGACCGCCTTCACCAGCCTGCGCGCCAGACCATCTTCTTCCCGATGAACAACATCATCAGGGCTGCGATGGGCGCGGGCTCTCTGGGTGCGTTCCTGTCGGGAGCGGGTTCCACCGTTCTCGCTCTGGCCACCGAAAAGGAGTTCACAATCGGCTACGAGATGGCGGACGCCGCCGTGAAGTCCGGTCTGAGCGGAGAGGTGGTCATAACTAAGCCAACCACCCTCGGCGCGCATATACAAACATGACCGTCTCAAAATAAGATGTGCTGAAAATATAGCACCACCACCCATTCAAGAATCCGAATCGGGAGGCTGAACATGGTAGCGCAGCAGCCAAAGACCAAGCTCACATACGAAGACTACAAGAACACGCCCGAAGACGAGCGGTACGAACTCATTGACGGAGAACTCATAATGGCCGCCGCGCCCAAAGAAGTACACCAGCGAGTTGACATGAGGTTGGGGGCGAAATTTTTCATTCATGTAGAGACCAATGACCTCGGCGCGGTGTACTCAGCCCCGTTCGACGTCTATCTGACCGAAAACAACGTGGTTCAGCCCGACCTGCTGTTCATCTCCAAAGAGCGGCTGGACATCATCACCGAGGCCAACGTACAGGGCGCGCCCGACCTCGTGGTCGAAATACTCTCCCCGTCCACCGCCAGCGCGGACTGGACCGTAAAGCGCGAACTTTATGCAAAGCACGGCGTCAAAGAGTTCTGGATAGTAGCCCCCGACGCTCGACTCGTTTGGCTTATGCTGCTGAGGGGAGACGACTACGAGGTCGTCGGGATACATGGCGACGGACAGACGGTAACCTCGACCGTCATCGAAGGACTCAGCGTGAATCTGAACGACATATTCTAGTCCCAGACGCCCGCCGCATTTGACATTCGACTCCCCATCGCGCTAAACCATCATTGCGGAAGTCCTCGACCTCCGACTCCAGCAGCGGACCAAACGATAGAAATGGACCTGATAGTACAGAAATACGGCGGAAGTTCTCTCGCCGATGCTCAAAAGATAAAGAATGTAGCCGGACGCATCGCCCGGGCGAAAGACGCCGGAAACCGGGTCGTCGCGGTGGTCAGCGCGATGGGTGATTCTACAGACGAACTCATCGAACTCGCCTCGCAGGTATCAGCCAGTCCCGACCGCCGCGAGTTGGACGTTCTACTCTCCACCGGCGAACTGCGCTCCTGCGCTCTTGTGGCAATGACGTTGATGTCCCTGGGGCACAAGGCGATCAGCTTAAGCGGCGCCCAGGCCGGAATACGCACCGACGCCCAGTTCGGAATGGCCAAGATTGCCGGACTCGATCCTCAGCGAATTACCGACGAACTCGATAAGGACAAGATAGTTGTGGTCGCCGGGTTCCAGGGGATAACACCAGGCATGGACACCACGACGCTCGGACGCGGTGCGTCCGACCTTACCGCGATTGCCCTCGCCGCCGGACTCGACGCCAGTCGCTGCGAAGTATTTACCGACGTCGAGGGCATCTACACCGCCGACCCCCGCTTGGTGCCCAGCGCGATTAAGCTGGACGAGATAAGTTTTGAAGAGATGCTGGAACTTGCCAGCTATGGAGCAAAGATGAACCCGCGCTCGATTGAGCTTGGCATGGTGTACGACACCCCGATACTGGTTGCCTCCAGCTTTTCCGATGTGCCGGGTACTCTGATTCACGGTGATCCTGATATGAATAGAAATGTGGGCGAAATTAGAAACCGAGTGTCGGGCATAGCTACCGACATCAACGTAGCCAAGGTTACCGTACAGGGCGTAACCGACAGGCCGGGCATAGCGGCCGGCCTGTTCGAACCGCTCGCCGCCGATGGCATTAGCGTTGACGTCATAGTTCAGAACGCGAGCGCGGGCGGAAAGACCGACCTCACCTTTACCGTCAAGCGCGACGCTCTTGCCAGGGCCGAGGGCGTTGTGCGACGGGTGGCCGAGAGCATGGACAGCGACGACGTCGTAACTTCTCTCGGACTTGCCAAGGTGAGCATCGTGGGCACCGGAATGCAGGATGCCCCGGGCTACGCTGGCACTATGTTCCGCGCGCTGGCCGACGCTGGCATAAACATCGAGATGATTACCACCTCGGAAATTCGCATTACATGTATAGTTTCCGAAGATCAGGTCGGAGCGGCGGCCCGGGCCCTTCACACCGCCTTCGACCTCGACTCGCCCCGGTAGTTCAGATTGGTAGAAGAAGTAAGTCAGGGCTGCGATCCTGGCTGGGCTGCAATCACCTTGTGAGAATAAGGGTGAAGGCTCCTCAGCCTTCCCTGGAATCATGCTGTGGATACGTCCGAAAGACCGCACATATCCGTTATCATCCCCGCTTTCAACGAGGCTGGGCGGATCGTCTCAACCCTTAACAGAGTAGTAGCCTATCTGCGAACCCAGACCTACACCTGGGAGATTCTGGTAGTAGATGACGGAAGCGAAGACGACACCGCGTCGCTCGTGAGCGACGCGGCGCAGAACTTGAACGGCGTCCGACTGCTTCGAAGGGACCATTACGGCAAAGGCTGGACGGTAAGGGCCGGAATGCTGGAAGCTCGCGGCAGGTACAGGTTCATGTGTGACGCCGATCTGGCCATGCCCATCGAGTGGCTGGAGACATTTCTGGAGAAGATGGACTCCGGTATAGACATCGTAATAGGGTCGCGTGAGATAGTCGGCGCGAGACGTTACGACGAACCCATCTACCGCCACTTCAGGGGCAGAATCTTCAACTGGGTGGTCCGCGCCGTCGCGGTCAGGGGATTCCAGGACACGCAGTGCGGATTCAAATGCTTTCGTGAAGACGCCGCCGACCGGCTGTTCGTCCGACAGCGCACCAGGGGAATGGGTTTCGATGTCGAGATCCTCTACCTCGCGGCTAAGGCGGGATACTCGGTCCTGGAAATGCCGGTCGAATGGCATCACCAGCCCGGAAGCAAGGTGCGTCCGGGCATTGACTCCATTGATATGTTCAAAGACACCCTTCTGATAAGACTGAGAGACCTGCTCGGCAGGTATCGCTGAAAGTTCGAGTCCGATTCTCTATATTGACAGATTCAGTCCTGGTGAATGTGAATGACTACTGGAAGAGTCGCCGTAGTAGTGCCAACTTACAACGAAGCCGCAAACATGCCCGAGCTCGTCAGCCGCCTGTTCTCGCTCGGAATCGCGGGACTTCGCCTCTACGTCGTGGACGACAACTCGCCTGACGGCACCGCGCAGGTGGCGCGCCGCCTATCCGACGAACACGACGGCAGAATAGAGGTCATATCCAGGCAAGCCAAGCTCGGCCTCGGCACCGCATACGTGGCCGGGTTCTCCAGGGCATTGAACGACGGTTGCGAGTTCGTCGTACAGATGGATGCCGACCTCTCGCACGTCCCAGACCACCTGCCTCCGATGCTGCGCAAGTTGGAAAACGCCGACGTCGTCGTTGGATCGCGTTACACCGAAAACGGCGGTTCCGATCCCAGCTGGGGACTCAAGCGACGGCTCCTTAGCGCTTTTGGCAATCACGTTATCCGGTTCGTCACCGGTCTGAAAGTCAGGGACGTGACCTCCGGGTTCAAGGCATACACCGCTGCCGCCCTGAGTTCTCTCGATATGAATTCATTTCGCTGTAAGGGTTTCGGATTCCAGTCCGAAGTCGCCTATCAATGCCAGGCCAGGGGCTACGTCGTGCTCGAACATCCCATAATCTTCATAGACAGAACCAAGGGTAAGTCAAAGATGTCCATCTATATCATTGTAGAAGCCATCTGGAGATTGACCCTTTTGAGGTTGAGGAGGCAGTAAACCGTCTCATCCTCTTTCGTCTCCATATGCACACTCTCCAAGTCCCGGACTGATCGTTTGCCCTAACGGGAGTCAGTCCACTATGATTTATGTGTTCTTGGCGCCTGCGCCCCGACGTTATCTACAGCAACCGGCGTATGCGACACAATGTATGGAGGCATTCTCCCTTGAGGCTTAACTAACCGCTGCGGCAACCGCACTCGACCGTACACATTTCGCGGGCTCGATGCCCGCTGGCCGATGGATGCGGCGTATGCCACGGCGATACCCACCGGGTGGATTGCACTTCGGTGAGAGCCTCTTGACATTCTGAATGCGCTCGATTCCCAGCCGACTTGCCGATCCTCACCCGCTGCTTGTCCGGATCGAGTCGTCGAGGAGGATCGAGAATGCTCCAAGCTGTAAACATTTCAAAGAGCTACGGTTCCGAAGTCGTTCTGGAAAACGTCTCTTTCGTAGTCAATCCCGGAGAGCGCTCAGGCCTGATCGGACCCAATGGTTCCGGCAAGTCAACCCTGCTGCGGATCATCGCCGGGGTCGAAGAGGCCGACTCCGGGCATGTCGTACTAGGCTCAGGTGCATCTCTCGCCTGGATACCGCAGGGATTCGAGGTGGACACGGCCCAGACGCTTGGCGAGGCGGTCCGTCGAGGTCTCGCCGATCACGCCAACGCCTTTGATCTTCTTCTCGAGGTCGAGAGGAAGATGGCACGGGCGCACGGGTCGGAGTTGGACGCCCTGATCGAAGAGTACGGTCGCGTCTCCGACGAATTCACACTGCTCGGGGGCTACGATGTCGAACATCGCATCGCCGCGATTATTGAGGGACTGGATATTGGGGCCATCCCGGATGACACACCGCTCTCTACGCTCAGCGGAGGCCAGCGGACGAGGGCGGGCCTCGCCAGTATCATCGCATCCGGCCCGGACGTCCTGCTGCTGGACGAACCCACCAACCACCTGGACATCCAGGCCCTCGAATGGCTTGAAGAGTATCTCTCCACATACGCGGGCGCGGCGGTAATCGTGTCCCACGACCGCGCCTTTCTCGACGGCGCTGTGACCGGCATTCTGGATCTGAACGGTCTGCGCCCGGGGATCGCCGACTATCCGGGCAACTACTCGGATTACAGCTACGCCAGGGAGCGGGAACTGGAGAAACAGACATCGGCATGGAAGGACCAGGAAGCTGAGAGGAGAAGGATAGAGAGGGACATAACCCAGACCAAGCAGACCGCGCTCCGCACCGAGACCTCAACGACCCATGACTTCTACAGGCGACGCGCCAAGAAAGTGGCGCGCAAGGCAAAGGTACGGGAGAGACGGCTGGAGAAAATGCTTTCCTCCCCGGATCGGGTCGAGCGTCCCAAGCCCGAGCGGACGATGAAGCTGGACTTCGGCCGCACCCCTCGCGGCGGCTCGCGCGTTCTGCTGTTGGAAGATGTCGGTCACGAATACGGCGGGAAATGGCTGTTCCAGGACGTCAACCTGGTCCTGGAGCACGGAGAGCGCGTCGCGCTGCTCGGACCCAACGGCTGCGGCAAGTCCACACTGCTCAAACTGGTGACAGGACATGCGACACCCTCACTGGGATCAGTGCGCATTGGCGAAAACATCAGAGTGGGCTACATGCCGCAGGATCAGGCGGGACTGGACTGGAGCATGTCCCCTCTGGAGATGGTCCGGCAGGCGACGGATATGACGGAGACCGAAGCCAGGACAATGCTCCACCTGTACCTGTTCCAAGGAGACGAGGCGCTGCTGCCCGCCGGCAATCTGAGCTATGGTCAGCGCTCCCGGCTGCTTTTTGCGAGGCTGGTCTTGCAGGGCGCCAACTTCCTGGTGTTGGACGAGCCCATGAACCACCTGGACATCCCGTCGAGAGAACAATTCGAGGAAGCTCTCGCGGCGTTTCCGGGTACGGTGCTGATGGTTTCCCACGACCGCACTTTCATAGACAGGTACGCCACCGGTATCTGGGCAGTGGAGGAAGAAACGGTCCGACGCTACCCGGATCGCGGCAAACTTGGAAGCCGATAGTAGAGACTGCCAACGTGTGGCCTCTCCCGAGGAACCTATATCAATGTAGTCGGCGTTGCCAGTGGCTCGAAAATCCCCTCTCCCTTGATGGGAGAGGGCTAGGGTGAAGGTGATTCCTTATAATACCGACCAGACTGATACAAAATCTCCCCCGGAAACACGGCTTGAGCATACTCTCAGGTCACAATACAATGTCCGTGAAGACACCTCGTCCCCCATACACGCATTACAGCAAGGAGGCTTCCCGCCATGCCGGACCACGACATAGCGCTGCTGCCGCACCTCATGCGTCGCGCCGGCTTTGGCGCGACCCCCGACGAACTCGAACGCTACGCCGACATGGGATATGAGGCGACCGTCGAGGAACTGCTGCATCCCGAAGACATGCCGCCCGCGCTCGAGGATGAAGACCTCATCCGGCGCTACCACGTTGACGAGAACGGCCTCCTGATTGTGGACAGCTGCCAGGCATACCTCGTTTACCGCATGATAAATACCCGCCGCCCGCTTGAGGAGAAACTGGCCCTGTTCTGGCACAGCATATTCGCCACAGGCTACACCAAACTCAACCAGCCCAAGGCGATTCTGAACCAGATTGAGATGTTCCGCAGGCGTGGGCTGGGACGATTCCGCGACCTGCTCGTCGAGGTTTCCAGAGACCCCGCGATGATCTTCTGGCTCGACAACAAGGACAACCACAAAGATGCCGTGAACGAGAACTACGGCAGGGAGATTCTGGAGCTGTTCTCGATGGGCGTCGGGAACTACACGGAGGACGACGTCAGGCAGTGTTCCCGGGCTTTCACCGGCTGGACCATCCGCAACGCCGTTCACCACACGGTGCGCGCCTCTCAGGACTCGGTGTGGCCCTATGGTCGCCTCGATTGGCAGTACGAATACAGGGACGACGACCACGACGACGGCGACAAGACCTTCCTGGGCCGGCAGGGTGAATTCGACGGCGAGGACGTTATAGACATCATCAGCGAGCAGCCTGCAACCGCCCGCTTCATCTCGCGGCACCTCTACAACTTCTTCGTCGCCGACGAGCCGCAGGTGCCCGCATGGGAGACCGTGCCCCCGCGAGATCCCGCCGCGATAGACACGCTGACCCACACCTACTTCGAGAGCGGCGGAGAGATTCGCGCCATGCTGCGCACGCTCTTCAACTCCGACTTCTTCAAGCGCGCCCAGTTCGCGAAGGTGAAGAGCCCGGCGGAGATGGTCGCTGGCGCGGCCCGTCAGTCAGGCGGCTTCGCGTTCCCCGAGGTCGAAGACATCCAGCTCGCGCTCCAGACCGGCAACATGGGACAGATGCTTGTGGACCCGCCGAGCGTGGAGGGCTGGCACACCGGACCGGAGTGGGTCACCACCGCAAGCCTCGTCAACCGCGTCAACTTCGCCGTGCAGCAGTTCGCCGACGCCGAAAAGCCCGGCGTTAGGTCCATCATCGAGCGCGTCCGGTCGCGCGGGCCGGACCTGACCGCCGAGCAGTTGGTGGACAGCTGTCTGGAGCTCATGGGGGCGATGAGCGTTTCGCCGCGCACCCGGCAGGAACTCGTCGAGCACGCGGCGAACGCCAATGGCAATGGCCAATCAGAAGAACTCGTGAAAGAATTGCTGCAGATGATAGTCGCCACCCGCGAATACCAGATGGCTTGAGTTTTTGTATGCTAAAGTCCCTCCCCCCTTGATGGGCTGAAAAGGGTATGTAAATCAATGAGCCGTTCGTCCTGAGCTTGTCGAAGGACGAGTCCAAAGTCCCTTCCCCCTTGACGGGCTGAAAAGGGTATGTAAATCAATGAGCCGTTCGTCCTGAGCTTGTCGAAGGACGAGTCCCAAAGTCCCTTCCCCCTTGATGGGCTGAAAGCTAGGATGGGGGTGAAACCTCAACTACAATTCAGTCATTCCCGCGAAAGCCGGAATCCAGAGGCAGCGGAATGGCCTGGCCAACGATACATCAGAGACTTATAGAAACAGTACCAACACTATGGTGATCACAAACAAACTCTACAACTACAGCCACACCATAGGCCTTTACTCACTGCTGGGTCGCGGATTCAACAACCCGGTTGACATGGCCTTCGGCAAAGACGGCGTGATATACGTGCTCAACCGCGCCGGCCCCGAGGTCTCGTCCAGATTGCCCTACAAGCGCGTCTCCATGTGTACCGTGGACGAACGATACCTGGGCGAGTTCAGCAGCGGCGGAGTGGAAAACGGCCAGATGATGTGGCCGTCCTCGATTGCCACTGACCGCGATGGCAACGTGTACGTGTCCGACGAGGCCCTGCAGCGCATCACTGTCTTCGACAGCCGCGGGCGCTTCCTGGACAAGTGGGGCGTCAAGGGACGCGCGGACGGCGAGTTCAACCGACCGTCGGGCATAGCCTTCGACGCCGACGACAACTTGCTTGTTACAGACAGCCTCAACTGCCGAGTGCAGCGGTACACCCGCGAGGGGCGCTTCCTGGAGTCGTGGGGCCGACCGGGTAGCGCGGACGGCGAGTTCAACTTGCCCTGGGGCATACATGTGACCGCCGAGAGGGACGTACTGGTTGCCGATTGGCGCAACGACCGCGTTCAGCGCTTCGACTCCGACGGACGCCACACCGCCACCTACGGCGCTGCTGGCGACGCCGAGGGCGAGTTCAGCCGTCCGGCTGGCGTAACCACCGACGCTGACGGCAATATATACGTGGCGGACTGGGGCAACGAGCGCGTTCAGGCGCTGCGACCCGACGGTGGCTTTCTCGCTAGCCTGCGCGGTGAATCGGGCATATCCAAATGGGGCCTGGAGTACTTCGAAGCCAACGCAGAGGAGTTGCGTGAGCGCCGTAAGTCCGACATGGAGCCGGAACTCGGTCCCATGGCGCGAGGCAACTCACGCGAGGAGTCCGCCAGCGTCGAAAAGCTGCTCTGGGGCCCCACCGCCGTTAAGGTGGACGATGAGGGCAGGCTGTTCGTCGTAGAAAGCTGCCGGTTCCGCATACAGGTGTACCAACGCCCCTAGTACCAAAACCATATGAATATGCCATGCTCCGACAGCTTACCGTCATTCCCGCGAAGGCGGGAATCCAGGGGCGGGGGGGCAGCCCCATAGATAGCAAAGCTGGCTGGACGTTGTACTATCCCTTAGCCTTCATAAGCCAGGCCTGCTCTCGCGCCGGACTGCCGAGCCATGTCTCCACATACTCCTGGCGCTCCTCCGGCACCTCGACCCCCAGCCCATCCGCCAGGCGGGTCATGAAGTTGAACGTGCAGGTGATAAGCACGACCGATAGAATCTGCTCGTCGCTCAGACCGCACTCCCTGAGCTTTATCACATCGGACTCCTGCATGGAGGTCGGTTCGCGTGTGAGTTTAGTGGCGAAGTCCAGCATCGCTCGGGTCTCAGGGTCCAGGTCTGCCTTCCTGTAATCGTGCATTATGTGGCTCGCCAGTTCTGGGTCGTCGGAGGCGTGACGGAGAAACTCCCCGTGAGCCATCGTTCAGAATCGGCACTCGTTCTGCGCGGACACCGCGGTCGCTATCGCCTCTTCCTGCGTTCGACTGAGCGCGGATGACCCGAACGTTATGGCGTTGTTCAGGTCGTTGACCGCCTTCATAGCCTTGGGATTGATGGACATGACATTGATGACATTCGCCCAGTGCAGTCGTTCTTCCGCTTCACGTATCCAGGACATAGTGAGATCCTTTCTATTGGTACACAAACAGCGCATCAAGATACGCAGGAAGGATACTAACGCCAGCCCACAATTGACAACTGACAACCGAAAACTAAGATGATAGACTGCGTTCATCACCAAGCGGCAGGGGAGAGATCATGTTTATTGGACACTTCACCGAGCAGCCCTGGCAGGACGACAAGACCGGCCTGATGGGCACTCAGACCACCGACCTCAGCATCAGCAACGAGGTGTACGACCCTGAAGTCGGAGCCGCCCTCTACAACAGGTACCTTGACGAAAAGCTCTACGCCGAAGAGATGGGCTTCGACGGCCTCATGCTCAACGAGCACCACAGCACACCCTTCTGCATGCAGGGCGTCACCAACATCGGCGCGTCCATCCTTGCTCGCCAGACCACCAAGGCCAAGATTGTCATTCTGGGCAACATCCTGCCCATCTGGGATGATCCCCTCTGGCTCGCCGAGCAGCTTGCCATGATAGATATGATAAGCCACGGCAGGCTCGTCTCCGGCTTCGTGCGCGGCGGCGGACGCGAGAGCGTTTCCCACAACTCCCCGCCCGTATTCAACCGCGAGCGCTTCGAAGAGGCGCACGACTTCGTCATAAAGGCCTGGACAGACCCCGGACCGTTCCGCTGGGAGGGCAAACACTACCACTACCGCTACGTGAACCCCTGGATGCGCCCCTACCAGAAGCCCCACCCGCAGGTCTGGATTCCCTCCACCGTCAGCGTCGAGACCGTTCGCTGGTCCGCCCAGCATCGCTACCCTCTCGTGCTGCTCGCAACCCGTCTCGGTCCCACCAAGGACGCCTTCGACATGTACCACGACGCCGCAGCTGAGTTCGGCTACGAGTCCGGCACCCAGCACGTCTCCTACCTCTGGAAGGTCCACGTGGACGAGACCGAGGAAAAAGCCGAGGAAGTCGGACGCAAGTACCTCTCCGGCGTCTCCAACCCATTCCTCAGCGGAAACGAGGGCATGGTCAACCCCGCCGTCATGTCTCTGCCCGGCCACACCTCACGCACCTCGCGCCGCCTTGAGGCGTCCAGGTTCGGCCCCACCGGACGCTTCG
Organism: uncultured Dehalococcoidia bacterium; assembly: GCA_951812505.1. Lineage (GTDB taxonomy): Bacteria > Chloroflexota > Dehalococcoidia > Lucifugimonadales > UBA1123 > VXRN01. Next base: position 600,606 of record CATOSI010000003.1, read on the forward strand.
GCACCAACCGCCGCACCTACGAGGAGCAGGCAAACGACTACACCATCGTCACCGGCACCCCCGACACCGTCATCCCAAAGATAAAGCACGTCCTCGAAACCCTCCGACCGGGCAGCGTCTTCTTCTGGGACGGCGACGGCGCGATGACCCACGAAGACCAGATGCGCAGCCTGCGTCTCATGGGCGAGTACGTAATCCCCGCAGTCCGCGAAATGGGCGAAGAACTCGAGCTTAAGGGCCCCTTCGAAATTAGCCCCTGGACCAACGAGCCCATGGAGGACACGAACGGCGCTGCGCAGGAAGCCACGCCTGCCCAGTCCACCGCTGGCGACTAGTACCAAGACCACATGAATTTGTCGCACTCCTACAGCGAATCGTCATTCCCGCGAAGGCGGGAATCCAGGGGCGGGGGGGCGATCTGAGTATGTCAGAACTAGCTGGACGCGGTACTAGGTTTTGTTGACATTCATCGTCATTTGTATGTTAAACCCCTCTCCCTTGATGGGCTCACAAGGGTAGGCAAATCTGCAGTCAGATATGATCACCAATCAACAGATCCCCTCTCCCTCAGGGAGAGGGCTAGGGTGAGGGTGAACGACAATTCAGTCATTCCCGCGAAGGCGGGAATCCAGGGGTGGGTGTGGGCTGGACAGCGCAAGCAGCTATGAATCTGCGAATTCGCGTACCTGTTGGCTTGGGACCCGATAAGGAATTTCCTGCCCGTCAGACAGGCCCCGTTCCCCATTATCCATAGTTGCGATTCGGGTCATGCTAGACATCAGCCTCTCGTTGTAGGCGTTCCTCCTCATACGCGGTAAGCTCGTAGAGCGTCAAGCCTCTCCCCTCCCTTTTCGCCGCCAGCCATTGCTTTAGCGACCTCTGACTTTCGCCAGACTTCTGCCCTGTAAGCAGCATGTCAACACTAATGTCCTCGTCCAGGTCTGGCCAGTTGATACCCTCGCCTGAGCCTATCAACTCCCACTTGCTCCGCTCCCCTGGCGTAGGGTGAACCAGCCTGGGATACCAGGCCAATGGCACAGAGATTATCCGTCCGTCGGAAAGTTCGGCGGTAAGACTGTCCTCGGTTATCTCGACCGTCATTGCGTTCGGTACGCTTACTTCAGTCGTTGAAACGTACATCCCACTCCCTCAAGAACGAATATTGTATTCTAACGCGCATAATCCATTACTGTCATCAACTGGCACAACCCTGGAGCCTCTATTACAAAGATGATGCCTTTCCAAGCAACATGCCACACCCCCCAATCCCCCGCCGACTTCCTCGCCGCCAACACAAACGTCTTCGCCACCTTCGACTACTGCCCCCAGGACTCCGGCAACATCTCTTACGGCGTCCGAATCGCAGACCGCCGCTACTTCGTCAAGACCCCCGGCCTCGTTGACGACGGCAAGCCCTACCTCGACCACGCCGACCGCGTCAATGTCCTCAGAAACGCCGTCCGCCTCGCCCAGAGCTGCGACCATCCCACTCTGCCCACACTTCACCAGGTCATAGAATCGCCCGAAGGCCCGATGCTCTTCTACGACTGGGGCGAAGGCGAACTCGTGAGAAATGCCCTCAAGCAGGTCGAATGTCTGCCTGTCGGCGAGATTCTTGACCTGCTGAACGACGTGTATGACCTCCACGTAGAACTCGTAAAACGCGGCTGGATTGCCAACGACTTCTACGACGGCTCCATGATCTACGACTTCCACCGCCGCCAACTCCACGCCATTGACCTCGATACCTACCACCTCGGCCCATTCACGAACGACATGGGCCGCATGTTCGGCTCCACCCGCTTCATGGCTCCCGAGGAATTCAAACTGGGCGCGACGATAGACCAGCGCACCACCGTCTTCACCCTGGGCCGGACCGCCGCCGTCCTCCTCTCCGACAACTCCCTCGACCGAACGCCATTCAGAGGCAGCGACACCCAGTATGATACTATGCTGAAAGCGTGCCAACAGGACCCGGACGCCCGCTTCCAGACCGTCGCCCAATTCCGCGACTCATGGCCGCAAGCAGACTGAACCCAGGGCCTTTTCAAAGTGTAGTTCGTGGCTCATAGATCCGCTTTCGTCATTCCCGCGAAGGCGGGATTCCAGTGGGAGGCGTGGTCGAATCCTGGACAGTGTCGACTATGAAAAGACCCTGCCCAGTTTCTCATAGGACTACACATTCGCGCTCTGCATACGCTATTATACGAACATACAAACTAATTGGGGAGTGTGTCCAACGATGATTCTGAATCTCAATATACATAAATATCTATTTATACTTACCCGATATTGGAGGGGCGAAAAAAATTTCATGTAGCTAAACTCAGGCGATCTCAAGTGGATCTCAGGTGTTCTAATCACCTGTTGCCCGCCAGTTAAGCCATCTGTTGCCACCTGTCGCTTTATAAACGAAAGTATATGACAGCGCGAATCTGTCCAATCCAATGGCCGACTTTGAAACACCCGAAAAGCGAGGATACACCCCATGAACATAGGATTTATCGGACTTGGAACCATGGGCGGCTCCATGGCTCTCAACGCCATACGCGGCGGACACAACCTCGTCGTCCACGACATCAGGCGCGAGTCCGCCACTCCCCATCTTGAAATGGGCGCTGAGTGGGCCGATACCCCCCGCGAGGTCGCCCAGCGCTCCGACGTCGTGCTTACCTCGCTGCCCGGCCCTGTCGAGGTCGAGGCGGTCGCCCTCGGCGACGACGGACTTGCCGAAGGCATGGGCGAGGGCAAAGTGTACCTCGACCTCAGCACATCCTCCCCCGACCTCATCCGCCGCATACACGCCGAACTCGCCCCGCGCGGCATCCACGTCCTGGATGCCCCCGTAAGCGGTGGACCCGAGGGCGCGCGGACCGGCAGACTCGCCATCTGGGTCGGCGGAGACAGGGAAGTGTACGAGCGCGTCAAGCCAGCTCTCGACTCCATAGGTGACCAGCCCTACTACGTCGGCCCGGTGGGAGCCGGGTCCGTCGCCAAGCTCGTCCACAACTGCGCCGGGTACATCATCCAGGCCGGACTCGCCGAGGTGTTCACCATGGGCGTCAAGGCGGGCGTTGACCCGCTCGACCTGTGGCTCGCCGTCCGCCAGGGGGCGCAGGGAAGGCGCGGCGCATTCGAGCGTCTCGCCGACCACTTCCTGATAGACAGCTACGATCCGCCCGACTTCGCCCTCCGCCTCGCCAGAAAGGATATGGACCTCGCCTGCCAGGTCGGAAGACAGTACGACGTACCGATGAAGCTCGCCAACCTGTCCCTCGCCGAGATGACCGAGGCCCTCAACCGAGGCTGGGGAGACCGGGACTCCCGCGTCGCCATGCTCCTCCAGGAAGAACGCGCCGGCGTCCAGGTCAACACAACCCCCGAGGCAATCCGTGAGGCGCTGGATAATTAGCTTATGGAAACGTCCAGCTATGACCTAGCAGGAATCCTGAAGTCAGCCTGGCGAGGCTCAAAGGTCAGTGTGTTAGTCGGCTTGTCATGGACGACACGCCAACGCCCGATGATGTCCTGACCCACTAGAGATGGGACCCAGCCATTGGTTTCTGTAGGTTCGGCTATGCCTATGACTTGCTCATACCCTTGGAAACACGAGCGTTCACGGTCCCAGAAATATATGCGGGCAAACTCCCCGTAATATCTTGACGAACCGCCTATCCCTCTGGACTCAGAGACATTGCCGAGAAGAGCGTAAGGTATTCCTTCGCAATCTCTCGGATGCAGTGCAGTCCTATCTGCTCCGGTATCTAACAGCAGGGATATACGCTTCCTAAAGTTGAGGCGCGGCAGATTTACTTCTGCCAATACGAGCGGTAGTCCCGCTTCTTTGAAACTCCCGCGTATCACAGGATCCACTTCTCAGGCTTCGTGTTCATGTAATCGTGATACACGTCCTCTATTCGGATGCCCTTCTCTTTCACCAGTTTGAACATTTCGTCCATGGTGTCCGCCGAGGCCACGATGCCTTCCTCACTCATCGCGACCCACTGGTCGGGATACATCTTCACCAGTTCTTTGCGTTCGGCGTCCATGCGCTTGAAGAGCTTCTCGGACTTTTCTATCCGCGCCACTGCCTCAGCCGGGTCGCCGAATTCTTCTATTAGGCGCTTGGCCTCTTCGGAATCGGGAGCGTACTTGTACTTGACTATTGGCTCTTTTCCCATTCCATCCCATCCTTGTTCAACCATGCTAACCGTATCTTTGAGTCTGGCAGTGGCGTGGCTGGATGTCAAGAATCATGTACAATAAGACTCCCACAGTAAGAGGAGGCCGCCGATGACATTCACAGAGACGATGACTCCGAGGGAGCGCACACTAGCCGCACTCAACCGACAGCCAGTGGACAGGCCGCCCGTCGCCAACCCGACCAACGTAGCCACCGTCGAACTCATGGACCTCGTTGACGCCCCCTTCCCGGACGCCTGCCGCGACCCCGAACTCGCCGCCAGGCTCGCCGCCACCGGCTACACCGAACTCGGCTTCGACGCCGTGGCCCCCTACTTCACCATCATCCAGGAGTCCGCCGCGCTCGGCTGCGATATGCAATGGGAGGAGAAGGACAATTGGCCCACCGTCAGGATGTATCGCCCCATCTGGAAGGACTCGCGTGACGTCCATGTGCCCTCAGGCTTCCTGGAACACCCGGACAACATCACCATCACCAAGTCCATCGAGATACTCAAGCAGGAGATAGGAGACGAGGCCGCCATCATCGGCAAGACGATGGGCCCCTGGACGCTTGCCTACCACGTATTCGGCGTCGAGAACTTCCTGCTCATGACAATAGATGACCCCGAAGAGACGATGCGCTGCCTCCACAAGCTCAAGGAGCTATCGGTGCTCTTCGGCGAGGCCCAGATAAACGCCGGCGCCGACGCGCTCACCTTCCCCGACCACGCTACTGGCGACCTGGTAAGCGGCGAATACTACAGGCGCTTCCTCCAGGAACTGCACATGGAGATGGCCGAGCGTCTGGACATCCCCCTCATACTCCACATCTGCGGCAACACGCTCGACCGTATGCCCTACATCGCCGACACCGGCATGGCGTACTTCCACTTCGACTCCAAGAACGATCCCCAGGCCGCCATGGACGCTGTCGAAGGCAAGATCGGACTTGTCGGCAACATCAACAACCCGACCACGCTCTACGCCCGCGGCCCCGCCGAGGTGCGGGACGAGGTCTTCGCCTGCATGGACGCAGGAGTCCAGATGATAGCCCCCGAATGCGCCATACCGCTCGCCACCAAGCTCGAAAACCTCATGGCAATACCCGAGTCCGTCCGAGAATGGTGCGAAATCAACTCCGAAGACTAAGAAACTAGCTCAAAACTATCGCCGGAAACGAGCGACAAGGGTAGGCAAAGTCCCTTCCCCATCGACGGGGGAAGGTTAGGATGGGGGTGAAATCCCTTCCGATTGGGTTTTGAGATAGTCACTAAACGGCATTAGCAGCCTCGTAATGCCCGCGAATGGAGACCTTTGCACAACCACCGTCATTCCCGTGAAAACGGGAGTCTAGGGGAGGGGAGGCAGTGCAGGCAGCAGTAAATTTCAGCCAATACTTCCCCTCTCCCCAGGGATCACAAGGGTAGGTAAACGAGCAATGCGGCTATGAATGTCGGCAGAATGTCCCCTCTCCCACAGGGCTGAAAAGGGTATGTAAATCAATGAGCCGTTCGTCCTGAGCTTGTCGAAGGACGAGTCCCAAAGTCCCTTCTCCCTTGATGGGGGAAGGCTAGGATGGGGGTGACTCCACCAATCCAAGTTCAATACATACCCCTCTCAGCTCCCACAGGGTGAGGGCGAAATACCTACCCCTCCAATCTCCCTCAGGGAGAGAGCTAGGGTGAGCGTGAATCCTTACAATCCCCTAACCCAGCGCCACGCCGAACAGCTTACGCTTACTCGCGTGTAGGAACCGGGTCGCCACGAACGTCAGCGGCTTCCGCGCCGATGTGAAATTCTCCCTCAGTATGCCGAACACTGAGGTCAGTTCCAGTGCCCTAGCCGCCGGATGCCCCTCCGCCAGCCCGTAGAACCTTCGGCCCTCCCGCTCGTAGTCCTCGATGGTACGCCGCATCCTCCGACTTCCGGTCATGGGAATGGTCGCGCCTCCAACCATCCGACCGTAGCCGCGCTGCGCGCTGTCCGGGAACACGCCCGACAGGAATAGGCACACGTCAGCGATGCGCTTGTAGTATCCGAAACGTTGCTCCGGGTCCGCGTTCGACGCAAACTTCACAAGACTGTCAATGTCCATGTCGCTGTACCGCACCCGCCGCCTGATCCCCTTCCGCACACGCACCGGCACCGTGTAGCTCTGTATCCGCGTAAACGACGCCATCATCGAAGCCATGTACTCCACGACCCCCGGTCGCTCCATGAATTCCAGCACTTCCGGCGTATCGAATACCGGAATCGAGGCTCGCCCCTCGCGCTCCTCCGTGTAGGTGATCGTCTCCAACTCGTGATATGCTTGGCGCAACAGTATCTCGAAATACAGCGACGGCGAAATGTGCAGGAAGATCTCCTCATCGCTCAGAACACGTTCGAGCAAGTTCCTGTCACCGACCATAGCCGCCCTGAACTCCGGATCTTTCCTCACCAGTTGCTTCAGCGCGTCCGCATTCTTCGCGTCCGGCGCCACGTTTTCCACGACGAAGTCCAGGTCCTTGTCGGTGAAGTTAGGCCACCTTGTATCAGGGCTTAGCATATTCTCCTCCCTGAATCACGATAATCGCCAACATCCGTCATTCCCGCGAAAGCGGGAATCCACTGTCCATCTCCAACGTACCCCTCACACCGATCCGTCTATTGATACGTCCAGCACCGCGGGCTTCCCTGATTCCAGCGCCGCCTTCAACGTCGGGGCTATCTCACTCGGATCGGTTATGCTGTGTCCGGCGACCCCCATCGCTTCAGCCATCCCCGCTATGTTCATCGGAATCGGGAAGTCCATCGCCATGTACTTGCTCTGCGGCTCTTCCTCGCCCACTATGTCCCGCTTGTACACGTTCATGTTGAGCTTCAGAATCCTGTACGCGCGATTGTTGCAAATGATATAGACCACCGGAATGTTGTAAGTCGCCGCCGTCCACAAAGACTGCACGGTCATCATTGAACTTCCATCGCCCACGATCCCGACCACAGGGCTGTCCGGGTTCGCCAGCTTCAGTCCCAGCGCGCCTCCCATGCCCCAGCCCAGCGCTCCGCCTCGCTCGCCGAATACCGTGCCTGGTTCATCGAAGGTAATGGCTGAGTGTATCGCGTCTCTCGTGGTCACCGAATCGTCCGCTATCAGAGTGCCCGGCGGCAGCGCGCTCGCCACCTCGTGCATCATGCGCTCAGTGGACATCGGACTCATGTCCCACCGGTTCTGCAATCGCTGCTGTGTCGCTGCGTTCATAGCCGCCTTCTGCTCCGCCAGATTGGCCGCCCGGCCCTTCGCTGACTCGCTGTCCGAGCCGCTCATCGTGGACTCCAGAGCATCAGCTAGGTGAGCGAGTCCCGTCTTTGGGTCGGCGATGACACCAATGTCTGTGGGCTCGCTCTTCCCGACTTCCGAAGGAGCCTGGTCCATGTGAATCAGCTTCGTCGCTGGCCCCAGCGCGCGACCGGAGTAGTAGAAGAACCCGCTGAACACGTTCGTTCCCACAGCCAGCACTACATCCGCACCCGCGAACTGTTCACGGGTGGCTGGACTCGACGGCGCTGAACGTCCCATGAACTGCGGGTGCCCTGTCGGGAAGTTCATCTCTGAGTACGATGAGGAGTACACCTTCGCTCCGGTGAGTTCTGCGACTCGCACAGCCTCGGATATGCCGCCGGATTGCGCCAGCCGGTCCCCGACTATCATCACCGGGTTGTTAGCTGATGCGAGAAGGTCCGCCGTCTCCGATACGGCGGTCGCGTCTGGCGCCATCCTGAAATACCCTGGCGACGACGGCGCTATCTCCACCTCCGCTTCCCCGTCCAGCGCGTTCGCCGAAAAGCCTACATACACCGGCCCTGTCGGGGGTGTCTTCGCCTCGTTGAACGCCCGCCTGATCACCGACGGTATCTGCTCTGGGTGAGTCGCCTCGGCGCTCCACTTGGTGAACAGCCTGACCATCTCGTCCAGCCGCGTGCGCCCCTCGGCCAGCTTGCGAACGTCCTTGTTCGCGCTCGTCACCACCATCGGAGTGCCGCCCTCCTTGGCGTTGTTCAGCAGGCTTATGCCGTTCGCGAGCCCGGTCTCGATGTGCAGATTCACGAACGATGGCTGCTGCGTAGATCGGGCGTATGCGTCCGCCATCCCCATCGCCGCCCCTTCCTGGGTCGTGAGTATGTACTCGATGTCAGGGTAGTCTTCCAGCGCGTCCAGTATCGCGCTCTCGCTGGTGCCCGGATTGCCGAATATGTACTTCACGCCCTCTGCCCTCAGCATCTCCATAAGCGCGCGCTTTCCTGTCATTCTGGTCATTGCGGAAACCTCGATCCTTGAGTAATAGTGAAAGCGTATCATACACCCATCATCCGGGTTACTTCTCGAACATCTCCTTTAGAGTGTCAAGAACTTCGTCCATTGTTTCAGGGTCCAGTCGTCCGAGGTATCGAACCAGCCTTCGATGGTCCACCGCCCGAATCTGATCTAATACAACATAACCGTGTTTACCCTGGATTCGGCACGGTACACGAAATGGGTATTCATGACCGCCGGTGGTCATCGGCGCGATCAGAAATGTGCTCAGGGCATTGTTCAGTTCGTCGGGCGACACGATCGCGCATGGTCGTGTCTTGTTGATCTCTCCTCCCCTGGTGGGGTTCAAGGAAACTAGGTAAACGTCCCCCCGCTGTGGGACGCTCATTTCCATTCCCATTCGAACTCATCGAAATCATTGGAAACAGGTTCGTCGAGCAGACCGTCTTCACCTCGTTCCCTTAGTTTCTTCGCGGCCTCATCCCAGCCGGCTCGGGGAGCATGAACTTTTCTTATCAAGACACCCGACTCGACGACTCTTATTTCGACTTCATCCTCAAGTTCCGCTTCTTCTATGAAGGATTTGGGTATGCGAATGCCGCGCGAATTGCCTATTCGGATAATCTTGGTCTTCATGGGCCTAATCTCCTCTATACGACGTAATTACATTATATCCACAGCCGGGCATTCTGAGAATAGGTGTGGTCCTGACATTTCGGATCTATGAATGAACACCATACTCACTCCTCACGGTCACAGCTTGCCTTATAATGTGCATATGTGTGATATGTTGAAATGGCGCTTCAGCGATGAATTGTCTCGTCCTCAGATTTTGAGTGTCGGCGCCGACTACAACGATGAAACTGTTGTGAGTTTCGCCGAAAAAGGCAAGTCACTCTATTGGTCCCTGATATGCTCTTCGTCTGGAGTAACTGGATGGCGACATCGCCATGAATAGAGCAAAACTCGGAATCGCCTCCGCCGTCCTCGCTCACTTCCTTGCGTGGGCGGTGTCGCTGTACTTCGCTTTCTACCCGTGCGTATACCAGGGATCGTCAGTCACCACTCAAACCGGCGTGACGATCAGAGAAAGCGGCTGCTCAGGATCGTTGGTCACGGTCAACGGGCTGGGTGTGCTGCTCGTTCTCGCGGTCCCTGTTTTGATCACGGGGCTGGGCCTGTTTGCCACCATTTCCAAGATTGTCACCTACGGAGTCGCCCGGGTCTTGCTATGGGCATCTGGAATCTCGATGCCGCTGGTCTGCCTGCTCGGAGCGTTCTCCATAGGAGCGCTGTACATACCCGCGGCTCTGGCCATGCTGGTGGCCGCGATAGCCGGCCCCGTAACGGCCGAGATTGACGACCAACATGATTGAACTCCTGAAGCGATACTTCGGCTACGACGAGTTTCGTCCCCTTCAGTCTGAAATCGTAGATGCCGTCATGGACGGCAGCGACACTCTCGTCGTGATGCCCACCGGAGGCGGCAAGTCGCTTTGCTACCAACTCCCCGCGCTCGGCCTGCCGGGGATTACTCTCGTCGTGTCACCTCTCATTGCCCTGATGAAAGACCAGGTTGATGCGCTCAAAGCCAACGGTGTGCCCGCCGAATGTCTCAACAGTGGCATGAGCGGCGAGGAGCAGTCTCGCGTGCAGATTAAAACTCGTCGCGGCGAACTCAAGCTGCTCTATGTGGCCCCCGAACGCATCGCTCGCCCTGGCTTCCAGAGATTCCTGGAGTCAATCGAACTAAGCCTGATTGCCGTGGACGAGGCTCACTGCATTTCACAATGGGGACACGAGTTCAGGCCCGACTATCGCAATCTGAGGCAGCTAAGACATATCACGCCCGAAACTCCAGTAATCGCGCTCACTGCGACCGCCACCCAGCGCGTCCGCGACGACATCGTTGCCCAACTCGATATGAAATCCCCATCCGTGTACACCGGAAGCATAAATCGCCCCAACCTCAGGTACGCGGTCTTTCCGAATACGGGCAAATACGACACCCTGGTCGAGCGTCTGCGGAGGCGACAAGGGTCGAGCGCGATAGTCTATCGAGGTTCCCAGAAGGGATGCGATGAGCTTGCTGCCGACCTCACTGAGGAGGGATTCAAGTCGCTGCCTTACCATGCCGGACTTGGTAGTGAGATAAGGCAGCGCAACCAGGACCGTTTCGTGCGCGACCAAGTGGACGTGATAGTCGCCACCGTCGCATTCGGCATGGGAATTGACAAGCCCGACATCCGGCTCGTCGCCCACTACGATATGCCCGGCTCCATCGAGAGATACTACCAGGAATCGGGACGCGCTGGCAGGGACGGGCTGTCGTCTGATTGCATCGTGTTCTATGGAGCGCAGGACCGCGAGCGCGAGATGTTCTTCATCGGACGCATGGAAAGCGATCTGGAACGCGAGTCCGCCCAGTCCAAGCTGGACGCCATGGTGAGCTACTGCCAGACCGGAGCCTGCCGCCGAGCCGCGCTCCTCCGCTACTTCGGAGAAGAACCGTCCGAGGAAAGCTGCGACTCCTGCGACGTATGCGAGGCAGAAACGTTCGACGCGACAATCATCTCGCAGAAGATACTCTCCGCGGTGATACGCACGGGCGAACGATTCGGCGCTACACACGTGTCGCAGGTTCTCACCGGACGGCGAGTCAAGAGCGTCGTCGAGCGCGGACACGACTCTCTGTCAGTGTTTGGAATCGCAGACGACTACACCGCCAAGTCCCTGCGCGAGATAATGGCAACACTCGTGGGCCGGGGACTGCTGGCGCGGAGCGACTCGCAGTATCCCACCCTGTCAGTCACTCCACAGGGCCGCCGCTTCCTCAAGGAACGCGAGAATATTGAGTTGCCTGTTCTGGAGAGCACGAAGCGTGTATTAAGAGACTCCAAAGCCGAACTCGATTACGACAACGACCTGTTCCAGAAACTGCGAGAACTGAGGACGAGACTGGCGTCCGAGCGTGGTGTACCTCCATACGTCGTATTCGGTGATGTGTCCCTCCGCGAAATGGCGCACTACTACCCCCAGAGTGAAGCGAGCCTGCTGAAGATTAACGGAGTGGGCCGCGTTAAACTCAACGACTTCGGCGACGAGTTCCTGGCAACGATACGCGACTATGCCGAGCCCAAGAGCATCCCGGATGGCGCTGCCATGGCCTCGCCAAACGCCGCGAAGGAGCCCCGGCGGTCTCAGAACGGGAACTCTTCACGGAAATCGCGTATGGGTTCTTCGATAGAAAAGACCCATGATTTACTCCGTGAAGGCCTCCCTTTCCAGGAGGTCGTCAACCGTCGAGGTCTTGCCGATTCGACGATATCCTCTCACATCGAATGGCTCATAGAGTCGGGCGACCTGAAGGACTACGAAAGATACCTACCCGCTGAATCCGACCTGAAGCGAATCACCCACGCATTCGACACACTGGGCGACGAGAGACTGAGGCCCGTACATGAAGCCCTGGACGGCGAAGTCGCTTACTGGAAGCTCAGACTGGCCCGGGCGCATCGCCGCAAACGGAAAGTTGCACAGTGAATGACTGAAGACTTATAACTGACTACCTGATGTTACTCAATAGACCCTGCGCAGTCTTGAGGCTTTCTTCCATCTGACAGAACATGCATGCTATCATGTGTCCGGTCAAACAACTGTGAACGCCCTAACATTTACATAAATAGGAGATCATCAAAAATGATTTCGCCGACGATAATATTTCAGCCCAAAGCTAAAGCCAGGTGATTACAGGTCACTTTCCAGGTCACCCCATCCCTGATTCACTTGGAAACTCACCTGGAACCCCACCTGTATGATATAAAGCACAATATATGAACAACGCTCCCAAACCAGGGACGACTCCTCCGAAAAACCTCGGATTTATAGGAAATAAATCAGGGCAACAGTGATCATGGCCGGCCTGCAATCATCCTGTCGGAATAAGGGTGAAGGCTCAGCCTTCCTCGGTCTGGATAACCGACAAGCCCTGCCCAGTGCGTAACATCAGTGACCACTAAGAACTAAAGATTGAGAACTCAGGAACCATGAAATTCAGTAACTTCCTATTCCCGCAGTCCGACACGCCCGATACCGACCATGAAGTAGTGACCGACGCCCTGCGCGAGGCCGAACTGACAGAGGAACTCGGCTTCGATGGTGTGTGGCTGGGTGAGCACCACATAGACGGTGCGTGCGCCTACGTTGACCCCATCACGTTCGCCGCCGCCGTCTCCGCCCGCACCGAGCGCGTCAAGATAGGCTTCGCCGCGGTTCAGATGGCTCTCCACCATCCGATCAGGCTGGCTGAGCAGATCGCCCTTCTGGACAACATCAGCAAAGGACGTATCATCCTGGGCATCGGACGCGGGACGGCATACAACTTCTACGAATACCGGAGTTACGGAATTCCTTTCACGGAAGCCCAGGGGAGGCTGGTGGAGTCCGAGGAGATACTTCCCAAGGCCTGGACGACCGAGAACTACCGGCATAAGAGTGAGTTCTTCGACATAGACCTCCCGGTGCTGAGGCCGAAGGTCTATCAGAGTCCGCATCCGCCGATTATCCGCGCCGTGGCGACCGAAGCCTCTATGATCGAAATGGCCAAACAGGGTCGCCCACTGATGCTCGTCGTACAGCCCGACGACGAGACCGAAAGACGCTTCGGCGTTTACCGCCGCACATTGGCCGAATCCGGTCTGGACGGCGAGTCCGTGGAACGGGTTATGGCCGAATGCTGGATATGGCGGAATATCTACGTCGCCGATACCGACGCTGAAGCAGAGAAGCTCGCCACCAGGGTACACGAGGCCAATCGCAAGCACATCACTGATACACGGCTGCGCCTGAACACGGCTGAGGAGATGTCATCCGTCAAGGTCGGTCTCTCTGACCTCAGGTTCAACGTAGAAAACAGCATGATATTCGGCTCGCCTGATACGGTCGCCGAACGCATAGAGCGACTGAGTCGCATAGGAGTCGGAGGTCTGATCCTCCACTTCCGCGTAGGCCCCATGACATGGGATGAGAACGAGCACAGCCTCCGAATGTTCGCCGACGAGGTAATGCCGAGGTTCAGGGCAATTGAAAATTAAGAATTGATAATTGGGAATTAAAATCGGGAGTAGGCGATAGTGAAGCAGGGTACTCAGACCACAGATAGAGACGTCGCCGACCGGTCGGTTGCCAGGGACTTCATACAGCTCCCCAGAAGACAGGTCGTCCTCACAATGGCCGGTCTGCTGCTGGCTATGTTCCTGGCGGCGCTGGACCAGACCATCGTCTCAACCGCCATGCCCCGAATCATAGCTGACCTTGGAGGGTTCGACCGCTACACATGGGTCACGACCGCGTATCTTGTCGCGTCCACCGTGGCAGTCCCCATTGTGGGGAGGCTCACCGACATATATGGGCGCAAGATATTCTTCATCGGTGGCATCGCTGTCTTCCTTGTGGGGTCGGTTCTGGCTGGTATGAGTGGCTCGATGAACCAACTCATCGCTTCACGCGCCATACAGGGACTCGGCGGTGGCGTCATCATGGCCAACAGCTTCGTCGCTATCGCCGACCTGTTTCCGCCCGAAGAAAGAGGTAAGTTTCAGGGATTTCTGGGCGTAGTGTTCGGCATGGCCTCGGTCATTGGCCCCACGCTGGGCGGATTCATTACCGACAACTTCTCCTGGAGCTGGATATTCCTCATCAACGTACCCGTTGGACTCCCAGTGCTGCTACTTATAGCCTGGCTCTTCCCAAAGATAACGCCCGAGGTCGAAAACCGAAAACTTGACTACCCGGGTATGGTTACACTGATATTGGCGGTGACTCCCATCCTGCTCGCCCTTTCATGGGGAGGCGTACAATATGCTTGGGGGTCGCCCCAAGTCGTGGGATTCCTGGCATTTGGCTTGGCGATGGGCGTTGCCTTCGTAGTCATAGAGTCCAGGACCGAATCACCCATCATGCCGCTGGAGATTTACAGAAACCAGATGGTTGCGGTTGCACTTCTTGCCACATTCCTGACGGGGTTCGGAATGTTCGGCGCGATAATCTTCGTGCCATTATTCTTCCAGGGTGTATTGGGCGCCTCGGCGACCAGCAGCGGCAGTTTCCTGACCCCCATGATGCTCGGTATCGTATTTGGCGCCACCCTGTCGGGACAGCTTCTATCCCGTACCGGCGGACACTACCGGCTACAGGCCGTCATAGGGACTGGACTCATGGTGGTGGGCGCGTTCCTGATTTCCACGATGAACCCGGATACGAGCTTCGTCCGCGCCGTCGGCTACATAGTCGTTCTGGGTCTGGGCCTCGGCGCCACGTTCCCCACCTTCACCCTCGCGGTGCAGAACTCTGTGCCGTTCAGACTGATGGGGGTATCTACGTCCGCGCTGCAATTCTTCCGTTCGATAGGAGGTATGCTCGGACTCGCCGTCCTCGGTGCGGTCATGGCAAACAGGTTCGCTTCGAAGCTGGAGGATTTAGTCCCGGAAACTGTAACCACTGTACTGCCCCCCGGCCAACTTGACGCCATCAAGGATAACCCGCAGGCTCTAATTGACCCGTCGGCAGTGGACAGGCTCAAGGCTGGCTTCGCTCAGACTGGACCGGATGGTGTTCGGATGGTGGATACGCTCCTGGGTTCGCTGAAATCTGCGCTCGCGGGCGCCATCAGCGATGTGTTCGTACTAAGCGCGGTGGTGATTGGGCTGTCACTGGTCGTCTCGCTGTTTCTCCATAGGTCCGGATTTACAATGCCCGAGACCGGAGGCGATAAGGTTCAGAGTCAGGTGCCGGAACGTCGAGCTTAGATTCTCTGAGTAAGAGAGCAAATTGCGCAAACACTGGAAGCTAATCTCGACTATTACACTCGCGGCGCTGGTCGTCGCCTTCTTCGCGCTGCTCGCGTTCGGACTCGCGAACAAGTCCCCGGCCACCGGCCGCAGTGGGGTGACCAGAATCGGAAAGCCCGCGCCGTCGTTTTCGATGACTCTCTTGGATGGAAGAGAGTTTCACCTCGAAGAATACGCAGGAAAGCCTGTGGTGATCAACTTCTGGGCTTCGTGGTGCCCCCCCTGCCGCGACGAGTCCCCCGGATTCGAGCGTGTATGGCAGAAGTACCGCGACACCGGCGTTCTGTTTGTTGGCGTTGACATTCAGGATACGGAAGAGGAAGCCACGCGATACATAGAGGAGTTCAATCTCACCTTCCCCAACGGTCGCGACCCGGATGGCAAGATAACGGTGGAGTACGGTGTCATCGGGCTTCCGGTCACCTTCTTCATCGGCGCGAACGGTATAGTGGAGGGCAGGTGGGTTGGAGCGGTACCCGAGGACAAGCTGGAAGACTGGACGCGCGCGCTCATAGATCGCTCCGTGCCTTCAGACGAGTCGGACGGCGAGAATCCCGATGGCTTCTTCCCTCTGAAATGAAGCTCTCTACGTGCTCTGGTAACTCTCCAGCGCTTCGTCCGGGAAGTCGGCGTTAGAGTACACCTTCTGCACATCGTCGAGTTCTTCCAGTTGGTCCAGCAGCCTTAGTATCTGACCGGCGGACCTGCTATCCAGTGGAACGGTGTTGCTGGGGATGAGAGATACTTCTGATGAGCTTATCGTCGCGTCGCTCGACTCCAGCGCGCTGCGAACCTCTTCCAGCGAACCGGGCTCCGAGAACACTTGAAGAATATCGGAGTCCGCATCGAAGTCTTCAGCTCCGGCGTCTATGGCGACGAGGGCGAAGTCCTCAGCCTCTTCCTCTGACGCCTCGACTGTAATGACGCCGCGCTTGTCGAACTGCCACGAGACCGCGCCGGACTCGGCCAGGTTGCCTCCCGCTCTCGTCAGTGTGGTGCGAACGTCCGAGACGGTCCTGTTGCGATTGTCTGTGAGAGTCTCGAGCATGATGGCTACACCGCCCGGCCCGTAACCCTCGTAAATCATCTCGATCATCTGAACGCCGTCGTCGCTCTCACCGGTGCCGCGCTGGATAGCCCTCTCGATATTGTCGTTGGGCATATTCGCGTCTTTGGCGCGCTGGACGGCCATTCGCAGCCTGAAGTTGCTGTCCGGGTCGCCCCCGCCCTGGCGCGCCGCCACGATCACTTCACGCGCCAGCTTGGTAAACAACTTGCCCCGCCTGTGGTCGGTGACAGCCTTGGCGTGCTTGATCTGCGACCATTTTGAATGTCCTGCCATATCCCAATCTCCCCCCGAAGTGGTGACTCGCGCCTGTCTCGGAACACTCAGACTGCTGAGAGCCCGACGCGGAATGCCATGTAAAGCATGAATTAGCCGGGCGTCTGACGCTAGTCGAATCTTATCATGGGGTCGGAAGTCGGTCAAAACTCAGGCACCCGTCAGAAGCGCAGTAGGAACAGCCTACAACCTGACGCCGAACTCTTCCGGAGCCGGATCGCTGAACAGGTCCGGATGGATTATCCGCGCCATAATCTCCAGGCCATCCACCAGGCGCGGGCCGCTGCGACTGAACAGCGCGCCTGAGTCCACAGCATAAACACGGTCATTGCGAAATGCTGACATCCCACGCCAGTCGTCGAGGTTCGTTAGCGCCTCGAACTCGGCGCGCGCTTGTGCGACGTTCATGCCGCAGGGCATCAGGACCAGTACATCGGGGTCGGCGTCGAGGAGTTTCTTCATCTCCAATCGAGGCGATGGCGAACCCGGACTGACGAGAATGTCTCTGCCGCCCGCGATCTCGACCATCTCTGGTATCCAGTGTCCGGCGGCAATCACCGGGTCCAGCCACTCGATGCAGGCTACCGTTGGCGTATCCTCTGACTGGGCTATCCCACGGCGCACCACGTCTATTCGGGCTCGCAGGTTGAATACGGCGTGGTGCGCGGATGAGTTACGCCCCGTATGCGCTCCTAGTTGCAGGATGTCATCCAGCACGTCGTCAATTCCATGTGGGTCAAGCGAAAGCACGTCCGGTGGCGATTCGAGACGCTGGACTGCCTGCTGCACGTCCTCGAAGGAAACGGCGCATACTTCGCACAACTGCTGGGTAATCACCAGGTCGGGCTGTGCTTCGGTCAGCGTGTCCTCGTCCACCTCGTAGATGTTCTCACCGCGCATCATCATTTCGGTGACGAGCTTGTCTATTTCGCTGCTGCTGAGTGTGTCGGGATCGAACCGGCTGCGGACCACTTTGGGCTTGGCGACCGCGTCCGAGGGAAAGTCGCACTCGTGACTCACACCGTGCAAGGAGTCCCCAAGTCCCAGCAAATAGACAATCTCAGTTGCGCTTGGAAGAAATGTACAGATGCGCATAGGTATCTTCTCCTCTATCCCGAATATGCCCGGATTGCGCCCTTCTTACTGTGTGAGAAGCATACACCATCGGAGTTCAGAAGGTGGAGACATGAGAGACGACGACAACGACCCGTCCAAAGGCGTTTCAGGACGGGTCGTTGACTGCGTTTTTCGACTTTGAAGAGCCCCTTAGAGCGCGCCCTCGTTCTCGAAGGCTTGCGCCAGTTGCGCTATGCCCTCGTGTATCTCTTCGGGGGAGTTGAAGCCGTAGCACAGGCGGGCGTAGTTCCGGCCTGATACGCCATCCGGGGCGAAGTTGACGCCGGCGTGGTAGCCGACATCGTACTTGTCCAGAACGTCGTCACGGATCGAAGTGATGTCACTTCCGTCGGGCAGCTTGAGCCAGACGAACAAGCCGCCATCGGGCCTGCTCCATTCTGCTCGGTCGCCGAAGTTCTCTCCCAGGGCGGCAAGCATCGCGTCGCGCTTAGCCCGCTGAACATCGTTGATTTCCTCGATGTGAGCGTCAAGCTGACCTGTCGAGTAGCGATGAATCGCGTACGAAGCGAAGGTGTTGGCCGAACCGCCGCTCTTTGCGACCAGCGCGCGGTCCAGCACGGTTGACGGCGCTGTAACGTAGCCAATCCTCATGCCGGGCGCGATGATCTTGGAGAAAGAGGCCACGTACATAGTGCTGTCCGTGTCGTCGAGCGAATGTAGCGAGGTGGGCTGAACATCGCCGTCGAGTCGGAGGTCCGCGTAGCAGTCGTCTTCAAGAATGGGAACTCCGTGCCTGTTGGCTATCTCGACCATCGCCTTTCGACGTTCGAGAGACATAGTCCAACCCATCGGATTCTGGTACGTCGGAATGGTGTAGATCATCTTCGGGCGCTTGCCCTGAGAGATGGCATTCGTAATCGTGCCCTCGAGGGCGTCCGGCAGCATACCGTCGTTGTCGGTCTCGACGCCGCGGACGTCCGCACCGAACCGGCGAAGCTGACCGAGCGTACCGCTGTACACGAAGTCTTCCACCAGCGCCACGTCGCCCGGATCAATCAGGACTTCTATCAGCATATGTATGGGCTGGCCAGAGCCGTCTCCCAGGATGATGTCGTCCGGCGAAACGTGAATGTTCCTGTCTCTGGCGAGCTTGTCGGCGACGAATTCACGGAGGGGCCTGTATCCCTGAGGATGAGCGTATATGGCAAGATCTTCGCCCTCGGCCCTCAGCGCATCCTGAAGACCTTCTACCAAGCCGTCAAACGGGATGGATTTGGGATCGGGATAGGCGACCGCGAAGTCGTACTTCCCGCGCTTGACCGAACTCACCCGTGGACGGGCTTCGGGGGCGCGCCTCGAATACAAGTCTTCGAAGCTGAACTTATTCTCTTCCGGCATACGAACTCCTCCTAGTCAGTTCTTAGTTCACAGTTCTTGGTTTCACGGTTTTATTGCGGCGCAACTATACGCCGCCAACTCAGGCGTTGTCGAAAAGCCCCTCGCGCTCGAATACATCGGCGAGAATTCCGATACCCTCGGCGATTTCGTTGGTGTCGTGGTAGCTGTAAGTCAGCCGCATGTAGTTATTCGGCGAGCGGTTGGCGCGATAGACGGCTCCAGGGTTGTACTTGACCCCTGCTTGCACAGCCTTTTCGAGCGTGTTCCATGTATCCGCGCCCTCCGGCAGCTTGCCCCATAGCATCATGCCACCGTGCGGGTTGCTCCACTCGCAACTCGGCGGGAAGCGCTCCCCGAGCGCCGCGAGCATGGCGTCGCGCTTTGCGCCCAGCGATCTGGCCACAGCATCTATGTACTCGTCGCCGTGCTGTCGCAGGTATTCGTATATGGCCATCGAGGTAAGGTGGCTGGGAGAGGTTCCGAATCGAAGTCTGCCTACCACGTCTTTTACCGGCTCGGGCACGACGCCGAACCCGAGGCGCAGACCGCATCCAAGCAGCTTGGTGTACGCGGACACGTGCATTACGCCGTCCTCGTCGTCTAGCCCATACATCGCTTGGGGAAGGGGGTCGCCGTCAATTCGGAAGTCGGCGTAGGACTCGTTTTCCAGAATCGGGATTCCAAATCTCTGGGATATTTCGACCATGTGCTTGCGACGGTCGGCACTCAGGGTAACGCCCATTGGATTCTGATAGACGCTGATGGTGTATATGAGCTTGGGCTTGACGCCCTTGGATTCAAGGTCTTTGATGGTCTGTTCGAGCGCGCTAGTGTCCATACCGTCTTCGTCGGTCGGAAGATGGATCACGTTTGCGCGTTTGCCCAGGAGCATACCCAGCGTGCCGGAGTAGCAGAATTGTTCGACCAGGACGGTGTCACCCTCATCAATCAATGCGTCGAGTACAGTGCCGACAGCGCCCCCCGCACCCGAGCTCAGGAAAATGTTATCCACCGGAACGTCCATGCCTCTGTTGTCGTGAAGAGCGGAGGCGATATACTCGCGCAGTCCAACATGCCCCTGCGGAGGAGGGTACTTGGCGAGTTCTACACCCTCGCGGGGCATTATGTCGGCGAGCGCGTCAACGAAGCCCTGCACCGGCATGGTGTCGCGGTCGGTGTAGGTTACTGAGAACACGTACTTAGTGTCCTCGGCCTGTCCGGGGGGGCTTTCGACCTGTGCTGGGAGGTTCTTGGTGAACAGATCTGAATAGTCCATGCGGTCTCCTCTGCGGGGCTGGGGCGGACTGTCGAAATACGAACCAAGCGATTGTAAGCCAAGCGCAAAGGGGTGTCAAAGAAACGATTCGCCTTGACACCGTACCAGTTTGGTCGATGGAGAATATCACCCTCACCCGTCGAGGAAGAGGGGATTTTCACGCCGCAGACAACGCCGGCTTAGTTGATACAGGTTAGCTCGCTATTTCTGGGTATCGAGGACGTGGAGGTACATGAACGCTCCGGTGTAGGTTGTCGCTTCTTCGCAGTGTCCTCCGACCACCTCTCCTGATGGACGGGCGGCGGCGAGGTGGATATGCACTCGGATTCCGCCTTCGGGCAATGGTTGGATGTACCCCTCCGCGCTTACCAGTTCGAGGTTCTCGTCGAGGGTGGTTCGCTCGAACTCCGGCGCGCCCTCGGCGTCATGGCGGCAGAGGTTTCGCAGCCTGAGTTGGCGCAAGCTGCCGATGCAGGATGTTATGGCGGCTTCGGTGATGCCCTCGGATATGGCGAAGGCTTCGAGGTCGCCCACGAGCGGCTCGCCCGGGCCGAAGCGTCGGTAGATTATTTGCGTGTCCCGGGCTTCCCATCTGTTCATGTAATTTCTCCTTGCCGGAGGCGTAGCCATATATGTGGGTTTATAATGCCCTGGTAGAGAAACAGGGGAGTCACAGGGATGTCCAGGGGGCGAAATCGCCCTGAGTTTGCCCTGCGTCGCCCTGCGTTACGAGTATAGAAAACATTCTCATCCCCATCGAGGGAATATATAAATTCACATTTATGTATTCAGCGGAAATTTCGGCGTTCATCATGGGTGTATTGTAGCATATCACGGGCGCGCCTGCGTAGTAGAAAGGGAAACCTACGGCGGCTGTCGGTTGTAGCGGTTGGGGCTTAGGTGTAAACTCCATGAATCCACAATTCGCCACACATGGATGGGCCAACCAGGACTCGAACCGTGTCAATGCCCAGTTTCGCCTACGCCGCCAGATATGTGTACACGGATGTTGTTACCCAGAATGACAATCTGCTGAGGGTCTCGGCGTACAGCGATGCCTATCAAACGCCCCTGATGTCGGCAGTGGCCACCGAGCCCCGGTCCGCGCCCAGGCAGTTCATAGACAGTTTCGGGAACTCGACCCACCACGCGCGCCTGGTTTCACCGCACGATGAGTTCATCATACTCTCGGTGGGAACGGTACTTTTGAGGAAGCCGCCTGTCCCGAATGACCTGCTCCTGGAGTCCACCGAGTACAGTAATGACGCCTCGCGCCGGTTCCTGGTGGCGTCTCCGCTGGTCAATCCGTCCAGGGTGTCGGATGCGGCCAGGGAGATAGTGGGAGACAGCCGCAGCCTGCTGGAAGCGGCGGGGGCGGTCGTGGAGTGGATATACGTCAATATCGAATATGAGCGGGGCTGGACGACGGTCGGCACACCCGCCGAGCGCATCCTTGAAACCCGAAGAGGCGTTTGCCAGGACATGACTCATCTGGCGATAGCGCTTCTGAGGTCGCTGGGGATTCCGGCGAGGTATGTATCCGGTCTGCTGGCGACCCAGCCGGGAGAGACGCACGCCTGGGTGGAATACCTGCATCCATATCACGGCTGGATCGCGGCGGATCCGACGAGGGGGCAGCGTCTGTCGGTGGAGGGCGACCTGATCAAGTTCGCAATCGGCCCGGACTACACACACGCTTCGCCCGTGGAAGGCACGTTCAGATCGCGCGGGACCGGATGGCTGGACGCAGCAATCGGCCAACTGCTGCCCGATGGTCGGCCCCCGTCCCTAGAGGACGCGAGGAACATGATCCAGGGGCCGGGGAGCGCGCAGACATTCTGGCCGTAAGGCAACAGACGTCCGGCGTTCGGCGCGAAATTCGCCGGAGGACGGCATCCGAACTACTGTACTTCCCCTCTTGCCGCTCCTAGAATAGACTTTGAGTGAAGGAGGCTGCGAAATCAAGGTCCGCGTAACAAGGGTAGTGGATGGCGACTCGCTGGTAGTCGCGCGTCGCAGGTGGTTCAATTTTCTTGTGAGGCCGAAGCCGTTCCCTGTGAGGCTCTATGCCATAGACGCACCCGAATTGTCCCAGCCTTACGGAACCGAGGCCAGGGAGGGGATGTGCAAGATGGCGCGCGGGTCTCTGCGTCTGGATGCTGTGGGTAATGACCGCTATGGCCGTGTGGTCGGTGTCGTGTACCGCCGAAGCAGGAAGAAATCCCTCAACCACAAGATGGTGGCCGCGGGGCTGGCGTACTCGTACCAGAGGTACGGAAAGCTGGACGGGATTGATGAAGCGGAGGCGCGGGCGAGAAAGCGGCGGCTGGGAATCTGGAAGTCGGGAGAGTCGCAGACACGGCCTTGGGACCACAGGCGCAACTCGAGGGGTGGCCGCAGGAAGGGAAGGCGATGGCGTCTTCGACTGGCGGTCGTGCTGGCAGTGCTCGCGGCAACGGCGATTGGTCTTCAGTGGCTGTGGCAGTCCTGGGGCGAAACGCTCAGAGCGATACTGGGGGTTTGAAGTCTCAGGACATCTCCTGAAGCGCTTCCATCCTGGTCAGCCATTTGTTGAATCGGGGGCACTCTGCGCGAATCGTATCTAAGCCTGTCTCGAGGGCTATCAGCGTACCGGCAACACGTTTGTCGTATCCAGGCATTAGCGAACTGAGGCGTTTGCTGGGGGCGGTTTCGGTGTTGTCGTTGATGTCTTCCGGCGATGGGAACTGGGAGCGGATGTTTCGCAATTCGTACAGCGTCTCCTTTGTCGCGAAACCCGTAGAAGTCAACAAGTGATGTTACGAAGTCATAGCTCCAATACAAGTCTGCCATGTCCAAGGCTAGATGCTCTACAGTCACATCGCCACATAGCAGAACAGGCTGTAGGTGTATGTCTCTTTCTAGTAGATGTACAGCATTCGTCCGCAAGTTCGAAGCGGTCGAAGCCCGGCAGAACGCGGCTGATTTGACGACATATCAGGTTGTAGCGTCGTACGTCCAGGCGCTCCAATCGGTACAGGATGGCGGCCAGATTCCCTCCATCGGCGCGTAATACCAGGTTATCGGAAAGATCACACAACTTCTTGAAGGACGAACTATTCGAAGTGTCGTGGAATTGATATATGGCGATGGCTCGGAGCATTCCCGCGACTACTGATGCGGTTACCCGTGCGAGATCTGTAGCTGGAGTTGAATATGCCTCCGTGACTATGTTGGCCTCGGTATGAGCGCTGCCGAGATAAACCCAAGAGGGATCCGTAGGAATGTCGCCGACTGTGACACGATACTGTTCATCGGCAAATATGAAGCGGTCCGGTTGAGCATAAGTGAGAGCGAAGTTAAACTCGATCAGACCATAGTCGGTTCGTATCTTGATATCCGCTCCCATATGTGGAGTACGAGCATTACCGCCGAATAGCTGGTCGTCGGCGCCTCCCTGTATTGCGACGAACTCGCCAAGTCGCGAGTAGATCATCCATCGCAACATCTCAAAGAATCGTATGAAGTTAGATTTGCCCGAACCATTGGCGCCGATCAGGACTGTCGCATTGGACATGTTCGAGATATGGACATCGGCCAGAGACCTGAATCCTCGGATGTGTATGGATTCTATCTTTGGGTTCATCGGCACGGTTACCCTCTCACAGGCACAGCAATCCTATCACTTCACCCGTCTGCTGCTGCGTTGCTCACTTCGGCCGGCATGCCGATGTGCGGCATCACCTCTTTGGCGAATAGCTCCATAGAACGCAGGACCTTCTTGTGGTCGAGGCCGCCCATGGCGAAGTTTGCGCCGAGATACTCTACGCCTGCGCGCTTGAGTTCTTCGATTCGGGCGATGCAGTAGTCCGGGTCGCCGATGATGGCGCGGTTCTCAAGAACGTAGTCCAGCGCGACGGGGGTTTCGGTGCGTGTGCGACGCCATTCCTCGATGTCGTGGTAAATCTCGCTCCCGCCGTCTTTGAACCAGCCGCGCCAGAAGAGCATGTCGAGCACCCATTCGAGATGGGCTGCCGTGTCCCGTCTTGCCTGCTCGGTGGTCTCCGCCACGTATATATACCTGAAAAATGGCACTTCGGAAGCGGGTTTGTTAGTATCGGCTTCAGCGGACTTGCCGACGAAGCGGCGCAACAGGTCGAGCGCGGGCGCGGTGTCCATGACCACCGCGATACATAGATTGTGTCCCTTCGATATGCAGTAGTCCAGTGTCTCCGGCGTGCGGGTGGCGGCTATGTAGATGGGCGGATGGGGCTTTTGCAAGGGCGGAGGCGCGAGACTCACCTTATTGAGGTTGTAGAACTGACCATTGTGGGAGAATTCAGGGTTCGTCCAGAGTCCCTCGATGACGTTGACGCTCTCCTGGAAGTGTTCCTGGCTCGTGGCAGGATCAACTCCGAATCCACTGTATTCGTATCCGTAAACACCCCTTCCGAAACCTACGTCCAGCCGACCTCCGCTTATCGCGTCCATGGTCGCGGCGTCCTCGGCGAGGCGAATCGGGTTGTGGAGCGTGGGTATCAGGACGCCGGTGCCGAGTCGAATCTTCTCGGTGCGCCCGGCGATGTAGGCGGCTATGACCAGCGCGGAGGAGCCGACGCCGTAACGCGTGAAGTGGTGCTCGGCTATCCAGGCGCTGCTGAAACCCAGGTCTTCGGCCAGGCAGACCTCGTCCGCCGCGTCAGATAGAAGCCTGGCGGAATCAGTGTTCTGCGGCCATGGGACGTGAGTGAAAAGCGCGTATTTCATTGGCTGGCCTTTCGCTTCTGGGCGAATACAATCGGGTGCGTCTCAGGCTCCGCCACAACCGCTTCGTCAAAACCGCTCCCGACAAAGGACTCTTCGAGAAGATCGAACCCGGTGTGTTTCAGGAAATGTATGTATTCTTCCAGAGCGTAACTGCTCCAGTACATGGTCGAGCCGAAGAATTCGTCCAAGTATGTTTCCTCATCGTAGTGGGGTAGAAGGCATAGCAGATAACCGCCGGGTTTCAGCCATTCATAAATGCGGCGGAGCAGGGTAGGGTGTTCTTTCCTGGGTACATGGAATATCGAATAGAAGGCGGTTGCGGCGTCGAATGTCGAAGGCGCGAATTCGACGGACATGATATCCGAACGCATGAAGGTGCCAGTCGGGACGTTCGTTTTTGCAAGCCGAATCATGCTGTCCGAAATGTCCACTCCAGTCACCCTGAACCGCTCCGCCAGAGTCTTCGCCACCGGAACGCCGGCGCCGCAGCCGATATCGAGTACCGCCGCGCCGTCTTCCAGAACGCTTAGGAGAGCGCCAAGCTCGCGTCCTGCCTCCGACCTGCGGGATTCGTGGTATGCAGCGGCGCACTGATCATAGCCACTCTGAACGAGGGCCTTATAGTTCGCGGTCACAGTGTTCAAGCTATATGACCTTCTGCTCTTTCAATCCACTCATCTCGCCTTCTCCATACTCGAAGAACTCGGCAAACACCTCGGCGTTGTGCTGTCCCAGGAGCGGGGCTGCCCTGAAGTCAACTGGCGAGTCGGACATCTTCACCGGGCAGCCCGGGAGCGTGAATGAACCCCTGTCCGGGTGGTCCACGGTTACTATCATCTCGCGCTGCCTGAGATGTTCGTCGGCATAGATATCCACCGCATTGAAGCAGGCGCTGCACGGTATTCCTTTCTCGCCGAGAATCTTCATTACCTCGAACTTGGTGCGCTGACTCGTCCAGGTGTCAATCAGTCCGTTGATCTCGGCAGTAACCTCGATAGCCTGGTCGGGGTCGTCGAGCCGCGGGTCGTCGTAAAGCTCCTCGTGGCCGATAGCTTCGACCAGTGCCTTCCACATCGGTTTGCGTGCGGGAGACGCTATCATGTAAACGTAGTCGTCCGGGCCGCCTGGGGCGCAGTGGAACGTTCCGACGCCCGGACTCGCCCTGAGGCTGTTGCCGGTGCGCTCGGGGGACACGCGACCCTCTTCAGAGCGAGCCATCCATGTGCGGCTCAGGTTGACAATCGCGTCCTGCATGGAGACTTCGATGACCTGCCCTCTGCCGGTGCGCTCGCGCTGCCACAGAGCGGCGAGAATTCCTATTGCGGTGTGCATTCCCGTGGCCGAGTCGCCGGAAGTCGTGCCAGGGCGCATGGGTGGGCCGTCCGGCTCGCCGGTGGCGCAAAAGCCGCCGCCTGCCGCCTGTGCGACAGGGTCGAAGCTCTTGTATTGGCTATAGGGGCCGTAAGTACCGAATCCCTTGACTCTGGCAAGGATGATTCGGGGATTGACTTCGGACAGAACGTCGTATCCGAGTCCCAGCCGCTCCAGGGTGCCGGGCGCCAGGTTTTCAGACACTATATCCCCCTGCCTCACCATCTCGAAGAACATTTCTGTGCCCTTCTCTGACTTGAGGTTGAGGGTCACGCTGCGCTTGTTGGAGTTGTAGTGAATGAAGTAGGGCGAGTCGCCTTCTCCGCCTGCGACGCCGCGTCCGGGGTCTCCGACATTGGGCTGCTCGACCTTTATGACGTCCGCGCCAAGCCATGCGAGCATCTGAGTGCAGGATGTGCCAGCCTCGAACTGAGTCAGGTCTATGATTCTCACGCCATCCAGCGCCTTTTCCATGTTCGACTCCTTAGGTCTGAGTATTCGGATCTGTGCTAAGAGGTTCTTGGCTAGGGTATGGCACCCGGGAGGGTCCAGCGAGACAGAATTGGCTCCGCATCGTCGCAGGGAAGGAGCAACGGATCTCTTCTAAGATGGGATCTGCCTCCGCCTGCTGACCGCTTCCTGCCTGTACAGTCAAACAGAGGTCGGTCTCCTTGACTCGAACACGCCCGTCAGTTTCGAGCACGAACCGCTGGGTGGGCGAATCCGAGCACTTCCGAACGTAGATTACGCCATCCTCCGCCTCTACGCAAACATCAAAGGCTTCCATGATGGTTGGGTTGGGCCGGTTGCAAATAGTTACCCTCGAATCGCGGTCAACAGGGAGTTAAAACACACTGCCTTAATTCTGAATCGTATGGTAGATTGTATTGAGTTTAGCAACTGTTGGAGCCAATTTAAGCGGAGGAAAACCCGCCATGACTGGATTTCTGGCTCGTATATGTGGGCAAAGGCCGTGGGTTACCGTCGGCGCCTGGATAGTCTTGGTGGTAATTGCCGGGCTTCTGATCCAGAGTCTTTTCGCAAGCGCCACGACCACGGAACTGGTCCTGTCCGGGAGCGCCGAGTCAGCGCGGGCGTCCCAGCTGCTGGAGGACAGACTTCGCGGACCCGAACCGCTGGTTGAGATAGTCATTGTTCAATCGGACTCACTTACGGTAGATGCCCCAGAGTTCCAGGCGAAAGTCGAGTCGGTGTTCCATGAGATCATGGCGCTTGGCGGAGAGACCGTAGTCTTCGGACGGAACTACTACCAGGAGAATGATGTAACCCTGGTGTCTGCGGATCGCCAGACTACCATTATGGAAATCGTACTGGCGGGCACTTTCGATGAGGCTGCGGTAAATGTCGAACACGTCATAGATGTGGTCAAGGAAGCGGACGCGGCGAACGACTTCCGCGTTCTCGTCGGAGGGACCGCGAGCATATCATTCGAGACCAACGAGCTCAGTCAGCATGACTTGGAGCAGGGCGAGCGTTTTGGTCTCCCGGTTGCACTGATTATCCTGTTGGTACTGTTCGGCACGGTGATTGCCGCGCTTCTGCCCATAGGACTGGCTGTCTTCGCCATCATTGTTGCGCTGGGTCTTACTGCCGTAATCGGCCAGGTGTTCGAGTTGGTGTTCTTCGTCACGATGATGATCACGATGATAGGCCTCGCCGTGGGCATAGACTACTCGCTCCTGATCGTATCCCGATTCAGGGAGGAGATGAATAAAGGCCAGGACAAGCTGGAGGCGGTGGAGCGGGCCGGCGACGCGGCGGGTCGGACGGTGCTCTTCAGCGGCGTAACGGTCGTAATCGCGCTCTGTGGGATGCTGATAGTGCCTGCCTCGTTCTTCCAATCGCTGGCCGTTGGAGCGATTCTCGTCGTAATAGTCGCATTAGCCGCTACGCTGACGCTTCTGCCCGCAGTGCTCGCATTGCTTGGCACGGGCGTGAACCGGCTTAGGATCCCGTTCGTCGGCATGGGGAATCTTGAAAGCTCTGAAGCTAATAAGGAAGGCTTCTGGGAGGCGACGACCCGCGTGGTAACCAGATTCCCGGTAATCAGCATCATCGTGATCGGCGTACCGATGCTGGTCGTCACGTTCTTCTACTTCCAGATAGAGACCGGCTTGAATGGCGTAGATACCTTCCCGGAGGGAGCTCAGACCAGGGAAGCCTTCTTCGTACTGGAAGAAAAGTTCTCTTTCGGACTGGTCAATCCCACAGAAATAGTAATTGACGGGAACGTAAACGATCCACAGGTGCAGGGCGCGGTTGCTAAATTACAGGAAACACTGAGCAATGATCCAAGGTTCCCGATACCGCCGATACTGGTATCCAACCCATCCGGCGACCTCGCTCTATTGACGCTTCCGATTCCAGGAGAGTCAAGTAGCAGGGCGAACGTTGATGCAGTTACCGATATCCGCGAACAATATATCCCTGCCGCGTTCGACGGAGTTCAGGCTGACGTTTACGTTGGCGGTGTGACTGCGGTGGCCGCAGACCTGTTCGGAGTGGTGGACAGTTATACTCCGATTGTCTTCGCCTTTGTCCTTGGCTTCAGCTTCATCGTGTTGTTGCTCGTGTTCCGCTCCATAGTCATTCCGGTCAAGGCGGTAATCATGAACCTCCTCTCCGTCGGGACCGCGTATGGGCTCATGGTGCTGGTGTTCCAGAAGGGTGTTGGCACAGATCTGCTGGGCTTTCAGCACGCCGAAGTAATTGACGCATGGATACCGCTGTTCCTGTTTACGATACTCTTCGGCCTTTCGATGGACTACCACGTTTTCCTGCTGAGCCGAATACGCGAGCGATACGACCAGACCGGCAGCAACGCAGAGGCCGTCTCCTACGGGCTGCGGTCCACCGCCGGGATCATCACGGGCGCCGCTCTGATTATGGTGGCCGTGTTCGGGGCGTTCGCGTCGGGGGAGACGATCATCAACCAGCAGGTCGGGTTCGGGCTGGCGGTGGCTGTGCTCCTGGACGCGACGCTTGTGCGCTCGGTCCTGGTTCCGGCGAGCATGGAGGTTCTGGGCAGGGGGAACTGGTATCTACCTTCGTGGCTGGCCTGGATGCCCGACCTGAGAGTGGAACCTATCGAGGAGTAATCCTCGTATCATGATGTGAAAGTCCTTGATTTTATCAAGTCTGGTGGGCCGGAGAATCAACCCAGCTGGATGCCTACCACCTGCCGGACCGTTCCGCGTGCGCGTGGTCGGGGAGCCGGTAGGAGAGGCCGGCGTCGTCGTAAGCCGACGCCTCCAAGAGCGTCGAGAAGTTCTTGGCGCCTTCCTTCTGCAATCGTGCTCGCAATCTCTGAATGCGCTGATCCAGCCGGTACCAGAACAGTGGGAAAGGCAATTTGCTCGCAGGAAAGTTCAGCTGGTCGGCGAGGTCGTTCCCTACGAGGCCGCGGGAGACGGGGTAGATGACGCCCCTCACCAGCTTATTCCGTTCCTCAGCATCCGCGATGCCCGCGACCAAGGGGGCGGAGTTGATCAGCGCGTTCGTCATGATGATCGCGTCCTGCGTTGGAGGAGGCTCACACATGGAGCCGATCTGGTATATGTGCAGGGCGTGGCTCTCGTTGGTGAAGAGGATCGTCTCAGGGATACCCATGAGATAGCCGGCATAGCGCCAGACGTCGTGGAAGCCGGCGCGCTCCTCCGGGCTGTAACGCGCTCCTAGCGCCTCCGAGTGTTTGACGGTGCGAGCGGCGAAACAGGCTACCGCATAGCCCAGGTGCGCGGCGCTGACCGGCACGCCCCAGGCGTCGTGGTCCCACTCCTCAGTCTGTGCCAGCAGCCTCCGAACCTGGGCGTGTACGAACCGGATACGGACGGACAGTTTCCACCCGTCGCCGTGCCTTTCCAACCCACCGGGCCAGAATATCTCCATCTGGTGCCGGTTGTTCTGCTTGAGCCGCCGGACGCCGTCGTCGAATATGCGCCCTGTCTGCACGAACGACTTGCTTATCAGCGTCGAGAAGCCGTCTATAAGCACGCCGGTGACGAAGGCTGATAGGACGGCGACTGAGTTTCTCTGGAAGGCGCGGACACCCGGGGCGAAGGCGTTGTAATCGAGCCACTCTGGGTCGGGCTGCGGCGCGTCGATGAAGAAGTCGCGTAATAGCCGCGGCGCGTTCCGCATACCCTCGCGGTCCTCATCCATCCCGGCGCTAAGGAACTGGTGGACTTGGCTCTGAGGCAGCGACGCCAGCTCTTCCACCACCGCGTCCATGACCGGATCGCCGATGCGGGTGTGGGCGATGTAGCTGTCCGCCAACGCAGGATTTAACTCACGGGCCTTCTTGTAACCTTCAGCGTATGACGACGGTATCTGCATCATGAAATACCTCCAGCATCTTCAACAGGCGCATGAACAAGGCTGCCACATATATTCAAGAAAGAGGCAGTGCAGGGCAGTCGCGTGGTCCAGCCTTTATGTTGATTATACTGGAGTTGAGCTTGAATACCATGTGGTTCTTCCTACCATGTGGTACTTCCTTGGAGGATATTCGGCATTAGAACAAAAAGGACACCACACCCGCTAGGGGCGTGGTGTCCGACTAATTAGTGTTTTTCGCTTGCTGATCTACTTCGATACGAAGTCGAACTGCTCGAAGTTGCCGTTGGTGATGGACACGGGGTCCAGTCCCAGCCAGCGGTCAAGTATAGTCGAGTAGGTGAGGCGGAAGTCGTTGCTGAAGTGCATGTCGCCTTCCAGCTGGTCCTCGTCGCGCAGGGACGGGAAGTCGCCGTAGAAGCCGCCATTCACGTCACCGCCGATTACGAAGGCCACTCCGCCCGAGCCGTGGTCTGTGCCCGCGCCGTTGTCCCTGATGCGCCGACCGAACTCGGAGAACATCAGCACCACGGTGTCCTTGTCCCTGTCGTGCTCCTTCAGGTCGTCCATGAAGTCCGCGACCGCCGAGGAAACGTCGTTCCACAGCTTCGCGTGCGCCGCGAGTTCGTTCGCGTGGGTGTCGAAACTGCCGTGCTGAGTGTAGAAGATACGCGTCCCGACATCCGCGAACATCACCTGCGCTATGTTCTTCATGTTCTCGGCGATGGGATTGTCCGCGTACTCGATGCTGGACGAGTATGCAGCCGGGGCAGTCCTCAGAATGTCTGCGCCCTTCAGCGCGTCCATCCCAACCTGGCTGATGAACTGTGAGATGGTGTCCTTGCCTGACCCGCCGTATATCTGGGAGAAGGCTTCGAGGGCGATGGCGCGGGCTCGCTCGTCCTTGATGTCCGGCATCAGGCCGTAGGTGTCCAGGTTGCCGACCGAGGCGACCGGCACGTCCTTCGCGTACATTGCGCGGGGCAACCCACGTCCGAAGTTGACGCCTGTAACGACGTTCTCGCCCTTCGGATCGAGATCGCGCACCGCCTGTCCCAGCCAGCCTTCAGGGGCTATGTCGTTCGGCTCGGCGGTGTGCCACACGTCCATCGAACGGAAGTGTGACCTGTTCGGGCTCGGATAGCCGATGCCGTTGATGACGGCCACCTTGCCCTCGTCCCACAGCGACTTGATCGGCCCCATGGCAGGATTCAGGCCCAGCTTGTCGTCCAGGTGAAGGACTTCGTTCTCGGGTATTCCGAGATACTGCCGGTTGTCGTAGTAGTTCTGGTCCGCGTAGGGAATCACAGTATTCAGCGCGTCGTTACCGCCGCTGAGCTGCAAGACCACCACATTCTTGTTGCCGTTGCCGTTCGCTGCCATGGCGCTCTCCTTGTCTGGCGTTCGGTCTTCATTTTTCAGTATTTGGAATTCAGGCTATTGTAGCACCGATTTGGAATATGCGTGGAAGCCTGTCTCACTCGCCATTCCTGCGATATATCTGTACGCGGTGCCGGTTGCTCTCGGTAACATACATGTGTCCATCAGAATCGAGTTTGACCGAGGTCGGCGCCCAGAAATACTTCTCGATATGAGACGACACTTCGTGCGGGTCGTCGTTGAAGAACTCTATCTCCGGCTCCATATTGGCTCGTGACCGCGCCCCTGCCTCCTCCACGTTGATGGACAGAAATGCCTCCGCCCACTTGGAGTCGGTCGCCTCCCCGCGCAGCGTCTGGACGTGGCCGCCGTCCGTGTCGAAAATCACGATGCGCTCATTGCCCCAGTCCGCGACATAGACCATGCCCGCTTCGTCAACCGCGACTGACGATGGCCTGTAAAGCTGTCCTTCACCCCGACCGGCGCCGCCGAACGAGCAGACGAACTCGCCGTCGCGCGTCAGCTTCTGCACTCGGTCGTTGCCCCAGTCCGCGACGTACAGGTACCCGTCCGGGCCGACGGTCAGGCCCCACGGGAGCTCGAATTCGCCATCGCCTTCCCCATGTGAGCCGAACGCCGAAACGAACGCGCCGCCGCTGGTGAAAACCTGGATTCTGTGGTTGTGCTGGTCTGCGACGTAGAGCCTGTCTTCGCTGTCGAGGGCGAGGCCGGCGGGCCCGTCGAACTTGCCGGGTGCGCTGCCCGTCTCGCCCCAGTGCCTCAACAGGTTGCCCTCAGTGTCGAACACGTTGATCACGTTCAGGTCTTCGTCGCTTATGTAGATGTTCTCCCGGCTGTCCTGCGTGATGGCGACCGGCCAGATGAAATGACCCGGCTCCTCGCCGAACGAGGCGAAGGTGCCGTAGTACTCGCTGTCTATGTCGTAGATGGTCACCCGCACACCGCGAGTGTCTCCTTCCAGCGAGCGGCTTATCGTGTACAGCTTGCCGTCCTTGCCCACAAGCGTGTCCACAGGGTAATAGAACCCCCGCCCTTCCATGGTGGAGAGTCCGATGGTGTGGCTGTATTCTAGCCTTCCGGTTCCGATCTCGAGTGTGGTCATTGGATCTCTCCTATGCCCTCTGGAATTCGTGCGTGGCCGCGATCATCTGCAAAAGCTGCGCCACTCTCTCCCGGTTCTCGTCGCTCAGTTCGGGATCGGCAGCCAATTCACCGCCGTCCGCCGCGTAGTCCACCAGCGACGCCCGCGTGTCGTCCGACACCGAGACCATGCCTATTTCGTCCAGGCAGCGGTCAACCAGCTCCGCCGGCCTGATGGACGAGCCACCGTTGGTGGCGACGCGCTCTATGATAGATCTGACCCCGGGATGGTCGGTGTTGCCGAGTTGACTGGAAGCAAAGTTCAGCCTCTCGACGAACGTGCCTGTGTCTATCCACTCCAGGCCCTCGTGCCAGCCCTCTACCGAGGGCGGATTGATGAGGTACTGGCCCATCCAGGTCATCTGCTGCTGACGCTCGACGATCTGTCGCTTCGGCCTGTGGAACTCGCCGGTGAGCCGGAGCACGCCGGTGACGATCTCGGCGGGACTCTTCACGCGAGCGTACCAGGAGTCCTGCGACTTGAAGAATTCGGACGTGAACAGCACATCAAGCATGTGGCTGATGTCGTAGTCGCTGTCGAAGTACGCCTTCGAAAGTATCTCGATGGCCTCGGGGTCCTGCGGCTCAACGTAGGGCCACTGCGGCACGGGCGGTTCGTCCGCGACGAAGAAGTGGTACATATGCCGCGCGATGAACGCCGCCGTAGCGGGCTGGCGGCAGATTATGTCAACGATCTCCTCACCGTCGAAGTTGCCGCGCTGTCCCAGGAACTCCTTCTCGCCGTCGTCGTGGTCGTTCTCGTCGAACTCGAAGTGCCACGAGATGCGTCCATACGGCCAGATCGAATCGCGCTCTGCCCGGAGAGCCATATACTCCCGGTTCCCTATCGTCCACCCGGTGAACGCCCGCGACGCCTCCTTGATGTCGTCCTCCGAGTAGTTGCCCACACCCATCGAGAACAGCTCCAGCAGTTCTCTGCCGAAGTTCTCGTTGATCGCACCCTTGTGGTTGTCGTGGTTGTCAAGCCACACGATCATAGACGGATCTCTTGCGAGTTCCAGCAGAAGAGTCCTGAAATTCCCCATGCCGTAGCGACGGAACATCCTGATCTGGTCGCTCAACACCTTGCCGTTCGTTATCTTGGGGTATCCTGTGGCGAAAATCCCATGCCAGAACAGCGACATCTTCTCACGCAGCGCGTCACTGGATGTCGCCATCTTATACAGCCAGTAGGAGCCTGGGCTGATCTGCCCCATCATCCCCGACTGTTCGTGGTGATAGCGTCGGATCAGGTCGTCACCCATCTCGCTGCGAGAGTCGGGATTCAGAAGCTCGCTCACCGTCTCTTCGTATCCCTTTTCGGCATACGTTTCGAGTTGACTCCGGTTCGCGCCGAACCCGGCGCGCCTCATCAGGTGTGCCATCAATTGCAGGTCTGCCGTTGCCGTCGTCATCTGCGCCTCCCTCTACACGCTTGGTAAATTGTGCTTTCTGTTACGTTTCCGCCGCCCCGTCGGGATTCTCGGATTCAAGTCCCCACCGACAGTCGGAATCGGTACGTAGTTTGCCTTATATGTAAGGCAAATATACCATATATTGCGGAATGTGAAAGGGGCGAATTGGGAGCCTTAGAAAATTGCGAGCCACTAAGAGTCTTGGCTATCCGCCATGCCCGCGAAGGCGGGCACCCAGGGGTGGTGTGGGGGTATTGCAATTACCCGACAGTCCTGCAACCTGCCAACCTATCCGGCCCAACCCTTCGAACCGAAGTGGACCGAGATTTCTCGGAGCCGCACGAGAACGGACATACACGAAGTCCGCGCGGAGATGCAGCAGTTGCGCGGTGAGATGAAGTCCGACATGCGCTCCATGGAAACCCGCCTCGTCAATTAGGTCGTCGGCATCACGATAGGCACGATGCTCGGCTCCCTCACTGCGACCGCCGCTCTGCTGAGGCTGTTAGTGGAACTGAGGACTTTGCCGCGCCCGAATTCCCTTACTTCCGATCAGATGCGCTGCAATCCTTAATCTTCGTTTAGCGTTTTGCCTCGCCACACAAGAGGCAATCCGGTCTCGGCGTCAATTAAGTCTTCCAGAATGGGCGGGTTTCCTGAGTCGGCACGGGCCGCGTCCAATTGAGTTTGGGTAAGTCCTACCGAAGGCATACGATTCTTACTCAAGGGATCTGTACTTACGAATTCTGTTCCGGATAAATTAGCACCAAAGAGTATTGCACCAGTTAGATCTGCACCCCAAAGTTTTGCACTATCTAGATTTACCTTGAAGAGGGTGGCGGAAGACAATCTCGTTTCCAAGAGATGTGCTTGGGATAGATCGGATCGCACCAGATATGAACCAGATAGGTCAGCCCTTTCAAGAAATGCCGCGTGGAGATTCGTGTCACGTATCATTGCGCGGGACAGATCTGCGCTTATTAAGTTTGCACGAGGCAGTTCTGATTGATGTAATTTCAGAATGAAATCGCCTTTCTCTTCTAAGGCAATGAGTTCTTCGGAGCGAGTTCTAACAGGCTGCTGAAAAAAGCCGCATAGGAGGTCTTCCCTGAGTCTGTGGAGTAAAATAGCTCCACAAGCGACAACAGAGGAGACCGTCCCATGAGAGGCAAACGCAACCCACAGTCCACTATGCTTGCCTTCGTCAACCTCGACGAACGAGTTCCACCGGACCACCCTCTTAGGACTATCAAACAGGTCGCCGAGGACGTTCTCTCCCGCATGTCGGACGACTTCGACAGGATGTACTCCAGTGTCGGTCGAGCCTCCGTCCCACCCGAACGACTGCTGAAGTCTCTTCTTCTGATCTCCCTGTACTCGATACGCAGTGAGAGAGCATTCTGCCAGGAACTGGACTACAACCTGCTGTATCGCTGGTTTCTGGACATGGACCTTATGGAGCCGAGTTTCGACGCGACCGTGTTCACCAAGAACAGAAGAAGACTGCTCAGACACAGGGTGGGGAGGACCCTGTTCGAGGAGGTGGCGTACGAGGCTGACCGCCGAGGTCTCATGTCAGACGAGCGCTTCAGCGTGGATGGTACGCTGATAGAGGCTGCCGCGAGCATAAAGAGCTTCAGAAGACGGGATGAGGATGCTGACGATAACCCGAAGGGTCCGGGGGAAGGTGGAAGCCGTACGGAGGACTTTCGGGGGGAGAAGCTGAGCAACGAGACACACGAGAGCACGACCGACCCCGAGTCCAGGCTGATGAGGAAGGGCAAGGGTAAGGAGGCGAAGCTGGTGTTCATGGCCCATGCGCTTATGGACAACAGGCACGGTCTTGTGAGCGACTTCCGACTGACCGAGGCCAATGGCATGGCAGAGAGGGATGCGGCGCTGGACATGTTGATCCGGATACCCGGTAGCCGCCGTCTGACTGTTGGAGCGGACAGGGGCTACGACAGCAGGGACTTCGTTGCCGAGTGCAGGGACCTGAACATCACTCCGCACGTGGCCCAGAAGAAGAGATGGTCTGCGATAGACGGGAGGACGACCCATCATGCCGGGTATGCGGCGAGTCAGAAGGTTCGCAACCGTGTGGAGTCGATCTTCGGGTGGATGAAGACAGTGGGAGGCTTTCGTCGGAGTCGGTATCGCGGAGTGGAGAGAACCGGACTGTATGGGGAGTTGGTGGCTACTGCGTACAACCTGGTGAGAATGTCGAGACTGATAGCTGAGGAAGAGGCCAGAGTCCCCGTCTTCGCATAGCTCTGCCCAGGGCGAGGTGTGTCTGCCGAACCTTCTGAAAGCCGATTACAGCGGTGCAGGAACCTCCTGAGAGCCAAAAAGCGCCGGAATGAGGCTCTTCAAGGCAGCGAGTCTTGCTCCTACGCCGCTCTGCAACCCATTCTTCCGCAGCCTGTCAAGGCATCTCGTCGGCGGTGTCGTCCTGGCTATGAGCCACGCGCGATGTTCAGGACGTTTTGCGCAAAATATCTACTGAACGAGCGGTTCACCGTGCAGTTCATAGAGCGTCTGAGGTCGTCCGCCCGGTTGCGCGAGATCTGCGGGTTCGGAGACACAGTTCCGTCCAAGTCCACGTTCAGCAGATTCTTCCAACTACTCTCTGGACAACGTGGCCTCCTTGAAGACGCCATCGCCCAATTGACAGGACAATTGAAGTTGAACCTGCCGGATGTTGGCGAATCGATCGCGGTGGATTCCACAGATATTGAGGCATACTCCAACCCGAACCGCGAGTCGCCCATTGACCAAGATGCTACCTGGGGACACAGGACGACTAAGGCCAAGTCGAGCAAGGACGCGAAGGACACTGAGCCATTCTCCGGCTACAAGATGCACGCGCTCAATGACGCGGTACACGGCGTGCCGCTCACCTGCATCATGCTACCTGCCAATGTACACGACTCCAAATTACTTCCCGAGTTGGTCAAGAAGGCACAGGAGTTGTATCCATGGCTCAGGCCCGATCACCTGCTTGGCGACAGAGGATACGACTCTCAGGCCAATCACAAGTTCCTACTCGGCAGGGGAATCACCCCGATCATCCATATGAGGAAGTCCAGCGGTAAATCCAAATTGCTGGACGACCGATACGACGTGAGAGGACGCCCCGTATGTCTCGACCTCAAGACCCCGATGGAGTATGTCCTGACTGATCCCGAGACGGGCAAGCATCTATTCCGCTGTCCGCCAGACGGATGTGCGCTGAAATCCAGGTCAAGTGGATTGATCCGATACTGCGACCCGCGCGACCCGCATTGGGAGGACTATCGCGACAACCCCCGGGTCATCGGATTGGTCGCCCGTGCAAGTCCTGAATGGAAGAAGCTCTACGCTGGGCGTCAGATCATCGAGCGGATGTTTGGTTCAATGAAGCGTAGTCGGATCCTTAACAAGCACCAGTACACGACGCGCGCCAAGATTGAGACCCACATGGC
The DNA here is from genome assembly GCA_951812505.1 of uncultured Dehalococcoidia bacterium. Taxonomy (GTDB): domain Bacteria; phylum Chloroflexota; class Dehalococcoidia; order Lucifugimonadales; family UBA1123; genus VXRN01. The sequence continues at coordinate 638,919 of CATOSI010000003.1, forward strand.
ACTGTCCACTCTGACGTATCTGGCAACCATGCTCACGAGGGTCAGCACTGGGGACTTGAAGCGAATCCGACACATGCGGATCGGTGTCGCGTAAGCGTTGACAGGCACATGCCATGGGGACATAATGCCATTGCCAGAGCGATCAACCCCAACACCAGTCAGGGAGAGCAACAATTCGTGCAAGAGCCAGGGGCCATTGTGCCCCCTTGTTGCTCTCGGGATGTGATCGCTCTGGCAAGCAGTCTCTATCTCTTGCCGCAAGGGGGTTCCCATGATTGAGCGATTCACAATTGCCGTATTGGTGATAGCCGCATGTATGGCCTCAGTGGTATGCGGCGGAGAACCTGAACCTACCCCGACACCAATCATCATCATCGTTGAGGTTACACCTGAACCGACGATCACGCCTATTCCTCAACCAACGGAGACTTCGACTCCTAATCCGACTAATACTGCAACGCCCAACCCACCGACCGGGACACCTGTACCGACCGAAGTACCTGTTGTGATACTTCCACCGCCGACTCAGACGCCATATCCTACCTATACTCCCTATCCCACGGTTACACCTGTCCCTCAAATTCCGGCACCGACCTACACGCCATATCCGACGTACACACCTTATCCCACGGCCGAGCCAATCGCACAGAACATCTTGGCCGGCCCGACCAATACACCTACCGCGACGCCTGAGCCACTGCTCGAACCCGGCTGTGTGCAGAACGGCGTTACATCCGAGTTCGTCATCCCTACACTGTCAAACGGTACTACCAAGCGCGTAGAGCCGCTGCCGGGGATCGTCTTTCAGGATATTCGAGAGAACAAAACTAACGATGAGAAGCTCGCATGGGTGTTTAGCAGCTTGTCTTACCAACATTGTGAGACAGGCGACCCTTGGAATCCTGAACATCTCGTGGTCGAAGGTCAGAATATAGACGTTCCACCTCGCGAGGAAGATGAGTTCGTCCAGATGGTCTTCGCTCTTGGTGTCCACGAGCGTGAGGACAGGAGTATTGTGGATGACACCTATTCTCGGTTCAATCGTCATCCTTGTGTCCACAGTGATGAACCATGTGAAATCCCCGAACGTAGTTCATTCAGAACATTCTACATAAAAGACAAAGATGCCATCCTGTACCTATGGACCGATTGGGAATGGGAATGCAGACGGGCTGACGGATGTCCTTATGATAACCATTGGGAATGGTCAATTGGTGAATGGCGATGGAGACCCGTTTCTTCTGCAAGGTCGGGAGATCCCTATCATAAGCAAGGTTACTTCTGGTATGAACCCTATCAGGTCGACTCATGGTTCTTGCCGATGAACGATAAAGATCATGTTCCCGCCGTGTTTGCAGTGATCAGCAAGGAATCCTGACTCCCCATCAGAAAGAGAATTCCAACGGCAGTACATGACCAACTTTCCTCCCTGGATTCGCCCGACTGTGTGGGTTTCACGCTCGCCGCGGACTTATGCAATTTTCTCAGTCGAGAAATTTGTCTTGACAGAAGCTAACACGGTGTTATACGATTCGTATCTGCACCTAAGAAATGCACCTTAACAACTGGATAGTGGAAAGAACCAAACCCAAAACAAATCCGTAGAGTTTGATCCTGGCTCAGGACGAACGCTGGCGGTGCGCCTAATGCATGCAAGTCGAACGGGCGAAGGGGCTTCGGCCCCCTAGCTAGTGGCAGACGGCTGAGTAACACGTAAGTGATATGCCCCGGAGAGGGGGATAAGCCGGAGAAATCCGGTCTAATACCCCGTACGCTCCCTTTATTACGGTAAAGGGAGGAAAGGTTCCGGCGCTCTGGGAGTAGCTTGCGGCCTATCAGGTAGTTGGTGGGGTAAAAGCCTACCAAGCCGAAGACGGGTAACCGGTGTGAGAGCACGATCGGTCAGAGGGGGACTGAGACACGGCCCCCACTCCTACGGGAGGCAGCAGCAGGGAATCTTGCGCAATGGGCGAAAGCCTGACGCAGCGACACCGCGTGGGGGATGAAGGCTCTCGAGTTGTAAACCCCTTTTCCCGGGGATGAGAACGGACAGTACCCGGGGAATAAGGTTCGGCTAACTACGTGCCAGCAGCCGCGGTAATACGTAGGAACCGAGCGTTGTCCGGATTTACTGGGCGTAAAGTGCGCGTAGGCGGTCTGTTAAGTCTCATGTGAAATCTCCCGGCTCAACTGGGAGGGGTCATGGGATACTGGCAGACTGGAGTGCAGTAGAGGAAAGCGGAATTCCCGGAGTAGTGGTGGAATGCGTAGATACCGGGAGGAACACCAGAGGCGAAGGCGGCTTTCTGGGCTGTAACTGACGCTGAGGCGCGAAAGCGTGGGTAGCAAACCGGATTAGATACCCGGGTAGTCCACGCCCTAAACGATGGATACTAGGCATGGGGGGTATCGACCCCCTCCGTGCCGCAGCTAACGCAATAAGTATCCCGCCTGAGGAGTACGGCCGCAAGGCTAAAACTCAAAGGAATTGACGGGGACCCGCACAAGCAGCGGATCGTGTGGTTTAATTCGATGATAAGCGAAGAACCTTACCAGGGCTTGAAATGCTTCTGACCGGCTGTGAAAGCAGCCTTTCCTTCGGGACAGTTGCACAGATGTTGCATGGCTGTCGTCAGCTCGTGTCGTGAGATGTTGGGTTAAGTCCCGCAACGAGCGCAACCCCTGTCGCTAGTTAGGATGTCTAGCGAGACTGCCCCCACTGGGGTGAGGAAGGTGGGGTCGAGGTCAAGTCATCATGGCTCTTACGTCCTGGGCTACACACACGATACAATGGTCGGGACAGACGGTTGCGAAGGCGCGAGCCGGAGCTAATCCCATAAACCCGGCCCCAGTTGGAATTGCAGGCTGAAACCCGCCTGCATGAACGCGGAGTTGCTAGTAACCGCAGGTCAGCACACTGCGGTGAATACGTTCTCGGGTCTTGTACACACCGCCCGTCAAGTCATGGAAGTCGGTAACACTTGAAGTCGCTGGGCTAACCCGCAAGGGAGGCAGGTGCCGAGGGTGGGACTGGTGACTGGGACTAAGTCGTAACAAGGTAGCTGTACCGGAAGGTGCGGCTGGATCACCTCCTTTCTAGGGAGACAGGGACCGCCAACGGATACATCCCCGAAGGCGTGACCAGGTCGGTCGGCGGGTGAGTGGAATTGAAGCAGAGGGTCGAGCAGGATTCGGCGTCAGGCATATGCCCGGCGCGCAGAAGGAGCTCCCCGAAACCGAAAGTCCGCTCCCTGAGAAAGCCCGCCGTAACTTACACATACATAGAAACCTACGGTAAGGTTCTTTCCACTATCCAGTCGTTAAGGTGTTTTCTTGTAATGGGAATACCGGGTTTCGCAGGTCACCCTGCCTCCCACGCCAACGACGCTCAGACCTGAATCTCTCTTCAGCGTGGGGCTGTAGCTCAGTCCGGGAGAGCGCCTCCTTTGCACGGAGGAAGTCAGGGGTTCGAATCCCCTCAGCTCCACCATCGTACTCCCCCCATAACGCTCCGTATCGTCCCATATTTCCTGACTTTGTAGCTAATTCACCTCTCCACCGTTGCCAATAGACATAGTCCCAGGGCTATAGAGGCACAGGTGGCTCAGATACAAAGTGCGATGGCGGTCTTGTTACCCCGGAACTCCGGGTAGATCGAGTTCCTCAGAGAAGTGGCAGCGAGTGAAGTGGTCAGGCGATACCTGCCGGAACTCGGGCTCGGTCGTGCGACAGATTTCCCGGGCGAATGGACAGCGCGGGTGGAAGTAACAGCCGCTGGGAGGATTTGCCGGGTCGGCGACTTCACCTTCCAGCGATTGTCCCAACGAGGCCACCGTCGGATATCGTTCTATTGGCTATGCCACCGGCTCCAATGACTCCCCAGCCCACTGTCATGACAAGATCCTCTGCCTTTAGTTCTGGTGTGTGGAGGGCCTGAGACATGAGTAAGCGCCGTAGAATCCAGACCCGTTGAAAGTCAGCGGTAGTGTATTCCCGCATTCTCGGGCTGTCAATTTGAAGGATGAGCGTCGTTGTCGTGCTGACGTGAGGGGACGAATCTCTTGGAGTTGGGTCTGATGTGGTGTCCCGACTATCGGTAATCGGACACTCGCCGGCCCTCTACATATGTACCGAAGCCAAACTCAGTCGGCTCGTATAGACTCACCGGCTCGACGCTGCGACTTGGGTCAATGCTTTCTTCCATCCCCATCCCCCAATAGGCCGCATTGACTATCAGGCGCCGCAGATCGGCGCTCAGCAGGTCGGTGGCGGCGCCCATGGTTGTGCAGAAGACTCGTGACACATTGCCTTCGTCGCCGGTGTATTCCTTGATCCAGGCGACGGGCATCGTGGCCGTATCGGGTTTAGGGTCGTCGTCAGGATTCATGCCCGAAAGTACCTGGCCGTCCAATAAGACTTGCGCGTTGCCCGTCAACTCTCCGACCGCATAGACATCCGTCGTGCCCCAGACATCGGTGACTCCCTTCAGAATCGGATGGTTTTGGGATGACGGGTTAATCAGGGCGCGGGTGCTCTCGAATCCGTGATGTCCATGATGGTCAACCCATGTCTCGCCCAGGACCTGACGTCCGAAGCCACCTTCGAACTCCTCGTTCGTACAGTCGTACTTGGCGTAGGCGCTGCCGGTGTCGCGGCTGTACTGAAAGGCGTGTGTCGCAGTTCTCATGCCTATTATGGGACGTCCCGAATTGACGTAGTCCACGATGTGTTTCATCTGTTCGTCTAGCAGCTCGCGGAAGCGGACGAAGATGAGCATGAGATCAGCCGAGTCGAGCGCATCGAGACCGGGGATATTGGTCTGGCAATCCGGATTGATCTCACCAGTTTCGGGGTCTATGGCGAAGAGGACCGTACAATCGAAGCCGTGGTGAGTCGAAAGAATCTTCGCCAGCATGGGAAGCGCCTCTTCCGATCGATACTCCTCATCTCCGCTGACGAGTACGATGCGCTTTCCCAGGCCGGGGCCTGCGACTCCCTTGAATTCGAGCCATAGCTGATCGTCCATGGTGATGCAACATCTCCTTCTTGATTCCCGACCAGAAGGCAACCACAAGGGTTTGCTCCTACGGAACCCCAGGAAGGATCATCAATCCTCCCACGGGTGGAGGACGATCTTACCACATTGGTTGCCCGCCCTCGTTTCCAGCGCCTGTTGAACTTCGGAAAAGGGGAAGGTGTGAGTGACCATCTTATCTATCAGAGACTTCGCCCCACGAATCGTACCCATCATTGCCTGAGTGTCCTGCTGGTGGTTCCAATGCCAGCATCCATACACCGTCAAGCCCTTTGCATTGATCTCTCTCGCGTTCATAGAGCCTCCCCAGCCCGGGGTTGCGATCATACCCCTTCTGGCAGCCACTTTCACAAGGAAATCCGGTGCCGTCTCGGCGCTGCTGCATTCGACGCTCTTGGGTACACCCTTACCGTCGGTCAGCTCCAAAATCTGCTCCACGGCATCGGCGGCGGTCGGGTCCACGACCGCCTCGATACCCATCTCCCTGGCGAGTACGGCGCGGTACGGATTCAATTCAAGTCCCAGCACGCGCGCGCCCCGATACAGAGCAATGGCCGCGGTACCGAGTCCTACCGGACCCAGACCTGAGACCAAGACGGTGTCGGTTGGCATGACCCGCATAGTGTGGTTGGCGTTGAAGGCGGGACCCATGCCGCAGCAGGCCATGCTGCCATGGTCGTAGGAAATATCGTCCGGCAGAGGCACCAGCAGCCAGTCCTGCTGTACGCAATACTGCGCATAGGTGGTCGTGCCGGTCTCGATGCCGCAGATCGCGTTGGGGTCCTTCTTGTTCTGGCAGTAGATATGGTCTCCCGAGAGGCACAGGTCGCAGACACCGCAACTGCTTTGGGGCATCACCACGACACGGTCGCCGGGTTTGACTGTGTTCACTCGCGGCCCGATTTCGACTACTTCGCCCGCGGCTTCATGACCTCCAAGAGGGCCCGTATCGCCGCCCAGGAACCGATGGAACTCGGTACACATGGGAGCGGAGTGTATCTTTACCATGGCGTAATTCTCGGCCACTCGTGGATCGTCAACATCTTCCAGGGCGGACAGGCTCTTGCCCGTAACAACAATGCGTTTCATCGTAATCTCCCCAACTCTGTTCCAAGAAGCCGCGACTTTCACATGATATGCTACCAGCAAAGTCCGCTCATAATCCGACGCTCTTCCAGGACAATGCCATGACTACTTCCCAACACAAGGTACTGATAGTGTGCAACCGGCGCGCGCGCGATATGAGCCTCTTAGATTCGGATTTGGACCGGCTTTCCGAGATGGCGGACTGGGAGTGGCTGCATCTGGAGGGAGGCGTCGAGTTCGGCCCGAATGAGGACCCCAAAGCTATACGACAGCTGATCGAACGTGTCGGCGACGCGGACTGCATAATAGTGTCCCACGGCTCGCCGCTGATAAGCGCCGACGTGATGGATGCCGCCCCGAACCTCAAGCTCATAGGCGAGTTGGAGGGAGACAGGTTCGCCTACCGCATTGACGTGGAGTCCGCATGGGAGCGGGGAATCCGCACCATTGATACCACTCAGGGATCCTCATATCCGGTCTCCGAATGGGCCCTTGCGCTCATTCTGATTTCGCTGCGCAACGCGGGAGCGAGTTTCAGGAGTATCCTGGCTGGAGAGGCCCCCATAGCCACTGACAACGAATTTGGATATGTCCACGGCGAACTGACGGGCAAGAGAGTAGGGCTCATCGGATGCGGCCATATAGGTCGCAGGCTGGTCAAGTACCTGAAACCGTTCGACGTGGATATTCGGGTTTACGACCCCTATTTGGCCAGTGAGATACCGGACGCAATAGGAGTCGTGAAGACATCTCTGGAAAACGTACTGTCGAAGTCCGACGTTATCGTCTGCCTTGCCCCCCTCACGCCCGCTACGGAGGGAATGATCGGACGGCGCGAACTGGACATGATCCCCTCGAACTCGGTGTTCGTTAACGTGTCGCGCGGCGCAATAGTGGATAGCGAAGCCCTCATAGCACGCCTGAAACGAGGAGACATCGTCGCCGGTCTGGACGTGTTCGATCCGGAGCCGATTCCACCGGACAGTGAGATAATCGGCCTGCCCAACACCTTCCTCAGCCCGCACATTGCGGGAGTGACGCTGACAAGCTACCAGCGCTTCTTTACACTGATGGTTGATGAGCTCGAGCGTTACTTCCGAGGAGACGAGCCGCTCTTCGAGTTGAACCCAAGATCGCTCGCGAACCGCAGAGGATCGGAGACGCCCGAAGGCTGAACAGAGAAGAGCGAGGCGTCACTAAGTGTTTTGGAGAGAAATAGAATGGCTGCTGACAGACTAACAGACAAAATTTACGGATGCCTCCTGGGAGGTCTCATTGGCGACGCAATGGGCGCGCCCACCGAGGGAATGCACTACAGACAGATCATCGAAAGATTCGGACCCGAGGGCGTTACCGACTTCGAAGGAGTCGGCACCGACGACACCGCCATCAGGGGACAGTTGATTGACGCCATATACAAGAGCGACGGTCATCCGACGGTGGACCACTTCGCGCAGTCGTTCGCAGACTTCAGAGAGCAGAACAGGCATCTGTGGTTCATCCCAGTGCGGAACGCCTTCCACAAGTTCGACCAGGGAGTGGAGCTGCCTGCCTACGCCGGGTGGGGCAACATGCAGAGTTCCTCGACCGCCATGGCCATATCTCCAATGGGTATCATCAACGCCTGCAATCCCCGCCAGGCGGCGCTGGAGACCATGGATGTGGCATCGTTCATCCACAACGGCCCGTCGGGCTACTGTCGCGACGCCGCCTGCGCGATGGCTGCATCGGTGGCCGCAGCATTCGACGCAGACGCAACGGTCGAGTCCGTAGTGGATGCAGCTACCAGGTATCTTCTGCCCGTAAGCGCCGGCGAGATCAGGCAGACCATCGCCGCCGCGCTGGACCTGGCCGCCGAGTCCGAATCATACGAGTTGTTCCGCGAGAGCTACTACGCGCGGTTCCAGCGGACCGTTCTGGCGGACTCGATGGAAACAATCCCCGCGACCCTGGCAATACTGACCCTGGCCGGGGGCGACCCTGAGCGCGCGATAACGTGGGGAGCCAACTTCGGGAGAGACGCCGACACAATCGCCACGATGGTCGGAGGCGTGGTAGGTGCGCTGCACGGCGCGTCGGGTCTGCCGTCCGCGTGGGTAGCCAAGGTGGAGGCAAATGCCGACGTTACCTACAGAGAGGACTCGCAGAGACTGGCGGAGGTAGTCCGCAGGCGTGTCGAAGAGTCTAAGGCCAGACTGACGGCGCTAGAGTCGCTGGGATAGTCACCTCCGACACATCCGCGGCGCAATGCGGACCAGTGTCCATGGGCGGTGAATTGAAGGCGTGGCGACGGGATCATCCACTTCGATTCCAGGAGTGACTACGGAACTCCACTCGTTTGCAGAGAGGTCAAACATATCCATTCTTATGCCCGTTGCATCCGCTACCAGGCCTACAATACTGTTGCCGTAGGGCGACCAATCTATCGCGACGAGACGACCCTTTACCGGGTGGCGAACAGCGTCGTCCATAGACACAGCGTTTGATCCTTTGAGGATGATGAACAGATGAATCTCGCTGTTTCCATCCTCATCGCCGCCCCCGGAAACAGCAAGCATCAAGCCTGAAGGGGACAGGGACATTACACCGGGTATCGGCCCCCACTCAGCGGCAAGTCCCATGTTTGACACCTCATCTAAATGGTTCGCAACTTGTTCCGACTTGCACCTTGGTATAAACTAGACCGGCCTGCGAGGGCAGGCAGCAATTTCTCATGCTACCCGCATCCTGGAGGAAACTGAATGGCAAACGCCCCCTTGTTCCCCGTAACGGTCGTTGGGAGTTGGCCCCGGTCCACAGAGCTGATAAGGGCCCTGCGCCGCAAGGAAGCCGGCGAGAGCACCCTGGACGAATTCAACGCTGTGGCCGACAACGAAGTGTTGGCCTGCATCCGGGCGCAGGAAGAAGCTGGAGTGGACATCATCAGCGACGGAGAGTTACGCCGGGACAACTTCTATTCTTTCGTCACAGACAAGCTGACCGGAATGCGCCTGATGAAGGTGTCGGAAGTGATGGACTACTCCCGGGACCGAGCCCGAATGGAAGAGATGCTGCGGGCCCTCGACGTGCCGGCCTTTGCTATCAAGAGCCCCATCGCGGTTGACCGCCTCGGGAAACGACAGGGCCTGGCCCGTGATGAGTTGGCGTTCCTGCGGGAACACACGGACCGGCAAATCAAGATTCCTCTGCCCGGCCCCTACATGCTCACTCGCTCCAGCTGGTTCGAAGGCATCTCCGACGGGGTGTACCCTACCCCCGAAGATCTGGCCGCCGACGTGGTGGAGATCCTCAGGGAAGAAATAATCGCCCTGCGCGACCAGGGCTGCGACTTTGTGCAGTTGGACGAGCCCATCCTCAGCCAGGTGGTGTTCGGCGAGGAAAGCACCGAGACCTTCATGTGCGCCGCCCTGCCCAACCGCCGGGACCCCACAGACGAACTGGAATTTGCGTTGCGGCTGATGAACGAGACCACGGAAGGAATCACCGGGATCAGGACGGGGGTACACGTGTGCCGCGGCAACTGGAGCAAGCGGGAAGATGTGCTTCTCTCGGGCAACTATGGGCCGATGCTCCCCTACCTTACCCAGATGAACATAGACCAACTGGTGCTGGAGTGCGCTACACCCAGGGCAGGGGAGATGGAGGTCTTCAAGGAGTACGGAAACGAGAAGGAAATCGGCCTTGGAGTAGTGAACCCCCGGTCGGACGATATCGAATCGCCGGAGCAGATTGTCGCCAGGGTCAAGGAGCTCCTTCAATACTTCGACCCGGACAAGATATACCTCAACCCCGACTGCGGATTCGGCACCTTCGCCGAAAGAAACGTCAACACCCGCGAAATGGCCTTCAAGAAGATGCAGGTAATCGCCGCCGCCGCCGAACAAGTGCGGGCGGACTATCGGTAGCGCTGGGGTTCGGAGTTCTCGACGAATTGCGATCAATCGGCGTTCACAAAGGAGTTGGAAATGGCTGAAGAGAGAGACCTCAACGGACTGCCCCGTGAAAAGCTGGCCGAAGTCCTGGATTCCTTTCGCGACCCGGACGTATTCAATGCGGTAACCGGGCCATGGAAGTCGCGGGTGGTTTGGCAGGACGGGATGCGCGCGCGCGCCTACATGCGGAATCACCAGGTTGACATGGACGAGCCCGGCGACCTGACCGCCACCGACGTCGCCGCCAGCGCCCACGAGCAGCTGCTGTCGGCTATCGGCAGTTGCATGACCGTCGGATTCGTGGTCAACGCCACTAAGCAAGGCGTCCGCATCCACGACTTGGAAGTGGCCGTGGAAGGGTACTTCGACAACATACGCAAGTGGGCCGGTGTGGAGGACGAGGGCAACCCCGGCTATGGCAGGATTTCGGCCAAGTGCTTCGTGCGCGCCGACGCCGACCAGGACACCCTGCGGGAAATCTGGCGATTGGCGGTGGAGGGCTCTCCGGTCACCCAGTCGGTAGCCAACTCAACCTCCGTCGAGACCGACTTTGAAGCGGTCGGTTGATGGTAACGTTTGTTTCCGCGGATTGGGTTTCTGAACATATCAACCGGCCTGGATACCTGATAATTGACCCCCGCTCAGCCATGCGCTACTTGATGGGCCATTTGAGAGGGGCGGTCAACGTCCCTTTCAAGAAATTGCAGGGGATGGACGGACGTATTGGCCAGCCGGAGCAGCTTGCTGCTGCCTTTGGGGAAGCAGGGCTGGGCGACGGCGTTACCCCTGTGCTCTACGACCATCAGGATGGACGCAACGCCGCCATGGCGGCTTGGGTCCTGGAATACCTGGGCCGAAACGACGTTTACGTGATGGACATGCTGTTCGAAGCCTGGAAGGAAGAGGGCCGGGAGGTCCTCTACCGACCTGTTCCAACGGAGCCTAGAACTTTTACACCTCGCCTCAATCCGTCAGTGCGGGTTACGATGAACGACTTGGCCACTCAAGGCGGATCGAAGCTCTTGGATACACGTACCCCGGAAGAGTATCTTGGACAGACAGAGATGGACCATCGCCCCGGGCGCATTCCCGGTGCCGTCAACGTGCCCCACTCCGAGATGACCGGCGCCGGAGGAAGACTGCTCATCGAGCCGGACCTGTTGCATCGGCGGCTGGCGGCGGCCGGCATTACGTCCGGCGATGAGGTCGTGGCATATTGCCGCAGCGGGGTCCGGGCTTCACTAGCTTACCTCTCCATGCAGCAGGCCGGGTACGATATCCGACTCTACGACGGCTCCTACGCGGAGTGGATGGACAGCGGTCACTCAGTGGAAATCTAACTTTCCTGGCCTGAAACCTCTCCTGCGGCACAATCAGAGCGACTCACGGATCCGGTTTTCGCTGATCCACGTCAACTATTTTGGCCGGCGCGTTGCCTCAAGAGTATCCAGTACCACACCCATATGAAGGTGCCATATTCCAATACGCATTCGTCATTCCTGCGAAGGCGGGAATCCAGTGCAGCTACTACTGACTGAATCGTTTCCACCCACCATTTTTGTGATGCTTCCCCACCATACAATTATGCAGTTCACCGACTTTTGTGGTATGGTTCGGGCTGAACTATCTAGCATCCCAGAATTCTTTAAGGAAAAGAACCATGTTGCGATTTGTTGAGGAAATTCTTCTACTTCTCCTGCACGACGAAGATGGCAGATTCATTAGCGTCCCGAGTTGGTCCTTAGACTACGCTATCGCCGGTGGCGTGCTGATGGAACTGGCTATGGAAAATCGCATAGACACCGACCTCGAAAACCTTGTCCTGATAGACTCCACTCCAACCGGAGACAGCCTCCTGGACCCGACCCTCGCAGAAATCGCCGCGGCAGACGAAAGCCGCGACACCCGCTTCTGGGTCGAACACACAGCCAGGCGCTCCCACGAAATCCAGGAAGAAGCCCTGTCGCGACTAGTAAAAGTAGGTATCCTCGAACGCGAGGACGACCGCTTCCTATGGGTCTTTAGGTCCAGACGCTACCCCATAATAGACGGCGCCGCCGAGCGTGAGGTCAAGCTGCGCATAATGGGCGTACTCTTCAGCGACGAGATACCGTCCCCACGCGACGTTATGATCATCTGCCTCGCCGACGCCTGCGACATCTTCAGCAGATTGCTGTCCCGCCAGGAACTCAACAGGGCATCCCCCAGAATCTCCCAGGTCGCCCGACTAGACCTCATTGGACAGGCTATGTCCCAGGCCATCTACGATATCCAGGTCTCCGTCGCCGCCTCCGCCCACGGCCACATGGTATAAACCGAAGAGCAAATCCGTCCCACAACTTGCCCGCAGTTGCGCCGTTGCCTATATAAGTGCGCCGAATCAGATTGCAGGACTCAGACGAATCCTCCTGACTAAGACTGGACGCACCTTACGATCAAGCGCGGACTTGGAATCCTAGACTCTCTGTATTATCATCTCCCCGAATCCACACGTGACAGCATGAACCGATGCGTCCCGTCCACCATAGGAGATGAAACATGGTAAAGCAGGGAGTGATACCCGACGACCTCACAAGACCCTTCTGGGAAGCCGCCAGCGAGGGCCGACTCGTTATCCAGAAATGCGCCGACTGTGATCGGCTTCAGAATCCGCCTCTGCCCGCCTGCTCCCAGTGCGGATCCGGAGATAGCCTCGAATGGAAGCAGATGAGCGGACGCGGCAAGATATACAACTACTGCGTGGTGTACGACACCCCGGTCGCCTCTCTCCATGAGGATCAACCCTTCAACCTTGCTGTCGTCACTCTGGACGACGACCCGGGCATCCAGATGTACTCTCACCTGCCCGGCACCCCGGTTGACGATGTTCCAGTAGGCGCGGCGGTCGAGGTCATATTCGAGCCGACCGCCAACGGACAGGTCGTGCCCGAGTGGCAGGTGGTAACCTGACCGCGCGATCCGAATCCCGCCTACGAACCTGTATCAACCTGGTCGGTCTGCCCCCGGATCGTCATTCCCGCTTTCGCGGGAATCCATAGCGTTCACGGAGGCTCTAATTGCACCCACTGACCAAACTGGTACAGATTCCCTACCCATCCTGAAGAATCCTATAATCCCGCAAATCCTGATTCAGACAATAGGAGCGAGCCATGACAACGATAGACGCGCCGGAGTCCATGTACAGATCCGTCGAGGGACTCGGAGTTTGGGAACACAGAGGAAAAGTAGCCGCCGTGGGTGTCGGACACTCCCCCACATCGCGCCGCTGGGACGGCAGACCCGAGACCACCGTCGGCGCCGACAGCATCCTGTCCATGAGGAATGCTATGGAAGACGCCGGTGTCTCCCCCGACCAGGTTGATGGGCTTGTCATAGTCCCCGTCACCACCACCGGAGCCCACTGGCCGGAGGACGTTCCACTGCCCATGGACGTTATCAACTCCTTCAACCGGACAGACGATCCGCTCGACGGTGTAGGCCAGCTCAGCGCCGACTGGCTGGAACTGAACATGCCCGAACTCACCAACGTCAAATTCAAGATGCACGCGCCCGGCTGCATGTCTGCCGCCATAGTCACAGCCGCCCAGGCCATAGGCGACGGACTCGCCGAAACCTGCCTCGTCGTCAAGGGATGGCACAACCTCGAAGGCCGCTACAACCACGGTGGTCTCAGCGCCGCTGATCCAGTACCGGGAACGGTTGCTATCGGCCCGGGACGCACCCTCTGGGGACCGCCCGGATGCTACGGCACAGCCCTCCAGTTCGCACAGTACTGCCACAAATACGGCAAGAACCACGACATGATGGCCCCCTTCATGCAGAATTCGAGGCGAAACGGCCTCATGTTCCCCGAAGGTTACTGGTACCAGCATCGGCCCGAGGAGCTTCCCCCCGAGGACTACCTCTCCTCCCGCTGGATAGCCAAGCCCGCAAACCTGTTCGACAACGACATTCCGATAATGTGCTCTGCCGCATACCTCTTCACAACCGCAGAACGCGCGCAGGACATGAAACACAAGCCCGTCTATATCCTCGGACACGCCTCTAGCAGGGGAACGCCCCGTAGCATCACCCCCACCCTGGAGGAGGTCGAGGACGAGACCGCCAGCACCGGCAGAAAGATATACGAGTCCGCCGGCATCACCGCCGACGATCTCTCGTTCGAGAACATGTACGACGGCTTCGCCCAGTTCCACCAGTTCCACATCGAGGGACTCGGCTACCGCGGCATGGGCTTCGGCGACGCGCTCGACTTCTACCAGACCGACATCAGCATCGAGGGGCCGAACCCCATCTCTCCAAGCGGAGGCAACATCGGCAGCGGACGCAGCCGATTCTGGATGCACACCGACTCCATCCAGCAGCTTCAGGGCCGCGCCGGAGCCCGACAGGTAACCGGAGTCAAGCTCGAGGTAGCCGTCTCAGGCGGCCCCATGCCACTCGGAGGCAACTTCACCGTCTGGAGCGCCACTCCGGACTAGAATGGCAAGGACAGAGGAAAGAACCCGCTCCGCTCGCGAGTCGTTCCTGAGCGCGGATGCCGAATGGTGGTCCATAACCTTCTGGCTATTCATCGCACAGTTGGCGCTGGAAGCCGTTGTGGTAGGATTAGATGAGCGCTCTCGCCTGTCGGCCATGGGACTGGTCGAACAGGCGAGATTCATCCGCACTGAGATAGCCGACGACATTCTAATCTCGGTAGTCATAGCCATAGCGCTAGTTGATTTATGGAGGTACACATTGATTACCGCGGGATGGTTGCAAAGACGCATAGAGAGACGTGAAGCGAAAAGGCTGGATGAAGCCCGTGCCGAGGGCCGTGAAGAAGTGCTTGCCGTGCTTGATGAGGAAGCGCGTAAAGACGCCGAACGCAAACTCAACCTCAACGGCAATTCAGATCCTAAGGACTAACGGAGAGGAAAAACCAACTTGCCAATACTCATCAGCTTCGACATAGACGGCACACTCGAAGTCGGCGACCCGCCCGGCGAACTCACCATGGACATGGTGCGTATCGCCAAATCCAAGGGCATCATCATCGGCAGCTGCTCCGACCGGATCGCCAGCTCACAGCGCAGAATATGGGACGAACACGACATACAGGCGGACTTCATCTGCGTCAAGGGAAGCCCCATGGAAGAACTTCGCCTGGAGTATATGAAAACCAAGTTCGACGCCGAAGAATACTGGCACATCGGCGACCGCGAAGACCTCGACCGCCAGATGGCCCTCCGCTGCGGCTTCCAATTCCTCTGGCCCCACGAAGCCGCCGCAAAGAACTGGTTCGAGCCGTCAGACTAACACATATCCAAAGGAGTCCCCAATGCCAGCCTACGTAATAGCCGACGTCGAAGTGACCGACCCCGAACTCTTCGCCGAGTACCGCGAACTGGTTGAGCCGACCGTCAACGCCTTCGGCGGCAGATACATCGCGCGAGGCGGTCAGACCCGGCTTCTCGAAGGCGACCGCGCCCCCAACCGCACCGTCATCATAGAATTTCCCAGCATGGAACAGGCCGAGGCCTGGCACAACTCCGACGAGTACGCCCACCCGAAAGATATGCGCATTCGCTCCACCAACAGCCACGTCATCATCGTCGAGGGCCTTTAGCGTTTCCGAGACTAGAGAGGATCGTCTCAGGACTGTATCAGCCCCTCCTGGGGCTGCGTCCAGGGCAGACTGTAAACGAAGGCATACTGGTGCGCGCGCGGCAGGGGCATCTCCCCGAACTGCACGTCTATAATTACCGGTGCCTCCAGTTCCAGCGCGCGCGGAATCAGCGTATCCAACTCCAAGGGGTCTTCCGTCCTCATGCCCACCGCGCCGAACGACTCCGCGAACTTGACGAAATCCGGGTTATGCAGGTCGGTCTCATAGGTTCCGCCAAACACGTCATCGAGGTCGGACGCGACATTGCCGTAGGAATCGTTTCTGAGAACGACCGTCACCACATTTATCCCGTACTGAACCGCCGTTGACAGTTCGGACGAGTTGAACATGAACCCGCCGTCTCCGGCCACGCACACCACAGAGCGCTCGGGCTGCGCCACCTTCACGCCCAGCGCCGTAGGAAAAGAGTAACCCAGGTTGAACGAATACCCCGGGTCTATGTACGTCTTGGGATGATTCGTCTGGTGGTGGGTTCGGGCATAGAATCCCAACTGCGAGACATCCCATACGACGAAGGCATCCCCCGGAACGCCTCTCTGGATTGCCTCCAGTATCGGATACTGCGGCTCCTCTTCCCGGATGCCGAAATAGGCTATCAGCCGCCGAGCGGCGGCAACTGCCCTCGCGGGCGACCCGCGTTCTCCCGCGCCCGCCTCGATTAGCATGGGAAGCAGCGCCTCTATCGTCGCCCTTGCGTCGCCGTGCAAGGGGATAGTGTTCGCTTGAATCCTCGTGAGCTCGGTGTCGTCAATATTTATATTTACCAGTGTGGACGACTCTCCCGCCGGATTGCCCAGGGAAAAACGTGTGCCGATTCCGATAATCACGTCCGCCGACTGCATCACGTCGAATAGCTCGTTCATCTCCTGTCTTTCGCCTCTGGGACTGAAACAGGAGCCATAAGACAGCGGATGACTGTCCGATATGGTCCCCTTCCCGCCGCTGGACGTAATCACGGGTATGTTCGTCGCCTCGGCCAGCTTGACCAGCGCTTCCTCTGCGTCGGACCTCGCCACACCGCCGCCCGCGAATATCAGCGGCATACGCGCGTTGGCGATGACTCCGGCGGCTTCCTGGAGAATGCCTCCGCTCGGCACGATTCTCACAGTTCGGGCGGGACTCCGTAACTGCACTTCCTCCCGCTCCACTCCAGCCTCCGGCGGCATCTCGATGAGAACCGGACGCGGACGTCCGGTACGCATCTGGCGGAACGCTTCGAACACAGCGTCCGGCACCTCTCTGGGTCTGGACGCATGTCGCCGCCACTTGGTCACCGGACGCACAACGTCCGCCTGGTTTTCCACCTCGTGGACCGCGCCGAGGTTCTTGCCAATCGCGCCGCGCGGTATCTGACCGGCAATCAGAAGGACAGGCACAGAACGCGAATAAGCGTTTGCCAGACCGGCGGCGGCGTTGTAAAGACCCACTCCCGGAACCACCGTAGCCACTCCCGGCTTTCCCGAAGCGCGGGCGTAGCCGTCCGCCATGTATGTCGTCGCCTGCTCGTGCCTGGTCGTAATCATGCGGAGCCCGGGTTCGTCCCGTATGCCCGCGACAATCCCATAAGTCTGAACTCCCGGTATTCCGAACACGACTTCCACGCCCTCATTCACGAGCGACTTCGCGAGGGCCTCGCCACCACTCATCTTGGTCATTATTCACGTACTCCGTCTATCCGGTGGGTGAGCGCTCGCCGGATCGCGCACGATCACAGCCCCGACACAGTGAGTTTTTTCCTTAGATAGGTTCACCGAGTGGCAACCCCAACAGAACCTATGAACTATATTATGCTACAATGACCACAAGTCGCCGCAACCGTCGGCGCGCTCCAACCATGGATGCGATACTGATATAAACCAATGGTAATGATTCTTCGCCAATCGGAACGAATCAGGTCGGAAAAGGGTCACTTTTAGGGCAGACTAGTGTCAGATAATATACCAGAAGTGACCCTGAAATTTCGTCCGATTCATAGCTGAATCCGTTTGATAGGGTCAGAAAGGGCAGAAAAGTCAGCTTTTTTCAAAACTTTTTTCTCAGACAGGGGATTCATTATGAATATCCGCAAACCTGATACAATTCATGTCAATTTGGAAACCAAGCTCTGACAACTGAAAACCAACAGTCAGGAACCTCACAATGGACACAGTAGGACTCGCGATCATAGGCTCCACCGGCGTCATAGGCCGCGTGCATATAGACGCCATCGAGCAACTCGACTCATGCCGGCTTGTCGGTGTCAACGCCCGGACTCAGCCCCCGCTCCAACAGCAGGCAGCCGAACTAGGTGTCGCCGCGTATCCCACGCTTGACGATGTCCTCTCCGACACCAATGTTGACGCCATCGTCATAGCGACGCCCCACCGCTCCCACGCTGACATTACGGAGAGCGCAGCGAGAGCCGGCAAGCACGTACTGGTCGAAAAGCCAATGTCCGTCACACTCTCCGAGGCCGACCGCATGATACAAGCGTGCCGCGACGCGGGCGTCAGGCTCGGCGTCCTGTTCAACAACCGCTTCCGACCCGAGGCCCTGAAGATGCGGGAACTCGTCGAACAGGGGGCAATCGGCGAGATATACCGCGTCTCGATGGCCTCCGCCATGATTCGCAGCCAGGACTACTACGACAGACTCGACTGGCGCGGCAAGTGGCTGGCCGAGGGCGGCGGAGCGCTTCTCAACCAGGGCATCCACGCCATTGACCTCATGCAGTGGGTGGGCGGGCTGCCCACCTCGGTCATGGGCATCGTATCCACACGAAGGCACGACATAGAGGTCGAGGACTTCGCCACTGCCGCCATGACCTACGAAGGCGGAGGGCACGGAACTCTTCATTGCAGCACATCGCAAGCCCCCAACCACCAGCGTCTCGAACTGTGGGGAAACGAGGGCGCAATAATCATGGACGACTGGAACGTCAGCCTTCACCGCCTTCAGACCAGTGTGGACGACTTCATCCAGCACGACAAGTCCCCCACCTACGACAGCCCGGTATCCACAGCCGAGACCTTCACCTTCGAGCCGGTCGGCGGCACCCATGCTCCCGCTATTGACGACTTCGCAAGAGCGATCATCGAGGACCGCGGTCCCGCCATAACCGGCGAGGACGGATTGCGCTCCCAGGAAATCGTTGCCGCCGTGACCTTATCGGGTTGCAGGAACAAGCGAGTGGACATTCCGGTTGACCGCATCGAATACGACGCTCTCCTCTCCGAACTGGTATCCACGCGCCGCCTGATCACTGAAAACTGACTACTGATGACCAAATGCGCGTCCGAGACAGGCTGCGAACCACATACTCGGGCTGGTGGGTACTGCTGGGCGTCACCTTGCTGGCGCTCATGTCCGGCGGTATTCTCTATCACGGCGCGGCGGTCTTCTTCAATCCCATCAGGCGCGACCTGAACCTGTCCAGCGCCAACACGTCGCTCATCTTCACAATATCCCGCGCGCAGTCCAGTCTCGCCGCACCTCTGTATGGCTGGCTCGTGGATCGCTTCGGGCCCAGGCCCCTGATAGTAATTGGCACGATAGTCGCCTCCGCAGGCCTCGTCGCCGTAACCTTCATCAACAACTACGTCTTCTTTCTCATAGCCTACGTGCTCCTCGTTTCGGTCCCGTCCCATTTCGGTTTCGGCCCAACCCTCATGGCCGCCGCCAACGGCTGGTTCGTCCGAAGAAAGGCTATAGCCCTCACCATACTGCTCACCGGCATTGCAGCCGGGGGAGCGATATTCCTGTATCCGCTGGGGCTCGGCGTGGCGACAATCGGCTGGCGTCAGACTCTGATCTACTCCGCGATATTCGTTCTCGCATCCGGCCTGTTGCTGTCTCGCCTCGTCCGCACACCACCCGACCAGGTAGATGCGGTGGAGCAAGTATCCGACTCGTCCTCTGAATCCGGTGGCCCCTCCCCATCTTACGAATTCTCACTGTCCGAAGCTCTCAAGACCGGCGTATTCTGGATCCTTCTCGCCGCTTCCACGCTTCGGATCTCCGCCGAGACCGGCCTGTCCATACACATCATCCCGATAATGGTCTGGCAGGGCGCGGAAGAAGAGTTCGCCGCCGGACTCGTGGCGCTCTTCTTCTTGCTGTCCATTCCATTCCGATTCTCGCTCGGAATGGCTGGACACCGCCTCAGCTTCCAGCCATTGATAGCTATGGGTATGTTCGCGGCGGTAACGGGGTGTGTGATCCTCATATTTTCGGACAGTGTCGGCAGTCTATACCCCTTCGTGGTACTCCTCGCGGTTTACGAAGGCGCTGTCGTACTGCAGTGGATAGCGATAGGCAACTATTTCGGAAGGCGCAACTACGGCGCGATTACTGGTATCATGCGTGCATTCGATGCGGTAGGCTCGTTCTTCGCTCCTTGGTACGCGGGCTGGGTGTTTGACAGGACCGAATCCTACGCCCCCGCCCTCGCGACCTTCGCCGCGGCCTATACCGTAGCCGCGCTGCTTTACATGATTTCTCGCAGGCCGCGTCGGACAGGGGCTGCACTCGGCAGTGGAGGTGTTCGAACTTGACTATGAAGATACTATACTTCGCCGCCGCCATCCTCGGCGGACTGGCGACCTTTATCTACTTCTATATAGATCGTCTTGACCACCTCAGGTATGTCTCGGAAATTAGGGACGGCCCGCCGGTTCCAATGTTCGATCCCACGGTGTTCCAGTACGTGCTCGGACTGAGCGTGCTGTTCGTTCCTATCGGGGCCTGCGCCGGGCTGCTAGTGCTGCTGATCATCAACTCGCTCTGGAAAACGCTGAAATCATACCAAAGACGCAGGTCTCGTCGAGACATCCGGTGGCGGTAGGCGTCTGCCCGATCCTGTTCGATGCTGATTGGCAAAAATAGCCGTTGAGAATCGTCCATGAAACCGTTGAGCGCACGCGGAAAGAGCATCGTCTTCACCCTGGCCATCCTCGCCGGAGCGATGCTTGCGGCCTGCCATAACGCGACCGCCGAACTCCCCTCAGCGCCTCGAATTGGCGATGTCGCAACCCTGGACGGCCACACCAGCCAGGACGACATAGAGAACGGCAGCCTGACCCTCGACCAGATAGTCGAGCGTGGCGAGTTCCTGTTCACCACCTCTTTCAATAGACTGGATGGCGCCGGACGGCCCGAAACGACCGATGTCAGCCCCGACAACTTCCGTCCACCCCGGACCTTCCCCGACAACTTCAACCGGATCTCCGGTCCCGACGCCAACGCCTGCTCCAGTTGCCACAGCATCCCGCATCTCGGCGGAGGCGGCGACAACGCTACCAACGTCTTCGTGCTTGCGGACGGCTTCCACTTCGTGAACTTTGACCGGGGTGAAGGAGACGGTTTCGAGGCACAGACTCTCAAGACTGTCGGTAATGAGAGGACCTCCCTCGGCCTGTTCGGCTCAGGCTATATCGAGCTTCTGGCCCGGGAGATGACCGAGGACCTCCACGCAGTCCGCGACGACGCCCGGAAGCGGGCACGGGACACTGGCGCGCCCGTATCGCTTCCCCTTACTACCAAGAGTGTTGACTTCGGCACGATCACGGCCTCCCCTGACGGCGTCCTTGACACCACCTATGTCGAGGGCGTCGATCCCGACTTGGTTATTCGGCCTTTCATGCAGAAAGGCACGATAGTGTCCCTGCGCGAGTTCGCGGTCAAGGCGATGAATCAGCACTTCGGTATGCAGGCGTCCGAACGGTTCGGCGACGCAGTTGACCACGATGGCGACGGCATGGCAGACGAGCTCAGCCGTGGAGACCTAAGCGCGCTCGTAATATTCCAGGCAATGCTGCCTCCACCTGGTCGCGTTTTGCCCGACCACCCCGAAGCCCGTGCTGCCGCAGAACGGGGCGAGGCGCTGTTTACCACTCTGGAATGTTCGACTTGTCACATACCCGAACTGCCCCTGAACAATCCCGTGTTCACAGAGCCCAACCCTTTCAACCCCACAGGTAAGCTCCAGGTTTTCGAGGTCGCCAACGCATACTCCGCTCCTCTCCCCGACGGCGGCGAGGCCGCCGCACTGCGAAGCGGACCCGACGATGTCATCATGGTGCCGGTGTTCACCGACCTCAAGCGCCACGACATGGGCGACATCCTGAACAACGAGACGCGTGAAGAAGAAGCTGTGCCCACCGACCAGTGGCTCACCCGCAAGCTCTGGGGATTCGCTAACGAGCCTCCCTACCTCCACCACGGACGCGCCACGCTCATCTCCGAGGCAATACTCGCGCACGGCGGCGAGGCGCAAAAAAGCCGCGACTCCTTCGCTTCCCTGCCCCCCGGCGATCAGGCAGCCGTCGTTGAATTCCTCAAGACACTCCAGATCATGCCGGAATCCACGGACACGTCTCCTCCGTCCACACAACTGACAGCCCCAGGAAGCACGACCATCATCATCTCCACCATCGGCGGCATTACAGTCGGCATTCTGGCTACCATACTAGCGTTGTACTTGCTCGGATTCCGACCCCGCATCAAGTCCGATCATCCTGAGAATCATGAAATCCAGTAAATCCTGATTCAGACAAACGCGAGCATCCTCACTTCTCAGGCTCTTCGATAACAACCACACGATTGCCTTCGACGTCTTCCAACGTCTGCGTCACTCCACTCGGCCAGCGAATCACGATCTCCTCAGCCCTGTCCGCCTCTCCCAGCCCGAATGTCAGATCCAAACTATTCATGGAAAGGAAAGTAGAACTTCCCAGGACTTCTTGGACCTGCGTAGATACTCCACCCGAATTCGCCTTCGAGCTAAGGTGTACTCTCGCCCCGATTCCGTCCGCATTGCTGCCCGTCCCGCGTATCGCCATCCCACCTTTCAGTCGGATAGTCAGCCAATTGCCGCCCTTGCCCCCGTTGAGCCACACGAATAATGGCCCCTTGGTAAAGCGTACTCCTCCGTCCACCCTGAGGTCGCCGCTGCTGTTCGTGGCAATCAGATCCACGAAACCGTCCCCGTTCAGGTCTCCCTTTGCAAGCCCCTTCCCATTTTCGTGGAACTCGGGACCGATCCTCTGCGCTCTTGCGTCGAATTCCGCCGACTCCGTATCCAGTACCGAGTAGTCCACATCCTGGATGTCCAGCAGGTGCGCCTCCACGGTGATGTCCTCGAACCCTCCCATGCCGTCCCCGCGCAACATACGTCCCGCTCCGGGGTATAGCAGACCACCAGGCCCTTCTCCACGCGACACCAGCGCACCCAGCCAGTACAGGTCCTGGTCGCCGTCGTTCTCATAGTCGAAGAACGCCGTCCCGAACCCGAAGTCGTATGCCGCCAGCCCGCTCGGAGGCTCCCACGCCGGATGCAAATTGACGACATCGATCGATTGGGGTGGCATGATCCCGCTTGGCTCGACCTGCGTTTCGGAGGTCACCTCCGCGAAATTCGGTATCGCGCCCTCACCCAACGAACTTCCCACTCCGTCGTTCCGCAGAAGGAAATGGAGGCACGTCCCCCAGTCGAACTGGTGAGTGTACGCGCAGTCCGCCCCAGGGAATGGAACGGGACGCCTGGTAAGTGGATGGTAGCCGATGTTCGTGACGAACACGTCAAGGTCCTCATCCGAGTCGTAGTCTCCCAGCGCGAACCCCATCCACTGCCCTATCACGTCAATTCCCATCTCGGCCTCGATAGACGTGAACTTGACGTTGCTCCCATCCGTATCATTTCGATAGACCTCGAGCCGGTCCCCGTCATGGGCCACCCATAAATCTGGGTCACCGTCATCGTCGTGGTCGAAAAACAGCGACGCCCAGGACTGCCCTGTCGGATCTCCGACCCTGTTCCTGAAGCGGTCCGTGAGCCTGGGATCGTATCCTTCGTAGAACTCCCCGGTTTCCCGGTCATAGAACTCGATTGCGAACCCGTCGGGCGCGCGCATAGTGATCTGTTCGCCCCGTACTCCCGCCTCCTCACTGATGTTGCTGAATGTGAGGTCGCCATTGTTGCGGTACAGAACATTGTAGTGACCGTGGTGCTGAGGCACGGTAAACCGCACGAAGTCGAAGTCCGCCCTGTTGGCTACATATATGTCCAGCCATCCATCGCCGTCAACGTCGGCGCACGCGATACTCATAGCCGACCTCAGGTTCACCGCATCCCCGAACGCCCCCGGCGTTATATCCTCGAACGTGCCGTCGCCCTTGTTGAGGAAAAGCCTGTCCGAGATAGCCTCCCTCAGACCGTCGCTTTCGTCAGCCGACCGATAGTCCAGCCCGTCTCCCTTGCGTCCATGTGCCCCGACATAAAGGTCCTGGTACCCGTCGTTGTTGAAATCGCACGCCGCCACGCCCGTGCTGTTACTAATCACCGGCGCCGCTCCTGAACCCTCTGAGACCTCGCTGAACCCGGCGTCGCCGTCATTCCTGAAAAGAAAATTCGGCCCCCCCTCTTCTTGAGTAACATAGAAGTCCAGGTCCCCGTCGCGGTCATAGTCGAAGATAGCCACACCGGGATATCGGTTGATGGTAAACGCTTTCTTGCCGAGAGCCTCTGGGGCAATATTCGCAAATGGTGCAATGCCGCCGTTTGAAGCCTGGGTCTGCGATTCATCAGTACACCCGGCAGACAAAATAACCAGAGCGCACAGAATTGGGAAAACTAAGAGGTGCGCCAAGTTACGATCATCGAGAGGCATCGGGCATAGCTTCGGTGTATGCCGTCTTTAGTACAGGTGGCAAGACACCAGGTGCCCGGGTGCCACTTCCTGCATCTCGGGAATATTATCTGCACATGGCTCGAATACCGCCGGACATCGTGGGTGGAACGTGCATCCTGGAGGAGGGTTGATCGGTGAGGGCACTTCGCCGCTCAACACTATCTCTTCCCTATCCACTCCCGGGCGTGAGGACAGAGACGCTGAGATAAGCGCCCGTGTGTACGGATGGTGCGGATTGTTGAACAACTCCGCTGAGTCGGCCTCCTCCACCATCTTGCCCAGGTACATCACGCCCACCTTGTGACTCATGTACCGGACTGTAGCAAGCTGGTGCGCTATCAGAAGGTAGCTCAGATTGTGGTCGCTCTGAAGCTGCTTGAGCAGATTCATTATCTGAGCGCGTATGGACACGTCGAGAGCGGACACCGGCTCGTCCAGCACAATGAGCCTCGGACGCAGCGCCAGCGCCCTCGCGATGGCGATACGCTGTCTCTGACCGCCACTGAACTCGTGCGGATAGCGATGGGCATGGCTGGGGTGCAGCCCGACCTCTTCGAGTAGTGAGAGTATCTGATCTCTCAGTTCCCCTTTCGTGAGACTTCGGTGCGCCGTGATGGGCTCAGCGATGATGGACTCGATTCTCATGCGCGGATTCAGCGAACTCCACGGGTCCTGGAACACAGCCTGAACCGACTCCCGGTACTCGTTCAACTGCTCGGGCGTGAATTCGGTAATGTCCTGGCCCTGGAATGTAAGCTGACCTGCCGTGAGCGCCTCGACGAGAAGCACCAGCTTGGCCGTCGTGGTCTTGCCGCAGCCGGACTCCCCAACCAGGCTGTATGTCTGCCCCTCGGGTATGCTGAACGATATGCCGTCAACCGCCCTGACCTGTCCGATGGTCTTGCGAAACACAAAGCCGCTTGTAACCCGGAAGTGCTTCTTCACATCCCGGGCCGCAATCAGTGGTTCGGCGCCGTTTACCGTATTACGATGTGCGGTGGTCGTCATCGAGTCTCCAGCATCGCGCTATGTGCTTGTTACCAACCAAGTACTCCGGTGGATACTCTTCCTCACACTTCTCGAATGCGTATTCGCAGCGAGGCTGGAAACTGCATCCGATTGGCATTTGGTCAAGTTGCGGCGGCTGTCCGTGTATGGACGTAAGCCACTCCACGTCTTCTTCCAGGTCGGGAACCGACCCCAGAAGGGCTTGTGTGTATGGATGCTGCGGCCTGAAAAACAGGTCTTCGACATCCGCTATTTCGACAATCTTGCCCGCGTACATCACCGCCACACGGTCGCACATCCTCGCCACGATACCGAAGTCGTGCGTGATGAAAATAATAGCCGCGCCTGTCTCTGCCTGGATGTCCTTAAGCAGACGCAGGTATTGGAGCTGAATCGTGGCGTCGAGCGATGTCGTAGGCTCGTCCGCTATCAGCACCTTTGGAGAACGCGATATGGCAATCGCCCCTACTACCCTTTGTCTCATGCCGCCGCTCATCTGGTGCGGAAAGGCGCGCATCCTTATCTCGGGCGCCGGTATCCTGACCATCTGCAGAAGTTCCACCGCGCGTTGCCAGACGGCGCGTGCCGGGCCACTCGCGTCCGTTCGGTAGGTCTCCGTAAGCTGATCGCCAATGGACAGCACCGGATTCAGGGAAGTCATCGGGTCCTGGAGAATCATGCAGATATCCCGACCGCGTATGTCCGACATATCACTCCCGTTCATCTCGACCAGATCCTGACCGTCGAACATGATGCGTCCGCCGACGATACGGCCCCCAGGCTCCGGCACAAGCCGCATTATGGAAAGGGCCGTCATGCTCTTGCCTGAACCCGACTCCCCAACAATGCCGAGAGTTTCGCCGGCTTTCAATTCGAAAGATACTCCGTCCACAGCCTTCACCACGCCTGTGCGAGTGAAGAAGTGGGTGCGAAGGTCTTCTACTTGCAGAACGGTGTCGTTGCCGTTGTTCAATGCGTTAAACCCTCCGCAGCTTGGGATCCAGCGTGTCCCGCAACCAGTCGCCAAAGAAGTTGAACGCCATCACCACGATCGTGATCACAAGTCCCGGGAACAGCGATATCCACCACATTCTGATCAGGCTCTGTCTGCCCTCAGCTACCATGATGCCCCATGCGGGATCGCCAGGCGGCAGACCCAGACCCAGGAAGCTCAGCGACGCCTCGGTCAGGATCACCCCCGCCACCGACAGGCTGGTTATCACCATCAGCGTATTCAGCACGTTAGGGAACACGTGCCGCCAGACTATGACGGTCGGCGAGACGCCCGCGATCTTGGCGAGTGTAACGAAGTCGGAGTCTTTCACCGAGAAGACCTCTCCCCTTATCATTCGCGCTATGCGCGGCCATGTAGAAACCGCCACCGCCACCACGATGGGCATTAGTCCGGTTCCCAAAATGGCGACGATTATCATGGCCAGCAGGATGGACGGGAAGCCCATAGTCGCGTCCGCGATGCGCATGATGATGGTGTCAAGCCATTTGCCCGCGTACCCCGAGATCAGACCCAGCACCGTTCCCACCACGACGCCCGCGCCCAGCGCGAACATACTGATGAAGGCAGACGTGCGGGCGCCGTATATCAGACGGCTGAGTATGTCCTTGCCGACGAAGTCAGTGCCAAGCGGATACTCCCATGTCTCGAATGGGGCTGTTCTGGCGTCGCGCAGGTTCTGCGCCGTCGGATCGTGCGGCGACAGCAAGGGCGCGAACACCGCAAGAATCACCAGTACGGTTATGACGATGACCGGTATCCAGGGAAGCCTGAGTTCCCTGATTCGGGCTAAGAGTCCGACCGATTCTTCCGCCAGAGCGTTTTCTTGTGTGAACGTTGCCATGATGAGTCTGCCCCAAACGCTCTAGTTCGTGTCCCTGATTCTTGGGTCGGCAAAGCCGTACATAATATCCACTATCAGCGCGGTAGCCACGTAGAAGAAACCGGACACCAGCACGGTCGCCTGCACCAGCGGCATATCTCGCTGGATGACTCCCTCGATCATCATCCTGCCCAGGCCGGGCCAGGCAAACACCTGCTCCACGACGATCGAGCCGTTCAGGAGCGCGGCGAGCGTCAGCCCTCCGAATGTCATAAGCGGAATGACCGCGTTTCTGGCGGCGTGTTTCCATATTACGATTCTCTCACGCATCCCCTTTACGCGCGCGAACTTCACGAACTCGCTGTCCAGTATGTCCAGCATACTGGAGCGTCCCAGCCGCATCATGGCCGCGAGCGGCCCCAGCGCCAGCACACATGCCGGAAGGATGTAGTGGTCCGGCCCGCCTGACCCGTACACCGGCAGCCATTGCAAATACGCGCCGAACAGGATGACGACCATAATCGCCACCCAGAACTGGGGCGCGGCCAACCCGAATATGGCGACAGCCTTGCCTATCTTGTCCGCCAGGGTGTCCCGTTTTACGGCGGATAAAATCCCCGCAGGCACCCCGATGATGAACGAAAGGAGCAGGCCCGCGGTGGCAAGCTGAAGCGTGGCGGGGATTCGCTCCATCAGCAGGTGCCGGGCCTCTTTCTGGCTGCGGACAGATTTGCCGAAGTCGCCCTTCGTGATCAGGTTCTTCATAAAGTCCAGGTACTGCACCAGGAACGGCCTGTCAAGACCTAGCCCCCTCTTGAGCTCCTCATAAACCTCGGGAGGGGCGTCAATCCTCGCGGGTAGCAGCATCCTGACCGGGTCGCCCGTCAGGTGGACCGCTGAAAACACGACGAGGCTCAAACCGATTAGCGTTACCAGCGCCTCGAGAACTTTTCTTGTTATGTATCGTGTCATTTTAGCAGTCCGTATCGTCAGCTATTGACTTCCAGAGTCATCTAATAGAAACGCCGCCGATCACACGAATCACGGTTCATACAGTTCGCCCCGCTCCCTCGACAGGAAGCGGGGCGCTTCTCTGTTAGCGAATGGTTCTAGTTGAACTCGATTGTCCACATGGCCGTGTTATATGTTACGACTGGCCAGGGCTTCCAGCTTCCTGGCTTGATTCGCGGACCGAGACCCCAGGGCAGGTTCACGAAGAACGGGCTGAAAGCGTGGTTCTCCTCGCGCAACTCGCCGTAAACCACCGGGAAGTTAGTCTCCCAAGCGTCAACTGTAACCTCGTTCACCAGCTTTTCGGTCACCAGTTCACTGAGGCGCTGGCATGTCGGGTCGCCATTCGGGTGCGCGTCCGATGTCCACTCAGCGTCGCAAATGCGCCATGCCTGTGCGCCGGCGGCGTAAGTGTACATCCCTCGCGTTATGCTAAGGCCGTTCCAGCGGGTTTCGTTCGTGCGAACCAGAACGCTGCCGGGCAGCTTGCGCTCGTTCCACTGCTGTCTAACCGATGTCGCGTCGCCCGTCCTCACCGTCGTATCGAGCCCAAGCTCGTTGTTCCAGGTTGTGCTGAACACTTCGGCGAGCTGCGGCTGGAGCGGAAGGTCGCCCGCCTCCCATGTCCAGATGTCGAACGGCGGAATATCTACTCCCGCCTCTTCCAGAAGCTGCTTCGCCTTTTCCAGGTCGTGAGGACGAGGATCCGCTACGCCGTCCCTGTATCCGATGG
Organism: uncultured Dehalococcoidia bacterium; assembly: GCA_951812505.1. GTDB lineage: Bacteria > Chloroflexota > Dehalococcoidia > Lucifugimonadales > UBA1123 > VXRN01. The sequence goes on from CATOSI010000003.1 coordinate 667,896, forward strand.
TGCTCGGCGTCACATGCTGCCAGCCCTTGGGTATTGCCATGTCGCGGTTGTACAGGCTGTCAATGATCGCCTCTTTGTCTATGGCGTACTCCAACGCCTGTCGGACGCGCTTGTCATAACACCACAACTCGGGATCCCAGCAGTCCACGAATACTATCCAGGAATAGGCCGCTTCAGGCTGATAGACGACCTGACCGCCCGCCGCCTCGATGTCCTCGAGCAGGAACACGTTCGCCTCGATCATGTCCGCCTGTCCGGCCTGCAGACCCGCGATTCGCGTGGCGGCTTCCGGCACTACCTCGGTTATGTACTTCGCGAACTTGGGCCGGCGGTCTTCGTCATACCCATTCGCGGGCTGGTAGAAGTAGTCGTCGAACCGCTCCAGTTCGAACTTCTGACCAGGTATCTGGTCGGAGAACATCATCGAGCCGCAACTATTAGGGTTGTTCTGGTACGCCTGGTCGTCGGTCTGGGAAATATCGCCGCCCGCGGCATTGTATCCGGTTACCTCTTGCCAGTGGTCGGCGTTGAATATCTGTCCGTCCTCGCCCTGAGAGTTCTCCGACATCAGGAAGGGCGTATCGGGTCGCGGGTTCTTGAACGACAGCCGGAGTGTCTTGTCATCCACCTTCGTGATGGCCTCGCTAACCTGGGCGAGCGCAATCGAGGTTGGGTCAACACCCGGACGATTCAGTGCTGCCTCCCCAAATGCGAACTCAAAGCGCCACCAGGCGTCATCTACGGTAATATCGCTCCCGTCGTGCGCCTTGATGCCGTCCGCGATGGTGAAGTCAATCGTCCTGCCGTCTGAACTAACAGACCAACTGTCGGCCACGCCGCGCGTCAGAGTTCCACCGCCAGCGCCGCCAACGAGATTGCAGTTGAAATAGCGGGACACCTTCATGAACTCGGCTCCGCCCGAGCGAGTTGGGTCCCAGCCGCCGGTCGCGCCAACGTTGGCTACGAGCAGCGTAAGCGTTTCATCAGTAAGTCCGCTGTCCATTTCGGACTTAGTAGTCTCCTGCATCGTGGTCGCGGGCTGAGCCGCAGCCGGAACCGCCGTCGCGGGCGCCGGCGCTGCGGGCGCCGGCTGGGCCGGAGCCGCGGGCTCATCCTCGCTCGTGCACGCCAACACGAGCATCATCGCTATGGCCAGGCCTCCGATGATCAGAAAGAGCCTTGCGCCGTCACTGGTGAAAGATTTCATGTTCATCCCCTTGAATACAAGCGTCCGAATCGGACTCACTTCTTATACAGGTCGTCCGTACACTGCAATTACGATCCCTTTTTGGGAAGCCAAACCAAGAATCTGTCAACCCAAAGGGTGACAGTCCAATATGTATTACCTCGCCAAATACCTCTATTGGTAGGGCGGATAATAAAGCCAATGTCCAAAGCTGTCAATACGCGAACTCCAAAAGCAGGGCCTTTCCAAAGTTTCCCCTAGTTTCTCATAAGACTACCTTTCGTGCACTGCATACGCTATAATACGAACATGCAAACTAACTATGGAGCGTGTCCGACGATGATTTTGAACCTCGACATACATAAATATCCAGTTATGCTAGCCCAAAATCGGAGAGGCGAAAAATTTTTCCCAAAGCTAACGCAGGTGATTAACAGGTGGATCTCTGGTGTTCTAATCACCTGTTGCCCTCCTGTTTCCCACCAGTTAAGCCACCTGTTGCCACCTGTCGCTTTATAAACGAAAGTATATGACCAGCCGATTTTCGACCCCGATTTCACCCGGTACCCGACATCTCTAATCAAGATAACTGAAAACTGATATACTCCCCAACGACACCAGATTGAGCCAAGGAGACTGCGAATGACGACCGTTCGAGAGAAGCAAGACGTTGCGCTTATGGCACACCTGCTCAGGCGCGCCGGATTTGGGGCCACCGCCAGAGAGCTCGATCACTATATGGGCATGAGCTACGAAGAAGCCGTCGAGGAACTCCTGAGCGCCCGGCCCGCACCCAACGAACTGCCCGTTGACCTGATCCGCCGCTACCACGTGGACCAGTCCGACCTTAGAAACGGTCAGGCCGCCGCGGCTCAATGGGTTTACAGAATGGTCAACACCGACGCCGTCCTGCCTGAGAAGATGTGCCTGTTCTGGCACCGTGTATTCGCCACCGCCGCGACCAAGCTGATTCAGGCTCGCATGGTCACAAATCAGGTTGATATGTTCCGCGAATACGGCATGGGCAACTTCCGAGACCTCCTGGTTCAGTTGTCCAGAGACCCCGCAATGCTCATGTGGCTCGACAATCAGGACAACCACAAAGAGTCCATCAACGAGAACTACGGACGAGAGATACTCGAACTCTTCTCTATGGGAGTGGGCAACTACACCGAGGACGACATCAAAGAGTGCTCCCGCGCCTTCACCGGCTGGCGCGTCGTCAACCCCGACTATATGTCCATCAAGATGCGCAACAACACCGCGCGGCCCTACGGCTATATTGCCTGGCAGTTCGAGTACGACGACGAAGACCACGACCACGACGACAAGAATTTCCTGGGCGAGGTCGGCGACTTCAACGGCGAGGACGTCGTTAACATCATTTGCAGGCAGCCTGCCACCGCGCGATTCATAGCGCGCCACCTGTACCACTTCTTCGTCGCCGACGAACTTCCGGTTCCACAGTGGCCGCACTTTGAGCCCAAGGACCCCGAGGCTATAGAGATAATGGCTCAGGCGTACTTGGACTCAGGTTACGACATGACCGCAATGTTGAGGGCTATGTTCAACTCCGACTTCTTCAAGGCCGAAGCCTCCCGATTCGCCCGAATCAAGAGCCCGGCGGAGATGGTTGTCGGAACCTTGAGAATCGCGGGACCGATCTCTCTGCCTTCGACCGACACTTACGCCGCTGCGGGAGCCTGCGCCGCAATGGGCCAGGGCCTGCTGAATCCCCCAAGCGTGGAGGGCTGGCAGGGCGGCAGTGAATGGATAAATACCGGTTCCTACGTACAGCGAGTCAACTTCGCCAGCCGCGTACTCAACAGCCCCGACAAGAGCGGAATCCGATCCATAATCGAGCGCATCGAAGATATGTCGGGCGGACAACCGATGTCCTCCGAGCATGTCGTTGACGCGGTCCTGGACATTCTCGGCCCGCTGCCCGTCTTGGACAGCACCCGGCAGGGTCTTGTCGAATACGCCTCCAAGTGGGGCGACTTCGACTTCGCCGACGATGAATCTGCCGCCCGCGCAGCCATGAACATAGTAACCCTGATCCAGCTTGTCGTTACCACACAGGAATACCAGCTGGCTTAGCGCGTCAAAGACCGAGGATTGCACTATGGTTACACAAACAAGGACAAAGAACTTCACCCTCAAACCCGTGACCACCGTCGGCTTCGTCGCCGACCAAGGCGGTCGCGGCTTCCATCTGCCTACCGACTTCGTGATTCGCTCTGACGGGAGAATCTTCGTCGCCAGTCGCAGTAACACCACCGCCTTGGACATCGTGGGAATTCAGATGGCGACGATAGAGGACGAATTCTTCGGACAACTGGGCGCGTATGGCAGTCAGGCAGGAAACATGATCTGGCCCTCTGCGCTCGCGCTCGACAGCGAAGACAACCTCTACCTCGCCGATGACTTTCTCCAGCGGGTCACCGTCTACGACCGCGACGGCAACGTGACCGGTACATGGGGAACGCAGGGTACGGCGGATGGCGAATTCGATGGCATATCCGGCCTGCTCTTCGACGCAGACGACAACCTGCTACTGGTTGACCACCGCAACAACAGAATCCAGAAGTTCACTAAGGACGGGCAGTTCCTCGACAAATGGGGCGGTCCCGGCAGCGGTGACGGAGAATTCGATCTCCCCTGGGGCATCAGCCAGGACAGCGAGGGATTTCTGTACATAGCCGACTGGCGCAACGACCGCATCCAGAAGTTTACGCAGGATGGTGAGTTCGTCGCCAAGTTCGGCGAGTCCGGCGACGGAGAAGGTCAGTTCAACCGGCCCTCTGGTCTGGCGGTGGATTCCGACGGCAACATGTATGTCGCCGACTGGGGAAATCAGCGTGTCCAGGCTCTGGACTCGGAAGGCAACGTCATCCAGTCGCTTCGTGGCGACGCGATACTAGGTTCCTGGGCAGTTGAATACCTCAACGCCAACGCCGACGAACTCGAAGCGCGCTCCAAGTTCGTCCCCGTTTTCGAAGTGGACACCGACGACCAGAATGAGGTTTCGGCAAGAATCGAACCATACTTCTGGGATCCCGTAAGGGTCGCGCTCGACGACCAGGAACGAATCTATGTCCTGGAGACCAGCCGCCACCGTTTCCAAGTTTACGAAAAGGTGGCCGAATGACGCTCCGGAAACAACAGCGCAGACCGTCCAGTCTCTTATCACTGAAAATCAATAACTGATAACTACCAACCAGGAGGCAAGTCCGACATGGGTGAAGCGAAGAACAGAAAACTGGTCGTGGTACAGCTCTCCGGGGGCAACGACTACCTGAACTGCGTCGTGCCTTACACCAACGCCGAGTACATAGACAATAGACCCAACGTCCGAATCGAGCAGGAAGACGTGATCCCATTAGACGATCAGTATGGGTTCAATCCTGCGATGGGTCCAATTAAAGACCTTTACGATGATGGCAAGGTCGCGATAATCCACGGCGTAGGCTACCCGGTGCCCAACAGGTCACACTTCCGCTCCATGGACATCTGGCACACCGCCGAGCCCACCAAGGTCGGCGACGAGGGCTGGCTCGGCCAGGCGGTGCGCGAAATGCACCCCGATGGCGACAACGTTGTCGCTGCCGTCAACTTCAGCGCTGCCCTGCCCAGGGCTCTCGTAGCCAAGAATGCCCCCGTTGCGTCGGTTTCCGATCTCAGCAGCTACGGCCTTCTCAGCCACATGGACGGTGGAGACCAGCGAAGCGAAGCGCTTGAAGCCTTTCGCAGCATGTACACGCACGCCATAGGTAGTGGCCCCGTGATGGACTTCCTCAGCCAGACAGGTCTGGACGCATTGAAAGGCTCCGATATCCTTAGCGGCGTGCCCGATAAGTACTCCTCGAATGTCGAATATGCGTCTAACCCCTTCGCCCAGCGAGCCAGGGACACAGCACAGGTGTTGACCGCCGACATCGGCACCCGAATCTGCTACACTCAGCACGGCAGCTTCGATACGCATACCAACGAAGTCGCGCTCCACAAGACGCTTTGGGGACACGTGGCAGGCGGAATCTACGACCTATACACCGACCTGAAAGAGCAAGACGCCAGCGAGGACGTGCTGATCTTTGTCTTCTCGGAATTCGGAAGGCGTGTCAAAGACAACGGCAACGGCACCGACCATGGTTCCGGCGGTGTCGCCTTTATGATTGGCGACAGCGTGAATGGCGGCAACTTCAGCGAATACCCGTCGCTCGACCCCGACAAACTCGTTGAAGGCGACCTCGCCTTCAACCTTGACTTCCGCAGCGTCTATACCGAAATACTGGAAGACTGGCTCGAGGTCGATCCGAGGCCCATCGTCAAGGGAGACTACGAGAAGATCGGAGCTTTGGCGGTTTAACCTGAGTCCCTGGTTTCTTTCTCGATCTGAATGAAACCTGCGGGCCTGATAACTGAAAAGAGTTAGAACACCCCCGGACCTTCATTCCCGGGGGTGTTTTGCTTCTTAGAATTAGCTCAAAATAGGCTTGCAATCTACTGAAAAACGGTTCATTATATCCCGCAGACAATTTCAGGAGGTTACGTCTGCGATGAACCCGGTATCACTATTCGACCTTGAAGCTATGGCAGAGCAAGTCATGCCCCACCACAAGTGGACTTTCGTGGATGCCGGAGCCGCAGATGAAATAACCGTTCGCAGAAATCGGGAAGCCTTTGACGAAATCACGGTCAACCCTCGATTCCTGGTGGATGTTGGAAACAGAGATTCCTCGATAGAAGTGCTCGGAGAAAAGATAGACTTTCCCGTAATGGTCGCCCCCGCCGGAAGCCAACGAGACGTGCATCCCGACGGTGAACGCGCGACCGCGGCGGCAGCCGGTGCAATGGGCACCTTATATACGCTACCCACCGGTTCGGGTTACAGTATAGAGGAGGTCGCTCAGGTGGCGACCGGACCGCTATGGTTCCAGCTCTACCACTTCGATGACGATGTCACTGAACTTCTTGTCACCAGGGCTAAGGCCGCGGGATACAAGGCCATCTGTCTCACGATAGATACCCCTGCTCCCAGCCCTAAGGAGCGCGACGTCAGGAACGCGCACATGCCCACACCCGGCCTCTACTGGGGCAGCCTGCTCCGCCCCGTGGACCGCAGCGATTTGATAATGCGAAGAAGCGTAGGCATCCCGGACATGATGGACTGGGAGCCACCCGAATACAGCGGCCTTACGTGGGAGCGACTGGACTGGCTCAGGAACCTGACCGGCCTTCCGCTTGTCATCAAGGGCATCAGGACTCTCGAGGACGCCGTCATGTGTGCCGAGTATGGCGCCGACGCTATTGTCGTATCGAATCACGGCGGAAGGCAGCTTGATTGCACCCGCTCCAGCATTGAGACCCTGCCCGAAATCGCCGACGCCGTTGGCGACAATCTCGAAGTCTATCTCGATTCAGGCGTGCGTCGCGGTATGGATGTCCTCAAGGCAATTTCCCTCGGAGCCCGGGGCGTATTCGTTGGCCGACCGCTTTTCTGGGGTCTGGCAAACGGCGGCGAAGCGGGTGTACGCAAGATGCTCGACATTATGCGTACCGAGTTCGACCGCGCAATGGCCTACTGCGGATGCCGCACGGTGGATGACATTCACCGCGGACTCGTGTCGCTCAACTCGGACTTCAGGACAAGAGTCTAAGACAACGCCTAACCTACGTTAGCTTTTTCAAATGCCCCTCCCGGTAAACGGAGGGGCATCTTTAGTTGCCACTACTGCTGGCTTGCGGCCTGAACGGAAATACCCAACTAGCCAGCGACCGTGGGTTTCTCGATTGCAACCACAACTTGCCGTGTCCGGTGAAACGCAGAATTAGCTGATCCGAGAACAGAAACGAGCGGATACTGCGTCCGCCTCGTATTATCTGGTAGTCCAGAGTTGGCTCCCAGGCAACCGCGTGGCCATTGTCAACACGATACGCGCCGTCCACCTCCACCTCTTCGATATCACCATAGGCGTTGAAGAAGAGCATTCCGCTGCCGGAAGCGCGAAGGATGAATAGACCCTCATTGAACAGACCGCTCAAGCCCTGAAAGTCGGTGTTTATATTAACGCTCTCTTCCGAAGCGAGATAGGCGCTCTTTTCGAGATACAACTCTGTACCACGACTCATCTCATGAGCGACTATGTCTCCGGGCTGGCCCGGCGCGAGCCCGACCATGCCGCCAGCCTCTTCAGCCCGAAAGGTGTTCTGAAAGAAGCTCTCACCGCCCAGGACCGACCTTCCTAGCCCGCTTATTACTCCGCCTCGCGTGGAGGTTGTCATACGAATGTCGCCGCTCATCCAGGTCATAGCTCCCGACTCGGCTACGATAGTCTCGCCGTTGCCAAGTGTGGCTTCCAGAAGACTGTAGCTCGGACGCGACTCAATTGTGTACTCCATCATCTAACTCCTGGGCGGCATTAGTCCGCCCAAAGTTTGGCCGAACTGGTCCGGATTGTGACTCTGGAGATATACCTTGCCATGACCGGAAAAGTGCATGACAATCCCCTCGCTCGACAGGAACGACTGGAGCCAACTGCCGCCAGCCTTGCCAACCGTGTACTCCAAGGTGTCCTCGAAAGCTACGATGTGGCCTGTGTCAACCGTGAGGGCACCATCCACTTCTACCTCTTTCACGCTCCCAAACGCGCTAACCAATAGCTGGCCTCTACCCTCGACATCAAGGAAGAACAACGACTCTCCAGATAGCATTCCCCTGAATCCCTGGAACTGGGTATCTATACTGAGTCCGTCCGATGAACCTAGATAACTTCCGCCGGCGCACAACCAGCCTCCAATTCCCGTACACTCGATGACGACCACGTCCCCTGCCAAAGTTGGCGAAAGACCAACTTCACCCGGACCGCCATCCCTGGTCCTGTAAGTTGACAGGAAGAAACTCTCGCCCGACATCATCCGCCTGACACCACTCATGAAACCTCCGGCACCTCGGCTTCTGGTCGTAACGTCAATTTCAATGTTGTCAGAAGCACGGAACATCGCTCCGGCCTCTGATGTGAACTGCTCCCCTCGGTCAAGCTCGACCATCACGGACCTGTATGACCCTTCTTCAGATACTGTGTAATTGGGCATTGGTCCCCACCCCCACTTAGACGGATACATCGGGCAATCAGCACGTATTCAGCCAAATGGTGCCAGCCAGACCGCGAGCGAGGGCATCGTTCGCGACTGGAGGTATATCTTGCCTACACCACTGAAATTCATCGCCAGCCCCTCACCAGAGAGAAGCGTGCTCTTCAGACCACCCATTCCTCGGATCGTGTAACTGAGTGTCGGTTCCCAGGCTACTACGTGCCCCGTATCCACGGTCAGATCGCCGACAACATCTTTCTCTATCAGAGCGCCGTAGGAATTGAAGAACAGATCGCCCATTCCGCTGCACTCTATGAAGAACAGACCTTCGCCCGAAAACATGGACCTGAGCCCGCCGAACTGAGTGCCCAGTTTTACGCCCGGAGTGCATGCCATGAACGAACCACCGGTCAAAATCAGCGTATCGTTGTTCACCCGGCGATGATGGACCGTACCCGGGACGGCAGGCGAAAACGACACCTGACCACCCTGAGGATGACTGTACTCCCCGACAAAGAGCGACTCTCCACCGACTATCTTTCTCACAAACGCCCGCGTGAACCCTCCTAGCAGCCTTGCGCTGATCTGGGTGCCGTCGGACATCCACGCCATCGAACCACCCTCGGCGACGAATGTATCTCCTGGGTCCATGTTGACAACCAGATGTCCATAGTCAGGGTTACCTTCTATGGTATAGTCCAAAGTGCCCTCTCTTTTGGCTCTCGATTGTCCACGTATCGCCAGTATAAAATACGACGATATTGGTTAAAAGACAAAAAAAGTCCTTGTTAATATGATAACATCCGACTAAGTATCATCAAGTTTACACACAATCCATCAAAATTCATGGAGGAACGCGAATGGTAAGTCAGCAAGCCGCAATTCTCAGACCAGAGACCATGGTCGAGGAGTTCAAGAAGAACGGCGTAACTCACGTCGTAACTATACCGGACAGCGAAACGAACTACCTCTACGAACTCATGGAGGTCCAGGAATGGCTGGATGTCGTTCCCGTCTCGCGCGAGGGCGAGGCTTGGGGTACCGCGCTCGGCCTGAACATCGCCGGTAAAGTGCCGGTGGTGTTGGTGCAGAACACCGGAATGTTGGAGTCCGGCGACTCAATTCGCGGAATGGCAATAGACGCCGGTTTCCCGCTCGTTATGATTATCGGCTACAGGGGATGGAACCGAAGGGGCATCATCACTGACTCGGTAGCCAAATACACCGAGCCCTTCCTGACCGCGTTCGGCATCAACTACTATCTGGTGGAGCAGAATGAGGATGGCGACCGCATCTCTGTCGCCTTCGAAGAAGCCAGAGCCACCAGCAAGCCCGTCGCCATCCTGGTCGGCGACGAGTACCACGGCTTCAACAGGTAGAGCCGCAAACAAGAGTCGGTAGAACACTACACACAGACCAACTTCAACGGAGGTTAATTCGATTGCTTGATCCAGTAGATGTATTCAAGGCATTTCAGGAACATCGCGGTGACGCGATAGTCAGCGCGTCCGGGACCGCCGGACGGCACTGGATGGACGTAAGCACCAACGAGAAGCGCGACATATCCCTGGGCGGCGCGATGGGACAGACCACGTCAGCCGCGTTCGGCCTCGCACTCGGGCTGCCAGACGAGAAAGTCGTGCTGTTCGATGCCGAAGGTTCGCTGCTTATGAACCTGGGCGCCATCGCCTCGATTGCCGGAAAGAAACCCGCCAACTTCTACCACTTCCTGCTAGACAACGAGTGCTACGCCACAACCGGCGGACAACCCGTGCCAAACTCCCAGGAAATTGATTATGCCATGATGGCCAAGGGCGCGGGATACGTCGCCGCCTACAATTTCGACGATCTGGAAGAGTTCAGCACCAGCGTCGGAGAGATTATGCAGCAGGAAGGACCCGTGTTCGTCGCCATTAAGATCGAGCCTGAAGTTCAGAACCTTCCCATCGGACTGCGAGAGCGAAGACCTACTCGCGGCCGTGCGCAGACAATCAACGAACTGCGCGAGGAACTCGGAATAGAGTAATCACCCAAGCCAGAAAGGACGAGTCTCCCACATGACTGAGGACGCCCTCGGACGCCCTGAGATAAATGGCAGGTCGTTTTACGGTTACGACTCCTCCGACGTGCAGGACAGCTACACCGGCCGCGACATCGAAGTCGAGGCCGGCTTCATCCTGCCTCACCTGAAGTCCGGCATGAGCCTACTTGACTGCGGCTGCGGTCCGGGCGCGATAACCTTCGGCCTCGCCGATGTCGTCGCCCCGGGACGTGTCGTAGGCGCAGACATCGAGCCTGCGATGATCGAGCAGGCCACGCGCCTGGCCGCCGAAAGCGGAGTCCAAAACGTCGAGTTCAGCGTGGGGGACATCTACGACCTGCCCTTTGAGGACGGCGAGTTCGACATCGTTTTCTCGCACTCCGTGACGGAGCATCTTTCAGACCCTGTGCGGGCGTTGAGAGAACTCCACCGGGTAGCCAAGCCGGGCGGGCTGGCCGGCATAGTCAAAACCGACTGGACCTTCCCGTTCATCGTCCCTGAGAGCGAGGGGTTCAGCAAGTTCTTCGAGTTGTTCGAAGGCGGCTTCAATCGCATCGGCGGCTCCCTGAATCGGGGCCGCTATCTGGGAGCGTATATGCGGGAGGCGGGCTTCGAGGTCATCGAAGTCCGCAACCAGGTGTCCAACGCATTCGGCGAGACGACCGTCATCACCGCCGAGAGATTCATCTCCTGGCTCGACAACATCCCTCTGTTCCAAGAATCCGTAGAACTGGGAATAACCAGCGAGTCCGAACTTGACGCCGTACGCGCCGGAATGCGCGAATGGGCCGCCCACCCGGACGCCTACTTCTCCCTACCCGGCGTCCGAGCGCTCGGAGTCAAGCGTTAGACACTTTCAGTGCCTGAATAATTCAGCGAGAAGGCCTTTTTGTATGTAAAGGATATGTATCGTGAAGATTGAAGTTGCTGAGTTCGACGGCCCGGCGCTTGTGCTGAAGGCCGAAGGGCGCATTAACGTGTTGACAGCCGAGGGGTTCCAGGACGACACCATGGACGCCATCTCAAGCAGTCCCCACGACGTAATAATTGACGCCACCGACGTTACCTATCTCAGTACGGCAGGGCTACGGGCCTTCCTCCTGGTGTCGAGGACACTCGCTGCCAACAACCGCAGTCTTCATATCTGTAACCTCAAGCCGTACATATTCGATGTATTCAAGATAATCGGGTTCCACAACGTCATACCGATCCATCCGGACCTTGATTCGGTCCTGACCGCTATCGAAAGCAAGGCTTCTTAGGCAGCCCCCCCGAATGCCGTCGAATGGAGAGATGCAGCATCCCGGCGGCAGGGCCTGCAGACCGAGAGAGTCTCAGTTTCAAAGGCGTACCGCCATTCAATTGACCTGCACCCCAGTTGGTAAGGGTGTTATGCAGAGTCACAACTCAGACCAGCCCTTCGGCAACTGCCGCATCTTCGATAATTTCCCAACCCTCCTCGACGCCCGGGACGAAGTTGTCACAGGCTTCACCTTTCAACACCGCTCGCTCCACTTCGTCAGATCCGGTAATGGAGAGGAAAGCCGCTTCGATCTGGCCCGCTAACTGCGGTTCTATGTCTCGCTGAGCGGTGAAGCAACAGTGGCTATAGGCCGGGCTGTTCCAGAACACACGCACAGGATAAACGGACAGACTACCGTCTTCCTCCATGAGTTCCAGCGTTTTGCGGCTGACTGCTCCGGCATCGAACTCACCTGAGCCCACGCGCTCGACTACATCCCGTTCGTCCGACGGGTTCGTAGATTGACGTTCTTCATAGAAGCTGACGGCCGACAGGTCTTTGACAGGATCTATTCCAGCCCGTTTCAGGACGTAGTACGGCACCAGGCCTGCCTGTTCCGAACCGCGGCGTCCGAAGGCGAATCGCTTCCCTGGCAGATCTTCGACGGTAATGATGTCCGAGTCCGATTTGGCGATGAACTGGGTAACGAAGTCAATGTCAACGTCTCGCATAGCGATAACCCGGCACGGCTCGTCGATCAGGCGCTTGATCTTGACATAACCGAGCGGGCCGTTCCACGCCAGATCAATGTCGCCATTCACAAAGGCGTCCACCATCGCGTCATAGTCCGAGTACAGAACCCAGTCCAGATCAATGCCGCGCCTGCGAAATATCTCCTCCAGACCCTGAAATACTTTGAAATGAGACTCAGTGGCAGAGCCGCCCAATCTAACCATGTCGTCCTCCTACTTTTCTGAGTCACAGCCTACTTACGTTACGGGATCGCGCTTACAGAAAACTGGCGCCGCTTCCATATATTTCCGATGTATAGCAACCAGCCCTCCACTCCTGGATTCCCGCTTTCGCAAGAATGACGAAAGCGGACGGCGATTTTCCAATTTGCTCGACATGGTACTGCATTTCACATAGGCGGACCCTTAGAGTTTGCCGGGCATTCCGCCGTCCACGTTGACTATCTCGCCGGTTATGAATCTGGACTCGTCGGAAACCAGGAATAGCACGAGGTTTCCCACATCTTCGGGATAGCCGACTCCGTCCAGTATCTGGATGGAATCGAACATCGCTTCAAGACTGTGATGTCCGCCACCGACGTCGGTCAGCGGCGTTATTATCTGACCCGGACGAACGCAGTTCACGCGGATGTTGTGCTGTCCGCCCATGCTGGCGGCGTAGCGTGTGAAGGCGTCCACGCCCGCCTTTGCCGCATAGTAGGAAGCCGACGGGTATCTGCCGACGACATCGTACATTTTCTTGCTGAACCCTCTGACCGCAGCCACGGACGACATATTCACGATCTTGCCTCCGCCACCGGCGATCATATGAGGCCACACCGCCCTGCACATGTAGAAGGTGCCGGTGAGATTCACGGAGATCACCCTATCCCAGCCATCATCTTCCTCATTGGGGAAGTTGCCCCTGTCTCCGCCGCCGGCGTTGTTGAAAAGCACGTCTATCCGACCATACTCGTCAACTACCCTCTGGACAGCAGCGTCCACCTGCTGGCGGTCGGAAACGTCGCAACTTACGAACAGCGCGTCTCCACCCTTGTCTCTAATCGCCTGCTCGACAGCGTGTCCCTCCTTCTCGCGGCGGGCGAGCAGAGCGACCTTTGCGCCTTCCTGGGCGAACAGGTGGGCAGTACCTTCGCCGATTCCGCTGTTTCCTCCGGTTACTATCGCTACCTGGCCGGCAAGTCTGTTAGGCATTTGGATCTTCTTTCCTCCGAATTGATTGTCTTTAGGTTCTGTTGACATTTGAATATTGAACGTTCCAAACAGGCTAAGTCGCAGCTAACCAGGCCACAATCCACACGTGTGGATTCCCGCTTTCGCGGGAATGACGATAAATGTCAACACGGCCTAGTGCGTCTTTATATCCCCAGAAGGCCTTCGAGGTTCTTCCACAGGATCATTTCCTTCTCTTCCTGCGTGATGCTTTCGAGACCCAGAATCCAGGAGACGGGCCAGTCTTCGCACATGTCGTAGGGCCAGTCGGTGCCGAACACCACGCGGTCTGCACCCACTGAGTTTATGACATAACGCAACGCCTGTTCGTTGTGGGTGATGGTGTCGTAGTAGAAGCGATTGAGATAGGCGCTCGGAGGCTGGGCGATATTCACCCTCGCCTCGGGGCGGACGCGCCACCCGCGATCCATCCTGCCGATGCCGAAGCAAGTGTAACCTCCGCCGTGGGACAGACATATCCTGAGGTCGGGGCAGGCGTCCATCACTCCGCCGTACACGAACGACGCGAAGGTGACGGCGCGGTCCGCCAGGTTGCCGATGGTGTTGGGCAGGTGGTACTTGCCGGAGCGCGGGCTAACGATGGTAGGGCCGCCCTGGTGAATCAGGATGAACGCGCCGAGCTGTTCGGCGGCTTTCCAGAAGGGCAGGAACTCCGGCTCGTCGAAGGTGCGCCCGTTGACGTGGTCACCGATCATCGCGCCCTTCAGACCAAGCTGGGTGATGCTGCGCTCCAATTCATCTATCGCAGCCGAGACGTCTTGCAGGGGCAGCGTGGCGAGCCCGGAGAAGCGGCTTGGATGATCCCTGGTGAGCTGCGAGACGTAGTCGTTGCAGTCTCGCGCCATTGCCGTCGCGGCTTCGGCGTCCTTGTCGTAGTTGTAGAGCACGGCGTTCGTGGAAAGGACCTGTACATCAACGCCAAGAGAGTCCATGTCGGCGAGACGCTCGTCGGGGGTCCACATAGTGCGTGGATTGTGCCGGTGGGCCGGGACCGCCTCGGCGGTTATGCCGTGCCAGTTCTCGCCGGACTCCACGGAAACGACGAATGCTTCGGGCGAGATGTGTGCGTGTATGTCTATCGTGCGCATGTGAATACCGTCCGTGTAGTAGTTTGTCAGATTCGGTAGAATGTCGTTTCCCGCAGAGTGTTCAGCGGGGCGGGCTGACCAGGGTTACTCCGCCATCAACAGGGAAGGCAACGCCGGTCACCCACTTCGATTCGTCGCTGGCGAGGTAAACGGCGGCCCACGCTATGTCCCAGGGCGTGCCCTCTACGCCGAGGGGAGACGAACCGCGGCGGGTGTCCCTCCGATCCTCGGACATTCCCGGGGCGACCATGGACGAATAGACCGGGCCGGGCAGGATGCAGTTCACCCTTATGCCCTGGGCGGCATGGTCAATCGCCATGCCGTGTGTGAGCGCTATGACTCCACCCTTGGATACGGTGTAGGCGGTCAGTCCACGTGGACGTATGGCGGATATAGAGGATATGTTGATGATGGAGCCTCCGCCGGTTTCGGCCATCGCGGGGATGGCGTATTTTCCGGTGAGCATCATGGATTTTACGTTGACCTCCATCACACTGTCCCAAACGTCTTCGGATACCTCGACGACTGTACCCGCACCGCCGATTCCGACGTTGTTATGCAGAATGTCCAGCCTGCCGTAGCGGTCCAGAGCGGCCTGCACCATGTCGCGGCAGCTTTCGGCAGAGGTCACGTCGCCAGTGTACACGGACGCCGTCCCTCCGTGGGACTTGATGGCGTCCAGGGTGCCCCTGACGCGCTCCTCGTTGTTGTCCACGAGCAGAACCTTCGCGCCCTCGTATGCGAACAGAATGGCGGTCGCCTGACCGTTGCCGACAACGTCGGCGCTCGCGCCGGCGCCGGTCACGATAGCGACCTTGCCGTCTAGTCTCGGCTTTCGTTCGTGCGGCAGGTTTGTCATATGAGCCTTACCTCAGCCTGAGCTTGGTTCTTGACGAGTCGGGGCCATGCTATCTTTGGCTTGGATGGGTGTCAACCGGACGCACGTCTGCGCGTGGGAGAGCCCTCACCCCGCCCTATCTCATCGAGTGTGGCATATTCATAGCTGGAACGGTCACTTGGACTCACTAGGACATGACGAGGGATCCACCAGGGCTAATATAAGTCAGGACATATGAAAGTCCGTCTTGTCAGCCGATTCTCCACAGAGCCGCCGACTTCGAAAAGGCCTGTGTTGGGAGTGGGATTGGGGGATGAAGACTGGGTGATGGCTTTTCTGTCAGAATCAGAATTTTAGGGATGAGGTAGGCAAATTCCCATATTGGCTGTGTTTTCGATTATGATCGCTGGGAGTTTGGAATCGGAGAAGGTTTCTGAGTAAGCGAAACGCTGTATTTGCTTAAGGATAATCAAGTATATTTGAGGAAGGGATCGAACGGTCTTGTTGGTGGTCGCAGACTCACAGCCCTCTTCTGAGACGATACGCACTGAGACATTAGAGACGTAAAGTGAATGGAACACCTAAGAAGAATCGCCGAGTGGTTTGAGTCCACATTCCGACCAGGCGGCTTTTGGTTTAACACTGTCTTCATTCTATCGGCAGCATTCGTAGTTGGTTTCGGTTCTTGGGTCGCCATCAGCAATTGGGGATGGTTGCAAACTACTACAGGGCCCTTTGATGCCGATGGTAGTCCCGAATCCAACAGTACGACTCTCCGAAACGTCGGGCTGTTGATTGGAGGCGCTCTCGCTCTGGTGTTTGCACTTTGGCGAAGTCTCGTAGCAGGTCACCAAGCTGATACATCTCGAATGCAGGCAGAGGTTGCACAGCAACAAGCCAAAGTAGCTCAACAAAGCCTATTACATGAGCGCTACCAAAGAGGGGCGGAGATGCTTAGCAACGAAGTTCTCTCCGTTCGGTTAGGCGGAATATACGCATTGCAACGCTTATTTGAGGAAGACCCTGACCAATACTATCTTCAGATAATGGACCTGTTCTGCGCCTTTATTCGCTTTCCTACCAAGCCAAAGAATGCTGAAGGCCAGCTAAACAGCAACCCTTACGGTTGGACTTTAGAACCTCGCGAGGACATTGATCCCATTGTGGACATAATTAGCAGGCTGCGGAAGAATGGGTTGCAGAGCGGCGTAGGAGCAAGACTCGCTGCCTTGAAGAGCCTCATTCCGGCGCTTTTTGGCTCTCAGGAGGTTCCTGCACCGCTGTAATCGGCTTTCAGAAGGTTCGGCAGACACACCTCGCCCTGGGCAGAGCTATGCGAAGACGGGGACTCTGGCCTCTTCCTCAGCTATCAGTCTCGACATTCTCACCAGGTTGTACGCAGTAGCCACCAACTCCCCATACAGTCCGGTTCTCTCCACTCCGCGATACCGACTCCGACGAAAGCCTCCCACTGTCTTCATCCACCCGAAGATCGACTCCACACGGTTGCGAACCTTCTGACTCGCCGCATACCCGGCATGATGGGTCGTCCTCCCGTCTATCGCAGACCATCTCTTCTTCTGGGCCACGTGCGGAGTGATGTTCAGGTCCCTGCACTCGGCAACGAAGTCCCTGCTGTCGTAGCCCCTGTCCGCTCCAACAGTCAGACGGCGGCTACCGGGTATCCGGATCAACATGTCCAGCGCCGCATCCCTCTCTGCCATGCCATTGGCCTCGGTCAGTCGGAAGTCGCTCACAAGACCGTGCCTGTTGTCCATAAGCGCATGGGCCATGAACACCAGCTTCGCCTCCTTACCCTTGCCCTTCCTCATCAGCCTGGACTCGGGGTCGGTCGTGCTCTCGTGTGTCTCGTTGCTCAGCTTCTCCCCCCGAAAGTCCTCCGTACGGCTTCCACCTTCCCCCGGACCCTTCGGGTTATCGTCAGCATCCTCATCCCGTCTTCTGAAGCTCTTTATGCTCGCGGCAGCCTCTATCAGCGTACCATCCACGCTGAAGCGCTCGTCTGACATGAGACCTCGGCGGTCAGCCTCGTACGCCACCTCCTCGAACAGGGTCCTCCCCACCCTGTGTCTGAGCAGTCTTCTTCTGTTCTTGGTGAACACGGTCGCGTCGAAACTCGGCTCCATAAGGTCCATGTCCAGAAACCAGCGATACAGCAGGTTGTAGTCCAGTTCCTGGCAGAATGCTCTCTCACTGCGTATCGAGTACAGGGAGATCAGAAGAAGAGACTTCAGCAGTCGTTCGGGTGGGACGGAGGCTCGACCGACACTGGAGTACATCCTGTCGAAGTCGTCCGACATGCGGGAGAGAACGTCCTCGGCGACCTGTTTGATAGTCCTAAGAGGGTGGTCCGGTGGAACTCGTTCGTCGAGGTTGACGAAGGCAAGCATAGTGGACTGTGGGTTGCGTTTGCCTCTCATGGGACGGTCTCCTCTGTTGTCGCTTGTGGAGCTATTTTACTCCACAGACTCAGGGAAGACCTCCTATGCGGCTTTTTTCAGCAGCCTGTTGATCCTCTCCAATGCCTCTTGAACGGCAGGCAGGGACTCCAATTCGTCTAACGCGGCATTTAGGAACCCGAAACCGCCACGGGAGGGTTGCAGATTGGGGCCTGCACGTGTATTATGGATATAAGCCGAATTGGGCACCGCTCAAGTACCTACTAGGCTTTCCAGGCCCCGGAGCGCCAACTCCGAGGGCCTTTTCTATTGGGTTATGTTTACGAACTTTTGTATTGGAATTATACCAGAAATAGCATTTTTTAGCAACGGCCCTGGGCAATTATGGGCCGACAAATTTGATCCAGTTACAGCAAAACGTTGAACCACGAGGCCGCTCCCAGGTCACACTAGCTCATTCCACGGGCAATTCCCAGCATATACGACGTTGATTTTAAGGCAATTTCAGACCAATTTTGCCTCTGACAGATTAGCGTCAAAAGCCTGACAAAGAACGCGGGAAAGGAGAAACTTCATGACTGAGGGCAATAGGTGAACAGCGACAATCATTCTTGCCGGTGACGACAACGATTTTTGCCGGTCAGTAGATACGATGGTCTGGTACCAGGAGGTGCCAGATTGATCACGGATCAACAGGTAGTTCTACTGAGGCAGAAGATTATGGAAGGCAAGACACAGAAGGCAGCGGCGGCGTCAGCCGCCATGAGTGAGAGATCGGCAAGGGACTGGCAGTTGGGAGAGTTACCGTCGGATAGGAAGAAGGCAAGACGGAGGTGGAGAAGCAGACCGGACCCGTTTGCAGATGTGTGGGAGAGCGATGTCGTACCGCTGCTGCGGACAGACCCCGACGGTGACCTGAGTGCAACAACCATTCTGGAGTGGCTCGACGAGCGACACCCGGACAGGTTCGGCGGATCGCAACTGAGGACGCTGCAGAGGCGCATGAGAGACTACAGAGCCCTTCATGGGCCGGACAAGGAGGTGTACTTCCAGCAGGACCATCCGCCCGGTCGCGAGGCCCAGTTGGACTTCACCCACTGTTCGGAACTGGGAGTGACCATAGGTGGACAGCCGTTCAGGCATATGCTTTTCCACCTAGTACTGAGCCACTCGGGTTGGAGCTACGCGGAGGTGTGCTTTGGCGAGACGTTCGCGGCGCTGGTGAAGGGACTCCAGGGAGCGCTGTGGGATCTGGGCGGAGCGCCGAGGGTGGTGCGCACCGACAACCTGTCGGCGGCCACGCACGACCTGAAGAACAGCAGGGGTCGCGCGATCAACGCCAGGTACGAGGCGGTGCTCGCGCATTACGGGGTGGAGCACACAAGGACCAACCCTCGCTCGTCTAATGAGAACGGTGTGGTCGAACAGGGACACCGTCGTCTCAAGAACAGGGTCCTCCAGGCGCTGATCCTGCGGGGCAGTCGCGACTTCGAGTCGGAGCGAGAGTACGTTGAGTTCATCAGACGGATCGTGGACCGGCGTAACAGACTGGCCCGCTCGAAGCTGAAGAGAGAGCGGCGTCATCTGCTTCCGCTTCCCCCGGCGCCTGTGCCAGAGTACGTCAACTACAGCTGCAGGGTACGCAGGTGGAGCACGATCAGGGTGGCGAACCGGACATACTCGGTGCCGTCCCGACTGATAGGGATGGAGGTGAACGTAAGGCTGTACGCCGATCGCATCGAGGTGTACTACAAGGACCACCTGGTTGAGAGCATGGAGCGGATACACGGCGGGGGTGAGGCACAGATCGACTACCGCCATATCATAGCTTCACTGGTGCGCAAGCCTGGAGCATTCGCCAGGTACAGATTCAGGGAGCAAATGTTCCCAACCCATACGTTCAGACGAACCTATGATGCGCTGTGTGAGTGGAAGGGAGAGCGCGCCGACGTGGAGTACGTGCGCATCCTGCACCTGGCCGCGACAACCATGGAGTCGGAGGTGGACAGAGTACTCAGAAGACTTCTGGAGTCGGGGTTGAGCTTCGACTACGCGATGGTTCGTCAACTATCGGCTCCCGACCCGCCGCCGGTCCCAGACCTGAAGAGGGTCGGTGTCGTGGATCTGAGCGTATACGACAGGCTGCTGGTGGGAGGTGTGCGATGATCGCGGACATGCATCCATCGATCGCGGTGGGAGACAGGATCAGACAGCTGTGCAGGGAGTTCAAGCTGCCGACGCTGGCTGCAGAGACCGTAACGAGGTTCGACGAGGCCGGACACGCCGATGCGCTTCCCACACTCGTTGAGGTCATGGAGCAGGAAGCGGAGGACCGTCGGATAAGGAGAGTGGACAGGCTGAGGAGGGCGTCCAAGCTGCCGGCGGGCAAGACCTGGGACACCTTCGAGCACGAGCGGACTCCGATCAAGCTCAGGCAGCAGCTCAACAGACTTGTCGAAGGGGACTTTGTGGATAGAGGAGTCAACGTGCTGGCGTTCGGTATGCCGGGCACCGGCAAGACCCACGCCGTATGCGCCATCGGACACCGGCTGGTGGAGTCGAGTCGTTCCGTGCTGTTCATCCCTGCATACCGTCTGGTGCAGGACATGCTCGCTGCCAAGCGAGACCTGGAACTGCCGCGGATGCTGCGCAAGCTGGACAACTTCGACTTGCTCATCATAGACGACCTGGGCTACCTGCCACAGGGGGCCGAGGAGTCGGAGGTGCTGTTCACACTCATAGCCGAGCGCTACGAGCGACGTTCCTTGGGCATCACCTCAAACCTGGTCTTCAGTGAATGGGAGAAGGTGTTCGACAACCCCATGGCGACCGCGGCGGCCATAGACAGGATCGTTCACCACTCGGTCATACTGGAGTTTGACGTGCCGAGTTACAGGACCGGCGCGGCGCAGAGTAGTCGCACAGAGCAGGAGTCAGACCGGCAAGAATGATTGTCGCATAACCGGCAAGAATGGTTGACGTGTAACAATAGGGAGAGAATGCGATTTGAACAATTGATTGAACAGCGAATACAAGACGATTCCCGTAATGAAAGCGATGAGGTGGATCTGACGGATAAGGAATTGATTGTAATGGGCGGAGACATAGCAAACGAAATGCTACTATCCAACATCTATTACAGTTTGATTACTGGTAAAGCGATACCAGTGGACCTATCTGCCACCTTTGCCTTCTTTGAAGATCAATTAAACAAAGACATATTACCCAAACACCAAATGGAAATCGTGTTACAAGGATTTCGTGCGGCGGCGGCTCGCCATATTGATTTTGTTGCTAATGGTTTCACTCTTGAAGGGGTAGACCCTCACACTGTGTTTCAGTATTGGGACAGATACCCATTGTGACATTATGGGTTTCCCACATATCCACAGACTTATGCGATTTTGCCCGCATACAGCTTGACTCCCAGGCCCAGAATGCTACTCTGAAGACTACACAGTAGCTCAGACGGAGTACAACATGGTCAAACAAACACGCATCATCTTTGAGATCGGAGACATCGTTTCGATTCGCATCCAGTGTAAGTGCTGTAAACGTGAAGTGGTCCAGGGGGTGCGAGACAGCATAGGTATGCGTGAAAAGTGCCCACTGTGCAACGAATCATGGGGCGACGTGACAGTCCCGCGTACCCTGCTGAAAGCGATTCAAGACACAAGTGTTCAGGGCGACGCTATGCGTATGAAGATCCGCCTCGAACTTGACGGCGAACAACTGGAAGCACCCCACAAGAAGGTATAGTCATGTCGAGTCAGCACAAGGAACGCCAAGAGACCCAAGATGAGCAACTCGAGCTCGATCCCAAGAACATGAAGCTCTTCGGCACAGTTACACCACCCGACTATGTGCCGGAAGACCCGGATGAGGCGGAAGCCCTGCGAGTCCAGATGCTCTCTCTCCAACACCTGAGCATCAACATCACGGAGTGATGAACTCCAATTCCATGTCCTAGGCTGGAGAGCTAGTCGTCCTTTGAGAACGCTTAGAGGAAAGCTCCGGTCGCCAAGCAAAGTATGCTACCGAGGAATGCGTACACTCCCCACTGAAGCGCTGTCTCAGATTCACTGGCGACCTCGGGATCAAAAACTCCGCCGAAGCCTATAGTGCAAAATCCGAAACCTGCAACCATGAAGCCTACACCTGCCCATAACTTACGACATGCCGTCAGGAGGGATGGCCATGCGACACTTTTCAGCAAGTTTCTGGCGGAATTTGTATGGGAATGGTTCTGGCGGAGGAGGACTCTTCGTTATCTCAACTTGGGCATGAGCGTCGCGCCATTTACGCCAAGGTGCCCTGACGTGTCGATCACTGGGTCGAAATTCGACTTGTATTTCCAGAACCGCTTGGTGTTCCTCGGACGCTTCCTTAGCAAAGTCGTAGTATTGTTGGACGCTGTGTTGAGCCTGTCCTGTACCTGCGAAATCGTCGAATTGAAGGTCACGAATCGTCGTGCTGAGTGTTCGCAATACATCAACGTCCCATACCGATAACTCCGGGTCTTTGAAAGCATTGGGTTTGGGACGATTTAATGTTGTACTCCAGTAATCCTTGTCACCTCGTATGAACCGACAGACGATGTCTTCATTTGGAACAGACATTTATCCTCTCAGAAAGAGTTCGATGAATTCTTGGTCGGAAATATCCAGGTGATACTGTGTGGGATTATCATCACTCAGCCAAGATACACTGGCATTAAGTGTGCCACTTGGCTCCAACTCAGCTTCAATCACGACGCCGCTCTGCGGAATTAACTCAAACAAAAGCGAACCGTCATTGGATGCACATACGATTTCTCTACTCTGAAATTCCACATTTTCGTGAAAGGCTGACCGAAGTATCCATGAAGCCTTTTCAATAGTTCGTCCATCAGGACGCTGACTATCGTGTTTGCCCCTTGAAAAGTCTTGAATAAGCATCGACTCTTCGGATGCATCGACTGTGTTTGAACTCGCCGATACGCTCTCCCTGCCTTGGTCAGACTTTCTTTGTCCCCATCGCTGCCAAAATGTCGGTTCTACACTAAATGCGACCCACATCGTAACGTATCCCGGTTCGGAAGTCTGTCGAATATGACCATCGCACCATTCACGGAATGATTCCCTTACATCATCACCCAAACGCCTCGGAGATCTTATGTGACTACTGTTGGTGAATTCATCAACATCTTCAACAAATGGGCTTAGTGATCCCGTAAATATCTCACCTGGGGTCACACTTGATATTACAATGCCTTGTGAGGGCACTGGATTGGGTGCAGTTATTGTGTTATCCATGGCTCTCCGACAAATTAGACATGAATCGTACAATTCGATTCTTCAATTCTAATAGAGATGGCAGGATTGATTCCGGCTTGGGCATCCTATTGGACACCGAGTGCATATTTAATCCAACATACAGATGTCGCGTCCGCAAATCTTCAGCCGGCCTGGGTTGTATATCGAAGGTCAGGCGTCTATCTTGGCGGTCAAGAGCGTATAATCGAGCTGTACCGCCAAGCAGTTCACCATCTAGCATGGTCCGGAACAGCATCCTTCTTATATAAGAGACCGCTGGCTCCTCAAGGCCTGGGTTAAATACACATGACATATTATACCCAAACCCAGTAAGTGGCTGACTAGCCCATTCGCTGTGCCGTATTGCGGATACAATAACACCTGACAAATGTTCGAGGTCTTCTTCTAAACGTAAGCGAGAAGGGTAGTCTCGTCTAATTATAGTCCTACCTTGAGATAGTGTAATCGTGATTCTGTCTCGTTCGATTTTGATTGTTGTCTGATGGGGTATCTGTACATCCCCTGGTAATGTCTGACCAACTTCCATCGTGATGACTTCTGCACCATCTATATTACGGGTGAATTTCTCACGCTCATCTTCATTCTGAAGCAATGACACTCCTACTAGGACTATATCTGCATGTAATATGTCAATAAGTCCATCTTGGTGCCCCGCGTTCAAATCTATGGCATCTGCCATAATGCCGTTCCTCCGCTGTGATGTGCGAGTAGCGTATGCAGGACTGTCCTGTGTCGAGGGTCCGCTACCACAGCACCCACTTATAGTGGGTGCTGTGGTAGCACTATATCATATTTTTCGCAAATAGAAATACTTTGTGAATGTTTACACTATTAGTACATTAGAGGCATCTATCCATCCCCGTATGCCGTAATGCCAATACACGGTCCGCCCGATTCCCCCATGTTAGTCCCACACCCTGACCATGCTCCCGCAACAAGCGAACACAATCCTCATAACGCAAGATAGACTCCGCCCAACACACGCACAACGAACCGCGCTCAGCTTTACAATGGGGGTTTCCCATGCGAATTTGAGCAGAATCCGACTTATGCAATTTTCTTCTCGACTGTCTGTATAGATATGTCTTGCCGGTCATTTTCGCGGCTTGATTAGTCGAGGCCCACTCTTCCGACACCTCCGGAGGCGCCAGGGCCGGAAAGGAAGCCCCTGATGTCGTCGGCGTACTTGACTTCGGAATCGTCCTCGGGCGCGTAGCCCAAGACTTCGCGGGCATTGGAAAGCGACCAGAAGGCCCGGGTGTTGTTGCTGATCCCGTAAACCACCTGCCAGGGGATGCCGTGTTCATTTTCGATGTTCGGAGTTTCTATGGCGCGGGTGAAAAGCTGGGCGAGATCGCGCGGGCTCAAATACGCGCCGAGGTCTCGCTTGTAGTTAGCGGGGTCTCCCTCGTAGGTGGCGAGATCGAGGTCGCGCGGCGCGCCTATACGCACCATGACAACTTCCAGCTTTCGCTGTTGTGCCTGCGACGATCCGGTGTGGTCCTGCCCGCCGCCCGCCGTCTGGAAGTCCATCGCTCCGCAGGCGAATAGGAAGCCCATGTGCTCGTATGTCGCCTTTGCCCAGCCGTAGAAGTTGTCGGAAAGGGGGAGGCGGTAGGGATCTAGCGACTCCATCTTTCGCGCGTGGATCAGGTTGTGCTCGTACCAGTCGGCGGCGTGGTTGGAACTGGCCATCACCACGCGCGCGGCCCCGGCGTCGTAAGCGGAGCGGAATACGTTGTAGGCCATCTCCACGTTCTCTTTCTCGTCGAAGAAGTGGTCGAGCGGATTCCCGGATCGCCTCTTGTAGCCGAGGTGAACGACCGCGTCCACGTCTTCGAACAGCGCGGAGTAGGCGGCGCGGTCGGGGTCAATCAGGTCCTGTATGACGACATCCTCGACCCTCTCACCCCTGCGGTTGGTGTCGGAAACGTCCACCAGGACGGTGTCGTAACGTTCCTTGAACGTGGGCAGAAGTTGGTCGGCTATGTAGCCGGAGGCCCCGGTCAGCAGCACTTTTGTCATCGGTGTCTATTCCTTCCATTCCACTATGTACTGTTCTTGCTCTGGCGTCTCGGGGGTTTGTAGTCCCCTCTTTGATTTAGGATTGTGTGCCCACAGTTCTCTCAGTCTTCTAAGGGCAGCTTCCCCTTGGTGTCCCTGCCTTGCCAGCCAGCATCCAATGATAGTGCCAGTACGGCCCCTTCCACCGTAGCAGTGAATATAGGTAGGGCGATTGTTTCTTAGATTGTCATCAATCAGGTTGAGTGTGGCAATTGTATGTTCATTCGACTTTGGGATGTCGTAGTCTTTAATTGGAAATCTCCGGTACTCAGCGACTGCCAGCCATCTGTCGTATGGGGCGTGTTTATCTTCTTCGGTCAAGTCAATGAAAGAAACTATTCCGGCGTCTTCGATCTTCTTGATCGAGTCTGAGTTCTGAGGATGCTCCCCTGCAAGCAGCTTTCCGGGGACTACCCAGTAGCATTTTTCTATAGGTCTTTCCGCCATTAGGATTCCTTTCGGATTCACGGGTTGACTTCTATCCTGAGCCGCTTGTTGATGCGGCCCTTGGACTCGTGTCCGGCGACGCGAATGCGACCAACCTCGCCGGTGTTGGCGACGTGTGTGCCGCCGTCGGCCTGGAGGTCGAGTCCCTCGATGTCAACAATCCTGACCTCGGTAATCTGAGGAGGTAGCAAGTTTATCTTGGTGCGTATGAGGTCGGGGATCTGGAACGCTTCCTCACGAGGAAGCACGGAGATATGGATGTCGCGTGAGGCCGAAACTTCGGCGTTGATAAGCTCCTCGACCTGCTCGGCGAAGTCGGTGGACATACTCTCTAACTCGAAGTCCATCCGAGCGCGCAAGGGAGTCATATTCCCACCGGTGACCTGCGCTCCAAAGTCGCGCCATACGACTCCGCAGAGTATGTGGAGCGCAGTGTGAGTTCGCATGAGTTGGTAGCGTCGCTCCCAGTCCAGCGTCCCGTGAACCGCCGCCCCGACCTCGGGTATGTCGCTGCCCTCAAGCTCGTGGACATACTCGCTCTGGTCGCGGGCGACGCGCCTGACGCGATACTCGGCGGCGTCCGACTTGAGGATTCCGGTGTCGGGAGGCTGTCCGCCGCCTCCGGGATAGAAGACAGTGCGGTCGAGGACGACGCCCTTGCCGGTGACGGCGGTCACTGTCGCGTCGAACTCGCTGAGGTAGCTGTCTTGGTAGCAGAGGACTTCCGTCAATTGCTGGTCTCCCTGTGTAATGCTCTTACGGCTTCCTCTATCACCTGTCCGATGTCGGGCTTATGGGACTCAACTATCGAATCAGGCAGATGCTTGTGATGTGGGAAACTGCTTATATGCCTATGGTGGGTCGCACTGTCGTAACGGAAGACCATACGGTTCTCACTATCCTGAAAATGGTAACGGTAGTCTATGAAAGTCAGCATATCAGACTCTATTCCAAGAGCTTCGCTGACTTCCAGAAGATAGCCGCGATTCGTCCTCATCCTAAACGAACATTGACTCGTTCATGCGAAATGGCCTCATACGTGTAGTAGTCAACATAGAAGTCAGGAAACCTAAGGACAGTTTCATCAACCTATTCCAGGTACTCCGAGATAGCCTTATGCAGCATCCCGAAGTTGATCCGTTATCTCTTGTCTGAGGTTTAGGTAATCCCGATAGTCTCTCGCCCATTCCATAAACTCAAGGTCATCGCCCATCTCCCCCTCCTGGTATCGGTGGTAGAACTCCTCCGATTCGATGCGGTATTTGCCCTCGTTCAGTCCCAAGCGCTTCGCTATGGCGATTAGCGCGTCAAGCGGAGTCGTGTACCGAACAGTCTGCTTACGCATTGAGCCCTCCCCTAGTCTAACTATGCGGCGGTTCATTGGTGAATATCAGGCTGCCGGCAGCCATGAACATTCCGCCCACGCCCTGGCAGAAGGATGTCTTGACGCCTTCCACCTGGTGGGCTGCCTCGCCTCTGACCTGGCGCACCGACTCCTGCATGGCGAACATGCCGTACATTCCGGTGTGAGTGTAGGACAGTCCGCCGCCGTTGGTATTCAGGGGTAGCTTGCCTCCCGGGGACGTGTTGCCCTCTTCGATGAAGGCTCCGGCTTCGCCTCGCCCGACGAATCCCAGGTCTTCCAGGCCGTATATCGGCAGGTGGGCGAATGCGTCGTATATCTGTATGTGGTCAATGTCGTCGTGGGACACCTGGGCCTCTTCGAATGCTTTCGCGCCGGAGGTCTTGAATGCGGCGGACGTGGTCATGTCGTACATCTGGCTAACGACGGCGGTCTCCACCGCCTCGCCCGTTCCCAGGATATAGACCGGCTTGTTGGGATAGTCGTCAACTCGGTCGGCGCTGGTCAGTATGAACGCGCCGCCGCCGTCGGTTACGGGGCAGCACATGAACAGGCGGTACGGGTAGCAGATCATCCGGCTGTTCAGAATGTCCTCGACGGTGACAAGCTGCTGGAACATGGCACGCGGCACCTTGTTCGACCACTTGCGCTGGGCGACGGCGACCGAGGCGAGTTGCTCGATAGTAGTGCCGGTCTCTTTCATGTATCTCAGCACACCCATGCCGAACATGGTGGTGGGGCCGAGGACACCGTATATGGACTCGAACTGACCAGGGTAAGATCCGTCGTACCTGGGACCGGATGACGCGCCTGCGGTGCCGATTCGCGCGCCTCCGACGCCGACTCGGCTGCGGCCGCTCTGTCCCATGGTGCAGAGAATAGTCGTCGCAAGGCCGGAGGCTATCGCGGCGGCGGCGTGTCTCATGTGTATGAGGAAGGAGGTCCCGCCGACCTGGGTGTTGTCCACCCACTTGGGAACGATGCCCATGTAGTGGGCGAGGATTGCGGGATTCATGGTGGCGGAGATGCCGTCTATCTGGCTTGCGTCAATGCCGGCGTCGGCCATGGCGTTCATGGCGGCGTCTATGTGAAGCTGGGTTTCGGACATATCGGGAATAACGCCAAGCTGGGTCGTCTCGGACGCTCCTACTATGGCGGTCTTGTATCGCAGTGACATCGTGGTGTTTCTCCTGGGGACTCGAGAGGAATGTGCGAAATTGCGGTATTCGGACGCTGGCTAGGCCGGCTCCCAGTTCGGGATAGCGGTCTCGTCGTTGGCATCCACGAACACGACCTTGAGCGGCATGTCGAGCACGAGGTTCTCAGGCGTGTTCTCTATGCCGTGAATGTTGCCCATCATTCGAGGGCCTTCTTCAAGCTGTATGATCGCTATGGCATAGGGGGCCTCGTCCTCGAAGCCGGGCGCGGGCCTGTAATTTATCATGTAGCTGTACAGCGTTCCCAAACCGGATGTCTGGAACCACTCCACCTTGTCTGACCTGCACTCCGGGCAGTGCAGGCGGGGGTAGAAGAAAGGCCTCGAGCACTCGATGCACCTCTGAATCCAGAGTTCGTGTTCTTTGCACTTTTTCCAGAAGAAGGCAGTTTCCGGTGTCGGGTCGGGTATGATTTTCCTGTATTCCTGCTGAGTCATAGATATTTGACCTCCAGTCGGGGCACTGAATTCGGCTTCGCACATTGTATGAGACAACCAACCTTACAGCAACGCTCGGCATGATCTGGCCGAACCGATACTCCATGGACGCTGGAGCGTATGCCGTTTCAACCTTCGATGTACCGGCGGAAGCGCCCCAGAGCCATGAGCGGCCAGTAGTTTCTGTACAGGTGGTACTTGATCATGAAACCGGAGGGGAGTTCCACACCCTGGCTCCGAGTCCTCTTGGAACGACTGCCAACGCCATAGCCGGGAAAGCCGGCGCCGGTGAACCAGGGTTCCTCCCAAGTGCCGTCCTCCCGCTGGGTGGCGACCAGGTACTCGATGCCGCGCCGGACGGCATCGCTGTCCGATTCCCCGGCTGCCAAAAGAGCGAGCAGAGCCCATGAGGTCTGCGACGCGGAACTGGGACCCTGTCCGGCCAAAGCGAGGTCGGCATAACTCGCGCAGCTTTCTCCCCAACCGCCATCTTCGTTCTGGTGGGCCACGAGCCATGCAACCGTACGGCGTACTGCCCCGGTATTCATGTCCTCACCCATAGCTTTGAGCGCGGGCAGGACAGCCCCCGTTCCGTAGATGTAGTTGACTCCCCAGCGCCCAAACCATGGGCCGTCCTCTTCCTGCTCACTCCATAGATACCGCGCCGCCTGTCGCATTGGTCCCATATCCGCCGGGTAGCCGACGCGAACCAGTGCCTCGACCACATGGGCGGTCACATCCGCGCTGGGAGGGTCTATCATTTCTCCGAAGTCGGCAAAGGGTATCGCAGCTACGACCTTGAGGGTATTGTCCCTGTCGAAGGCCGCCCAGCCGCCGTTTTTGCTCTGCATTCCGAGTATCCACTCCGCACCGCGCCGCATTGCCTCCCGCTGCCTTTCCGGATCGTCGAGGTTCACCTGTTTCAGTGCGATGAGCGCCTCCGCAGTGTCGTCAATATCGGGATAGGCGCTGTTGGCGAACTCAAAAGCCCAGCCGCCGGGCGTCGTGTCCTTGGCCCTGACCTGCCAGTCGCCACCATCGGCGACCTGCGCCCTGATGAGCCATTCGCCCGCCCGACGCAGGATAGGGCTGTCGGGTGGCAAACCCGAATCCTCAAGCGCGACCATTGCGATGCACGTGTCCCAGACCGGAGATACGCAGGCCTGAACCCGCATGGTGTCATCATCTTCTATGGTAAAGCCTCTGAATCCCTCGATGCCTTTGCGCATGACGGGATGATCTACATCATATCCCAGGACTTTCAGTGCGATGAGTGAGTACACCCAGGGCGGCTGTATGCCGCCCCACGAGCCGTCCTCTTCCTGGTGTTCGACTATCCATTTGACGGCTCTGCGAGTGGCAATGCGCCGCATCGGGTGCCAGGGCAGACGGTTGTACCACCGGAACATCCGGTCCGCCATGTGGAATACCACGTCCACTCCCATCATGGACCTGAGGCTGAGGAAAAAGTCAGGTTTCACCTGCACACTCGGAAAGAGTTCGGGGATGGCGACGCTGTCCGGGATCCTGCACAACGGTCTATGAGTCAGGACGATACTCAGGGGCAGCATAGTAGCCCTGGCCCAACTGGAGAAGTCGTAGAGGTTCATGGGGAACCATGACGGGAGCAGTGCCATCTCAGGTGGGATTGCGGGCACACGTTTCCAATCCCACTGTCCGAAGAGGGCCAGCCATATCTTTGTGAAGACCCGCGCCTGGGGAACGCCTCCTTTGGACAGGATGAATTCCCGCGCCTTCACCATACGGGGGGTGCTGGGGGAAACACCTGCCAACTTGAGCGCGAAGTAGCATTCCACTGAGGTACTGAGGTCTCCAGGGGAGCCGTAGTACTGCCCCCATGTCCCGTCCTCCCGCTGGGTTTTGAGCAGAAGGTTCGCCAGTTTCCTCCATGTGTCCTCATCCCCAATCCCCAGAAAGTGGGTCAGCATCAGATACTCGGCCTCCATGGTGGAGTTGGATTCCAACTCGCCCCACCAGTACCCTTCAGGGGCTTGGGTGCGCGCGAAGTAGGCCTGAGACCGGGATACGGCTTTCGAGACCGCGTCCAGCAACCCCAGCGAAACGGGTGATTCCGGAGCTTCTCTTACGGTCATTGCGCTTTCTCAGCTTTAGTATTCATCGGAAAAGACCGCGTTCACTGGTTGACGGACTTAGACCAGGCTCTCAGGAAACCGGAGGCGAAGGCGGACAGCGAATTTCGCGCCTTGGAGGCCGCGCCACCCAGCCGAATGAGCGATGGAATCCAATGGGGATGGAGCATGATGGACAGCGCACTCCACCACCTGTTCCCTGCTCTCTCGTCCAGTACGGAATCGACAATGAAGTCCGGCAACGGACGCTCTGCCGTGTCCACTACGGCGCGGACCGCCATAAAGGGCACGTTTCGCTCATGACAGGCCAGTGCTATCCAGAAACTCTCCATCTCTACCGCCAGGGCATCGGCGTCCAAACCGAGTCGCCTCTTCGCCTCAGGGCGCGATACCAGCTGGGAAGCGGTCACACAGTCTCCGGTCCGGTAGCGCAGCCCCAGTGTCGCCAGGACATCGAGCGCCTTGTTGACCAACGTTTGGTCGGCATGGAGAGCCTCGCTAACGCGCGGCTTCGGATCATCATTTGAGACACTTCCGGCGGGTATCAGGACTCGAGCGACGACCAGGTCTCCCGCTCGCTGGTCAGCGACCAGTCCCCCTGCAAAACCGAGTGAGAGAACCGCGCTCGGATGGCGCTCCTCCAAGACTGCGCGAGTCGCCGCCTCCACGTGGACTCTGCCCACGCCGCTTACCGCAAGTACAGCCTGACAGCCTCCAGCACGACACTCATATATTTCGTGAGATCCGGAGGACGTGGCCTTGCTCCAATAGCCAGCCTTGAGGATGCCTCGCGCCTCCTCAGGCAGCGCCACCAACAGTGCCAGGCCTCCCCCCACTTCTCTAGCTGGCTCCGACGCCGGCGCGCTTGCCGATCACACCTTTCGCCAAGGCCGCGGCGCTCTTGGGACTGCTGAAGGAGTCGTAGATGATCGCCGACTCGAATCCGCAGTGCATCATGCAGTTAGCGCACTTGCTGTTCACGCCCACGCCGTAGTTTTCCCATAGAGAGGCGCTGAACAGGTCGTTGACGTTGTCTGTATGTCTATCCGCCAGTGGGTAGCACGGCTCTCTCCAGCCCTGGACCGTGTAGGTGGGGTTCGACCAAGCGGTGCACTGGTAGTCACGCTCCCCACGCAGAAAGCTCAGATAGAGCGGGTTGTTGTAGAAGCGGATGCGATCTATCGCCTCGTCCGTGAGCACGCGCTTGAAGACCTTTATGGACTCTTCGCGAGAGAGGAACATCTCCTGGACAGGCCCATCTACGAAATCGTACCCGGCGGATACCATCACTCCCTCGAATCCCATGTCCGTCACCAGCGCGAAGAGTTGGTGGAGGTCCTCCGCATTGGAGCCTCTGAACAAGGTCGTATTCGAACAGACTCTGTATCCCGCTTCGAGGGCCAGCTTCGACGCTCTCATCGCCTTCTTCCACACGCCCTTGCGATTGACGGCGATGTCGTGCTGGGCTTCCATTCCGTCCAGATGGATGACCCAGGCGAGGTATTTGGAGGGCGGGATGCGTTTCATCATGCGCTCCAGCAGCAGGGCGTTGGTGCAGCAATAGACGAATATCTTCCGTCTCACCAACTCCTCGATGAGTTCGGGGAGTTGCTTGTACATAGTCGGTTCGCCGCCCGCTATTGACACGATGGGCGCGCCGGAGTCCTCCACGGCGTTGAGGCACTGGTCCAGGGTAAGGGTCTTGTCGAGGACGGGCAGGTACTCGCGTATGCGACCGCACCCGTAGCAGTCCAGGTTGCACGCTTCCAGGGGTTCGAGCATCGTCACCAGGGGAAAGCGTTCCCGGCGATGTATGAACTTCTGCCTGAAGATATGGGTAAACGTCTTCCAAGCCAGTTCCAGCGGTCGCCTGGTGCGGACTCGCGCCGTGGGCCTATATACGGGCAGGGCTTCATCCGCCGTCTCTATCACCGCGTGCTCCAAGGCCCCTTCCGTGACCACCATAGCTACCCTCCCATCGCAATATATATCCCTTCAGGGTTGCCGCCAATAATACTTCTAACACTTTATAGCCGACCGAAATTTATCATATCCTAGTAGATGAAACTGGTCAAAGTTCAGGGGCAGACGATTTCATATGTTCCCTCTCCGGCGACATCTCCGCCAACCAACTTGGGGCAGTCTCACGTTCCAATATCCCTTTGACTCAACAGAACATTCATGCTGTCATGTGTCCGGTCAACCAACTGCGAACACCCCAACCTTTACATAAACAGGAGATTATCAAAAATGATTTCGCCGCCGAAAAATTTTCGGCCTAAAGCTAAGAACAGGTGACTACAGGTCGCGTCCAAGGGTTCTAAACACATGGACCATCAGGAAACTCACCTGGAACCCCACCTGTACGATATAAACTACAATATATGACCGACACTCCCGAACCACGGACCGACGACTCTGAAAAGACCTCGGTCTGAATAATCGAAAGCAACCGGGGCAAAGCTATCAGGCAGCAACTGTTTATGGTTGCCGTATGCTCAAACACTCCGCGACCAGTACTCCGGTGACGACTTCCATCCGACCCGACCAGCCGCACATTTCCAGGAGACTTTCCATCGTATAGCCGTCCCAGCGAGTCTGTTCCGAATCCGGTCTGCCGCCGAGGATGACTGAGCTGATATTCGCGTTCATCAGCGCGCCGCAGCACATGGGACAAGGCTCGAACGTGGTGTAGAGGCTGTATCCGGCCATGTCGTCGGCGCCCAGAATTTCGGACGCCGCTCTCAGCGCCACCGTCTCTGCATGGGCTGTGGGATCGTGGGTCGTCGGGACAAGATTGCGGCCCCGCGCCACCACACTTCCATCCCGGACTATCACCGAGCCCACACCAACATTTCCCTCGTCTGCGGCCTTCTGCGCCTCTTCCAGTGCCACTCTCATGAAATGGTCGTGATCCATTCTCTTTCCTCCGTCGCCGTACTTGGATAGCGCTTTCCGGGGTATCCGCTTGATTGCGATGTAACTCGTGCATGAGCTCCGCGCCATGCACTTACCTGACGCGGTATATCCAGACTTGGAAGAATACGTCCGGTTCGCCTTTGGGCATACCCAGGAATCCTTCGGTAACGTGCGCGAGTTCCCAGATCCCATCAGATTCAAGCTGGCTCTGTTTCTCCCTGAAGCCGTTTTGCTCGTAAACGTCGGGGCGCATGGTGAAGACGACGCAGCCACCGGATCTGACCACTCTAGCGAGTTCGTCGAGCGAGTGGGCGGGCGCGTGTCCCAGCGTCAGAACGCCGACGCAGATGGCGGCGTCGTAGCTGCCTGTGTCGAATTCGAGGCGTTCGCCCATGACCATCTGGTGAAAATCGCTGTACGCTTCCTTGCGTCGCGCCTCTTCGAGCATTCCGCACGACAGGTCCATCGCCTCGAGGTTCGTGTAGCCGAGGCGACGCAGTTCAACGCCGACGAGTCCGGTGCCCGCGCCGGCGTCCAGCACTCTCGCGTCTTTAGGGACGAATTGCGCGAACATTTCCGCCGCTGCACGCGGCATTATGTAGCCGAAATCGGATTCCAGGTTGTCATCATAGTCCTGCGCCCACTCGTCGTAACGCTCCTGAAGCTGCCGGTTGTTCTCGGAAGCGTACACCCATTGGACTCTGTTCTCGCTGTTCATGTTCACCTGCTTTGTGTAACAACGTGTTTGTGTAATTTCTGTGTTCAATTTGATGAGGTTCAAGCGAGAGACATCGGGTAGGACGAATT
Source organism: uncultured Dehalococcoidia bacterium (assembly GCA_951812505.1). GTDB lineage: Bacteria > Chloroflexota > Dehalococcoidia > Lucifugimonadales > UBA1123 > VXRN01. The sequence goes on from CATOSI010000003.1 coordinate 702,472, forward strand.
TGGTCTCGCACGTCCGCGTTTACATTTGCGCTCGTGAGTTGCGCTCGTGAGTCCTGCGTCTATGGCAAAAGTTCTCACATCGGTGGTTCAGCCAGGGGGTAGTAACGGTGAGTTATAGCGGACTCGTCCACAGTTACGAGTCTTACGCCGGAGGGGTCGCTGCCGAGCGGGTAGCCGACCGCGCCGGTGGTTATCATCAGGAGTTTTCCGTCGTTGGCATAGTTGTTTCTGTGCATGTGGCCCGCGAACACGGCAGAGGCTTCGTTGTCCCTTAATATGCCCATAATCACATCGCGCCGCTCGGGGGGAATAGTGAAGTAGCCTTCTCCTTCGTCGGCACGCTCGTTGAACAGAGGGTGATGTACAAGGAGAACCAGATGCTGGGCGCCGGCTCGCCTGGCGGCGGCGAGGTCGTCGCCGAGAAACTGGACTATCCTGTCCCATTCGTTCGGGACATTGGACGGGTCGGATGCAACGGAACTGTTTATGACGGTGAAGTGGCAGTCGGCGTGGTCGAAGGAGTAGTTGTCCGCGCCGAACTTCTGGCGGTACAGCGCTATGGACTCGGAGGTGGGAGACTCGCCGACGTCGTGGTTGCCGGACACCCAGTGGATGGGGATGCTTTCGTCCAGCATGTCGGTGATGCGGAACAGTTCGGCTATCTCGGCATCGTCGCCAGTATGGTGAATCATGTCTCCGCAGACTACTACGAAATCCGGTTTCAGGCTGTTGGCTTTATCTATGGCCCTTGTGTAGAGGCGAGTTTCGTCGGCGAACCCGATTATCGGCTCTGAGGCCTTGCGCATGAGTATGCCCCTCTGCCGCCGTTCCTCGACCTCTTCCTCCGAGTAACTGCTTACTGACGCGTACATTCCGAACTGAGGATCGGACATCTGAATGAAATTGAAAGGCATTGACGATCTCCAGAACTGTCTAAAACAGCGTCCAGCTAGTGTTGTCATCTATAACGCTGCCCCACCCCTGGATTCCCGCCTTCGCGGGAATGACACTTGGTGGTTGGAGCATGGTCTTATCATATGAGTGCGGTACTAAGGCGGGTTAACTCAAATTCTGACCGATTTTGAGTTCGTACCAGACGCTGTGGTGGACTCTTCGGTAACCAAGTTTCAAATACAGCTCCCTGGCGGGGGTATTCTCGGCGTCAACTTCGAGCTCTACGGCATCTACGCCTTTGGACAGGAGATGCTCCATACCTGCGACCAAAATCGCCGTACCGAGTCCGCTGCCGCGATATGACGGGTGGACTCCGGTCATCGCCACGAAGCCCACGTGTCCGTAGGCGTTCTGGATTCTCTGCGTCCAGTTGTAGGCGGCGGCCGACTCACCATCCATAATGAATACCACTCCCTCCGGCGGGCTGATCTTTACTCGGACGCGCGCCGATATCTGATCGACAGTATTGGGACTGAAACCCCAGTTCTCGCCGAAAGCGGTGTTCTGGAGTTCGGTGAGCATGGCTTCGTCTTTGCACAACTCGAAGGACTTGAGTCGAAAGCCTGGCCTGAGTCGCAATGGTGGTAGTTCGGACCCCTCCCAGCGCATTTGCCAGAATTCCTTGATCTTCTCGAAGCCCTCGGATTCCAGGAGCCGACGGTCGTCATGTGCGTCGAGGGCGGTCTGGAAGTGGACCACGCGCGCCCCGGCCTCCTTCGCTCGTTCTACTGAGTCACGCAGCAGGCGGGTAAGTATCCCGCTGTTGCGGAATTCACGGATCGCACCACCCGCGACTACAGCCCTGCCAATGAGTGGTTCGGAGGAAAGCAGGTGGTATCCGACGATGTCGGTCCCATTGACCGCCAGCCGGAGATTCGTTTCAGGGGACACGGCCGGCACTGACAGGTTCTGACTCACTACTTCGCTGTCCAACTCCTTTTCGGTCCCAGTGGCTCCGCCAATGCGGTTGAACAGGTCTGTGACCGATTCAAGGTCTTCCCACGTGAACCCGCGAATATCTATGTCCTGAGCCATATTACCTGCCTGCGGCTGTATTTTCGGAAAGGGCCTCCCGGATTGTATCAGACGGACGGCTCGTTCCATACATTGCAATATTACTGCGTCTAAATGTGCTATACTGTCGCCTAAATCCGGTTAAGGGGAAGTTAGCGTTTCAGGAGAGGTATCATGGCAACAGGCGAATCGGGCAGCGATTTCTCTTTCGCCACTTTTTCCCAAAACCCGTTCTACGAAGACTTGAATGCCAGACTGGTAGCGATGGCAGAGCCGGGATCCGGTCAGAGAATCGTTGATCTGGCGTGCGGCACCGGAGGCGTTACCAAGCTCATTCTCGAACAAGTGCGGGGCGCCAGAGACTCGGTGGTTATTGCCATGGACCACTCGGCGGGCGCTCTCAAGCAGGCCATGGAAGAGTTGAAATCTCACAGGGACACCGCCGTCCAGTTCGTGCAGAGCCAGGTTGAGCAGGTATCCGATGCCCTCAAAGAGAAGGCGGATACCATAATCTTCTGTAATGCTATCCACTACATACCCGACAAGGACGCGCTCGTCGGCGAAATATCCAAGTCTCTCAACCCTGGAGGCAGGTTTGCCTTCAACACGTCGTTCTACGAGGGCGGTCAGGTGCCAGAGTCCATGACCTTCTATCGCAAGTGGATGTTCAAGTCGGCGCGTATTCTGCGCAGGGAACATGGCCTGTCTCCGAAGAGGGCCGAAAAGGTCGAGTCCAGGAAGCATTTGTCCGCGGACGAGTACCGCGATTTGCTCGAGCGCAACGGATTCCAGGTTATTCGACTCGAGGAAGACACTGTTCTCGTACCCATAGAGGGCTGGCTGGATATCAGCACGTTCGAGGACTTTATAGCTGGCACACTACCCGGTGTGCCTCTCAAGGAAGCCAGCGACTCGCTCCAGAAAGGCGTCCACCAGACGTTCGAGGAGATGGAGATAGAATACGTTCCCAGAAACTGGCTGGATGTCGTAGCTGTCCGAATCTAGCATTTGACGCTTTATCTTACAGAAGCGGATGTTGACCGCCTCTTTGACATGGATGCGGCGTTGTGTGCCGTCGAATCGTCTCTTCTTCACCAGTCCGGTGGAAATGCCATAAATCAGCCCAGGCAGCGGCTGAACGCAGGTCCTGACACACACGTCAATACCATGATGGCATCGGATGACGAATGGGGCGTTTTCGGGTTCAAGACGTACACATTCGCCGGGGGCGTCTATAACTTCTTCGTGTTTCTTTCCGACAGTCGAACGGGCGCGTTGCTCGCGATAATTGAAGCGAATCGAATGGGACAGCTTCGCACCGGTGCGGCGACCGGAGTTGCTACAAGGTTCATGGCAACGCCAGAGGCGTCGAGTGTAGGGGTGATCGGCAGTGGATTCCAAGCTCGGACCCAGCTCGAGGCTGTCAGCAAGGTACGCGAACTTCGGCGCGTGAAAGTGTACAGCCCCAACCGCGAGCGCCGGAGAGCGTATGCAAATGAAATGTCGGGCAGGCTGGGACTCGAAGTCGTTCCTGTGCAGTCGGCACGCGACGCGGTGTCTGACGCCGACATTGTAGTAACGATCACGAGTTCACGAATGCCGGTCCTCTATGGCGAGTGGCTGGAGCCTGGAATGCACATTGCGGCCGCAGGTGGAGCGGATCCATATGTAAGCGAACTTGACTTCGCCGCCGTGGAAAGAGCTGATCTGATAGTCGTGGACGACAGAAGCCAAGCGCAGGTCGAGTCGGGTGAACTGATGATGCCGGCGTCTCGCGGACTACTCATCTGGGAACGGACGCGGGAGTTGTGGCAGGTGGTCAGTGGTCAAGCGTCCGGTAGAGATAACCCCGAGGCCGTAACGCTGTTCAAGTCTCTTGGAATGGCGTTGTGGGATGTTGCTTCGGCGAAAGTCGTGTATGACAGGGCGGTGGAAGAGGGCATCGGCCGTTCTATCCCTTGAACCGGCCGGTCTAAAACGGCTGTCCCCAGACTTCTTCCAGTTCCAGGGTAAAACCCTCTAACTCCGGATCGGCAGAGACAGTGTCGGAGTTTTCCAGAATCTCCACCTCGGAGTTCGGGCGATATACGTACACGTGCTTGTTCTGTGGGTCAATCAGCCAGCCCAGCCGCGCCCCATTTTCGATGTACTCTTCCATCTTGGTCCTGAGTACGCTCAGGCTGTCGCTCTGCGACCTGAGTTCAATGACGAAATCTGGGCAGATATGTCCAAATCCCCTCTTGTCCTCGGTCGTCAATTCGGCCAGACGAGACCTGGGTATCCAGGAAGCGTCGGGGGAACGTATCGCTCCGTTGGGTAATGTGAATCCGGCGCTTGGCCCGAATGCTACTCCGTTGGTGTCGCGTCGCGCCCAATTTCGCAACTGGGCAGCAAAGTCCAGTTCCTTACTGCCAGTATCAATATGTACCGGAGGCATTAATTCCAACTCTCCCTCGGCCGTTCTTTCTATACGGACTGCATCGTTCATTTCACAGAAAGCAAGGAACTGATCCGCGGTCATTTCTATGACCGGACTCAGCCTGAGAACGATGGGGAGAGTAGCATCTGTCGCTTGCTCTGCGCGGGTTCGGGTCAATGTCTGAGTCGCCATAACCATATTCTCCGATGATTTTTGGTACGTCGGAACGCCGACGACTGTCATCCCCAAAGGGGCGGCTTGAAGACCATTAGATAAACCAGCGCAATAATGACCACCACCTTCGCGAGCAGGAATATGCGACCTCGGGCATGGGCCGAATCGTATTCGGCGGAGTTGTCTGAACCGTCTGCGGCAAGCGCGATTTGCCGTTTGATGACGCGAGCGTGGACTCCCACAAGGCCCATCAGAACTACAAGCAGAAGAATCGAAAGCTCCAACCACGGCGTGGACCAAGCCCACGAGGCGCGGTCAATCAGCCCCAGGCCGGTGAGGAGCACGATGACGTAAGCGGGTGTCACCATCCATCGCTCCAGCAGCCTGATCGTTTCAAGGGTGAATGCCCTGGACTCTGGGACCAATACGGCCCGGCGCAGCCAGAAGAAGTAGGAAACCGTGGCGCCCACCCCGACCAGCGCGGAAAGTATGTGCAGCGTCAGTAGTATCTGAACAGTGGTCAAGCGCTATACCCCCATAGAGCAGGCGCAGCCGCCGGGCCCGCCGCCGCCGCACCCTCCCATGCCAGCTACGGAGCCAACGCTTCCAATGTCATCCGAGGCGAATGCCGCGAACACAGATAGCTTTCGCTCGGAGTCGCCCTCGCATATCGGGCAGGGTGCTTCGTCGTCCATGCGGCTTATTGGTCGCAGCTTGTCGAATCTGTGGCTGCATACGTTGCAGACGTATTCATAGATAGGCATAGCCTTCTCCGCATTGAACATTTATGGCCAGCGATACAAGTATTCTATGTACGGGAAGCCAAGCGGTCAACCAATCATTGGACATCGTGAATACTGTATAATCAGCCAACCAAATTTCCAGGAAGTGACAGATGCTTCAGACACAGGTTCTACCCGATGAACGGGGAAGGTTCGGACAGTTCGGGGGCATGTTCGTCCCCGAGACGCTCATGGGCGCGATTCACGAACTCGAGGTCGAGTACGAGGCTGCCGCCGCAGACGAGGAGTTTCAGGGGAGGCTTCAGGCTCTTTCTCGTGACTATGTAGGCAGGCCCACAAAATTGTATTACGCGGAGAACCTGACGCGGGAACTTGGTGGCGCGAGAATATTCATCAAGCGCGAGGATCTGGCGCACACGGGCGCGCACAAGATCAACAATGCGCTGGGGCAGGGTCTTCTGGCGCAGCGCATGGGCAAGCGCCGCATCATTGCGGAGACGGGCGCGGGCCAGCACGGCGTCGCGACCGCCACCGTATGCGCTATGCTGGACCAGGAGTGCATCGTCTATATGGGCGAGGAGGACATCAGGCGCCAAGCGCTGAATGTTTTCAGGATGCGTCTGCTTGGAGCAGAGGTCCGCTCCGTAACCAGCGGCAGTCGGACGCTCAAGGACGCAATCAACGAGGCGATACGCGACTGGGTGACCAATGTCGAGACGACGCACTATCTTATCGGCAGCGTAGTTGGTCCCCATCCTTACCCCAAGTTGGTGCGCGACTTCCAGGCGGTCATAGGCCGAGAGGCGCGCGAGCAGTTGCTGTCAACCATCGGCAGACTGCCGGACTACGCGATAGCGTGTGTTGGTGGCGGATCCAACGCTATGGGCCTGTTCTACGAGTTCATCAAGGACGAGGGCGTCAAGTTGGTCGGCGTCGAGGCCGGAGGCCGGGGCATCGAGACAGGTGAACACGCCTCGACCCTGGTCGCTGGAGAGGTGGGCGTGCTGCACGGCAGCATGTCGTACCTGCTCCAGGATGAAGACGGGCAGGTACACGAGGCACACAGCATTTCCGCGGGGCTGGACTATCCCGGCGTCGGACCCGAGCATAGCTGGCTGAAGGATACGGAAAGGGCGGAGTACGTCAGCGTCACCGATGAGCAGGCGCTGGAAGGCTTCGAGCTTCTGTGTCGCACAGAGGGGATCATTCCTGCACTGGAGCCATCTCACGCTCTTTACTACCTGTCCCAACTCGCCCCGAAGCTGGACAGAGACCAGGTGATTTTGCTTGGGTTGAGCGGACGTGGAGACAAGGACATGGATACGGTGGCAGGCGCGCTGGGTGTGGAGATGTGAGAATGGGAGTCAAGCAATGATCGCCAGAATACCTCTAACGGCAAAAGTTCCCGTATTCATAGATGAGGAGCCGGAGGGCGGATACACCGTTACATCACCGCTCTTTCCCGAACTGCTTACCGAGGGGGACGCAATCGAGGAAGTTCTCAAGAATATACATGAAGTCTTCGGAATGATAATCGAAGAATATATGGATGAAGAGCGACTGCTGCCGCGCGGCCTGTTCTCCGAAGACCCGGCCGTATCTCTCAAACCGGCGGTAACAGCTTCTTGAGATACCGCGAAGTTGCCCGAAAGTTCATCCATTTCGGCTGCTATGAAGATGTCCGGTGAAGACGCGGGTCACATAGGATGTGGATCAATCCGCACACGGGCAGGAGTACCCATCTGGTGGACTGGGGAAGGCGCGACTTGAAAATCGGAACTCTTCGTTCGGCTGTCCGACAACTCGACCTAGACTGGCAAGAGTTCAACGAAGCGTAGATTCAGGAGAAAGAATACGACATGGCGAGCAGAGATTCACAAAGGCCCAACATCCTATTCATCTTAAGTGACGACCAGGGCGCGTGGGCTATGGGATGTGCTGGCAATGAGGAACTGGACACGCCCAACCTCGACCGGCTCGCTTCCACGGGAATCAGGTTCGAGAACTTCTTCTGCGCCTCGCCGGTCTGCTCTCCCGCTAGGGCTTCCATATTGACCGGCCAGATACCGTCTCAGCATGGTGTTCAGGACTTTCTGCGGCGTGGCAACTCCGAGTTGCTTCCTGGTGATGGCGAAGAGATCGAATATATGCGGGGACGCAGGTCATATGTCGAGACGCTCGCTGAGAACGGCTACGCCTGTGGTCTGAGCGGCAAGTGGCACCTGGGACGCTCCGCGCTGCCCCAGCTCGGATTCGACTATTGGAACGTCCACGCCACGGGCGGAGGCAACTATTACAATGCTCCCATGCTGAAGGATGGAGAACTGCACCAGCCGGATGGCTATGTAACCGACGTGATAACCGACAACGCCCTGGACTTTCTCAGTGGGCAAGTGGACTCGGAGGCTCCTTTCTCTCTGAATGTCCACTACACCGCGCCCCACGCGCCTTGGGGTCGGGAACACCATCCGGACGAGGTTTTCGACGACTTCCACGACAGCTACGCCTTTGACTCGGTCCCTTTCGAGGACATACATCCCAATCAGCTCAACAAGGAGGCAAGGGCGGCTACTCTTGGCGATACGCCCGAGAACCGCAGGCTGGCCCTCAGCGGGTACTTCGCCGCCGTCGTGGAAATGGACAGGAACATCGGCAGGCTGCTCGACTGGCTGGAGGAGAACGGACTCAGGGAAAACACTCTGGTCGTCTTCAACGCGGACAACGGCATGAACATGGGACATCACGGCATATGGGGCAAGGGGAACGGAACGTACCCACCGAATATGTACGACACTGCGGTCAAAGTTCCGACGCTGGTCTCACGGCCAGGCCACGTTCCGCAGGACTTGGTCTGCGACAAGCTGTTGAGCCAGTATGACTTCATGCCGACACTGCTCGGCTATCTCGGATTGGAATCGCCTTCCAATCAGCCGCTTCCAGGGAGAGACTTCTCACCCATATTGCGCGGGGAGTCGCTGGCGGATGATACGCCCATCTACGTGCTGGACGAGTACGGTCCTACTCGCATGATTCGCACTCGGACGTGGAAATACGTCCATCGCTACCCGGACGGGCCGGACGAACTTTACGATCTGGCAAACGATCCTTTCGAAAAGCTGAATCTCGTGGACTTGCCGGAGTACGACGGGCGAATCTCCGAACTCCGGGCCGAACTGGAGGAGTGGTACGACCGTTACGTTGATCCACGCATGGACGGTGCGAAGAATAACGTGACCGGGAGAGGTCAGATAGGACTGGCGGGTTCCCATGACTACGACAAGCCGTTCGCGGACGATGTGGAATTCTACCACCTTCGGTAGCTGTACAGGACGACCTCAAAGAACGTGCAGTCGCCAATTCGACATTTCCTCATCTTGGGACAGCGTGGAGTCGTTTTGCGAATTTTTTATAAACTTTACAATATGTCGCCATAATCCCTATTATATGTCTGCAAACTGGGAGAACCGTTTCCTCAGTACGACACAACACTGAATGGAGGATATATCACCCTTGGTTACCTGGACACCAGACCCGACATTTTATACCTCTCCCAAGAAGGCGATGGACGCGCCCCAGGAGGAGATAGCATATGTAGCGATAGTGAACCCCAAAGACGACGGACGCCCGGACGCAGTGGGCGTCATGGACGTGAATCCCGAATCTTCGGACTTCGGGAAGGTGATAAGTCGCCTGGACCTGCCCCACTCAGGCGACGAGCTTCACCACTTCGGATGGAACGCCTGCAGCGCGTCGCTTTGCCCGAATATGCCGCACCCTCACGTCGAGCGTCGCTATCTGCTGTTCGGAGCGCTCCGCTCTTCCAGAATCTATATCATAGATACCCAGCCCGACCCGCTCAATCCCACAATCGCCAAGGTTATCGAAGCTGAAGAACTGGCTGAGAAGACCGGATACAGCCGGCCGCACACCGTTCATTGTGGCCCGGATGCCATCTATATGAACGCGCTTGGCGCGCCGGACGGCGGCGGCCCGGGTGGGGTGTTCATGCTCGATCACGACACGTTCGAGGTCAAGGGCGCTTGGGAAGCCGACAGAGGATCCCAGACGCTCTCGTATGACTTCTGGTGGCACCTCAACCACGACACCATGATCACCAGCGAGTGGGGAACACCCAGTATGGTGGAGAACGGCGTCCAGCCTGACCTGCTTCTGAACAGTGAGTACGGCCACAAGTTGCACGTCTGGGACCTGCGCGAGCGAAAGCATCTGGAGGAGCTCGAAATGGGTCCCGAGAACCAGATGGCTCTTGAACTCCGTCCTGCTCACGATCCTCGAAAGACCTACGGATTCGTGGGCGTGGTCACCAGCCTGAAGGATCTCTCCGGGTCGGTGTGGTTGTGGTACAGGGACAACGGTAAGTGGGCTATCAAGAAGGTCATCGAGATTCCCGCCGAGCCTGCGGACGCCGATCAGCTGCCTCCGCTGCTTCAGGGATTCGGAGCGGTTCCCCCGGTGATTACGGACATCAACCTGTCTCTGGACGACAAATTCCTGTATGTCTCTTGCTGGGGAACGGGCGAGTTCAAGCAGTACGACGTGTCTGATCCGTTCAACCCCAAAGAGACCGGCTCCGTCCACCTGGGCGGAATCACTCGCAAGGCTGGACATCCCAGCAACGGCAACCTGAACGGCGGCCCGCAGATGGTCGAGGTCAGCCGCGACGGTCGCAGGATTTACGTGACCAACTCGCTCTACGTCGCATGGGACGAGCAGTTCTACCCAGAAGGCATTCGCGGCTGGGCGGCGAAGATCAACACTTCCCCCGAAGGCGGCATGACTGTGGACGAGGACTTCTTCGTCGAGTTCGGCGACGAGCGTCCCCACCAGATCAGGCTCCAGGGCGGTGATTCCTCTTCCGACTCCTTCTGCTACCCGGACTAAGCACACATCGAATAGTCGCAATCATGAAGATAGAGGGCGAGGTTCAAATCGCCCTCTATCTTGTTTATGCCCGCATTGGAACCTGGAGTTAGGTCCGCTTGTTCGAGATAGGTGAACTGTGGCCATGGCTGGTACTTGCCGCGCTGGGAGCGTATCACGGAGTCAACCCGGCGATGGGCTGGTTGTTCGCGGTGGCTCTTGGTCTCCAGGAAGGAAGACGCGGCGCTGTTTACGAGGCGTTCGTTCCGATAGCCTTGGGGCACATGATCTCAGTCGTTGTGGTCGTGGGCGTCGTGCTGCTCGTCCGCTCAGTCATTCCCTTCGACGCCCTGAAGTACATTGGCGCGGCGATACTGGTTGGGTTTGGGATCTACAAGCTCGTCCGCTCGACCCACCCACGCTGGGTTGGAATGCGCGTGGGGTTTCGCGACCTCACGTCCTGGTCTTTCCTGATGGCGTCGGCGCACGGTGCGGGGCTGATGCTGATTCCGATACTGTTCAACTTGCCGGGCTACCGACTGTCTATCGCCGAGGCCATTGACGTGCGGGACCTGCCTCACGCGGACTATATGCTGGTCGGCGCGCCGAGTGGCATCGAGACGATCATCTCCCAGGTCACCGCCGTCTCGATCCACACGCTGGCGATGTTCGGCGTTATGGCCATTGTGGCGATTGTAGTCTATGAGAAGGTCGGAGTCGCTATATTGCGGCGCGCCTGGTTCAATCTGGATAAGGTCTGGGCAATAGTTCTGATAGGTACGGGGCTACTGACACTCGTACTCTAATTGTTAATTGGAAATTGATAACTGATGATTGAACCATCAGCTTCCGGTGGACAGGTAGTGACGCTCGCCAAATCGCCATGTGCGGAGCGCGACCAGCAGGAAGATGACGCCTATCAGGGGAGCGGCGTACTGGAACCAGAGGGGTGAACCGAGCGGATCCGGCTTGCCGATGATCGCGAGCGCCGGGAAGTAGCTGACACAGCCAAGAGGCACTCCGAACGTGAACAGTCTCTGGAACCACGGTCGGTAGATAGCCAGGGGGTACTGCGTGGTCTCCACACCGCCGTAAGTGACGGTGTTCATTATCTCGAGCGTCTCGGTCGTCCAGAAGGCGAGGGTTGCCTGAAGCACGACCAGCCCGATGAATATGCACACTCCTCCGGCGACGGTCCCTATCAGAAGCGCGACGTCGGTCGCGGACCAGCTGACGTCCATCGCCACACTCGCCCAGGCCATGACTCCGAAGCCCTGCGCGAATCGCCCGACCCGTCTGAGCGTCAACTCCTGGCCTGCAAGCTGGAGGGCTGTGGATCGCGGCCTTGTCAGCAGCCGGTCGAAGTCGCCGGACTTGACCATGTTGCCGAACAAGTCGAAGCCTCGCGCGGCGGCGTCGGCTATGGAGAATGCGATGTTCACCATTCCGTACAGGAAGGCGACCTCGTGAAGGCTCCATCCCTGGAGGTTGTCGAACCTGGCGAATAGTACCAGAATCGCCACGAATTCTACGCCGGTCGCAAGGAGATGTCCTATGCTGAGCATGACGAAAGAGGCACGGTACTGCATCTGGCCGCGCACGGAGATTTCGATGTAGCGCATGTAGAGATATACGGTGTTCAGCATGGTCCTATCCCCCCTGTATGACCACTCTGCGGAGTCCCCGCGAGAGTACCCAGCGACCGAAGAGGACTATCGCGACGGTCCAGGCTAATTGGTGAGCAAGGAGCATGGGCAGTTCCCCCGGCGGAATGTGGCCCAGATAGAGCCGGAACGGCACGTCCACCAGACCGCGGAACGGCAGGAAGTTCAGGATGGTCTGCGCCCAGTCGGGGTAGAGCGGGATGGGGACTATCATGCCCGAGAGTATGGTCACGACGGCGGGCGCGAGTCCGAGCATACCGTCGGCGGAGAGCGTCCAGAGGATGGTGATGTTGAACAGCGTGGAGAGGGCGGCGCTGAGCAGGACAGCGCCCAACATCGCAATTATGAACGCGCCTGCGGACCCCCAGGAAGCGGGGGTGTGCATACCCATGATGATGAAGGCGAAGATGATGAGTAGGGGGGCCCTCAGAAGTGTAGGAGCGGTGCGCCAGGCGAGTGAGCGACTGAACCAGTAGGTGTAGAGATCAACGGGGCGGATCAGTTCGTAACCGACGCCGCCGGTGCGTATCTGATTCCTCAGATTCAGGTCGAGGTTCCAGGGCAGGAGGGCGAGGAACGCCTGACCGAGCCAGACGTAGGTTGTTACCTCATCTATTTCCATGGGTTGCTCGGCGACTGACGACCGGTAGAAGGCTTCGAATATCATCACGCGAATCAGGCCCCAGAATAGCTGGGTGCCCATTCCCGCCACTGCAGCGGCGCGGTACTGGAGCAGTTCCCTGAAGCGCGCGCTGGCGACCGCCCAGTAGCTCGTCACAGGGTGCTCTCCTCGTAGAGACGGGCGATGGTCTCCTCGATGGGCGGGTTCTCGACGAACAGGTCGCGCACCGGATGGGCGGCTGTGACGCGAGATATGAGATCGGCGGCTGACACTCGGTCGGGGTCGAAACTGAGGTGGACGCGGTAGTCCTCGCGATGGGTTACAGTCGCGTCGGGGTCGGACACATCCGCATCTTCTTCCAGTAGATGGACTACGAGACGACGTTCGCGGCTGACGCGGGCGCGAAGTTCTTCAAGTGGGCCGTCGGAGAGGATTTGACCGTCGCTGATCACCATAACGCGGTCGCAGAGTGCCTCGATGTCGTCCATGTCGTGGGTGGTGAGGATGACGGTTATGCCGCGCTCTTTGTTGAAGCGATTTATGAAGTCGCGGAAGGCGAGCTTGGACACAGCGTCCAGGCCGATGGTCGGCTCGTCGAGGAAGAGAATCGAGGGGGAGTGGAGGAGCGCGGCGGCCAAGTCACAGCGCATACGCTGTCCGAGGCTGAGCTGGCGGACTGGGGTGTCGAGGAGCGATTGGAGGCGAAGCGTCTCTATGAATTCGTCGCGGCTGCGGGCGTAGTCTGTCTGGGGAACGCGATATATGTCTCGCAGGAGGTCGAAGGACTCGATGACGGGCAGGTCCCACCATAGCTGGGTGCGCTGTCCGAAGACGACGCCGATGCGGGCGACGTGCGCCTTGCGGTCGTCCCAGGGTACGAGGCCAAGTATCTCGCACCTGCCGGAGTCGGGTACGAGTATGCCGGAGATGATCTTGATGGTCGTGGACTTGCCCGCTCCGTTCGGCCCGATATACCCGACGAGTTCGCCCTGTTCGATGTCGAAGGATATGCCGTCGAGGGCGTCGACGGTGTGGTAGCGGCGGCTGACGACGCCACGCAGCGCGCCCAGCAGTCCTGGCGGGCGTTCGGCGACGCGGAAGCGCTTGACGAGGTTCTCGACGACGATCTGAGGCACTGGGCGAATCTCCGGGCGGCGGATACGGAGAGGGACACAGAGCAGTCAGTGTACAGGATTGGAGTGAGCTGGGGCGAATTGCGTATGACTATTGAGAGGCTTTCAGAAGTCTCCAGTGTTGGCGCGGACAGTGAACCGATGCGGTTTGGGTTGCGGGTCCAGGTCTGGGGGGATGGTATTTGGCAGGGATGAAATGGCTACTACTCTCGAATGACTCGCAGGTACTCATCGTGGTCGGCGACCCAGAACCAGATGAAGTCGTCGCCATCTCTGAGCGCCACCGCTCTATGGGCAGCGCCCACTCGCGCAGACCAGTAGCGTCCGACATTTCTGAATCTCAAGGACGGATGCCTGGGATTCGCCTTCAACAAGTCGAAGTTTCGTCGAGCTATTTGCTGGACTGAGACGGGTAGCTGTTCGAATCGCCGCCAGACGTGGGGGTCTGTCCTGTGCAATTACAGGTCCTTGAGGTCGCCTCTTACCTTGGCTTCCAGCGCTTCGGCTGCCAGGTCATCTAACTTGCCAGCCCTCACATCCTCATTGAACTCCCGCTCCCACCGTTCCCAGTCCTGGTCAAGCAACCAGCGGCGTAGTTTGGAGTAGTCGGCCTCGGACAGGCCGAGTATCGCCTCTTGTAATTCCGATACGGTTGTCATTGCCCCACTCCTTTCTGAAGAGTTCCAACTACTCTACGATAGACTGGCGCCTGGGTTTCTCCGTTGGGCAACGGCATTCCGTCCGTTTCGGGATAGAAGATTTCCGTTTCGGCTGTGAGAGATTCGGGCCTGGCGATCATGGCGCTGACTCCTTCACTCGATAGTACCATGACAGAACGGTGGCCATTATCTATACCGCCTCGCGTTTCAACTCTGGAAAACTTAACTGAAATATCTGCACCATCGGCTCACGTTAGTCTGCCCTGGGCGGCGGCGGCGTGGGGCGCGAGGCAGCGTCGCCTCCGGTGCGAATCGCGGATATTCCGCCTGGACGCCGGAGAGAAGGTCCTCGATGGTGAGTATCTGGACGCGCGGGTAGCGGTGGTCGGGGTAGTGTTCGGGGACGCAGATACCGGCGACGATGGCTTCCCGCCCCATATGCGCGCGCGTGGGAGACTCAAGTGTGATGAACAGGCCTATCTCGACGTTCTCGCGCAGGATGTCGAGGTTGTCGCCGAAGTAGAGCTTGTTTCGCCAGTCTGTGGTGGTCAACGTGAGTGTCCTCTTTCTCAGGGTTTTTGCAGAATCGGCGCTGAAGGAATACTTTCGGTCATCGGGCAAGATTCGCTGAGTCATATATCTCCATTTATAAAGCGACAGGTGGCGACAGGTGCGTTGACTGGTGACCAACAGGTGATTAGAACGCCAGAGTTTCACCTGAGAACGCCAGAGTTTAGCTACATAAAATTTTTCTCGTGAGCCCGAAGTTCGGGTTGTATAAGTTTATATTTATGTTATAGGTAGTTGAAGACATGGGCGGGTCGGCGCTCCTTAATTAGTTTGTATGTTCGTATTATAGCGGATACGGGATGGAGATGTGTAGTTCATCTTAGTCGGTGAGCGCGGACAGGCGCCCACAAGGGACGCCCCTACGGATGGGGCAACCGATTAGGTTCTGTTGACATTCTATAATCTTCCCTGCCTTCAAGGTGTTATGGCAGGAAAGTAGCTACACCCCGCACCCCTGGATTGCCGAGCGGCGAGCCCTTCGGGGTTCCCGTTTTCACGGGAATGACGAGAAATGTCAACACGGCCTAGATTGATACAGGTTCCGGTGGGTTCGCCAGGGGGTGGGCAGTTTATCTGTGATGTACAATTGGACTGAGTAATGCAGCATCACAGAGGTCTGTCATGACCAGCAAGACCATCACCCTCACAAAGACTGACGGCGAATTCGAGCCGTTTCCTGAATCTCCTCCCAGGGAGGATATGCAGAACTGGAACTATCTCTACTCAAGAGGCCAGGCGGCCGGGCTCGCGCTGCACCTGGGCGATAGCGACACCACGACGGTGGGATGCGAAATCCCCGTAGGACCGACGCTGGCTAGTCCAAGAGACAGACGGATACCGGACTTCATGATGTCGCGAGATTCCAGGCCCGATCTCATATCGGAACATGGCGGGTACGCGATTGACCGCCAAGGGAAGCCGCCGGACTTCGTTCTGGAGGTGGCTTCGAAGATGACGGGCGTGATTGACTACACCCGGAAGCGAGCGGACTATGAGCGTTACGGGATAGCAGAGTACTGGAGATTCGATCCGACGATGGGCGAATACCATGACGCGGCGCTGGCCGGGGATCGCCTGGTTGACGGGATATACCAGCCTATCGAGATAGAGTGGCTGGACGAGTCGCATTGTCGCAGGTACAGCGAGGCGCTGGGGTTGTACCTGTGCTGGGAGGATGGAGAGTTGCGGTTCTATGATCCCGTGGGTGAGAGCTATATACGTACCCACTACGATGAGGCAGCTGAACGGGAAGCTGAGAGATCCAGGGCTGACCGGGAAGCGGAGGCGCGGAGGGAGGCGGAGGCCGAAATACAAAGGCTTCGGGAGCGGCTGGCGGCACTTGGCGATTCTGAGTAAGGGACTCCCGCAAAGTTCCGGTCTATTTCGACATGAGGGTGTGAAACGGTAGTTGCACGAAGGTCTTCGAGCAAGGATGCTGTACCAATTTGGTCGGTGGACTAAATCAAGATCTGCGCCGCCCCACCCCTGGATACCCGCCTTCGCGGGTATGACAATGAGGTGACCGACCAAGCAGATACGGGTTCTCGAGCAAGGTCATGATTGACAGCGAATCCGAGCGTTGTTAGCATTTGAGTGCGCTCTTGGGGGAGCCATCGAGTCCGCACAAAGGCCGAGCCTGCCCCACCTCGTTCAGACGACTGAACTACCGACACTCTTTTCTGCCCGACAAAGCGGACGCCGGGCCGCAGGAAAGGAGTGCTCATGCCACTTTCATCCATTCTGCCCGCGCGCCCGAATCTTGAGCATCTCAGGAATCAGGCCAAGGACCTCCTGAAAGCGTACCGGTCCGGCGAGCCGTCGGCCATCGCGCGCTTTCGGGCATCTATACCCCGCTACTCCGACCTCACGGACGACGCCTTGACGCGGCTTTCGCTGTCACTCGGCGACGCGCAGCGCGTCGTCGCGGCGGAGTACGGCTTTTCCAACTGGCTGCAACTGCGGCACTACGTCGAACGAAAGGACGGCGCAAACATGATTGAAATGACAGTTGACCACGTGAGAGTAAACAACGTTACGAATCTGCGGACGGTTGTGTTGAAGGAGAAAGAATCAGGCAGGTATCTGCCGATCTGGATCGGGCAGGCGGAGGGGGACGCCATTGCGATGAGACTGGAGGGACAGGAAGTGCCTCGTCCCATGACTCATAGGATTATGGACACGATGATACGCGACCTTGGGGGAGAGGTGGAGCATGTGGTGGTCAGCGATCTTGTGGAAGACACGTTCTTCGCCGTAGTAAAGGTGAGGAACGGAGATGGCGCAATCGAATTCGATACCAGGCCGAGCGACGCTATCGCGCTGGCGGTAAACAGCGGCGCTCCGGTGTTCGCTGCGCCGGATGTGCTCGACAAGGCCGGGGCGGAGTTGAATCCGGAGACGGGAGAGTTCTCGCCACTCCGCGAGGACAGGGAAGAGTTTGCCAGACGACACGACGAAAGACACATGTCGGAGAAGTTCCGCGCGATTCTGGAGGTCGCGGGTATGTCGGCGCGAGGGATGTCGAGGTACGCGATAGAACCGGAGGATATGCTGCTGGCCCTGGTAAACGACT
The DNA here is from genome assembly GCA_951812505.1 of uncultured Dehalococcoidia bacterium. GTDB lineage: Bacteria > Chloroflexota > Dehalococcoidia > Lucifugimonadales > UBA1123 > VXRN01. The sequence continues at coordinate 719,877 of CATOSI010000003.1, forward strand.
CGGACTGTACGGCGGCGAAGTCGCTGGTGGAACTGGGCGCGGACCTGGAGCGGATCGGGGAGAGGCTGCGGTCGGAGGTCGAGAGCGGCGAGAGTCCGATGGCGTTCAGTCAGCGCAGCCTGAAGGTACTGGAGGCGGCGAGGTCGGAAGCGTCGGAGCGTGGTGGCGCTATCGGCACTGAGCATCTACTGAAGGCGCTGGCAACAGCGGACGATGGACTGGCGTCTGAGGTGTTGAAGGAGAGTGGAGTAGAGTAGGCAGGTTAGCGAGGGTCTTTCGGCTGTTCGGGATTCGACGGTCGGAAGACCCTCAATTCGCCAGACGCCATCTGGCAAATTTGATCAATTTCCCACAGGGTCTTTCGGTTATCCAGATTCGACTGCACAGCGCTTACTGGATTCCCGTTTTCACGGGAATGACGAATAGCTGTAAGATCTCCGGCAATACAATAATCGAAAAGCCCTGATTTCCCACTATGGATTTTTAACTACGCCTCCTCCTTATGCTATAATCGGCGATGGTCTCGGAGAGGTGGCCGAGCGGTTTAAGGCGCTGGTCTCGAAAACCAGTATGGGGGCAACTCCATCGTGGGTTCGAATCCCACCCTCTCCGCCAGCGTGAGAAAGCGGGTCTCGATTTCTCGTCCCCTGCCCATTATACTGTCGCGCAGTGTATAGTGGCAGACGCGGTTCCCGCTTGCTGCCGCGGCCTCGCGGAGAGGTGCTAGAGTGGCCGAATAGGCGCGACTGGAAATCGCGTGTCGTCTGAAGAAGGCGACCGTGGGTTCGAATCCCACCCTCTCCGCCAAAGTCTTGAATTCTTCCTTTTTCGTTCGTGCATGGATATTTCTGAGCTAAAGTACTGGATCGCCTTCAACAAGGTGCGCAGGGTTGGCCGCGCAAGAGTGGCCATGCTGGAAGCGCATTTCGGCTCGCTCTCAGAGGCGTGGGGCGTGAGCTCGGCTCATTTACAGCAGGCCGGACTGGACCGCAGGTCCGCCGCGAGCGCGGCGCGTTCGTGGAGCCGGATTGACCCGGACGCCGAGATGGAGCGCGTCCAGCAGGCGGGCGTGACCGCGCTCACCTGGCACGACGACGGCTACCCTCCCAGGCTCAAGGAGATCTACGACAAGCCACCCGTTCTGTATGTGAAGGGTGAGATCCTTCCGGAAGACGAGCGGGCTATCGCGGTGGTTGGCACTCGAAGGCCGACGGCCTACGGGCGTGAGGTGTCGCGCCAGGTCACCTCGGACCTGGCGCAGAACGGGCTTACGATAGTGAGCGGCCTGGCCAAGGGCGTGGACGGTGTGGTGCATCGCGCCGCGCTGGACTCCGGAGCGCGCACTATCGCGGTGCTTGGAAGCGGCCTCGACGTCATGTACCCTCGCGAGCACGCCGGACTGGCGGCCGATATAGCGAAGGGCGGCGCGGTGGTGTCGGAGTTTCCGCTCGGCACGAGGCCGGACTCTCAGAATTTCCCAAGACGCAATCGCATAATCAGCGGCATGAGTCTTGGGACGCTGGTGGCGGAAGCGCCCGAAGGCAGCGGAGCGCTGCTGACGGCAAGGCACGCGCTGGAACAGGACCGGGAAGTGTTCTGCATACCGGGCAGCATCCTCTCCCCGAACTCCAGGGGCGGTAATCGGCTGATACGCGATTCGGCTGCCAAGCTGGTGACCTGCGCCGACGACATCATCGAAGAGTTGAACCTCTCGACTATCGAGTACCAGATAGAGCTCGCGGCCTTCTTCCCGGAAGACGAAGCGCAGGCGGCGGTGCTAAAGTATGTAACGTTTGATCCGATACACATAGACGAAATCATAAGAAACTCGTCTCTCGCATCCTCGACAGTCAGCGGGGCCCTTACTATGATGGAACTGCGCGGTCTGATCAGGCAGGTGGGCGGCATGAACTACGTCAGACTCAGGGAAACTTCGGAAGAATATCAGACTGCGTAAGGTGAATATGGCTAAGGACCTCGTAATAGTAGAATCTCCCGCCAAAGCAAGGACCGTCCAGCGGTTCCTTGGAAACAAGTACGTCGCCAAGGCGTCTATGGGACATGTGCGAGACCTGCCCAAGACCAAGATGGGCATAGAAATAGAGGAAGACAGCTTCACGCCCACCTACCGGGTGATGAACGACAAGCGCAAGGTCGTAACTGAGCTGACCAAGAGCGCGAAGAGCGCGGGCACGGTTTACCTGGCGACCGACCCGGACAGGGAAGGCGAAGCGATATCCTGGCACCTGGTCGAGGCGGCCAAGATACCCATGGATAAGACGAAGAGGGTAGTTTTCCACGAAATAACGCGGGAGGCAATCCAGGAAGCGTTCGACCATCCGAGGGAGCTGGACTACAATCTGATAGACGCTCAGCAGGCGCGTCGCCTGTTGGACAGGCTCGTGGGCTACCGGCTGAGTCCGGTGTTGTGGGGCAAGGTGAAGCGAGGGCTGTCCGCCGGGCGCGTGCAGTCGGTCGCGCTTCGACTGGTGGTTGACCGCGAACGCGAGATCGGTGCTTTCGTGCCGGTGGAATACTGGACGATTGACGCCAGGCTGACGAAGCATCTCCGTACGGCTGAGAAGCGCATCGAGTTCAAGGCCGCTCTGCACTCTCTCAAGGGCAAGCGCAAGAAGATAGAGATACCCAATGGCGATGAGGCGGCGAGGCTCACCTCTGACCTGGACGGGGCCGAATACGCTGTTGACTCGGTGCGCAAGCGTGAGACGCGAAGCCGTCCCGCGCCCCCGTTCATCACTTCGACTCTTCAGCAGGAGGCGTCGAGGAAGCTCAGGTTCACCGCGCGCCGCACTATGGTTGTGGCGCAGCAGTTGTACGAAGGTCTGAACATAGGCGCCGAGGGTTCGGTCGGCCTGATTACCTACATGCGTACCGACTCCACAAACGTGGCGGCGACGGCGCTGAAGGAAGCGGGCGACTATATCAAAGCGAATTTTGGGCCTGAGTATGCGCCGAAGTCGGCCAGGGTTTACAACCGGAGAGTCAAGGGGGCACAGGAAGCTCACGAGGCAGTCAGGCCCACTTCGATCATGCGGGCTCCGCAGGTGATTCGCCAATACCTCAATAACGAGCAGTTCAGGCTGTACGACCTGATCTGGAAGCGGATGCTTGCGAGCCAGATGAACGACGCGCTGTTCGATTCGACCAGGGTGGACGTTCTAGCCAGAAGTCGTAGGTCGGACACCGAATATGTGTTCCGCGCCACGGGCTCGGTCCTCAAGTTCGCGGGCTATCGCGTTCTGTACATGGAGGGCGCGGACGATTCCGCGTCGGAGAACGAGGAGACGCCGCCGCTGCCGGAACTGGACAAAGGGGACGCGCTGGACTGCCTGGGACTGTCCTCAGACCAGCATTTCACGCAGCCACCCCCGCGCTTCACCGAGGCGACGCTCATCCGCGCGCTGGAGGAGCAGGGCATCGGGCGTCCGAGCACATACGCTCCTATCCTGGCCACGATTATGGACAGGGACTACGTGCAGAAGGAGAACAACAGGTTCGCTCCAACTAGGCTTGGCACGGTGGTCACCGATCTGCTGACCGCTAACTTCCCGGACATCATGGATGTCGGGTTCACAGCGACGATGGAGGAGCAGCTCGACGACGTCGCCGAGGGCGAACGGGAGTGGGAGCCGGTCCTGAACGACTTCTATCATCCATTCGACCGTTCCATCGAGAAGGCCATGAAGGAGGCCGAGCGTGTGCCCCGGGAGCTGCTCGATGAGGAGACCGATGAGGTCTGCGAGAAGTGCGAGAGTCCGATGGTGATAAAGTCGGGGCGCTATGGTCGTTTCCTGGCGTGTACCGGCTACCCGGATTGCAAGAACACGAGGCCGGTGGAGAGCGAGGAGGAACGCGCTCTGAGAGAGCGTGTCAGTGAGGATGTTGACGAGTTCTGCGAGAAGTGCGAGCGTCCCATGGTCGTCAAGACGGGACGGAATGGGCGTTTCCTCGCGTGCAGCGGCTACCCGGACTGCAAGAACGCCAAGCCGTTCCTGGTGGGCGTGGACTGCCCGGATTGCGGTGGCGATCTGGCCGAGCGCAAGCAGAAGGGACGCAACGGCAGAATTTTCTACGGCTGCGTGAATTACCCGGAGTGCAAGTTCACCGCGAATCCTCTGCCCCAGCCGTGCCCGGACTGCGGCAAGCTGCTGGTAACGCAGGGGCGGGGTCGGAAGAACGCCCGCTGCCTGGACGAAGAGTGCGGATTCAAGGGACCGACGCCGGATTCTCAGGAACTGGAAAAGGCTTCCTGACATGGATGCCGCGGGCTGGCAGGATCTGACGAGCCGCTTCCGCGATCACCTTGTGGCGGAACGCGGCCTCGCCCCGCTCACGGTGCGCAACTACCTCACCGACCTGGATCCTCTGCGTGAGTTCATGTCCGAGCGTGAGATAGAGTCGTTCGCTGAACTCGACCGGCGTCGCGTCCGAGCGTATCTGGCGTGGCTCCAGCAGATCGGCTATGTGCGTACGAGCATTTCACGGAAGCTGAGCGCCCTGAGGACGCTGTTCAGGTGGCTGAACAGGATGGAGATTGTGGAGCACGATCCGCTCCCTGCGCGTGGCGCGTTCAAGCTGGACTCTCGTCTGCCCCGTTTTCTCTCGCAGGACGAAGCGGAGAAGCTGGTCAGCGCTCCGGACCCGTCGTCTGAGAAGCGAATCAGGGACAGGGCGCTGTTGGAGCTCGTATATGCCGCCGGACTCAGGGTGAGCGAGGTCGGAAGCCTGAACCTGGACAGCATCAACCTGGAGAGCCGCGAACTGATGGTCACAGGCAAGGGGTCGAAAGACCGCGTCGTGCTTATCGGGCAGTCCGCCAAAGACGCAATCAGTATCTACCTCTCGGAGGTCAGGTCGGCGGTCGGCGGTGTCGAGTCGGAGGACGCGCTCTTCCTGAATCGTTACGGAAACCGTCTCAGCGAGCGAAGCATACAGAAGATAGTGCGCGAGTACGCCACACGCGCCGGTCTTGGAAGCCAGGTACATACTCACACGCTGCGACACTCGTTCGCGACGCATATGCTGGAGGGCGGGGCGGACCTGAGAGTGGTGCAGGAACTGCTGGGGCACTCCAGCCCGGCGACGACTCAGATATACACTCACATAACCGGAAAAGAGGCGAGGCAGGCATATATGTCCGCGCATCCGAGGGCCGGCAGCGGCTCTGCGCCAACGGTGAACGAGCAGGACGAAGGGGCAGACGGTGAAGATACTGATAGTCAATGGCCCGAATCTCAACAACCTCGGCAGGCGTGATCCCGGTCATTACGGCAGCAGGACTCTCGCCGATATAGAAAGCGACATTTCGCAGAAGGCGGACGCTCTGAACGCCGAGGTCGCCTTCTTCCAGTCGAATCACGAGGGCGCTATTGTTGACTTCATCCAGCAGGCTTCCGACGAGGCGGACGGGGTCATCATAAACGCAGGAGCGCTCACGCACTACGGACTGTCCATGCGCGACGCGCTTGCGGACGCTCGGCTGCCGATAATCGAGGTGCACATATCCAATATCCACGCCCGCGACGAGTATCGCAGACACTCGGTCGTAGCGGACATGGCAGTGGGTCAGATCGCCGGCTTCGGGTGGAGGGGCTACCTGTACGCGCTTGACTTCCTTGTGGCACACATCGGCGAGTGGAGCGGAGAGTGAGCATATCCCAGAGGGTCGCGCGTCTCCGATCCGAAATGGAGGCGCTGGAAGTTGACGGATTTCTCGTTTCGGCGCCTGCGAACAGGCGCTACCTGTCCGGCTTCACGGGCTCTGCGGGCTACCTGCTCATAACTGGGTCCGACGCGGTTCTTGCGACCGATTTCCGCTACGTGGAGCAGGCGAAGACTGAATCGCCCTCATACAGGGTCCATCGGACGAGGGGCGGTACCGCCTGGCTTCCCGATTTGCTAGCCGAGTTGGGAGTCGGCGTTCTGGGCATCGAAGCCGACCACATGACGGTCGCCTCGCACAGCGCTCTGACCGCAGCGCTGGACGAGTCGGATAACGCTGCCGACGTATTCATCGAGGAGACGAAAGGCGTCGTAGAGGGTGTTCGCGCGGTCAAAGACGCTTCCGAGTTGGCTCTTATCCAGAATGCGGTGGAGATCGCGGATCGGGCGATGGCGAAAGTCGCGCCCCGGATAGAGCCGGGCATGACGGAAGGGCAGATCGCGTGGGACCTGGAGGTGGAGATGCGCGGGCTCGGTGCGGAGGGTCCGGCTTTCGATATCATCGTCGGAGCAGGGCCGAACGGCGCGCTGCCTCATCATCGCGCGGACGACACCGTCGTGCGGCGGGGTGATCCAATCGTCATAGACATGGGCGCCAGCTACGAGGGATATAACAGCGACCTTACCCGGACGTTCTACGCGGGCAATCCCGACGACGAGTTTCTTGCCATCTACTCTATCGTCCTGCAAGCGCAGGAGACCGCAATTCGTGAGGTCAGGCCGGGCATGATAGGACAGGAAGTAGATGAGATAGCGCGGACGGTGATCGAAGAGTCTGGCTACGGGGACGAGTTCGGACACGGGCTGGGGCACGGGGTGGGTCTGGCGGTCCACGAGCGTCCGATGGTGGTGCCGACGTCCGAAGACTTCATAGAGAACGGGATGATCTTTACTGTCGAACCCGGCATTTACATCCCGGGCTGGGGCGGCGTCAGGATAGAGGACATCGTGGTGATGGAAAACGGTCGCGCGAGAATTCTGACCGGTTCGCCCAAGTAGCCCCGCTCAATGCAATCAGACGACCAGAATCATTCCAGACCCTCGATGCTCAGCGTCCCGGCCCGCTGGCGCGAGTTGTACTTCACCGTGTTCTCTGTATTGTGCGTTCTCGGTGAGATATTTCTGGTATGGTATGAAATCTACCGACGCGACGCCGAATCCGATTATCTTGATATAATCATGAACATCCTGCTGGATACGGGACCGGTCGCTATGGCGGCGGCAATCCTGGCTTTCATCATCCTGAAAGGGAGGGACGCAATGCTGAGTACATGGGAGACATTCGCCAGGAAGCGGTACCTGAGAGGCCGTGAGAAAGGTATAGAGGAAGGCCGCGAGGAAGGTATAGAGGAAGGCCGTGAGGAGGGTCGTGAAGAGCGCGAAGCGCTGGCCAAACGCGTTACTGAGCTTGAGGAGCAGATCAGGGACATCAGGAACTCCAATGGCTCCTCTCAGTGCTGAGTATCAGCAGTTGCTTCAAAGAACTCACTAAGGAGCGGGACCAATGACAATCGGATACGGAGACCTGAGAAAAGGAATGGCCATCGAACTCGATGGCGAGCCTTACATGGTAGTGGACTACGAGCGAAGCAAGATGCAGCAGCGCGCTCCCACGATGCGCATCCGCTTCCGCGAGATTCGCACTGGCAGGGTGCTGGATCGCAGTTTCTCAGGCTACGATGTCAAGCTCACACCGGCAGACGTGGAACGCCGCTCCGCGCAGTACATCTATGACGAAGATGACTTGTGCTACTTCATGGATACGGAGTCCTACGACCAGTTCCCTCTGCTGAAAGAGCAGATATCCCAAGAGCTTAACTATCTCAAAGAGGAGATGACGGTGGACCTGATCTTCTACGAAGACAACCCCATTTCGCTCGAACTTCCGATAACGGTTGACCTGCAGGTGGTGGACTCGCCCCCCGGCCTAAAGGGCGACACCGCCACCGGCGCGACTAAGCCCGCTACCCTCGAAACCGGCCTGCTGATTCAGGTGCCGCTTTTCGTGAACGAGGGCGAATACGTCAAGGTGGATACGCGCAACGCCTCTTACCTGTCCAGGGTCTGACATGGCAGTCATATACGAGGTCTCCCAGGTAACCGCGTATCTGCGCGAATTGCTTGCCTACGACGATGTCCTAGCGGACATCTGGATAGAGGGGGAGGTCTCCAACCTGCGCCGTCCGGGTTCGGGACACGCGTACTTTACTCTCAGAGACTCACAGAGTTCGCTTCGTGGCGTGCTGTTCCGCAACTCTCGCGGGCTGGAACATCTCCAGGATGGTGCGGCGGTTGTGGCGCATGGTCGGGTGTCGCTTTACGAAGTCAGGGGCGACCTCCAGCTAATAGCCGACATAGTCCAGCCCGAAGGTGTCGGCGAGTTGCAGATGCGACTGGAGCAGCTGACGCTCCAACTCGAACGCGAGGGTCTGTTCGATCCTTCGCGCAAGAGGCCGCTGCCGGAGATACCTAAGTGCATCGGGGTCGTAACTTCGCCGACGGGCTCAGTCTGGCACGATATTCAGAGCGTCATCGGACGGAGATGGCCGCTGGTGGAACTGCTACTGGCCCCAGCTATGGTTCAGGGAGACGGAGCCGCTTCCACGATAGTGGAGGCGTTTGCCGCCCTGAACGCCGAGCCTGATGTTGACGTCATCATCGTCGCCAGGGGAGGTGGCTCGCTGGAAGACCTCTGGCCCTTCAACGAGGAGTCGGTGGCTCGCGCGGTATTCGCCAGCTCGACCCCGGTAGTCAGCGCGATAGGTCACGAGACCGATTTCACGATATGCGACATGGTGGCCGACGTCAGAGCGCCCACGCCGTCAGCGGCTGCCGAACTGGTGGTCCCGGATCGCGCGGAGATGCTAGCCAGAGTCGTTGGAGCGGCGCAGGTCATAGAGAACTCACTCGACACGCAAGTGGGTCGTGCGTCGGACGAAGTGGATGCCTTGCACTCCCGCGTTGGACGGGCTGCCCCCGAGCTGGACGGGCTTCGTCTCCGAGTTGACGACCTGCTCCAAGACGCCCAAACCGCGCTGACGCACCGCGTCGAACTTGCCCGCGCTAGGGTAACGGGGCTCTCGTCCGCCCTCTCGCCGCTCTCGCCATACGGGACCCTGCGTCGAGGTTATGCCATCGTCTCCTCGCGTAATTCCGACGAGGTTATTACGGACAGTGAAAATGTCGTAAAGGGTGATATACTCGACATAACCCTGCACAGGGGCAGCGTAGTCGCATCGGTCGAGTCAACGCCCCCGGACACCGAACAGAGGTAAGCCATGAAATACGTCAGATTCATAGCTGCGTTCTTGATATACACGATAATCGACGTCGGCTGGAATCTGTCGCCCATAGCGACGGGTATGTACGAAAGACTGTACGAATCCAGCGGCAACAACGAGATGTTCGACGCCTTCGGAAGACAGATGGATACCTGGGGTGGCGTGGAGATACTCGCCATACTCGCGTTCCTGCTCCTGATAGCATTCGGCAACAGCTACCTGGCAATAGAACCGGCTCTAAGGGAGGGCAGTCTTCTGAGAGCGGTGAAGAACGGCTTTGTCCTGGGGTGCGCCGCCTACGCTACCTACATCATCCCCATCTACCTGAATATCTCCACCTGGCCCGCTGCCCTCATACCCATAGACATACTCATTGGCGGATTGCTTAGCCTGATAACTTCGACCGTCGTTACCGCCGCGTTTATTCTGTTCCATCGGAACAGAGACTGAATTTCCGCGCATCTCGTCGACTGGTGAGACGCTCCCATCAGCGTGTAGGAATCGGCCCAGCAATCATCGCCATGAAGGAGGCGCAGAATGGCAATGTACGACGACGATATGTATCCTGTTCAGTTCAGCGTAGATTATCCGGAAGAACCCAGAAACCGACTGTCTGCGTTGGTGAGAATCATATTGGCCATCCCTATTCTGGTGGTATTGACATTGATAGGCGGATACTTCAATACCGGGAACGAAGAAATCGACATCGATACCTTTTCGATAGCCCTGATCGCCGGTGGAGGAATATGGATCGCAACGATACTTATGATCCTGTTCCGACACAAGTACCCGCGTTGGTGGTTCGACTGGGGTCTTGAAATCCAGAGATTCGGCGCCCGCGTCGGGGCTTATCTACTCCTGTGGAGGGACGAATACCCGTCCACCGACGAGGAACAGGCCGTTCACCTGGACATCGCGTACCCGGATGTGGAAGGCCAGTTGAATAGGTTCATGCCTCTCGTAAAGTGGCTGCTTGCCATTCCGCACTACATAGTCCTGATGGTTCTCTGGATTATCGCGCTCGTAGTCACAGTCATAGCCTGGTTCGCCATATTGATAGTTGGCCGGTATCCGCGCGGAATGTTCGACTTCGTGGTGGGAGTGGACCGCTGGTCGTACCGTGTTGTCGCCTACGCCTTTCTGCTGACTACCGACAGGTATCCGCCCTTCAGACTTAGCGAGTAGAGAATCGCAGGAGGATAGAAATGGCCAACCAAACCACGGATGCGTATCCTCTGCAGTATAGTGTGGACTACCCGGAAGGCCCTAGAAACCGACTTACTACTCTGGTCAGGCTGATTCTCGCCATTCCAATCATCATAATCAGCATATTCGCGGCCTGGCAGGTGATCGTTCCCACGTTCTTCATGATCCTGTTCCGCAACAAGTATCCGCGATGGTGGTTCGACTGGAACCTGGAAGTGCTCAGATTCGTATCGAGGGTTAACTCCTACGTGCTGCTGCTGCGCGACGAGTACCCGGCTACCGACGACGAGCAGGCTGTTCACCTGGACATGCCATACCCCGAAGACGGAGAACTGAACAGGTTCATGCCCATCGTGAAGTGGATACTTGCCATACCGCATTACATCGTGCTGTATGTGCTATCGCTGATCGTGCTGGTTGTATCGTTCATCGCGTGGCTGTCCATACTGATAGTCGGACGATACCCGAGGGGGATGTTCGACTTTACGGTAGGAGTCATGCGCTGGAGCAACCGCGTGACCGCCTACGCATTCGTGCTAACGACAGACAGGTATCCACCGTTCAGACTGGGAGATTAGACAGGAGCGAAGATGGCTTCAGAAGGAGCAACGGAGAATCAGGAAAAGCCAGAAAACCTGTCGTTCGAGGAGGCTATGACCCTTCTCGAACAGACGGTAGAGGCACTTGAGTCGGGCGGGCTGACCCTGGCCGAGTCCACCGCCATGTACGAACGCGGCATGAAGCTGGCGCGGGTCTGCAACGAGATGCTGAACTCCGCCGAGTCCCGAATCACACGTATCCGCACCACATACGGGGAGCAGATCAGAATGGTCGCTCCCGAAGAAGACGGCTTCGACGGCATGGGAGATATCGGGTGATGCTCAAAGCCGATTTCCACATGCACACCAGCTATTCGCCCGACTCCGAGATGTCCCCTGAGAAACTGGTGGAACGCTGCCTGAAGGTGGGACTCAACTGCATAGCGGTAACGGACCACAACACGACGGACGGCGCATTCCACGTTCAGCGAATCGCGCCATTCATGGTAATCATCGCCGAGGAGGTCGCGACCAGCGAGGGCGAGGTCACCGGCCTCTTTCTACAGGAGACCATCCCGATGCGGCTTTCGCCCGTGGAAACTGCCAAGCGCATAAAGGAGCAGGGCGGGCTGGTTAGCCTGCCGCACCCGTTCGACAGATTCAGGAGCGAGGTCATCACCAGAAGCGGCATCGAGGATGTTCTTCCGTACGCCGACATAGTTGAGGTATTCAACTCGCGCAACAACATGAACGCGGACAATCAGAAAGCCTACGAGTTCGCCCAGGAGCACGGTCTGCTGACTTCCGGCGTGAGCGATGCCCATACTCCTATCGAGCTGGGCAGGACATACATGACCATGCCCGAATTCGACGGGACGCCGGAGGGGTTCAAGGCCGCGCTTGCCGAGGGGACGATTCACGCAAGGAAGATGACGCCGCTCATCCACGCCGTAACGACCATGACCAAAATCAAGAAGCGCATTCTTCGAAGATGACATCCGATCAGAGACACTTTCTAGCGTATATCAACGGGCGGGTGATGCCTTACTCTGAGGCCGCGCGCATCCTCCAGAGAATCAATGCGCGCTCCGCGGGCGGGTACTACGATACCGCCCGCACATTCGGCGGAAAGACCTTCAGACTTCGTCAGCATCTTGAAAGGCTGTTCAACGGGCTCGCCTACTCTAACATAGACACGGGGCTGTCAATCGAGGATCTGGAGACTATCTCGATTGGACTTGTAGAGACGAATCATTCGCTTATCGAGGGCGAGAATCATGAGATGACGGTTACTCAGACCGTAACGGTAAGTCGTCCCGAAGCCGCTGACGATCTTCCCGGGGTAGATGTCGCAATATATTGCTCACTTCTGGACGTGTCCGCGTTCGCGCGGAGCTACGTGGAAGGGGTCCGTATATACACACCGAACACGTACCCGGAGCTTCAGGGACAGTCTTCGGGCGATGGCAAGACCGGCGCGGTGCAGGTACTGCCGCTGATGTCCAACGCGCGGGGGCATATAACGGAGTGCAGAGGCGCGAACTTCATGTTCGTGTTGGACGGCAGGATCAAGCTCCCTGATCGGAGCAACGTGCTTCCGGGCGTAAGTATGCACACAGTTCTCGAAATTGCGGAGTACCTCAGTATCGGTGTTGACGAGGGACTTTACAACCAGCGAGAGCTATACGACGCGGACGAGGCGTTCGTGTCCAGCACGCGCTACTGTCTTTTGCCCGTGGCCTCGATTAACGGCTACCCGCTTGGCGATTTCGTTCCGGGTGAGGTGACCGGCAAAATACTGTCGCGATGGAGAGACATTGTCGGAGTTGACTTCGTCCGGCGAGCGCTGGATTCGCTGTCCGGTGAGTGAGATTATCCAATGTGCAGCGACCCAAATGAGTAAGAGAACAAAACTGTGTCATAGGATATAATGAACTTTGGGAGAGCCCTTTAATCGACTGTTCCTGAAAGGATGAGAGCTATGACAGCCGAATTGATCGGGATTATTGCGGCTGCCATAGCGCTCGGGGCGTTGACATCCACATTGGCGGGCTTTATGTTCGTTTCTCTTAGCAGAATGGAGGGACGACTCAACCAGCGGATAGGCGGTGTCGAAAACCGCATGGATGAGCAGAAGGCCGATCTGATCAGTCGTATGGACGAACAGAAGTCGGACCTGATCAATCGCATGGACGAATTAAAGTCCGACCTGGTCAAGCAGGTCGACGACCTTAAACATGACCATGGCAGGCGCTTGGATTCAATAGAGAGTCGTCTGCAGGCTGTTGAACAGGGCCAGGCGGAGGTCAAGGGAAGTGTGGAGACCCTTCAGCGGGTTGTGATAGCGACGTTGCAAAGAGAGATCGAGGCAGAGCGCGAGCCTGTCGGTACAGAGTAACGAACGGGCCTAAAATATGCTTCCCAAAGAGTTCGACGTAAGTGGCAAAAGCGTAATCGTGACCGGCGCGGCGCGGGGTATTGGGAAGGGGATTGCGAGAGTGTTCGCGGAGTCGGGGGCGAAGGTGATGGTGACGGCTCTGACCGACCGCTATCTCACACCGTTGGCCGAGGAGATGGAAGCGGCCGGTCATCCCATAATCCCGGTCACGGCGGACGCTACCGACTCCGGCGACTGGCAGCGTACCGTTGACATCGCGCTTGAGGCCTGGGGACAGATTGACGTTCTGATCAATAATCTTGGGGACGCAATACGAAGGCCGCTTGTTCCAGCTCCCGGCTCGGACGGCGCACCGATATCCGACGAAGAGTGGCGTTTCGTGCTGGACATCAACCTGACGGAGGCGTTTAAGGGAAGTCGGGCGGTTGGGCCTCACATGATAGAGCGGGGCAGGGGGCGTGTCATCAACATCAGCGGGTTCGCGGCGCGAAAGGGGAGCCCGGAAATGCTGGTCTATTCTACCGCGAAGGCCGGTCTTGCGCGCATGACCCAGACACTAGCGCTGGAGTGGGCGCCGTATGGCATAACAGTCAACTGCATCGCGCCGGGCATCTTCCCGGATCCCGAAACGGGCGACCCGCAACAGATAGCCGCATCGAGAGAGAACGCCAGGACCAACATTCCGCTTGGGCGGGTGGGAGAACTGCGTGAGGTCGGCCTGCTGGCGCTGTACCTGGCCTCGGACGCGTCCGCCTATATGACCGGCGAAACGCTTTACCTGGATGGCGGGCTCAGCCACGCCTGACTCTCACACCTCTATAACGTCGTTCTCGAGTACGCCGATTCCCTCGATGGACATCGTCACAACGTCGCCCTCCTGGAGCGAGAACTCAGGTGGCGGAACGATTGCGGTACCTGTGAGGACCGTCGTAAGGTCGGGAACGAAATTGTGGCGCTGAAGCCAGTCCGCTAATTCCTCGCAGCTACGGGCCATTTGGGATGTGGAAGTGCTGTCGCTCCACACTTCCACACCGTCCCGCGCAATCGAGCAGCTTATATCGAGGTCGGTCGGGTTCAAGTCCTCCGCAGTTACGAAGCACGGCCCAATCGAGCAGCACCTGTCGAACATCTTCGCCTGTGGAAGATAGAGTGGGTTCTCTCCCTCGATGGCGCGGCTGCTCATGTCGTTTCCTATGGTGTAGCCAACTATGTCACCCCTGTAAAGGACGAACGCGAGTTCAGGTTCGGGGACGTTCCAGTCGGAGTCGCCTCTTATGCCCACGGACTCGAACGGTCCGACACAGCGGTCCGAGGATGCCTTGAAGAACACCTCCGGTCTCTGGGAGTTATAGACCTTGCTGTAAACATCCGGCGTGTCGCTCTCACGCATTCGCTCCATCTCGCTGGTCTTGTAGGTGACGCCTGCGGCCCAGACCTCGGAGGGATCGAATGGCCGGTCCAGCCGGTAGAATCCCTCGCCGCTCCTTGTGGTATCCATCACCTCGTTCATGTCGAATCTGTCCGCATTTCCGGTCTCGAGAGTCAGATTCGCTATCTCGTCCACGGACATACCGGACAGGGAGGAGGCGAGGAGCAGGTCCGAGAGATCGGTGACGTCGGGGTCGAGGCTGGTAAGGTCCATGGCCACACCCCGGTCGTTCTCGACTATGAGACGGGCGTCCCCATCGTTCGACAATAGCGTGTAGTACCGCATCGCGCGATTCTCCCCTTTCGACGGGCTTCCCTTGCCCGCTAACTTATTCCGTCCGACTCGATCCCTGAACCATCATACACAGCGGAAGCGGGCATCGAAACCAGGCGCATCATTGTGGTTTCAGGATACTTGTCCAGATATTTTCTCACAATCATGTATCCGAGCGTATAGCCTGTCCATGCGGGAACCCTGTCTCCGTCACCAAACAGGAACCTGCGTATCTCCGTGGCGTCGGAGATACCGAACCGCCTGTGGACTCTTGGCCACATTCTCCGGGGCTCCACCTCGTCCTGGGTATCCATCCAGCCTGGGCGGGCCCCATCCAGACAGTGCTGGGCGAAGCAGTCGGATATGCCCTCCGCAACCATCGCGTCAAGAAGAGTTTCCGGCTGCTGGGTCTTCATATAGACGAGTCTGCCGCCGGCTATGCCCCTAGGAAACAGGAGATTGCGGACCAGGTGGGCATACTCGTGAACAACGTTGTAGCGCAGGTTTTCGCGCCAGTCGCCGCGCGGCCACACGAACAGCAGCGTCGCGCTCGCTCCCAGGCTGAAGCCCAGCACGCCTCCCAACTGATTGACCAAGACTCGGCTTTCGCCATCCCCGGGAAACATGAACATTCTCGCCGAAAGATCCGGTCTGGGCAGGGAGGCGGAGGCGATTCTAAGGGCCTCCTGTGCGACCTTCTGCGGCCTGGATTCGTCAAGTTCGGACAGCGTCTTCACCAGTTGGCCGGGCTCAGGGTCTCCCAGCTGTCCGATGACGGAGCGGACGCCCAGTTCGACGAGCGACGCGTGCATCTGCGCGAGTTGCGTTCTCACATAGTCGCGCATTCCATTCTCCAGCGAGTCGAGCGCTTCGGGATAGTCGAGACCGCCTGCCCGTCGGGCGAGGTGCAGCATTACCCTGTAGGATGGAATTACCGATACGGACATTGGGGAGAATCCAACTCGCTAATCGTGCGGACATGGGACGAAACGCAAACCGCATCTGTATAGTAACAAAACTGCGCCAACCCTACTAACAGGTTAGCGACCTTAAGAGTACCTTGCGATAAAGGGTTGCTATTCACTTGATTGGAATGATTTGGACAAGTGTGCGTGGGTTGTCGCAGTGACGGACGCAGTTAAGTCAGTATATGTAACGAATCGGCCCGGCAGGCGGGTTAAGCTAAGGTTGTGTTCAGAATGAAGATAGCAAGTATCGAGACATTTCAACTCAGCGCGCCACTGGAGCGGCCTTTTGGGTGGTCGCAGGGATGGATAGGGCACCGCAGCGTTGGTTTGGTGAAAGTGACCACCGACGACGGGATTGTCGGGTGGGGTGAGGGCTGCGGAGGCGCCGCGGCCGCTGTGGTCGAAAACGAATTCGCTCCTATGCTTATTGGGCAGGACCCGACCAATCGAATCGGACTGTGGCAGAAGATGTTCTCCATGCAGTACAACGCCAACGTCGCCGTGGGGATGGCCGGGTCGGCCATTAGCGCGGTGGATACCGCGCTGTGGGACATCACCGGCAAGGCTTTCAACCAGCCGGTTTACCAGTTGCTAGGAGGCAGGGTCCGGGACAGGGTCGCCGTTTACGCGACCGGGCTGTACTACACGGAGGGCGAGTTCCCGACACGGCTGCTGGACGAGGCGCGCGGATATGTGGAGGCGGGCTTCAGGGGTATGAAGACCAAGGTAGGCGGGCTGCCCATGGATGAAGACGTAAGGAGAGTAGCCGCGCTGCGAGAGGCCATCGGACCGGACATCAAGCTGATGGTGGACGCGAACCAGGGATACAACGCCACCAGCGCGATTCGGATTGGCAATCGTCTGGCCGACCTGGACATTCTGTGGTTCGAGGAGCCGGTTAATGCCCAGGATATAGAAGGGTATCTGCAGGTGAAGTCGGCGCTGCTTATGGCCATTGCCGGGGGTGAGAATCTGCGGACTCGTTATGAGTTCTCCCAATTCCTGTCCCGACGGGCGTACGACATAGCCCAGCCGGATGTGATAAATGTCGGCGGAATCACTGAGATGCGAAACGTGGCTATGACCGCGAACACGAATGGCATACAGGTCAATCCACACGTATGGGGGTCGCCGGTCATGATCGCAGCCAGCCTGCACGTCGCGTCAACGATACCGCCCTGCCCGCCGTCGGGAAAGCCGGAACCCTACGTTCAGGAGCCTGTGATGGAGTTCGACCGCACGCCTTCGCTGATAAGAGAGGGGCTGATGGCGGCGCCCTTCGACCAGCAAGACGGCTTTCTTAGGGTGCCGGATGGGCCCGGACTTGGGATCGAGATAGACGAGGAAGCAGTACGCAGTCTGTCAGTGTAGCGCATGGCTAACGAACATAAAGCAGTCTTGACGCGGCAACTTGTTTACTCCGACTCTCGATGCTATACTTTGCGCGCTTTGAAAATAGGGGAGAGGAGGAATTCGTGGAAGGAAGAGATTTCCCCAGTTGTATGAGTTGTTCGGCGGGCAACCTGTTGCCGTTATCCGACTTTGGAAGCCAGGGCGCTCCTATACACTATAAGGCTTGGGTGTGCAGCAACCCCGATTGCGGATTCAACATTAAGATTCGCAACGGAGATGTATATCTGAACGAGCCAATCGCAAGCGGAGCCACATACTCGCCGCGTTTCCGATAGCCGTATCAAGCCTTATCACCGAGAACAGCCCCTAACATTGCGGGCTGTTTTTTATGAGTCGGGAGTGGTTGTCTTTCTGGTGAAGTTCCCCCTCTTGGAGACTGGCGTGTGAATGAGCGGCATCCGTTGGCTCGGGGAAAAGAGTCCTGAACCTCAGATGTATGGAAATTCATCAAATGGTATAATAGATTTCCGCGTTCTCAAAATCCGGAGACTCTGGAGTACTCTGCGGATGTACTACTATCCACAAAGAACACACACTGACCCGACCCCACGCCGGCCCCGCCGGATGTTCTTTGTGGGCGTCTTTCTGACGCTCATGGGAATCATAGCCCTGATCGGAGTCTGCATTTACGCCATCTTCGGCCTGTATAACAAGTCGAACCTGGAGGATCTGAACACCTCTATACAGGGTCCGGTTGCACTGCCGGAATTGTCCGTCTCCAAGGTGCAGGTACACGGCGCGCTGTTGCCGGACGGCTCGTTCAAGCCCATAGAGGTCATCAGAGACGTTCAGCCAGTCGTCAAGGATGAAAGCTCGGTTGAGTTTGTCCCTGTGATGAGGCGGGTGGAGTCCAAGATGGAAATCGAGGCTCTGCCCAAAGAAACGGCCGGAGCCGCTCCGTCAGCGGAAGTGGTCAAAGTGACCATCCCCGAAGTGAAGCCTGTAATCGAGGAAGCGCCTGCTTCCGAACAGGCTGAGTATCCCGATGAATTTGATGCCGGCGAGCTGGTATCGGTGTACAACACCATGTACCCCGGACACAAGATACATCCCAAGTACTGGGACCGCCCATTAGCCGCCGGTGCGGACGAATACACTTACGGCGTCGTCTTGAGGGAAGACGGTTTCTTGGCAGTCTCGCCCGATAACGGGCTGCCGAAAGGGACTCTTCCCGATGCGATTCGCGTTCGCATTCCCAGCATAGACCTCGATTCGGAGGTCACCAATCTGGCCATAATTGATCTAGGAGACAGCAAGCAGTACGAGACGCCCGCTCACGTTGTTGGCAGGATACCCGAGACCTCGAATCCCGGCGAAATGGGCAATACCTGGCTGTTCGGCCACCTCGAGAGTCCGATTCGTGGAGAGGGCAGCGTCTTCAGAAGGCTTCCTGAGATCCCCGAGATTCTGAAGAACGGGGACCCAGTGTACGTCACCGTGCTGAACGAGGACGGCGAAGAGTTCATGTACCAGGTCACTCACACGACGGTCATGCACAGGGACGAGCTGTCGCTGTATGAAACGGACGATTCGACGATTACGCTCGTTACGTGTGTCCCGAGGCTCATATACGACCACCGCGTTGTCGTTTCGGGCAAGCTGGTGGGCATTAGAAAGCCTGCTTAGTCTAAACTACGCTTGGCGCTCCAACCGACAATACGTCCCGCATCACCGAAATGAAGTGAAGTGTCGGCTTCGACAGCCGCTTGCCCTTCAGCGTAATGATCCCGCCCTGTTCGACAGGCAATATGTGCGCGAGGCTGATGACTCCGAGCGCGTCGTCGTCTTCCGGGTCTATCGCGAGCCTTGGACCTACTGACACTCCCATTCCCAACGCGACGTACCGTTTGATCATGTCCATGCTGTCGAGATCTACGACTATCTCGTAGTTGACCCCACGCCTCCTGAGTTCGGACTCCAGTAGATCGCGAGTGTGGGTGCCCTCGTTCATCATTATGAGCGGATAGCGCGCTATTTGCTCCAGCGATTCAACAGGCTCATTGGCCAGAGGGTGCTCCGGAGGCGTGATCAACACCCGTTCATAGACGAAGAGCCCTTCGAATGCGAAAGCATCGTCTCTGTCATAGTGCTGGATAATGCCAATGTCGGCCTCACCTTCCGAGATCATCTGGCTGACCTGGACTCTGGTTGCCGACTTAATGGTGAGGTGTATGTGAGGATGACGAGGCAGGAATACTCTGACGACCCTGAGCAGGGTGTGTGGAATTATGTCGGGAGTGGCAGCGAGAACAACGGGCCCGCGCTCCTCTGCCTCGGCGGTGGTGTCTGCGAGTCCGTCAATGCCCTCGACAAGCGGAGTGGCTAGTTCGGACAGTCTTCTGCCCGCCAGGGTGAGCTGAATGGGGCGCTTTACTCGGTCGAAGAGGACTGTGTTGAGTTCACTCTCCAGCTTCTTGATGTGCGTCGTGACCGTCGGCTGACCAATGCCGAGTCGCTCTGCCGCGCGGGATATGCTTCTAAGGCGCGCGGCCATGCAAAAGCTCCTGAGTTCTCTTATCTCCACGTCACTTTCCTATATCACATAAATTGATGAGACATATCACTAAATATCACTTTTCAAGATGTAATGGTATTGGGATAATTGTATATGTAGAACAAAGTTTAGTCCATTCCGATCCCGTGGGGACGGAAAAAAGAAAAGGAGACGCACCATGATTAACAGGGTCAAAAGAATACTTGGCAGGCCGCGTCTTTCGACCGCGACCAGCATCGAGACTTACTTCGGAACTGTCCACAAGCCGGGAGAGTACAGCGGCCCTACTTTCGAGGAGGCCCAGAAGGACTTCCGGGAGATCCACAGCAGGTTCTCCGCCTTCCGCAGCTAAGTGAAACGACCGAAGGGTCGTAAAACCCATTGAAGGGGACGCGGCGGCTCACCTCTCTCCGCATTCCGGAGCCTCCAGTATGCATGAGTGTCGCGTCCCTCCTCCCCTTTCCAGAGCGCCGGTTCCGCCAAGAGCGACCCCGGCGCTTTAGTATTTCCTTCCGATATAATGTCCGTATGAGAACCGTATTGCTTGGACTCCTGATGGCCTCTATCTGCGCAGGGTGTATTGACGCGGAATCGGTCCTGGAGTCATTTCCGACTCCCGACAGCCGGGAAGCGTCCCCCTTCGGCGGGCTCCTTCCCACAGTCACGCCGCTGTCTGAATTTACACCGCCCCCAACTATCACTCCTATGCCCAAGTACGAATTCGCTCCGACAATAACGCCGATGGCGAAATACGAGATTGGACCGACCATCACACCCATACCGACTTTTGCTCTACCTCCAACGATAACGCCTATACCAAAGTGGCAGGGATTCGGCCAGGAGGAGCCGCTAAGGGAGTTAGGTGTACTAGAGGCATTCCCAGGACTTTCATTCGACCGCCCGGTGGCCCTCGTATTCCCGGATGATGGCGCTAATCGCGGTTTCGTCGTCGAACAACCCGGACGTATAGTAGCGCTGAATTCCGAAAATGACAGCAATACGTTCCTGGACATCAGAGACAGAGTGAGAGACCGCGGTGAGGAAGAGGGATTGCTCGGACTCGCGTTTGACCCGGATTACGAGTCCAATGGCTTTCTGTACGTTTACTACACGGCGGACGGCCCCAGACGCTCGGTAATATCCAGGTTTAGTGTCGATCCGGGAGATCGAACTGCCGACCCCGGCACAGAGACGCTCGTACTGGAAGTCGAACAGCCCTATGCCAACCATAATGGTGGGCAGATAGTCTTCGGCCCGGACGACTTTTTGTACGTGGGCCTGGGTGACGGGGGGAGCGCCGGTGACCCGAAACGCAACGGCCAGAACCCGGCTACTCTGCTGGGCGCGATTCTGCGACTGGACGTGTCATCTCTTGATTCCACAGGATCCTACTCGATCCCGCCGGACAACCCGTTTGTCGGCGTGCAGGACGCGCGACCGGAGATTTGGGCCTACGGACTGCGCAATCCGTGGCGGTTCACGTTTGATAGCGAGACCGGCGACCTGTGGGCGGCTGATGTTGGACAGAACAAGCTGGAGGAGGTTGACCTCATCCGCCCAGGGTTGAATTACGGCTGGAACATAATGGAGGGCGACGAGTGCTACCCACGCTCATGTGACACGCGAGGATTGGAGCTGCCAATCGCGGTGTACGGACGTGACGGCGGCTGTTCGATAACAGGTGGGTACGTCTATCGCGGTTCGCGGATTCCAAGCCTGTACGGCGCATACGTCTATGGCGACTTTTGCAGCGGCAAGATATGGGCTTTCAGGTATGATGGATCGCGGGTGACCGAGTCAATTCTGCTCGCCGATACCAAGATCAGAATATCGTCCTTCGCAGAGGACACGGACGGCGAACTGTACATACTCGACCTGGACGGCGAGATATACAGGTTCGTGGAGTGAGGGATTCAAAGGAGGATGTGATGTCCAGAGACTCACTCGGAGAGCGGGAGCGTCGCGTAGAAAGACCGCCAGAATCATCCAGATTCAATAGCGACCCTTTCGGCGAAGGCGGCAGATTATACGGCAGAGCGCTTGACACCCAGTTTGGCGATACGATGTCGGTTACCAGGTTCGTACTGAAGGCTCTGACTCTGCCATTCTGGATTCTATTCTGGCTTCTAAAGCGTTATCGCATACGCCGGGAGATGATCAGAATGGGCCAGCATTGGCAAGGGCGTGGCCTGTCTTGCCGCGAGATGGCGGTCAGGTGGGCCGAGCGGTTTCCGCACGAATACCATCTAGGTGAATATGATCCACGCCTACCGAAACTCGAAATTCGGTTCAGAAAATTTCTGGAGAAATAGCTGTCCGGTATGAATTTACGAAGGACGGGACATCCACAGGGGATGCCCCTACTGATCGTGAACCATCAGGCCATTGCCGGCTCCAACGCCTTGACCTCGTCGCCGACGTTGACTGTTCCGCCGCTGATGACGGTGGCCAGCATTCCACGCTGCCCTTCGAGCGCGACTCTGAGGCCGTCGCGTATCTCGTCCATGCGGGCGCATGGGGCGCAGTGTCCGGTTATCTCGACCACGGCGTCGCCGCCCAGGGATACGCGGTCCCCCTCCTTCAGGGAGTGTATAGCGATGCCCGTAGCAGTGATGTTCTCCCGAATGTCGCCGCGCGACAGCCCGAACTTGGCCAGCGTCTCCTCGTCGGTCAACAACACTTGCCGCTTCGTCCTCACACCCTCGGAGACGGCGTGTCTGTCGCCTTCAATTCCGTAGCCCGCTTTCATTTCTGCCGATTCCACCGATTTCATCGGGTCCCTATGCCCGACGCATAGTTGAATCGAAATCACCGAACCGCTCATCATGTCCCCCTTAGAATCTCTACCTCGTAATTCTACATGGGGCTTAATGTAGTCTAACGAGGCGTCGCGGTCAATTGGAATCGGGACGCTGATTCCCGCACGGGCACGAAACGATATATAATCGGCGGCGTACGAAAACGTGGTTGAAGCCAATCTGGGGAGGTTCAAGTTGGCAAATAACGTAACATTGGGCAGTGGACAATTCGCGTATGAGGTCATCGCCAACTGGGAGAAGCCGCCGGAAGGAATCGGGTGGCGCGAGACGGCGGGCGTAATCACCGACGCCGACGACAACGTTTACGTGTTCAGCAGGGGTGACCACCCTATGGTCGTCTTCGACAAGGACGGCAACTTCATCAAGACCTGGGGCGAAGGGGTCTTCACCCGCGCGCATGGCGTGAGCGTCGGCCCGGACAACACGCTGTACTGTACCGACGACGGGGATCACACGGTCCGTCAGTGCACGCTGGACGGCGAAGTATTGATGACGATTGGCGTGCCCAATGAGCCTGCGGCAGCCCACAGTAACAAGCCTTTCAACCGATGCACTCATGTCGCCACCGACCCCGCGAACGGCGACCTGTTCATCTCGGACGGCTACGGCAACGGGAACGTTCACAAGTTTACAGCGGATGGGGAGCATATCAAGACATGGGGCAGCCCAGGAACCGACCCCGGCCAGTTCAACATCGTGCATAATATCGCGACCGACCGCGACGGATACGTGTATGTCTGCGACCGCGAGAACCATCGTGTGCAGGTCTTCGACCGCGACGGCAAGCTGGAGGATGTGTGGTACAACCTGCATAGGCCGTGCGCCATCTACATCAGTGAGGACCAGCGTGTATATGTCGGGGAGCTCGGCTTCGGAATGTCCGTCAATCGCAACACTCCCAACATCGGCCCGCGCGTCGCGATCATGACCACCGCTGGCAAGGTGCTGGATCGACTGGGCAACGGCTATGGCCTGGAGGCCGGCCAGTTCATCGCTCCGCACGGCATCTGCCTGGACTCGGAGGACAGCATCTACGTGGCAGAGGTAGCGCATACGAACATCAGCCACAACGAGACCCCACCGCCCGGCGTCCGCGCCTTTCAGAAGCTGGCGCGAAGCGGATAATCGAGAGCGTGACCGACGAGACAGCAAGCCTACACAAAGCCGTATGATCCGGAGACGCGCCAAGAGGCAGATAAAAAACAGACCATTCCTATTCAGGATAGCCCTGTTCTTTCTGAGATGGGCCAGAGCGTTTGGAATGATGACTGCCTATGCGCGCCTCCAGATCAACTGGCTCCTATTCTCCAACGAACATACCAACTACACATATCACCTGACTGATCTCAACATCCGGCATCTGGCGCATTTCATAAGTATCGCGATAGGCGCAGATGTTCATAAAGTCAGTTCATACTTGGATGAGGTACTATTGGACCGGGAGCTGAGAGAACACATAGCTGAACGGGTGTCGAACGGCGGCCATAGATTTGAAGCCGACGAGGAAGCGCGGTACGGTCGCCGTATCGGATGGTACGCAATAGTCAGGATTCTGAAACCAAAAGTGGTGGTAGAATCTGGAACTGACAAGGGTTTGGGAAGCTGCGTTCTGGCGAGCGCATTGCTCCGTAATCAGCAGGAGGGATTTCCCGGAAGGCTTTACACAATAGATATTGACTCAAACGCGGGTTGGCTGATTGCCCACCCATGCAACCAGGTGGCGGAATTGATTTTCGATGACTCCCACGCTGCCCTGAATGGCTTCAGTCTGCCAATAGACGTATTCATTCACGACAGTTTCCATGAATACAGCCACGAAGCGAAGGAGTATTCTCTGATCAAAGACAAGCTGGCTCCGAGCGCAGTTATCATGTCAGATAACTCCCATGCGGGAACGGCGCTGATGGACTTCGCCGAGGCCAACGCCCTCGACTTTCACTTCTGGAGTGAACGCCCACAGAAACACTTCTATCCCGGAGGTGGGATTGGCCTGGCAGTTCCTCTCAAGACAGATGATCACGGCGCTCCCCGAAGAACGATCCGGGACACATGAGCCACCACCGAGTGATAGCTCAGGGCCTTTGCAAAGTCGTCCGCGCTTCCATTTCCACTTCACATCCATTCCGCCAATACGCTACAATATACTCATGAAGAACAAAGTTTCTGGTGCTGGATACATAAACACAAATTTATGTTTTCGAAAATCGAAGCCTCGGAGATTTCAAAACACGCTAACGCAGGGCGACGCAGGGCAAACTCAGGGCAAAATCGCCCCCTGTACATGCCTGTGACTTGCCTGTTCCCGCCCTGTACAATTATAAATCAGAATATATGAACCTCCGGATCCGCCAACTCGCCGGAACACATCTGACTCAACTTTGAAAAAGCCCTGGTGATAGCTGCGTCTCAATTGCCGACCCATGTGATTCGTGCTATCCTCAGCCCATGAACACGAAGGAGGATTTTCGATGACCACGGCACACAAGCATGCTTCCGCCGCCGGCATGACGAAGGCGGCCAAGAGGTTCGTGGAGAGCCTCAGCGGCGACCAGCGCGACAAGACGATCTACGAGTATATGGACGGCGAGCGCATCTTCTGGTACTACCCTCCGGTCAACAGGCACGGCCTTCCGCTCAGGGACATGGACGACGATCAGCGGCAACTCGCCTACTCGCTCATGGAGACCGGACTCACCGACAGGTCGTTCGACCAGGCCAAGTTGATCATCGAGCATGAGTCCGTACTAGGCCCGTTGGAAAAGGAAGCCGGTATAACTAGCTTCGTTCGTGACCCGGACCTCTACTACTGGACTGTGTTCGGCGATCCGGGCAGCGACAAGGAGCCGTGGGGCTGGCGAGTCGAGGGACATCACGTCTCCCTGAATTTCAGCCTGTGGGGTGACAAGTTCATCTCGATGACACCGTTCTTCTTTGGGTCCAATCCCGCCGAGGTCCGCAAGGGGCCGAAAAAGGGACTGCGAATTCTCGACCAGCGCGAAGACCTGGGCTACGAACTCATGAACAGCCTGGATAAGGGGCAGACAAGCAAGGCGACCATCTACAGCGAAGCGCCGTATGACATTCTTACGTACAACGCATCCCGCGTGTCGCTTCCCCCTGAAGAGGGCCTGCCCGCGTCGAAGATGAATGACACCCAGAAGGACATCCTCCGAAACCTGGTCAACGTCTATGTGAACCAGGTACGAACGGACATGGCACAGGAGAAGCTCCAGCGACTTGAGGACGAGGGCTTCGACGGCCTGCACTGGGCTTGGGGCGGCCCCTTGGAGCAAGGCAAGGAGCATTACTACCGGATCCACGGCGGCAACTTCGTTGTCGAGTTCGACAATCGGCAGAATGGCGCCAACCACATCCACTCGGTCTGGCGCGACGTCGAGAACGACTTCGCAAACGACGTACTGCGTGAGCACTTGCTGCTGTATCACGTTCTATAGAACGCACTGATAAAATCAGGTAGCGAAACATGAAGAGGCCACCGAGCAATCGGTGGCCTCTTCATGTTCGAGGGAGGGCCTCGCTAAACGTATTCAAGCGCCTGTTCGAGGTCGGCGATTATGTCTTCCGCCGACTCGAGGCCACAGGACATTCGGATTAGCCCATCGGAGATGCCGGATTGGGCACGTTCGTCTTCAGACAGCGAATGGTGCGAGGTCTTGGCAGGGTGGGATATGGTGGTGCGGGCTTCACCGAGACTGGGGGCGAATTTGATCATGTCGAGCGTGCGCACGAATTTCGACGCGGCAGCGCCGCCGCCATAAAGGTCGTAAGAGACCATACCCCCGAATCCTCCGGGCATTGTGGCTCTGGCAAGTTCGTGCTGTGGGTGACCGGGTAGGCCGGGGTAGTGGACTGCTCTTACCTTCGGATGGTCGGAGAGTAACGCGGCGACTCTCATCGCATTTCGGCAGGCCCGCTCTACCCTGAGTGGCAGCGTTCGTATGCCGCGGGCTATCAGCCAGGTTGCGAACGGGTCGGGCGTGTTGCCCCACACGCTGTTTGACTGCCGAATCTGCATGGCGATGTCTGATCTCGCGGTGGCAGCTCCACCGGTCACGTCCGAGTGTCCGCCCAGGCTCTTGGTAGCGCTGTGGATGACAACGTCCGCTCCCAACTCCATTGGCTTCAGCAAGATGGGTGTCGCGAGTGTGTTGTCAACGACGAGAAGTGTTCCACTCCTGTGGGCCATGTCCGATATTGCCCGTATGTCTGGCAGGCTGAGGAGCGGGTTGGTGATGGACTCGATGAGCATCGCCTTCGGTCGGCTTCGGAGGGACCTCTCGACTGCGTGCAGGTTGCAAGCATCCACGAATTCAACATTGACTCCCAGGCGGGTCAGGTGTTGTCGCAGCAGGAGATTAGTGCCGCCGTAGAGCGCGTCCGCCGCTAATACGGTATCTCCCGATTCCACGAGCGCAAGCAGAGTGACGCCCACCGCGCCCATGCCTGACGAGAATGCTACGGCGTCATCGGTGTCTTCGAGGTCGGCGACCACTCGCTCCAGGATAGAGACGTTCGGGTTGGCGTCGCGGGAGTATATGAAACCGTCCTGCCGTCCTTCGTAAATGTCGTCCACCTGCTCGAGGCTTTCGATCTCGAAGACGGAGTTCTGGTAAATCGGCGCGGTCAGCGGTCTCGTCGCCGATGGCATGTCCGAGCCCGCCGCGGCGCAAATCGAATCTATGGAGCGTGGAACGCGCATATTGGGTCCTATGTGATGGGGATTTCGGCCAGGAGGCTAAACGTCTTCCAGGAATATGTCACCGCTTTTGCCGCCGGTCTTCTGAGCCAGTCGGACGGCCTCTATGCGCATTGCTCGGTCCACGGCCTTGCACATATCGTAGATCGTGAGCGCGGCCACGCTGACCGCAGTCAGCGCCTCCATTTCGACACCGGTCTTGCCCGTGGTGCGGGCGGTGGCGGTTATGTTGACCGCGCTGGCGTCGTCGTCGAGATCGAACTCCACGGCGACCTTGTTGAGCGGCAGCGGATGGCACAGCGGGATGAGCTGGGAGGTGTTCTTGGCGCCCATGATGCCCGCGATTCGCGCGACGCCTAAAACGTCGCCCTTGTCGAATGCATTGTCGCGTATGAGCGCGAGGGTCTCGGGATGCATGACGACGCGACCTCTTGCAATTGCCTCGCGTCGGGTGTCGGGCTTGTCGCCGACGTCAACCATCTGGGCTTTGCCGCTCTGGTCAACGTGGGTGAGTTGGGATTCTATATTGTTGGTCAAAAGTCTCACCTTGTTCGCGGGCACAGTCAGATAAGTGCGTGTGCGCTGGGTGTTTCGTAGCCTTCGTCAATGGCGAGATCATCGGAGTTGGCGGCGGCGACCGCGAGGGCGTCCGCCCTCTCGTTGCCTTCGTTGCCCGCGTGTCCCTTGACCCAACGAAATTCTACGTCATGGATTTTCAGAAGGTTGAGGAGACGCTCCCAGAGGTCGGGGTTGACGGCCTTCTCCTTCTTGTTTCTGCGCCAGCCGTTGGCTTTCCAGCGTCTCGCCCAGCCCTTGTTCACGGCGTCAACAATATATCTCGAGTCGCTGAAAATGGTTACCTCGCAGGGAGCTTTCAGAGTCTCAAGACCGGATATGACGGCGAGGAGTTCCATGCGGTTGTTGGTCGTCTTGCGGAAGCCGCCGCTGAGCTCTTTGGCGTTGTCTCTGTAGTTGTCTCTGTATTGGAGTATCGCGCCGTAGCCGCCGGGACCGGGGTTCCCGGAACATGCGCCGTCTGTGTAGATGGTTACTTTCTTCAATGTGTCTCCCAGGTCACACTGGACCAGTGGCGTCATTGTACATCAGGACGAGATCCGTTGACCTGCCTAACTGTGGCACATAGAATCCGAGAAGGCTGAGCCTTCACCCCTATTCTGACAGAATGGTTGCAGGCCGTCCTGGATCGTAGCTCTGACGTATTTCTTAAGATTCCATAGGGAGAAACGATATGCCGGTAGATTTCGAGAAGCGGGACAAGGTCGCTTACATCACGCTCAATAATCCGGAGAAGGCGAATATTCTGGACAAACAGATTTCTGCGGAGATAGCCGAAATATGGAAAGAGGTGTGGGACGACCGCGACATTCGAGTCGCCATACTGACCGCTGTCGGCGACCGGCATTTCTGCGCGGGGCATAATCTGGCGACGCGTCCGGATATAACGCCCGAAGAGCGGGAACGTATTCGCGCCGAGGGTGTGTTCTGGCCACTGGGCGGGACCGTGAACGGAGCGCGCATCGGAGCGGACGGCAGGCTCGGCGACCACTACCCGCAGATCTACAAGCCGGTGATCGGGGCGATAAACGGCTGGGCGGCGGGCGCGGGGTTCTACTTGATGCTGACCTCGACAGACATACGCATCGCGTCAGCCGAAAACGCCCGGTTCAAGTTCGCTTTGCTGAGCCAGGGATGGGTCGGCGGCGGACCGGGAGCGACGTACCTGACCCGGCAGATAGCTCATGCGGACGCAATGCGTATTCTTCTAATGGACGAGCCATTCGACGCTGAGGAGGCGCTGCGAATAAACCTGATAAACGAGGTTGTGCCGCATGAAAAGCTAATGTCTCGCGCGGAGGAACTGGCGGCGCATATCGCGGGTCTGCCGCCGCTGGCGACGCGGATGATGAAGGAATTGGTCCTGCGGTTCGGGGACATCCCTGTTACGGAGGCGTGGCGTGTGCAGACGCTTATGAATGCGCTGCTGACGCAGTTCAGCGCGGATGGGGACGAAGGCCGCGCCGCCTTCCTGGAGAAGCGGGCGCCGGAGTTCACGGGCTCGATACGCATGAAGGGAGAGCCGTACCCTGAGGCATCGCCGGAGGAGCGCGAGCGGCTGGACGAGATCAGGCGGGAGCTACTTGGTTAGGCGGATGTCGTCAGACTCGGGTCCAACGACCAATTTCGCGCCATCTCGATCATGGCTTCCGAGCGCTTATCCCAGTCGTGAAGGACGGCAGGATCGAAGTCGGCTCCGTTAGGCCAGACCAAGGTGTGAACCTCCGGGTCTATGCAGACTTGGCTGAACAGTGCTTTGTCCCTAAGCGGGCCATATAGTTCGCCTCTCAACACCGGCAGGAAGTCAATATCCTGCTGTGTTTGATCGTCGAATTCGACTCGCAGGGTGTAAGGTGCAATCGCGTCGAACGAAGTTACACGATGTATGGGATGCTCCATGTTCAGTTCCTTATATCAGTGGTTGTATCCTGCTAATTGTTCGACCAGATTGCAGTAATTTCCAATTTGTTATCAACTCGTTCTGGTGCAAGGTACTCCAAGCAAGAACAAGCCTGTGCTGACGGCGTGGCAGCCTACCTGCAATCAATTCTATTTCGTCAACCGCATAGGCGCCAGATGCATTTTGATAGTAAGCGTGTAGATGCGGGCGATGGTGTGGCCCACCCGTTTCTGGATACATACGTATGATAATTCCGAAGAATCGCGCAATCTCAGGCATGATCTGACCGTGTCAGACGCCTATTCATCGGACGGCGGAAATATCTCCGTCAGGAAGTCTATGATGAGGCGGGAGGCGGTCATGGAGGTTATGTCAGCGTGGTCGTATGGCGGGGCGACTTCAACCATGTCGAATGCGACGACCTTGTGGTTCCGCGCGAGGTGCACGAGAGAGTCTCGCAGTTCCTCGTAGAGCAGGCCCCAGACCTCGGGTGTTCCCGTGCCGGGAGCGTGTGCGGGGTCGAGGACGTCAATGTCGATAGTCACGTACAGGTTTTCAGACGACGGAACTTCGGCCATTGCCGCCTCAGCACCCAGTTCCTTGAATCTGCGGGTGGTCATGACAAGATTACCGTCCGCTATGGCCTCGTCATAGACCTTGCGGCTCTCCTTGCGTATGCCGATGGAGCTGATGTTGCGGACGAATGGCAGTTCGCGGCAGCGTCGGATCGGGCTGCCGTGGGTGTAGAGTACCCCCTGCGTCTCGTGGGAGTAGTCCATGTGCGCATCGAAGTGGACTATGTCCAGAGGTTCGTGCGCTCCGAGTCCACGAACTACAGGAAAAGTAATGGCGTGGTCGCCGCCCACGACTACCGGCATGGAATCCTTGGAGACTATCTTCTCCACGACGTTGGTCAACTTCTGGAAGTTGTCCAGGATGTCCGATGGGACGACTGTAATGTTGCCGCAGTCGGCCATCGTGACTCCTGCCAATAGCTCAGTCCCTCTGTCGGAGTCAAAGTAGCCCGCGGCTTCCTGGTCGAACTGCATACCCCCATACCCGACGTACGAATAGCCTCTCGCATCCCGAACGGCATCTGGGCCGAACCTCGCGCCCGGCCTGCCGAACGTGCCCTGGTCGAACGGCATTCCGACGAATGCGACTCGCGCGTCGAGCTCATCAAGATTTTCGAGCCGCGGGCAGCTGTAGAAGGTCCTAGGATTTGCCCGGATGTCAGGCCAGCGTTCTTCGGTCATGGGAGCACCTCAGACTCTTTATTCTAGACCAGTATGGGGAAGCCGGACTTGGTGCAAATCTCTATCCGGTTGCCCTCGGTGTCCTCGATGAAGAAGACGCGCTGGCCGTCGTGCCTGGTGGTGATGTCCGTGGTCTCGACGTTGTGAGCGTGCATATGCTTCTGCGCCTCGTCGATGTCCTCGACCTCGAACGCGCCGTGGTGGGACGGCTCGGAGGGCGCGTCCTCATTCTCTATCAGGTGGACCATCGTGCCGCTAGGAAGCTGGAGCCAGACGATGTGGTCCGAGTCCACCTGGCTCGGTATCTCTTCGACTCCAAGTACGTCCACCCAGAATCTGGTGGCGCGTTCCTTGTCCTTGACGCAGTAAGTGAGATGGTTGACTCGCCTCAGCCTGATTGTTCCGGTCATTCCTGCCATGTTCGAACCCTCCCTTGTTCAAATCATTGAATCGCGCGACCATGATAACAGGAATTGTCCTGCGCCGAAATCCGGGCCCGAACATCAGGAAGGCACGTCGGTCAGCCTGCTGCCCTGCTGGTGGGACTTGAGGAAGCCAAGCATGATCTGGAGGGTCTTGCGCGCCTCGGCAGCCGTGGAGACCCCGGTACCGCCGTTCTCGATAACATCGATCAATTCAGTGTAAGTCGCCGCAAGACCCTGCACCTGGTACTGGACAGGATGTAGAGTATGTGTGATCGGTACTCGCGCATCGGCGTCGTACTTCCTGACGACTGCGGGACCACGCGCGTCCAGGTTGAAGCTGATCTCGCCCTCGGAGCCTCGGAGCCGCATGAAGTCGGATGAGAGGATCGTGTCCTTAGAGCCGTCGTAGAGCACCCTGATTCCATTCTCGAACAGGATCATGCCGGACGCGCTCGGGTCGTTTTCCGGCAACCTGCCTCCGTCGCCCCTGTACCTGTCCCAGTCGTCGTAGCCGTCTTCAAGCATACCGACGACCCGTGCCGGCTCCGACTCGGCGAAGAAGCAGATGGCGTCAATCATGTGAGTGCCGCTGCGGAACAGCATGGCGCGCGGTCCTCCGTGAGAGACTACGATAGAGCCCAGTGCACCTATGGCTCCCGACCGTATCTTGTCCCGAACCATGTGCATGAGCGGATTCCAGCGCCGATTGTGATTGACGTGAAGGGGAACTCCCAGTTCTCCACACACTCGAATCATCCGGTCGGCGTCTTCGAGGGACGTGGCCAGGGGCTTTTCGCACAGTATTCCCTTCACTCCTGCCTCGGCGCCGTCCACGACGATGTCGGTGTGCCTATTGTCGGAGGTCGCGACAACGAGAACGTCGAGATTCTCATTCGCCAGCATCTCCCGGTAATCGGTGTAGGTGTTTGCATTGGGAAGCTCGTTCGCCCAGGTCGTCTTGAAGTCGTCGAGTAGCTCGGGAATGAGGTCGCACACCGCTGCAAGTTCCAGATTGGGCATTGCCTGGAGAGTTGCGGCGTGTGACAGCGAGATCGCGTTGCCTATGTCATTTCGGAATGGCGGTGGCGGGGGTCCAGTGCGCCTGACCGCAATCCAGGTGGCGCCTACTATTCCTACACGATAACGCGAATCGCTCATGACTGTTTCCCCCGCAAGCTGAAAAGAGTGCCCATATGGTACTCCGTTCAGGCTGAGCGTCAAGCGAATCGGGCGGGATTTCTGAGTGTGTGGATTGCGCTGAGACTTACCGAATCGAAGCTTCTCAGACCGATATGGGGGCATATGTCGGCAATAGTCTTGGTAAAGGGCCTGTGATACAATGCCCCCGAGTTCCAACCGGAACCGAAAGACGATTTTCTCAGGAGGCTCTCGACCCTATGACTACCGTTGCCGAACCAGGAACATACAAGACTGTAGGTACACGCCCAATTCGCCATGACGGTTACGACAAGGTCACCGGCAAGGCGGCATACGGCGCGGACGTCAACCTTCCCGGAATGCTCCATTCAAAAGTGCTCAGAAGCCCGCACGCGCACGCGATCATCAAGTCCATTGACACCTCCAAAGCGGAGGCAGCGCCGGGCGTCAGAGCGGTGGTTACTTCCGCGGACTTTCCAGAATACGAAAACAAGAATGTCGTTGGAGCGGCGGGAGGCCCGCCGCAGAATATGCTGCACGTCAGCAGCAAGATACTCGCGCGCGACAAAGTCCTTTTCAAGGGGCATCCGGTAGCCGCGGTAGCGGCGGACAGCCTTCATGACGCTGAAGAAGCGCTCGACCTCATCGAGGTGGACTACGAGGTACTTCCGGTCGTTACAACTGTGGAAGATGCAATGGCGGACGGCGCGCCCCTGCTCCATCCCGAATTCGCGAACAACGTGGCCAGCCACTCGCGCCTCGAAATTGGCGACATTGACAAGGGATTCGAGGCGGCAGACATAGTCATCGAGCGCGAATTCCGCACCAAGACAGTCCACCAGGGATACATCGAGCCTCACTCGGCAACGGCTTGGTGGACGCCGCAGGACCGCATCACTGTGTGGGGAAGCTCGCAGGGCCACTTCCAGATCCGCGATCTGACCGCCGGGGTCGTCGGTGTGCCATTCTCTTCCGTCAAGGTTATTCCTATGGAAATCGGCGGTGGATTCGGAGGCAAGACGACGATCTACCTCGAGCCGATTGCGGTCGCGCTCTCGAAGAAGTCTGGCGTACCCGTCAAGGTCACGATGACCAGGACCGAAGTCATGGAGGCTTCCGGCCCTACGTCCGGTTCATACATGAATGTGAAGATGGGCATCACCAACGACGGCAGGATGACCGCGGCCTACGCGGACCTGCGCTTCGAGGCGGGTGCGTATCCGGGATCTCCGGTCGGCGCGGCGGCGAACTGCATTTTCTCCCCCTACGACATCGAGAATATCCGGATTGACGCATACGACGTGGTGGACAACAAGCCCAAGACGACCGCATACCGCGCCCCTGGCGCGCCACTTGGATCATTCGCCGCGGAGACGATCATTGACGAGTTCTGCGAGAAGCTAGATATGGACCCGATTGACTTCAGGATTCTGAATGGGGCCAAAGAGGGGACCCGTCGCGCCACCGGCATAATCAATCCGCCAATCGGAGCAATCGAGACGGCGCAGGCGGCCAAGGATCACGACCACTATGCCCAGCCGCTCGACGGCAAATGGCGTGGCAGGGGCGTGGCCTCAGGGTTCTGGATCAACGGCACCGGCCCGGCGTGCGCCACTGCAAACTTGAACTTCGACGGCACTGTCAGCCTCACCATCGGCTCGATGGATATTGGCGGAACCCGTCCGGCGGCGGCGCAGCAGTTCGCAGAGGTGCTGGGAATACCAGTCGAGGATGTCAGCCCGCAGGTCGGAGATACCGATCAGATCGGCTATACGTCCATGACCGGTGGCTCCGGCGCGGCCTTCAAGACTGGCTGGGCGAGCTACGAGGCCGCTCAGGACGTGAAGCGCCAGATGATCGAGCGCGCCGCGCTGCTCTGGGAGACCGACGCCTCAGAGATCGAACTCGAAGACGGTGTGTTCAGGCACAAGTCCGATCCTGAACTAAGCATGGGCTTCAAGGAACTCGCCGGACGAGCATCCGAGACCGGCGGTCCCATCGTGGGCAGCGCCAACATGGACCCGGGCGGAGCGGGCAGCGCGTTCGCCACGCACATCGTGGACATCGAGGTCGATCCAGAAACCGGCAAGATCGAGATACTCAGGTACACGGCGTCGCAGGACAGCGGCACGTCCATACACCCGAGTTATGTCGAGGGACAGATTCAGGGCGGCGTCGTCCAGGGCATTGGCTGGGCGATCAACGAGGAATACTATATGAGCGACGATGGGCAGATGATGAACTCCAGCCTGCTGGACTACAGGATGCCCACCTCGCTCGACCTTCCGATGATTGATACCGTAGTCGTGGAGGTCCCGAATCCCAACCACCCGTACGGAGTCAGGGGCGTCGGCGAGGTGCCGATAGTTCCTCCTCTGGCCGCGCTCTCCAACGCGATCTACGACGCCACCGGCGTCCGCATGAGGGAACTCCCCATGAACCCGGCGGCGGTCGTCAAGGCCATCGCTGAGCACAACGGGGGCTAGGCCGCTCAGTTTCATAGGAACTTAGTCATTTGGGGCCGGCGGAAGTCGGCCCCGTTGCCTTGAATCGCCGATAGGAGTGCGGACATGACTACACTGGTCGAACCTCAAGATCAGACCGACTCGACCCGTCGCCGCTTCAACGCGGACGAATACATGAAAATGGCCGAAGTCGGAGTCTTCTCGAAATGCGGCCATGTCGAGTTGATAGATGGCGAGATACTTACCAAATCCCCGGACTCCCACCCGCAATGCTTCACGGATGCAATGCTCGCCGCCCTGCCTGATCCCTGGTTCCCCCCTCGCTACCGCTTCAGCGTGGAAGATTACTACGCTATGGCGGAAGCCGGAATACTTGGCATAGACGAGCGTGTGGAACTGATAGACGGGGAGATAATAACCATGTCGCCCATCGGCAATGAACACGCCGCAAGTGTGGACACTATAAACGACTTTCTGGTTCCACTGGTCACCAGTCGTGCCATAGTCAGAGTCCAAGCGCACTTGCGACTCTACGAACAGAATCAGCCGGAACCAGACTTAATGATTCTAAAGCGAAGGGAAGATTACTACCGTTACAGCGCTCCTGGCCCGGACGATGTTCTGCTGATTGTGGAGGTGTCCGATACGACGCTGTCGCACGACCGGAATGTCAAACTTCCGCTCTACGCACGCTTTGGGATTCCCGAAGTGTGGATAGCGAACATACCCGCCCGCGTGGTAGAGGTGTACAGGGATCCGGTGGACGGTGAGTACACCGACTCCCGCGTGTACTCTCCGGGCGAGACGGTATCTCCGTTGGCTTTCGAGGATGTGGAGGTGTCGGTGTCTCGGTTCATCGGCGCGGTGTCAAATGATGAGCGGACAGATGGGTAGAGGCTTCCAGATCAGGGAACAGGGTTAGATGAGATGCGAATTGACCTTCTGAGAGGAGCGCGGACATGACTACACTGGTCGAACCCCGGATTCAGGCCGAACCGACCCGCCGCCGGATAAATGTGTACGAATACCACGCAATGGCTGAAGCCGGAATCCTGGGCATGGACGAGCGAGTGGAACTGATAGATGGGGAGATCATAACCATGTCGCCAATCGGGCCCGAACACGGAGCGAGCGTTGACGTGGGAACCTACTTTCTAGTTTCGCTTCTCGGACGCAGGGCCATCGTCAGGGTTCAGGGCAATGTTCGTCTGGACGAGTATAACGAGCCGCAGCCGGACTTCGCGCTGCTGAAATGGCGGGACGATTTCTACCGCCAGCAACTCCCCGGCCCGAACGATGTTCTGCTGGTTATCGAGGTAGCGGATTCGTCGCTGTCCTACGACCGCAACACGAAACTCGCTCTCTACGCCGGATTCGGCATTCCCGAAGTATGGATTGCCAACATTCCCGACCGAGTTGTAGAGACATACTCGGATCCTATAGACGGCCGGTACTCCACTGAACGCAAATATCAGACAGGGGAAACGGTGTCTCCCGGCGCGTTTGATGATGTGGAATTGTCAGTATCCCGATTTATAGGAGCGATGTCAGAAGAGGAGCCTAAGCGAGAGCGATAGGCTGCATCTTGGTTTACTCGCCCCTCACATGAACCAACAGCTTCCCGAAGTTCTCGCCGTTCATCATGCCTATAAACGCGCGGGGCGCGTTTTCCAGGCCCTCTACCACGTCTTCTCTGTACTTGAGCTGTCCTGTGCGAATCCACTCCGCCATACGCTGACGGGCGTGTTCGTGCTTGTGGGCAAAGTTGAAGACCAGGAAGCCCTCCATCTTTGCCTGCTTCTGAATGAGGACGCCCAAGTTGCGGGGCGCGAGTTCGGGCTTGGCCAGGTTGTACTGAGAAATCTGGCCGCAGACCGAGATGCGGGCGTGTACATTGATTAGCTCCAACACCGCGTCGGTAACAGGGCCGCCGACATTGTCGAAATAGACGTCTATCCCGTCTGGACACGCTTCGGCGAGCGTGGACGGCACATCCTGCGTCTTGTAGTTGATTCCCGCGTCGAAGCCGAGTTCGTTTACTATGAAGTCAACCTTGTCGTCGCTGCCCGCCGTTCCGACGACGCGACATCCCATAATCTTGCCTATCTGCCCGACTACTTGCCCCACCGCGCCGGACGCCGCCGACACGACGAGGGTGTCGCCGACCTCAGGCTGTCCGACATCCAGAAGACCGAAATAGGCGGTCATACCGGGCATACCCAGCACGCCCACGGCAGTTGAGATTGGCGCGAGGCTGGGATTAACCTTCCGCAACTGGCTGGGTCTTGCGACGGCGTATTCCTGCCATCCAAGAGAGCCGTCCACTACTTCTCCAACAGCCAGTTCGGGAGTGCGCGACTCCACAACTCTGCCAACCACCCCGCCTGTCATGACCTCGCCGACCTGTACCGGTGTCGCGTAGGACGGGCCCTCGCGCATCCGTCCGCGCATATAGGGGTCGAGAGACAGCCACTCGACCTCCACCAGCGCCTCGCCCTCCGCGGGCTTCGGAGTTGGGACTTCCTCCAGCCTGAAGTGCTGGGATTCCGGGTAGGCGACCGGTCGTTCTGCCATGACTATGCGTCGGTTCTTGTCGGCGGGCATTGGTATGTCTCCTTGTTTCGTGAAGGGAAGATACTGAGAATTATGGAAGGTTGTGGGCTGCTCTTTCAACCCTCGTAAACAGTTTCTCCTCCAATCACTGTTTCCACTATGGGTATATCTATTATCGTAGATGGATCCACAGACGTAAGGTCTTCGGCCAGTACGACCATATCCGCCAGCTTGCCGGTCTCGATAGAGCCCTTCTTGTCTTCGTCGAATGAAGCGTAGGCGCCGTTCAGCGTATAGAGCCGCAGCGCCTCTTCGACGCTTATGCGCTGGCTAGGCCCCCACAAATTGCCGTTCATGTCTGTGCGTGTAACGCAGCTCTGGATACCCATGAGTGGCTCGAACGGTCCCGGCGGATAGTCCGTCGCTCCGGTGGAGATTACGCCGCTGTCAATGAACGAGCGCTGGGCGAACATCCACTCCAGCCTCTCTTCCCCGTAAAACTCCATCTTCTCACCGTGATAGTAAACGTATGTGCAGAACGGCGTGGCAATCGTCCCAAGTCGGTTCATCTTCGAGAGCAGGTCGGTATTGACCAGAGTGCAGTGCTCGATGCGATGTCGCGGATCGGGACGCGGATGCTCTGTTTGAGCCTGTTCGTAGGCGTTCAGGACCGATTCGATGGCCAGGTCGCCGTTCGCGTGTATGCAGACCTGGAATCCGGCACGATGAATCTCCAGCACGGATTCGGTGATTTCCTCCTGGGACATGGCCAGTATGCCGTGGTCGCAGGTACCGATGTACGGTTCGGACATATACGCGGTACGAGCCGCTATCGCGCCGTCCGAGACCATCTTGATTCCGCCGAGACGCAGGCGGTCGTCGCCGAATCCGGACCGCATCCCGGCGTCGCGCAGGGCGGGGAAGTGGGGCCTGGCGGCCAGCATATAAACCCTGATGCTCAGATCGCCACTGTCGCGGCCCTCTGTATAGGTATTCAGTTGGTCGTTGGATACCATTGCGTCGTGGACGCTGGTGAGCCCGCTCGCGGTCAGCATCCTGCAAATCGTGCGCAGACCCTCGCGGCGCACATCGGGCGTCACCTGCGGAAGAAGGTCGCTCAATGGCTCGATGGCTCGTTCGTATAGCACACCGTCCAGCGCGCCTGTGTCGGGGTCGCGGCCCAGCCTGCCGCCGTGTGGGTCTGGGCTATCGTCGTCATACCCGGACAGCTCCAGAGCCTTGGAGTTCAGATAGTAAACGTGCCCGGCGCGGTGAGATACCAGGATGGGGAGTTCCGTGGATACGGCATCCAGATCTCGTCTGTTCAGGAATCGGCGTTCGGCGGTTTTGGTATCGTCGAATTTGAAGCCTTCCACCCAGTCTCCGGGAGACGCGCGTTCCACGCGAGCGCGCAATTCGGACTGGATTGCCGTGATGGAGCGCTGATCGCAGTCCGCGGCCATGACGTGCCTGATACCGCTACTCAGCACATGGATATGGGCGTCTATGAGGCCGGGTATGATGGTCATACCGCTTACGTCTATGACCCGCGTAGTCGGACCGATGAGTCCTTCGATTTCGGCGTCGCTGCCGACTCCTACGAACTTGCCGTCCAGAATCGCCACAGCCTGCGCCCTCGGATTTTGTGGGTCAACGGTTACGACGTTTGCGTTCTTATAGACAGTTTCGGCAAATAACTGGAGTGGCATTGCGGATACCTCATGTTTTGGTGATTTCTGACATCGGTGTCAATTCTCAAGACTGTCTATCAAGGACTGTAGATCTGTCGGCAGTGAAGAGTGAAAATGCACCCGCTCACCGCTGCCCGGATGGTCGAATTCCAGATACGCGGCATGGAGGAAGTGCCTGCCGATGCGTAGGTCCCTCCGACCGTACAGCGCGTCTCCGACGACCGGGTGACCTATCGAGGCGAAGTGTACCCTTATCTGATGCGTCCTGCCGGTCTTGGGTCTGACATCCGCATAGCTACACCCCAGGAAATTGGCAACTGTCCTGTAGCGCGTAGAGGCCGGGCGACCGTCTTCCACAATTGCCATCTTCTTGCGGTCCTGCGGGTCGCGCCCAATGGGAGCGTCTATCACCGCTTCTGCCGGACTCAGCGTCCCGGCGACGAGCGCCAGGTAGCCCTTGTTTACAGTCCTGTCCCGCAGTTGACCGGTAATGGAGGAGTGAGCCCGGTCCGTCTTGGCAATGGCGATAAGCCCTGATGTGTCCATGTCCAGCCTGTGGACCAGTCCGGGCCGCATAGTGCCGCCCACGTCCCCGATTGTCGGGTCGAGTCCGAGGACTGCGTTGACCAGAGTGGAGTCGGGATGTCCGACGCCCGGATGGACGGGCATACCGGCGGGCTTGTCCACTACGAGCAGTTCGTCGTCGTCGTAAACCACATCGAGCGGGATCTGCTGAGGGCGCATGTGAGTTGGGGCCGGCTCAGGCACGACGATGGTGACTTTCTGCCCCGACCTGAGCCTGAAACCCGCATTCTGAACACTTCCGTCAACTGTGACTTCACCGTCCGCGATGATCCTCTTGATCCTGGTTCGGGACAGGTCGGCGCAGCGGTCGGCTAAGAACTTGTCCAGGCGCTCACCGGGACTTTCGCATGTGAAGACCCGGACGTCGCTCATCTTTCATCCGAGTCCGAGGACTCAGACCCCTCCGGCATGGATGACTCTTCCGACTTGCCGCCGGTCAGTACCAGGCTCGCTATCAGCAGTGTGATTCCCACAGTGATAGACGAGTCGGCGAGATTGAATATGGGCCACGGGCCCACGTCTATGAAGTCGGTTACCCTTCCGGCGACCAGCCTGTCAACCAGATTTCCGACTGCGCCGCCCAGAAGAAGACCGATAGTGAGTTTGGTTATCCATGTGCGGTCGCTGTGGGAGCGGTAGAAGTAGATGATGAAACCTATTGCGAAGATCGAGGCTATCGTCAGGATGACGGTCTGGTCCTGGAACAGCCCGAACGCGGAACCGGTATTCGTTCCGTGCGTCAGCCGAAAGAAACCCTGCGCCGGCCAGGATTCGCCGATTGCCATGTTTTCTCGCACAAGATACTTACTGATCTGGTCTGCTGCCAGCGCGACCACGGCGGTAGCGGCGACAGTCCATTCACGCAGCACAGTTCTTGGCAGGTTTTCTGACTGCCTTTCTATGGTTGTCGCGCTCTCGCCGGATTCCGTTTCCAACGTGTTGCTCCGAGGTTCGAATTCTGGATTCCAGCATAACATAGACGGGCGATGACCTTCCTTGTCCTGCCGATTTTGAAGAAGCTCTTCTTGAGCGCCAATACGCGCATCGTTTACGATAATCGGGCTATGAGAGACGCAGAAATTGACCCTATTCCTCGCAAGGTGCTCGTTACCGGTGGGGCCGGCTACATCGGAAGCACCATTTGCTCGGCTCTCCAGGATTCGGGACATGTTCCTGTGGTTCTCGATTCGCTTGTCAATGGTCGAGAGTCATTCGCCCGGTCGCATCCCTTCTACCGTGGGGACATTGCAGACCCAGGTGTGCTCTCGCGTATCTTCGAGGACCACCCGGACATCAACTTCGCGATTCACTGCGCCGCACTGGCTGTCGTTCCCGACTCCGTCAGCAGGCCATACGACTACTACAAGAACAACGTAACCGGATCAGCTGAACTCTTCAGGATGCTCGCCGACTTCGGCTGCGAAAATATCGTCTTCAGTTCGTCGGCATCGGTATATGACAACGTCCAGGGTTTCATGGTGACCGAGGACTCTCCAACACGTCCTCAGAGTCCATACGCACGGAGCAAGTTGATGACCGAGATGATGCTGGAGGACATGGCCGCAGGCTATGGCCTGAAGGCGATTTCTCTGAGATACTTCAATCCCATCGGAGCTGACCCCAGGATGCGCTCAGGACAGGTGCAGCGGGAAGCCACCCAGATAGTAAACATCCTGGTCGCGGTCGCCAATGGCGAAAGGCCAATCTTCAACGTAACCGGCACCGACTGGCCCACTAGGGACGGCACCGGAATCAGGGACTATATTCACGTCTGGGACTTGGCCCAGGCACACGTAAAGGCCGTCGAACGCATTGACGACGTGTTTCCCGACGGTCCGGGATTCGTCATCATCAACCTGGGTACAGGCAGCGGAGTCACTGTTCGGGAAATTGTGTCCGCATTCGAGAACGTACATGGATCGCCGATTCCGCAAGAGGACGCTCCCCCAAGGCCTGGGGACGTGGCCGGAGCGTATGCCAATGCCGACAAAGCCGCCGAATTGCTGGGATGGCAAACGACAATGACGCTTGAGGACGGCATTCGTGACGCGCTCGCCTGGGCCGAGAGTCTGTCGTTCTCCTAACTTGTGAGAGGCTGCGCGCATACGCTAGAATTTCACGAGTGCGAACGAAATACAAGTACAAGAAGCCGGAAATTGAAACAGACGGGCGCGGTCGTTTACGAACCGGCGTCCTGATGAGAATGAGGCAGGTAGGGTCACTTGGCTGACATCAACGTAGCGATTATAGGTCTCGGCAATTGCGCTTCTTCCCTGGTCCAGGGAATACACAAGTATTCAGACGCAGGACCGGATGACAGCATACCGGGAATCATGCACCCGGTACTCGGCGAATACGGAATTGGCGACATC
This sequence comes from uncultured Dehalococcoidia bacterium, assembly GCA_951812505.1. Classification (GTDB taxonomy): domain Bacteria; phylum Chloroflexota; class Dehalococcoidia; order Lucifugimonadales; family UBA1123; genus VXRN01. The sequence goes on from CATOSI010000003.1 coordinate 762,137, forward strand.
AACGTGGTCGCCGCGTTCGACGTTGACGCGAACAAGGTCGGACTGGACATCTCCGACGCGATCTACGCGGAGCCGAACAACACCATCAAGTTCTACGACGTTCCTCACACCGGTGTTACTGTCCAGAGGGGAATGACCCTCGATGGCGTGGGGCAGTATATGTCCGAGGTCATTGAGAAGGCCCCCGGCCCGACCGACGACATATCGGGAATCCTCAAAGAGCGCGAGGTTGACGTAGTCATTAACTATCTGCCCGTAGGCTCCGAGGATGCTACCAGGTGGTACACCGAGCAGATACTGGCGGCGGGTGCGGGCATGATCAACTGCATCCCGGTGTTCATAGCGAGCGGTGAAGGCGACTATTGGCAGCGCAGATTCAGGGACGCCGGAGCGCCCATCATCGGCGACGACATCAAGTCCCAGGTTGGCGCTACCATCGTGCATCGCGTCCTCACCAGGCTCTTCATGGATCGTGGAGTTGACCTGGAGCGCACGTACCAGCTGAACTTCGGCGGAAATTCCGACTTCCTGAATATGCTGGAACGTTCCCGCCTCACCTCCAAGAAGATATCCAAGACCAACTCCGTCCAGTCGCAGATTGACGCCGACCTGGATCCCGACAACATCCACATAGGCCCGTCCGACCACGTGCCATGGCTGTCCGACCGCAAGTGGGCGCACATCAGGCTCGAGGGCAACAGCTTTGGCGACGTTCCTCTGAATATAGACCTGAAGCTGGAAGTGTGGGACAGTCCCAACTCCGCCGGAGTCGTGATTGACGCCATCCGCTGCGCCAAGATTGCGAAGGACAGGGGACTCGGCGGACCCATTCTCGGCCCGTCCGCGTACTTTATGAAGTCGCCTCCGGTGCAGTACACCGACTCAGTAGCGCGGGATATGGTGGAGGACTTCATAGCTGGAAGGGACAACTAGACCCTTAGACCCTCATTCCAGTCTCGCGCCCGGAACCGGCGTAACAGGCAAACAAGGCCCGAATCCGTAGCCGCGGAATCTGGCCGTTTAGTTCTTACCGGACCGGTAAGGGGTTGCGCGCCACCTGAGTGAGTCCCAAACTTCCAACTAGCCATTTTGAACATATCCATATACAATGGCGGCACAAATTCAACAAGGTGAGACATCCGGGGATACGACGATAGCAAAGAGCCAGTTGAGGTGAAGAGTATGGATCGGCCACTGAAAATAGGCCTTTTTTCACCTTACGACCACGCTTTTCACGGCGGAGTGCGCAACCACATAAATCAGATCGCCCACCAGTTCAGAAGCTGGGACCACGAGGTGAGGATAGTCGCTCCGTGTTCATCACCCGAATCTATAAAAGATCCTGATTTCATCCCGATGGGAAAGCCCGTTCCGCTTCCAACCGCCGGCTCTGTGGCCAGAGTGTCCCTGTCCGTCTGGATTACTCCCAACATAAAGAACGTCCTGGAGGACGAGGGCTTTGACGTGGTGCATATCCATGAGCCTTGTGCCGGTATGGTGCCCCTGGGAACGCTCAGCTCGCTCAACCCACGCACGACGGTGAATGTGGCGACGTTCCACAGTTACAGGGGAAGAAGGACCTGGTGGGCGATAGGCTCGGACAAGCTGGTAGATCCCCTGATAAGGCGTCTGCATGGCAGAATAGCCGTGTCCGAACCGGCAATGCAGTTCATCAGCAAGCACTTCCCGGGAGACTACAAGGTTATACCCAACGGCATTGACGTTGACGAATTCGCGCTCGCTGAGCCACTGCCCGAACTCAGGGACGGAAAGATCAATCTCCTGTTCCTGGGCAGGCTGGAAAAACGAAAAGGCTTGAAGTACCTGCTGCTTGCTCATAGCAGACTGAAGTGGGACTTCCCGAATCTGCGCCTTATAGTCGTCGGGCCGGGCGAGCCGGACGCCGAATGCTACCGCATAATGAGCGAGCGAAATCTCCAGGACGTGATTTTCACGGGCCGCGTATCGGACGAGATGAGGGCAAGATACTTCAAGTCCGCCGACATATACTGCTCGCCCGCCGTTGACAAAGAGAGCTTCGGAATTGTCCTGCTCGAGGCGATGGCGGCCGGCGCGCCCGTAGTCGCGACCGACATCGTCGGCTACGCTAGCGTAATCGAGCACGGACGCGATGGTCTGCTTGTTCCCCCAAAGGACGAAACGGCCCTTGCGGAGACCATCCACGCGCTGCTGATGGACCCCGCGCTTCGACGTCGGCTGTCCGAACAGGGAATCCGCACCGCCGACAGCTTCCGCTGGGAGAGAGTCGCCGCTCGCGTCCTCGACTACTACAACGAGCTCGTTCCAAGCCCCTATGCTGCCGCGAAACTGTAGGCTCGTGTTGACCGCCCGACCTGATACTTTCTAATATGTCCTGATTAACCAGTCTTAGGTGGTTGAAAGATGATCGGTCGGGACGAAGCCCGGCGTGCTCTTTCGAATTACGTCGAAACTCCCGTTGCCCTGCTGATGGGCCGCATGGGACTAACGCCCAATATCGTTACGATAATCGGCCTGCTGATAGCTGTCGTCGCCGCGTATCTCATAGGTGTCGGACTGTGGTGGGCAGGTGGACTCGTGACGTTGTTCGCCGGCATTTTCGATATGTTCGACGGCGCGCTGGCCAGGATGACCGGACGCGCGTCCGACTTCGGTGCGCTTCTGGATTCCACGATTGACCGTGTCTCCGAAGCGGTGGTGCTCCTTGGGGTCCTGGCATACTACATCGCTAACGACAACGACATCGGCGCGTTGCTCGTTTACGGCGCCCTTGTGGGCTCCATCATGGTCAGCTACATGAGAGCGCGTTCGGAGGGTCTGGGAATAGAATGCAAGGTCGGCGTTATGCAGAGACCCGAACGTGTAGCGCTGACCGGGCTGGGGTTGATCGTCGCGCACTGGATTCCCGTTGTCATGCTGATCGTGCTCGGCGTAATAACCGCGCTGACCATTTTCACGGCGATCCACAGGCTTACCCACAGCTGGCGGATGCTGGAGACAGAGGATCGGGGGACGTAATTACCAGATTCATTGAATCCCGCGCGAACGCCTCTGACGTATTAGAAAAATAGGGGAGTTCACGTTCGTCGGACTCGTGGTCTCCGGCGTAGGACTAAAAGATACTCATTGTTGCTAAAAGGTGGATCATCTTGAATCAAGTCGCAGGCTTTCTCAAAAAAGGCCGCGTCTCACTGATGCTGATAGTCGGACTTACGCTGATACTTGGCGTATCGAACTCCGCAAGCGTTTTCGCCGAAGGTGACGACCATAACATCACGGTGCTTTCCTCCAGTGTCGCCAGCGAGTTCCCGGAGGGAATGCGCTTTTTCATTGAAGTTGAAAACGACAGAGAAATAGAGGAAGTCTCGGTCAGGCTGAAGGTCGGTCAGAATGAGAACTCCGTCTATGAGTATTTCGAGTTCGATCAGGCTGACCGCGTCGAGTCCGAACTGTTCTGGCGCACCGACGTGAGAGGCAAGTACATACCGCCCGGTACCATAATCAAATACCACTTCGAGGTAAGGGACGTCGAAGGCAACGAGTTTTCCACCGAAACCGCTGAGTTCATCTACTACGACGCTCGATTCGAATGGGAGGAAGTTGAGGAGGGCCCCATTGCCGTCGCCTACCACGGGCCGGTCAAGAGGCGAGCCGAGATTATACTGGAAGCAAGTATAGACACCCTGGACTTCATGGGGCCGCTTCTCGGAGCCGATACCTCTATCCCGATCCGGGTAACTATGTACAACAATGTGAAGGAGATGCTGGAAGCCCTTCCACCCGGTTCCAGCACCATCAGGCGCGAACTCATTACCGAGGGCCAGGCATTTACCGATCTGGGCACTCTTCTGGTGCTTGGCGGCGGACGCGGAGCGACCGGAACCGCTTCGCACGAACTTACTCATATCATCAACCACAGGGCGGGCGACAGCATTATTCGCCGGATCCCGTCGTGGCTCGACGAGGGTCTTGCCGAATTTGGAAACGTCGCCCCGGGATTCTCCTACGACATAGCGTTGGAGTTCGCGCTGGGCACGGACAGGCTCCTGCCTATAACCTCTATGCCCGTCCTGCCCGGAGACCCGGAAGACGTGATAATCTTCTACGGTCAGGCCCGGAGCATAGTCGAGTACATGATCGCGGCATACGGTCCCGCGAATATGCGCGAACTGCTCGCGGTCTTCAGGGAAGGCACGAACATGGACGATTCGATCCAGCAGGTCTATGGCATCAGCCGCATCGAGCTGGAGAACAGGTGGAGAGAGATCATCGGCGCGCCCGAATATATACCGCCCGAGCGCGACAGCGCCAGGCCGACGCCCATTTCACGGCCCGCGATTCAACTGTACAGTCTCACGCCGCAGGCGGGCTCCGAGGCTGTTGGGACAATTGAGTCCACGCCCACCCCGACGCCGGAACCGCCCACCCCGACCCCAGTGCCGGAGCCAACTCCGACGCAGCCGCCCGCCATGGCCAAAGTTGAGCCCACTCCGACGCCCGAGGCCGAGCCTGCCTCAGCGCCGGAGACTGACACCGAACAGCCGGATTCGGGCAGTTCGGCGGGCTGCATACTGCCCGGCAGGGAAACGCTCGGTTTGAGCGATCTTACAATGCCTCTGTTTGTCCTGGGCTTAGTCGGGCTTGCTCTGCGCAGGCGAAGAAGGTAGTGGATGGAAGACGAACGCGATCTGATTCGTGCAGCCGAACAGACCTGGGTAGTCAGGTATCCGAAGCAGAATCTGGCCACTTTCGGAACGACGAGCCTGTCCTACTACGTGGTCACCGAGCCCATCTATCGCGAGATCCAGCCTGAAGACCCGGAGAGCGTCGTTAGGCAGGGTAAGGTTGTCGCCGAGAAACCCGCGATTGTGACGCCCTACTACGCCATGAATCTCGAGGGATTCAGCGACGACGCATACAGCTACTTCAGGCACTTGTCGCAACAGTTTGGTCCTAACAGTCCGGGCATTCTCTACCAGTACCGCAACGAAGCGGAGAAGATGGATATACTGAGTGGTCCGCCCGCCGACATAGCGAACCGTATCAGCGACGACCTGGACGACAACAAGGACGACCTCTCCGTAGTGATGGTCGGAGTAGATGAACTCTGGGATGTCTCGCTGCTGAAGTTCATCTACGAGTTCACATCGCGCTCCGCCGTCGAAAATGCACAGGAATTGCGAACGCGCGGTATGCTCGATCCAAGTCCGTCCGCAGGCGGACTGCCTCAGGGAGCAATCCAGCGCATCGAGCAGATGTTCAGCCAGGTCCAGCAGGGCAGGGACCCCGAAGAACTGAGACGGGAACTGGACCGCTGGGGAGTCTTCGAATACTATGAGGACAGATTCCTCAACCTGTTCCGCCGCCGATAGCGCCCCTGCCACTTAAACTCAGAAGCGGGTATGAATATGCCATGCTCTGCCGACGAACTATAGTCAGATCTCTCAAGTGGGCGGTCATCGCCTCTGCCGTTCTGTTCATGCTTCTACTCAGGGGCGATGTGTACACCTTGAACCCGGCGCAGGAAGCCTCCTCCAGGTACGCATTCGACCTGATAGGCTGGCACCTGTCCAACTCGATGAGCAAATGGACCCACCTTGCCTTTAGAGCGATTCCTGGGCGGGCTATCTCGGACGTCGAAAAGCTCGCGCTCGTTGATGAGTATTTCAAACTGGGCCGTGTCGAGGACGACCTCAAGAACCGGATCAACGTGGTCGCCTCGAAAGAATCTCCGATAACACCGGAGGCGAGGCGTCTCCAGGCAGAACTTGGGCGGGCGCATCGGCTCAGGCACGACATACGTAACGACGTTGAGGAGACGCTCGAATCGGAGCTCAGCTCAGTAATCCGTAGTGAGGGTATGGGGCTGCTGGGCGAAGTCGTATTCCCGCCCGTGGATATTCGTCTCATCGAGACTCCCAAGGTGCTCATAACGTCGCCGCGCGACAAGATCGAGCGACAGGATGGCATTCTTCTCGATCCTCATATGAGTGTCGAGAGCAGAGAAGAGGTCGAAGCCAGCCTCCTGGAAGACGAGGATATATCGGCTCTTGTCCTTGATATTGGCGGAGTCGCCACCTATCCTGCATCCGTTTACAACGGGGCCGACCTCAACGCGACCCTTTCCATCATGGCCCACGAGTGGCTTCACCACTACCTCTTTCTGCGACCTCTGGGCCAGCACATGTTCGACTCTCCCGACATGCTCGTCCTGAACGAAACGGTCGCGGACTTGGGTGGCCGGGAACTCGGAGATATCGCATTCAAGCGAATTCGCTCCAGAATGCCCGAGGTCGTTCCGGTGGCATTTGGCTCGACCACTGAGATCGAGGACGCGGGTCCGACGCGGCCAGCGGACTTCGACTTCAGGCGCGAGATGCAGGAGACGCGCCTGACGGCGGACGCCCTGCTGGCGCGGGACGAAATTGAGATCGCCGAGGCATACATGGAAACCCGCCGAAAGCTGTTCGTCGCCAACGGCCATCCGATTCGCAAGCTGAATCAGGCATACTTCGCCTTCAACGGCACCTATGCCGAGAGCCCGGCCTCTGTGAATCCCATCGGCGGGCAGGTCAGGCGCCTGAGAGAACTGTCGCCTGACCTCGGTACGTTCATGTCGCTCGTGTCCGGCGTTTCCGACTATGAGGAATTCCTGGATCTTCTGAGTGAGATCGAGGCCGCCGGACAATCCGACTGATTTCGAGGCACGTAGATTCTAGTATGAATGGCCCGCGTTCCTAGAAAGAACCTTGTAATAACCTAGTCTGTGGGTACCGCCCGTCATGCCCGCGAAATCCGGTATCCAGGGGCGTGGGTGGGTCAGGATCGACAAAGTTGATACAGCATCTCTGAGAAAACATCTGTCGAATGGCCTGCGTTAATGTGTTACCATTATTTGTAACCTTATACATACCCACATACCGAAAGTTTGACTGCCGATGTATCGTCCAGAAGAGCCGGAAGTAAATTTTGACCAGGTGCTGGAGCGGATCCGAAACTTCTTCGGCCGCTTCCGAATTGGTGGCGGCGGTGGAAGTGGCGGCAATATAGGTTCGCTTATCGTGATCGGGTTGTTCTTAGTCGGGATTGCGGTCTGGCTGGGCAGCGGATTCTTCACCGTTCAGCCCGGCGAGCAGGCCGCCCTCCGACGCTTGGGCAAATTCGAGAGCATACAGAGCCCCGGCCTTCACTGGTGGTGGCCTTCCCCCATAGGCGCGCGGGACATCGTCTTCGTGGACAGCGTCCGCCAGTTGGAGGTTGGAGTCGCCGGTGGTAATCCCGTCCTCAGCGAGTCCCTCATGATAACCGGCGACCCCGACGAAGAGGGACAGCCCGGCGAAGCTCCCAACATCGTTGACGTTCAGCTTCTCGTCCAGTACGACATCAAGAACATCGAAGATTACTTGTATAGAGTGTCCGACCCGGACGGCCAGACGATCAAGGACGTCACTGAAACCGCGCTCCGGCAGGTTATCGGAAGCCGTCCCATTGACGATGTTCTGACCGACAAGAAAGAGGACATCCAAGCCGAAACCAAACTCGAGCTCCAGGGTCTTCTCGATTACTACAGCACGGGCATAAATGTGCGCGAGGTAAAGCTGCTCAACGTGTTCGCGCCTGAACAGGTCAAGGACGCTTTCGACGACGTTGTGCGCGCGCGTGAGGACAAGGCGCGCATCATAAATCTCGCCGACGCCTACAAGGAATCGGTTCTCCCCCAGGCCAGGGGTGAAGCCGCCAGACTTACGGAATCAGCCGAGGCATACAAGCAGGAACGCATTGCGATTGCCGAAGGCCAGGCTGAACGCTTCAAAGCCATCCTGTTCGAGTACGAAAAGGCGCCCGAAATAACGCGCCAGCGTCTCTACCTCGAAGCTATGGAGCAGATTCTCCCCGGAGTCAAGATGTACATAGTGGATGAAGGATCGGGCGGGGTTCTACCGCTCCTGCCTCTGACGGATGACGGGCAGTTGCCAGTAAATACTCTTGGCCGAAATCAGTAAGGGCTACTAAATTGAGATTCATCGCGCTCATACTCATTCTCCTAGCGGTCATAGCCGCGGTCATCGGTCCGCAGCTCTTCTTCGTTGTGGATGAAAAGCAGATTGCCATCGTCACCCGCTTCGGCGAAGTGCAGCATTCTATCAATAACCCCGGACTCTACGTAAAGACCCCTTTCATAGACTCCACGACCTATTTCGACAAGCGGCTTCTGATATTCGACGCGCCGCCCGACTCCCTGCTCACCAAGGACAAAAAACGCCTGATAATTGACGTTTACGCCAGGGGGAAGATTGTTGACCCCAAGCTGTTCAGGGAAACCGTGCGCACCGAGGCCGGAGGCAAGGCGCGCGCCGTGGACATAATCTCGTCCGAGCTGCGGCGAGAGATAGCCAGCGATAACCAGGCCGAGATAATAACCACCAAGCGCGAAGACATAATGAACCGCGTCAGGGACAACGTTCAACCCAAGCTGGATGAGTTCGGCCTGGACATCATTGACGTGCGCATCAAGCGCGCCGACTTCCCGCCCGAAATCGCAGAGTCCGTATATGCCCGTATGCAGGCCGAGCGTAAGCGCAAGGCCGATAAGGAACGCGCGGAGGGCGCGGAGATTGACGCGCAGGTAAGGGCCACGGTTGATAGGGACGCAACCATCATCAGGGCGAATGCCCAGAGAACCGCCGACATCACTCGCGGTGAAGGAGACGCGCAGGCAGTCCAGGTCTTCGCCGACGCTATATCGGCGAATCCGGAATTCTACTCGTTCCAGCGCTCACTTGACGCCTACCGCAAGATATTCGAATCCAACTCCACCATGGTTCTGCCGCCGAACAGTAATCTGTTCGAGTTCCTACAATCCCCAAGCGGCCTCAGCGGAGACTTCGAGGAAAACTAGGCTGCGTTGACATTTCTCGTCATTCCCGTGAAAACGGGAATCCAGTGCGCGGCTGCTGACGAGACGACAGTAATGCCTGCCCTGCGCGACTCCGAGACAATTGCAAAAGTCCGTCCCGGCGTCCAATCGTCATTCCCGCGCAGGCGGGAATCCAGGAACTGGCGGCTTTGCGGCTGCTGCAAGTCCACTTCTGAAATCGTCTCCGACTCCCGACGCCACTACGCAATCATCTCTTCTCTGTGGTACAATGCTTCATGCAAGAACATAAGTACGTGCAGCATAAAGCCGGATAAATCCATCGGATCGGACAGCCAGGAAAAAAACCCGCTGAACTGGTGAATATTGGCTATTGCAGGTGAAATGCAGGTACCAGACCTCTCTAGCAGACCGCCTGCACACCACCTACACACTCGCTAGCAAGACGACCGAATCTATAAGCCCGGGCATATACGCCCCCACTCAGGACCCGGAAATCATACGGTCTTTCACCGGAGCCAGGACGGTTGACACCGCAGGTGAACATTCACATATTCGAAGAATTCCACGACAGCGTCACGCCCGAATGGGTTCGCGCTGTCGTCACGGGCGTGCTGTCCGTCGAGCCTGAGTGGTTGGATGAGAATGTCAGCGTGGTCATAGCCGACGACGAAAGCGTCGCCGATCTCAATCGTGCTCACCGCGGCCTGAACGAGACCACGGACGTCCTCTCGTTCTCCAACCGGCATTCTGGCAAATACTACGGCGACGACGAAGAGCATACATTGTGGGACGATGAAGCGGAATTCGTCCTGCCGCCCGGTTTCAGCGCCGGCCTCGGTGAGGTCGTCGTCTCGTATCCACAGGTGGAACGACAGGCAAAAGAAGCTGGCCATACCGCCCAAAAGGAACTGGCCATCATGCTTGCCCACGGAATCCTGCATCTGCTAGGTTACGATCATGAGCGGCAGGCCGAAGCCGCCGAGATGCTCGCTTTACAGCACAAGGCAGTCGTCGCCCTCTTTAATTGCTGACAATCGGAGGGACAAACCCTCGCGGTTGCTCCTTACATTTTGAAGTCAAAAGATGCTCGTGGCGTGGAAAGTGACCTCCTATCGGTCATGACGACCATCAACTGAGAACCAACAACAAACATGGCAGAAGTCCTTTACAGAAAGTGGCGTCCTCGCGCCCTCGATCAGGTAGTCGGTCAGGACACTGTGACCAATACCCTGAGAAACGCCGTGTCCTCCGGCAGGCTGGCGCACGCCTATCTGTTCTGCGGGCCGCGCGGCACCGGAAAGACGAGCACCGCCCGCATTCTCGCTAAGGCGGTGAACTGTCTCGACCCGACCGACGGCGAACCGGACAATGCCTGCGACCGCTGTGTCGCGGTTAATGAGAGTCGCGCGCTCGACCTGATCGAGATAGACGCGGCCAGCAATCGCAGCATTGACGACATCCGCGACCTTAGCGACAAGATCAACTTCGCTCCCACCGAGTTCAGATACAAGGTGTATATCGTGGACGAGGTCCACATGCTCACCGACCAGGCATTCAACGCCCTTCTGAAGACGCTGGAAGAGCCCCCCGACCATGCCATATTCATTCTCGCTACCACCGAAGTTCACAGGGTGCCGCTTACCATCGTATCCAGGTGCCAGAGGTACGACTTCCGGCGCATATCGCTGGACGACATCATCGAAAAGCTCTCCGAACTGTGCCGGGCCGAGGACTTGGAAACAGAACGCGAGGCCCTCGAACTGATAGCCCGACACTCCACAGGAAGCCTGCGGGACGCCGAGAACCTTCTGGAGCAGGCAGTCGTATCCTACGACTCGCCCCTCAGGGCCGACCAGGTGCGGGATATGCTCGAACTGTCCGGCGACGAGGACGCCCTCGACCTGTGCAAGTCCATAGTGGAAAAGAACGTTTCGGAGAGTCTGAACATCGTGAACAAGGTGGCCGCGCAGGGCTCCGACCTCAGACAACTCCAGCGTGCCGTTACCGACTTTCTCAGATCCGTCATGCTGATGGCCGTCGGCGCGGATGATACGGTCGGATTCTCCGATGATACTACGGAACGTCTCAAGGCTATGTCGCAGGGCGTGGACCAGAGATACATACTCAGGGCGCTAAGAGCAATTTCCGAGGCCGATCTCAGGCTGGATACTGCGTCGCCGTTGCCATTGGAACTCGCTCTGGTCGAGTCAAGTATCGAACCCGCGGCAGCTCCGCCTGCGGCCCCCGCTCAGCCGGCGCGAGGCGGAAGAGAAGCCGCCCCTCGGCAGTACGCCCAGCGACAGACGTCGCCTGCGGCCGGTCAAGCTCCGTCGAGGAGTCGTCCGCCACGCCCCAGTTCGCGACCATCCCGCGCCCCGACGCCGGTTGCCAGTGGCGCGAGCGCCGCCCCGCCTCGAAGCGGCCAGGACGGCAGCCTCGATCCGGCTACCTGGAACGAGGTGCTCCGCGCTCTCAGGACTACCGGCGCAAGATTCAAGCTGGGAGCATTGCTCCGCGGCTCACGGGAATATACTCTTGAGGACAATAAACTGGTCGTTAAGTTCGCACACGTTTCCCATGTTGAACGCATAAACCAAGAAATTGACAATCCCAGCATTAAGCGGGAATTGAAACAGGCTCTCTCCCGTACTATGGGCGGAGAGTACGAACTTGTACCTGAACTGATTTCAAGTGAAAATGGTTCCGACACGAGGCGGGCGAATCAGAGCCACCTTGTGGTGGCCGCCCAGAGAATGGGCGCGCGGCTCGTGGACAGATTCGAGGAGGAAACTAAACAATGAATCGTCGCATGATGCGCCAGGCTCAACAGCTTCAGAAGAGGATGACGGAACTTCAGACAGAACTGGAATCCGCCACGGTCGAGGCTACGGCGGGCGGTGGAGTGGTTAGCGTGGTCGTGACGGGCAAAATGACTATCGAGTCCATCACCATAGACCCCGAGGTCGTCTCCGCCGATGACGTGGATATCCTGGAAGATCTTGTGACAGCCGCCGTAAACGAAGGTCTCGCCAAGGCCCAGGAAATGGCCAATTCAAAGATGAGCGAACTGACCGGCGGACTCAACATCCCCGGCCTGACCTGATATGAACAACGCCGAACACTCGTCTGACCCGATAGCCAGGCTGATAGAAGAATTCCACAAACTGCCCGGCATCGGTCCCAAGACCGCTCAGCGTCTCGCCTACTACCTGATTCGTATGCCCGGCGAGTACGCACACGACTTGGCGAATGCAATCGTGGCCGTAAAGGACCAGGTGGCTATGTGTTCAAGGTGTTTCAATCTCACCGACACCGACCCCTGCAATATCTGCTCCGACTCACAGCGCGACGAGACGACCGTGTGCGTCGTCGAAGAGGCCCTGGACGTGCTTGCCCTGGAACGCACTCACAGTTACGGCGGGCTCTACCACGTACTGCACGGCGCGGTCTCTCCGATGAACGGGATAGGCCCCGACGATCTCAAGATACAGCCGCTTCTCTCCCGGATGAGTAACGAGCCCATAAGTGAGATCATCCTTGCCACCAATCCAAATCTGGAAGGGGACGCGACTGCCATGTATATACACAGGCTGATCTCCCCGCTTGGGATCTCGATAACCAGGCCTGCGAGGGGCCTGCCGGTAGGAGGCGACCTGGAATACGCCGACGAGTCCACGCTCGGCAGGGCCATTGAGGGAAGGCAGTCGTTTTAGTACCATGCCCGGCATTCTGTGCAATAGTCACCGTCCCTCTCGTCATTCCCACGAAGAGAGACCTTTGCACAACCACCGTCATTCCCGTGAAGGCGGGAATCCAGGGGTGGGGGTCAGGTTTGTGAATGGCAAACCTAGCTGGAAGTGGCGCTAGCCATACGACCGACAGACATCAGTGGGTGAACCTTGAGGCTGCGCACTTACAAGAGCCAGGGTCTGGTTCTAAGACAATACACCCTGGGAGAAGCGGACCGTATTCTCTCGATCCTCACCCCGAACATGGGCAAAGTGCGCGTGGTCGCCAAGAGTGTACGGAGGCCGCAGAGCAAGTTGAGGGGTCATCTGGACCTCACCAACATCGTCGAATTTTCCGCCTCATACGGGCGAAACCTCGACATCGTCACCGAGGCCCAGGTGAGAGACGACCACCCCCACATACGCTCGGACCTGTCACTCCTCTCTCAGGCCGTTTACGTCTGCGAGTTGGCTGACTCATTCGCAGAGGAACGCTCTCCCAGTCGAGACCTTTACCAATTGGCGACCGTTACCCTTGATCTGCTCCCCGACTCCGAAGATGTTTGGCTGGTGTCAAGATGGTTCGAGTCTCGGCTGCTGGAGGTCGCGGGATTCAAGCCCCAATTGGAATCCTGCGTCGAGTGCGGATCGGAACTGCAACCCGACGATCATATGCTCGATCTGGCGGCCGGCGGAGTCCTGTGCCCCCAATGTCGCGCATATAGCATCGGCGCAAGAGTACACATAACCGAGAGCGCGATGAGAGTCCTGAGGCACCTCCAGCGTTCGAGACGGTTCCGAGACGTTGGCAGTCCAAACATCGGTCGGAAGATCAAGAACCAGGTCGAGGGCGTTCACACGCGATACATCCGCGCTATTCTCGAACGCAGTCTCAAGAGCGAGGAATTTATACGGCGTGTGGCAGAGTCCGAACCATATTACGACAGCGGCGGTGGCGCAGCATCGTCGTCATCCGTGTAGATGTGCGGCTGATCGGGAGTAGTCACCGCGAGCCGGAACGAAATTCCGTCCCCGACCGAGCTGATGTGATGGCGCATTCCCTCTGGAACAAACACTATATCGGCATCTTTGGCGTGGATCACCGGCCTGCCTTCACCTACCTCCCAGGTCAGTTCCCCGCCCAGGATTGTCCACCATTCGTTGAAGTCCGGGTGCCAGTGGGCGTTGTTGGTCATACCCGATGCATGGCAGATCAGATTCGCGCTGTTGCGGTCGTCAGTAAGAATGGACGTCGCCCACGGCGGCTCGCCGAACTTCTCCAGCATGTATTCCAGGCTGGTGTGCAGACGGTTGGGAATATCATCCTGTGGCAGGGGCCTCAGGATATTGGAGCGAGTTCCCTTTACGTCGTGACTGGATTCCGGATGTGTGATACCCAGCCGAAGTGAGTTCTCGCTGCCGACAGTCCTGATTCCGTGTCTGCGTCCCTTGGGAGCCATAACCACGTCGCCCTTATTGGCCCGCAGCGGAGCGTAGTTGCCTATCTCCCAGATAAGCTCACCCTGGAGCACTACCCACCACTCGTTGAAGTCGGGATGGGCGTGGGCATCGTTCTCCTGACCGGGCGCGTTGCAGATGAGCACGACATTGTTGCGACCATCGGCAAAGAGGGCCTCGGCCCACGGCGGTTCGCCATGTCTTGCGACAACTTCGGAAATCGAGATATGCCTTGGTTCAGCGCTCGGTGTCATAGGGGTTGTCTCCTACTGGATATCGGCTGTCTGGGATTATAGAAAGGGGTGGGAAGTTGGTCAATGCTGGACTCGAAGTCGAGACAATTGCAAAAATCCGTCCCGGCGTCCAATCGTCATTCCCGCGCAGGCGGGAATCCAGGAACTGGCGGCTTTGCGGCTGCTGCAAGTCCACTTCTGAAATCGTCTCCGAAGTCTGTGCAAATCATCACAAAATTGACACCCGAAAAATCTAGTTGGTATATTCATTAGGTACATATAATAGGTAGGTACATACAATAGGTGACGCTCACTATACAGGGCGACACCTCAGACCAGACCCCAAATTCAACCATTGCCCACAGACCATCCAGGTGATCATTCTACCACCGAAGAAATCTTCGGGCGGCCGAATCGTTTTGGCGCGTCCAGTTACGCGTCGAATCCACAGTTGGTATCCCAATCCCTAGTCAACATGAAAAACATTGGCTAAGTGCGCCGTTCGGACATGAGCAAGTATAGCTCAGGGAGTATTGAATTGAAGAAGACGGATTTTGTAGTTAGATTCGCCGGAGAGGGCGGTCAGGGTGTTGTCACCTCGGCTGAGGGTTTCGCCCAGGCCAACGCCCAGGTCGGATATCACGTTCAGACCTTCTCCACATTTCCTTCGCAGATCAGAGGCGGCCCTACCTGGACGCAGACCAGGATTTCCACCGAGCCGGTTCTGAGTTCCGGCGACGAGTTGGACGTGCTCGTGGCTTTCAACGAATACGCGTATGAGAACCACAAGGACGAAGTTTCCGACAGCGGAGTCATCGTGTACAACGCTGAGGAATTTGAGCTCGAGGCTGACGGCAAGAGCTTCGGAATGAGATTCGACGAGCTTGCCAGGTCCACCGGCAACGCCAGAGCCGCTAACATGGTCGTCATGGGTGCGCTGGCGTATCTGGTCGACATTGATCAGAAGATTCTGGAAGACTTCGTCACACACCGATTCACCAGGGGTAGGCCCAATGATCAGCAGATCATTGAGTCCAACCATGTGGCGCTGGGACTTGGCAGGGCAGAAGCCGCAAAGAGCGGATTCAATCTGGGCGAATTGGAGGAGTCCATCCCTCCTCAGATTGATCAGGTGCTTGTAAACGGCAACGTTGCCCTGGGCCTCGGAGCGCTTGCGGCGGGAGTTGACGTTTACATCGGATACCCGATTTCTCCCGCAACCTCCCTGCTCATTTGGATGGAGAACAACCTGCCCGGACCCGGGAAGTTCGTCCATCAGGCGACTTCCGAAATCGAGTCCATCACGAGCATCGTCGGCGCCGGATTCGCGGGTAAGAAGGCCATGACCGGCACTGCCGGCCCTGGATTCTCCCTGATGGGCGAGGGCCTTGGACTCGCATGGATGGCCGAAATACCGCTCGTTGTCGCCGACATTCAGAGAGGCGGGCCGTCAACCGGTCTGCCTACCAAGACCGAGCAGTCCGACCTCTTGACAGCGCTATACCCGGGCCATGGCGACATTCGCCTGCCCGTGATAGCTCCCGGCACGGTGGAAGAATGCTTCTACGCATCTCTCTATGCCTTCAACTGGGCAGAGAGATACCAGGGTCCGGTAATCCTGCTGAGTGAGCACATGCTCTCTGAGCGCAACCAGAACATACCCAGGCCGGATGTGAACGCTCTTTCCGTAGAAGGCAGGGAGACCTACCGAGGTACTAATGGCTACCACCGATATGAGAGTTGGGAACGCTCCCCTATGCCGATTCCCGGCGGCCCGGGAGCGTATGTCGCAAATGGGTCCGAACATGACGGAATGGGCGACACTACTCACAGGCCGGAACGACATATTCAGATGACTACCCGCCGTTTCAGCAAGCTCGACCTGCTGACCGACGGCAGCTACGAGCGTGAGAACACGGACGCCGGCATTGTGGTGATGCCCTGGGGTGGCTCCAAGGGGCCCGCACTCGGCGCCTGGCGTAAGTTGACTGCTGAGGGCGCGGACCTGGGCTGGTACTATACAATGTTCCTGAACCCGCTTCCCAAGGGAATGGTCGAGGAACTCAAAGAGAAGGAACTCGTAATTGTGCCTGAGCTCAATTACATGGGACAGTTCTCGTCTTACCTTCGTTCGCTTGGCATAAATGCAGAATCCGTAACTCAGTACACAGGGCTTCCGTTCAAGGAACGCGACCTTGTGGAGGCCATTTCTCAGAAAGCAAACATTCAGCAGAAAGAGGGTGTGACAGTATGACGTCCAAGAACCCTGAGTATGATTTCAAATGGTGCCCCGGCTGCGGCGACTTCGGTGTGCGACGCGCATTGGAGGGGGCCATCCAGCGTCGGGTTGTAGAGACCGAAGTACCTATGGAGAGCAACGTGGTCGTTGCGGGCATCGGCTGTTCCGGCAACATGGTTCATATGCTTGAGAGTGACGAACAACCTTACGGCTTCCACGGCATACACGGTAGATCCCTGCCAATAGCGATGGGCGTCAAAATGGCGCGACCGGACCTCAACGTAGTGGTCGTGGCCGGAGACGGGGACTTCCTCAGCATTGGTTTCGAGCACATTGCGCCGCAAGCCGCGCGAAACCTCGACGTAACCGCCGTCGTCATGGACAACGGGGTCTATGGCCTGACCAAGGGCCAGAGCTCCCCCACGACGGACTTCGGCGTAGTTACAAGCTCAACCCCGTTCGGCAAGCCGGAAGAGAAGATGAACCCGTTCCAGCTCTACCTGAGCATGGGCGTCAGTTTCGTTGCCTCCACCATGTCGAGCCAGATCAGGCCAATGACGCAGATGATAGTGGACGCAATGGAGCACCCGGGCTTCTCGATTGTGCATATCCAGTCACCTTGCACCGAGTACAACAACACCTATGACATTCTGAAGGGCAACCCGCGCAAGGGCATCCCCGGATTGGCGTACGACATCCCTGACGACTACGATTCCGCGGACGTCGAGGCGGCTTTCGAGTTGTCTTCCTCAGACGGAATACCGTTGGGTGTCATATACCAGGACAACGACCGCCCGACGTTCGACCAGCGGATAGACGACATCACGGACAAAGCCCGTGTGAAGACTGTCCCTGGCTTGCTGGATACCTACACTATCTAGCTCAGACACTAACAAGTAACTTTAATCTATCGGGGCGGGCGTCGGTCTGCCCCGATTTGCGTTTCGTGACCAAATGCGAGAATGTTTGAAACTCTTCTTAGCGAACCGGTCGAAGCCACATTGAATATCGAACATATGCTGCGGACTAGAAATCGGGAACGGTCCAACCTTCTGAAGCTGATCGTTGAATGTCTGATTGCTGAACGTAGCGTGTGCGCCGCATGGTTGTCAGGTTCGGTGTCTCGGGGTAGCGACGACGCTTTGAGCGACCTGGACGTACACATAGTTATTGATGACCGGTCTATGGATCAGGCCATAGACAACCGTAAACTGCACGCGGCTGATCCCGCCCGCCCGATGCTATTGATGGACAACTTCAGGAACGCCCCCGTTGGCGGAGCTTACTTGTTGGCCCATTACGAGGGTGAATTTGGCCCCCAACACGTTGACTGGTTCTGGCAGCCGGAATCAAAGTCGCGTCTCCCCGATGATGAGAAAATTCTGTTTGATCGTGTTGGACTGCCTACAATGCCCGGCGGCCAATGGCGTCGTGAGGCCCATGGGCCGCAGGCGCCCCCTCTGGGTGCTGATCCCTCTGTTCACGATCTCTTGACGCACAAGATGGAGTTCTTTTGGGCGATGACTTTGATCGTAGCCAAGCATATAGCCCGTGGGAATGGCGCGGTTGTGGATAGAATGACCAGTGTAATTGCTCGCACACTTGTTGAAATCGCTGCACTTAGCGGTGCTGAGTCGGAGCTACCGGAGACGCGCGAATCACTGTCACTGCCGTCTGGCCTTGGAACGACATCGCCCAGAGTTCAATTTGATGCACTGAGAAGACTGGCTCACTATGCGGAAGCTCTATGTGAGCGGCTCGTCGCTCGGAATGTCATGGTATCTTCAGAAGCCGTTAGACAAATCTATCGCTTCTTCTGTCTTACTGAGTATTTGGCGACCAGAACGTGTCATTCTGAAACAGGGGTTGCCTAAAAGAGCGAGGCGCGTCGTCTGCGTTTTCTTTATACCAAACCGCTCAACAGAGTGATTGTGTCTCGATGCTCTGTTGAGACTACTAGATTCATAAACCTCTCGTCCGCGGTGACCAATGTCGCATCTATCTGTCGTGCCAAAGCTAGATATACGCAGTCATATGCAGGGTGTCTAAGTGTGGCGGCAATACGAAGGGCGTCGGCGCAAACCATTTCGTCCGCCTCCCAGATAATCGCCATGCTCGAAAGAGATTCAAGTCGCGCTTGGGCCTCCTGTATTTCAATCAAGCCCTGAAGGGCCACCTTCCGCCATAGAGCGTTGGCGACCTCTGAGACCATGAGCCGGGGTGCATGAATTTCATAATTCTCTGCAAACAGAAGATTCGCCATTTCCGAATCTTCTTCGGGGGCCATCTATTTCAGCGCCACGCTGGCGTCCACTACAAGTTTCACCAGTTATGCCCATGGTCTTCATCGCGGTCTTGGCGTATCAACACATGAGAGGGAGGACCCAATGGGCCTGTCAGCTAATTCTTCCTGGAATTTTTTGACAAGTTCGATGGAGCGCAGGCGCTTGGCTTCCATGTCTTCGATATCCTGGGCCTCGCGTTCCAGAATGGAACGGACTTCGCTTTCTAGAGAGTGGTCTCGGCGGGCTGCGCGTTTCTTAAGCTGGCTCACAACCTCATCGTCCAGATGGTCAATACGTATGGTCGCCATGTCACGCCTCCTAGTATGGATTCATAGAGACATTCTAACGCAAAGGCGCAAGGTCAGACAGGGCGGTTCTATTCTCAGGATTCCGGTCATCGCATAGTCAAGTCGGCCACCAGCATCTCAATCGCGAGTTGTTCGGCGATGGGCTTGGTCTTCAGCGTGAGATCTGTCTCGACAAGACGACCGTGGAAGTATTCCAGATACTCCTGCGTCATGCGTCGCTCCTGTTGGAGCGTCTTATTGAGCACCCATCCCGACAGGCGCAGTCTCTTTCCAATCTCGTCGTTTGATGCGCCGCGCGCCGACATGTCCTTAGCGATCAGCAACAGCCTCACCTGCCGTCCGAGCATGGTCAGTACGTATGCGGCCGGACTCCCGTCGTCCATTATGCGACTTATCAACCTGAGCGCGACCCCTGTCTTGCCATCTATCACCGCGTCCACCGCCTGAAAGATGTTCGCCTCTCGCACGTATGCGACCATTTCGCGCACGTCCTCTTCCCGTATGGATCGGCCATCGGCGTATAGTGCGAGCTTTCGGAGCTCGGCATCTATGAGGCGGGGTTGCCTGCCAATTGCCTCCGCAAGCGTCGCAGAGGCCCGCGGTTCGAGCGCGATGCCAAGCGTATTCGCGCGTGCCATGATCCACCCAGGCATATCTCGCTCTCTCGGAAGCGGGAACTCTCGCGCCTCCGACTGCGGCGCCAGCTTTCTCAGCATAGGGTTGCTTCTGGAAAGCGCCCCGTCAACAAACGTGAGGTTCGTAGTAGGCGGAATCGAACTGAGCTCGTCCATAGTATCGGCCCACGGACCGAGCGGGTCCCTCCGGTCGCTCCGAGTGCCTCTTGACGCCCTGACGTTGCGCTCGAATGTCGTCAGCAGTCCCCTTACTACCACTACGCGGGTATCTGTCATGAACGGAATCGTAAAGACGGCGGCTGCGAGTTGTGGCGGTGTGAGGTCTTCGGCCAGGAAAGTTGTGTGGTTTATGTCGCGCAGATCTTCCGGGCCGGAGGCGCGCGAGACCTCGGCAAGCGCCTCTTCCGCGCTGACTACATCCTCTCCATAGATCAGATGGATCATCAGAGATCAGCTCTCCTGGAACTTGACGACCGAATTGAATCCTGGGCAAGCGGCTTGCCGGTTGGGAGGCGTCGTCCGTGTTCCCTACTCTGTACGAGTGTATATGGGGACTCGCGGCTTATTCCATCACTCTGAGGGTGGAGGGAACATCCATTTTGCTGAGGCGTCGGAGCGTGAGTACGGGCGCAACCGCGACCGCGGCTACCCCCAAAACCACAGCCAGGATCAGCGTAGTGGGCTTTATTATCGCTTCCATTCCCAGGTCAGGCATCGTGGCGGGTATCAGAACGATTACAACCCACTGGAGGAGCAAGTATCCGCCAATCAGCCCCAGAACTGTTGAGATTATGCCAAGAATCGTACTTTCGGTGATGGCCATTCCCAGGACAGTTCGAGCGGGTAGGCCGTATGCAAACATGGTAGCGTGCTCACGCCTGCGCTCGTCCATGTTGATGCTGGCGGTGTTGTAGGCAATCAGGAGCGCGAGAGCCATTACCGCTATCTGGATAAAGTACAGAATTGCCGTGAACTGGTCGAACTGGTCCCTGAATACGTCGGTTGCGGCTGTCGCCTTCTGAACCGACCCCACGCCTGGCAGTTTGAACAGGTCTTCCTTCATTGTGTTAGGGCTGACTCCGCTCCCGGGGCGGGTATGGATTATGTTCGTCATACCCTGGATGCCCGTGATTCCTGCGTGCTCCTCGGACATATACACATTCAGCCGGAATGGATGGGCGTGGATTCCGATGACCTCGAGGTCGGTACTCTTGAGCGAGAATAGGCTCTGTCCGGCCACGACCGGATGGCGCATCGTCAGGATGTCTCCAACTTCTACGTCAAGGTCGTCTGCCGCCTTCTCAGAGATGAGGACGCCTGCCTTTTCAGTCGAGAGGCTGCCGTCTGTAAGAGTCGGCTGCCATAGCTGGCTGTCGAATGGGATGAAGTTCAGGAACACGTCGAATGACGTGTCGTTCTTGAAGAGCGTTCCGCCCACTCTGAGGCTCGTTTCCGCGTCGGCTGCGCTTGGCGATTCGAGAATGTTCCGAACCGTGGACGACTCGTCTGGATAGAATGAGTCCAGCGTTATCTCCACTCTGTCCGGACTGCTACCCGCCGTTTCGACCTGGGCACTGTCGAACGCTCCCAGGAACGAGTCCAGCATACCCATGACCATCACCAGTATGGTGACAATCGCGGCGATTCCCAGCGCGGTCAGCAGCGTCCGTCGGGGGGCGCGGGCTACATTCCTGAACGGGATCTGCCGTATGGTCTGGCCCGGTATCCTGACCTTGGTCAGCAGCCAGGTAAGCCCACCGGAGCGCATGGCCAGATGTCCTGTCTTAATTGCGTCTATAGGAGGAACGCTTACGGCTCTCCATACGGGTATCGCGGTTGCCAGAAACGGTATCAAGAAACCGATGACCGCTACCGTCGCGAAGAACTCGGGCTGGAATGGAGTTCTCCACACCGGAAGCGGGAGGAAATCCGTTAGAATTGCGCGGAGGGCCTGCGCCACCCCTATTCCCATCGCTATTCCGAATGCCACGCCGAGAAGTGCGACCTGCGCGCTGAAGAACAGTGGTCTTAGCGCCACCCTCAGGGGCGATACGCCAAGAGCCATCGCTATTCCTATCTCGCGCCGCTGAGAGTCCATTATGCGGCTTGTCAGGTTGAACGCGGCGAACACCGCTCCTCCGAACACCGCAATTGCGAGAACTGTATTGAACTGCTGGTCTCCCTCCACGTCCTCCACCATCGCCCTGATGGACGGGTCGTCGAGTCGTCTGCTAACGGTTCCGCCGAGCGGACCGAACGCCTCGCTCAATGTATTGAACAATGCGTGCTCGTCTGTGCCGGGCGCGACAGTCAGCAACAGGTCGTTGACCCTGCCTTCTTTTTCCGTGATTCGCTGCGCGGTCTCCATAGACGTGAAGACGGCGGCGAAATTCGCCTGCGCCAGCAGGCCGCCCTCGGGTGTTATCACGAAGAAGTATTCAGGTGACAGGACCTGGCCCACATATTGGACCGCGACATCTCCTGAAAGGGTAGCCATGCCGGACTCAGGCAGTTCGTAGAATTTTCCGAAGTTGCGCTCGAGCGCGATAACGTCCGTCCCGACGTCCTGTGTCGTCAGGGCGCGTCCGAGCACGGGGTGCAGCATATTTATTTGCGGGCCGTTGTCCGATACGTCCACACCTATGAGCCGACCGGGAACGATGATCGTGTCGTCTCCCGCGACTACGGACACCTGAGTAGGTACTACGAGCCGTTCCTCTGCATCGGATACGTAGTTGGATGCCGCTTCCTCGAGCGTAAGTAGCAATGTTCCTTGTTCGACGAAACTACCCGTGCCGAGTTGGACGCGCAGGTCGAAAGTATTCACGGCCTCGTAACTGGCGTCGTTCGACATGCCGCGCCATATGTTCATGCTGCGCAGACCGGAGAACAACCCTGTTCCGAAGGCAATGATGATAGCAATGGCGGCGACCTGCACCCAGCGGGAGCGGAGATCGCGCCAGGACCACCTTAGCCACATGAATGAATTAGAGATGATGAACCTCGTTCGTCAACGTAGTGACAGGATAGCAGACGAGGACTAAATTCGGGTGCGAATCAATTCTTGATCCACACCCTGGTCCAGTGGTGGTACTCGTTTAGAGCGAAGCTTGGGTGAAAGTCGCGGACCCGGGATTGCCACGTCCAGATGGACGTGCGAGTGAACGGCATGAACCTGTACCCCTGGCCGAGAATTCGGTTCTGGATGCTGTGGATCAACTCGGTTCTCTTTTCTGGGTCGTGCTCAATGGACTGGGCTTCAAGTAACTCATCCAGCTCCTTGTCGCTGTGCCCGGTGGTATTCCAAATGCCTTCGCTATGGAACACGGGCAGGAGAAAGCCGTTTGGCGTGGAGACCGGAGCGGGGGGTCCCACCATCAACTGGTAGTCACCCTGCAGCCACGTGGTTTCACCGAAATGTCTCCTGTTGACTATGTCAACGCGCGTGTCGAAGCCGACGCTCTGCATACTTACCGAAACCGCATGGGCGTAGTCGAGATGCGACTGGCCGAAGTCGCCGACAGTGATCGTGACGAGTGACCGAGACGCCATACCCGCATCGCGCAGTAGCGACCTGGCAGTTTCAGTGTCATTGAATCGGCTTGAGACCTCGGAGACTGGCAGAAGCCACTCAGCCGACGCTACCGGAAACCCTGTACCCACGAATCCGAATCCTTCCCACTGCTCTTCGATTATCCTGGCCGGATCCATAGAGAGCATGGCCGCCCTGCGCACTCGTACATCGTCGAAGGGAGAGTCTGTCGTCTTGAAGGCGACCTCGATGCCGTTTCCGGGCTGAGGGATATGTAAACTGGGGGAATTTGGCAATTGCTGGATGTGTTGTACCCACTCCGTCGGTTCCATTTCGTGAATGTCTATCATTCCGGTCTGGAACGCCGCGGCGCGGGTGGCTTTGTCAGTCAGAATGAGTATCTTGAGGTCGTCGGCGAGCGGAAGATCTGGTTCAAAGTAGTCCGGGTGGCGCGAGAACGAGTGGACCACTCCTGGCAAACTCTCCTCAAGCATCCAGGGTCCAGTGCCGATAGTTGGGCCGTCCCTGAGGTCCCCGCCTTGTATCACCGTTTCTGGAGCTACGATCTTCGAGTGTCCGTCCGCAAGCGCCAGAAGTGCGTCCGCGTCGGGCAGGCCGAACCTCACTTTGAGCGTCAGGGGACCGAGATACTCCAGCGCTACTATGTTCCTCAGCAGTGGTGAGTTCGGAAAGTCCGGGTTGATCTGCCGCTGGTAGCTGAAGATCACGTCATCGGCATCGAGCGTCCTTCCTCCAACCGGGTCAAGGTTTTGCCATGTTACGTTGTCGCGTAGGTTGAACAGGTAGGACGTGGGAGACTCCATTGTCCAGTCGGTGCATATGTCGCACTCGACAACCATGCTGGGGAGTGTGGTGTCTGGCCCCGATTCCAGTCGCAAGAGCCTGGAATACGCGATCCCTGGACCCCACGTTGAAAGCGCGGGGGATACATCTTGGTGAACGTCTTGGTGGGCGATATTCTGGCTGCTTTCAAGATTCAGCGTGCCGCCTCGCGACCTGGAATCGGGTGTAGGAAGCGTAGCTGGCTGCGGTCGCGGTGGAGCCGGCACGGGAGTGATTGTCAACTGTGCGACCGGTGTCGGAGTGGCGATTGGTGTCGCGGTCGGTACAGGCGTGGGCGTTCCCGTGACTGTGATGCGCGGAGTGGGTGTAGCGACGGCGTGAGGAGTAGCCGTGGCCGGCGCCGAAGTCGGCGTCGCGGCTGGATCCGGCTCCGGCGATTCCCCACACGCTGCTGACAAAAATATGAGCAAGCCAACGGCGAGTTGCAACAGTGAGAGAAACGTGCTTTTGATCGTCATTCCGGATCCGTAGATTCTTCCACTCGTCCGGAGAGAGCGGACTTCAATTTGCTGATCGAGCCTATGCCCTCACGAGGCAGGAACAGCACCGCCATCAGTGTGGGAGGAAGGAAGAATACCGCGTGAGTGATAACTGCAAATCCAAAGGCTGGCTCATGGCTTACTTGGAACAGCCCTAGCAAGTACACTACGGCGAACTCGAACGAACCGATTGCAGAAGGGGCCGCTGGGATTGCCGTCGCGAAGAAGATTGTGGCCATGATTACCATTGTGGCCGTCATGGGCGTAATCGAGAGTTGAAATGAAATGGAGATTATCCAGGCCGTTACTCCTACGAACAGCCAGTAGATCACACTCAAAGCAAAAGACGCGGCCAGTCGCGCGCGTTCTCGCTCGAGATCTCTTACGGCTTTAACGAAGGACAGCACAGGTGGGAATCGTCGCGTCCACGAGATTCTGTTTCCGCTCCATGCCAGTATCCGGACCAGTACAATGCACAGAATGGCTAAACCGAGCGCTCCCCAGACATAAATTCCATAGTCGCTGATTTCGGGAATGAATAGGAATGCAATCGCCAGGATGAGCGCGCTGGCGACTACATCCAGAACTCTTTCCATGCCGAGGGTGGCAAGGGCAACCGACGGGCGCACTTGATCCTTGATGGAAAGTATGGCGAGCTGGGCGGCCTCGCTCGCGATTCGTATTGGCACCAAGTTGTTGAGTCCGATTCCGACGTTCTGGACCATGAAGAGCCGGTTGGTTGATACTTCTCCGTTTACAAACAGCGCTCTCCAACGGATGGCTCGCAGATAACTGGCGGCCATAAACACAGCGACGGCGAGGGTTATCATAAGAATGGAGACGTCGCCGAAAGCATCCAATACGAGACTCCAGTCGAGCCCGCGAGCCGTCAGCCATCCCAGTCCAATGCTGATGGCTATTCCGGCTGCTATTCTTCCAGATACGAATGCCTTACTTCTCAAATGTTGTGCTCACTATGTCTGCCCGATTTGTCGGCGCCTACTCTCGCGTTTAAGTATAATTACCATGCATACGATTGGCTACGTTGGAGTGGAGTCACCTGTCCGTCATGCCGGCAAGAGTGGGCCACTGCATAATTGCCGGCATACCCGTGAAAACGGGGATCCGGGTGTGGGGGCAGGCGAAGACGAATTGCCGATTGAATGTGCGAATAATGTTGTACAGCACCCGGAGCCCCAAGTCTGATTGCTTGGGCTGATTGGATAACTGAGAGTGATGCTATGTTTCTGGACTGCCATGTTCATCTTGAGCCATATACCGACGCGGAGGTCGGAGAGATTCTGAATCGAGCCGAGCAGGTGGGGGTGCGCGCTGTCATATCAGCGGGTACGACTATCGAGTCTTCGGAACGCTCTCTGCAACTGTCCGAAAAGTACGACGGTTTCTTCTCCGGGGTTGGAATTCACCCTATGGACATTCGTGAGCCGTTCACCGACGCTACGTTTGAAGTGCTTGAGAGCATGGCGCTTTCCACGGACAAGGTGCTTGTAATAAGCGAAGTTGGCCTGGACTTCATGGAGGGCGCGCCCGACAGGGCCATCCAGTATCCGGCGTTCAGGGAGCAGATCAGGCTGGCGAGGCAGCTGAGTCTTCCGATAGTGTTCCACAGCAGGGAGTCGCACGACGAGGCATTTCGTGTACTGCGAGAAGAGCGCGCCTATGAAGTCGGCGGAGTGATGCACTACTTCCAAGCCGACTACGAAACGGCGAGGCAGATCATTGACCTCGGATTCTACGTCTCGCTCGCCCGGCCGCTGCTGCGACTGCCCCATCTTCAACAGGCGGCGGCGAAGATTCCGCTGGAGCATATCGTTCTGGAGACTGACGCGGCTCCGCAGCCGTTCAAGGCGAAGCGGGAGAACTGGACAGAACCCAGGCACGTGGCTGTAGTTGCCCAGACACTGGCCGAACTCAAGGGCATAGATGTCGAGGAGGTCGAGGAGGTCACCACCCGAAATATGCGGCGTGTTCTTGGCGACGGCTGGGATATTGTCGAGAAGTACGTGGGAGCACAGGCTAATCCGCGGTCCTCAGCCTGTCCAGTATAAGTTGACGCGCGCTCTCAACCTCCACGTCAACCGCTACCTTCACCTCTGTACCCTTGTAGTCTGCGCGCGTTCTGCCCTTCTGTTCGCCTTCCTCGACCACGGTTATTCCGGCGTGCCTATACGTCAGCAGGTCGGGAGCGATGGCTGCGGCTACGGTGAGCGGGTCGCATAGGACGTATCTGTCGTATTCGGGATGGATTTCAAACCAGCCTTCGATGATTCGCGCGGCGAGACGCTCTCCGGTAGAAGTTCCCGATCTCCAGTCCGTTTCCGCGAGCCCGAACGCGACCCTTTCGCACACGTCGAGACCGACGAGGGTGATCGGAATGCCTGAATCGAACACGACGTTGGCGGCGCGCGGGTCGTCGTAGATGTTGAATTCGGCGTATTGAGTCACATTCCCACCGACTTCGACTGCCCCTCCCATGACAAATATCTCTTTGATTCTGTCTTTGACTTCAGGCCGTCGCTGGATGGCGACCGCCACGTTGGTGAGGGGCCC
This sequence comes from uncultured Dehalococcoidia bacterium, assembly GCA_951812505.1. GTDB lineage: Bacteria > Chloroflexota > Dehalococcoidia > Lucifugimonadales > UBA1123 > VXRN01. The sequence goes on from CATOSI010000003.1 coordinate 789,347, forward strand.
GAGCGCGATGATCGTAATGGCTTCGTCGAAAGTTGCGGCGGCGGATGAGATATATCGGTCGGCGGGAACGGCGCTGAGCATCTCAACCGATTCCGGCAGCTCGATTGTCATACCGCCTGGGCCGTGGTAATGCTCCGCGAGTGCGAACTCTCCTGTCAGCGGCGTATCGGCGCCAATGTGAACCCTTATATCAAAGTTTCGCAAGCTGGTCAGCAGCCCCAGCGCGTTTCTAGTCGCATCTTGGAGCGACGTATTTCCCGTAACGGTGGTCAATCCCGCGATGTCGAGCTCAGGCGAATTGAGGGCGGCGATCAACGCGATTGCGTCGTCTGTGCCCGGGTCCGTGTCTATTATGACTCTGGTCATATCTGAGTGGTCCTTAGCGTCCCTGCGGGTCAGCGCTTTTCAAATTCGGCGATTCTGTGAAGGTCGAGAGAGTCGCGCAACGCTTCGCACTGACTTCGCAGGGCTTTTTCAAAGTTGAGTCAGATGTAATCCGGCGAGTTGTCGGATCCGGAGGTTCATATATCTTGGTTTATAATTGTACAGGGCGGGAACAGGGGAGTCACAGGCATGTACAGGGGGCGATTTTGCCCTGAGTCTGCCCTGCGTCGCCCTGCGTTAGCGTGTTTTGAAATCTCCGAGGCTTCGATTTCTGGATACATAAATACAAATTTATGTATCCAGTGCCAGAAACTTTGTTCTTGACGGGTGTATTGTAGCGCATTTGCGGGATAGATGTGTAGTGGAAATAGAAGCGCGGACGACTTTGCAAAGGCCCTGCTGACTTCGAAGAGGCACCGGTCGCTGGGAGATGCAGTTGATTCTAATGGTTATTCATGGCGGTTGCGTAGGACTTCCACGCACTCTGCGAGGTATGGCGAAATTCGATGTTAATGGCGGATTTGATCTTATCCGTATTTACGGTCCAGCGGTAGCGGATGAAGTCGAGTCCACAGGCAGGCGAATCGTTCTGAAGTCTCAGATGCCACGCCGCGGATGTGAGTAGATACCAAATCGGCGCGGGCAGCCTGATGACGGGGCGGTTCATCATCGCGACCATCTCGCTCCAGCGGATGGCTCCGTCTCCGGCGACGTTGTAGATTCCGCGTGGTCTGCGCTCCAGGCACCGTATCAAGGTTCGCACAAGATCGTCTTCGTGCAAAAACTGCATGGGTGGGTCCGCTGAACCGATTCCGGGCAGGAAAGGCTTTCTGAACGCACGGGCTATGAAGTTGTCGGCGTTCGGGCCCATAACAGGACAGACGCGCAGGATCGTTACAGCGACTTCCGGGTTTCGGCTGGCGAACTCACTCACCAGCGACTCGGCGGCGACTTTGTCCCGGCTGTACTGGAATCCCTCTAGTGGACGCACAGCGTCCGTTTCCGACAGAAGTTCCGGGTGGTCGGCATGGGCGCCATAGACCGATGTGCTGCTGAGGTAGATGACGTGACGGACTCCAGCCTGTTCCGAGGCTTGCAGCGCATTTTCGGTTCCGGCGACGTTTACCGTTCTCGCGCGCGCCTCTTGCCGCGCAGGATTCAGAACGTAAGCGAGGTGGATGACAGTATCAACTCGATGCCTCGCGAAGATGCCCGGTCTGTTCTCGGAGACACCCCAGGGCACGAACTTAACCTTGCTCGAGTATTCGATGGAAGGCGACCTGATGTCGGTGGCGAGAATCATGTCTACAGCAGCCGACTCCTGGAGTTCACCGATGAGTCTGCCTGCTATATATCCTGAAGCCCCGGTTATGCCGATTCTTAACGGCGAGTCACTCATCTGCGACGGTGTCAGTGAAGTCGAAACTGAGCGTGCCGAGCCCGGGAACGTCAAAACCCATGCCTATCTTGTGGGGCCCGGGTTCCAGTGTCGTCCCGGCGACGCGAATGATGATGCTCCTGTTCATTGCAAGGGTGAAAGTCCTGTCCTGGGAGACTTCGTGGAATCCGGTCAATTCGCCGTCCATCCAGAACGCGGCGCTGTCCAGCGGCAACTGGCGCCCGTCCAGTGTGAGAGGCCGCATCCTGAAGGCATATCCTGAACCGAGGCGGTTGAGAAGACTGAACTCGAATCCGTCATCGGTGTTCTTCAGGCTCTGTTTCACGTACAGCCTTCTCAGCAGAAATCCGGGAACGGCTACCATGGGTCGCCGGCTCCATCGTGCAGATTCTTCAATCTGTAAATGGCTGTTTGGGCCGAGACGAATTCGGGCGCGATTGGGACGACCTGGCCGAGACTGCGAGCCATTATGTAAATCTGACACGCACGCTCCACCAGCAGGCAGACCGAGAGGGCTTCTTCAAGCGTACTTCCGACGGTTACCGCGCCATGATTGGCTATGAATGCCGCCTTGTTGTCTCCCAGGGCTTCACACACATTTCTGGCCAGTTCAGGCGTACCGGGGAAACCGTACTTCGATACCTTTATCTCCCCGCCGACGTAGATGACCACCTCGTCTATCACCGGCGGAAGGTTAATGCCGGAAACGGCGAGGACGCTTGAATAAACGGAGTGCGTATGGACTACGGCGTGGACGTCTGGTCGCCCTTGGTATATGCCGGTATGCAGAAGACTTTCAGACGATGGCAATAGGCTGCCTTCCACGGGCTCGATCTCGAAGTCGGTCACTACTACGTCGTTGTGGGTTAGGTTCTCATATGGCGTGTCCGACGGCGTTACCGCCATGAGGTCGCGCCCATCTTCGGGATCGAGACGGACACTGACATTGCCGGCTGTCCCGACCACCAAACCGAGTTCTGCCATTTTGCGGGCGGTTTCAGCGACACTCTGCTTGTGTTCTTGCCACTTACTCTTCATAGAAAGGTTCTCTTGCCAGTTGGATTGTATCAGGGTACGGCGTGACGATGCTGTACCAACTTGGTCGGTGGACTAAATCAAGACCTGCGCCGCCCCACCCCCGGATACCCGCCTTCGCGGGTATGACGATGAGGTGACCGACTAGATTGATACAGGATACGGCGTGATTATGATGTCGCGCAGAAAAGGACTCATCGTGCGCCTGACAGCTATGACAGCATTTGACCGAGAGTATGCTGAGTCTGGAGCCATTCCCAGTATCGGTCGTCATACTCGGCGGCGTCCCGTGTGTCCGGACTCAGCTTCAAGTTTTCCAGCGATAGCTGTATAGCAGCCTCCGGCAATGAAGATACTTGATCTGTCGCCGCCCGCGCGATTAATGAGGCCCCCAGGGCGGTTGGGCTGTGCGCCGCCGACAGTTCAACCTCCCTTCCGAGGACATCGGTAATGATCCTGTTGAATGAGGTGTTTCTCGTAATTCCGCCGCCCAGAGCTATCCTGTCGGCATCGAAGCCTGCGACTCTTTGGGTCTGCTCCACATTAGCTCGGAGCGCGTAGGCGAAACTCTCCAGCGCGGATCTGGCTATCTGGCCCCTGGTCGGTCCTCCCAGCGAGAGAGGTACCGGGAATGTGAATCCACCCAGTTTCATAGTAAGGGACGACGTGTCCATGGCCTGCGGGCCGAGAAATGCGGCCACTCCGTCAGAGCCAACGCCTATGTCCTGTGCGGCTTCATTCAAGCTCGAGAAGGGGTCGCTCTTCTCCTGGAACAGCAAGTCCGCCAGCCAGTGGAGAGAATTCCCCATGTCGCCCGCGTTGCTTTCGACTATCTGCAGGTCGGGGAGTTGGAAACATCCCAACCATGTCTTCATGCCCGGAGGAACACCTGTGTCCGACGTAAGCATCTGGACCGTAGCGCTCCAGCCCGCTATGATTCCGGCAGACCCATGCTCGACGATGCCCATCCCCACAAGTCCGCACTGCGTGTCCGGACCCGCGTTTACCACGGGAACGAGCCACGTGATCCCAAGTTCGGGCATGGAGATCGTGCCGCGCGTGGACAGGGATTCGTGAACGGGCGGGATGGGGCAATTCAGATCAAGTCGCCTGAACAGAGGCGACGACCGAATGCGCGACTCTATGTCTATCAGACCGCTTTCCGTTGCGAGTATCCGCTCGCAGCCCAGGTTCCCGGTCAGCTTGAATGTGATCCAGTCGGCGAGCGTTAGAACATATTCGATTCGTGTGTATGAATCCGGACGATGTTCCCTGAACCATGCCAGTTTCCCTGGCGCCGTCATGAAGGTCGGACGGTCTCCGGTGCTGGAGCTGATGAGATGACCGTGCTCCGAATCGAGGGCAAATCCTTCGAATATAGCGCGGAGGTCTGTGTTTGGTCCCGCGTAAATTACGCTGCCGCTCTCGTCAAGAAATACAAGAGACTGCCGTTGGGAGGTTACGGCGATTGCCGAAATGGAGCGGGGGCCCTCAGGAAGCGCCTTGACGCACTCTCTCATCGCGTCCTGTGCCGACTGCCAGCAGGTTTCGTGGTCGAATGCCCGCGCAAGTTCCGGAGCATCCGGCTCCTCGAGGTACGCCCAGGGACGGGAGGCCGAATAAGCTACGCGGGACTGTGAGTCCACTAGATGGCAGCGTATCGAACTGCTCCCCGCATCAATAACCAGTACTTGGCCGTCGGCCATGCTTTCTCCATTAGATGAGAGTTCTGATCGAGTAAATTCCCGATAAATCTTAACGCGAACTCAACTGCCGATACCATAAAAGCCACACCGACTCCAAGTTCTCTCCGTTTTCATGCCGACACTCCCCGAGACTTGGGACCGGGATTCCCGCCTTCGGAGAGCTTTGCGTAAACTAGCTCCACTTCGATTTAGTGGCCCGGATGGGTATGGAAGGTCGCCGATTCGAAGCTGGCTGTACCCCATCCCCACCTCTGGATTCCCGTTTTCACGGGAATGACGGTAGTTGTGCAAAGGTCTCCCTTCGCAGTAATCTGGAACGGCGCTTCTGGCTAAACTATGGTAACGTCGCCTTGGCAGGGAATCTCTAGGTCCAGACTTCAGGATTGACGAGGTTCAGAGGACGTTCGCCTCTGGTGAATCTGAGAATGTCGTGGGTCATCATCTCGGAGTGGCGTTGTATGGTTTCCGCCGTAGCCGCCCCGATGTGTGGTGTAAGCGCCACGTTGTCGAGTTTCAGCAACGGGTTGTCCGGCGCGATTGGATGCGTCTCGAATACGTCGAACGCGGCTCCGGCAATCCGGCCCGAAGCGAGTGCTCCCGTAACGGCCTGCTGATCCATGACGGCGGGGTCCGAACAGCTTATGAGAAACGCGCTTGGCTTCATCTTGGAGATTACAGTCGGTCCAATCATTCCGGCAGTGCCTGGTCTTGTGGGTACGTGGACGCTGATGAAGTCCGATCCCGAAGCGAGAGCTTCCAGTGAGGTCAAACGGACGTCAGGAGGCGGGCTGCCGACATGGGGGTCGTGCGCGACTACGTTCATGTCTAATGCGATGCACATCCGGGCGAGTTCGGCGCCAATTGCGCCGAGTCCGACTATCCCAACCGTGCGGCCTCGCAACTCTATGCCGCGCATCGAGATATATGCCTCCGCGGGGCTGCTCCACTGGCCGGACGTGACGTAGGTGTGTGCCCGCGGTATATTCCGCGCAAGAGAGAACATGAGGCCTAGCGCGTGCTCGGCGACCGCGCGAGCTGTTCTCGCCGGTGTGTTGACTACTGCGACTCCGCATCGTGTGGCCGCTTCTATGTCAACGTGGTCGGTGGTTGCGCGGCATACTCCAACGAACCGGAGGCTTGGGGCGTCGTCGAACGTCTCCTCAAAGACGAAGTCGGCTTCCACGACTAGAATCGAGATGCCGGACGCGCGGATGCGGTGCGCTAATTCTTCGGGGTCGGTCAGCTTTCGAGTGTCCAGCCAACTCTCGTGCTCGACGGCCATCTCTTTGCGAAGACGGGCGAGTTGGGTTGGATCGAAGGGCGCGAGAATGAGGGTCCGCATTCGATCAGTTCGCTCCCATGGCGACCCGGGTTCTGCCCAGTCGGTACAGGAACTGGGCAAGCGATCTTCTGGCCTTGCCGGCTTGGGAGGACAATTTTGCCACTTCTGCCAGTCTTGCGGGATTGCCCGCAACGTACCCCAGCGAGTGGAGCGCTCTTCTGGCTGGCGGCTGACGCAGAGCCTCGACTGCGCGAAGTGTAACGTCCTGTTCCATCGTGTCCACTATTGCCATGACGGGTACGCACGGAAGGCGAAACTCCTGGACGACGCTGGCTGTCCAGTATCCTCCCAAGTCCGCGGCCGAGGCATCGAATGTTCTGCCGAGCCACTCCTTCATGGGCGAATTTACGATAGTCTGCGGTAGAGTGATGCAAGCGCCCACCTCGAATGTCACGCCCGCAACGGTCATCTGGCGATGAACTCTCTCGACGATGGAAGGGTCGGTTTCAATCTCCAGCGCGTCCGACATACGCCATGAATAAGCTGGTCCGTCCACTGCCATTATACGGTCGCAGATGACTATTCCACCGGCAGCCAGGCTCTTATTCGCTGATGATGCGAATCCCGCAGAGACGATTAAGTCCGGATTGAAACGACCCACAAGAGCGCCGACGCTCCGCTCCGCCTCTTCTCTCGAGAACCCTCCGGTGGCTGCGACCACGTGCGGCATGAAACCCGAAGAGTAGAATCGCAGATCACCCTCTCGGTCCGATTCACTGAAGCGGCCCATATTGAGAAATCGGGCAATATCCCGGTGCAGGTCAGCGACTACCGCCATCATTGCGATACTCTCCCGCGAAAGCGTTCTCGCGATGCTATGTCCCTGGCGACAACTTCCGCGTCGCTTAGTAACGGGTCGCTCTCCCCTTACTTCATATCATAGATAAACTATCTGTCTCGCACCAAGAGGAAGTGAGTGAACTCTTCTATCTGCTCGCGGTGCTGGTGGGACAGTTCCAGCGCAGCGATTGACTGCATCCCGGAATCCGCCCACTTGGATGCTTCGGTCTGAGCGTGTTCTCTGACGCCTACCTTTTCCATGATTGTCAGCACGGAGTCCACATCCTCTTCATCCAATTCGGGCTTAAGGTATATGGATGATATATAGTCCCTATCCTGGTCGGTTGCAGCCTCCATAGTATAGACGACGGGATACGAATTTTTCTTCCGCCGTATATCGGCTCCGACGGGCTTGCCCGTTATCTCTTCCTCTCCCCATACCCCCAGCACGTCGTCCCTTATCTGAAATACGTAGCCCAGCGCCCTGCCGCACTCCCGTATTGCGGCAATTGTCTCCTGGTCGTCGGTGCCGACGGCCGCGCCCAGATTCAGGGAGCATCGAAGGAGCGCTCCCGTCTTTCGGGAGATCATGCGAAGATAGTCGTCCATGCTGATATCGGGCCTGCCCTCGTACGAGAGGTCAAGGTACTGTCCCTCGATCATCTCTAGGTATGACTCTGTGAGCAGTCCGACGGCAGTTAGCGAACGTTTCGGCTCGAGTCCCTCTCCCTCAAGGGCGTGCAGAGCGATGTCGGCGACCACTCTGAGTACGTTTCCGGCGACCAGCGCCTTGGGCTTCCCCCAGACGGCCCACAGTGTCTTACGATTGTGTCGTGTCACGTCCTCGTCCTGGATGTCGTCGTGGACCAGGGAAAAGTTGTGAATGAACTCCAGCGCCACGGCAGCGGGTATCGCGAGTTTCACTGATCCGCCGACTGCTTCGCATCCGAACAGACATAGGGTCGGACGGACCGCTTTTCCTGTCATTGCCGCGATTGGCGCGCCGTCTTCGTCGGCCCAGCCCATGTAGTATCTCAGCAGATCGTAAACCGCGAGACCATGTAGGTCGAGGTTGCTCCTGAGCGCGTCCTGCACATAGTCGCCGTATCGGTCGAACATCGAGGGCAGGGTTGTAGGGTGGTGGTTGTCGTTTGACACCGCTTGGAATCCGTGAGATGTTGATTTGGAACGTCGGGAATCGCTTAGTACCGGCGAAGTTTCGGTATTATGTCATAGTATGTGACTGGTTGTGTAGAGAACACAGGGAAATAACTCATTCGACGCTCAAGCACCGGTAGCGCTGAAGTTGGAGACCTTTGCATAACTACTGCCATTTCCACACTCCTATTATCCATTTGCATGACTACCGTCCCGCGCTCCCTATGGTCATTCCCGCGAAGGCGGGAATCCAGGAATTTGCCACTTCAAGAATGTTGCAATTTCACTTATGCAATCCTCTCCGAAGTTGATATTCGCTTGCAGATTTGGACGCTACCTGCTATATTTCAGCCGACATCCGAGCCTGCATAGCTTGCGCTTTGCACCCTGTTTCCATTGTTGACGCCGCCTTTAAGTTGAGCTTGAGGAGCTGTTCCCAGCGAGATGCTTGACGAGTATTTTAGGCAGTATGCCCTGATCGCGATATTCGTGCTTGTCGCAACCGTAGTGCCTTTGGGGATGCTGCTGGCGGGTTGGGCGCTCTCGATCCTCAAAATCAGGCCGTATGCCCCCGATGGCGTCAAAAAGGCGATCTACGAATGCGGCTTCGAGACGCTTACGGGCCGGTGGAGTCAGTTTAATTTCAGGTTTTACGCTTTCGCGCTGATTTTCGTGGTGTTCGACGTAGAAGTCGTATTCCTGTTTCCTTGGGCGGCGAGTTTCGGCTATCTGTCGGCGGAGTTCGGGCTGTTCGTTCTGTTGGAGATGGTGGTTTTCGTAGCTATCCTGGTCGTCGGATGGCTGTATGCCTGGCGCAAGGGCGCTCTGGAGTGGAGTTGAGACATGATGCAGGACGCGAATCTGATTGAGCATTCTCCCGACTTACTTCTCCACCAGACGACTTGGGAACTGGACAGGGAAGAGGGTGAGTACGTCAATCATCTCAAAACGACGCACACCGAGGCGCTGGCGGAGCCGCTGATCGAGGTGCCGGAAGAGTTCGACCGGAACGTCGCTATTACCAGCGTGGACGCCCTCATCAATTGGGGGCGGAAGTCGGCTGTGTGGCCCCTGTCATTTGGCCTGGCGTGCTGTGCGTTCGAGATGATGGCAAGCGCCATGTCCAGATTCGATATTTCCAGGTTCGGCATGGAGGTATTCAGACCCTCGCCCAGGCAGGCCGACCTGATTATCATCGCCGGCACCGTAACCTGGAAGATGGCCCCCGCAATCGAGCGCGTCTATCAGCAGATGGCAGAACCGAAATGGGTCATCTCGATGGGGGTCTGCGCGACCAGCGGCGGCCCCTATTACGGTTCATACAGCGTGGTGCCTGGAGTGAACCACATAATTCCCGTTGACGTGTACGTCCCGGGCTGTCCACCCAGGCCGGACGCGCTGCTCTACGGCATCATGCAGTTGCACGAGAAGATCAAGCGTTACTCTATCCAGCAGGGCAGTAGATAGGTTTCGGCTCACCCCGGACAGATAGACTGGAAAAGGAAAAGCCTCCGAATGACAAGGGCACACTCCGGTGAGGATGCCGCCAGGCGCATAAACGATGCTATTCCGGGCGCCGCCGTTGACTTCGATCAGACTGCTGTCTGGGTGAAGCCGGAGAGTATTCTTGAATCTGCCCGACTACTAAAACATGACGAATCCCTCGATTTCTCCTTCCTGAACGCGATATCCGCGGTGGACTACATCGAATACTTCGAGATGGTCTATCATCTTCTCTCGCTGCGCCGAAACAGTAGTCTGGTCGTCAAGTCCAGGGTGCCTGGCAGGGAGAACCTGGAAGTGCCGTCGGTGTACGATGTCTGGAAGGGCGCAGACCTCCAGGAGAGGGAGGTCTGGGACCTCATGGGAATACATTTCGACGGGCATCCAAACCTGAAGAGGATACTGCTGTGGGAGGGATTCCCCGGCCATCCTCTGAGAAAGGACTTCCTGGGCTAGCGCAAGGCCTGAATCCAGATGGCTATCAAGACCGAGCCAGTTACCATAAATCTGGGACCTCAGCATCCCAGCACCCACGGAGTCTTCAGGCTTCGCGTCACGTTCGATGGCGAAGTTGTGCTCGATGTGGAGCCGGTGTTCGGATACCTGCACAGGGGCACTGAGAAACTGGCTGAGTCCAGGTCCTACGTCCAGATTGTCACGCTAACCGACCGGATGGACTATGTCGCGAGTATGTCGAACAACCTAGCCTACGTTCGGACGGTGGAGAAGCTGGCGGATATAGAAGTGCCGGAGCGGGCGCAGTACCTGAGAGTTATAAGCGCGGAGCTCCAGAGGATTGCCAGCCATCTCATGGCTACGGGATTTCTTCTGAACGACTTGGGCGCGTTCGCCACGCCGCTCATGTACTGCTTCAGAGAACGCGAACGTATTCTGGACCTGTTCGAGATGCTCTGCGGAGCGCGGATTACCCTGAGCTACATGCGTCCAGGCGGACTGTTGCAGGATGCGCCGGATGAATTCTGGCCTGCGCTCGACAGGGTCGTCGAGGACTTGCCCGGCTACATAGATGAATTGGAAAACTTGATTACCGGTAACGAAATCGTCCTGACACGAACGCGCGGAGTGGGTGTCCTGACCGCCGAGGAAGCGATTGACTGCTCGGTAAGTGGACCTATGCTCCGGGCCAGCGGCGTGCAGTGGGACCTCCGCAGGGCAGACCCCTACGAGGTGTACGACAGGCTCGATTTCGACGTGCCAATAGGCGTCGGAGGGGACAACTTCGACCGCTACACCGTGCGAATCCAGGAGATGCGAGAGAGCGTCAAGATAATCAAACAGTGCATAGAGCAGATACCCGGTGGTCCCATACGTGCCGAGACTCCCTTCTTCATGCGGGCCCCGGTTGGAGACGCTTATGCCGCCGTCGAGGGACCCAAGGGCGAACTCGGCTTCTACATGGTAAGCGATGGCGGAATCTCCCCCTATCGCTGCAAGGTTCGCGCGCCTTCTTTCATGAACCTTACTCCCCTGCGCCAGATGCTGCTGGGAGGAAAGATGGGCGACCTGATTACTACATTCGGGTCGGTTGACATCGTTCTTGGAGAGGTGGACAGGTGAGCCTGGACTTCGGAAGCATATATCGCTTTTTCGATGGCTTTCTGCCCGAAGGCTTGGAATGGGTGGCGTTCATTATCGCCGCCGGAGCGCTCTCCTTCCTCGTAATAAATGTCATGATGCTGTCCACCGCGGTCTATACTTGGTTCGAGCGCAGGGTGTTGGGCAGGTTCCAGAACAGGCTTGGGCCCAACCGTTGGGGACCGTTCGGGATTCTCCAGCCGATAGCGGACCTCGTAAAGCTGATTACCAAGGAAGACACGATGCCGGATGAGGCCGACCGCTGGGTTATGACTTTCGCGCCCCTCGTGCTCGTGGTTCCGACCCTGTTGGTGGTGGCCGTCATCCCGTTCGGGACGGACAGCTTTCTCGGACGTCTGAACATTGGCATCCTGTTCGTGCTCGGCGTCACTTCGGTCAACACGATTGCGATATTCATGGCTGGCTGGGGTTCTGCCAACAAGTACGCGATGCTGGGCGCCATGCGAGGCGTGGCGATGCTTGTGAGCTACGAGGTCCCAATGGCGCTGGGCGTGGTCGGAGTCCTGATTCTGTCTGGCTCGATGGCGCTGTTCGATATAGTGGAAATGCAGACCGTACCGTTCCTGCTGGTTCAGCCGCTTGGGTTCCTGATATTCGTTGCGGCTGCGTCAGCCGAAATGAGTCGGACCCCGTTCGACCAGATAGAGGCGGAATCGGAGTTGGGTTCCGGCTACAACACGGAGTACAGCGGAATCAAGTTCGCTATACTCTTCCTGGCCGAATTCATGGCTCCAATCATCACCGCATTGGTAATAACGACTCTGTTCCTCGGTGGTACGAAAGGGTTCGACCCGATTCCGGGACAGGTATGGTTCGTGTTGAAGACCTTCGTGGTTATTTTTGCCCTTCTGTGGGTGAGAGCCACATGGCCGCGCCTGCGCGTTGACCAGATCATGGGATTCGCCTGGAAAGGCTTGTTCGCCCTCTCGTTGGTGAACATATTCGTGGTGGCGGCGGAGGTTGTTATACTCCAGGATGACGCGGGAAATATCTCAGCGACTTCTCTCTGGATAATGGCTGCGATAAACTGGGTCATAACGATAGTGGCGATTGTAGTAACTGCCAAGATACTCGGCCAGAGAAGGCTGGAGCGTCCCGCTCCGACGCCTTCACCGCTGGCCAATATGTACGCGGAGGCTGATTAGATATGTATGGCCTCTCAATGGTCAAGGGTCTGGGCGTAACGATGAAGAACCTGGTGACGCCCGGGCGCATGTTCACCGTAAACCAGTACCCGGACCGCAAGGTAAGCATCCTCGGTCTGGCGAAGATCAACAACCAGAATCCGGTGTCGTTCGCGCTGAAGCAGCCGGGCCAGGCCTTCAAGGCCCTGGTCGGCCTCGCGTCTGTCCCAGACAGGCAGTACCAGCATCCCAGGTTCAGGGGCGAGGAGTTCTCCTGGTACGAGAACCGCTGCACGGGATGCGCGTCGTGCGCCAAATACTGCCCTCTCGGGATAATCAAGATAGTCACCGATCCCGCGAAGACCGACATTCAGGAAGGCGACAAATACTTCCTGGAAGTCTTCGATATAGACATCGGGCGGTGCATGTTCTGCGGCCTGTGCGTCGAAGCGTGTCCGTATGATGCGCTCCACATGGGCAGCGGATTCGAGGAAGGCAGATATAAGCGCTCCGACCTTGTAATAGACAAGGCCAGGCTCGTCGCGTCGCCCAAGCGTCCAAGCCACTGGTACAGGCCGCAGCTCGCCGCGGCGCGGGAGTACAATCCGCTGGACGGAGACGAGGCCGATTGGCGTGAAGTCCATCGGCACGAAAAGCCTTCGCTGACCGAGCAGCAGAGCAGGTGGGGGCAGCGCTAATGCTGGGACAGGGAACAGAGGGTTCGCTATTCGTTGACGTAGCGTTCTGGATGCTGGCGATTTCAAGTATCGTCGCGGCTGTCGCGGTCGTTCAGATGCAAAATCTGTTCAGGGCGGCTCTCTTCCTGATAGTGTCGTTCATCGCGGTCGCTGGAATGTTCGTGTTGCTGCGGGCCGAATTCATCGCTGCGGTACAGGTACTCATCTACGTCGGCGCGATTTCGGTTCTCATCATCTTCGCCATTCTCATGACCGGCGAGGTAGAGCGCGGAAGCGTGGCCCACACGATGAGAATTCCGGTGGCCATTCTGTCCGCGCTTTTTGGCGCGGCTGCGATTTTCGTCGCGGTCAATACCAACTGGCTCGTTCTCGATACCGTCCTTCAGAATGGAAGCCTGAGCGCGGCGACTACGAGTCAGATTGAAAAGGTGTTCTCGAACACAATCCCGTGGATAGGAAGGCTGCTGGTGCAGGACTTCGTTCTGGCGTTCGAAGTGGCGTCGGTCGTCCTTCTCGCAGCCATCATTGGCGCGCTTGCGCTGATCCGGGAAAGGTGACGCGTTGAGCCTCGAGAATTTTCTGATAGTATCCGCGATCCTGTTTTCCATCGGGCTCTACGGTGCGCTGTCCAAGCGAAACGCCATTGCCGTGCTTATGTCCGTTGAGCTTATGTTCAACGCGGTGAATCTGGCGGCGGTGGCATTCTCCCGCTACACGGTTCCCGCCACGCTGGCCAACACCGGCTCCAGGGCGTCGGATATAGCGCAGTCCCTTCTCACAGGTCAGATATTCGCCATATTTATCATCACGATAGCGGCGGCGGAGGTCGCCCTGGGACTGGCTATCGTCATCGCGATTTACAGAAGCCGTTCGACCGTCTTCGTGACGGACGCAGCCCAGATGAAGAACTAAGGGAACCTTCTTATGTGGGTTGAATACAGAACCGCGCCAAATCTGATGATGGCTGAGATGTGGAAAGACGTCTTGGAAGGGGACGGGCTTCCCACCAAGATTCTTCCGGTCGGCGACATAATCGAGTGGGGCGAGCGAGTGTCGTACAAGATTTACGTCCCCAAGGGTCGGGAACACGTGGCCGACGAAATTCTGAGGAAGCTGTAGATGATATCCGAATCGCTGGTATGGCTTACTCTGTTCGCCCCGTTGGCGTCGTTTCTGGTAATTGCCTTCATCATATGGCCCGCATCCCGTATTCGTACCTACGGTGGATTTTTGGCATCCGGCTCGCATGAGTCGGCAGACGACTCCCACGACTCATCTCCCTCCGGCAGTCACGAGTCCCCCAGGGACATCTTGGGCTTCTCTGCGAGCCTTGTAACGATAATCGCTGTGGGTGCCGCTTTCGTCATATCGCTGATGGCGCTGTCCGCGACGATCACCGGACACGGGCACGTAGAGTTCGAACCTCACCACTGGCTCACGGTAGGGACTTTCGAGCTCAACGTCGGAATCCTGATGGACCCGCTCACCGCGGTCATGCTGGTCGTAGTAACCGGCGTGAGCCTGATGGTGCAGATATACTCCGTGGGTTACATGAGCGAAGAAGACAACCCGGCCTACGCCCGATACTACGCTTACATGTCCCTATTCACCGCTTCGATGGTCGGCCTCGTGTTGGCGTCGAGCATAATCCAGATCTTCGTATTCTGGGAGTTGGTAGGGCTATGTTCCTACCTTCTGATAGGCTTCTGGTACGGACGCACATCCGCGGCGAACGCGGCCAAGAAAGCGTTCATCGTAACCCGCGTGGGCGACTTTGGCTTCCTGCTTGCTATTCTGTACCTTTTTACGAACCAGGACCTGCTGGCAGCTTCCGGCTTGAACGGCCTCGACGTTATAGACCTCTACAAGGCAGTTGAACTCGGACTGATTTCGGGCGCGATTGCCACCTGGGTGGCCGCTGGCATATTCGCCGGCGCCATCGGAAAGTCGGGACAGTTCCCGCTGCACACCTGGCTGCCTGACGCGATGGAAGGCCCGACTCCCGTTAGCGCGCTCATTCATGCCGCGACGATGGTCGCTGCGGGTGTGTTCCTTGTTGCTCGTTTCTTCCCCGTGTTCCAGGCTTCCAGCGAGATGATGATGGTCGTCGCGCTTATCGGCGGCTTCACTGCCATATTCGCGGCTTCCATGGGACTGGTCGCCAACGACATCAAGCGAGTTCTCGCATACTCAACCGTCAGCCAGCTTGGGTACATGATGCTGGCGTTGGGAGTGGGCGCCTACGCATTCGCCATTTTCCACCTGTTCACCCACGCCTTCTTCAAGGCGCTGCTCTTCCTGGGGTCGGGGTCGGTCAATCACGCTTCCGGCACATTCAATATGAAATATATGGGAGGTCTGCGGCGATATATGCCCTGGACGTATATTACGTTCCTGTCCGGCAGCGTTGCGCTGGCGGGCATCTTCCCGACTTCGGGATTCTGGAGCAAGGACGAGATTCTCGCGAGCGCATTCCACGCCGGCGACGCGGTGGGATATCTGGTGTACGCGCTCGGACTTGCGGCGGTGTTCATGACGGCGTTCTATATGTTCCGCGCCCTGTTCATGACTTTCGACGGCGATTTCAGGGGTGGAGCGGACTCCGAAACGCAGGATACACGCGAGGAAGAGGTCGAGGAACTACACTTGGGACACGTAAGCCTGCACGAGTCCCCTTGGGTGATGGTCGTTCCCATGGCGATTCTTGCCGTTCTCGCGATTCTGGTGGGTTTCATATCGAACCCTCTGGTTGACCTCGGCATCGTGCCCGCTCACTGGTTTACTCACTTCCTCGGCGAAGGATGGGTGGCGGTCAAGATTCCGAGCTTCGACATCGTGCTTGCCATTATCTCCACGGCCGTAGCGGTTGCGGGCATATTCGTAGCCTACATGATGTACTATCGGCAGCAATGGTCTGCTGAGGCTATGGGGCAGCGATTCAGGTCGGCCTACACCACGCTCAGTAGGAAATACTATTTCGACGAGTTGTATGAGGATGTTCTTGTACGCCGCGTGTTCTATAACGGCGCGGCCCGCATACTGGACTGGGGTGACAAGAACGTCGTTGACTGGGTTGCGGACAGGATCGGATGGCTTGGAGCCAATGTGGGAACGCCCCTGCGTCAACTCCAGACCGGTCAGCTTCAACAGTATGGAGCGGCCATATCGGTCGGCATATTGATAATGCTGGGCCTGTACTTGTGGTTCCTCTAGGCCATGTTGATATTTATCGTCATTCCCGCGAAGGCGGGAATCCACTAGCCTCAGGTGTCTGGGGCGTGGCAAAAATATAACTGGATGCAACGTTAGTTTTCAGATAGTCGCAAGGGAAAGAAAAACTTGTTCGAAGGTTGGCTGACAATCGCGGTATTCTTGCCGATAGCGGCAGCGGTCCTGATAGCGCTGTTCGGGCGGAATGCCGTCATGGTGAAATGGTTCGCGGCGATTGTTTCGCTGGTCGAACTCGTGCTGACGTTCGTGATATTTCTCCTATATGACACGTCTCACGGCGCAGCGCAGTACCAGCTTGTTGACAAAGCCACCAACTGGATTCCAATCGAGTCGTTCAGGGTGCAGTACTTCCTTGCCGTTGACGGACTGAGCGCGCCGCTGGTCCTGCTCACCGGTCTGCTCGGAATGGTGGCGATATTTGCCTCATGGAGCATCGCCCACCGGGTCAGAGAGTATTTCGTCTGGCTGCTCGCGCTGCAGGGCGTTGTCATGGGAGTGTTCACCTCGTTGGACTTCTTCCTGTTCTTCCTGTTCTGGGAACTGGAACTCATCCCCATGTTCTTCCTCATATCCATATGGGGAACCGGACGGCGTGAATACTCCGCGATGAAGTTCCTCATATTCACGATACTCGGCAGCGCGTTTATGCTGGTCGGCATCCTCGTTCTGTTCTTCTCTACTGGAACGTTCGACATGACCGAACTGCCCGCGGCTATAAGCGAAAGCAGACTGTTGCTCCCTTCGCTCGTCGTCTTCGCGATGCTGTTCGTGGCATTCGCGGTCAAGCTCCCGATTTGGCCCCTGCATACCTGGCTGCCGGACGCTCACACCGACGCGCCGACAGCGGCAAGCGTAATGCTCGCCGGCGTACTCCTTAAGATGGGTGCCTACGGGATGTTCCGAGTGTCGGCGGCGATGTTCCCCGACGTGCTGAGAGACGTATCCTGGCTGCTCGCCGTGGCGGGCGTAGTGAATATCCTGTACGGCGCGTCCGTAGTCCTGCGACAGACGGATATGAAGAGGCTGATCGCCTTCAGCTCGATAAGCCATATGGGATTCGTAGTGCTCGGGTTGTCGTCCGCGGTAGGCGTCGCCGGACAAATATCGCCGCTCGGACTGACGGGAGCGTCGCTCCAGATGTTCACGCACGGCGCGATAACGGGACTGCTGTTCCTCCTCGTCGGTTACGTATATGAAAGGGCGCACACCAGGCACATACCGGACCTCGGCGGACTCGCGGTGAATATGCCGGTGCTCTCGGCGTCGCTTGCGGTCGCCGGGCTCGCGTCGCTGGGCCTTCCGGCGACGGCGGGTTTCGTCTCCGAGATTCACGTCTTCCTTGGAACATTCCCCGTCTGGAGTTGGCTGACCGCGATAGGCGCGTTCGGCGTGGTACTTACGGCAGGATACATACTGTGGATGCTGCAGCGCGTTATGTTCGGTCCGCGCAATTCGAGGCTGGACGATCTGACCGACGCCACTCCCTTGGAAATGGTCCCCGTGGCGGCCCTGATAATAGCGATAATGGTTGTCGGGATATTCCCCTCGACTATAGCGGACGTATTCTCGACCGGCGTGGCCCCCATAGTAGATTCCCTGCAAAATGCAGTAACCGGCGTCCAGTAATCAAGCGCACCGCGAGCCCATAATGACGTTACACGACATATACCTGCTATCCCCCGAAATATCGCTCGCAGCGATAGCGATGGCGCTCATTCTGCTCGATCTCTTCGTCTCTCGAAAGAGCATTCTGGCAGTATTCGGTGTTGTAGGACTGGCGGTTCCCGTAATTCTCAGCGTTGTACTGTGGTTGGATCTGGACAACTCCTCCACAAGTCAGATGCAAGGCGTTTTCGGAACGCTCGTTGTGGACAAGTTCAGCCTGTTCTTCAAGTTCCTGCTTTCGGCGGCGGCCGCGCTCGTCATTCTCATGTCGAACGGTTACGTCCAGCGAATCCGACGATTTCAGGGCGAATTCTACGGGCTGGTCCTTCTGGCGACGACCGGGATGATGCTTCTCCCGTCCGCGACGGAGCTAATCTCCATTTACGTCGCGCTCGAACTCACCGCGCTTCCTTCAGCTGCGCTCGCGGCGTTCCTGCGAGATGGTAGGTCTGCCGAATCCGGCATGAAGTTCCTGATACTGAGCGCCATAAGCTCCGCCGTGCTGCTCTACGGAATGGTGTTCATCTACGGATTCACAGGCACGACATCTCTCGAAGGCATAGCGGCGCAGATCGAGCGACTGCTCTCATACGGCGTGCTCGATCCGCAGGCTGCGTTCGGGGACAACAAGGCGTTGCTGTTTGGCATCATTCTTCTGATAGCGGGCTTCGGCTTCAAGATTTCGAGTGTGCCGTTCCAGTTCTGGGCCCCCGACGTATATGAAGGCGCGCCCACCCCGATCACGGCGTTCCTCTCGGTCGCTTCCAAGGCTGCCGGTTTCGCGGTCATTCTTCGCCTGTTCTACATATCGTTCCCGTTCGACGTTTTCAGCGAAAACTGGGCGGCCATATTCGCGATTCTGAGCATCGCTTCCATGACTTTCGGCAACCTTGTTGCCATCAGGCAGAACAACATCAAGCGAATGTTGGCCTACAGCACGATAGCCCACGCGGGATACGTGATGGTCGGACTCGCCGCCTTCGCCGCCCGCGCGCAGACCGGCAGCATGGACGCCGGACCGTCGGCGGTCCTGTTCTACCTGGGTGGATATGTTGCCACCAACTTGCTGGTGTTCGGCGCTGTAATCGCCGTGTCCAACAGCATAAACTCGGACGAAATCGACGACTACGGCGGCCTCTCGCGTCGCGCTCCGATGCTTGCCGCAGGCATGGCATTCGCCATGATTTCGCTGACCGGAATACCCCCGACCATCGGGTTCATGTCCAAGGTCTATCTGTTCGGAGCGGCGGTCAACGCGAACCTCGAATGGCTCGCCGTGGCGGGCATGGTAAACAGCGTCATCTCCGCCTACTACTACCTGAGGGTGGTCAAAGTGATGTACCTGCGCGAACCTTCGGAGGACAAGCCACTGGCGGCGGACGCCGCAACCGGCGCGGCCTTGGTGGTGACGGCGGCGGCGACCTTCATATTTGGCGTATATCCCGCCCCACTGATAGACCTGGCGAGGTCCGCGGTCGGCGTTCTCGGCGTGTGAGGGAATTACCATGTCCCTCATAGGATTCGTCTATAACGCCCTCGTAGATGACGCGCCGCTGCTTATTGATTCGCTCGTATCGAGTCTCGAACTGCGCGACCGTTCTTGGATTTCGTCCGCCTACGACGTGGCTGAGTGCGAAGAGAAGTTTGGAAATACCTCGCTTATCGTCGTCGCCGGAGGTGATGGGACGATTCTGCGCACCGTCCACTCGATAGCGCCATTCTCGATCCCCGTCGTTGCCGTAAACATGGGACGCGTCGGTTTTATGAGCGAGCTCAGGGTGCAGGAGGCCGAAGAGAGGCTTCCGTTCTACCTTAATGGAAGCGTTCGAGTCGAGCGACGCATGATGCTCAGGGCGGTAGTCACAGACTCGAACGGCAACGAAGTCCTGAGTATGGACGCCCTGAATGACGTAGTAGTTGGGCGCGTGGGAGTCGCGCATCTGCTCGACATAGATACGGTCGTGGATGGCGAATTCCTGACCACGTACCGCGCCGATGCTCTCGTCGTTTCCACTCCGACCGGAAGCACCGGATACGCGCTGTCCGCGGGTGGCCCGATCTTCTTCCCCGAAGCGCTTATGATGATGCTCCAGCCCGTGGCCGCCCACACCGGACTGCGCGACGGCCTCGTTCTGCCCGAAGACACCGAGATAATTCTCTCCACCGGAGAAGATAAGGCTGCGCTGGTGAGCGTGGACGGAATGGAAGACGTGGAACTGCGTCCCGGCTCTAGGGTCAGAATCTCACGCAGTCCGCACGAGGCCAGATTCCTGAGGTCCAAACCCAGGACCGCATTCTATAATGAGCTTACACGTCGGCTGGGACTTGTCTATAATCTCACACCGCCGTCCTGAGTCACTGGGAGAACGATATGACTGAACGCTGGGAGACGATCAACCAGGAAACCGTGTTCTCGGGCAGGGTCGTCGAGGCGCGGGTTGATACTCTGCTCACACCCGACGGTCGCCAGATTACCCGCGAGGTGATTCACCATCCGGGCGCGGTAGCTATAATACCGATAGACTCCGACGACAACGTACTGTTGGTCCGACAGTACAGGTACCCCGTCGGACTCGAATTGCTCGAGATACCGGCGGGTGTGATAGAGGAGGGCGAGTCCCCCGATCACACCGCTCAGCGCGAGTTGCGCGAGGAGACGGGTTACGCTTCCCGGAATCTGCGTCCGCTGGGTGGCATATACTCTTCCCCCGGATTCTGCGACGAGATGCTGTACATCTATCTCGCCCGCGACCTCGTGGAGAGCAAACTGCCGGGGGATGAAGACGAGGACATTACACTCGAGCGGGTGCCTATGTCCGGAGTGGACAGGCTTATCCGTCTAGGCGAGATCCAGGACGCCAAGAGCGTCGCCGGGCTGCTCATGGCGCGCTATCTGTTTACGTAAACCATCTGCATCGCGCTTGCTCGCTACGCTAGTTGTCAACTCACCTGCCTAACTATCGTCATTCCCGCTAAGGGAGACCTTTGCAAAACTGCCGTCATTCCCGCGAAGGCGGGAATCCAGGGGTGGTGGCAGGCTAACCAATGCCAAACCTAGCCGAACACTGTACTAGGAGAAACTAAGATGCCAGACCTCAGAGCGCTATTCGCGCAGATTGACAGTATGGAGGACGAAATCATCGCGCTCCACCGCGACCTCGTCAAGATCCCGTCAGTGAACACCGGATTCATGCCGACCGGCGATGAGACGCCCGTCTGCGAATACGTCATGGACTTCCTCGCTGAGGACGGTATAGAGTCCGAGATCCTGGGACGAACACAGGAACGCGGCAACATCATCTCCCGCATCGAAGGACGTAATTCCGAAGCCCGGCTGATGTTCATGTCCCATACCGACGTCGTGCCTGTGGAGGAAGAAGAGAAGTGGATGTTCCCCCCGTTCAGCGCGCAGATACACGATGGCCGTATATACGGTCGCGGCGCCTCGGACTGCAAGGGTCTGCTGGCCGCGCAGGTCATGGCTATGCGGCTGATAAAGCGCAACGACATCCGGCTCCGGGACAGTCTGATTCTGTGCTCCGGCGCTGACGAGGAGCACGGTGGCCGCTACGGGTTCGGCTGGCTCGCTGAGCACTATCCCGAGAAGATTACCGCGCCGTTTGCGGTCAACGAGGGCGGTGGAACGCCCATCGAGGCGGCGGGCGGTCTCACCTACCTGCTGGGCGTCGGCGAGAAGGGACGGCTCCAGATCGAATTCACCGTGAAGGGCGTGAGCGCTCACGCATCCGTGCCCTGGCAGGGGACCAACGCCTTGTACAGGCTGTCTCAGGTGCTCGGACGTATCGAGAACTACGAAGCCGAGCGCGACACTTCGACCAGCCTGTTCGCCCACCTCTCCAACTTCGCAATCGAACACAGGCCCTCACCCGAAAACGTGGACGAGATCATAGAGGAAGTGCGTAACGACAACCCGCGTTTTGCCTCTATGCTTACCGCGCTGTCCAGGATGACGATTACACCGACCATGATCAACGGCGGCGTAAAATCTAACAGCGTCCCCGAGCAGATCAACCTCACCTGCGACGTGAGAACGCTCCCACATCAGAACGACGACTACCTCCGCGGCGAACTGGACAAGATAATCGAGGGCATTCCCGGCGTCACCTACGAGATTGACTACATGGCAGTTCCCAACTCGTCGGAGTTCGATACCGAGTTGACCGAGCACATACAGGGAGCGACCGCGCTTGCGCTGGAGCGCGACGACATACAGTGGGTTCCGGCGATTAGCACCGGATTCACCGACTCCCGCTTCACCCGCCCGCTCAACGTGATCACCTACGGCTTCTCCGGCTCCCACCCGGACGACGACCCCATGCTGAGCCGTGCGCACGGCACCGACGAGTCAATCGGCATTGCCAGCCTCATCAGTGGCACGAAGATAATGCTCGCCCTAGCCTGCTCCATCTGCGGCGCGGAGTAGTACACTATCCATTTTGGGGATGCCCTACTGTAACCGCTATCCGTCATTACCGCACACCTATCGTCCTTCCCGCGAAGGCGGGAATCCAGGGGTGGGGCAGGGCAAGATGTGTCAGAAACACACGGGACCCGAAGTACACAAAATACCGCAGGGAGTCGGCCCATGTCGCAGTCTCCAAAGAAAACTATTTACCTCGCCAACCCGTATGGCTTCTCCGAAGACCAGAAAGCTATCCTGTTGCCCCGCATAGTAGAATCGCTCGAATCGCTCGGGCTTGAAGTCTGGGAACCCTTCGAGCGAAACAACCAGGTGGACTTCTCCGACCCGGGCTGGGCCTACCAGGTCGGCCAGGCCGACTTCCGCGATGTGCGCGATTCCGACGCCATCTTCGCCGTGGTCAACGGCGTCCCACCCGACGAAGGCGTAATGGTAGAGCTAGGCATGGCAATTGCCCTCGGCAAGCCCACCTTCCTGTTCCGCGACGACTTCCGGCGCGTCACCGACAGCGAAGAATACCCCCTCAACCTCATGCTCTTCACCGGAATGCCCCGAGACAACTGGCGCGACTACTACTACACCTCCGTCTCCGAAATCACGTCAGAAGACAAGGCGCTATCTCGCTGGGCAAGAGGGAAGTAAGAACGCCGCAATTGGGACTCACACTTGGTTGACATGATCATCTGATCTGATCAGCGATCCGTTCACTGTGGCAGTGAACTACACAACCGACCAGTCTCCCGTCCGGATAAAATTCCCAGACGGCGAGACCTCCGAACCCCTCTGGACATCGCCCGGCGGTTACTCGTCTCTCTACGTCGGCGAGGCCACCAAGATGCTCCCCGGCATACCCGACGAGAGCATAGACTGCGTCTGGACCGATCCTCCTTACCTGCTCTCCAACGGCGGCATCACCTGTGTCGCTGGGAAGATGGTGAGCGTGGATAAGGGAGAATGGGACAAGAGTCGCGGAATCGAGGCCGACTACGAGTTCAACCTTGTTTGGACGAAGGAATGTCACCGTGTGTTGAAACCAACGGGGACAATCTGGGTGTCAGGCACACTGCACATTTATCCGAGCATCGGCATGGCCCTGCTGGGAAACGGCTTTCGACTGCTCAACGACATCATCTGGGAGAAACCGAACCCGCCCCCTAACCTGGGCCGCAGGAAATTCACCGACTCCACCGAAGTAGTCTTCTGGGCAAGCAAAGCCCCTAAGGGAAGCCGACACAAGTACACCTTCAACGGGGACTGGTCAGAAAGAGGAAATTTTTGGAGTGTCGCGTCAACGACAATCTCGTTTTGATATAATTCCCTATTGCGAGTACGAGAAAGGAGGTGTCTGACATGGAACCTGATCTCTTAGAGTACCGCCAAGAACTCAGGTCTGAGTGACCTTGGGCGGTGAGAAAGAAACTCCTCACCGCCTACGAATGTACACCAAGTCCCAATCCCGGATTGCTCCGAGGAATCCATCCGCTCGTGTAACCTCTCCCAGGACTAGCCGAGATTGGTTTACGGCCTGACCCGTCTAAACAATCCACGAATAAACCGTGAACTTGATCTCGTTCGGCTTATTCAGCAACTTACGCCGATTCAATATCAGTTAGTCAGCCGTCTAGTACCGCGTCCGTTTAGGTTTGTCAGGTATGAACCCGCCCCCCACCCCTGGATTCCCGCTTTCGGGGGAATGACGATTGGGTGCTTGAGTATGTCATCTTCACATGGTTCTGGTACTAGGTTCTGTTGACATTCTATAATCTTCCCTACCGCAACGCCTTGAAGGTAGGGAAGATAGCTACACCCTGCACCCCTAGATTCCCGTTTTCACGGGAATGACGAGAAATGTCAACACGGCCTAGTATGAGAGAGCTATTGACTCTCCTGAGAACGTCTTTCGGCGTTCTCTTGAATCGCGGTGGTAGCTAGCTCGGCTAACTGGACATACTCCTGTGCAAGTTCAGGGTCAATGTTTACGTCCAGTTGATGAGCCGCCGAGTTTCTAATCTCACGCAACTCCGTGAGTAGCTCGAACAGGTTTCCATGCAAAAGTCCCTCTGTATGAAGTCTCTGGATCATCTGCCTCGGAGTTCTTGGGGGAGGTCTCCCATCAGCACCTCTTAGGATCTCACGAGCTTCCCACTCTAAACGGATCCATGCCTCGATAACGGCAGCTCTGGGATAGTGTTCAATTGAGTCAACAGTGCGGTCGTCAATCTCGACTCTGTCGAGAGATTCAAGTTGGGCCTCTCGTCCTATCTCTCGCAATCGCTCGAAGTCTACAGTGATGTCCTTATAAGTAATTTGGCTTATTCGAGAGATCAGATCGGTTATAGGGCCCCTGAGGATGAACAATGCGATGCCTGCCACCAACGGCCAACCTACCCAACCTACCGAACCTATCAGTGCGGCCCATGAGTTCGGATCATTCATCTAGTTCTACCCCTACGAAGTAATAGTACATTGATTGGCTCATCCGTATCGTAGAGATACGAGAATCGCCATCCGTACCAGTAACGGCTATCTGCGCTCCGGTTGCCGTTAGCCAGGACGATGGACCGTCGAGCAGGCGAACGCAATATCCGTATCCCTCAGGCCCGCGTACTGTGCGGAATATCCGTTCAGTGTCAATCTCTCCGAACACCTGCTTACCGCCATAGTAGGCGTATATCTGGTGAATCATGCTTCTTGTTGACGGGCCTGACACCTGTTGTATTGCCCGGTCTTATGATTATCTATCCGTCCCTCACTCCATAGATGATTGAGGAAGTATCCAAAGGTGTCGTCGTCGAGAACTCCTATATCCCTCTGCACACCTATGTTGGTGTACCGACAATCTGGACTCTCTTCCAGAAAATCAACGAGGACGTTTCCGATAATCTCCCGTGCTATTCTTAACCGAATCCGTCGCTCGTCTGGCGTCATACTATCCTCCCCTAAGACTACGCTTCCACGACATTCTGTCATAGGGCGCAGACCGAAAGCTAGAATTAGGGACTATTGATTATGTTATTCTCACCGTACGCCGGAGAGTGAGAACTACTATATGCTGGACACTATCATTGATGCTGTCGTGTGTTTCGTCTATCCTGCCAGCGCATATCTCATCGGGATAGGATTTGTGCTAATAGCCGCTGTCATACTCGCATATCGCTGAAGTGGCAGCAGGTTCAGGGGACTGCTGAGCAGAAGATACCTTTCGAAGTAATATGTCCGGCCAACGCCATGATTCGAGACGAGCGGTTTTACAAGGCCTACCTTGTACTAGGTGGTGAGGGGTGGCGATATAAGGAATTCTACGTGAGCAGCGGCCTAAAACCTTATCTCGCCAATGCCGACATGGTGAACATAGTTTCGCTGGAGCGATTCATTATGCTGGCTAATCAGGGCAAGCGATGAAACCTCACAACGTAGATGAAACCCGCTTAACCTCTATCTGGTCCGCTCTCTTCATCGCCTGGGCAAGATCGTAGGCGGCTTGAAGTTGGTGCCACGCACGCACACAGCCTCCGAACGCCTTGTCAAGCTGTATAGCCATCTCTGGAGAAATCCCGGAGCGACCATTGATTACGTCGGATAAGTACTTGCGGCTGACCCCAGGAGGCTCAAGGCAGTCAAATCGAATTGAGAGACCGGGGTGAGGCGGATTCTTCATCGTCATATTCTGAACCTCTCTGATGGTTGGCGAGTGTGTCGTCAGTTATTACCGCCCCCACACCAGCCCAAACCGCTGCACTATATCCCAATTCAGCGTCGCCCCCAAGCCGACCCCACCCGGGAACCACAGCCTGCCGCCCGCCACTCGCTCCGTCGGCACAACCAAATCTGCGCGCCAGTCGGCCTCATAGACGGCGTGTTCCAGACGCATCGCGCCCGTGGTGGCCGCCGTCGCGTGTCCGCTCGCCAGTAGCGAGATCGGCCCCGCCGGGCTGTGTATCGAGAACCCGTGACCTCTTTTGATGGCGGAACACCCCGACCTGACCGCCTCTGCCGCGCCGCCGCAGTATTTCACGTCCGGCATGACGATGGACACTGCCTCCGAGTCCAGAATCTCGCCAAAGAATTCCGTGCCGTAACCCGATTCTCCACCGGCTACCGGCATCGGCGCCCAGCGCGCGATTTCAGCGAGCACATCCGCCTCCTCGGTCGGCTCCACAGGCTCCTCGAACCAGCCCACGTTCAGCTTGTGCAGTTCATCCACGATCAGCGGAGCGGTGTCTCTCTCAAATCGGCTGTGGCAGTCCACCAGCAGAGTCGCATCCGGGCCGATGGCGTCCCTGACGGCGGCAACACGCGCCAGACCGGGGGCCGCCTCTTCCAGAATCCTGTCGGGCGTCGAAGGAGGTCGCACCTCGTCGAACGGCGCACACTTGAACGCTTCGAATCCCGCCATAGCCGCTCTTTCCGCAGTCCGATAGAAGTCTGCGGGAGTGCGGTCTGTGGCGAACAGCGAGCGATTGATGTTTGCGTATAGAGGAACGCTCTCGACGGCCTCGCCTCCGAAAAACTCTGTCAGACCGACTCCCTTCCTCATCGCGCCTAGCTGGGAAATCGCTGTTCTCAGACCACTGACCGCGGTCGCCAATACCCGGTTTCTTCTAAGTTCGTCTGAACTCAATTCCAGGGTCGCCTCCACCTGCGATTCATCCGTCACGTCCTCCGAGTGTAGCTCGGACACTAAGTCCCCGAGAGTTCCGGCGACGGCTCTGGAGTCCGGTCCGGCGGTCAGTTCCACCGTGGTCGAGTTGCCCTCGCCATCCGATAATACGGCGAAAGTCCAGGTTGAGTCCGCGGTAACTACGACGGACGCGAACTTCTCTATTGTCAGTTTCATGAGTTCAGGCGTCCTTCTGTAATTGGGCAAGCAGTTTCAGCGTGCGTTCCTCGGTTGCGTCAGGGTCGTCCCCGCACGGAATAGGTGTTGCCAGGATTTCCGTTGCTCCCCATTCGATGACCGTGCTAATGCGTTCCGCCACCGCGTCCTCGTCGCCCGCTATGAGCACCTGGTCCAGCATCTCGTCTGTCCAGCCGGAGTCTGGGGTGCCGCTGAACCCCGCCTCGGCGAACATGTTCGCGTAGAACGGGATGCTTGGGAAGTAACCGAGGCGCGCCCTCACGCCGTCGCGGGCGGCGTCCAGGTCATCGGTTACGCAGACTGGCGCGTGGGCAATGAGTGGAGGCGTAGGCCGACCGGCGGATTCTGCACCTCTGGTAAGAGCGGGAAGGGCAGTGTCTCTGAGATAGAAATGCGGGCAGACCCAGCTTATCGCGCCATCGGACAATTCACCGCAGGTCTCGAAAGCTCCGGGCCTCAGCGCGGACGCCATGACTGGCACGTCCACGGTGGAGGACAGTGAAGTGTTTGCTGAATACCAGCGGCCCTCGAACTCAACCGCTCCCGTGTGCATGAGCGCGCGCAAAATGTGCAGATACTCCCTGAGATGCCCTATCGGTGCGCGGAAGTCGGCTCCGAACGTGGTTTCCATCGAGGCTTGGTGGCTGGGACCTACTCCAAGCCTGAAGCGACCGGGCGCGAGGCTGTCTATGACCTGCACCTGTTGGGCAAGCGTAACGGGATGCCTGGACCACGTCTGCACTATCGAGGTTCCGAGCTTTATTCTCTCCGTTCTCGCCGCCGCGGCCGCGAGAATGGCTATCGCCTCACCTCCGCCTCCGCCTGATGTTAGCCACGCCGCTCCGACGCCCAACTCATCGAGACGTTCGATCCGCTCCAGTCCTTCGCGGGCGTTGGCAGCCGTTACCGAAACTCCAATTACGTTGTTCTGATTCATCGGATGGTTCTCCTGATTCACTTCGACGGACGCGGCGAGTATAACACTACCAGATTCTGGAGTTTCAGTACGTGAGGCTATTGATGTTCTGGTGCGCCTGCGTTATGTTTATTCTGCCCTTGACGATATGTATTTATGCTGGGCATAGCCGGCCCACTGGATACTGTGACCGCTTTCTATCCGACCGATACAGGCAAAACGGCATGGAATATTGGCGACTTCTTAGTTGTCATATAATCCGAAGAACACGATGAAAGGGTTGAGCAATGGAGTACCAGTACGCGCTGAGGCTAAGATCACAGTGGTTCAACAAGGGAAATCCTGATTGTGAACATCCGCGTATTGAGAGAGAAACCTACAAGGGCACTGATACGGGGGATGATGTGTGTACGACCTGCGGTAAAGGTTCGCCCCGTGGAAAGGTTAGGAGTGAATAGACCTTCAAGGACTATTCACTTTTCAACTGCGCCACTATTCCGGTCCACTACGTTTGCGATGCTTCCGCGCAACTGTTCAGGTTGGCAGGATTGGGGCGTGATGCTAAACTTGAGGAGACCCTTCAAGGTGGACATTTTTGACTATGGATGGCTTGATAGAACATCAGACAGTGGACGCGAAACTGCCGACTATGATTACGGCCTTCGCGGGCTGGCCTGACGCCGCCGAGGCAGCCACGCGGGCCTTGCGATACTTGGTACGCAAGCTGCCGGCCAGGAAATTCGCTGAGATAGACCCCGAGGAATTCTACGACTTCACGGTAACGCGTCCGCATACCAGAATGAATCGTCAGGGCAGGCGAGTCATCCGTTGGCCCAGAAATGACTTCTACCACTTCGCCGACGGCGACGATGAGAGCAGGAATCTGCTGCTGTTCGTCGGAACCGAACCGAATCTCCGATGGCGAGCGTATTCCAATATCATCGCGGATATCGCCGTCAGGAGCGAAGTCCAACTCGTAGTCTCGCTTGGAGCCCTCCTTGACGCCGTGCCTCACACCCGTGAGCCGCGAGTTACCGGGCGGGCGAGCTCCTCTGAACTGACCGGGAAAGTCAAATGGCTTGGTATCCAGAATTCGGGCTACCAGGGGCCGACAGGAATTCACACCGCGTTCACCGACGCCTGCAATAAACACGGACTTGAGCACGCCAGCATCTGGGGGCACAGTCCGCACTACGTTCAGACCTCACCGAACCCGCAGGTTAGCCATGCGCTGCTTACCAAGCTGAACAACCTCGTGGACTTCGATGTTGACCTCGAGGAGCTTTATCTCGCGGGTCAGGCTTTTGGGGACGACGTCTCCAAGGCAATCAATTCTCAGTCCGACGTGGGCGCTTACGTCACTAAGCTGGAACAGCGTTATGACGCCGCCCGTCAGCCCGAAGACGAGGAGATACCAGAGCCCGGAGACATGGTGAGAGAACTGGAGAACTTCCTGCGGACACAGCGAAGGCCCGGAGACGCGGACAGCGATGGCTGATCGTCCCCAGGACTGTTTCGTATCTGTAAAGGGTAACTCGCTTCACTACCGCGACTGGGGTGGAATCGGTCAGCCCATCGTGCTAGTTCACGGTCTGGCGTCGAACTGCCGCATCTGGGACCTCGTCGCGCCGATTCTCGCCAGCGAATTCCGCGTTATCGCGCTTGACCAGCGTGGACATGGTCAGTCCTTCAAGCCCGACACAGGCTACGACTTCGCCACAGTTGTTGCCGACCTCGATGGAGTCATTGAAGCGCTCGGACTCACTCATCCGATCATCGTCGGACACTCATGGGGAGGCGATGTGGCGCTGGAATACGACATCGCTTATCCGGGCAAGGCGAGAGGCCTGTGCTTTGTTGATGGCGGCACTATCGAAATATCGGGACGCGCTGACTGGACCCTGGAGGACGCCAAGCGCGAAATGGCTCCACCCCTCTGGACTGGCGTGACACTCGAAGCGTTCAGAGCGCGGCTGCAGTCTCGCAGTATCGCCATGGACAACCCCCACATAGAGGAAATAGTCCTGGGCAACTTCGATGTACAGGAAGATGGGACGATAGCCTCCCGCCTCACCCGCGAGAACCACTTCAGAATAATCGAGGCTTTATGGGACCACAGGCCTTCGGAGCTATACCCCAACGTCAGATGTCCGGTCCTGCTTATGCCCGCGCGCCAAAAGAATCAAGACTCCCCACAAGCGCGCCGCTTCAGACGCGAAGAGGCGATAGCCAGGGCCGAGTCGCTGCTCCCAAAAGGCAAGACACTCTGGATGGAAGACAGCATCCACGACGTCCCCATCCAAAGACCGGACCTCGTCGCTTCGACAATAGCCGGTCACATCAACAACGGCTTCTTCGACTAGTGCCAAGTCCAGATGAAGATGACATACTAAAGTGCCCAATCGTCATTCCCGCGAAGGCGGGAACCCCGAAGGGCTCGCCGCAAGGCAATCTAGGGGCTGGGGGCGGTCTGAATATGTCAAAACCAGATGGATACAGTACTAGATTGTGCGGAGCCGGGTTTGCGGGATTCGTGCCCGTCCCGATCAGGAGCCGTTTCGGGAATTCTGGTCGTACAGCCGCTCAGCCACATCCGGCGGCAGTGACACCCCGGACTCCTCCAGCAGCGCTCTGACCAGTTCGATGCCCTCATGACGCCCTTCTTGCTTGCCCTCGTCACGAATCTGCTTCAACTTAGCTTCCCTGATTGCCTTTCCCGTCTCGAACATTTCAGGAGCCGTTTCTTGGCTGTTCTTTATACAGTCGCTCGGCCACATCCGGAGGCAACGATACGCCGGACTCCTCCAGCAGGCTTTTGACGAGTTCGATTCCCTCCTGCCTGCCCTCGTCACGAATCTGCTTCAACTTAGCTTCCCTGATTGCCTTTCCTGTCTCGAACATCTTTCTCCCCCAGTCGAACAGCGCGCCCAACGGCACTACGAGCGCCCAATATATCTGAACCACAGCGGTTCGGAACGCCTCGAACAGCCAGAAGTCCGAACCTGAGTAGAATTCCAGAATCGCTACGCTGGCCAACGCGACCAATGCGAAACCCGCCGCCTGCCACCCTATGCCACGGTCGCCAAGCCCGCTAGACGTCTCCGATGTATTCATTTTATCACCATAATTCCGCTAAGTGAGGACTCACTAGAACAATGGCTTCATGTTCATCACAGGAACCGGCGCGTGTCCGTTTGTGGTGGTACTGACTGGCGAGGCCCCCGTTACTGCTAGAGGAGCATCGTCGCTGATCTCTGGACTATGTTGTATGCCGGGGTGCTGAATTCCCGTGCCTACAAGAGTCAGACTCACGCGCCGCTTCATCTGTCTGTCCTGCACCACGCCGAAGATGACGTTAGCGTCCGCGCTAGCTGCGTCCTTGATGATCTCCGCCACCTGGTGCACCTCGCCAAGCGTGAGGTCGGGGCCGCCCATGATGTTGAGCAGTATCCCCTTCGCCCCCTCCAGTGGCATGTCGAACAGCGGATTCGACAGCGCTGCCTGAGCCGCCTGAGCGGCTGCGTCTCTGCCCTGGCCGGTTCCCATTGCCATGAATGCTGCGCCTCCGTTGGACATTATCGCCTTCACGTCGGCGAAGTCCACGTTGATCATGCCATTCATGGTTACGATGTCAGAGATTCCGCGCACACCTTGGTGAAGTACCTCGTCGGCCAGCTTGAAGGCGCGCTCCAACTCTATATTCCCATTCAGTGACGGCAGCAGTTTGTCGTTCTCCACTACAATCAGGGTGTCCACCTTCTGACGGAACGCGTTCAGACCCGTCTCGGCGTTTTCACGCCTGCGCGGTCCTTCAAACCCGAACGGCAGAGTTGCCACTCCTACCGTGAGCGCGCCTGCCTTTCGAGCTAAGTCCGCGACCAGCGACGCCGCCCCGGTACCGGTGCCGCCGCCCATGCCGACCGCGACGAACACCATGTCGGCGCCTTCAAGCAGCTTCGATACATCCTTCTGACTCTCGCGCATCGCCTTGCGTCCCACCGCTGGCTGTCCGCCCGATCCCATGCCACCGGTGGTATTAGGACCAATGGCAAACGTCGGAACACTGTCGAAACCCCTTAGAGCCTGTATGTCCGTATTCAGGACCAAATATCGCACCCCGGTAAGATTGCCGCTGACCATTCTGCGGACCGCGTTGCCTCCGCCTCCGCCAACTCCTACCACGCGGATGCCGATGCCGAGGGCACGCTCCACCTGGGACGCCGTTACACTCATTCTGGTATTGCGCCGACGCTTGAAGAACATAATTTACCCTCCCGGGTATTACAGGAAGCAAGTCAGGGTAGCGATCCTGGCTGGCCTGCAAACTTCTCGTGAGATTAAGGGTGAAGGCTCAGCCTTCCTACGCGGCCTCTGATTCGGCCAGGAAATAGTAGGGTATGTGCCATGTGCCGTCAGTACCCATGTCCACAACGGCCTGCCGACCCCGGATCTTGACAACTCTTCCCTTCAGACCGAATCGGGGACCGCCGCTTATCCGACCTTGGTACTCGACGATCTGCCCCGGAGCCACGCTGCCGGAGCTCAGAACACGCCTGAGTGTGTACGGCCTCGGCATACCGGGCATTGGTATCTGGGAGTTGCTGATGGTATGTGTTGCTGTTGCCATAGCATCTTTGTCCTTAGACTTGGATAACCTCTGTTAAGAACACTTTAGAACAGAACCGTCGTTCGTGTCAATAGTCTTTGACGCAATTTTAAAAAAAGGGTTCTGGAATATTGGCAGGCATCGCCACACTAACCTATGCCTTGCTCAATTCCCACACAAGAAATGCGGTGAAACGATTTCACCCTCATCCTAGCCGTGATCAGGCCGGGATGAGGGTGAAGACTAATCTACCGATTAAGGGTTACACTTTATGGGATTAGAGTATTAGCACGGGCTAGAATTTTAGGCGCCTGGTGCGATGGGCCATAGTAATGACCTCGCCATCGATCACGACGAGGTAGCATTTTCGCAATTTCTCCTCCAAGCGTTTGTAGCTTGTGCCCATGTGTATTCGAGCGCACCGTAGAGCTTTCTTATCCATGAGGTGGATGTTTGCGCCGCGGTGGTATTTGCGTTTTCCGTAGCGCAAGATGAGTTCTATCACTTCTCTGGGTATGCTTCGCTGCTGGGATCTCTTCTGTGCATGTTTCGATAGACGTGTATTTGCCACGATATACTCCTTCTTGAGTATTGTAATTCGCGTATTTCAAATGCATTGTATTCATTATGGTTTCCTCATAAAGATGTCTGACTTTCTTTAGTGAATGACTTAGATAGTTAAGTCATGAATTTCTCCTTATCCTACGTAAAAAACAGACCAGCCTTTCAACTTTACACTATGTCATGATATTAGTCAATATATATTCTCGAATGTTCTTTATTATACTTGTGAATCTCTAGGCTGAGAGATTCCCGTGCTCGCATGACATCGTTGATGAATACAATGTCCTGAGTGTCTGATACTTTGGAACTTGTCGCGAGGTTCATTACAATATCATCACCAAATCACACAGGAAATCTACGCATGACGCTAACAGCCCCTCCCATCGCCAAGCCCATCACCGACCACTCCGCCGACATCGAGCGCATCCTCGAGCGTCGCGTCATGGTCATGGACGGCTCTTGGGGAGTGATGCTCCAGTCCTACGACCTGGGCGAATCCGGCTATCGCGGAGCCCGTTTCGCCGACCACGACCATGACCTCAAGGGCTGCATGGACGTCTTGGTGCTCACGCAGCCCGACCTCATTCGTGATGCCCAGAGACAGTACCTCGACGCCGGCGCCGACATCCTGACCACCAACACCTTCACCTCGACACGCTTCGGACTCACTGAATTCGGTCTCGAGGACCACGTGTACGACATAAACCGTGAGGCCGCGACGCTGGCGAGAGAAGTCGCCGACGACTACACCGAGCGCGACCCTGACAAGCCCCGCTTCGTCGCCGGAAGCATCGGTCCCACGAATAAGACGCTCTCCATATCACCGGACGTCGGCGACCCCGGCTACCGCGACGTCACCTTCGACGAGCTCGTCGCCACCTACGCCGAAGCCGTGCGTGGACTTCTCGACGGCGGCGCACACATCCTCCTCGTCGAGACCGTCTTCGACACCCTGAACGCCAAGGCCGCCCTGTACGCCATAGAGACCGTCTTTGAAGAGACCGGCGAGCGCATCCCCGTGATGGTCTCGTTCACCGCTATTGACCTCAGCGGCCGCAACCTCTCCGGCCAGACCCCAGAGGCCTTCTACGCCTCCATCTCCCACGTCCCGCTTCTGACCGTGGGCATCAACTGCGCCCTTGGCAGCGACCAGATGCGTCCGTTCCTCGCCTCTCTCGCCAACGTGTCGGCCCACTTCGTCTCCTGCTACCCCAACGCCGGCCTCCCCAACGAATTCGGCGAGTACGACGAGACTGCATCCCACATGGCCGCCAACCTGCGCGAATTCGTCCAGAGCGGACTCGCCAACATCGTCGGCAGTTGCTGCGGATCGCGGCCCGAGCACACCCGCGCCGTCGCCGAAGCCGTCGCCGGAATCCCGCCGCGCCAGAGACCCGAGTCCGTGACCAACACCCTCCTCAGCGGCATCGAGACCCTGGAGATACGCGAAGACTCCAACTTCATCAACGTCGGAGAGCGCGCCAACGTCACCGGCTCCGCCCGCTTCCGCCGCCTCATCCGCCGCGAACGCTACGAGGACGCCGTCACTGTTGCCCGCCAGCAGGTCGAGAACGGAGCGCAGATCCTGGACGTGAACATGGACGAGGGTATGCTCGACTCCGAGGCCGCCATGGAGCGTTACCTCAAGCTCCTCGCCGCCGAGCCCGACATCTCCCGTGTCCCCATCATGGTGGACAGTTCCCGCTTCAGCGTCATCGAGGCCGGGCTGAAGTGCCTCCAGGGCAAGGGCATCGTCAACTCCATCTCGCTCAAAGAGGGTGAGGACGAATTCATCCGACAGGCGCGCGTCGTCCGGCGCTACGGGGCCGCCGTAATCGTCATGGCCTTCGACGAGCGCGGCCAGGCCGACACTGTCGAGCGCAAGATCGCCATCTGCGAGCGCTCCTACCGCATCCTCACGGAAGATGTCGGTTTCGCGCCCCAGGACATTATCTTCGACCCCAACATCTTCGCTGTCGCAACCGGCATTGAGGAGCACGACGACTACGCGGTCGCCTTCATCCAGGCCGCCCGCGAACTCAAGCGGCGCTTCCCCCTCTCCCACGTCAGCGGGGGCGTCAGCAACGTCTCCTTCTCGTTCAGAGGCAACGACGCCGTCCGCGAGGCCATTCACTCCGTCTTCCTCTACCATGCCACCCGCGCCGGCATGGACATGGGCATCGTCAACGCCGGACAGCTTCGCGTCTATGAGGACATCCCCCTCGACCTGCGCGACGCCGTCGAGGACGTCGTCCTCAACCGCCGTCCCGACGCCACCGAGCGACTTCTAGCAATCGCCGACACCGTTCGCGGCGAGACCCGCGAGGCCGTCCAGGACGACGCCTGGCGTTCGCTCCCCGTCGCCGACCGCATCCAGCACGCCCTCGTCAACGGCATAGACTCACACATCGAGGCGGACGTCGAAGAAGCTCGCCAGTCCGCCGACCGCGCCCTCCACGTCATAGAGGGGCCCCTCATGGACGGCATGAACGTCGTGGGCGACCTCTTTGGCTCCGGCCGCATGTTCCTGCCCCAGGTCGTCAAGAGCGCCCGCGTTATGAAGAAGGCCGTCGCCGAGCTCGTCCCATATATCGAGGCCGAGCAGCGCGACACCGACACCCCCCGCTCCAACGGCAAGGTCGTCATGGCCACCGTCAAGGGCGACGTCCACGACATCGGCAAGAACATCGTCGGCGTCGTGCTCGGCTGCAACAACTACGAAGTAGTGGACCTCGGCGTCATGGCCCCCTTCCAGAACATCCTCGACGCCGCCCGCGAACACCAAGCCGACGTCATCGGACTCAGCGGCCTCATAACCCCGTCCCTCGACGAGATGGTCACCGTCGCCCGCGAGATGAAGCGCCAGGACTTCCACATCCCTCTGCTCATCGGCGGAGCCACCACATCAGTCGCCCACACCGCAGTCAGAATCGAGCCCGAGTACCCCCACGGCGTCATCCACGTCAAGGACGCCTCCCGCTCCGTGACCACCATGAACCAACTGGTAGGGGAGGGCAGTCGCGCCGACCTGCTCGAGCGCACCGCCGGCCAGTACCGGAAGACCCGCGCCGACCGAGCGTCCCGCGCCGACCGCCGCCGTCTGCTCACCATAGACGAGGCCCGCGCCCGTCGTGAGACCTTCGACTGGCCCACCACCGTTGCCCCCGCTCCCGCCTTCACCGGGACCCGCGTCTTCCACGACTACCCCCTCGAAGACCTCGTGGACCGCATAGACTGGACCCCCTTCTTCCTCGCCTGGGAGATGCGCGGAGCGTACCCTGCCATTCTCCAGCACCCCACCTACGGACGCGAGGCCCGCACCCTCTTCAGGGACGCCCACAACCTCCTCGACAGGATCATCTCCCTCAAGGCATTCAGGGCAAACGCCGTGGTAGGACTCTACCCCGCCAACTCCGTCGGCGACGACGTGCAACTCTACACCGACGAAAGCCGCCAGCACGTACTCAAAACCTTCCACTTCCTCCGCCAGCAGGCCGACAAATCCAACCAGCGCGCCCGCATCCCCAGGAACAACTTCTGCCTTGCCGACTTCATCGCCCCCCACGACTCAGGTGTCCCAGACCACATCGGCGCATTCGTCGTAACCGCCGGGCACGGCGCAGACCAATTTGCCGCCGCCCTGGAACAAGCCCACGACGACTACGGCGCCATCATGTCCAAGGCCCTCGCCGACCGTCTCGCCGAGGCATTCGCCGAGCGGCTACACGAGCGCGTCCGCCGCGAACTCTGGGCCTACGCCCCCGACGAAAACCTCTCCAACGACCAGATGATCAGGGAGCGTTACCAAGGCATCCGACCCGCCCCCGGCTACCCCGCCTGCCCCGACCACACCGAAAAAGCCGCCCTCTGGGACCTCCTCGACGCCGAGCGAGCCACCGGTGCCCGTCTCACCGAGAACTACGCCATCTGGCCCACCGCCTCAGTCGCCGGACACTACTTCGCCCACCCAAGCTCCCACTACTTCGGAGTAGGCCGCCTCTCCCCCGACCAGGTAGAGGACTACGCCACCCGCAAACAAATCCCCCTCTCCGAAGCCGAACGCTGGCTAAGGCCAAATCTGGGTTATAATAGCGATAGCTCGTAAAGAAGGATACCGCCATGAAGACTTTGGCCCTGGACGACAAACTCTACTCCGCCCTCGAAGAATACTCCGAGGAAACCGGACGCCCCATCAGCGACCTCGCCGCCGAAGCCATAAAATCTTGGCTTCTTGACGACGAACTAGACGAAGCCGAACTCGCCAAGATAGAAGCTGCCGAGCGAGAATACCAAGAAAAAGGCGGCATGGAAGCCGGTGAATTCTTCCGCAATCTAAGGGAAGAACGTGGCTGGCAATAACGGACGCCGCCAGCTATACACTGTTGATACCACGCCCGCCGCGAGAAGACAGATAGCGAGACTGCCACGCCCAGACTTTGAGCGGGTAGAAGAAATGACAAAGGCGTTAATCACTGAATAGAAACAGCTGCGGGAATCCAATACAAAGGCACAACTATAACCGAGCGCGTGAGAAAAAACCCATGAAAACCCTGACCTTAGCCCTCGACGACGACCTATACGCTCTCCTCAACGAACAGGCTGCGACCACCGGACGCACCATTAACGACATCGCCACCGAAGCCCTCGATACATGGATCCTAACCAGCCTCTTCGACGACGAAGAAATCGCCCTACTGGACGCCGCCCTCCGCGAGCCGGAACAAAACGACGACACAGAACCCTAACAACCCTCCCCCGACCAGATATCCGACTACGCCACCCGCAAAAACATCACAGTCCAAAAAGCCGAACGCTGGCTAAGGCCGAATCTGGGGTATAATACAAGTTGATGACAGCTTCTCAGATACAGAGGTCGGCATGACTTCGCTAAGGAACAAGATGAACGAACTCCTCCCGGAGCGACGCCAGAAGATTGAAGAACGGGCGAGGAAGCTAATTGAAGAAGAAGAGGCGGCGCGAAAGACCCATGAATTCTTCCACAGCGTCCGCGAAGAATGGCTGCAGGAAAGATCCCGCGGTGCTGATGTGGCCGGAATGGTCGCTCACCCCGCGTACCAACGCATCATCGAAATGGGACAAGACGCCGTTCCACTCATACTCCAAGAACTCCAAAAACGCCCCGACCACTGGTTCCCAGCCTTATACGCCATCACAGGAGCCAACCCCGTTCCTGTGAACGCTCAGGGCAACCTATCCATGATGACCGACGCCTGGCTAAACTGGGGACGCGCCATTGGATACCGCTGGCAACAGACTTGGGTTGACGTCGAATTTCCGGGGCTGGACTATACAGTCACAAGCGAGTCGGACAAGGATTACAATTCAATTTCCTGTATGCATAAGAGTCATTCTAAACGATCCAACATTAGAGCTTGGAAGCCGGCTTGTCTAAAGTGATTATCAGCAGTTAATGCACCTGTCAGTCCCTGATCCTGCATAACGACAAAAGATGCACAGTCGACCAAACCCCACTCCTTATCAGCACGGTTGCGGAACAGGTAAAATGCCCTATCAAAAAGGGATGCCGATAGCGGGACTACTTCTACACTGGGATCTCTATCAAGTGCGGTGAGCAAGTTTAAAGCTTCCCGTCTGAACTGTTGACGGGATAGAGCATTCCCGATCTCTAGCTGGATACCCACCGTCGTAACCATGCTGATGGCAAGCTCTTCTAACCTGTTGGATATTTGGAGGGCTAGAGCATGATGAGGATCGTTAGGTGAGACTAAGGCAATCGCGTAAGATGTATCGAGGAAGACTCTAGGACCGTATATCAAAAGGTTTACCATAAATATCAACTTCTATGCGAGAGGACCAATCTTGTGGGCCATCAAGATTTAGTTCCCGTGCAGTTTCGAGAAATGATTTAGGATTAGCTTTATTTTCCAGCAATTGTTCAAATTCGTGAATAGTATCTTCTTCCAAAGCAGAAGCTCTATCAAGCTTTTCAAACGCCTCTATGATTTTATTCCCAATATCGTCTTGTATAGCCCTCGGAGGGCATGGGATCATTATACTGGCAGTGTCCGCCTCTGTTAATTCTTTCACCACAGCACCGTGCTCCTTTGAGTGCAGTTGACACTGACCATATGGCGACATTAGGAAGGCAGCTATGTATCCACTATTGAATTCATCTTTCGCGGTTACTCGCAAAATATGTTCACTCGCAGTCCAGCCATTAGTCTTGCTTGTCACCATACCAATCCTGGCAATCGTGCCAGAACGTGTAATTAATACTTGATCCCTTTTAAGGATCAGTTTTTCTATATTTGGAGTATTGGTATGAGATAGATATTGAAGGCCATAATAGCGATCTTGGGAAACATGAGACCCCTGCATGAATGGTATTCCATACTTTGGACTATCTACATATGTACGTTTGAATCTAGGAGGCATGAAGATGTCTGACACCATATTACCGAGTCGACCGACAGAATATGGGCAATACTCTTTCAATAAGTTGATAGCAGTCTTAGCCATTGGAATATGAAAAGAGGCATCAAATCGGTCACAGAGTTCGTCTGCCGCTGTACTAAACGCCTTCAGAGTCATTCTCGCAACTTGATAATAAGGGGATTCTTTCCTCTCTGTCGACGGTGGAATGTATCCTATCTCATCAGCTTTAAAGTCCACAAGCATAAGCGTTTGGTAAAGTTGCTTTTCTGCGCAGTCTAGTAGTTGATTCGCATCATCTCTATAACCATAAACTTGATCAATCTGGGATTGAAAATGCTGTTGCTCATGTTTTGGAACAATCGGGACAGAAATACCTGCAATGTGATGTGCCTCTAGATGATTAACTGTGGAACCATATTGATCTTTGCTGATAAGTGCCTGCCCTAACCAAGATTGCATGAATGTGTGGAGATAACCCGCCGATATCTCACCGGCAGGTTTAATACGAATCATGTCATGTGACACTGTGAATCTCTGAAGACGGTCTCCTACAATTACGCTGCGACCGACAGTGCCTGAACAGGTTACAAGAATCCATCCTTCTTGTATGAATAGGTTGCGACTCTCTGCGAGATACGAAATGAGGTAAGCTTCGGTTGACGGTCTGTAGTCTAACGTTTCAGATGGCTTTAGAAGAGGAACACCTTCTTTCTTGTCCCTCACATAGATTCGTTTGAATTGCTT
Source organism: uncultured Dehalococcoidia bacterium (assembly GCA_951812505.1). Classification (GTDB taxonomy): domain Bacteria; phylum Chloroflexota; class Dehalococcoidia; order Lucifugimonadales; family UBA1123; genus VXRN01. Next base: position 829,535 of record CATOSI010000003.1, read on the forward strand.
AGGCAAGAATATTTCTTCGACAAGATCGACTAGAGGTGTTAATTCTACGCCTGCGGACTCTAGAGTGGCGTAAGCCTTCTGTGCGCCCGTGGAGTAGTAGCTAGCGTCCAGACGCTGTTCGCCATCATATATACGACTCGTGTATAGAAAAGTAACCGAGTTTGTAACATCAAGAAATTGACGTATATCGAGTGGTTCTCCGTGGGAGCGTGCTTCAAGCATTGTTAATCCAAGTCCTCATCGCAGGTTGACTTAACCATTCTTCAAAATGACTCGCGATCTCGGGCAATTCGTTATGAACCATCCGTCTCGTGGTCTCGCGCCACTCAATAGTATTCCTACCGTTCTCGTCCTTACGATGTACTGGCACATTTTCTATATGCTCTATCAGATCTCCACTTGGCGTCCGCAAATGCAGAACTTTTCCACGTCTATCGTGCCCTACTGCCTCTGGGGTGGCCATGAAAATCTCGTAATTTCTCAGCTGTCCCATCTCCATTTCCAAATTCATCTCCCGCCGTGTCTTTTTCTGCAGTAGCAGGACACTCGTTTGGGTTCCTGTATAGGGCTGGAAAGTGGTATCAGGAAGGTCGATACTTGCTATTATGCGGGTTCTCTGTAACAACCATCGCCGTATAAAGGTGAGTCCCGGATTCGAAAGAATACTATCTGGCAGAACCATTGCCATTCTGCCTCCCGGCCGTAGTAACTGTAAGCAGCGCTCTATAAACAACTGCTCTGGGGGCATTGATCCCCGGCTTAATGTTAATTTGCCATCGTCGTCAACACGAGACAACTCAAACTGTTCTAGAATATGGGGGTCATCAATTGGGATGTTCGATCCGAATGGTGGATTAGTAAGGATCGCATCAAAGCTATTGGGCCTAATGCCTGACCTTGCGTCGTTTGGAGACTGATTCGGCCATTCGCCGAATGGAATGAGAGAATTTGCTTGGAATACATTTGTGGAACCATCTCCGTGCATCACAAGATTCATTTGGGCTGCACGAACCAAAATAGGATTGAAATCAATTCCAAACAGATTGCGACTGGCAATGTCCTGAAGCCTACGTTTCGTTCCATCTATTGCCTGATCTATGTTGTCGTTGAATCTATTCAATTCAATCTGGTAAATTTGCTTTTGCCAGATATTCATCAGCGACACCAAAAAACCGCCCGTGCCTACAGCGGGATCTAATACTTGAATATCCAATAGTCTGGAGGATGGAAAAGTAGCTAGTAACATACGAGCCGCCATATCACATACTGCTCTAGGCGTGAAGTATTCACCGCGATCCCCCCGTAGGTTCGATCCCACTAGCTGTTCATATGCTACCCCCTTCACATCTGCCTGTGTCTGAATAAGAGAGAACCTTTGTAGTTCCCCGACTATGTACGCGAGGACCGAGTCGTTAAGCTGTATTTGTGCATCTTCAGGAAAGATATATGGATATCGTTCCTTCACAGATTCAAACAGACCTGTGATAGCATTCCTGAGATGACGACGTCCAATGTCAGAGCGACGCTCGTTGTTTCCTATGAAAAATTTAAGCTGGTCGACTAAATTATCTTCATCATATACTTTGCAGAATATTATTTTGAGGAATTCCTGAAAGGCGGGTTCTTTCTGAATTCCTTCATTCCCATAGATATAATTGTGGCATCGCTTGAAGACAGCAATCAATTCTTCATGTGCGGGCACTAAGTCAGAGAAATGTGGAGGAGTGGGAGCGTTTGAGCCGCATCGTGGTATATCGGTGGCAGACAGAAATTCGTGCAAACCTTGGTCGCTGCCAACTCTCTCCCATACCTGCAATTCTGATCCCACCCACATACCGAACTGACAATTGAGACAGGCCGACATATAGGATTTGAGCTGGTCTATGCCATTTTCTCTATCTGTTGGTTTCGTTTCTTCACGCTTGCATTCAATAACAATAGATACGTTTTCCTGTCGGTGATCCGTATCTGGCGGGAATATAGCAATGTCGGCAGCACGGCGACTCCTTCCTATTCGGACTCGGAACTCAACCTCTAGGTCTTCCTTACTGTACCCATAATCTTCTATCAGACTACGAGCCACACGTTGGCGGATATGTTCTTCCGGTCTATCCGTTCTCAGTTGACCTGTGACAACACATCGCAACTTCCCTGGTGGGATGAAGTTTATGACCTGTGGCAAGTCTTCTGTCATCGTATCACCTATCAGTAATTATATATGGTGAAGGTTAGGCTACCATCACTATCAAGGATGTCAAGTATATTTAGGTTCTTTTCTGTGGTAAATTAGGGGGCCGAATTTAGGGATACGCCCCTGGAGTCATCAGTCCTCTATGTAAACCCCGGCGACTACCCTCCCCACTCTTCTAGCAGGCTGCGGAAGAATGGGTTGCAGAGCGGCGTAGGAGCAAGACTCGCTGCCTTGAAGAGCCTCATTCCGGCGCTTTTTGGCTCTCAGGAGGTTCCTGCACCGCTGTAATCGGCTTTCAGAAGGTTCGGCAGACACACCTCGCCCTGGGCAGAGCTATGCGAAGACGGGGACTCTGGCCTCTTCCTCAGCTATCAGTCTCGACATTCTCACCAGGTTGTACGCAGTAGCCACCAACTCCCCATACAGTCCGGTTCTCTCCACTCCGCGATACCGACTCCGACGAAAGCCTCCCACTGTCTTCATCCACCCGAAGATCGACTCCACACGGTTGCGAACCTTCTGACTCGCCGCATACCCGGCATGATGGGTCGTCCTCCCGTCTATCGCAGACCATCTCTTCTTCTGGGCCACGTGCGGAGTGATGTTCAGGTCCCTGCACTCGGCAACGAAGTCCCTGCTGTCGTAGCCCCTGTCCGCTCCAACAGTCAGACGGCGGCTACCGGGTATCCGGATCAACATGTCCAGCGCCGCATCCCTCTCTGCCATGCCATTGGCCTCGGTCAGTCGGAAGTCGCTCACAAGACCGTGCCTGTTGTCCATAAGCGCATGGGCCATGAACACCAGCTTCGCCTCCTTACCCTTGCCCTTCCTCATCAGCCTGGACTCGGGGTCGGTCGTGCTCTCGTGTGTCTCGTTGCTCAGCTTCTCCCCCCGAAAGTCCTCCGTACGGCTTCCACCTTCCCCCGGACCCTTCGGGTTATCGTCAGCATCCTCATCCCGTCTTCTGAAGCTCTTTATGCTCGCGGCAGCCTCTATCAGCGTACCATCCACGCTGAAGCGCTCGTCTGACATGAGACCTCGGCGGTCAGCCTCGTACGCCACCTCCTCGAACAGGGTCCTCCCCACCCTGTGTCTGAGCAGTCTTCTTCTGTTCTTGGTGAACACGGTCGCGTCGAAACTCGGCTCCATAAGGTCCATGTCCAGAAACCAGCGATACAGCAGGTTGTAGTCCAGTTCCTGGCAGAATGCTCTCTCACTGCGTATCGAGTACAGGGAGATCAGAAGAAGAGACTTCAGCAGTCGTTCGGGTGGGACGGAGGCTCGACCGACACTGGAGTACATCCTGTCGAAGTCGTCCGACATGCGGGAGAGAACGTCCTCGGCGACCTGTTTGATAGTCCTAAGAGGGTGGTCCGGTGGAACTCGTTCGTCGAGGTTGACGAAGGCAAGCATAGTGGACTGTGGGTTGCGTTTGCCTCTCATGGGACGGTCTCCTCTGTTGTCGCTTGTGGAGCTATTTTACTCCACAGACTCAGGGAAGACCTCCTATGCGGCTTTTTTCAGCAGCCTGCTAGACATCCCACGTCGTCCCACTGCTCCTGACCGCATTCGGGATCCTTGACCTTTGCGCCCCCCTTCCCCTCCACCCCGCCAATCCGCTACAATACACCCAATCAGAACAACCGTGCCGACAGAACAGACATTAACAGCAACTTATACTAACCAAGGAACCGGGGGCCAGAAAAAAGTCCTCCAAAGCTAACGCTGGGAAAACTCTGGGCAACGCAGGTCAAAAACCGTCCCAGCCCAACCCTGTGACCTCCCTGTTAACCTCCCAGCACTTACCACTACAAACATAAACCCACCATTATAGATCACAACGAAAAGGGCGCATCCCAGGATGCGCCCCTCATCATTCATTCACCATATAGAACTAGGAGACTACCGACCTTGCTCCTGCCTCAGATACGCCACAACGTCCCACCGCTCCTGCTCAGTCAGCAGCATTCGGAACTCCGGCATCGGGCAGGCCGCCTGGCCCACGCACCGGTCATTATCGTACGTCGGATCGTCCAGCTTGGGCACCCGCACCGTGAAGCCCGTATTGCCCCCGAAGCTGATGATCCCGTAAAGCTCCCCGTCCGACCGGTCCGCCGTCGGAGCCACCGTCAGGTTCGCCGGGGCCATATTCGGACCATACGTCATAACCTTCCCTTGGCCGCCCAGGTCCTCGCCGTGGCACACCACGCAGTTCAGCGCTACAAGAGCCGCGCCATTCTTCGCGTTGCCGCCCGGACTCTCAAGCGCCTGGTACTCCTCGACCGACTTCAGCAGGACCTCTCTGCCCGTGATCGGCACCGCCGACTCCGGCGGGTCCAGTCGCGGCCCCTCCTGCGAGCGGTACGACGGCTGATAGTGCATCTCCGTGAACACCTGCACCTTGTTCGAGCCAGTCTCCGGGAACGCCGGCAGCTTGAAGTGGATGTCCTGCGTGATAACCGTCTCGCCCGTATTATTGTTATAGCAGCCCAGCGCTGCCATCAGGGCGAACAGTCCCAGCGCCGCCACCGCCAGCCTCGCGGCTCCCGTCGCGCGTACGCGGTTCAATCGTATCTTGTCAGTCAGAAGATGCAACGTCTCAGGACTCCCAGCCGCGCTTTACTTCCTCGGCACCCACTTCCTTCAGCACCTCTTCCGCCCGTCCGACCCTCTCCTCGTCCGTCGTAACCGTAACCCCGATATAGCCCTCCGTGATCCGCTCGTCGTAAGCGCCCATGAACAGCCTCGGCAGCCGCGACTCGATGACGACCCCGATCACCGTGAAGATGATCGCTCCCAGCATCGTGCCCTCATACATGATGATGGACATCGGCGGGATGGATAGCACCGGCTTTCCGCCCGTGACCAGCGGGTACGCGAGCTGAGTTCCGCTCGTCAGCACCAGGCCGACGATGAACCCGCACGCCGCGCCCATTAGCGGCCACCGGAACAGCGTGTGCTTCGGCTCCTCCTCCCCGAACGTCCCTTCGGGATATGGAGTGCCCGTAATGATCTCGTACTCCGTGTGGTCGTACCCCGCTTCCCGGAGCGCGTCCAGCGCGTCAGCCGCCTTGTCCTCTTCGCCCTCGGCGAACAGGCCCACGACGCTCTTCTTCGAAAACATCTCCATCATCTAGGCCAACCTCACTCTCGGACCGTCGCCGGTATCGTGCGACGCCCGATCTTGAACTCACGTCTGTTTGTCATGCCTTCCTTGATGTCGAACAGCGGTATCAGAGGGAAGAACTTGCTGAACAAAAGCATACCCAGCGCAACGAACGCGAACGTCTCCGCCACGATCAGGATCTCTATGATACTCGGATGATACGTGCCCCAGTCGAACGTGAAATGCTGACGACGCACAAGGCCGGGAATGATGATGATAAACCGCTCCAGCCACATCCCTATGTTCACCAATATGGTTGTTATCAGCATCCAGAACGCCGACCGCCTCACACTCTTGAAAAGCCACATCGGCACCGGTATGAAGAACGCCGTAACGATGAACACTATGAATAGCGCCGAGTAAGGCCAGTCGAACACTTGAAGCTCGCGCAGCACCACCTCGGGGGCTTCCAGAGTATAGAGCGCGAATACCCACTCGAGGAAGAAGAAGAAGAACCAAGTCGTCGCTACCACTATCAGCAGTCGCGCAATCGCGTCGAAGTGGTCCGGGCGTATGTACTTGTCCAGCTTCCACATCCACACCCCGAGCGCCATCAGCATAGCTACCGCCGAAACGCCCGAATGAATCGCTCCGATGATGAAGTACGGCGCGAAGATGGTCGAGTGCCAGCCCTCCACGCCAATCAGCACCGCGAAGTCCCAGGACACTATCGAGTGGACCGAGACGAACACCGGCAGCACCAGCGCCGAAAGCAGGATTCCCGCCACCGCCTGGAGCTTCCACTGTCTCGGTGTACCGCGCCAGCCGAGGCACAGCCCCGCATACGCGCGCTTCACCCATACGTTCTTCGCCCTGTCCCTTATGACCGCCAGGTCAGGTATCAGCGCGATGAACACGAACAGCGAACTGCCGATAAGATAAGTCATTACCGCGCTTGGGTCCCAAACGAATGGTGACCGCACATTCGGCCACACGCCGCGAGCGAAGTCATACGGGAACACCCAGAAGTCGCGCCACGGCCTGCCCACATGGAACAGCGGCGTGTGCAGCGCGGCCATCAGCGAGAACACCGTCATCACCTCGGCGGCGCGCGTCACCGGCCGCCGCCACTCCGCCTGCGTCAGCCTCAATATCGCCGAGATCATGATCCCAGCGTGGCTGATGCCGATCCAGAAAACGAAGTTCACCAGGAAGAACCCCCAGAGCACCGGCCTGTTCAGACCGGTAACGCCGAGACCCTTGTTCATCATGTACCCGAAAGCGGCAAGTCCCGTGAACACCACGATCAACAGGAATATCACCGTCGGCAACCACCATTTCGGGGTGCCAAGAACGCCGCCAAGTAGGTCCTCGTTGATCGTTTTCTGGTCTAGCTGTACGTGCTCTAGCATATCGCCTTTCTCAGGCCGCTAACTCTTTCATAACCGTCATACCCGCGAAGGCGGGAATCCATCCCTATTTCTTAATTCCAAATTGATAATTGTTAATTCCCAATCACTCCGACTTTCCCATCACCCGCACGTGGCCGCGATGGTTCTGTACGTGCCCTTGGTCGTATAGCTGAAGCTCGCGCTGCTCCCATATATTGACTATGGGGAACAGCCTGGCCGCAAGCATATACACCAGTATCATCGCCCCGACTGCGCCCAGCATGATGAACACGTCCCAGAGATCCGGCATCACCGTCTTCGGCAGGTGGCCGACTTCAAGCGCGTGCTTGTCGTAGCTCGGATTCCCGATGCCCTCGACCGAGTACGCCGCGACGAACATCCTGATCCTGTCCAGGAACGTCCCGACCAGCACCGAGACCGCGATTATCGCCGGCCCCCACGTGCTGTGCCGCACCGGGTTCCAGACCAGCGTCCACAGCGGTATCACGAAATTCAGCATGAACACCGTCATGAACACCCAGACATACGGTCCATGAATTAACAACTCGAGCACTGCGAGCTCGTTTGGCTTCCTTCCATACCAGTAAACGTTGAAACTCGAGAACCAGAACCAGAACCAGAGCAACGAAAGTGCGAAGAGCAGCTTGCCTACGCCCCATATCTGGTCCAGTCCGATATAGTCCTCGTAGCCGCCGAATTTTCTCAGCACCCAGGCGGTCAGCACCATCGTGGCGGCTGCGGCCTGGAGCGCGTTCGCTGCATGAGTGACTGGGTAGAGCGCGTCTATCCAGCCGGGTATAAGTGTCATAAGAAAGTCCACGCTGATGAGGAAGTGGACGAATACCAGCATCATAAAATAGAACGCGCCCAGTATCCCCATTCGCCGCTTCAGCATGAACCACTGCTTGGACGTCCCAATCCAGCCGCGTGCCATCCACGCTGCCCACCGCTGATGACGTGAGCCCGAGGGCGCCCGCTTGGCCAGCGACGCGAAGTCCGGCAAACTGGACATCCACACCAGCGCGAGCCCGGCTGCCACCAGTGCGAGTATCGCTGCCGATGCCCATATATGCGGCGAGTAGGATGGCACATCGTTCGGATGCGCCATGTCGAAGAACCACAGAGACCGGCGTCCATCGTTAAGTGGCGGTAGCACCCACAGCAGTGGGATGAACCACAGAAGGCTTAACAGTCCGACCACACTCCAGAGCTCAGCGGCTCTTGAAATGGGCCTGCGCCAGTGCGCATTGGCCATCCTCGGCGCAATCGCGACCATCGGCGCAGCCGACGCGGTCGTCACCATGAAACTGAACATCGCCGCGTAGTATCCCCAGATGACCGTGTCGCCCACACCTCCGACCAGCTTCATCACGAAGCCGATCACTCCTAGTATGGTGAGAACGCCGAATGCGGCCGCCGCTCGCCAGAAGTTGTCGCCAACGTTCAGGTGCTTCCCGATCAGAAGATTGGTAGTCTCTTCAGGCGACGTGGGCGGGACCGCGACGCGGGGGTCAACATGTGCGCCCGCGTGTGGGGCGGCGTGTGCGCTGCTAGCCATGACTACCCGCTCCCTGGGCCGCTTCCTTGTCAACCTTGCGTAGATATATGACCGATGGGTTCGTCCCAAACTCTTCTATGAGGCGGTACCCTCTGCCCCCTTCGCCCTCTTGGAGTTCTTTCCTCACTATCTCCTGTGCCTTATTCTTGGGCTGCGGCAGGCGACGTTCGCCGGCACGGCGCGCCTCCAGCATTTCGCGTAGGTCTCCGAAAACCAGTGTCTCCGTCGGGCACGCGTTCACGCACGCAGGATTAAGCCCCCTGGCCAGGGACTCGTCCGAGACGTCCATCCCACCCTGGTCAGCCTTCCTGTTCGTGCGCCTTATCCGCTGTATGCAGAAGGTGCACTTCTCCATAATTCCACGGCTGCGGACTGTAACATCTGGATTTAGCTGGTTCGTAAGGCTTTCCGGCCATTCCGGCTCCCAGAAGTTGAAGAACCGCGCGTGGTACGGGCAGCCGTTGGCGCAGAAGCGCGTCCCGATGCAGCGGTTGTAAATCTGTACGTTGAGGCCCTCACTGTTGTGGTAGGTGGCGTAAACAGGGCAGACCGGCTCGCACGGCGCGTCCGCGCAATGCTGGCAGAAGATGGGAATGAACCGGGCCTTTACGTCCGGGAACTCTCCCTCCCAGTACCGCTCAACGCGTATCCACTGGATAGCGCGACGCTGGTTGAAATGTTCCTCTTCGTTGATGGGGATATTGTTCTCGGATTGACACGCGACAACGCAGGCTTGACAGCCCGTACACTTGTCCAGGTCAACTATCATTCCCCAGCTTTCAGCCATTGATCCAGCCTCTCCTAAAACTACCGCTTCCTCATTCGTCCGTCATTCCTGCATCTGTCCACCGTCATTCCCGCGAAAGCGGGAATCCACCGCCGATCAGCAATCATCCCTAATTCTTAATTCCAAATTGCTAATTCCCGCCTTAGCTGTCTTCGCTCGTGACCTCGATGATGTGGTTGCCGTGATCAACCGGAGTCTCAGGAACAGTGTTCTCGAACTTCGGAACCCTTATCCATTCGTCCGTCTTCTCGATACTGACCTTGGTGGCAGCCCATGCGAACGCTCCCGATTCGCTGTCGGTAAGTGGCGCGAGGATGGAGAACACATTCGCCCCCCTGTCCTTTGCGTATCTTCCCATTGCCTTGTGGCCCTGCCCGAACGGAATCGAGACCGTGTATGGTGGAACGCCCGGATGAGGGTAGGCCAGCGCTTCTATTGAACCTCTTGGCGATGTCACCTTGATGACGTCGCCCTCGCGGACATCGAGCTCTTCCGCCAGCCTCGAATTGATCTCGATCCACGTTCGCCATGTGGCGGTCGTAATCGGGTCCGGAGTCGCCTGCATCCAGGGTAGATTGGCGCCACGGCCGTCGCCGATTCCTACCTGGCTGAAGGGCGTTAGGTAGTATTGGAACCTGTCGTCGCCTTCGAATTGCGGCTCCTCGAACTCAGGCAATTCCGGCGGCGGAGCGACCGAGTCCCTCGAGCGAGCGCCGGTATCCCACCATCCGCCTCTTTGCAGAGTTCCGTTCCAGAACGAGCCAAAGTCGCCCGCCCTCACCGATCCTCTATTCAACTCGAACAACTTTCGTGCCTCGGACTGCAGAACTTCCTTGAAGGTGCCTCCACCGAGTTCGAGGTCCAGGTTCAGACCCTCGGCCACCGCAAGCAACACATCCGCAAAACTGCGGGTTCCAAGTTCTGCCCCTCGGTTCTCGAAGAACGGCCTGACCACCGGCTGCTGGAAGCCTATTACTTCGTATCCTGGACCGAACATCGGGGCGTCCGTGCCCCAGTCCTCCAGTGGAGAGTGTTGTGGCAGGACCAAGTCCGACATCGCTGTCGTGTCGTCCATAATGTCGCTGAAACTGCAAATGAAGGGCACATCGTAGGACGCGTCCATTATATCCACAGAAGCGGGCAGTCCATAGAATGGGTCGGCTCCACGCACTAACAGCGCGTTGACGCGACCCGCTCGCATATCCGCTACCGTCTCTTGCCAATTGGTCAGTGTTGCCATAGACGCGGAATCTGAAATGTCTTCCAACGGTGGCGCGGGGTTGAATATAACCCCTCCCGTCTGTCCGACGCTTCCGACCAGGTGATTCAGCGAATATATTGCAATCATATTGAACAGGCCGTTCGTATGGGCTCCGGCAGAGCCGCCTCCGATTGCGACCGCCGGACCATGCCCCGCGAAGTCGTGCGCGATTGTGCTGATCTTCTCCGCTGATACGCCCACCTTTTCAGCCACCAACTCCGGCGCGAAAGACGCCAGAACTTCGGAGTCTCCACCAGTCAGCGCCTGCGCGGCTTCCGAATTGCCAAGACTGTCCTCGACTATCACATAGGCGATGGACAACGCCAATAGGCCTTCCATTCCCGGCATCACGGGAACCCACTTGTCTGCGTTCGCAGTGGTCATAGAGAATCGGGAATCCACATGATAGTGAGTTCCACGCTCTCTGTCGCCCTGCCTGAAATTGCCGTATCCACGCGAATAGCGTACCGGAGAACCCCAGGTATTCAGGAAGTCCGCGCCGAACGACAAAACAAAATTAGAATTCTCGATATCGAAGTCGGGAATGCGCTCCTGCCCGAAGACCGTACTAATCGCCATCTTCAGGTTCGTGCTCTCAAGAGTCTCGTATGGAGCGTACTTGCCGCCAAATTTCTCCGCGAAACGCCTTCCTACGAGTCCGGCGTGTCCACCACCCGGCCCTGTCGCCAACACCATACCCTGTTGTCGTCGGCTCGACTGGAGATTCTGAAGTTGGAATGTAAGCCTGCCGATAGCGTCGGTCCAGCTTATCTCCTCGAACTGGGACGCCCCACGCTCGCCGGCGCGTACAAGCGGACCGCGAATCCTGTCAGGATTATACAAAGCCTGGAGGCTCGCTTCGCAGCGTGCGCTGTGCTTGCCCGCGTTCACAGGGTAGTCAACATTCCCCTCTATCTTCTTTGCGCGACCTTCCATCACCCTGACGACGACGCCTTCGCTGGTGGAGCACTCTCGGCACAGCGTCGCATACCAGTTGTCCCGCCCCGAAACCAGGTCTTCAGGCATACGAACAGGCGATTCGACAAGCAACTCGTCTTCAGGAACTCCGCACGCGGCGAATAGCACCGCCGCGGACGCCGAGCCGCCGGTGAGTGTCAAAAACTGTCGTCTGGTTAAGCCCATAGTAAATTCGAGCCTCTAGTAGTGGCAGGTGGTGCAGTCGGTGGGCGCGCTATTGTCCCTGTGGCAGTCCACGCAGTCGCTCATTTTCAATGTTCGTACCTGATGTACCTTTTCCATGGATCCAACGTCCCCGTGGCACGTCGAACAGACCGCTGTCTCGGCTATTCCGTCTCGCGCGCTCAACACTCGGATGTGCGTCTCATGCACGAAATGTACGTGGTCGGGAACTCGATGCACCCGTACCCATGCTATTGGGTCTCCATCGTCGAATGCGTCTCTCAGCTTCTTGATTTCCGCCTGTCCGTCCTCGGTCGAGCCCAGCACGGCCTGGTGGCACGTCATGCAGAGATTGACCGGCGGTATGGTCGCCTGCGCCGACTTCGTTACTTCACGATGACAAAATGTGCAGTCCAGACCGAGTTCCTGTACGTGGGTCGTGTGCGGGAATGCAATCGGCTGCTCAGGACCTTCGTCCGAACTTAGTATCACAGGTGTTCCGAACCATGCTGAGATAACCCAAGTCAAGGCGACCACCACAACAACCGCGGTTACCAGGCCGCCTAGTCCAAGTCCCGTAAACAGGACCATCTGCTTGCGGGAAGGTTTCTTGATCTGAAAATCGCCTGGTATCAAATCCTATGGTTCCTGGTGTCTCGTTATAGCGTAGTCGGTGTGATATATCCGGCTAAATCCAATAGTCGGGCCAGATGCTGTCAAGCACACTCATGGCGAAGCCACTTGCACGAAATATAAAAAACGCCGCGAGCGCGAAGCAAATTATTGCCAGTACGTATAGCACAGGCCGCGCCTTGCGGAAGCTGTCAGGAATGTGTCCTGACATAACGAAGGAGGGGATCATTATGTGCCCTAGGATCATATTGGACGCGAACAGGACTACGAACAATACTGCTAGCCAGAGACTCCTCAGGAGGCTGCCCAATTCACTCCAGCTTGCCGGCCCGGTTACAGCGGGGTCTAATGTTATTGGATCCATATGTGTAGCGCCAAAATTGCCTGAGTCTATCTTGATTGATGCTGCCTCGGTTCAGGCCGAAAGAGATTATCACATTGGGTTTAATGCAGTGTCAAGACACCTTCCCCCACTTGCTCTGAGGCCGTTGTGAAAATTATCACGTTATCCCCTCGCGTGTCAATAACGCCGACGCCTTTAGCAGGCTTATTCGATCATCAAAATAGAGCGGCTGGAACGTCCGGACCCGTGGCAAGCGGCGCTTCACCTGTGTAGGGGCAACCCTTGTGGCTGCCCGTCAAGCCGGAGGTCAACGCGACGGATGTCCCCCTTTGTCCCATGAAACAGTCGTGTGCTACAATTGCAGAACAAATGCGCTTGGCGTGCATTCGACATACATAATGAGGAATTTATCGATGACCACTCAACCGACCGAAAAATTTTCGGCCCAAAGCTAACTCCAGGTGATTCCAGGTTACTTTGCAGGTGACCAGCGTCCTGTTCCACTTGGTAACTCATCTGGAACCCCACCTGTATAATATAAAGTAAATTTCATAAACCGTGCCGATCACTCTGAAAACACCCGGGAAAACTACCCAACCGAAGGAGGTTTCCAATGGCCAACCCCATGAGAGTGAACAACGTCGTATCAAACATGGCGAACGGCCGGATGTCCTACGGCCTCAATCTGTCGTTTCCTTCCACGACCCTCATAGAACTCGGCGGCCGTGTCGGATTCGAGTTCGTCACCTTCGACAGCGAGCACGGCCCCTTCACCGTGGACATCCTGGACGACCTCTGCCGCATCGCCGACATGGCCGGCCTCACTCCCATGGCGAGAGTACCCGACATAGAACACCCAACTATTCTCAGATTCCTGGACCGTGGCATTCAAGGCATAACCGGCCCGCACATCGTCAACGCCGAGCGTGCTCAGAAGCTCGCCGACGCCTGCCGCTACGTCCCCAGGGGCCTCCGCAGCTTCGGCTCCGGTCGCGGAGCTTACTTCGGCGATGTCGAGTCCCTCCCCGGCTACATGGAACACACCAACGACAACATACTCGTCATAGCCCAGCTCGAAGATGTCCAGGTACTCGACAACATAGCAGACATTCTGGCGGTCGAGGGCATTGACCTCTACGCCTCCGGCGCCCAGGACATAGCCCAGTCCCTCGGTCTGCCCGGCCAGCCCAACCACCCGCGAGTCCAGGAGTTCGAGGCGCAGGTACGCGACGCCGTTCACGCAGCAGGCAAGCAAATGGCCGACGACGTAATGGACTCCGCCCGCGCCACCAACATGTTCATGGACGGAGCGAGAGCCTTCCTCGCATCCCGTGGCAACTCACAAGAGTAGGCAAAAGTCCCTTCCCCCTTGACGGGGGAAGGTTAGGATGGGGGTGATTAGGCCGAATAACTACCCCTCTCAGAATCTCGCGGCAAAGGAGCCAACTGATGCAGCGCGCCACCAAAGACATTCTCTACTTCGAGACAGGTCCCGACAACGAGCCCACCATGTTCGTTGACCCGGGCGAGGAGTTCGAGGTCGTAACCCAGATGAATCGCGGTCCCTGGATAGAAGGACACCCCGATCAGGAAAGGCTTGAAGCCATTCTGATAGACGGCAACCCCTCTAGCGGAGCCATATACGTCAACGGCGCCCAGCCCGGCCAGGTACTCATAGTCCACATCCTTGACATTCAGACAGAGCCGTTCGGATTCACCAGGTTTCGCGGAAGCACGGGCGCGATGCCCGGCTGGCTGGGCGCGACCGCCATCGGCCACCATGAGAAGATAGTTTCCATAAGCGACGGCCTAATCCACTGGAGCGACGACCTGAAATTCCCGCTCGAACCCATGCTCGGCGTCGTAGGCATCGCGTCCTCCATCACCCGCTGGACAAACGGCTGGGCGGGACAGTGGGGCGGTAATTTCGACATCCAGGAGATTAAAGGCCGGCGCGTCCGTACACATCCCCATTCAGGTTCCCGGCGCGCTGCTTCACATCGGAGATATGCACGCCCGTCAGGGCTATGGTGAGATTTGTGGCGCAGGCGGCATAGAGACCGGCGGGACGGCCAGAATTCGCTGCGAACTCGCCCCGCTCCCGGATAACATGACCTGGCCGCGTATCGAAGACGAGACCCATATCATGACCACAGGCATCACCCGCCCCGCGGAGGACGCCTTCCGCACAGCCCTCGCCGAAATGCTGCTCTGGCTTGAAACCGACTACGGCTTCGACAGGGGAGAGGCGTACCTCTTTCTCGGTCAGATCCTGGAGGCTCGCTGTACCCAGTTCGTCAACCCGACATTCTCATACATCTGCAAAGTCAATAAGAAGTGGCTGCCCACTTGATGCACCGATTTCAAAAGTCCGTCGCGACACAGTTTCGTCATTTGTATGTTGAAAATCCCTTCCCCCTCGACGGAGGAAGGTTAGGATGGGGGTGAAACGTCAACTACAATTCAGTCATTCCTGCGAAGGCGGGAATGACTGAATTGGCGGCTTCAAAAGTGCTCCAATTCCACTTATGCAACCCTCTCCACCTGATGCGCCGAAACTAACCGACCACCGGGAAAAATTCCGGTGGTCGGCACATGACTCTCGATGTGGCTCTTTGGCCCCTGTATTCCTACGTCGTAGGCAGAGGGACCGTATCCCCTGTTTCACCCTGCCAGATGCGTATCCGCGCCGCCATGTCCCGGATGCGGTCAGCCTGCGCGGGGTCATTGAACAGGTTATTCATCTCGTGCGGATCGTTATTCAGATCGTACAGCTCGCACTGGTCGCCCGCGCATAGGTTCAGCTTCCAGCGGTCGGGCGTGATTACCGACCTCCACGGAAGCGCGAGCATCCGATTGATCTCCGCGCTTCCCAGGAACCTGTCAACAATCTCCTCACTCGTGCCGTTCCACTGAACGAACACGTCGTTCTCGCTCAGGTCCGCGTCGCCCTTCAACACGGGCTGAAGGCTCTTGCCTTGAAGTGTATCGGGTATCTCCTCACCAATGAGATCCAGAAGAGTTGGGACCAGGTCTGCATGACCAACACTGCCTTCTAGTACCGTCTGCTCCTCAGACAGCCACGGTACCCGCATCAGAAGAGGCACGCGCGACGCCTCCTCGAAGAACGAGCGCTTCTCAAGCATCCCGTGGTCGCCCATCATGTCTCCGTGCTCACTGGTGAACACCACAACAGTGTTGTCGGCTACCCCGGCCCGCTCCAGAGCGGACGTTATCTTCCCAACCATGCGGTCAACCAGAGTGATATTCGCCATGTAGTGAGCCCGCAGCGCTCGCCAACCGATCTCGGTGGTCACGTCCTCGCGGGACGCGGCGTACCTCATCATGTAGTCGTCCTGGGTCTGGTCAACACCGTCCAGCATGAACTGCAGGAAATAGTTCGCCCTGACCCGGTTTACGAGCGACGCCGTCTCCGGCTTCTCTAGGAACGCCGGTCCCACGGGCAGAGTGGCCGGATCGTACATATCCATGAACGGCCCGTGATACGGAGAGTGCGGCTCGAACGTGCTGACGTACAGCACGAACGGCCTGTCCTTATTCTCCTCGATGAACTCAGCCGCCTGGTCACCTAGGAAAGATGCCATCTGGTGCTCTTCCGGCAGGTCGTAGTGCATATCTGAACTGAACACGCCGACACCGTTCCTCTCCCTGTCCGGCTCGTAGCCCTGTTCCACCAGATATTGGTTGTAGCTTGATGTGAGGAATCTCTGTTCGGGCTTGGCGTACCTATGGCCGTCCTCCGTTGACTTCCACACGTCGAATCCGTGCTGCGCCACAAGGTCGTTGCCCAGGTGCCACTTGCCCATGTATCCCTTGATGTAGTCGGGAGAGATCATCTCCGCGATAACCGGCACGTCCGGCGAAAGGTGAATCTGGTTCACGATTGGCCCCGCCGCGTGTGGGTACAGCCCCGTCATGATCGTCGCCCGCGCCGGTGTGCAGACGGGCTGCGCGACATAAGCGTTCTCGAAGACGAAACTCTCGTCGGCCAGGGCGTTCAGGTTCGGGACATTCATCCAGTCCGCTCCGTAACACGCGAGCGTGTCCTGTCGCTGCTGGTCGCTGAATATGAACACGATATTTGGTCTGTCCGCCATAATTTTCCTCCCTGTGGTAGTTCGCGGCGATTATATACCTTCCTCAAACCGTCGGCAGGGGAGCGTGGTCGCCGTTCTTGTGCTGCCATAGGCGGATGCGAGCCGCCAGGTTCCTTATTCGTTCTTTCTGAGCGGGATCGTTGAACAGATTGTTCTCCTCGTATGGGTCGTTCTTCAAGTCGTACAGCTCGCACTGGTCTGTCGCGCACAGCGCGAGTTTCCAACCGTCTCGCACGATAGTCCGCCAGGGCTGGGTGTTGCGAAGGTTGATCTCGGCGCTGCCCAAATGCCTGTCGTCAATATCGCTGACGCCGTTCCACTCTATGAACACGTCGTTGCCGTCCAGTGTCTGCTCACCTCGCAAAACCGGGGCAAGACTCTTACCCTGGAGATGTCCGGGGATGTCATTGCCCGACAGGTCCAACAGTGTGGGGACCAGGTCAATGTGGCCCGCGGCTCCGCTCAACATCGTCTGTTCTTGGGAGAGCCACGGAACATGCATCAGTAGAGGAACGCGCGCCGACTCCTCGTACATCGAGCGCTTTTCAAGCATCCCGTGGTCGCCACCCATCTCGCCGTGCTCGCTGGTGAATACGATCACCGTGTTGTCCGCGACGCCGTTGCGCTCGAGCGCCTCGACAATTCTGCCAACCATCCGGTCAACGAGCGTGATATTGGCGAAGTACCAGGCCCTCAGCTGGCGCCACCCGGCCTCCGTGGTTATGTCGTTTCTCCCCGCGACGTTGTTGCGCAGGTAGGGGTCCACTTCTGCGTCCGACTGTCCGAGGTACTGGGTGCAGAATTGTGCCCGCACAGTATTATGCAGCGAGCCGCCTTCCGGAACTTTAAGGAAGGTGGGGCCGACAGGAAGTTCATCGGGGTCGTACAGGTCGTTCAGGGGACCGTAGTACGGGGAATGTGGTTCGAACGTGCTGACGTACAGCATGAATGGGTCCTCTGAGTTCCGGTCAATGAAATCGGACGCTCTCCCGGCCAGGAATGACGCC
This sequence comes from uncultured Dehalococcoidia bacterium, assembly GCA_951812505.1. Classification (GTDB taxonomy): domain Bacteria; phylum Chloroflexota; class Dehalococcoidia; order Lucifugimonadales; family UBA1123; genus VXRN01. Next base: position 847,091 of record CATOSI010000003.1, read on the forward strand.
ATCTGATGTTCCTCCGGCAGGTCGGCGCGCAGCCACGGCGAGAACATTGGAGTCCCGTCCCCGGCAGTCGCGTCCGGCTCGAATCCGTGCTCCACCAGGTGATGATGATAGTCGCTCATCGTGCTGCGATACTCGCGCCTGGTGTATTGCGGCCTGTGCCCGTCTTCCGTGCTTACCCATTCGTCGAACCCGTGCTGGCGTATGACGTCGTCGCCCAGGTGCCACTTTCCGAACCAACCCGAATGGTAGTCGTCCGAGATCAGTTCGGCGATGCTTTTCTTGTCAGGCGACATAGACATCCTGTTGACCGTCATCCCGGCCGCGTGCGGATACAGCCCGGTCACGATGGACGACCTCGCTGGGGTACACACAGGCTGAGTGACATACGCGCGTTCGAAGACGAAACTCTTGTCTGCGAGCGCATTCAGGTTAGGTGTCTGAATCCAGTCGTTTCCGTAGCAGGCGAGGGTGTCATAGCGCTGCTGGTCGCTGAATATGAATACGATGTTTGGTCGCGAGGACATAATAGCTCCTTCCCGCCTATGTCAGGGGCGGGCATTTGATAGTTTGCGGCTTTTCGGCGCGCATCCAGTTGCGCACCACGGCTTGATATCGCTTGATACTGTGGGGGTGGACACCAGTCCGGTTTCTCCGGGGAGTCCGCTTAGTCGGGAAAGCGATCACCCCTCGCCTCTGCCACGCAGGCGAGGGTCGAGCGCGTCTCTAACCGCGTCCCCGAACAGGTTCATGGCCAGCACGGCTATAGAGATCATAATTCCCGGCATTATCGCCAGGTGAGGGCCAAGGTCGAACCTGTTCTGTGCGCCGCTGAGCATGTTCCCCCAAGATGGCGTCGGCGGCTTGATGCCGATTCCCAGGAAGCTAAGCTGAGCTTCGGCGACGATTGCGCCCGCGATCCCGACCGCCACCAAGACGATGGACACTGGAAGCGTGTTCGGCACAAGATGTACCAGGATGATTCGTAGCGAGGATGACCCAATTGCGTGCTGCGCCTCGACAAACTGCGCCTCCCGCAATGACAGCACATGAGACCTGACCACTCTGATAGACCCAATCGTGCTGAACAACGCCAGGGCGCAGATGACGACCGTCATTGTGAACCCGAACGCCGTGGCGACGACTATTACTATCACAAGGCCGGGGAGCACGAGCATCGTATCCACGAGCCTTTGCAGAAGGATGTCGAGGATTTTCCCGTAGTACGCGCTGACTATTCCTATTAGCGTACCAATCGCCACGCCTATCAGCGGCGCCGCGAATCCCACCAGAAGCGACACTCGTCCGCCGTACAGCAGACGGCTCAGTTCATCCCTGCCCAGGTGGTCGGACCCGAAGAGCAGGAATTCGCCGCCCTTGGCTTCGCCGAATAGTCCTTCATACCGGTTGGCCACGAACTTCGCGGCGTCGAACGGTGCGACCACGGGCGCCAGCGCGGCAAGAGCGACCATCAGGAGCATTATCGCTCCCCCGACCGCGCCCGCCGGATTCTGGCGACAGAAGCGCCAAAGGCCGATTCTGGCTCCGGTCAGACGATCCTGCCAGCCAGCCTCATGTCTCCGTTCTTCGATTGAGGATTCCATGTCAGTTCCTCGTCACACGTTCTGGCGACCGCACTATTCGTATGTAACCCTGGGGTCGAGGACCTTGTAGGAAAGGTCTATCAGCAGTATCCATATCATCATGAACACACCAATGAGCAGCACCATGCCGAGCACCATTACCGCGTCCCGTCCCCTGACCGACTCGATCAGGTGCAGCCCGATGCCAGGCAGGTTGAAAACGGTCTCCAGAACCACCGCCCCATCTATGAGAGAGGCAAAGAGCATTCCGAGCATAGTCACCACCGGCAGAAGCGCGTTGCGCAGCGCATGTCTCACTATTACGACGCGGGGAAGAAGCCCTTTCGACCATGCGGTGCGGACGTAGTCTTCGTTCAGCACTTCCAGCATCATAGACCTTATCATCCGGCTGATCACCGCGGCCGAGCGAAAGCCGAGTATAAGGGCGGGGAACATGTACCTCTGCAACGACTTGACTGGGTCTTCCCAAATGTCAACGTGCTGGGCGGGCGGCGCCCACCCTACATAGCGCGCGAGCACCAGCAGAATGATGATTCCGAGCCAGAACGCCGGGACTGCCATCCCAATCGCGCTGACGGCCCGAACCGCCTGGTCGAACGCGCTTCCCCGGAACAACGCGGAGAATATGCCCGCCGGAATCGAAATCGCGATTGCCACCAAAACTCCGAGCAGGGCGAGAGTTACCGTAACGTCAATCTTCGGCTTGATAGCCTGCCATACGGACTGGTTGAAGTACACCGAGTAGCCCAGGTCTCCCCGCGCCATCTTCGCTATCCAGCGCACGTACTGCACATAGAGCGGGTCGCTCAGCCCCAGTTCTTCGCGGAGTTCGGCTATCGCCTCGGGACTCGCGGCGTTTTCCTCGCTCGCAAGCAGAGTGGAAGCGACGTCCCCAGGTATGAACTGGAGCATCATGAACAGTATGGTGCCCAGCAGAATGAGGGTGGGGATAATTAACAGCAAACGCCTTATGATGTAGCCGTGCATTCCTCACCCTCCATTCCAATGTATAGACCGCCCGTTTCGACCGATGTGGAGACTTATCTTCCAGGAGCTCCCTCGTCCAGCCAAGCGTCAACGAATCTGGACTGGATGAACTTAGCCGTCGCGATAGCGTCAACATTCTTCACGTAGTTGTACTTGATCTGGAACTCGTCAGGACGCCGCAGCGGCACTTTGGGGTTCCACTCCTCCCGCATAATGGTGTCCATCTTCTTGGTAATTTCCTTCTCTTCGAGCGAGCCAAGCCCTGCTCTGTCCAGTTCCTCCAGAAGAGTCAGCCACTCCTGCGGCGGATCAGCCTGGCACATATCGAAACCGGCGCCCGGCCTGAATACCTGGTTGATGATCTCCACTGGACTCTTGCTCGCGACCGCCTGCCCGAAGAAGAACAGTTCGTAGTCGCAAGCGTATGCCTGTTCCCTGGCCGACGTGAGTTCGGTGACGACTATCTCGATCTCCACACCCAGCGGCTCCATCTGCTGCTGGATTATGAGTACGATATCCGGCTCTGCCTCCTCGGTCAGGAACTCGATCTTATCCACGCCCTTATCGGCGAATACCTGTTTCGCCATCTCCTGCTGGGCCGCTTTCTGGTCCCAGTTCAGGCACGGGTAGTCGAGTATGTCGTCATAGTTCGGGTCCGCGGTACCGAAGAAGCTAATCTGCCGTATATTGGGCGGATCAACGTCAGGAACGCTGGTCAGATCGACTATTTCTCTGGTGTCAACCGCGCATCGGAAAGCCTTGCGGACGTCGTGGTCGTCGAACGGGGGTATCGAACCGTTCATTGCTATGCCCTGAAACCCCGGGCTGTCCCAGCGAATTACCGACACATCGCTCGGCATCTGTTCCTGGATCCCGTAGGCCCTGTTTGCGGGGAAGGTTGTGTAATAGTCTATCTGCTTGGTCTCGAACGCCGCTCCGGCCGCCTCGTTGTTGGCGAACGCGATGCCCGTTATCTTTTCCAGCAACGGGTACGGGCTGCCGTCAGGCGCGTCAACGAAGTAGTCAGGGTTTGCTGAAGTGACAACGTTGTTGCCCACTTCCCAGCTATCCATCTTAAAAGCGCCCGTGCCGATAACCTGCTCCGGTTCGCTCAGGTTGCCTCCACTCGCGGACAAGACGTGCTCGGGAAGCATGATGTGCCAGGAGTCCGCCAGCGCCGCGAGAATTCGGCTTGTCGGGTTCTTGGTGGTTATCGTCATCGTATGGTCGTCAATCTTGTTCATTTCGTCAACCAGCAAGAATCCGGCGACACGCGGCTGAGGAATGCCCTCGGGCGGGTCAACCCACCTGTTTATCGTGTAAACCACGTCGTCAACCGTGAACGGCTCACCGTCGTGCCAGGTCACGCTCTCATGGAAGTCGAGCGTTACGCTGCCCAAGTCGTCGGCCAGCTTCCAGGACTTCGCCAAGTCGGGGGTTACGGTCAGGCCGTCCCTGGGAGAGAATTGGAGAACGCCGCTGTACATGCGGTTGAGTCCCTGGGTCGAGGACCAGTGAGACCTCGTGGTCATGTCCCAACGGTCGAACCATACCCCGGTGGCCAGGCGGAAGTGACCGCCGCGTCTGCCGTCGGAGAATGCGGATTCCATCATCGCTTCAGTGGGCTTGGGCTTGGCCGCCGGTTGCGCGGGCGCCGGCGCTACAGTTGGAGCCGGAGCTACCGCGGGAGCGGGAGCAGGTGCTGTGGTTGCCGCCGGTGCCGGTGCCGCCGGTTGAGCGGGGGCCGCTGGTTCCTCATCCGCAGAACCGCAGGCCAGCATCAACAATAGTGCCACCGATAGAAGTACGACGAAGAACGATAATCTCAGTGCGCCGAAAGAAGCTGTACGTGTCACCTGATCCTCCCTTAATCGAATTGGATGAAAGTAACCTCTACACGAACAAACGAATGCTCCAATGCCGACTGGCGTTCCATATGCCGCTTAGCTTGGTCATAGGAACATGCCTTCGTGAATAAGCCTTCGTGTGATACGGCGCATTCTATTACCCAACGAAAAACTGGTCAAGCAAGCGCCCCTAAGCGCATTTAAGTGCCCAGATACCTTCTCGTACACTGGTCTGGCTCCAACAAACGCTACGGTCTCATTTAAGTTGGACTAGCCCATTTACTTATGATATTATCTATTAAGCATCATTCCTTATCATCTTTCAGGCAACCCCATCATCTTTCAGGCAACCCCATTGAGTTTCCACGCAATCGGAGTTGTCTCTACCGGCAAGGCCCAGTCTCTACTAAGTACACCTGCATTCGCAGGTCGCGTATGCCAACATCTCCGCGATACGTGAGACCATAAATCATTGCGGTCCTACTTGCTGAATTCGATATGCAACTCCATTTCCCGACGGACGGCGCTATGGCGACAGCCTGAGGTGTAAGCGTTAGAAGCATTTACCACCGAGGCCGGTATGTGCGACTTGGAGACAGTTGTACTTGGAATCATTGCCCAACTCGAAAGCTTCCCTCTTGCCGATCTGGAAGTTCGATCTTCTACAGAGCTAAACGAATGAAATCCCGGAGCAGACAATGAATCTCGGAGAAATAATGACCAAGTCCAACGACGAGCTGGCTAAGCTCGCGGCGGATCTTGGTGCAAATACCAATGGGTCCAATAAGCGGCACGAATTGGTCAACCGCGTTGCCAAGGCGGTCGCCGAAAAAGAAGGGCCCATAAGGGCGGGAGGAATTCTTTCCATAGTCAACGATGGCTACGGTTTCCTCCGTCAGGACGGCGGTACCTCAGGCGCAAGCGACGTTTACGTCTCGCAGTCCCAGATAAGGCGATTCGGACTCAGAACGGGCGATCAGGTGAAGGGCCAGGTCCGGCCTCCGAAGGACGGAGAGCGTTATTTCGGGCTCGTTCGCGTCGAAGATGTCAACGATGTGCGACCGGAGGCGGCGCGCAACCGCCCGCGATTCGAGAAGCTGACTCCCATTTTCCCAATCGAGCGTATCCAGCTCGAGACTAGTCCCAGAAATCCCTCCACAAGACTCATAGACCTCCTCGCCCCAATCGGGCGAGGGCAGCGAGGGCTCATCGTCTCACCGCCGAAGGCTGGCAAGACTTCCCTGCTCAAAGAGGTCGCCAACGGCATTTCAGCCAACCATCCCGATATTCAGATCATGGTTGCCCTTATTGGAGAGCGTCCCGAGGAAGTAACCGATATGCGCCGCTCCATAGCGGGCGAGGTATATAGCTCCACATTCGACGAGCCGGTCGAAGACCACTGCCGCGTTGCCGAAATGGTTCTGGAACGCGCCAAGCGACTGGTAGAGGCTGGAAGCGACGTCGTGATACTTCTAGACAGCATCACCAGGCTAACGAGGGCGTACAACCTCGCGGTTCCCACCAGCGGACGGACTCTGTCCGGAGGAATAGACCCGGTAGCTCTGTACCCGCCCAAGCGATTCTTCGGCGCGGCACGGAAAACTGAGGAGGGCGGGAGCATGACGATTCTCGCCGCCTGCCTGGTCGAAACCGGCAGCCGTATGGACGACGTGATCTATGAAGAGTTCAAGGGCACGGGTAACATGGAAGTGCATCTCGACCGCAGGCTCGCCGAACGCAGGATATTCCCCTCGATAGATGTCGCTCGCAGCGGCACGCGCCGTGAGGAACTGCTCCTCGATGAGGCCACTCTGAAGCAAGTCTGGCTGCTCCGTCGCATGGTCGCCATGATCTCTTCCGACGAAAAGTACCCAGGCGAATCCACTGAAAAGTTGCTCGGACACATCCGCAGGTCGCGCAACAATAACGAGTTCCTCGCCAATCTGGGCAAAGACATATAGGACGTCCGGCTCTCGGACGGCGCATCGAAAAGAAATCCTCGCCTCTCGGAGGCGAGGATTTCTTCTTTTGCGAAAGAACCTGTAGCCGCTAGTGCCAAGTCTAGGTAAATCTGTAACAGTCACCGTCGCTCTCGTCATTCCCGCGAAGGCGGGAATCTAAGGGAGGGGGAGCAGGGCTAATACATGGAAATCGACTGGACGCGGTACTAATCTCCGACAAGACTCTCAGCAACGCCACGCCACCCTCCAATTACTAATCGTCATTCCCGCGAAGGCGGGAATCCAGGAGTGGGGGTGGGCTCACAAGTGTCAATACCGGCTTTAGTCTCCCGACAAGTCTCTCAGCAACGCCACTCTTGTTTCTCTTGGAATGTTGTTCTGCGTAACGTTCAGGCGAATCTGTGTATCGGGCGGCTCGACGTTCATCTCGTTCAGCAGCGCTCGTGCCGACCCAAGGTTGTCTTCACCGCCTGCCGGATTATAGTGAACGGGAATCACGATCCCCGGACTCAGTACACTGACTAGCCTGGAAATCTCCTTGGCTTCCAACGTTCCACTCTCGCTCGCCGGGACGATCAGCACGTCAACCGAACCAAGAGACTCCAACTGTCTCGATGCCAGCCTAGCGTTAAGATTCCCCAGGTGGCACACCGACAGGCCTTCGGAACGAATAACGTAAATCGTGTTGATCCGACGGCTGTCCTCTGAATCGTTCAGAGCCGTTCCGATTCCGGTTACGTTGTAGCCTCTCACTTCGTATTGCCCCGGCCCGTTGAGCACCTTGGGATCGCCACCAACGGACTTGTAATCCGAATGAGACGGATAGTCGCAACTGACGGCAACGATATCGGCGTCCGGCTCTCCGCTGTTTCCAGGGTGAGGGTCTGTCAGAAGAGATACGTCTCTGCTCAACAGTCTTATGGACGAGTGTCCGTGCCAGGTTATCTCCATTTGGCTGAATCTCCGATGCAGTGCTTAATTTTCGATACGTCTAACCAGTATAGCTTAGACTCGATTGGCCAAAACAGCCGACGCTGAATGGCGAGACGGTTTCAAAAGTTCCCAAGTATCGGCTATGCGTCATTCCCGCGAAGGCGGGAATCCAGGAATTGGTGGCTTTGTGGTTACTTCATTTCCACTTCTGTGATTGTCTCGAATGGCAGTCGTTACGAATCGGAACACGTTTTCTCAAGTCCGCATCGTGCGTCGTTCGACATTTACAGCGCCCCTTAATGTGCTATGCTAAAGTGAGAATCCTGTGGTGGCTTTCGAACGGGAGCAAATGGCTCCCCGAGGATATTTCAATACAACCCCGGACTATATTACAGTGGAAATGCTGACGGAGCGCCAACAGCTAATACTCAAACATATAGTCAACGACTATGTGCATGATGCCACACCCATCGCATCGGACAGTCTGACCCGAAAGCACAGCCTTGGCGTCAGCTCTGCGACCGTGCGTAACGAGGTTGCCGCCCTGGAGGATCAGGGCTACATATCCCGCCCCTACGCTTCCGCAGGGAGCGTCCCGCAGGACATGGCATACAGGCTTTACGTGGAGTCGCTTTTGGCCAACTCCGATCCGCGAATACCCCCACATGCCAGGATTACAATCCAGGATCACTTCGACCGAGTACAGCACGACGTGGACAAATGGGGAAATGTAGCAGCAACGCTGATTGCCCAGCTTATGGGAAATCTGGGTATAGCTACATTCCCAAAGACCAGTGTATCCAGAATCCGGCATCTCGAACTGGTCCCTGTTCAGGACGTTCTTGCCTTGCTGGTAATAGTCTTGGAACAGGCAAAGCTGCGCAAGCAATTGATTCGCTTCGACGAGCCCGTCGAAACCACGGAACTTGAATCAATGGGAGTGCGACTCCGTGGTCAGGTAACCGGCATGACCCATGAGGAGATTGCACACAGTCCCTTCGAACTGACTCCGCACGAGCGCAGGGCGATAGATGCCGCAATAGTCATGCTCGAAGAAGAAGACAGGGCGGACCACGATGACCCTTACGTTGACGGACTTCGCAATCTTCTCGACCAGCCCGAATTCGACGACTTCGAAAAGGTTCGGCCCATAATTCGCGGCGTCGAGGATGGAAGTCTCATTCAGGCCGCTCTGGACGAAGCCCCGGTGGGACAGGTTGTCCGTGTTGTCATCGGAGGCGAACACAGGGGCGAGGCGCTAAGGCCGCTGAGTGTGGTCATCTGCAGGTATGGCGTTCCGGGGCACGCCCTAGGTACCATCGGAGTCGTCGGCCCGACCCGGATGGAGTACTACCGTGCCATATCGGGCGTCAGGTTCATCTCGTCAATAATGAAAGGCATGGTCGAGTCCGTTTACGGCGCGGCATAACCCGCCAACTTTACGCGGCGCACGGAGTGATTTCATGTTCGAGGCCCTCTCCGAGAAACTCAACGGGATATTCTACAAGCTTGGCACCAAGGGCAGGCTGACCGAAAAGGACATTGACGCATCGCTCAGAGAAGTGCGCATGGCCCTCCTCGAAGCCGATGTCAACTTCAGAGTCGCGCGCCAACTCGTTTCCACTATCAAGGATCGAGCCCTAGCCGAGGACCTGCTCACAAGGCTCACGCCGGGCCAGCAGGTCGTCAAGATAACCCAGGAAGAACTCACTAAGGTTATAACGGGCGGCAGCCACAGAATCGAAAACCCTCCGAAGCAGCCCGGCGTTATTCTGGTCGCCGGTTTGAACGGCGCTGGCAAAACCACTCTGGCCGCTAAACTCGCCCGGCACTTGCAGCAGGCCGGGCAGTCCTCCATGCTGGTCGCCGCCGACCTCCACAGGCCCGCGGCAATTGACCAGTTAGAGACTCTGGCTGGCCAGATTGAAATTCCTGTGTATTCCGACAGAAAGGCTCGCGACACTAACAAAGTCGCAAAGGCGGGAATCGCGAGCGGACGCGAGAGTGGCGCCAACTGGGTGATCGTGGATACCGCCGGAAGGTTCCAGGTGGACGAAGAGCTGATGGACGAACTCGAGTCCGTCCACAAAGCCGTGTCTCCCGTCGAGACGCTGCTCGTTCTGGACGCGATGACCGGACAGGAGGCCGTCCGCGTCGCCGAGGAGTTTCATGAGCGCCTGAACGTAACCGGCCTGGTTCTCACCAAGATGGACGGCGACGCTCGTGGCGGCGCGGCGCTGTCCATAACCAAGGTCACAGGCATCCCTATTAAGTTCATCGGCACCGGCGAGCGAGTCGAAGCCCTGGAGCAGATGCACCCCGACAGACTCGCGTCCAGAATCCTGGGAATGGGCGACGTGGAGGGCCTGATCGAAAAGGCTCAACTCGACTTCGACGAAGAGCGCGCACTGGAACTGGACCGCAAGCTAAGACAGGCCCGGTTCGACCTCGAAGACTTCCTGGAACAGTTGCAGCAGTTGAAGAAGATGGGGCCGATGAGCCAGATCCTCGATATGGTACCCGGCTTCTCGGGCGTCAAAGGAAAGCTGAACTCAGACCAGCTCGACGGGGACAATCTCAAGCGTGTCGAGGCAATCATCTATTCCATGACCCCTCAGGAGCGCAAGAGGCCCGACATCATCAGCGGCAGCAGACGCAGGCGTATTGCAAGGGGCAGTGGCACGTCGCCGCGCGAGGTCAATCAGCTTCTCAACCAGTTCCGACAGATGCAGAAGATGATGAAGCAAATGTCCACCGGGCGAGGCCGCAACCAGATGATGAAGATGTTCGGCGGCTGATTCTCTTTCTGCGGAGTCCCACTAAATCAGCAGGGCATTTCCGAAGTTGCCGTTCATGGCTCATAGCCCCGCTTTCGTCATTCCCGCCTTCGCGGGAATCCAGTGGAGGGGTGCGGGCGAATCCTGGACAGCCTCGACTTTGAAAAGGCCCTGCCAAATCAGAGTCGTTTCAGTTCTCGACCACAAATGGCCCAGTCATCGGGTCCTGAAACTCGAGCGCAGAAAAAAGAGCTCTTGTAGAACGAAGATCCGGTGCTATGAACACCCGCACCTCGTCGCCGCTTGCCCATATTCCCATGGTTCCCCGGTCACTCGTCTCCAATATGTGCCCCTGTACTTGGGAGTAGGCAACTTCCGTCCACTCCTCTTTACTGACAGCCCGTCCATACTCTTTAAATGAGTCCGCGAATTCACTTGCGTCCTCTTCCGTATCCCAGACGCTGAAGATTACTAGCGCATCATCAATGTTGCGTGTCTCGATTAGCAGAAACTCGTCCCCTCCCCATCCCGCCGCCGCCGATGCGGCGACCTCCTGCTCCAGTTCGCTCTCCAGATATGAACGTAGGAACAGCTCGCCCATCACGTTTCTTTCGATTGCGGTCCACCCTGTCCCCAGCAATTCGGTGGGATCAGGAATAGATACTTTAATCGGTTCTTCGCCGGCATCGTACTTTTCCGGGTGAATGATCTGCTCCGTAGAAGCGGGCAGCGTCCCGTAGGCAAGGTTGATATGGCTGAAGTCGTTAGTCTTCAGATACAGGTTCACCGCGAACTGGTAGCCCTCTGAATACGGGAACGTAATGGTGCTCTGGATGAAAGTAGGAGCGGCATAGAAAGCCGTCAGGTCCTCGCTTCCGCGACTGCTCTGTGCTTCTGTCTGCTGGTCCTCGTCGAAATAGGTCAGCATATACAGCAGTTCCGACAACAACGCATCGCCTTCTATGAGTGCGCGCAGCGCCATCCGCCTGTCTCCGTTGGACTCTATTCCGTCCCTGAGTCCGCCTATGTCGAATTCATACTGTTGCAGCGCGTGCGTAACTTCGTGTGCGACGGTTAGGCGGTCGTTAAGCGTGAACTCATCCTTTTCGGAGAGAAGATACATCTTGTCTTCGTCGGTGTCGTAGAATCCGAGAACTATGTCCGCGTAAACATCCGTCAGAATCTGCGCGAGGTCGGCGTCCCGTTCGATTATGCCAAGCCTGCGGTACAGACGTGTATCGAGCGCCAGCTCTTCCGAATCTTCCTCCAGGCCTTCCAGGAACAGTCTGCGGAACTCTTCCTTATCTATAAGCTCACGAGACACAAGTTCAGTGGTGGGCAGGTTTCGAGTTATGGATGTCTTATATGCTATCGCGTCCAGACGCTGGTCCAGGTCCGTCGGGAACGCGCTGGTCGGCGTCGGTGTCTCGTAAAGCACTTCAACTGTAGGCAGTATGATCGGAGTGGGTGCGAAAGTCGGAGTAGGGACAGGCGTGTTCGTGGGTCGTGGTGTCGGTGTCAGAGTCGGCGCCGGAGTGGCGGTTGGTGGAGCGGGCGTCGGTGTAGATGTCGGTACAAGCGTAGCCGTCGGTGGGACCGGTATAGGAGTCGGAGTGGGTTCAGGCGTGTCTGAACATGCTCCCATGACGGCGACCAGCAGTACCAGTATTGCGGCAAATCTCAATTGCAAGCTCACATTCACAAAACATAGGCAACACTCAAGTTGCCATAGGAAGTATCGGGATGTGGACGGTCTGAGTCAAGCCAAATCCACACTCGAACGCTCTCCAGCGTCGCCCTGCGCACGACTTCGGAGTACAGATGCATCCAGGGCTGGGACAGCCATTATTTGGAGAGAATTACTGGATGCGCTTCTAGTCGTCCGACATGAACCCCAGCAAGTTCAGCAGAATTATGAATATGTTGAGCGCATTAAGATACAACCCGATGCTGCCGATCACCGCCACCTGGTTCGCTACCTGAGCGTCGCCGCGCATCGCCGCGTCCTGTGCCAGTTCCTTCATCTGCTTCGTCTCCCACACCGTCAGCCCCAGGAAGATTGGCAGAAGCACGATGTTGATGAGCAGGAATAGAACCCCGGACTGTAACAGCAGCATATTGATCAGGCTCACGATCACGACACCGATGAGGCCGAAAATAAGCATCGGCCCCAGCTTCGTAAGATCCTTCTTGGTCGTCATGCCCACTACGCTCATCGCTATGAACATCCCTGCTGTCAGCACGAACGCCATGCCAATCGTGCCGGTCGTGTATGTTGTCAGAATAGGTGAGAGGAACAGTCCCGCTATTCCCGTAAATGACAGGTATAGGACTGTCCCGAGCCCCGTATTGCCTCGCCTGACCACAGCGTTCGCGCCCATCAGAACGCCGAACATTATCCCGAGCATGAGCAGCATCCCTATCCAGCCGAAGCTGAATATGATGTCCCCAACACCGAGCATGTCGCCGACCCAAATGGCGGCCCCGGTCGTAACAATACCCAGCGCCACCAGCCCATACATTCGCGCCATCGCGTCCGTGAAGATCGCGTTGACGCGATCCTGACCTATGGAAATACTGTATTGTTCAGTTGACATAGCAGACCTCACTACACACTTGTGAATTACCAACACCCTTACTACATGATAACCTCAATTCAACACTAATTTGCAACAGTGCACGGACAGATTCGTGTCCGATGTCGTTTACTTGGATTGAAGTGTATATCTGACTATAATCTCCGGGCAATTCATGCAGTGTTGCATTAACCACACCGTGTCGCGTAGGAGAACGACTATTGATCAAAGCGCTGATCTTCGACTTTGATGGTCTGATCATAGATACCGAGACACCCGAATACGATTCTTGGAGTGAATTGTTCGCTTCATACGGCGTCGAATTGGACAGGAAGATGTGGGAAGAATCCATCGGCGCGGCCGCGCTGGACATTTACGGACTCTTGGAAGAAATCTCTGGACGGCGCATCGAGCGCGATATTGTCAGACCTCGCCGTCGCCGGCGATACCTGGAGGGCGTCGAGCGAAACCCGGTACTTCCTGGCGTGTCGGACTACATCCGAACCGCGAAACTGTTGGGACTCAAGCTGGCCGTAGCGTCCAGTTCAAGCGCCGGCTGGGCTGCTGGACACCTGGAGAGCAGAAAGTTGCTCCACAACTTCGAGTTCGTCCTGAGCGCCGGTGATGTATCCAACGTGAAGCCAGATCCCGAACTGTACCAGACTGCGATTCAGCGACTTGGAGTCCAAGGGCACGAGGCAGTGGCATTTGAAGATTCTGCCAATGGTCTGGCATCGGCAAAGGCGGCTGGCCTATATTGCGTTGTCGTACCGAACCCGATGACAAGGTATATGAATTTCGAAGAAGCTGATTTGTGTCTGGAAAAACTCGCGGACATGACTCTGGGTAGCCTGCTTAAGGAGCTGCAACGCTGACGCCCGATGCACAGTCAGGGTAGGGGAGACCAGCGCAATAAGATTCCTGTACAACTATTCTTTCTCAGCAATCAGTAAATCGCCTTAGACTCCTTCAACCGCTCCAACTCCGCTTCATCATACCCAAGCAACCTCCCGACTACCGCGTCGTTGTGCTCCCCAACAAGTGGGGCCGAGTAATATGCCGGCCTCTCGATGTCGCTGAACCTGATCGGCAGTCCTGCCACCTCGCGCGTCCCCACTTCCGTATGGTCCATCTCGATGATGATTCCCCGCTCCCTGAAGTGCGGGTCTCCCAGTAGCGCCACCGCATCCATTATTGGTCCCGCGGCGACACCTTCGCTCTGCAAGAGTTCCGCTACTTCCATCGGAGGTCTGTTGATCGCCCAATTCCCCACGATCCTGTCTAGTTCGTCCTCGTTTTCCTTCCGTGCGTCGAGACTCGAGAAACGTATATCCGACGACAATTCGGGACTTCCCATGATCCGGCACAACGTAGCCCACTCCTCGTCCGACTGGACCGCAATCGCCACCCACTGGTCATCCCCTTCACAACGATAAACATTGTGCGGCGCCATATTCGGATCCCGGTTCCCGATTCTCTCCGCCACACGTCCGTTCATCGTGTAGTCCAGGAACGCCTCCGGGAGCATACCGCTCACGACCTCTGCCATAGCCGCTTCGATTCGCTGACCCTCGCCCGTCTTGTCCCTGTGCCACAGCGCGCTCAGCACCGAGTGCACCATCATCGTGCCGACAAGGTAGTCCGGCCAGTTCCCGCCCAGATTCTGTGGTCGCCCGCCTTCATACCCTGTAACCGATGGCTGACCCGCATACGAGCACACATTAGGGCCAAACCCCGTCGCTTCACGGTCAGGCCCGAACGTGCCCATTGAAGACCCACTCAGCAAAATCAAGTCCGGCCTGACTTTCCTCAGATCGTCATAGCCCAGACCCAGCCTGTCAAGCACGCCCGTGGAAAAATTCTCCATCACGACGTCACTCACGGCGACGATCTCTTTCACGAGTTCCTGCGCCTCGGGGTCGCGAATGTTAAGTGTCACTCCGCGCTTGCTGTGATTCAGGCAGTTCCATACCGCAGACCGATTCGGTCCTGCTACTCCGTCTGCGCCCCCGCCTAACCCGCTCCTGCCCAGCTCCAGGCGCGTATTCGACTCCACCCTGATGACTTCAGCTCCGAGCGAACCCAGCCAACCGCCCGCGTAGGGCACCGAAAGGATCCAGCCGAAGTCCACTATCCTGATGCCCTCGAGCGGCCTGCTGCGGTCGCCCGCCGCCGCTTCCTTGCGCGGCGCGGCGCCGTTCGAGGCAGGCCAAAGCGAGTCCGGCTCATCCTGTGCCAGCCTGGGGGCCGGTCTCTTCAGTTCCCACGGCGTATTCGAGAATCTGATCGTGGGGCCTGGCTGCACCATCGCGCTATTCCTGGTTCGACCATTCTGCGAGACGAAAAACCCGCGTTCCCTGTAGTGACCCGATTCCACGATCTCATCCACGCTCTGTACCGGAAAGCAGGGTATCCCGCGCGATTGAAGCAACTCGTAGAGTTCGTGCCTCTTGAAACCCTTCACCCACGCCGACACATTGCTCTCTATCTCCTCCATACCCTCCCTGCGTCCGCTGAGTTCGGCGTACTCTTCTTTCTCGGCCCACTCTGGATTGCCCATCAGTACCTTCAGAGACTTCCACCAGTGGTTCATTATGAAAGTCGCGGTTGCATAGCCGTCCTTGCATTCCCAAATCCACGGGAACATGCCCTTTTCCCTGGTCTCTGGCATCTGCGAAATGTCGTAAGAGAACGTGGCGAAGTTGCCGCGTATGTGACTGGAGACAGCGTCCATCGCCGAAACGTCAACTTCCTGTCCCTGCCCATACTTCTCTCTGTGGAACAGCGCGCACATCGCGCCCGCTGCTGCTACCCATCCCGCGAGATACATGGACTGGTTTCCCCGAGCCCTTAGAGGACGCTGGTTTTCAGGGTCCGTTACGAACATCGCCGGACTCTCCCAGCCCATGCCCCCCATGTGCCACGCGATAAGGTCCGTACCCTTCCAGTCTCTGTACGGGCCTGTGTTTCCGAACGGAGTCGCATACGCCCTGATCAGACGCGAATCGAGAGAGCCCACCGTTTCGGAGTCGATTCCCAACTCCTTCGCCCGGGTGGGCTGAACGTCTGAAACGAAAATGTCGGCACCCGAAATAAGTTCGTACGAACGTCGTCGGTCACCATCGAGGTGGAGATCCAGGGACATCCCCCTCTTGTTCGCGTTCAGGTACATGAACAAGCCGGACGACTCAGAATCAGCAGCATCATTCGGAAAGGGTCCGACCTTCCGCAGCAGATTTCCGCTAGGCGGTTCCACCTTCACTACGTCCGCGCCGAGGTCGGCAAACGCCTTGCCGCACATTGCCCCTGCGTGCCCGATGCTGTATTCGACTACCCTGATATCCGACAGTGCGCCCGCGCTCATGCTCACACCCCACGCTTGTGTTGGTTTTCACTGCCGTTCTTCGTCATTTGTATGTTGAAAATCCCTTCCCCTTGATGGGGGAAGGCTAGGATGGGGGTGAAACCTCAACTACAATTCACCCATTCCCGCCGAACGGAAACCACTGCATAACTACCGTCATGCCCTCTAAGCCGGGCATCCACGGGTGGTGGGCGTCGAATGCAGCTAGGAATCCTGCGACCGTCCCACCCGTTTGGCTCTTCAAATCAGAGTGGCCCAAGTTTCGCAAAGTCTCCGAACGCGGCAATCCCAGAGCTACCCCGACTTCCACAGCCTGGAGAAGTTCAATGCTCTGGGACAGTGTCCATAAGCCTCGCCTATCTCCACCACCACACCTTGGAGAATCTTCGCGTTCTCGTCGGGATTGAACACTTCCAGCGCGACCTGCATATCATCCAGCGCCGCTCGGTCCACGATCTTCACTCTGCCGTTCACCCGGACTGTCTCCGGCACACCCGGAATGAAGAATATCAGCGCGATGTTCGGATTTTCGTGCATATTCTGATAGGACTGGAACAGCTTGTTTCCCGCCACATCCGGGATGAGCAGCGTCTGGTCGTCGAGAATCTTGACCCACCCCGGCTTTCCGCCCTTGGGTGATGCGTCGCACGTCCCGTTCGTGGCGCTGGTGGCCATTACCAGGAACGGCGACTGTCTTATGAACTCGCGCACTCGGTCGTCCAGATAGTCCACCACCTTCGTAGCCGCCCGACCCTTCGGAAACCCGAACTCCCGCGTAAACCTGTTGTCGAACTTGATCTCTGCGTCTGACACCTGCACCATATCAGCCCCTCCCGCCTTAAAACTTATCCGTATGATTCGCCGAATTGTACGTCAAGACGATGTGTTGGGCAACGCGCCTTGACTGCACGTTCCTCCAGCGTACAATATCCGCATATTCTGAAGCATCAATCACCTGGTGGGCAGCGATAGGTCACACCACGTCTTGTCATTCCCGCGAAGGCGGGAATCCAGTGTGCGATTGCCGGCCGCGCTACGTCCACCTGCCACGTTTGTAATGCTTCCCGCATATTCTTGCTCGCGGTGTTCGATGCCCGTCCTGTACATAGTCCCCACACCTATAGGGAATCTGGAAGACATTACCCTCCGCGCTCTGCGCGTTCTCGAGGAAGTTGACCTCATCGCCGCCGAAGATACCCGTGTGACCCGCAAACTACTCACGCGATACTCCATCTCCACCCCGACTACCGCGTTCCACGATCACAACCGCGCTCAGAAGACTCCATACCTGCTCGACCTGCTCCCTGAAAGGGACATCGCCCTGGTCTCCGACGCCGGAACTCCCACCCTGAACGATCCCGGACAGCAGCTTGTAGCCGCCGCCGCAAACGCCGGATTCGCCATAACCGCCTTGCCCGGAGCGTCCGCGATTACCACAGCCGTCGCTATTTCAGGAATAGCTGTCGAGGGCTTTGTCTATCTCGGCTACCTGCCCAGCAGAAAGGCCGCGCGAGCCAGGTTCCTCGAAGGTATCGCTTCCGAGCCGAAAACCCTGGTCGCGTTCGAAACACCTCACAGGTTGACCGCAGCCCTGGCAGATGTTCTCGCCGCCCTAGGAGACCGCCGGATTGCCGCGTGCCGAGAGCTGACCAAGATGCACGAGGAGGTCTTCCGGGGGACTGTGTCCGAGGCTTTAGACCATTTCACCGAGCCACGCGGCGAATTCACGTTGGTGATAGAGGGCGCAGATGACACGCTCAGCCCTGTCCCAAAAGAGGATGCCAAGGAGATTCTGGCGCATCTAAAAGGGCAGGGCGCAAGCGCGCGCGATGCGATAGCGACCGCAACCGCCGCTACGGGACTCTCGCGGCGCGAACTCTATTCCATTTGGCTTACGCTACCCTGACCCACGGCAATCGCATCTACGTGTCGGTCTGCGTATAAGTTCAGTTTATAGGTGCGGACTGAGATCCAGGTTCCTGAAACTGGTGACCAGTTTTGGTCTAAACTGGTCGAAAAACTGGTACCAGTTTTTGGGAGAAACTGGCTGAAACTGGTCTGTCTCAACCAGTTTAGACCAGTTTTCGCCGATCTTGGACGTTTCTGGTGTGTCGGGCCGTCTGACATATACGCTCATATATGGTTCTCTCGCTTACCGCGTTTGCTGTGAGTACGCTAAGTAAGTATGAATAGATGATAGCACATAGCAGAACATTTGCGCCATAGCGTATGCGTGAGCTGGATGCGATTGCCTTGTTCCCTGACCACTCTGCCGGAAGGAGACTTTCGCACACCTGGCGTCATTCCCTCACTCGCCACCGTCATTCCCGTGAAAACGGGAATCCAGGAGTGGGGCAGGAATGGGGGCAACTAGACAAGTCATACACGTTATTGCCTCGGTATTGGGTAGGCACTGGCCTTCGTAAACGCCTGCGAAAACTGGAACCTACCCGATCCGGCCTCTCCAGTCCTCAGACATTCACGACCGTCTTGAGTCTCTTGTCCAGCGTGGAGCGCGGCATCAGCAGCCGTCTCTCGCACGTAAGACACCTCAGCCCTATGTCCGCTCCGAGGCGTACGACTTCCCAGTCCGTCCCGCCGCACGGGTGTTGTTTCCTGAGCCTGACGACCCAGCCGAGTTCGTACTGCCTTACCAAGATCTTCCCCGGCGTTCGAGTATCCTGTTTATCGAGTCCTTCAAGTCGAACGCTGCGCGTCTAGCTGCCTCGTCGAAGCCATCTTTGTCGGACGAAGCGTAGATTATCCCTCTGGACGAACTTATCAGAAGATTGGGGATGTCCGCGTCCAGACCGTGGAACAGGCTGCCTTCCAGGTCTCCGCCCTGCGCTCCAATTCCGGGTACGAGCATAGGCATCCCCGGACACCTCTCGCGTATCTTTCGCAGCTCCCCGGGATACGTAGCGCCTGCCACCACCCCGACGTTCCCCGCATCATTCCATTCGTTCAGCTTGACAGCCATCCACTCGTACAGAGGAATATGGCTCCCGTCGTATGACACAGGCAAGTCTTGGAACTCCGCCGCCCCTGGATTGGACGATCTGCACCAGACGATCACCCCGCGGTCCTTGTAGTCAAGATACGGTTCGACGGAGTCGCTGCCGCCCCAGGCGTTCACCGTGGCCGCATCGAATCCCCACGTGTCGAACAGGGCCTTGGCGTACATAGTGTTGGTCGAGCCTATGTCCCCCCGTTTGCAGTCCGCAATCAGTAGCGCGTCAGGTGCGACTTTCCTGATATGCTCCACCGTCCGCTCCAACGATCTGAGCCCTGGGAGTCCCAATGCCTCATAGAACGGGAAATTCGGCTTGTAAGCGCACACTATATCCCGCGTCGCGTCAACTATCCTTCTGTTGAATTCGAAGACGTCCGATATTGGCATCAAGTTCGGGTCAGGGTCCAGACCCACGCATACCAGGCTCTCGGCCCCCCGCGAAGCCGAATAGAGCCGCTTGACAAATTCCGACACTTATTCACCTCTCTTTCATATTTCTGATTCCAGAGTGTATGCCCCTGAGTCTCATAATCACAAGGTTGCCCCGCATAGCGGTTCGACCATCTCCTGTATATCCCCGCATCCTGAAAATCCTGATTCGGACATAAGCCTGTACACCCCACCCGTTGTTCCCGAATATCCCTCCAATTCCTGCTCTGTACAACACCACCGGCATGTGTTAGAATTTCAACATCACAGAACAAATGAGCTTTGACATAAGTATGACTTTATCTCTGACACCAGCCCGGCAATAACAATCCCGATACTGGTGAATACAGGTGTATGCAGGTGAAATACAGGTACCAGACCCCACCTGCACACCACCAGCAGACCTTTACCTTGAATAAACTAAATGAGTCGCTAATCCGAACCCAAGTTACAGGAGCGTCCCGATGACTGAACCAAGGTCCGGCCCATACATCTGGGTCACATGGCTCTCCAAGCTCTTGGTGGGCGACCGCTCCTGCGAGTGGGCGGCATGGTTCAAAGCTCACCACAAGAACTACGACCGCTCTCCGAGTCCTTTCGACGTCGTCACCTGGCAGATGAATCACACGGCTCTACTTGGAGACGTAAGGGCAGGGCTTGAGGCGGACGGCAACAGGGTGCTGTCCGAAGACCAGAACTACTTCAACCTTCGCGGAAGCTCCGGCGCGGTTCTGGGAGGCAAGCCCGACCTCGTCGTCATGCGACAGGACGGCACCGGAGCAATCTACGACGTGAAGACCGGGCAGCCCCGCGCATCCGACAACGCCCAAGTCATGATCTATATGTACGCGCTTCCATACGTCAATCAGTTCAGGGGAATCGAGTTTGAGGGAAAGCTGGTTTATGGTGGTGGCGAGGTCGAGATTCCGTCCGACGCTATAGACGACTCCTTCAGGAGCCACCTATTCGGTTTGATACGCCGCATATCCGACTCCGAACCGGCGCGGAGAGTTCCCAGCGGACTCGAGTGCGGCATGTGCGACCTCACCGAGTCCGACTGCCCCGAAAGGATAGAAAGCGACCCGCGTGAATCAATCGCCGAGGGCGCGGAGTTCTAGAATCCGCGCCGACAGCAATTTGAAAACGCTACACGCCTCGCCAGTACCGCCTGCCGCTCACTTTCACGATGTGCCCGAAACCCGGATCAGGGAAGTGTCCCGCCGAAACGAGGTGTCCTTCCTGCTCCAGCATTTCGAGTACCGCCCGCCGGGTCCGGCGTGCCATCCCTGGGTTCATGTCGAAAATGGGAGTCCACTGCGAGTGCGTTATCTGAACGGGGTTATTCGCCACGTCCCCCAGGATGAACCCCTTCTCGCCCGCCGACGAAATTACGATAGACGTATGCCCGGCGGTGTGCCCGGGGGTCAGCATCGTCGTAAGCTCGCTGGTAATCTGGTACTCGTCCTCCATGAGGTCCAACACTTTATGCTCTTCGAGCGGGGTCACTTGCTGACCGATGTGAGGATAGTCAGACATAACGTCTTCCTGCGTCCAGAAGTCCCAGTCCGCCTTGGGAATAAGATATCGAGCGTTCGGGAACGTCGGCTGTCCGTTGGTCAGGTTCCATCCTACATGGTCCCCATGGAGGTGCGTCATTACAACCAGGTCAACCGCATCCCGGTCCACTCCGCGTCTCTTCATGTCCTCCAGGAGTTGAGCCCCGGGCATCTGAAGTCCGGTGTCCACGACGATGAGCTTGCCTTCCGACCTCACCGCCGTCGTACCCACGCGCGACATAATCTCGTCGCCCGCGTAAAGCGCACCCGGTACGAGCCGCCACTCCTGCAGCGACGACCCGGGGAAGATTGCCAGCGGGTCCCGCATGGACACGCCGTCGGCCAGCGCGGTCATTTCTACATTTCCAACATTGATGGTGTAGTCTGCCATTTACTTCCCCCTAATGTTCCCCTATCTGAGCGACCTGAACGAATCGCGAATGTCCTGCGCGAGCAACTCCGGCTCCTCGGCTGCGGCGAAGTGTCCGCCGCTCGGCATCTCGGTGTACCGCGCGAGATTGTAGAATCGGCGCACCCATTCCTCCGGCGGGTAGCTGATCTCCACCGGGAACTTGGCGAAGTTCGTAGGCACGGTCACCGGATTGCCCGATGTAAGTTGTGACGGCGCCTTTCCGCTTTCATAGTACAGACGCACCGACGAACTGATCGTCTGCGAGGCCCAGTAAACCGTCAGGTGTGTCAACAGCTCGTCCTTGGAAAAGCGCGATTCGACATCGCCGCCGCAATCGCTCCACGTTCGCCACTTCTCTACAATCCACGCCGCGAGACCGGCAGGGGAGTCGTTGAGCCCGTAGGAGAGTGTCTGAGGCTTCGTGCGATGCTGGTGGCCATATGCCCCCTCGGCCTGTTGCCACCATTCGCGGTGCGCGAGGAATTCCTTCTCCGCGTCAGACAGCTCGTCTTCAGGCGGTATAGGAGAGCCGCCCGACGCCATCGTGAGATGAATGCCGCTGACAGAGTCGGGATACTCCAGGCCCAGCGTCGTCGTGACCTGCGCTCCCCAGTCCCCTCCCTGCGCCACGAAGTTGTCATACCCAAGTCCGTCGGTCATCAGAATGTGCCACATATCGGAAATGCGGCCCGGGCTCATACCGCGCTGTGATGGCCTGTCCGAAAACCCGTATCCGGGCATCGAAGGCGCGACTACGTCGAAAGAGTCCGCCGCGTCCGCGCCATGGCTTGCGGGGTCGCTCAGAAGCGGAATGATCTTCAGCATCTCGACGAACGTACTCGGCCACCCATGTGTGATGACCAGTGGGATGGGATTCGGGCCGGTGCCCTTCGCATGTATGAAGTGGATTCCGAGCCCGTCAACATCGGCTCGGAAGTGCTCGAATTCGTTTATCTTGCGCTCCTGCTCTCGCCAGTCGAACTCGTTGAGCCAGTAGTCGCACAGATCGCGAATATAGGCGAGATTCGAGCCATAGTCCCAGTCGGCTCCCTCGATTTCGTCAGGCCAGCGGGTGCGAGCCAATCTGTCTCTTAGGTCTTCGAGAGTCGCATCCGGGATCTCTACCGTGTATGGCTGGATATTCATTGTCGGGTTCCTCCGATTGGATTGGGACTTCATACCGCCCTAATTTCTCGAATGGTGGCTTCAAATCCAGTGCAATCTAACACATATCGTCTGAGGGGTGCAGAAGCCCTACACCCGCCGCCCACAGAAACCCATTTCCTGCTAACATGGAAGCTAGGCTTCGGTATGAGGGGTTTGATAATGGACTCTGTGGGAATCAAACAGTTGAACCGCGACACAAGCGCGGTAATGAGAAGGGTTCGTGATCATCAGGAGACACTTGAAGTCACATACAGGGGTAAGGTGGTAGCTCACATAGTGCCTGTGCCAAGCTCGAATGAGATCCCAATTAGGAATTGGGAAGACGTCTGGGAGGATATGAACAGGCTGTCGGTCAGGACTACTGAGCGGTGGCCTGAAGGCATGTCGGCGGTGGACGCCGTTAGGGAACAGCGTCGAGAACTTGCGTCGGCCAGTCTGGAGTCTCTGGCAGCCCATATCCGAAAAAATGGCGCAAAGCGGAGAGAGGAAGCGCGTGCGCATTTCGATAAGACACGAGGCGCATTCACTGACGAGAAATGGCAGAATGAGGCAAAGATGATTAACGCCGAAGGGGATAAGATTGCCGCTGAGATAGGCAGTCGTTCGACAGGCCCGGTGTCTTCTGTCACTCTTGTTCGCGAGGGACGCAGGGACTTCGGTCATGTACGTGATTGACGCCAGCGTATGGGTCAGCCGATTTCTGCCGGAAGATATTCATCACCAACTGTCTGCTCGGTGGACTTCCCATGTCGTCGAAAGCCGAATCCCCATCTACGCTCCGGCAGTACTTCTGCCAGAGGTGGCCGGAGCCGTTGCCAGAGTCATTGGAAGCCATAAGTCCGGTGTCAATGCGGCGGCCTATCTGACTGATACGGTAAACGTACACCTGGTTTCCCAAGACGCTGAAGCTGGGTTTGGCGCCGCCCTCCTGGCAGCGAGACTAAGATTGCGCGGATGTGACGCGACTTACGTCTATACCGCCGCAGAACTGAACGCCACGCTGGTTTCGTTAGACGCTCAGCAGATTGAAAGAGCTAGCCGAGTAGTTCCGGCAATGCGGCTCTCGGGAGAGACGGTCAGTTAGCCCAGTCAGTGGTCAGAACCTATCTCGCCGTTGGCCCAGGTCTTTATCAAATGATGTGCTATTGCCAGCGGTTGTGGAACCGCGAGTTTGCGACTCCGTCCTTCGAGCGCGAGCAGCACTTCTTCCCGGTCGAACCACTGGACGTCCGTCATCTCCTCGTTGTCTATGTGAATGTCCGTCGTCGCGGCTTCCGCGTGGCACCCAATCATCAGCGACGACGGGAACGGCCAGGGTTGCGACGAGTGGTACTTGACGTTCTTGACCTCTATCCCCGCTTCCTCTCGCACCTCTCTTGCTACTGCCTCCTCTATGGACTCCGCCTGGTCAATGAATCCCGCCAGGGCAGAGTACATCCTCATTCGTGAAAGGCGACCTCTCGACTGGCCCAATAGGCACAGCTCCCCGTCATGTACGAGCATTATCGCGACAGGGTCTGTGCGCGGAAAGTGCTCCGCGCCGCAACTCGGGCACTTGCGCACATGCCCCCCACGTCCCATCTCCGTCCTGTTCCCGCACACTGAGCAGAAGCCGTGCCGGTTGTGCCAGTCCAACTGCGCCCTCGCCTGAGCGACGATTCCCGTCTCCTGGCCGCTGAGGAATCCCGCAGCCGACCTCGCGTCCGCAAACCTTATTGAGTCGTCTCCTCTGAGTTCTGCGGCCGCCCCGCTGGTCGCCGGGACGTGGACCGCAAAGTGGGCAACGCCGTCAAGAAGACCGAGAAACACAGGTTCGCCGTCTATTCCGAACCAACGCGTATCATCCGGCGACATCCAGCTTAGCTCAGGCGAAGGTCCGTCAGTCATTGGCACATCGAATTCGGGCATAACGAGTACGCGGGAATCCGGATCACTTGCCCGTTCCCTCAGCCAGTTCTCGTTGCGGCGCTGCTGGTCGCCCCTGTCAATCGGGTTGTCGGCAAATACGTGAGGCTGGTAGGGCATGAATGAGGGTTTCCTGTGGCTGCATGAATAGACATGAATCGTTGAGGTTGGGGATAGGCATCCACAAAGTGGATGCCGCTTCACAGTGTAGAAAGGGCAGTCAGACCTGTCAACAATCCGTCAAATCGAGAGGATTCTGACCCCGCTTACTGCCCCTTCACACCTGGAATTAAGACCAGTTCGTATCCTGTCTGGACGCAATCGAGCCGTCGCCCGCTCGCCAGACGGCGGCGTCGTCCCTCCACGGGTTGGCTTTCACCCAGTCCTCGTCAACTTCGACCCCAAGACCCGGCCCCTGCGGAAGCGGAAGGAAGCCGTCCTTCTGCTTGGGGAAGTTGTCGAAGCATACATCCTGGAACCAGGGATGTATTCCACCTTCCTGGATCATGAAGTTCGGCACGCAGGCATCGAGGTGCAGTGAGGCTATCGTGCAGAGCGGGCCATAAGGATTGTGCGGCTGGAATCCGACGTAGTGCGCCTCGGCCATAGCCGCTATCTTCTTGAGCTCCAGAATCCCGCCCCCCTGAACGATGTCCGGCTGGATCATAGCCACTATCTGTCGGCTCAGAAGGTCGGCGTAGTCCCACTTGGTGTAGAGACGTTCCCCTGTCGCTATCGGAATGCTCACCGACTCCGCCACCCTCTGCAGCGCGTCAATATTCTGTGGTGGGACCGGCTCTTCGTAAACGAACGGGCGGTATGGCTCCATGGCGTTGCCGATCCTGATTGCGTCTGACGGCGCGAGCCGACCATGCACCTCTACCAGAAGTTCCACATCGTTCCCGACAGCCTCACGCACCGCTTCCAGCTTCTTCACAGCGATTCGTTCCGCTTCGATTGGAATGAACAGGCCCCGATGGTCGAACGGGTCACCCTTGAGCGCCGTTATGCCCTGCTCGGTGAAACTGAGCGCGCGCTCGACGGCAGCCTCCGGTGTTGCGCCATCCCAGCGTCCGTAGCACCAGATGCGATCACGCATCGGCCCTCCAAGCAGCTCATAGACCGGCACTCCCAGCGCCTTGCCCTTGATGTCCCAGAGCGCGATCTCGATGCCGCTGATAGCCGACATCTGCACCACGCCGCCCCGGACGTGGAAGTGGTGATACAGCGTCTGCCAGTGCTGCTCGATTCGCCCCGCATCCTGCCCTATCAGCTGTTGCCCGAACTCCTCTACCATAGTCGCAACGGCCAGCGGCCCTGCTGTGGCCTCGCCCCATCCCGTAATCCCCTCATCCGTCTCGACCTTCACAAACATATAATTCCGCGCCCCAAAGGGCGTACTACTGGATACGGGCACAGGTGTTACGGCGGTGATTTTCATGGGAAGTCTCCTTAAAGATACGGAATTCTAATATGCATAAAGCAGACGAACAGACTTATGCCGACAGTCGAGTCAAATGTGATTTTCAGACAGCCACTTCCACGCTGCGAGCGTGGGTGATGTCCCTGCTGGTAACAGGCCGCGCCTGTGATGGCAGTACATCAACTAAGGCTATTGTGTCGCCGTCTAGCGAGAGGAATTCCACGATGAAGGCGTCGCCTCCCGGGTACATATGCACAATCGTGCCCGCGTCACCCGCCTTCAAGCCTTCCTCTTCAATATCAGCCGTGAGTACGATACGATCAAGCTCTTTAGGCATTTCGTCTCCTTTGAGGGTACGCCGTAATCAATCTTGGGATGTCGCTACCCTCGTCAACCATCCACACAACTCTCACATATGGGTTGCGACCATCTGGCGTCTCAAGGTCTCCATCTAAAACATATCTGACGCCCCGCTAATTTTCCATGACGCTAACAACCTCGTGGTGCGTGGCATGGAGTCGCAGTGCGTCGGCAAGGCTGTTCCAATGTTCAATGTCAAACCCGAATCTCGAGAAGAAGTTCGCCTTGCTCTCACTATCGGGGTTATCGCGATTAAGCAGGTAGAGCGTGATCTTTTCCTGTGCAACGTATGCCTCTTCCCGGTTAGGCAACTTCATCTGAGGCTTTCATACTCCCCAATATACCAGATACCAGAAGCTCATCTTGCCTAGACGACGCCCCACGTCACCGCCTCCCATAGTCCAGATACGACTGCAATATCACCGCCGCCGCCGCCGCATCAATCTCACCCCTATCCCTGTCTCTGCGCCGACGTCCCGACTGCCGCAGCATCCCCTGCGCCTGCACGGTTGAAAGCCGCTCGTCCACCGTCTTGATGGGAAGGTCGGTCTGCGACCTCAGCTCCCTGATGAAGCCACGCACCTTGCCTGCCTGTTTCCCCGAGTCGCCGGACATACTCAGCGGCAGTCCGACGACTATCTCGGCAACTTCGTTCTCTTCGGCAACGCTCACTATATCTGCCAGGTCCGAAGGGCCACGCTCCACGAATCCAAAAGGCGACGCAAGCATTCCCGTCGGATCGCTGAGCGCGAGACCGATTCGCGCATCGCCCACGTCCAGCCCCAGCGCCCTCATTCGGAGACGCTTTCGGTCACTATTCCGGGAACCAGTGCCAGCGCGTCGTCGAGCTTGGAGGCGTCGCGTCCGCCGGCCTGTGCGACGTCCGGTCTCCCGCCCCCGCCCCCGCCAATCGCGCGCGCGGCTGTGCGGGCTATGTCCGCCGCGTTCAGTCCCTTGTCGCTGACCAGATCGGACGTAACCATAGATACGAGCATAGGCCGGTCGTTGATGACAGAACCGAGTACCACAACGCCGCTCCGCATCTTGTCCCTCAGGTAGTCGCCCATCTCGCGGAGAGAGTCCGCGTTCGCGGCGGTCGCCCTCACCGCAAGCACACTCACTCCCGCAACCTCCTGTACCGAGTCGAGCAGAGCTTCGGCTGACTGCAGCGAAAGCCTGCGTTCCATCGCCTCCTGCTCACGCTGCATCGAATCGAGTTCGTCCATCAGCGCCCGGACACGCGACTCCACCTCCTGCGGCGACGTCTGGAGCGTTCGCGCAACGCGCTCCTCCCTATGGAAACGTTCCCAGACCATACGCTCCGCTGCCCGCCCGCTGACCGCCTCGATACGGCGCATTCCCGCGCCGATGCTCGACTCTCCCAGTACGTAAACCGAGCCGACCTCGCCGGTCTGCTGAACATGAGTCCCGCCGCACACCTCGAAGCTGAAAGTTTCCCCGTTCGCAATCTCGACCAGCCGTACTCGCTCATCGTAGCGGTCTCCGAAGAAGGCGAGCGCTCCCCGCCTTATCGCCTCCTGATAGGTGTCCTCATCTTTCAAGACACGCGCATTCTGCCTGATCTTTTCATTGACGAGGAGCTGGACCTGCCACATCTCCTCATCCGTCACCTGCTGAACGTGCGTAAAGTCGAATCGCAGTCGGTCCGGTGACACTAGCGATCCCGCCTGGCGAACGTGTGCGCCGAGTACCTGCCTCAGGGCCGCGTGAAGCAAGTGCGTGGCGGTGTGGTTGCGGGCTGTGTCCTCGCGTCGGATTGGGTCCACGTAGGCGTCAACGGTCTCTCCCATGCTCACGGAACCCTGCGCCACCTTGCCGAAATGTACGGTGAGGCCGGGCATCACCTCTTGAGTATCGTGGACCCGGATGCTGCCCTCTGCCCCGGCTATCTCACCTGCATCGCCGATCTGTCCGCCGCCCTCGGAGTAGAAAGGCGTGGCGACCATCACGGCTTCGACTTCCTGGCCCTCAGAGACAGAGTCCGTTACTTGGTCGTCCGCGATCAACCCGACCACGACCGATGATGCGCTGAGCGTCTCGTATCCCAGGAACGCTGTTCCGCCGACTCCGAGACTCTCATAAACGCGAATCTTCGCCCTGTCGTCGCCGAACTGCGCTCCCGCGCGCGACTGCTCTCTCTGCGCGGCCATCGCGCGCTCGAACCCTTCCATATCCACCTCGACACCCTGCTCCAACGCGATTTCGCTTGTCATTTCAACCGGGAACCCATGTGTGTCCCACAGCCTGAAGACGACCTCGCCGGAGAGAGTGTCGGCTCCCTCGATTTCCTGCATCAGAAGCGAGTAGCCATTCTGGAAAGCCTGCTGGAAGCGGTCTTCCTCCAGCCTCAGAACCGTGTGGATGAAATCTCGGTTGTTGACCAGCTCAGGATATATGTCGCCCATCTTCTCGATTGTGGCGTCCGCAATCTCACCTAGGAAGTTCCCCTCTATGCCCAGGCGTCGGGCATACCGGATTGCACGTCTGATAACCCGGCGCAGTACATAGCCGCGTCCCTCGTTCCCCGGCACTACTCCGTCTGCGACCAGGAAGGTCACGCTGCGCCCATGTTCGGCGACCACACGAATCGCGTATGTGGATTCGGTATCCTCGCCATACTTGTGTCCGCTTATTTCTTCCACCTTGGAGATAATGGGAGTGAACAGATCGGTCTCGTAGCCCGTATCCACATCCTGGAGGATGCGCACCAGTCGCTCGAATCCCATGCCCGTGTCCACGCTGGGTGCGGGAAGATTCGTCCGGCTGCCGTCGAGATGGTGATAGAACTGCATGAACACCAGGTTCCACAGTTCCACGTAGCGGTCGCACGCCTCGCCGTTGTCCTTGTAATTCTTGCAGTTCGGAACGCAGTCGTCCTGTTCGCAGCCATTTCCCGGTCCGTAGTCATAGTGCAGTTCCGAGCACGGACCGCAGGGGCCTTCGTCTCCCGCTGGACCCCACCAGTTCTCGTCGTCTCCGTAGCTGTAAACGAGCTCTCGCGGGATTCCCTTATTCACCCACAATTCGCGTGTTTCGTCATCGGTCTCATGCACAGCTGCAGCGAACTTCTCCAACGGGATTCCGTAGCCCTCTGTCATCAGTTCCACCGCGAAGTCAACCGCATTCTTCTTGAAATAGTCGCCGATACTGAAGTTGCCCAGCATCTCGAAGAGAGTATTGTGCGTGGCGTCTCCAACCTCTTCGATGTCTGGCGTCCTGAAGCACTTCTGAGATGTCGTCAGCCTCCTGTTGGGCGGTTCCGCTTCTCCCGTGAAGTAGTATTTGAACTGCACCATGCCCGCGCTCGTGAATAGCAGGGTAGGGTCGCCGACCGGAATCAGCGACGCGCTCGCCATGCGGCTATGCCCTTGCGACTCGAAGTAGCCCAGGAAGGTCTCGCGTACTCGTTCGCTCGTCCAGTTTTCTTTACTCATGTCGAAACTCTCACTCTGTGTCTGTCGAGTCCCTCCGATGGCACAATACGACACGGATGGACTGCAAATGGTCTGAAAACGAAATGGTGTTGCGCGCCTTACGTTAAGGCAACGCAGATCATGCCGCCACAAGGCGGGAATTCGTTCTCGACGAACCCGCCCGCGTGCACCTCTCAACCTGGGAAGGAATGTAAGACATCAGAGAATTCTCTGATCCTGTATGGGGTAGTTTGCACATAAGACGGGATTGATTTTAGGTTACGGATTCGACAGGTGTCAATTTGACCCGCTTCCTATTGTTTCACATGGGCGGAATCGCCATAATTCTGGACATGAAAGTATATTGCGTACGCCGGGAGAGTCGCATTCCCGGGGCGTTGAATCTCAGTGTGTGGGGTACGTTGGTCGCGATCTCCTTGCTTGCGCTGATAGCGTGCGGCGGCGAGAGAGACTTGCTGGTATTTGCTGCTACAAGCCTTAGGGACCCGCTCACCGAAGTCAGCCGGAAGTATGAAGAAGACAGCGGAGTGAGCGTGGACCTCAGCTTCGGCGCTTCACAGTCCTTGGCTCAGCAGATAGCAAGTGGCGCACCCGCCGACGTCTTCATATCCGCCGGAACGGCGCCGGTCGAATTTCTGGAAGAAAGAAATATCACCTCGAATGACGGTGCCCTGCGACTGCTGGGCAATGAGTTGGTGGTAGTTATGTTGGAAGAAGGCGAAGAAATCAGATCTCTCGGCTCGCTGACCTCGGACTCAATTGACCGCCTCGCGCTCGCGGACCCCTCTCTCGCCCCCGCCGGGGCATACGCAAGAGAGGCCCTTCAGTCGGAGGGCGTCTGGGACGGTTTGCAGAGCAGACTCATATATGGAAAGGACGTAAGGGCGGCGATGACCTATGTCGAGGTTGGAAATGCCGATGCGGGGATCGTCTATCGCACCGACGCCCGCAGTTCGGACTCGCTCGATGTAGTTCACACCGTTGCACCCACATTGCATTCCACCATAGTCTATCCGGCCGTTGCGATAAACGACTCTTCCAATCGAGAGGACATCGCGGATTACCTGGACTTCCTCTCATCTGGGGAAACCATTGACGTATTCCGCAGATTCGGATTCTCCGATCCCCCTCCAAAGTGAACTGGCCTTGATGTTCGAGACAATCGTCCTCACCTTGCGCGTCGCGGCAGTTGCGACGCTTCTTAACTTGCCATTGGCCCTCGCCCTCGGATGGATGGTGGTCAAGAAGCGAGTTCGTGGCGCATTCATCCTGGATGTCCTTGCCTCTTTGCCACTTGCGGTGCCACCCGTGGTCGTCGGGTATCTGCTACTCCTGCTATTAGGACGCCGAGGACCGATAGGTTCGGTCGTCGAGAGTTCTCTCGGATTGGAAATAGCCTTCACATGGGTCGCGGCCGTTCTGGCCGCGGCAGTCGTCTCGTTTCCACTTGTGGCGCGAGCCGTAATGACCGCCATGGAAGAGGTGGATGAGAGGCTTGAGAGGTCGGCGCGGACCCTTGGGGCCGGAACGGTCAGAGTGGCGTTTACGATAACTCTGCCTCTTGCTTACAGGGGAATACTGGCGGGCGTACTGCTTGGATTCATTCGCGCCCTGAGTGAATTTGGTGCGACTATAATCGTGGCAGGCAACATCCCGGGCAAGACCCAGACCGTCCCGCTCGCGATCTACGACAGCATTCAGCTGGGACGCGGTGGTGAGACTCGGCTCCTTGTGCTCGTTGCCCTTGCGCTGGCATTGGCGACACTAGCCGCTCACAACTGGTTACTGGGACGCTCCCGCGGAAGGAGGGCGTAGATCGGTATGCCTGAATCGAACGGGAATCAGACCGACATTTTTCTGCAATTCGACGTGCGAAAGGCGTACCAAGGGTTCACTCTCAACTGTGCCGGACAGTTCGACCATGGAATCACCGCCGTCTTCGGACCTTCCGGCAGTGGCAAGACCACGCTTCTGGACTGCGTCTCAGGAATGTTGTCCCCCGACGAAGGTGACATAGAAGTGAACGGGTCAGTCGTTTACTCGTCGTCTTCCAAGGTCAACGTGCCGCCTGAGAAGCGTCGGTTCGGGTATGTGTTCCAGCAGGGCGCGCTCTTTCCACACATGAGCGTGCGCGACAACGTCGAGTACGGCTACAAGCTCACTCCACGCGCCGAACGTGAATTCGAGCCGGCCGACCTCGCCGACCTCCTGGCGATAAGCCATCTCCTGGATCGCGGAATCGCTAATCTCTCAGGAGGAGAAAGGCAGCGTGTCGCCCTCGCCCGCGCGCTGGCCTCGTCTCCCAGGCTTCTACTCATGGATGAGCCGCTAGCGTCCCTTGACGCCGCTCATAGGGCCTCCATTCTCACGCACCTCAAAAGCATATCCGAGCATCTTGCCGTTCCCATGGTTTTCGTTTCGCACTCACTGTCTGAGGTCCTCGCGCTCGCCCCCCGGATGTTCGCGCTGGATTGGGGGAAGATGGTCGCATACGGAGACACGCCCGAAGTAATGTCCCACCCCTTGGTTGCCCGAATCGCCGACTACGGTACGCTGGAAAACATTCTGAGCGCACAAGTCCTGGGACAGGACAACGAGGATGGCACTTCTAGGCTGGCCATAGGAGACGCAGTACTGGTTGGTCCGCCCACCGATTCGATTCCCGGCGAGTCGGTTTCGGCATCCATTCGTTCGGGCGACATCATTCTCAGCCTCGGAGTGCCGCCGCTCACGAGTGCCCGCAATGCCGTTCCCGCTGTCGTGCGCGAAGTCCGCGAGACCGAGGGGCGCGTCTTAGTGTACCTCGACATGGGCGAGATGATAGTCGCCGAAGTAACTCCGGGTTCTGCACGCCAACTGGACCTGAAACGGGGGCGCGATGTCCACCTCGTCATCAAGACCAACAGCATCCTCACCTTCAGGCTGGACACAGGCTAGACACCGACCTTCGGACATGCCGTATCCAACGGGCACTCTGAGCAGACCGGACGCGTCTTGCATGTAGAGTTGCCGTGCACAACTATGAGCCCATGATACTCGTTGTACAGCGCAACGTCTCTCGGAATGCTGTCCTGGAAGGCCGACTGTATGTCGGTATATTTCAGCTTCCGATCCACCAACCCCAGCCTTCCGAATATCCGGCGTGTATAGGCGTCCACCACGAACAATGGCCTCCCGAATGCGTACAACATAATGTCGTCCGCGGTCTCATCCCCAACCCCGTATATGGACAGTAACTCTTCTCTCAGTTCGCCATCCGGACGCTCGGACATCGCCTCCAAACTGTCGCCGTAGCGTTCACCCAGGAACTCGCACAGCGCCCGCAACTTCCTCGCCTTGGACCGGAAGAAACCCGAAGGCCTGATTAACTTCTGAAGCTCTTCCTCTTGAGTGTCTCTGATTGCGCCTGGAGATAGCGTGTCGGCCAACTTCAGATTCTCGATAGCTCGTCGCGTGTTCGCCCACGTGGTCCTCTGTACCAGTATTGCCCCCACCATTACCTCGAACGGTGTATCCGCCGGCCACCACTTCTGCGGCCCGTGATGGCCCCGCAATAGGTGATACACGTCAGTGAGGGATAGCTGAGGGATGGTTCTCTCCCCGTTCAAGTTGTTAGGGCCAGTGTTGAGTTGTCTATCAGTATGATTATAATGAAACTCAGGAAATCCGTACCGATGAGGCGAGAGCATGAAGACACAGGGAACGATAAGGGGCCGGTCTATAATTCTGGACACTCTTCCCGGCTTTGAAATAGACCAGCGCGTCGAGGTTGACATCACCCCGGTGGAAGACACGACCGAGACAGTCAAAGCTCAGAAGGACGAAGCCGGCACCCGCGAACCTGCCCAGAAGCGCAAGCGCGGCGGAAGATTCTCAGAAATGGGCGTCTCTCAAGAAGAATTGGAGGCTCGAATAGCGACCGAGCCGCGGTTTGAGTTCATCAGGCAAGCCGACAAACATAGGAAGAAACGGGAGAAACTTCAGGGGGGCAAGCCGAATCTAACTACGCAGTGGATAAGGGAAGATAGAGACCGTTGATCCCTTACGTCATAGATACCAGCGCGTTGATCAAATTCGTCATAGCGGAAGAATACACTGATCTCGTTAGACAAATTGTCTCTCTCCATGAGTCTTCTGAAATACAACTAATCGCGCCGAACTTCCTTCTTGTCGAATGTGCGAATGTTCTGTGGAAGAACGCCTCGCGTACAGAAACCTCTATTGAGAATGTCGTAGCCGCACTCAATAACCTGCGAGGAATCAACGTCCGCCTTGTCCCCAGGAAGACCTTCTCGAAGCCGCGCTTCGGATTGCCCTGAACATGGAAATCACCGTGTACGACGCCCTGTACTGTGCGCTCGTCCGACGCGAGAACGCCGAACTAATCACCGAGGACAGAAGACTGCGGAACGCCTTAGACCGTACAAACATCCGCTACCTGACGCTCCGAATGTGGGCCGAGTGAGACTACAATCCAGACACGCACCAAGGACACCCCCATGCTAGACCTCCTGATTCAAAACGGACAGATCATTGACGGAACTGGAAACCCCGGCTACTACGGCTCCATAGGCGTCGAAGACGGCACAGTCCGCGTCTTCCGTGGTGCCGTCCAAGACGCCGAGGCCACCCGAACGATTGACGCTACCGGAATGGTCGTCTGCCCGGGTTTCATAGACATGCACGCCCACTCCGGCCTTGTCCTGCTGTCCGAACCCGAACACGAGCCTAAAGTCCGGCAGGGCGTAACGACCGAGCTTATCGGTGTGGATGGCAACTCCTACGCGCCATTCAAGTCCCAGGAAGACTTCCGCATGTTTGTGGAGATCAACTCCGGTCTCGACGGCGACCCGCCTCTTCCCGGCTCTTGGTCAACCGTCGAGCAGTACCTCAACATGTTCGACCGCAAGTCCGCCGTCAACATCGCCTACATACTCGGCAACTCCCCCGTCCGTATTGACGCCATCGGCTGGGACTCCACACCCGCCACCGACCGCGACATAGCCAACATGAAGGCGATGATACGAGAGGCCATGCAGGAGGGCGCACTCGGACTATCCACCGGCCTTGACTACCCGCCCGGCGGTTACGCCAGCACCGACGAGCTCGTCGCCCTCTCCGAGCAGGTCGCCGAACTCGGGGGCATCTACCACACCCATGTCCGCTACAAGTCCGGCGATATGTTCATGGACCCATTCAAAGAGGCAATCGAGATTGGCGAACGCAGCGGCGTTCCAGTGCATATCACCCACTTCTACCAGAAGGCCCCCTCTCCCGGCGGTGCCCCCCAACTGCTCGGACTCGTCGAGGACGCCGCCGAGTCAGGCCAGGACGTCACGTTCGACAGCTACCCCTACAGTCTGGGCAGCACTCGTATCTTGATAGTGTTCCCCGACTGGGTACACGAGGGCGGTCCCGCCCGACTCAAGGAAGCGCTCGCCGACGAAGATGCTCGCGCTCGCCTGCGAGACGAGGTCGTTCCCCGCGCCCCGACCTGGCACGATATGTGGCTCACCTACTTCAAGAGACCTGAGAACCACGTCTATGAAGGACGCTCCATAGCCGAGATCGCCGAGATGCGAAAGCAGCATCCCGTTGACGCGCTCTGCGACCTGCTCATCGAAGAAGACCTCCAGACTTGTTATGTCGCTGAAGGATTGAACCTGAAGACACTGCCCGCGTTTGTAACGCACCCCCTGTCTATGGTCGGCAGCGACGCCGTCCTGCTCGGCGACTTTCCGAGTCCGCGCACCTACGGCTGCTTCCCGGTCATACTCGCCGAATACGTAAGGGAAGAGCGGCAGATGTCCCTGCCCAACGCCATTCGCAAGATGACCTCTTTCCCAGCCCAGCGTCTAGGCCTGCTGGACAGGGGAGTGTTGCGCGACGGCATGAACGCCGACATCACCGTCTTCGACCCCAACTCCGTACGTGCGCCCGCCACCCGTACCAATCCCAAGCAATTCCCAATCGGAATCGAGTACGTCATAGTCAATGGCGTCCCCGTCATAGACGCCGGCCGGCACACCGGCGCATTGCCGGGTAGGGCAATCAGGAAGAAATAGGCAGTGTTAACATTTCTCGTCTCTCGTCATTCCCGCGAAAGCGGGAATCCAGGGGTGGGGGAGTGGTGGAGGCAGCTAGGAATTCCAGTCCGTTTCCATCCGTTCAAGTCCCTAGCATCGAAGAAGATCAGGGTTTCGCAAAGGTCTCCGAAAGCGGGAATCCAGGAGTGGGGGCTGGTTGCCGTACAATAGACACCGTCCTTAGGAACGTATATTCCTGTAAATCCTTCTTTGCAACTCTGTCGCCAGCAGCATCGTCACTGCGGCCGGCACAAAGAACGGCACGCTTACGATGATGACCGTACCGAGCAATAATACTGAGCAAACCAACCACGCCACCCACTCCGCTCTC
Organism: uncultured Dehalococcoidia bacterium; assembly: GCA_951812505.1. Taxonomy (GTDB): domain Bacteria; phylum Chloroflexota; class Dehalococcoidia; order Lucifugimonadales; family UBA1123; genus VXRN01. The sequence continues at coordinate 883,274 of CATOSI010000003.1, forward strand.
CTGGATCCCCGCGTAGCCCACAGATACAGAGAGAAAGTTCCGACAAGTATCAACGCGGACGGCGCGAACAGTTCCGGTAATACGCCCAATCCCTCGGCATCCACGATGCTCACGTTCGCATCCGAATAGGCGATGGGCCCGAGCCTGAGTGGCCAAATTAGCCAGAGAGCGGCAAGCACCGCCAGAAACTGGGCGACCACCGACAAGATTATCGGGATTTCAGGGGCCATTCTCTTAAGCATAGTTCCCCCTCAACACCTCTCTGAGAAACGCCCCCATCTGAGCCTCGTGAGCCGACGCGAATCCAGTAAACTCCCTCAGATTGCGACGCGCCTCAATCGCCGGGTCGAACTCCGGCCCCATCAACTCATAGTCTCCCGCCAACTCTCGATTCCACACCTTGAGCTCTTCCAGTGTCAACTGAGGCTCGAACTGGACCCCGTATGCCTTCCTGTACCTGAACGCCATATTGATCCGTCTATACCTGCCGTCCCTTCTCAGCATGAACCCCTCCGCCAGCCTGACTGCCCCGCGCGGTATCGAGAAACGCTCCCCGTGCAGCGTCGGAACGAGGGGTATCGCTATCTTGGAAAACGCCGGGTCCGCGTGTCCCTCCTCAGACACCCACAGCTTCCGCAGTCCGAACTGGTATCCCCCCGTTGGCTCCACCGACCCGCCCAGCGCGCGCGCCAGAAGCTGCGCCCCGAGGCAGATTCCCAAAACCGGCCTTCCCATTTCCGCCGCCGTCCTCAGATACTCCATCTCCCGCTGTAGCGCCGTATATCCGTCGTTCGCCGACATCGGCCCACCCAGCGCGATAATCAGGTCCACGCCATCCAGGCCCGGCGCGTCGAAATCCGCGAAATCCGGCTCCCCCTCGAATACGGGAACCGTCGTGATTTCATATTCCAACTCGCCCAGGATCGAGATGAAATTCGACCCCAGCGTCTCGAAACGATGATGCTGTATCACTACCGCCTTTTTCACTCGACTCCTGCTCCAATACTCCCTTCTAAGGGATCACAAACATTCAACGGATTTAATCCTGAAAAGCCTGATTCTGACATAAGTAGCTTACAGCCCGCGCTGATTCGGTGCTGCCTTCATAGGGCCTTTGCAAAGTTGTGATTCAGGGCTCACAGAACCGATTTCGTCATTCCCGCGAAGGCGGGAATCCAGGGGTAGGGGTGGTGAACTCTGTACGGTGTCGTCTTTGAAAAGGTCCTGCCGCCTTCATCCTCAAACTATACACTCCATCCCACTCTATGCTACAATCCATACGTTACAGAACAACAGTGCGAACACATTTATCGAAGTTTATTGATAAAGTTGAAGGGGGTCGAAAGAACCCCCGGAACTGGAAAATACAGGTATTTGCAGGTCGGATACAGGTACCAGACCTTACATGCAGGAATCAGCAGACCATCTGCACAGCCACCAGAACACTATAACCCGAAGCATATGCTCAACCAAACTGGAGGACGAAAACACCATGCCCAGAATACCCCAGATCCAGGAGCGTTCCGACGTCCCCGAAGACATGGCCCACCACTTCGACGCCATCGCCAGCAGCCGGGGACGTGTGAGCGGCCCCTTCTCGATGCTGCTCAACAGCCCGGAGATTGCCGGCAGAGCCGCACACCTCGGCTCCTACATCAGGTTCGAGTCCGTTCTCTCCGACGACATCCGCGAACTCGCCATCATAACGGCGGCGCGCGAGTTCGACTGCCACTACGAATGGTCGGCCCACGTAGTCCTGGCCAGAGACTCCGGCGTGAGGGAAGAAGCGATTCACGCTGTGGCGAACCGGGGAACTCTCGACGACCTGTCCGACGACGAAGCCCTCGTCATTGACTACGGGCGAGAGATGCTCGGCAGCAAGCGCGTGTCCGACGAAACGTTCGGCAAGGCCGAAGCGCGTTTCGGAGTGAAGGGCGTTACCGAACTCACTGCCACCATGGGCTACTACGCGATGCTCGCCTGCGCGCTCAACACCTTTGAAGTCGAGCCCGCGCCCGACGCCGAACGCCTACCCTGACAGTACGAGATGATTGCAGAAGTCCCTTTCAGACCTCGATGGGCTGAAAGGGGTATGCAAAGTCCCTTCCCCCTTGATGGGGGAAGGTTAGGATGGGGGTGAATACCTACCCTTCTCGTACCAGAGGTATAACCTTCTCCGCAAACGACTCCTGAATCCGTCGGATTCTGTCCAGGTCGTTCGTACTGATTCCGAGAACTATTTCCGAGACCCCGAGCCTCTCATACTCGGAGACTGCCTGAGCCAACTGCCCTGGAGTCCCGATCATTGGTGTCGAAGAATCGCCTGACTCGGAATCCAGAACGTCCACCTCGCAGCGAACGACGAGTTGTGCATCGTCGGGGTTCCGCCCATGCTCGCTCCACATCTCCCTGAGTATCTGGAACTGTGCGCTCATGTCTTCGATGGATCCTGAGTTCGGATGCCAGCCGTCGCCCAGCTTGGCGCTCCGTCGCATCGCCGCGCGGCTCATCCCGCCAATGAGTATCGGCAGCGGACTCTGCGCCGGCTTGGGCGAGAACTTGAAATTACCGCCGAACTCGAAAAATCTCCCGCTATACTGGGGATCCTCGGATGTCCACAGCTCACGCATTATCTCAATGGACTCGTCGGCGTATGCTCCCCTCGTCCTGAAGTCGCTCCCCAGCGCCTCGTTTTCCTCTCGCAGCATCCCGACTCCCACGCCCAGCGTAACCCGTCCGCCCGACAAGACGTCGAGTGTCGCCACCGACTTTGCCAGCACTAGGGGATTCAAATACGGAAGCACCAGCACCGTAGTTCCGAGACGGACGCGCTCCGTCAGTGCCGCCACCCAGGTCAGGAACGTCAGTGCATCGTAGTACGGCCTGTCCTGGAGCCTGTCGTAGATATATCCCACATTGAGAATGTGGTGGTTGACCCACACTGAATCGTAACCCAGCTCCTCAGCCCTGACCGCGAGGTCAACGACGTCCTCAGGCTCTTCGATGCCCCAGTTCTGCGGCGTTACATATCCGAACTTCATGTCTCACCAGTCTTCCCATTATGTGCATGAGTCCCCTCTCCCTTGGTGGGAGAGGGTGAGAGTGCAAACACACGGTTCCCACCGAGTATTGGTGTTTATGAGATAGCTTCTATCCCAGTATCGCGTTCACTTCTTCGACTTCCTTCGCCGTCAGCGACCACGACGCGGAGGTGGCATTGGCCTCCACCTGCTCGACTCGTGTCGCGCCCGCTATCACTGAACTCACCATCGGACTTGCGAGCAGCCACGCGAATGCCAGTTCCAGTATCGTATGGCCTCGCTCCGATGCGAACGCTTCCAGTCCTTCGAGGATGTCGAAGTTTTCGCTCGTAAGCGTACCCCTGTCACCCTCCGACAGCCGGGTGCCGTCCGGCGCCGGTTTTCCCCTTCGATACTTACCGGTAAGGAATCCGTTCTCGAGCGGGTAGTACGGCAGAATGCCGATACCATACTTCTCACAGAACGGAATCATCTCCTCTTCCGGCTTGCGGTACAGCATCGAGTAGTGGGGCTGCATACTGACGAACTCGTTGATCCCCAGCGTCTTCGCCGTCCAGTGCGACTCGCACACCTGCCACGCCGCGAAGTTCGAGCAGCCCGCGTAGCGCACCTTGCCCACGCGTATCAGTTCGTCCAGTGCCCTCAGCGTCTCCTCGATTGGCGTGTTGGGGTCCCACCAGTGAATCTGGTAGAGATCAATATAGTCTGTCCGTAGTTTTCGGAGGCTTACATCCACCTGGTCGTAGATATGCTTTCTGGAATTCCCCGCGTTGTTCGGGCCATCCGATACACGGCTCGACACCTTTGTCGCTATGACAGCTTCGTGCCTCCGTCCATTCAACGCTCTGCCGATAAACTCCTCCGAATATCCGCTTCCATAGCTGTTGGATGTGTCAATCATGTTCACGCCCGCGTCCAACGCCGCGTGGACCACAGTCTCAGTCGCCGCCGCGTCCAGCCTGCGCCCGAAGTTATTCGTTCCCAGCCCTATCGCCGAAACCTGAAGCCCTGATGTCCCCAACTGTCTGTACTGCAATCGCTGTCTCCCTACTTTGTACTGCTGTCCGATTGAGTTCTCATGCGTCTTGGGCAAATTCCCGTCTGGCTACGAGCAGGCTGTCCTCACGCTCCACCCTTATCGCAAAATCGTGCGAATCAATATCCAAGGCCATCTCCCGGTCTTTGGGAGGGAAATGAGGATTTGTGGCGTCGTTGTACTTCTGAGACTCTTCCCCGGCCAAAACCAGGGTCCGCACGGCGTCGTGGTCGGGCCGTCTGCCTTGGTACAGGTTCTTGAGGAAGAGTGCGCACTGTTCGTCCTCGTCTGCCTTGATACGACCCTCGGAACCCATTGCGACAATTGTCACCAAGTCCGGCTGCTGACGGCGAATAACTTCGACTGTAGCAGACGCTACCGCCAACGAGCCTCCATACAGCTTTTCTGCCCCGGTCGCCGCGACCATTCCGACGGTTCCCGCCCGCGTCGAATGAATTATCGTTTTGCCTTCCAGGTCTGCGGTGTTCAGTTCTGATGGTGAATTGTTGAAGTCGAATCCATCCGGCCTCATGCCGCCGACCTCCCCCACACACAGCTCCCCGACACCTTGATCTCGCAGCGCAATCGCCTCTTCCACCTCGGCTACGAGAACAATCTTATCCACACCCTTGGAAAAGGCGACCGCGGCCGTAGTAAATGCCCTAAACACATCAACGATAACAACGACGCCCGAGGCTGCTCGGGCGCCGGCGAGAAGGCTGGCTAGCCTGATTTCCATACTGTGCGACACTCCTTGGAGAGCAAATGGAAGGGCGATAGAGGGCTTCAGTCTATTCTCTAAACTCTTGGGGTAGTACGAATGTAATATCCTCCTCCACCCCGTCTATCGTTGTGACCTCATCTGGCGCAATCGCGCTTATGACATTCATTATCAGATCTTCCGGTGTGGAGGCTCCGGAGGTTATCCCGATGCTTTGGGCGCCTTCCAGCCACTCGAAGTCCAATTCTTCAGGTCCATTGATGAGGTACGCCGGAAGGCCGTTCGCCTCCGCCACCTCGCGCAGCCTGTTGCAATTCGAACTGTTATGGGCGCCGATCACCAAAACAACATCTACCAGATCAGACAACTCATCCACAGCCTCTTGCCGATTGGTAGTGGCATAGCACAGGTCGTTTCGCACGATGACGTCCGAGAAATTCCCTTCGATTTCGGAAATCGCTCTCTTCGTGTCATTGACTGAGAGCGTCGTCTGGGTAAGTACCGTAACAGGCGTGTCATCTTCCCACTCCGGCATATTGTCCCGCTCACGGTCGTCAACGAGGTGCATGTCCGTCTGGCCCATTGTGCCCTTGACCTCTTGGTGGCCCCGGTGACCTACGAGGATCATTCTCCTTCCCTCTCTCGAGTACCGCTTGGCCTCATTGTGTACCTTGGTTACGAGTGGGCAAGTAGCGTCAATGACTCTCAGTCCGCGCTCTTCAGCCTTCTGAAAGTCCTCGGGAGGCGAGCCGTGAGCGGAGAACACAACCGTCGCACCTTCAGGGATTTCGTCAACGTCCTCGACCGTTCTCGCACCCTTTTCCTCCAGCGAACTGACCACGTAAGGATTGTGAACGATCTGGTGTTTCACGTAAACGGGATGTGGATACTTCTGAAGGGCCAACTCCACGATGTCTATGGCGCGAACCACACCTGCGCAGAACCCTCTGGGCACGCCGAGTACAACTTTCATGGATAACCCCCTCGAATTCCGTCCTCTGACCTGCTTGCGAATTGTAGCACAAGCGGGAATTGATGGTTATACTACTCAGGAGTCTTCCCAACTCTCGAACATCAGGGGGATAAACCTAATGAGACTAGCGCAGAGAATGACCAGACTGGGTACCGAAACCGCTTTTGAGGTGCTTGCCAAGGCGAGACTTCTGGAAGCGGAGGGTATGAACGTCATACACTTGGAGATAGGCGAACCCGACTTCGATTCTCCGTCCAACATCGTGCAAGCTGGCAAAACCGCGCTGGACGACGGATACACACACTACGGTCCGTCCCCGGGATTCACCGAACTGCGCGACAGAATAGCGCAGGAGATCAGGGATACTCGCGGACTTCATGTCGTTGGCGACAATGTCGTCGTTACACCTGGTGGCAAACCTATAATGTTCTTCCTCATTATGGCGTTGGTTGACGAAGGCGATGAAGTACTCTATCCAAACCCCGGTTTCCCAATCTATGAATCTATGATCGACTTCATGGGCGGCGTTCCGGTCCCGATGCAGTTGTACGAGTCCAGGGATTTCAACATAGACATTGACGAGGTTGAGCGGAGTATCACCAGCCGCACCAAGTTGATGATAGTCAACTCTCCTAACAATCCCTGCGGGTCGGTCATTGCTAGGGATGACCTTGAGCGATTGGCCCAACTCGCCGTGAAGCACGATATCGCCGTTTTGTCCGACGAGATCTACAGCGGCTTCCTGTATGAGGGTGAGCACCATTCAATTTCCACCTTCCCGAACATGAGGGAGAGGACGATAATCCTGGATGGCTTCTCCAAGTCCTACGCTATGACCGGGTGGAGAATTGGCTACGGCGTAATGCCGATAGAACTCGTCGAACCCATATCGAGGCTTGTTACCAACAGCGTGTCATGCACCGCGGGTTTTACCCAGATGGCCGCGCTCGAAGCATTGAACGGAGCACGCGACGACGTCCATTCGATGGTCGCGGAATTCAAAAAGCGACGCTCGATAATTGTGGACGGACTAAACTCCATAAAGGGCATACGCTGCCAGCTTCCGAAGGGCGCGTTCTATGCCTTTCCTAATGTAGAGGGAACCGGAATGAGCAGCCGGAAATTCGCAGATGAATTATTGACCGAGGCGGGCGTCGCCTGTCTTTCTGGGGAGTCATTCGGCGAGTTTGGTGAAGGTTTCGTCCGATTCTCATTCGCCAATTCGGCAGAGAATATCGAGACGGCGCTTGACCGTATTGAAGACTTTGTCAAGAAGGCGGTCTGATGACACTTTCCCAGGAACGTACCGGGCATCCATACCATATGCACGACGCGATAATGGCTCAACCCCAGGCAATCGCTCGTGTAATTACGGAGGAGCGAGAGAATATCCAGCGCCTTGCCGAACTTGTCCGGGATTCCGCGAGAGTTCATGTCGTCGGAATCGGAACCTCATGGCACGCCGCGCTGATAGGAGAAGACCTCCTGAGGAATCTGGGCGGACGACAGGATGCCCGCGCTTGGAACTCTTTCGAATTCTGCGACCGCCTGCCCGCGCTCGGCGGCGACGATGTGGTGATAGTTCTCACCCATCGCGGCACTAAGACCTATTCGGCGCGTGCCCTGGAGCGAGCCCACGAGTCGGAAGCGGCGACAGGCCTGCTTACCGGCGTGGGCTCCGACGCTAGACGTGAACTTGCCAATGTAGTCGTTGAGACCTCAGAGCCCGATCCGTCGTCGGCTTTCACGATCAGTCACACAGCCGCGCTAACTGCTCTCACCATGCTCGCGTTCGAACTGTCGGGTGAGGACTCGTCTGCGGCCCTCTTGACGCTGCCCGACGCAGTTCAGAGTGCTATTGCTACGGAAGACTCCGTAAAGAACTGGGCTGCCGGATCCAGGAATGTACAGCGATTCTATTTCGTCGGCACGGGCCCAAATGCGTCCACTTCTTACGAAGCTGCTCTCAAGATGAAGGAAGCCAACTACACCACCACCGAGGGCTTCCACCTCGAACAGTACCTTCACGGACCCTTTGTCTCCACGGATGAAGGCTGCATGGTCACGTTTGTCGCTCCGCCGCGCTCAGGATCGGAGGACAGAGCAGCCGACTTGATGAGAACAGTTTCCGAGGTTGGAGCCCGCACTGCCGCGCTGCTGGAGTCAGGAGATGACTCGCGCGGTGACCTCGTTGATACTGTGATTAGCATTCCCGGGTGTCCCGAAGTCTTCTCGCCAATTGTGTACCTGATACCGCTCCAACTGTTTACATACTGGCTGGCTTTGGAACTCGGGCACAATCCCGACGTATTCAGACTCAACGATCCTAAGCATGTCGCCGCTCGTCGGCATTACACGCTCTAGCAAGTCAACCTCGCGGAAAACATGCGAAACTTTAGAATCGCGCTGGCGCAAATAAACCTCACGGTCGGAGACCTAGATGGTAACGCCCGCAAGGCAATCCGCTACATCGAGATGGCGCGTGAGGCTCAAGCAGACCTCGTAGCGTTCCCAGAACTCACCATTCCTGGCTACCCGCCCGAGGACCTGCTTCTGAAGCCCCAGTTTTTGGACGAGAACCGTCGCTATATGGAGAGCGTCGCTTCCCAGTCCGAGGGAATAGGGGTTATCGTGGGCTTCGCGGACGCGGTGGGCACGGAAGTGTACAATGCCGCGGCGGTAGCCTTTGACGGGCGGCTATTAGACGTATATCACAAGATGTTCCTTCCCAATTACGGCGTCTTGGATGAGGACAGGTACTTTCGACCCGGATATACGTGTCCGGTTTACGTGATCAATGGCACGTCGGTCGGCGTCAACATCTGCGAGGACATCTGGTACCCGGTCGGGCCGACTGTTGTCCAGCGTAACGCGGGCGCTGAGGTCATCGTCAATATCAACGGTTCGCCGTTCCATGCGGGTAAGCGTCGCTTCAAGGAGAAGATGCTGGCCACACGCGCCGCTGATAACGAACTGTTCCTGGCATATGTTCACATGGTCGGTGGACAGGATGAGTTGGTGTTCGATGGCGCAAGCATGGTTTTCGATCCGCAGGGAGACCTCGTTGCGGCGTCCGGCCAGTTCGTTGAAGACCTTCTTATCGTTGACTTGGACGTTCAATCGGTATTCCGATCACGGCTCCGGGAACCCAGGCCGCGCAAGGAGAATCCCGAGTCACTGACTGAGATAGGGAATTCTAAACTGATTCGCGTCTCCGACTGGGACGGAACAAACGCGCCGGTAGGTGAAACGGCGACTGGAGTCTTTGGAGATGTCTATGACGGCGCGGAGGAGATCTACGAAGCCCTTGTAATGGGAACACGCGACTACGTGCGAAAGTGCGGATTCAGTAAGGTCTTGGTAGCGCTGTCGGGCGGGATAGACTCCAGCTTGGTAGCCGCTGTCGGCGTTGACGCGCTGGGTAGCGAAAACGTGGTCGGCGTCTCGATGCCGTCTGAGTTCTCGTCCGAAGGCAGTATAGTTGACGCTAAGTTGCTGGCCCAAAACCTGGGTATTGACATCTGGACCATACCGATTGAGCAGCCTTTTGGTTCCTTCATGAACTCTCTCGCTCCCCGGTTCGAGGGCACTGACTGGGGCGTAGCCGAGGAAAATATTCAGTCCAGAATCAGGGGCAACCTTATCATGGCGCTGTCGAATAAATTCGGGTGGCTGGTGCTCACCACCGGCAACAAGAGCGAAATGGCTACCGGGTACGCCACGATTTATGGCGATATGTCGGGCGGGTTTGCCGTTATCAAAGATGTGCCCAAAGTGATGTGTTACGACCTGGCTCGGTTCAGGAATGAGCGGGAGGGTAAAGACATTATCCCCCAGGCCGTTATTGACAAGCCTCCCAGCGCCGAACTACGCCCGGACCAACTGGACCAGGACAGCCTGCCTCCGTATGACGAACTCGATCCTATACTCAAGGCCTACGTCGAGGACGACATGAGTTTCGACGACATAACCGCAATGGGCTACGATGCCGAGACGGTGAAACTGGTAGTTGGATTGGTGGACCGCTCAGAGTACAAGCGGAGGCAGGCTGCTCCCGGAATCAAGATCACGCCAAGGAACTTTGGTCGGGACCGGCGTATGCCAATTGCCAACCGATGGCGGTCGTACTGATAGGCCCCCCATTCTCAACCATCATTCCCGTGAAAACGGGAATCCAGACGTCAGCGTCGCCGCTACCAGATCCTGTGAGTCAGTATTCTCGACCTGTCCTCCTCGGTAAGGAAAGGCTCTACCTTCCTTGCGAACTCCGCAACCGACTCCTCCACTGTCGCTTCGCTTGTGTCAAGCGTAATCTTGTGTCTGAACAGCGACCGGGCACAAGCCTGCTCATACATATCTAGGATGGTTGGGATATCCTCTTCCTTCAGTGGGCTATGCCCGTGGGGATCTTCTCTCATACGTTGTACTATCACGTCTGCCGAAGCCTTGACGTGGACCAGAATAACATCGGGCGCGAAACGGAGAATCGAACTCTCTACCTGCTGTCCCACCACCTTGCGGTCGTGTGGCTCGCCGTCCCCTCCGTATCCATAGTACATCGGGCCATAAACGCTATCGTCTATGTGCAGACCTATTGACATCCAATCCGGCCCATTCCACGAGTTTGACTGGATGTGATAGTACAGGCTGTGGCGCTGAGTCATCTCCTTCAGCTCGGGGCTGAGGGCCAGTACCTGCCGCCGCTCATCTTCAGTCATGTCGGGCTGAGGATGTCCCGAGGTATGCGGCAGTTTCCAGTGGTCGTGTATCAGTGGGAATCTGACCCCAATCGTCTCGTGCATCCAATCGTCAATCGCGAAGGTCAGCGTTGTCGTGCCGGAGTATTCGCATCCTGCGATTACCAGTCTCATGATTCGGTCTCCTTGATTTGAGTGCAACGGGAACACTGTAGCAGAAAACAGGTTCGAGAGCGTCTCATTAGTGAGTTGAATGGTTCCTGCCCTCATTATGAGTGCTGCCGGTTCCGGCGGCAGGCAGTCGAACCTGCATCAATGTAGTTGGTCAGGCACCCGTCCGTCATACCCGCGAAGGCGGGTATCTAGGGGTGGGGAGGCACAGACGACACCCTTTTTTATACATCGACTAAACCAGTACAGTACAGTGCTCAGGATGTCTTGTATTCGTTGACGTGAGAATGTGTAGCTGATAGCTTTACTTTGTAGTGCGTCTGCCCACCCAATCCCCGTAAATCACCAATTCATTCAGCAAGCGAGTGAATGATATGACCACAGCCGGAATAGAGTCTCCAGAAAGACCGATAATCAGGCCCGACCTCCTTGCCGTCCTCGAAGACGGTGGCTATAGGATAACCAAGCCTAGGCTTGGTGTTATTGATTTGCTCAGTCAGAAGGTCGGCGGATTCAAGGCGGACGAGATCTGCGACGAGTTGCCCGACATTGGAAGGGCGACCGTCTATCGCACCATAAAGTTGCTTCTGGACGCGGGCGTAATCTGCAAATTGGCCTTGCCTGACGGCACTCCTATGTACAGCACGGCTCTCGTACACCATCATCATCACACAGTTTGCGTCAAGTGCTACAGTATCGGCGAATTCAGGCACGCTACCATAGAGCGCCTGCTGAGGGCTCTGGAGCGCGAAGTCACTGGCGAGATCGTAGGTCACAGAATTGAGATCTTCACGCTATGTGAGGACTGCAGGGCAGAGTGAATGCATATCCCCTCGTACCTCAGGTACGCACGAAAGAACACGTTGAGCATTTGGCTATAGGGATCAGCCGGCTGATGTGGCAACTACATACCTGAACGTTGCGCATCCAAGAGTGTTCAGACTTGTAGTAGAAGGGATATCGCAATCAGCGCGCTTATGGTGGCTGTAGAAATGAGATTGAATCGCCAGGAGAGCCTGAGGGGCATTCTCCCCCTCTTGTGAACCAAGGCAGGTTGCGCTGCCGACCGGGAAACATGACTGGACGAAACAGTCTTCTGTCCGGTTGGGTTGGTCCTCAGTTTGGGGTCGGATACTACGGTCTGCATCGCCGAACTCCCCTGAACATACCCTTTTCCTGCGTACCTTGAGCCGATGAGTATGCGCAATCTCTCTGTTTTAGCGTAACAGCGCCAATCTCTTCAAGGTACGCTAATCAAGGCATTTACCGCATACTAAAGGCGAGGCTAAGTATATGCTAAGTCCTGACTGGTGTCAACGCATTCGAGAAGAGTATCGGCGGACGATTTAGTCAGGCGAGGGTTACAGCAGTGATTCCGCCGACCGTCATAGCGATTGCGGCCAGCTTCGCTGCCAGTATCCGACCCTCGAGAGGTTCATCCAGTACTCTGGATACACCCAGGCTGAGTAGTATTCCTAGAATGAATACGAAGAGCGGTCTGATCGCCATGACGGTGACGGCGAGCGATACCGGGCCGGAGTATATCGCAAGAAGCTGTAAGATGACCGCTACCAGAACCAGCAGCCCTTCGGTGAATACCGTCAATCCGATGGAGACTGGGTCGCGAATCGCTCTCACAAGGTCCGGGAACATACTCCTTCGGATCATGATGCCGACGCACGCTAATCCCAAACCCAGACCGCGCCACACGAACAGAGACAAGATGTCTATATCTCCCGCTACCACCTTGGTAAGATACTGGCTGAGTCCGAAGGCCAGACTGGAAACCATGAGTAGAGCGAACGGAACTATCTGATTCTGGCCACGCTCCGAGCGACGAGTGGTGGGCCCGAAGGACATCAGCGCCGCTCCACCGACGGTAATGATGATGCCGACCCAGGCTAGGACGCTGATTATCTCCCCCAGGAAGACCTGCGCGAGTATAGCGACGAATATAGGGTGCGTGGACGTGATCGGTACGACTCTGGACACGTCCTGCATTCGCATTACCCAGAACATGAGAACCAGATATATCCCGGCAAGAAAACCAGATAAGCAGGCTATCAGGGCCGTATCAATGCCGTATCCGCTGAACTTGGCAAGAGGAAGGACTATTGCCGCCAGTCCGAACTGTATCAGCCCGACCAGGACTATGAATGCCCTGGGATTTGGCACGAATCTCTGGATTAGAATCTTGTCCAGCGCGGATACTACCGCAAAGGCAATAGCGCTTCCCAGGGCCAGAAACACCCAGCTCATTGACGTAACATTCGTTCGGCGATGTATGGTGTAAGCATCTCTGGCAGCTAGAAGATTGCTTCTTCGCCCAGCACGTCTCGTATAATCAGGCGCGAGCGCTGGCTGTCTTTGATTCTGCCGTCGAGTTCGTCCGGGTCACCCCAGACATCCATTATCCTGGACGTGAGTTTCCGGCGCACCGAATCGTACTCCGGATCTTCCGCCAAGTTGTCGAACTCGCCAGGATCGGTCGCCAGGTTGTACAGCTCGACGTCGGGCGAATTGGCGTGGCTGTAACACAGCTTCCAGTTGCCTTCCCTTACCATTGCCCTCGGACGGTCCGTGCCGTGCGCTAGATGCTCTGAGAAAGCGTAGTCTCGCTCCTGTCCCGCGTCTGCTGTCATCTGGGACAGAAGAGACACGCCGTCTGCGCGCATTATTGACTCTGATTCCTCATCCACTCCGCCCATCTCCAGGATAGTTGCGGTAGCGTCCACAAGGGAGACGGCACCGGCGAATCGCTGCCCGCCGGGGATTACGCCCGGCCACGCTATCTGGAGCGGGACGCGGGCGGACTGCTCATAGAAGTTCATCTTGCGCCAGAGGCCATGCTCGCCTAGAGATTCGCCGTGGTCGGATGTGTGGACTATGACTGTGTTATCGACCATGCCCAATTCGTCGAGCGTGTCGAGAAGGCGGCCTATCTTGTCGTCGAGGTATGTTATCAGGCCGTAGTACGCCGCCCTCGCCCTTCGGATTTCGTCCTCATCATATCCGTCGAAGTTGAACGACTGGCGCAGTCTGCGAGCGGCGACCGGCAAACTTTCGATGTGTCCGAGCGGATTCGATGGCAGGTCGGCGTGTTCGGGGTAGTACATCGAGAAGTAAGGTTCCGGCACGATGAACGGGAAGTGGGGAGCGACGAAACCGACGCAAAGCGCCCAGGGACGCTCACGGCGCGCCGGATCCTTGAGGTATCTGAGCGCTTCCTCCTCTATCGCGTCATCGGCGTCTATCATCGGGCCCGTGCCCGCCCGCGCCTCCTTGACGCTGGGCCACGGTTCGTCGGCGGTGGGAATGCCTTCCTCCCAGAGGTAGATCGGGTGTCGTCCGCCGGTGGAAAGCCCAAGACGCCGCGCGGTCTCATCCTCCGCGCTCCCGCCGCCATGCGGATCGTAGGCAAGCTGGGACTGGAATCCGTGAAGCCTGTCTGGACCAATCAGGTGCATCTTGCCGGAAAGCGCGCTGTCATACCCCGCTGAGCGCAGCATGTAAGGCCAGGTCGGCACATCGGAAGGGAGCGGCTTTGCGTTGTCCCAACCCTCGCAGTTGGAGACGTACCGCCCGGTCATGAACGACAGCCGCGATGGGACGCACAACGGCGAATTGCAGTACGCGGCATCGAACGTCGCGCCTGCCTCTGCGATTCGTTCCATATTGGGAGTCTGAACGAACGGGTGACCATACGCGCTCGACCACATTGGGCCATGCTCGTCCGACATGATGACAAGGAAGTTCGGCTGATCCGGCATTTAACGGTCTCCCCTCGCGGATTGGACAACACACCGTTATACGGCGACCGTGCCGTACACGTGGTCCGGAACGACTATGACCGCGGCGCGGCGGTCCTCGATCATCGCGCGGTCGTACTCCTCCCAGTCGGGATGTTCCTGGCCGGACGCGGCGCGGTAGATTCCCCTGAGCGCGTCTCGGAGTTCGTCATCGTCTGACTCCCCGCGTCGCAGTACCTTGGCGTGTCCTTCCAGAACGATATAGCCCCACCAGTCGCTCTTGGACACAAGAAGCGAGCAGCACGATTCTCGAACAAGATTGCGGAGCTTGGCGCGGTCTTCCGTAGTGGTGAATCCCACTCCGTCCCCGTATGACCCCACAGTTACGATACTCATCTGAGCCGCGCCGTTCTTCCTGAAGGTCGTCAGCACAGCCTGGTGGTTGTCTGACACGAATTCAATAACTCTATCGTTGAGCATTTTCTACCTCTCGTTCACAGCACGAAATCTATCTCGTAAAGGTCGTAGTGGGAGTGGTCCATCCCCAGCCTCTTGTAAGTTTGCTGCGCGATATGGTTGCTCCGCTCGACGTACAGCCTTACGCCACAGATGTCGTCGTCCTCCCTTGCTTGCCGAAGCACATGGTCGTGCATCGCAGTATAGACCCCGCGCCTGCGGTGGCCGGCATCCACGAACACGCTCTGAATCCACCAGAACGTGGCGTTTCGCCAGTCGCTCCATTCGTAGGTGATCAGAAGACTGCCCACGACTTTCCCGCCTGTCTCGGCTACAAGGTAGAAGCCCTTGTCCGGGTCCGCGAACACGGCGTCCACTCCGGTGGTTACAAGACGTTCGTCGAGATTCTTGCCCTCCGTCTCGAGAGCCATGCTCTGCTGAAATCCAACGATGTCCGCAGCGTCGCCCGGCTCGGCCCGACGCACGCTGATCTGGGGATGCGCCAATGTTCTCTTCTCCGAAATTCGGATTTCCAATTCAGTCTGCCGAATACGCACGCGCATATTATCAGAATTCCCTGATGACGGCGCGGATCCCTGATAGCAGTTCTTGGGCATCCGTCGCCTGTAAACAGCGCTCGTAGTATATTAGAATTAGGACGCAATTCTGAGAGAGGTCGAAGATAACATTGAGCAAGATTGTGTCCAGCTTTGGCGAGGCGGTAGCCGACATTCCTGACGGAGCCATATTGATGATTGATGGCTTCGCCGGACCGGGAGGTACGCCGCAGAACCTGATACGCGCGCTCCGCGATCACGGCGCTTCGGACCTTACCATCATCTCCAACACCGCTGGCCTGGCTTCGGTAATCGGGTTCGGAACCATACCGGGAGATCGGCCTATAGATATCGGGATACTCGTCGAGAACGAACAAGTGAAGAAGGTCATAGCGTCCTTTCCAGTGTCGCCATCACCGTCCAGGCCGACCGCGTTCGAGACTGCGTACCGTGAGGGAAAGATCGAGTTGGAAGTTGTGCCCCAGGGCACGCTGGCCGAGCGCATCCGCGCCGGAGGAGCCGGGATACCCGCCTTCTACACCCCAACGGGTGTCGGGACACTGATGGCGGAGGGCAAGGAGTCTCGCGTGTTCGATGGACGGGAGTACCTGCTTGAGCGCGCGCTCAAGGCCGACTTCGCCCTTCTGAGAGCGCACAGGGCGGACACGATGGGCAACACTCAGTACAAGGGAACGTCGCGCAACTTCAACGGCGTTATGGCCACCACAGCCAACGAGGTGATCATGGAAGTTGACGAGGTGGTGGAACCAGGCGAAATCGACCCGGGCGCTGTCCATACCCCCGGAATTTACGTGAACCGCGTGGTGAAGATATGAAATACGCGGTAGTCTATGAACGGACTCCTAACAACTACTGCGCCTATGCCCCCGAGTTACCAGGCTGCATAAGCACTGGCAAGATATCCGCGAGATGATTCGGGAAGCCATCACATTCCATCTGGAAGATATGGCAGAAAATGGCGAACCCGCTCCTTTGCCCCAGATGTCGGTCGGAGAGGCTATGGCATACCACATCGAAAGCCTCTCACAGGCTGGGGAAGACGTCCCCGACCTGGAAACGACTTTCGGCACGGTTGAGGTCGAACTGACGACTGTCGGCTCACCTGCTATGTACGCCTGAATTTCACCGGCGTATATTCCTCCGATACATCGTCGAACACCGCCATGCCAATCCATGTGTCCCGACGAATCTGTACTAGGAAACTATCTCAAAACTATCGCCGGAAACGAGCGACAAGGGTAGGCAAAGTCCCTTCCCCCTTGACGGGGGAAGGTTAGGATGGGGGTGAAATCCCTTCCGATTGGGTTTTGAGATAGGTCACTAGGCGGGACGGGATCTGTGGACCCTCACCCCGCTTGCCAATAGCGTTTGCCCTCCAAGCTCACTATCTGCCCGAATCCCGGCTTGGTGAAGTGGCACGAGACCACCGTGTCCCCACTGGATTCGAGACGGTCCAGCAACTCCCGTCTTGTGGACTCCGCCGTCTCTGCGTCTCCATCAAAGAGCGGCGTCCACGACGGCTCCGTTATCTGTGCCGGATGGATTAGTACATCCCCCTGTATCAGCGCGCGCTGTCCTCCCGACGACACCAAGACGCTCATGTGCCCTGGCGTGTGCCCCGGAGTGTGGACGGCGCGCAATTCGGGCGTCAGGTCCGAGTCGCCGGGCAGCGTATCCAATACCCCCAGTTCGTCAAGTGGATCAACAAGTTTGTCAATGTAGGGAAACCGGCCCGCCGCCTGGACTTCCGGCTTTCGGAAGTGGATCAGGTCGTCCTCGTGTACGAAATATCGAGCGTTGGGGAATACTGGTACGTGGCCCCCGTCGCGCTCCTCAGTGTTCCAGCCTACGTGGTCGAGGTGCAGATGGGACAGGAACACAATGTCAATGTCCTCGGGAGCGACGCGGTTCGATGCCAGATCAGCCATGAGTTGCCCACGCAGCCCACCGATGTACTCTATCGGCCCGGGACCGTAGCCCGTGTCAATTAGAATGGTCTTCCCGGAAGAACGTACCAGGTAGCACCCGATTTCCAGGCGCATCTTGTCGCCGTCGAAAGTGTCTGGGTACATATCGCGGAAAGGTTGCCATTCGTCAACCGGCACATTCGGCCACAATTCGGGCAGGGGAGTGGGATAGGCGCAATTCATATCGGTCAGGGCGACTATGGTAGCGTCGCCAACGCTCATCTCGAATTCACTCACTCGGGGACCTCCTCAGACTATGCCGTAGTCTTTTCGCTTGCCGTCCTCGGACACCAACCCGTTGCTTAGATCGGTTTCGAGCAGGTCGTCAGGCCGTTCCGAGGGTTCGCCGACGCCGGCGCCGCTGGGGAACTCCAGAACGAGCCGGTCTTCTACATCCTCCAGAGGCACGGCCCCCGATGTCATCGCCCTGGGGTCGTCGCTCACTCGGTCGCCGTTGATGATTACTTCCGTCTTCGCTCCTGATCCACCACCGAAAGCGCCCTGCGGCGCAAATGTGAGGCGGTTGGGGTGGATGTACACATTGAGAGGGCCGGAGTGCGAAGGCAGCTTTCCTACGACAACTCGCTGTCCCGGACTTCCCCTGAACTTGCCCGCGCCCGCCGAGTCGGGTATCAACTCCTTCGCCTCTATCAGCGCGGGACTGTTCACCTCGAACACTTCGACCGGCACGTTGGAAGCGCTCGACGGGAACATATTCAGGCCCATGCCGTCGTTCTGACTTGTGGCCCCGCGACCGCCGCCGCAGAACAGGTGGGCGTTGAACAGTCGTCCGTCGTTCTCTACACCATAAGTCCGTATGGAGGACATGAGCCCGTTGCCCGCCTGAATCCTGTCCGGGACGGCTTTAGCAAGAGCTCCGAATATGCAGCCGTGGATGTACCAGCCGGTGTTAGTCCGGGAGCCGACGGATACGGGAAACGTGCAGTTGATAATCGTTCCTTCCGGTGCTGTCACCGTAATCGCTTCGAAACAGCCCTCGTTGACGGGTACATCCGGCGTCAGCAGGCAGGCTAGGGGATAATAGGTGTGCCCCTGGCTGTATATCATCGTGCAGTTCAGGCCGCCGCGGTCGATCTGCGGGGATGAGCCGGTGTAGTCCACAAGTATCTCGTCACCGCGTATCTCTATCCGCGTCTGTATCTTCAGCGGGTCGCCCATGCCGTCAGTATAGACGTGATTCTCGTACACACCGTCGGGAAGTTCGCTGATCGCGCGGCGCATCGCCGCCTCCGAGCGACCCCTGATTGCGGCGGACAGCGCGGCAAGGTCTTCCAGGCCGTACTCGTCCAGGAAGTCGTTGATGCGGCGCGCACCTACATGGTTGGCTGCCACCTGGGCCTCGATGTCCGTCAGCACCATGTCCGGGCCTCGGACGTTCCACCTGTACATATCGAAAGCCAGTTCGTTCGGCTCGCCCTTGTCATAGAGCTTGCACAGTGGGAAGAATAAGCCCTCTTCGTAGGAGTCCGTAACCCGTTTGAGGTCGAGTGTGCCTCCAATGTCCGAAGTGTTCGCGATGTTCCCCACGAACCCGACGAAGCGACCCTGGTAGAAGACAGGGGATACGATTGCGATGTCCGGCAGGTGTCCCGCGCACATCCAGGGATCGTTTGTCATATAGACATCGCCCGGGTGCATCGAGTCCACCGGGTACTTCTTGAGTATCTCCTTCGTGACATTCGGCATCGTCATATTGAATACGGGCATCGAGCGGTAGGCGTGCGCGATGGACCTGCCCTCGGCGTCGAGAACCTCGCAGCCGAAGTCGTTGGCTGAGGCTATGATCGTTGACACCGCCGTCCTCAGCACCGTTGACCACATCTCCTCCGCTACATTGAGCATCCTGCTCCACATTATCTCCAGCGATACTGGGTCGAAATCCTCTCTCTGGGTCATCTCATTCATCTCCAGGTCCTGACTATCCATGTGAAACAGTGATTCTAAGGTTCAGCCATGGGTCAACCTCTGCGCTGTCCCCGGGCCTTACCAGCGTCGTGGCCTCTGCCTCCTCGATGATGGCAGGACCGTCAAGGGTCGCGCCCACAGGTAATTCGTATCGGTCATAGACAGGGCAGTCCACGAAGCCACCCTGATTCGGCCCGTTAGCGTTGGGGAAGTATGCCCTCCGAGTCCCCTTGAGTGCGGAACTCGTGCCGATGGCCTCCGCCTCCTGCTGTCGAAGTTCGAGAGACGGCTGAGGTCCGCTGACCAGGAGCCGCCAGTTCTGTACCTCGATTGGCAGGCTGAGGTTGCGGCGGCTGTATAGTTCCTGGTAAATCTGGTGGAAGTCCGCACTGATCCCCTCTATATCCGAAGACGACAGCGGAGCGGCCGGAATCGGCACCGTTATCTCGTGGATCTGACCCTGGAGCCTCATGTCTGCGGACGGCGTGAGGGTGGTGTCGGATTCCGACACGCCCGCGCTGGAGAGCATTTCGCGTCCCAGCGTCTCCATGTCCGCGAATGCCTGATTCACCGCCTCCCAGTCCGATTGTTCCAGCAGACCGGGCATCGAGCGTATATTCTCGAACGATAGCGGCGCTGCCAGGCAGCCGAGCGCGGCTGTAACTCCCGCGCCCAGGGGAACGACGACATTCGACGCGCCCAGTATTCTCGCAACTTCTCCGGCGTGGGCAGGTCCGGCCCCACCAAACGCGACTATCGAATAGTTACGCGGGTCCTTGTTTCGACCAATGATGTGGATACGCGCGGCGGCCGCCATGTTCTCGGTGACCACGCTGTAAACTCCCCAGGCCGCCTGCACCGCATCCATGCCCATTTCGGAGCCCAGCACGGCGAGTGCGTCCTCAGCCGCCTCGCCGTCAAGCGTCATACGACCGCCGAGGAAGTACTCAGGGTTGAGATAACCGAGAAGAAGATTGGCGTCCGTCACCGTCGGCTGGGTGCCGCCCAGAGCGTAGCAGGCAGGCCCGGGACTCGCCCCCGCGCTCTGCGGTCCGACGCGCAGCAGTCCTAGGTTGTCCAGTTGGGCGATGCTTCCGCCTCCCGAACCGATCTCGATCAGGTCGAGTACTGGAATGAGTATCGGGAGTCCGCTGCCCGACTTGAATCTGTGGACTCGCGCGACCTCGATTCCGTTGCTCTGGCTCGGCTGTCCGCCCTCGATAATGCAGGTCTTGGCGGTCGTGCCGCCCATATCCAGCGAAATCAGGTCCGGCTCTCCAAGCATGTCGCTGTAAAATCCCGCCGCGAGCGCCCCCGCCGCAGGACCCGACTCCAGAAGTCTTATTGGACGCTCGCTCGCGGCGTCGGCGCTCATCACGCCGCCCGCCGAGTGCATCACCAGAAGCTGGCCGCTATAGCCGAGTTCGGTCAAGTCACGCTCGACACCGCTGATGTACCGGGAGACGGCGGGCTTGATGTAAGCGTCCGCCGCGACGGTCGAAGTGCGTTCGTATTCGTTGATGACGGGCGCAACATCCGATGAAAGCGACACTCTCAATTCGGGGTATCCGTCCTCCACTACTTCTTTCACCGCCCTCTCATGGGCCGGGTTGCGATAGGAGTGCAGTAGCGACACCGCGATCGACTCCACTCCCTGGTTCACCAGTTCCTCGATTAACGCCAATGCTCCGTCGAGGTCAACCGGTGTGAGCGCCATACCGTCCCGGTCCGTGCGCTCAGAAACCTCCATCCTGCGACTTCTCGGAACGAGCGGGTCCGGGAACCGAGCGTGTAGGTCGTGCATGTCGTAGATGCGCTCCCTGCCGAATTCCAGGATGTCCCGGAAGCCTTCTGTTGTCAGAAGAGCTGTCTTGGCCCCTTTGCGCTCGATGATCGAATTCGTCGCAAGGGTAGTGCTGTGTACTATCAGACCGAGATCCCTGGTGCTCGAGCCGACTTCTTCGAGGAATTCCCGCAGTCCCTGAATCAGCGCGCGAGACGGGTCGTCAGGCGAGGTCAGCGCCTTGTGGACTTTCAGCTCACCCGTTGCGGTGTCATGCAGGGTGAAGTCAGTGAACGTGCCGCCAATATCTATGCTCAGTGAGAGTGTGGATTCCATACAGTCATTCCCTATTTCATGCTTGTCCAGATCAGGTATCCTCCGCCATCAACGTGAGACATGAACGAAATACCAAGTGCGTAAGCCGGGGGCAATTATACGGCAATCATCCTGCAAGGTCAGTAGTCTCTGGAAGATGTCTGGAATCCTTGCCGACTGTGTCGTCATTAATCGTAGGGAGTCGCTGTGGACGATACGTTTAAGACACCTACACAAGCCATAAATCACGGTATATTTTAAGGCCATTTTTCACTAACTGATTTTATTCCCAGCCTGTAAAATGAATGCAATGGTATAACTGCAGAAACGCGCAAAGACGTGAATTTCGAGGCGAAGAGATGATGAAATCCAAAATGAGTACAGCTGTCGTGACCGCCGTCCTCCTGGCCTCGGTAGCGCTATTTGCTTGTGGCTCGGAGACTCAAGAGCCGATGCAGCCCGAGCCTGCTCCGACCGCCCAGCCTGCACCCACGTCCGTCCCCGTTCCAACTGTCCAGAGAGCAATTCCGAATACGCCGTCTCCGGCGGAATTGCCCCCTCCTGTAAGCGCAACGGCCCCAGTTCAGACCCCAACCCCTGCGGTTGTGGATACACCGGTTCCGGTTTCCAGGCCGGCAGCGACCCCGGCACCGGAGCCCACTTCCACGCCGGAGCCGGTATCGGAGAGCTCCGACACGAGCGACGGCGGGATGACCGCAGACCTCCCCCCGGAATGTCTCATCGATGGGACGCTCACCGACGCCGACCTGATTATCTCCTGCGCCGATGAAGCCATGAAGCATATCCGGTCTGTCGAAGTAAACGTGAGACTTGATCTGGGCGCACTGTTCATGGGGCTCGCCCCGCCTGGCGCAGAGCCCATTCCGGCGATAGAAATGAAAGTCATGAGAGTATTTCCAGACGACTTCAGCGCGGTCATGAAAGTCCCAGAAAGCGGTGAGATCAGTGTGATTCTGATCGAAGGTGCCGCCTACGTGAACGATCCGATGTCTGATGTGTGGATAAAGTTTACGGAAATTCCTGCAGATATGTCCGAGATGCTTCGCACGGCCGATACTTTCCAGGAGCAGTTCTTGGGTACCGACAGCGGACCTATCGAGTGGAACGATGTCGCCCTCTCAGATGACGGCTCGAAATACATGCTCTCATTCGAACCCCAGGTGAGCAATTCGGGGCAGTCACTCTTCGGCCCTTCGGACATTGCCTCCGAGGTCCATGTCGCACTCAGTGCTGAAACGTTCCTCTACGAATCTTTGGCGCTGGTCGTCCTGGACGAGGAAGGAACCGGACCGAAGGTGTTCGACATTCAGTACAGCCGGCATAACGAGCCTATCACGATTGAGGTGCCTTCAGATTACATCGAAGCAGGATCGATGCTGCCCGGAGGCGGCATGGTCGGTCCCGACCCGGCCGGTACGTCCAATGTAGTCGGCCTTGCCAGGAACGCGGACGGCGATGTAGAGCTAATGTTCAGCGCCCCAGTCTCCGTCAGCGGCGAAGTGTCTCTCTACGTGATTGATCCCGCGACTGGTGGCTGGGAGTTGCCGATGTTAAGTGGCAGCGGTACCGATACACTGACATTCGACGCCGAACCGGAAGGCAAGCCCTCGCTGATTCCTGGAGAGAGCGTGATTCCGGGGCTGATATTCGCGTCCGCAGAGTCCGCAGTTCTCGATTCGGACGGAAACCCCGTCAACCCTGTCTTCGAAGCTTGGACCTACCCAAAGTGATCATCCGATGTATGTTGAAAATCCCTTCCCCCTTGACGGGCTGAAAAGGATATGTAAATCAATGAACCGTTCGTCCTGAGCTTGTCGAAGGACGAATCCCAAAGTCCCTTCCCCCTCGATGGGCTCACAGGGGTAGGCAAAAATGCAGTCAGCTATGAATACCTGTCAATAAACCCCCTCTCCCTCAGTGCTGACAAGGGTAGGCAAAAGTCCCTTCCCCCTTGACGGGGGAAGGTTAGAGCCTGCCCCGTACTTGATACGGGGATGGGGATGAAACCTCAACTACAATTCGTCATTCCCGCGAAGGCGGGAATCCACTGGCGGGGAGAGGGGCCGGTACATGGCAGAATCATCTGGACGCCGTACTAACGCGAGGCTCGGCTCCAGGGCTCGCGGGTGAATTGAAGGTCCAGGCCTCGTTCGAGTTGAACCCACTTCTTCTCTTCCTCGGGTGTGATGAACGTTATAGCCTCTCCGGCCCTGCCCATCCGCCCGGTCCGACCGACGCGGTGGGTGAATAGAATCTCCGAGTCGGGGAGGTCGTAATTGATGACCTGCCCGACGCCTTCGACATCAATGCCACGAGCGGCGACGTTTGTAGCAACCAGTATCGGCGCGTATCCCGAACGAAAGTCAGCCATTACGCGCTCTCGCGCATTCTGGCTCAAATTTCCCTGGAGGGCGCCAACGGGGTAGCCAAGGGTGTCGAGCTGCTGCGCCAATTTCCTTACGCCGCGCTTCGTCCTGCCAAAGACGATCACAGGCGCATCTTCCCGCTGATTCAACAGAGTCCGGAGCGCGCTGATCTTCTGGTTCCGATCTATGGTGTAAACCATGTGATGCACGGTCGGCGGGGCCTGTAGCTCCGCATCCACAGAAACCTTTACCGGGTTTCTCAGGTGTTTCCTGGCTGTCTTGCTCACCCATGTGGGCATGGTCGAAGACAACAGCGCGGTCTGGCGCTCAGGCGGAGTCCGGTCAATAATCGCCTCTACGTCTTGCGCGAATCCCCTGTCCAGCATTTCGTCCGCTTCGTCCAGTACCAGGAATCGGACCGACCTCAGGTCAAGGTTTCCCTGGCGCAAATGGTCGAGTGTGCGTCCTGGAGTGCCGACCACGATGTGAGTCCCGTTTCTCAGCGCGTCGTATTCCGGCTTCGCAGATCGTCCGCCGTACAGCAGGGTTACTCGAATCCGACGCTCATAGGCCAGGTCTCTCGTCACCTCGGCGACCTGGATAGCCAGTTCCCGGGTTGGCACTAGGACCAGCCCCTGCACTCTCCTGGCCGACGGGTCGCACTTCTCGACCATAGGGACCGCGAAGGCCAGCGTCTTGCCCGAACCCGTGCGCGCCTGTCCGACCAGATCGCGTCCGTCCAGCAGGTGAGGGATGGACTTCTCCTGGATTGGCGTAGGCTCAGAAATTTCCATCCGCGAGATCGCCGCCTTCGTGGAATCGCTCAGAGACATTCCGCGAAACACGTCGGAGACTGCTATTCGGTCGCGTGTCGAGGCTGTAGGAATGGGATGATTGCTTGAGGCCGACCGTCTCTGAGGTGAGCCTTCGTCCCGGACACCCCTGAAACAGGGACGGCAAAACACCGGTCTGTCCTGCGTCGGTCGAAATGGTACGGTCGTCGTCTTGCCGCAGTCGGTGCAGACGACCTGGTGACGCTCCCGGCGAACATGGGATCGTGACTGCCGACGGCGTGTTGAAAGAGTTGAAGATGTCATGAATAAAGAATCTACCTTTGATTAGGGGCACAATGGTACGGAGCGCGGGGGAAGGGGAAAAGCGAGATAGATGATGGTCCGATGTTGTGCAAGCCTTGAATGCGCTTATCAGCTACTTGCACCTAATTCTAGCAAAATGAGTCCATGCGCTTCCACTCGTACCATTTCCAGCAGCTAATCGCCATTCCCGCGAAGGCGGGAACCCCGAAGGGCTCGCCGTTAGGCAATCCAGGGGTGGGGTCTGGTTTCTACATATCAGAAGCATCTGGACGCGGTACTAGTGAAGCGACTCCGCCTCGCTGCCCAGATTCGATTGTCCGGGTTTCCACCTGGACGAGGCGAGTCTGCCCTGCAGCGACGTGTACCCGAGCGCGACGAGAAATACCGCCGCTGAGAACAAGACCACCGACGCGCCCGACGATACGTCTATATAGAAACTCATGTACAAGCCGCCAAGACCGCAAAATGCCCCTATGCACACTGACATATAGAGCATCTTCGTAAAATCGTTCGTGAGAAGCCGGGCGGCGACCGGCGGTATCACCATGGCCGCGGCAATCATGGTTACTCCCAGGACTTGCAGCGAGACCACTATCACCGCCGCGAGTAGCAGCGCGAAGCCGGCGTCAATCCAGCCGGTAGGCACTCCATAAAATCCGGCGACTTCGTAGTCGAACGTCGTAAAGAGCAGGTACTTGTAGCCAACGAACACAGCCACCGCCGCCCCGATGGTCACCACGACAATTGCGAACATATCGGTCTGGGTTATGCCGAGTATGTTCCCGAACAGCGCCGCGTCGAAACTGCGCGTGAAATTTCTGAACCTGCTAATCAGCGCTATGCCCAGCGCGAAGCTGGATGTGGTCACTATTCCTATCGCCGCGTCCGCGCTTATGCTGCGCCTGCGCGACGCCATATTGATCAGCATAGCCGACACGAACCCCCACAGGCTCGCCCCTAGGAAGAAGTTGACAGAGAGTACGTAGCTCGTTACGGCGCCCCCGAAAATCGCGTGCGCAAGACCGTGCCCGATGTACGACATCTGCCTCAGCACCACATAGACGCCTATCAGTCCGCACAGTCCTCCCACCAGCGTTGCCACAATCAGCCCGCGCACAAAGAACTCGTACTCTAGCGGCGTGAACACGTTCCTCTATGCCCTCTTTGCCTTGTGGGAGTGTCCATCGTGCGATTCGCCCCGACCATTGCCGTTTCTCCCAAAAAAGTGCGGCGTCTCGGCCACGAGTTTCATGCCCATGTACTCGGTCACCACTATGTCCGCGTTGTAGGTCCTCTTGAGCACCTCAGGCGTGAAGATGCGGCTTGGCGGTCCCGAGTCCACTACGCGCCCATTGACGCATACTACCCAGGGCAGGTGAGCCGCTACCGAATTGATCTCGTGCGTGGTCATTATGATCGTGACGTCCTGGTGGTTAAGCTCATCGAGCAGGTGCATCACCTCGTCGCGCGTCTTGATATCCACCCCCGATGTCGGCTCGTCCAGAAGCAGCACATGCGGACTGCCGACCAGTGCCCGCGCCAGGAACGAACGCTGCTGCTGACCGCCCGAGAGTTCTCGGATGTGCCGCTTAGCAAGGTCAGCTATCCCCAGACGCTCCATTATCTCCAGCGCGTGCTCATAGTCTCTCTTCTGACGCCAGGGAAGCCACCAGCGGTTGGACGTAAACCCCATCATCACGACCTGCTCGACCGTGACAGGGAAGTTCCAGTCAATCGTCTCGATCTGAGGCACGTATCCTATGCGCGGCCTCCGGTCGGCAATAGACTGGCCCTCCACTACGACCTCGCCCTGGTAGATGTCCACCGCGCCCAGAATCGTGCGCAGAAGCGTTGTCTTGCCCGACCCGCTCGGCCCCAGCAGGCCAACGAAATCCCCCCTGTTCACTGCCAGGTCAACCGATTCGAGAGCTGGACTGCCCCCGTAGCCGCTGGTCACGCCTCTCAGCTCTACAATTGGTTCTTCGTGATCGTATTCGTGTGGAGTCGGATGAAGCAAATTCTCTACTCTGCCGTTGAAATCCCCTCTCCCTCAGGGAGAGGGCTAGGGTGAGGGTGAACTACAACTTAGTAATCCTTATCAAATGCGTAAACTCGGTCACTCTGGATAAACTGCGTTGCTCTCGCCTTCGAAGACGAGGCCCGTGTCGAAATCATCCAGCGCGTCCGCGTTTCCGCCCAGCGCTGGCGCCATGATCTGTATGTTCGTGGTCATCAAGCCCATGTAAGTGTGGTCGGGGTCGCCCTGGGAGCCGGGAAGGTCGTCGTCCCTGAGTCGGTCAATGAAAGCCGCGCCGCCCTCTTTGGCTATCTGTTCCATGACCGGACTGGGGAATACCTCGGACCCGAATATCGCCGGAACGCCCGTCTCCCTCACCTGGTCTATCAGCGATGCCACCTCGCGCGCTGACGGTTCGCTGAAGTCCGAGGGCTGCGCCGCCCCGATGACATCGAAGCCATACCGCGTGCTGAAGAAAGGGAAGGAGTCGTGATAGGTGAGCAGCTTTCGGTTCTCAGGCGGTATCGTATCGACCGCCGTGGCGATCCGTCCGTCCAGATCGTTCAACCGCTCCTCCAGCTTGGAAAAATTCTCCGAATAGTAATCGGCGTTGTCCGGGTCCAGCGCAGACAACTCCGTCCTCACCAGATCGGCGTACTTGATGGCCAGATCAGGGCTCGTCCACAGATGCGGATTCGGGTGCCCGTCGGACTCCGGGAACGAGAAGTCGAACACCCACTGGTCGCGCGTGATAGCCTTGTCCGCCAGTGAGAGTATTACGGCGTCCGGCTTCTTGTTGGCGCGCGCCAATTCGAGAGACGGCTGTTCCAGAAAGAGACCGTTGAGGATGATGAGGTCCGCGTCCGCCACCAGCGTTGCGACCGACGGCGCGGGCTCGAATGTGTGAGAGTTTACGCCCTCTGGTACGATCCCCTCCAGACGTATCCGCGTGCCGCCGATGTTTTCCACCAGGCTCGTTATCGGTGACACTGTGCTGACGACCTTCAGTGCGCCGGTGTCTTCTCCTGCCCGGCTTTCAATGCCGCCCTCATCAGACGAACACGACGCTGAGGCTGCCAGTGCGATAGAGAAAGCGAGAAACAGCGCTGCGTTTCGCAAGAGTGTCCGCGTCCGAGCCGCGGCGTCCCGTTTGAAGAAGTTCATGTCGGGCGACCTACTCAGACTCGCCTTCGCAGTCACGACAGCGGCCAAACAGCACGACATGGTCCATGTCCGCCTCGAATCCGTAGGACTCCGATATGCTCGTTCCAAGCGAGCGCAGGAATTCATCGACGAGTAATTCAATGCGGTCGCATCCGTTGCAGATGAGATGGTGATGCCTGTCCTGTCCAAGCCACTCGTATGCGTACCTGCCGCTGCCCATGTCCGTCTCCGAAACGAGGCGCATCTGCTTGAGCATATCGAGCGTCCGGTACACTGTGGACAGATCTATGAATGAGTAGGACTCCTTGACCTGCTCGAGTACCTCGGCGGCAGTGACGTGGTCCTGTGAGTGTCTGACGGCCGACAATATCATGAGTCGCTGCGGAGTGGGCCTGTGACCGTACTCCTTCAGCGTCTGTACCATCTGTTCTTCGCAGGGCATAATAGGTTCCTGAGTTTCATCGGTGACAAAGCCTAGACCTTTCGCCACCGATTTTCAATAGCTAATCAGACGTATTTGCTATAAATTCGCTTATGCAAAGACTTGCAGATAAGAAAAAGTCGAATGTCGCCTATACGCAGAGCCATCATGGGATGCGCCACAGGACTGCTGGCCGGAGCGGTTATCGGTGCCCTCGCCGACATCGGAATAGGTGCGTTCGCCGCTCGCAAAGAAAGAGACCCGTTCGCATTAGCCTACCGCAACGCGAGCGAGTGTTCTGTATAATAGCGGAAGTATGACACTACTTACGCTTCCAGGCTAGTACCATAACCATATGAAGATGCCATGCTACGACATCTTACCGTCATTCCCGCGAAGGCGGGAATCCAGGGGTGGGCAGAGCTTACAATTGGCAAAACTAAATGGACGCAGTACTAGGAACCGATCATGCGAATGACCCAAAGAGGCCAGATTACAATCCCGAAAGACCTGAGAGAGCGTTTCGGTCTGAACCATAACGTGGAAATTGAGATTATTCCCATGAACCAAGGTATCTTGATTCAAAAGCGGGAGACCATGGAGCACCCCGTGGACCGTATCTACGGCATATTGGGTCATGGAGGAAACACCGACGACTACATCGAGGAGATCCGAGGAACGTGATTACAGCCGTTGACACGAGTGTGCTTCTGGACATATTCCTGCCAGATGAACAGCACGGCCTTAGGTCGTTAGAATGGCTGCGAACAGCCTACGATGAAGGAAGCGTCATCGTCTGTGACATCGTATTCGCGGAACTCGTCCCCGCATTCAGCGACAGGACCGCGCTAGATGAAGCATTGAGGGAAATTAGCGCGACTCTCTCCCCGATTAACACTTCAATCGCATACGAGGCCGGATTACGATGGATGCGATACCGTAGGGCCGGTGGCCCTAGAAAACGGATAATCTCCGATTTCTTGATAGGAGCTCATGCCGTAACTGCTGCGGATACATTTCTCACCCGAGACCGTGGCTTCTACCAGACCTACTTCCCCGAGTTGAAAGACTATGAAAATAGCGGATGATTCATTGACTCCTAGAAACACGTAATGACCACCGACATCTTCACCATAGGACACAGCAACCACACCTGGGAGTCCTTCGCTCCGCTTCTGACGGATAACGACATCGAATTGCTCGTGGATACCCGGACGAGGCCCGTGTCCAGATTCGCGCCCTTCGCCAACCACCGTACACTTCCCGACTTGCTGGAAGGCGCGGGCATAGACTACGAATTCATGGGCGGACCGCTCGGTGGTAAACCGGACAATCCCGCGATGTACGACTCCACTGGCAAGCCCGACTACCACAAGATGCGCGCTCTGGACGATTTCCAGGAAGCCATCTCCCAACTCGCGGGCATGGCCTCCCGCCGCACGACAGCCATACTATGCTCCGAAGAAGACCCGTCCCAGTGCCACCGCCTGCTACTGCTCGGCCCCGCCCTCGAAGAAGAAGGCTGCACGCTACTCCACATCAGGGGCGACGGACAGGTGCAGACCACCACACAACTGGCCGTCGGCAAGAAATACGGCCAGCAGCTCCAAAGTTCATTCGACTTGACTACCCCGAAACCTGCTGGGTACAGGTGACAGGCGTTCACACCTTCCCCGACTATCTGGACGGCAGAAACTGGTCCGATTTCAAATAGTCCAGAAAGGTATGGTCTGTGTCGCTTATTGGCGTCAGTCTATAGGATGTGCCGAGAATTTCAGACAGCCGCCGCATAGGGTATGACGGCCAATTCAGTCGAGTCGTCGGTCTGTTCGAGCAGATTATCGATTTTCCGCATGACAGGGTCTTCAATGGAGACTTCCGAGCAGTTTACGCACTCCAAAACAGGCAATTGCTTCAGCACGACGATTGTGGTTGGTCCGAGGCGAAACGGGAGATCTGAAATAGTCGGGGCCATTCTCTCTCCGCAGACATGACACTTCATCATAGTGTCCTCCGAGTTCTTAAGTCCGGCATCCATCGTGCATCACTTGGTCTGTAGGTGGTCACCACGCGAACATTCTCTCCCATTACCAACACAATGCCGGATAAATTGAAGTGGATCGGTTGGAAGCAATGGAGTCGAATTCACGATTCTTCAATTATACACCCGAAGCGCTGATGCCAATCTCCCACCGTCTCCAAGCCAGGATACCGTCAAGGCCATATTTGAGTTCCAATAGACTACACATCCACATCCCACATCCGCTATAATACGAACATACAAACTAATGAAGGAGTGCCGACCGCCTATGTCTTCAACCGTCTATAACATAAATGCGAAGTTATACAATCCGAACTTCGGACTCATGAAAAATTTTTTATGTAGCTAAACTCAGGTGATCTCAGGTGAATCTCTGGCGTTCTAATCACCTGTTGGTCACCAGTCAACGCACCTGTCGCCACCTGTCGCTATATAAATCGAGATATATGACTCAGCGAATACTGCCCGACGGCCGACAGTATTCGTTCAGTGCCCACTTTGCGGAAACCCGCCAACATCGCCCTTCACAAATACAAACGAATGTGCTATCATCTAAAGTACAACAGTTCTTATATTCTTGACGGGCGGCATTATGGCAAAATAGGGTGGTTGACCTGTTCGCGAAGACAGACTCACAAAATCATATACCTGAGGTAGCTTGCCCATGAGAGTCGTATTTTTGGAAGATGTCCCTGGTGTGGCCCAGGGAGGAGAAATCAAGGAAGTAAAGAACGGCTTCGCCCGCAACTACCTGATACCCAAGAGTCTGGCGACACCCGCCACTCATAACGCCGTCCAGCGAGTTTCCAAGCTCCAGAACCAGGCGCAGGTCAATCGGGTCAGGCGGCTCGAAGACATGAAAGAGTTGGCTGCCGAGTTCGACGGCTCTCAGGTTAGCGTGGAAATGCGCGCCGGGAGCTCGGGAAGGCTGTACGGCTCTGTAACGAACGCCATCATCGCCGAGCGGCTTTCCGAACTCACCGAGAATGAAATTGACCGCCGCACCGTCGAGCTCGAAGAACCGATCCGCGAACTCGGCACATACGACCTGACCGTGAAACTCCATCCGGAGGTCGAGGCTGGAATCTCGGTGCTTGTGTACCCGACAGGCATGACGCCTGAGGAATTCGCCGAGTCGCTTGTAGCCTCTGAAGAATCCGAGGAAGCCGAAGCCGAAGCGACCGAAGCCGAGGCTGTTGAAACTGAATCTGAAGAAGAAGATCAGGGCTGATCGTTTAAGGCCCCGCCTCGGCGGGTCTTCCTGACTGATATACAGTTGAACACGGTCAGCCATCCGGGAGGAAGGACTTGGTTACCGACCGTCTTCAACCATACGACAACGATGCTGAAGAGTCTGTTATCGGCTCTATTCTGATAGACGGCGAATCCATCAGCAGCGTCAGCGCGTTTCTGCGTCCTGCGGACTTCTATGTGCAGCGCAATCGCAAGTGCTACGAGGCATGTATCGCCTTGCTCGACCGTGGCGAGGCGATTAACCAGGTTACTGTCGCCCGTAAACTCGCCGATACCGAGGACCTCGAATCGGTCGGTGGCGCGCCGTACTTAGGCCACCTGGTTTCCAGCGTCCCGACATCCGTGCATATCGAGCACTACGGTCACATCGTGCGGCGTATGTCGGTGTTCAGGCGGATCATTCGCGCGGGCGGCGACATAGCCGAACTCGGATACGGTGGCGGCCCCGACGCCGACGATGTCCTCGCCAGGGCCGAAGAGGTTCTGTACGGCATCCAGCGAGGTCGTGTAGAGCGCGACTTCGCTCACATCCGCGTATTCCTCGACCAGTACATGGAGCAGAGTGGCGCGCTGCAGGACCTCAGCTCCGTATCGCTCGCGCCCGTCATTACCGGCTTCCCCAGCATGGACGAACTTCTGGGCGGTGGACTCCAGCGCTCCGACCTCGTCATCCTCGCCGCGCGTCCCAGTCTCGGCAAGAGCACTCTCGCGCTCAACATGGCGCGACACGCGGCGGCGGAGGGATTTACGTCCGGCATTTTCAGCCTGGAGATGAGCGGCGAGCAGATAGCTGTAAGACTTCTCGCGTCCGAGGCCGACATAGACAGCCACCGCCTGAGAATGAACCTCCTCCGCGACGAGGAGGAACAGACTCTGCTGGACGCCATCGGTCTCCTGTCCGACTTGCCGATATACATAGACGAGACGCCGTTCCAGACAGTTATGGAGATCCGTAACAAGTCCCGCAGGCTCCAGCAGGAACACAACCTGGACCTGATAGTGGTGGACTATCTTCAGCTGGTGGACACCGGCAGAAACGATAACAGGGCCGTCGCGCTGGGAGAGGTATCCCGCGCCCTCAAGGGACTCGCGCGCGAACTCGACATTCCCGTCCTCGCCTGCTCCCAGCTGAGCCGCGCGGTGGAGCAGAGGCCCAACCATCGTCCGCTGCTCTCCGACCTGCGCGAGTCCGGCAGCATAGAGCAGGACGCCGACGTGGTAGCCTTCATCCATCGCGAGGATCAGTACATCAGCCGCGAGGACTGGGAGCGCAAGTTCCCCTCCGAAAACTACCCTGAAAACATCGCCGAGATAATCGTGTCCAAGCACAGAAACGGCCCTGTCGGAACGGTGCCGCTCTACTTCCGCAACGACAGGGTGCGGTTCGAGTCGCTTGACTACGCCCCAGCCCGCGCGATGGAATACGCCCCCGTGTAGCGGGAACAAAGCCATGACAAACGACAGCAGACAGCCATACGCGGGATTTCCCAGAAAGGTGCGGCAGGTGCCCGTGCCTGCGCCCCTGCTCGGCTCGCTGCTGGAGCGGATTGATGATCTCGCGGAGCTAAAATGCACACTTCGTGTCATCTCAATGCTCAGCCAGAAGCGCGGCTACCCACGCTTCCTCACTCTGCGCGAGATCCAGGCGGACGAAACCCTCGCTCGCGCCATGCCGGACGATGACGAAGATAAGGCTTCCGACGCCATTGCCGAGGCCCTGCGTTGCGCCGTAAGGCGCGGAACACTGGCGTATAACCTCATTGACGCTGGAGACAAGGCGCAGCCGATTTTCGGACTGAACACCGAGTCCGACCGAGCTGCCCTCGCAAGGCTCGCCAATCAACCCCCGCCGGACGACCTGAACGACTATCAACCCACGGAAGTCCCACTGGAAAGGCCAAATATCTTCGAGATGTACGAACAGAACATCGGCCTGCTCAGCCCGATCATATCAGACCAGTTGCGCGAGGCCGAGGCGATGTATCACGAGAACTGGATAGCGGACGCTTTCAGCGAAGCCGTAGCGAACAACAAACGAAGCTGGAGGTACATTTCAGCGGTCCTCGAAAGGTGGGAGCGCGAAGGCAGGGGATATGGAGAACCTGGAAGACATCTTAAGAAGGTTACGGGATTCTAGATCGGCTAACGGCGGCTTGCACCGCGCCGATGATATCCCTATCTACACCGAAGAGCCTGAAGAGCCATGCGATATTTGCGACGGTCGTAGGTGGCTTACGCTGGACGTTCCCGTCGGCCACCCGGACTTCGGAAGAGCCGAACCGTGTGAATGCCAGGCTGAAGCCACCATAAGCGAACGCTCGTCCAGGCTCCTGCGGTACTCTAACCTGGGTGTCCTTACAAGAATGACATTCGAGTCCGCTGATCCGGTGGGCAAGTCCGACGCAGACGAGGGTAAGCGAATGTTCGCTTCGGCGTATGAAGCGGCGCTCTCCTATGCCGGGGATCCCAGGGGCTGGCTGGTATTCACTGGCCCGAACGGGTCGGGCAAGACGCACCTCGCCGCCGCGATTGCCAACTACTGCATAGAGCGGGGCAGACCCGTGTTCTTCGTTCACGTGCCCGACCTTCTTGACGATCTGCGATCAGCATACGCACCGCACAGCGCGATCTCCTACTCCGATCTGTTCGATCAGGTCAACGATGCTCCGATGCTTGTTCTGGACGGGCTGGGAACTCAGAGCGCCACCCCCTGGGCGCAGGAGAAGCTGCAGCAAATCTTCAACCGAAGAGCGAATGCTCAACTGCCCACCATCGTGACCACCTCGATGAACGTCGTGGACATAGACCCGTACATATCCAGCAGGATGACCAACCCGGATCTGAGCAGCATTCTGGAGCTGCCGGGGCGCCTGGTTGAACCCGCCAGGAACCTGGGTAGTATCCCGGAAGATATGCTCCGCCGCATGACCTTCGATACATTCGACGTTCGTGGCAACAGCGGCAGCGCGGCCCAGAGAACGAGCTTGGAGAACGCTCTCGAATCGGCTCGCGGATACTCTTCGGACCCGGATGGGTGGGGATGGCTCACGCTGTTCGGTGAGACTGGAGTGGGCAAGACTCACCTCGCGGTAGCTATCGCCGCGGAGCGCAAGTCGCATGGTCATCCCATATTCTTCGCCTTCGTCCCCGACCTGATGGACTATCTGAGGTCAACTTTCCGGCCCGACAGCGCTGTCGCCTATGACCGGGTATTCGACCAGATTAAGAACACGCCTCTCCTGATCATGGACCATCTCAGCAGCGACCATCTGAGCGACTGGGCATATGAAAAGCTGTATCAGATAGTTGTTCATCGCCATAACTCTCGTATTCCCACTGTCATCACCAGTCCGATGGACATGGCCGACAGTTCCGGGCCAATCATTTCCCGCACTCAGGATCAGTCCTCGGGAACGATAATACGAATGGACGCACCCGACTATCGCGTCAACCGCAGAGACGGTAGCAGGCGCGGCGCGCCTGAACGCCCTGGCAGAGGACGAAGACGTTAGACGTGCCCGACTACTGCACATTCTGCGAAATCGTCGCCGGACGCCTGCCGTCGCGAAAGGTTCATGAAGAGGACGACATCCTCGTATTCCGCAATCGCCTCGACTGGTTCCCCGTCCAGATAATGCTCATTCCCACCGCGCACATGACCCAGCGGGAGCTATGGGGGAGCGGCGACCTCATGGCCCGCATCGGAAAGTTGGCCGTCGAACTCGGCGAAGAGATGTGCCCCGACGGCTACAGAATAGTCTCCAACTTCGGCCAGGACGCCCTCCAGACCCAGTTCCATGGCCACGTACACCTCGTCGGCGGCGCTGAACTCGGCCTCTACGTCGGCGGCCCTATTCCATACTACTGACCGGATGGCGAAGCTGTGGTTATGCCAGTCGCAGTACCCTCAGACACCGGATCACGCCCACGAGTAGAGGCATAGCGAGATCGCTGATCCTGAATACCGCCAAAGTAACGCCCGCCGCGATGGCAGCCCCTGCGATTATGTCCAACGGATAGTGGACTCCCGCGTACACCCGCGCCAGTCCGTATGACCCTGCC
Organism: uncultured Dehalococcoidia bacterium; assembly: GCA_951812505.1. Lineage (GTDB taxonomy): Bacteria > Chloroflexota > Dehalococcoidia > Lucifugimonadales > UBA1123 > VXRN01. The sequence goes on from CATOSI010000003.1 coordinate 919,130, forward strand.
ACCCCTACGGCAAACCAGCCTATCTGCCGGTTAACACCCCATATTCCGAAAGCGATTCCAAACGCCGCCGCCGCCGAATTTGCCGGAAACGACGAGTCCGTCGGCTCGTAGAACAGCAAATTCACGTCAAGGTCAACAAAGGGCCGGGGCCTGAAATAGAAGATGTTTGCAATGAACACCACCAGCCCCGACAATCCCATCGAAGACAGCGCTGCAAACACTCCCACCTGCTGACGAATTCGCTTACTGGAATCGCGTTCGCCGAACCAGACCACGATCAGGGCAAAAGCCAGAATCGCCGGCGCGAGATAGTCGCTCGCCGCCAACTCTGCCGCCGTATCCACGACTGGCATAGTGCCGCCGAAGCCGTTTATCCAAAGAAACAGCGTTTCGTCAGGGTTCGCCAATTTCTGCGCCAGTATGAAATGCTGTGTGCCAGGGCGGTCGCATAGTTGCTGTCTCGTAGTTCGTCAATGCCGCTGTCCGGTTCCGAGTCTGCGCTCTTCATCCCGTAGTTGACCAATGAGGACGAAAGCAGCGTCAACGCAAAGGCCGAGAGTGCGCTCAGTGAGAAATACAGTGCCTGGTCGGGAGCGTCCAGGCCGCCCTCGTAGTCGTTGATGTTCCGAACGCCGGTTGCGAAGAACAAGGAAAGTCCGAGTATCCCCACAGCGAGTCCACCTGTTCGTGCAACCAATGGTGACTTCAAGAAGAGCAATCCCTTGAGACCACCCAGGGAGAAGGCAAATTGCAGGACTCCCATCGTGGAAATGAAGACAGCGATGCAGTAGTCGGCGGTAAAGTTGAACATGCCCGCATCCACTACCGTCATACCCGCGAAAGCGAGAATCCAGTCCCCTCCGCCTTCCGGGATTGTCGCCCGGCCGAGCGAATCAAGACCAGCCTCTATTCCAGCGGAATTTCGGTGCACCAGTCCTTATACTTCGGATTGGCGCCCTTTATCAGTCCGACATAGGTATCGAGCAGACGCTGCGTGATCGGTCCCACTTCGCCGTCGCCGATGGGTCGCCTGTCGAGTGATCCGACAGGTGTAATGTGCGCCGCCGTCCCGGTCAGGAATACCTCGTCCGCAAGATATAGTTCGCTGCGCCGTATCTTGCGCTCCACGACCTCGATACCAAGCTCTTCACGGGCCAGCGTTATCGCCGAATCGCGCGTGATGCCCGTCAGATTATTGTCCGAGACCGGCGGCGTGAATATCTGGCCGTTGCTCACCAGGAACAGGTTTTCACCAGAACCCTCGGATACATCGCCGTCCGGGGTCAGCATGATCGCCTCATCGAATCCGGCGAGTGTGGCTTCGGTCTTGGCCAGGATGGAGTTTACATAGTGCCCGCTGATCTTCACGCGGGGGGGAATAACGGTGTCGTCAATGCGTCTCCACGAAGAAGTGGTGCAGTGAATCGCGCCTTCAGCCTCTATATACGCGCCGAACGGCACGGCAATCAGCGTAAAGTCGCTGTCCAGTTCCTGAAGTTTCAGATTTGCTACTAGTTCTTGGCTCTTATAGGCGAGTGGCCGTATGTACAGGTCCTGCTTGTAGCCGCAACTCTGAAGAAGCTCCACCGTGATACCGCACAGGTCCTCGGTGTCGTAGGGAATATCCATCAACATCATGCGGCAGCCCTGAAGCAGGCGGTCATAGTGCTCGGCCATGCGGAAGACGTAGAGTTTGCCGTCGTCCTCGTTCCAGTTTCCTCGTATGCCCTCGAACACCGCCGTTCCATAGTGGAGAGCGTGTGTCATTACACTCACGCGCGCATCTTCGATGGGGACTATATTTCCACGGAAGAACGCAAGAGACTGGGGCATTTTCTGAAACTCCCTGCTATTTCGGACTGCGGCATATTATATCCAATGCCCGTTGAATTTCACAATCCTCTGCCGCGCGTGTCCGGAGTCGATTCCTTTTGGGAAGTTATAGAGTTGGGAAGTTATAGAGGTCGCCGACCGGAGTCACTCTCGCGGCCTTGCGGAATAGTCTTCGAACGGGCCGTCGCGCCACTGGAGTGCGGCCCTCAGGCCCTCCGACTGCGATATTTCGCCGAATACCCCGGCGCTGTTCCTGAAAGTCGAGAGTCCCTGCCAGTCAACGCCCACCTCCAGCGCTGTCCTGATACCCATGATTTCATACGCGCGGTTGACGGCCTTCTTCGAGGCGGCAAGCATATCAGGGGAGATGGTTGCAATCGCCCGCGCTTCCTTCTTCGTCTCGGCGTCGAGCCGGTCGGCGGGGAAGGCTTTGGTCGCCCATCCGATTTCGACCGATTCTTTCCCGTTTACCGCCTTGCCTGTGAACATCAGATACTTGGCTTGGCTCATTGGCATCTTCCACGGGAAGTACATAGTGTCCGGTGTTGTGAGAGCCCTGACGGGCGGGTATCCCAGCTGAGCGTCCTCCGCTACAAACATGATGTCGCACATAGAGGCGAGCTCACTCGCTCCCGCCAGGCACCAGCCATGCACTTGGGCTATGACGGGCTTGGTGAGTTCCCATATCTGCCAAAGTCCGTTGACCAGGTCGCGCGCGTACTGCGCGGTGAGCTGGTCAACGTCGTCCGATACGTAGCCTTCCACCGGCCGGTTGGGAGAAGGCTGTGTGGGCGTGAGGTCGTAACCCGCGCTGAAAGCCCGACCCTCGCCCTTTATGACGATGCACCCTACCTCAGAGTCTCGTTCGGCTTTTCTGAGAGCGTCGCGCAACTCAAGTCTCAGCGCCCAGCTTAGCGCGTTCATCTTCTCAGGCCTGTTCAGCGAGATCGTGCATACACGCTCTTCGACATCGTAAAGAAGGTTTTCGTAAGTCATACTCTGTTCCTTCCGAGTAGGTGTCTTTAGAGAGGTCCTAGTTGTCGAGCGACTTGGGCCCGAATTTCCAAATCCGACCACCGCTGCCAGAGGCAAAGCCGTTGTTCGTGCTCGTGAACATGATGCCTCTCAGGCTGTCGCCGGAGGAGGTTGTCTCTTCCATGGTCCAATTTATGCCGCCGTCCGTAGAGCTGACGACAAGGTTACGAGCGCCCACCGCCCAGCCATTGCTGTCGTCCAGGAAGAACACGCCAAACAGGTCCTCGGTCTGCCCGGAATCTATCGGTTCCCACGTCGAGCCACCGTCTGTCGTCCGGAGAACTGTCCCGTTCTCACCTACGGCGACTCCAAATGTCTCGCTGGCAAACCACACACTGTTAAGCACCGCGTCAGTACCTGAATCTTGGGCGGACCATGTCTCCCCGCCGTCATCGCTGTGAACTATCGCCCCCTCGAAGCCGACCGCCCACGCTTTGGAGTCGTCGGACAGGAACACCGCATCCAGTAGGTCCTCGCGGGTGCCGGAATCCAGTTTGGTCCAGTTTTCGCCTCCGTCGGTAGTCTTGAAAATGCTGCCCGTGTCTGCGACCGTCCAACCGTTCTGCGCGTCCTTGAAGTGAACGCTTTCCAGTGAGAACACCCCCGGAATCGCCTGAAGAATCTGCCATGTGTCGCCGCCGTCAACACTCTTGAGCACAGTACCGGCGGTTCCTACCACCCAACCGGTACTCTTATCCACGAATGTCACTGCTGTCAGGTTTATGGCGGTTCCCGACTTCTGGAGCACGAAAGTCTTGCCTGAGTCCGTCGTCCGTCCGATAGCGCCGTCCGTACCGACTACCCACGCCGTATCGGCGTCCAGCGCGAAGAGGTCGTTGAGACCGAGTAGTCGCCTGCTGATAACCTGCTCCCTTGGAGGGAACTGCGGAAGCAGCCTCCATTCGCTTGGGCCGGTGGCCTCCGAACCCCCGGAAGCCGAAGGAGATTCTCCGTCTGAAGAACCTGAACAACCTGGTGCCAACCCGGCGATGACTCCTGCCGCGACTATCACAGCCACCCACCTCCAGACTGTTGCAACGAACATTTCCATGGGAGCGGCGGAACGCAAATCGAAATTAGGCGTAGTAAGTGGAGTATGTTTCATATCATGAAAACTCCCTATCGGAGGCTGGGGTTGCTACTTATCTTGGGGACAGCGCGCAGTCTGTATTAGTTGACAGCATAACAATTATTAGTTGACAGTATAACAATATTGTGATATTTAATTTTGCAAGGGTGCGGCAAGAATAATCTACATATGCAGGGTAATCAATCCCCTCGCCATCCGATGGTTGCTCCTTCAATAGACAAGCTCACACGCTTGCAACACAATCGTTACACACTCGAAACAAGCCTGTCTCTTTTGCTGTTATTGTGTCCTAGGCCAATTCGGTTTATCTGACGATTGAACTGCTTTTCGACCCCAAACCGTAGAGAACGGAGGTTCAGGCAATGCTAAATTCACTGGCAAAATTGGCTATACTTCTCACCGCAATTCTGATGTTGCCGCTGCTGGCTGCGGCTTGTACGAGTGAGGAGGAACCGGCCCCAGCTCCGACTGCTGCGCCTGCTCCCGCTCCTGCGCCGACAACTGCACCGGCTCCTGCCCCTGCCCCAACAGCGGCGCCTGCTCCTGCACCGGCGCCAACTACTGCCCCGGCGCCCGCGCCACCGCCAATGGCAGAGGACGCGAGCCTGACGTTCTGGAGCGACTTGGCGGAAGGTTGCGACGTTCGAGGAGGACACCTGAATCTCGGAAACCGTGAAACTGAGTTCACCAATCTGAACCCGGCAACCGTGAACCAGGTAATTCAGTTCTCCATTACGGCGGAAGTGCTCTCGGGTCTCGTGCAGCTCGACCCCGAACTCAAGCCATCCCCGGACCTTGCGGAAAGTTGGGAAGTGTCCGACGACCTTCTTACCTACACGTTTAATCTGCGTGAAAACGCCAAGTTCCACACTGGACGACAGTTTACGGCGGACGACGTGGTCTTTACCTACGACCACCAGCTCGACCCTGCGACGCAGTCCATCCACACAAAGGGACTCGAGGGTGTCAACAGGCCCGAAAAGATTGACGACTTCACGGTCGAAATCGGCACGGCTTTCCCCAGGGCTTCATTCCTGACCAAAGTGGTCGAACGTGCCAGTGGGCGCGTCATGACCATCGTGGACAGCGAGACGCTGGCCTCTGAGGGTGAAGGTGGATTTAACCGGATGCCTGTGGGGGTCGGTCCCTTCAGGATCACCGACCACATCTTCGGTGAGAAGTTGGAGTTCGAGGCGGCGCGCGATACTTACTATGACCCGAGCGTGCCCTGTCTTGACAACATCACCATGCACAATATCCCGGAGGACAATACTCTGATTGCGGCTCTGGAGACGGGCGAAGTTGACATGATTTACGGCTTCGCTCCGCAGTTCTGGGACCAGCTTGATGAGACTCCGAGCGTTATCGTGGACACAACTCCCGACGTCGGCTTCCAGATGCTCGCTTTCAATATGAGGGGCGACCGCGAGGAGAAGATCGGGATGGCTGAAGCCCCGTGGGACGACATCAACGTTGTCTATGCCGTCGGACGCGCCTTAGACCGCGACGCCTACATAGAGCGTGCCTTCCAGGGTCGCGCCATTCCCTCATACGGACCAATTCCCCCCGGTCAGAAGTTTTACTTCCGCGATCTGGGCGATACCAGCCGAAGGAAATTCGATCCTGAGAGCGCCAAGCAGTTGATGTCTGAGGCCGGACTCGAAGACGGGTTTGAGGTCAAGGTCATGACGACGCCTGGAAACAGGGTCCCGCTGGAAGTGCTCGGAGCGCTGTTCAAAGAGCAGATCAACGTTATTCTCGTGCCGGATATCGTGGAATCTTCGGTTTACCAGCCCAGGCGCGCCGCCGGTGAGTGGGAAGCCTTCATGGGAGGCAGTGGCGGTGACCCCGATCCCGACGATGCCGTGGACGACTGGTTCGCCGATGGCTCCAAGTTCAACACCTACGGCTACAACGACGCGGGCGTCAATCGCCTGAACCTGAAGCAGAAGGCAGCGGTCGACATCGAGGAGCGCCTGGCGAACATTCTCGAACTCAGCGACCAGATTGACGAGACATTCCACGGGGTGTTCACGCATCACAATATCAACCGGACAGCGTACCGCGACCACGTCAAGGGCTACGTGTGGATACACGCGCTCCGACAGTTGAGTGCCGTCTGGCTGGACAGATAAATCTGCGGAATACACGGGTCGCGTCCCTGCAGGCTGTTCGCCTGTGGGCGCGACCCGATCCATTCCGGTCGAACCGCGCCGCCTTGGCCCGACTCCCCCGATAACTGACTACCAAGAATCTATCTCAAAACCAGTCGCGAGAAACTAGTACCGGTTCAAGATGGAGATGACATACCCCGATTGCTATTCGTCATTCCCGCGAAGGGAGGCCTTTGCGTAACTACCGTCATTCCCGTGAAAACGGGAATCCAGGGGTGCGGGGTGTTGTCATCCATCAGAAACATATGGAAAAGGTACTAGCGACAAGACACTTAGAACGGCCTCCTCTCCCTCAGGGGAGAGGATTGAGGTGAGGGTGAAATACCTTCCGGTCGGGTTTTGAGATAATCACTAAAGACTAATAACTGACGACTGGCCAAGCTATGCAGCGTTACATAATACGGCGATTCATCTTTTCACTCTTCGCCATCTGGGCGACTATGACCGTTACATTCGTGTTCATGCGTCTGCTCCCTGGGGATCCGGTCACAACACTCGTTGGCGAAGAGGGAGACCCAAGTCAGATCGAGGCAATCAAAGCACGGCTGGGCTTGGATCGTCCCGTACCGATTCAGTACTTCTTTTATTTGAAGAGTCTGGCGACGCTCGACCTTGGCGAAAGCATCTACAAGCGTCTGCCCGTGAATGACCTCATGGCACAGGCGCTTCCCAGAACCATTTCTCTCTCTATCGTCTCTTTTGTCGTCGGAGTCGCTATTGGCCTGCCTGCCGGAATCATCTCAGCCATAAGGCGCTACTCGATTTGGGATCATGGGGCCACGCTCATAGCATTCCTTGGACTTGCCATGCCCGGTTTCTGGCTGGGCATCATTCTAATCATTGTATTCGGAGTACAACTGAATCTGCTCCCTGTTTTCGGATACGCGCCACTCTCGGATGGACTCTGGGATTGGCTGCGCCGGTTGATATTGCCGGCTCTTGCGACCGGCACCGGTTTCGCGGCAATCCTCGCCCGGCAGACCCGGTCAGCCATGCTTGAGGTACTGTCCCAAGACTACATCCGCACAGCTTACGCTAAGGGACTCACAGAGCGAGTTGTGATGAACAGGCACGCGCTGCGCAACGGCTTGATTCCGGTCGTAACCGTCATGGGCATTGCTTTGGCGATTCTGCTCAATGGCGCAGTGATAACCGAAAACGTGTTCGCAATGAATGGACTGGGCAGGCTATTTATAGAAAGTATCCTGGGCAGAGATTATCCGATCGTGCAAGGCGTCATCCTCTTGGTGGCATTCATATTCATATTCATGAACTTCCTTGTTGACATGCTGTACGCGGTCATAAACCCGCGCATTAGATACACCGACTAGGCGACTACATTGGCTGAAGACAGCTCCGGTTCCATCCAGGCACAGCTGGAGGAACAATCCAGACCCAGGCGCGGCTTCAAATACTTCGCGCGACGTTTCTCCCGTGACAGGCGCGCGATGGTTGGACTCGTCATCGTATTAGTGTTCTGTCTGGCCGCCCTGCTTGGAGACCTTGTGACCCCTTACGATCCCCAGGCGCAGAACTACGAGTTGCTCGAACCTCCCTCGCTCTCCCACCCTCTGGGGACCGATAATGTTGGGCGAGACCTGCTCAGTCGAATCATCGTCGGCGCGCGCATCTCCATGGTCGTCGGGCTTAGCACCGTCGCGCTCGCCGCGGCCGTAGGCATAGTTCTGGGTGTGGCCGCCGGATACTATGGCGGCTGGATAGATATGGTCGTAATGAGGGCGATTGACGTCCTCTGGGCCTTCCCCAATTTCATCCTGGCCGTAATGTTGGTTGCTATTTTCGGGCTGGGCTTGCAAAACGTAATAGTCGCTATCGCTCTGGCATACGTGGACGACTTCGCCAGAATCATCAGGGGCATGGTGCTCGTCCTCAAGGAGGATGACTTCGTAACTGCGGCAAGGGCAATGGGCGCGTCCAATCGCAGGATGATGTTCAAGCATATCTTCCCCAACGCGCTTCCGCCTGTCATAGTCCAGGCCAGTGTATTCGTCGCAGCCGCCATTCTGGCTGAAGCCGGCCTCACATTCTTGGGACTGGGTGTTTCGCCTCTGACTCCTACCTGGTCCTCGATACTCAACGATGCCAGGCCCTTCTTCACGCGCGCTTGGTGGCTCGGCACCTTCCCGGGGGTGGTTATCATGCTGATCGTTTTGGCGGTCAACTTCGTCGGCGACGCCATACGCGACATCAACGACGTACACGAGTACGGACCCGGCGTAACCACCTAGTACAGCGGTCCGCACAGAAATGCCATAATCCAACCACTATCCATCCGTCATCTGTATGTTGAAGTTCCCTCTCCCTCAGGGTGAGGGTGAAACCTCAACTACAATTCAGTCATTCCCGTGAAAACGGGAACCCGGAAGGGCTCGCCGCTAGGCAATCCAGGGGCGGGGAGGCAGTGCGTGCGGCTAGGAATTATGCGACTGTCCTACCCAGTCAGTTCTTCAATTCTGAATTGACGGAGGTTTCTCAAAGGTATCCTCCACCCATCCCTTCGTCTGTGTATAATCGGCGCATGAACTTCAGGTACCGCAGGAACCCCACAGCCGAGACCGTCGTCTTTGGTATTGTCTTTCTGGGGGCTCTTGTCATCGGCACCTTGTATCTCACAAGGGAATCCGAGGACGTTGGAACCCGGCCTCCGGCCAGCGCCGGACGCTGGGAAATACAGGATTCAGGTGTCGAGAATACCCTCTTGGATGTGACATTCGTTGACGACATGCACGGCTGGGCAATCGGCGAACGAGGCGTGATTATTTCCACTACCGATGGTGGAAATACTTGGACGAGACAGTCCTCAGGGTATGAACTCACACTGAATGGAGTCGAGTTCACAGACGAGTCAAATGGCTGGGTCGTCGGACAGTTGGGTCTTATCCTCAACACCAGAGATGGGGGCAGAACATGGAACGTTCAGGGTAAGGACGCCGCCCTCGGCCAGAACCTCATGAGTGTCCACTTCGACAACGTTACGGATGGTCGGATTATCACCGAGAGGGGCAGCTTCGCGCTCAGAACGACCGATGGCGGCAATACCTGGAGTCGGCAGTTCTTCGAAAACACCCTCCCGCGGTCCGACGCCTACTTTCACGATGAACGCCTGGGCTGGGTGTCCTTCAAGTCCGGCGCGGTATTCTTGACACTGGACGGCGGAGAGTCATGGGAACTGCTCAAGGGTGTCAATGGAGTAGAGATAGGAACGAACAGCATCTTCTTCCTCGATGACCAAAATGGCTGGATCGGGGGGTGGCGTGGCAAGGCTCAGGGAGTGGGAAGCGGCGTACAGTTGGTCAAATATTTGACTGACGGCATGGTTGCCCGCACGACCGATGGCGGTAGAACCTGGACTCGTCATGACTCCGACACTGGTCGCTTCTTGTGGGATGTCGTTTTCTTCGACTCGATGGAGGGGTGGGCAGTGGGCTCTTTCGGCACGGTGATGCACTCCCGCGACGGAGGTGTAACTTGGGAGACACGTCCCTCCCAGACCGAGTCGGTACTCCGGACTCTCTCATTTCCAGACAGGAACAACGGCTGGGCGGTCGGCGACGAGGGTGTAATCCTGAGATTCTCCAATGAGCCCCGATAAAATTTCCCTATCACGGCTCCTTTGCGAAATCATCAGCGCTTCCGGGAAGCATCAACTTTCTGGTTGGTATTTGGCTGCCCAATTCGTAGAGCGTCCCTTGTGGGCGTCCGTCCGAGCCGCTGCCACCACTTTTGTGATGATTACGCGCTTCCATTTCGACTACACATCCATTCCGCCAATGCGCTATAATACACCTATCAAGAACAAAGTTTCTAGCACTGGATACATAAATATAAATTTATGTTTTCGAAAATCGAAGCCTCGGAGATTTCAAAACACGCTAACGCAGGGCGACGCAGGGCAAACACAGGGCAAAATCGCCCCCTGTACATCCCTGTGACTCCCCTGTTTCCGCCCTGTACAATTATAAATCGTAATATATAAAAACGGACGATGAGACACATTCTTCACGCCGATTTTGACGCCTTCTACGCCTCCGTCGAGCAGCTCGACGATCCCGAACTGCGCGGCAAGCCATTGGCCGTGGGCGGCAGCCCCGATTCGCGCGGCGTAGTCGCCTCCGCCTCCTACGAGGCGCGCGAGCACGGCGTGCGCTCCGCCATGCCAATGCGCACCGCCTTCAACATCTGTCCCCAGCTCCAGCGCGTCAGCGCGCGGTTCGACAGATACCGCGATGTCTCCCGCTCCGTCATGGAGATATTCAGGGACATAACCCCGCTTGTCGAACCGCTCTCCCTCGACGAAGCGTACCTCGATGTTACCGACTCGGTCGCCGGAGGGCAGACCGCCGCTGACCTGGCACGGGCGCTCAAGCGGCGAGTCAAGGATGAACTCGGTCTGACCATCTCCGTTGGCGCGGGCGTGAGCAAGTCGGTAGCTAAGATAGCGTCAGATCTCGAGAAGCCGGATGGACTCACAGTTGTGGCGCCCGGCGATGAGGTCTCCTTCCTCGCTCCGCTGCCGGTGGGAACTCTCCCCGGCGTCGGTCCCAAGACTCAGGAGCAGCTCAAGAGTCAGGGAATTCTCACTATTGGCCACCTGGCGGCCTCCGATGACGAATGGCTTATCGGAAAATTCGGACGCAACGGCTCCTACGTGAAGAGACTTGCTCTCGGACAGGACGACCGCTCGGTCCAGACTCAGCGCGATACGAAGTCGGTAAGTTCGGAGACCACACTGACTTCCGACACCGGCGACCCTGACGCTCTTCACGAATTGATAGCCCGTCTCAGCCTCGATGTATCGCACTCTCTCCAACGCCGAAAGTTGCGAGGTCGTACTGTCAAGCTGAAATTGCGCCTGTCGGACTTTACGACATTCACGCGCCAGGTCACACTCGGTGAGGCCGTCCAGTCATCAGACCAGATAGCGATTGCTGCAAACAGTCTCATAGACGTGGAGATAGGGGAGGGTCGCAGATTCCGACTTGTGGGTGTCGGCGTATCAAGTTTCGGAGAGACCGAAGAACCCGACCAGATAATACAGCCTCGTCTGCCTGGAATATGACTACACTTCCAGCTCGTCGAAGATTGCCCTGTACGACGCCACGCGGGAAGGCGACGCACGTCCCTCTTCCTCCGCTGCTCTGACCGCGCAATCCGGCTCTTCCAGATGAGTGCAGTTGCTGAAGCGACAGTCCGCGGCAAGCTCATCTATCTCAGGAAAGTACAGTGGGAGTTCCCCGAGCGTCAGACCTGCCAGTCCAAACTCCCTGATGCCGGGTGTGTCCGCTACGTAGCCTCCTCCGTCCAGCCTGTACATGGACGCTTGCGTGGTCGTATGCCGACCCTGTTGGTGGACCTGGCTGACTTCCCCGACACGCAGGTTCAAGCCTGGCTGGACTGCGGACATTAGCGAACTCTTTCCCGTGCCGGAGAGTCCGACCACAACGGTTAGCTTGCCTGTCAACTCGCTTCTGAGACCCGATATTCCTGCGCCCGTCAGAGCCGATGTGGTCAAGGTCCTGTATCCCATATCGCGGTATATTTGGGTTACGGACTCATACTCCCTTGCGTCGGCAATCAGGTCGGCCTTATTCACGCATACGATAGGGACGATCTCAGACAGCGATGCGGCGATGAGATAACGGTCTATTAGCTCAGGCCACAGGTCAGGCTCCTGCCACGACGAGACGATTAGAAGCTGGTCCACGTTTGCCGCGATGACCTGCTGGCGAGGGGCAAGAAAAGGGTCCGGGCGCGCGAGTATTGTCTTTCTGGGCAAGACGCTTTCGATAGCCCACGCTCCTGCTCCATCCTCGGTGACGATGACATCGTCGCCAACTGCCACAGGGTTAATGTAGCCGGTGTCCAATTCGGTCAGCAGACCCCGGATAGTAGCCGGCCTGTCCCGGCCCTCGATCTCTATCCTTGCCGACATACCGGCGACCGCCGTTACCAACGCTGTCGCTCCCTCGACCTCCGGCGCGAACGACGTCACAGGCTCGACCTCTTGAGGAGAAGCGGTGAGGACTTGGTCTATCCTCTTCCGCCTGTCACGCTCGTCTCTCGGCATGACTCGCTCCAGAGCCTCGTGGTCCAGTTCGTCCCAGTCCTGCTCCGATGCACTGACCGTCCAGTCCTTCTGGCGCGCACGGACCCGCTTGACACTGCCGCTGCGTCGGAATGTCTTTCTGCCCCGCCTTGGTTGTCTCTTTCTATTTGGCCTGGCCATAGACTCCTTATGATTCTGTTGCTGGATTCAATCACCTCTACCTGTGTTATACAATAGGCCTCTACACTTGGCAACACCGCCCCATTCATTGACAACAGATAGTGACAACGAGACTGAGGAGCGCATCTTGTACAAAATCGAAGACATGTGGCAGACCCCGGGAACCAGGCCCAACGGACTTCAGGCCGCGGACGACGGGCTGTGGGTGATCAGCGCGGACGACGACAGTCGCCTCTACAAGCTTGACTATAAAACGGGCGAGGCAATCGTGGACGTGCCGACCGAGACCTACAAGTCAAGCGGCATGACCATTGAGGGCGATCACGTCTGGATCGCTTCCACGCACAACTCCAGGCTGTACAAGCTGAATGGGGACGGCAGCACTGTCAAGTTCTACGAGCCACCCGGTACAGGCGTCAGAGACCCACGCGACGCGGGCCCTGACTACAACCGTCCGCACGGCATGGAGTGGGTGGACGGCAAGATGTGGATCGCTACCAAGCCCGCCCTGCGGATCTATTTCGTAGATGCCGACACTCTTGAGGTCGAACACTCCATACCCACACCAGGCGCGGCTCCCCACGGGATCGCCTGGGACGGCGAGACGATCTGGTGCGCCGACCGCGTCATGCAGAAGATACACCGACTCAACCCCTGCAATGGGGAAATCCTGGACGAAATATCTGTCGCTGAGCCCGAACTGCACGGCCTCACCCTGCACGACGGCGCGCTGATCTTCTGCTGCGACCCCAGCAACCGCGTATGTAGAATAGAGTTGTAAAGTTCGGACTACGAATCCGCCGCCACGAGTTCTCCCGCGAACTCCGGCATAACCTCGGTTGCGAACATCTCGATTGACCGGAGCCACTTCTCCTGCTCCAGACCAGCCGCGCCGAACTTCCCGAAGATGCGGTTGATGCCCTTCGACCTCAATACCTCCAGCCGCTCGCAGACCACCTCTGGGGTTCCTATCAGCGGGCGTATGCCCTCCTGACGCGCTTTCTCACCCGCCTCGACGCGGTCGCGGTCGCGGTGGACCCAGTGCTTGTAGTTCTCCGGGAAATTGCCGTCCTTGTCCGCAGGATTTCCTATGCGGAAGAACTCCTCGTTTATCTTATCCTCCAGTCCCTTGATGTCGTTCTCCGCCTCTTCCATAGTCGGCGCTACGTACACGCTCGCGCTCACTGGCAGGTCTATATGCTCATGCGGGTGGCCGTAATGTTCCATGCGCTCGTGCCACATCTGCACCACGCGCGGAGTCTGGCCGAGAGTCGTCGTCGGACCACCGACCAGAATGGGAATGGCTTGGCTGGCCGCGTAGTCCACGCTCTCCGGGCTGGTGCTGACCGCGATGTAGATAGGCGGCCCCGGCTTCTGGATAGGCTTGGGTATCACCCAGATGTCCTCGATGTTCACGAACTCGCCGCTGTAATTGAGATTACCTTCCTCCCAGCACTTCTGCACCACCTCCAGATACTCCCTGAACATCACTCTGGACTGCGTTATATCCACCCCCATCCCGTGGAACTCCTGAGCCTGGTACCCGGCTCCGACTCCCAGGTTGAACCTTCCGTTCGAAATAATGTCGATTATCGCCGCCTCCTCTGCCACCTGAACCGGGTTGTGGAAGGGCAGTATTACGATGGAAGTACCGATCCGAGCCTGCTTCGTCCTGGCGGCCACCGCCCCCATGAACGAGAAGATGCCCGACAGGATGCCGTGCCTGGAGAAGTGGTGTTCGCCCAGCCAGATATCCTGGATCCCAAGCCGGTCGGCGTACTCCACCTGTTCCAGCGTATTGGCCAGCGTCTCCTCCCCGGACATACTCTCGTGCCACCTGATAACGTCGAACATCCCGAATCTCATGATCTACTCCTTACGCGCACTCATCATGATGGCCCATACAACTTTCGGCGAGACTCGCCCGCCAACATCGTGTTCTCCAATTTCGAGCATTATCTAGCATTACGAACTATCTCTCAAGTACGCACTCCTAAGCTAGGACTAGTGCAAGTTCAGATTCCAGTATGCCGGACCAGGTCTCGTCATCTGTATGAGTTTTCATAAATCCAGGTAGTGTGGATAACCAACGTAAAGATATCAGACCGGAAAGTCCAAGGCTGCCAGTCCCGACACCGTTAGGTCTGTGAGTCGCGCTATACCACACATTAGTCCCTCGTGCTAACGCGGCTCTGGAACCAGTACAAGACTCGCCCCCCTGTCCGGGGTACGCGCTCCACTCTCACCTCAAACACGGGCTCCAGAATCTCCGGTACGAGGACCGTATCCACCGGCCCAACCGCCTGGATGCGACCGCCATGCAGCACGGCGATTTGATCGCAGTACTCTGCTGCCAGATTAAGGTCATGGATCGACATAAGTACGGTCACGCCCATGCCACGGACGAGTTCCAGCACTTCCAGTTGGTAGCGGATGTCGAGGTGGTTGGTGGGCTCGTCGAGGATCAGGACACGCGCCTCCTGCGCGATTGCCCGCGCGATCAACGCCCTCTGTTTCTCTCCCCCGGACAGTGTGCTGAACGACCGCGTCGCCAGCGCCGTAATGCCCACGTGAGCGAGCGCGTCGTCAATGCGCTGCCGGTCCTCGGTGGACTCCCTGGCGAACGCCGGCTGGTGAGGGCTGCGCCCCATCGCAACCACTTCCCGCACAGTGAACTCAAAGTCGGCCCTCGGCTCCTGCACGACTGCGGCTATACGCCGGGCGGCTTCGGACGGATGTAACTCCCATAGGTCATCTTCGCCCACCACAACTCGTCCCAGACGCGGGCGCAGCACCCGATACACGGCGCGCAGTAACGTGGTCTTGCCACTGCCGTTCGGTCCCACGATACCTACGATTTGGCCGGCTTGGACCACCAGGGTGACCTCCGAACAGATCTCAACATCTCCTACCGCCACCGTCACCTCGGACAACGTCAGCGACAGTGGGCCAGAGCCGACATCAGCCGAAGATCGCTTCGAGGCGCCGGTTACCGAGCGGTTACCGAGCATGGTCTGATCCTCGCAGCCGGGAGCGGAGGAGCAATGCGAACACCGGGGCGCCGACGAGAGCGGTGATCACCCCAATCGGTAACTCGCGCGGTTGGATCACCAGCCGCGCGAGCACGTCTGACGCCAGAAGGAAGTGCGCTCCGACGAGCGCCGCAAGCGGAAGGACACGACGATGATCTGAGCCCACCAGCATCCTCACGGCGTGTGGGATGACGAGCCCCACGAACCCAACTCCACCGGCAAGCGCGACTGACGTGCCCGTGAGGAGGGCAACGACCACGAAGAGGACTCGGCGCAACCGATTCGGCGGCGCTCCCATGCTCGTCGCGGTCTCATCACCGAAGAGGAGCAGGTTCAGCGCGCGGGCTTGGGCCAGGAGATAGACTAGCCCTGCGATGAGGAGAATCGCCGGCAACCCAAGCTGATCCCACCGCGCACCGCCCAGCGCGCCTAGCATCCAGAAGAGCGCGATGCGCGCTGTCTGATTCTGCTCGCTGATGAAGATGAGCATACTGGTCACGGCCGCGAAGAGGTAGCTCACTGCGATGCCGGCCAGCACCAGGCGCAACGGACTTAGACCGCCGGACGAGTTAGCCAGCAGAAACGCCAGTCCATAGCCGATGAGACCACCTGCGAACGCAGCGACCGACAGAGTGTATATCCCCGCGAACACCCACCCGAGCACCATGACGCTTACGGCGCCGGATGCGGCGCCGGCGGTCCCGCCGAGGATCGTGGGGTCGGCCAGCGGGTTTCTAACCATCGCCTGGAGCACAGTGCCCACTACGGCGAGCGTTGCCCCGACAAGCGCGGCGAGCAGCGCTCGCGGCAGGCGGATGTGCCACACTATCCGCTCGTGGGCCGCCAGCCAGTCCACCGAAACCGTGTCCGGCCAGAACTGGTGGATCCCGATTCGCCAGGCCGTCACAGGGGAGATGTCCGCCGGGCCCAGGGTCACTGCCAGGACGATGGATGCGACCAGGGCAACGCAAAGCCCTCCCAGCGCTGTGGCGAAGCCTACTCCCATCACCCTGCTAGGATGCGTGGAACCGGAACGGATCAGTCTGTTCATCAGGAACGTCTCACAGTTCTGCCGTCCGCCATGTCCCCTGCCGATAGCGCCACCAGGACCCGACAGTCCGCGCTGCGAAGAATGCTATCCCGGCGAAATAGACTCCGGTGAGCCCATAGCCGAATGTGACGGCCAGCAGCCACGACAGCGGCACAGTGACCAGATAGCTGGAGACCGTGGACGTGTAGAATATCCACTTGGAGTCTCCGGCGGCGCGCAGAACTGCGGCCAGTGCCATGCTTGAAGCCATGAGGGGTACCTGCAGAGCAAGAATGGGGAGAACCCGCTTGGCCTCTGCTATGACGTCGCTATCGGGGGTAAGCAGACTCAGGGTTGTTGAAGGTGCGATTAGCGCCGGCGCCAGAAGGACTGCTGGCACGACGGTCATCAGCAGTAGTCCGGCCCGCTCGGTCAGCGCCACCGTGCGCTCGTCGCGGCTGCCGAGGCTCTGGCCTACTAGGATAGACACACCAGTCGAAAGCGTCCAAATCGTCGTCCAGAGTACCTGCTGTACGTTCGTTACGACCTGCATCCCGGCGATGACCGAGGTGCCAAGCGAGGCGACTATCCTGAGCACGAGGACGTTATTGACGTATCCCAGAAAGAGCATGGCCGTCTCAGGCCAACCTATCGTCCAAAGGCGAGGAAGCGCCTCCTGGTACTGCCGCAAGTGCCCGAAACGGAACAGGTCGTACGTACCCCGGAGCCGTCTCCATCCGAACTGGACCATGTAAACACAGCCCACGGCGACGGCGATCACCGTACCAACCCCAGCGCCAAGGAGCCCCAAGCCGACCACGAAGATCAGGATGTAGTTCAGCGGGATATTGATCACGTTAACGAGGACCATCGTCCGCATTGCCACACTGGTCTCCCCCACGCCCGCGTAAACGGCGCGGAACATGGCGGTGGCGGACACAAGCGGCGCGGCAAGCGCGAGCGCCCGGAGATAAGGCACTCCCTCGGTCCGCACGACCTCGCTCACTCCGAACGCGGCGAGGAGCGGGCTAGTGCCAACGCTCAGGACGAGGAGTGCCACAAGACCAGCGCCGACGCCGACGAGCAACGAGACATCCAGTAGCTGACCGACGGCCGCTGTCCGTCCCTCGCCGTAACGGCGGGCCGCGATCACCTGTGCGGCCGTCGCCCATCCGCTGAACAGCATACCAACGGCGATGTTGATGGACGAGGCGACGGCCGCTGCTGCGAGCGCATCCGTGGAGACGCGGCTGATCATCGCTGTGTCGACGATACCTATCGCGATCTGAGATAGATTCGCGGCAAACATTGGGTAGCTCAACGCGAGGACGCTCTTCAACGCGCCCACGTGGGTTGTCGACACTATGCTCGCTGCCTCCATCTCGGCGCCAAGCCCGTAGCCGCCGAGATGAGTAGGCATCGGATCTTAGGCGACACTTGCCTCTGACTAGCGAGCGGCGTTCACGCCACGCAACGCGGTCGCTACCTCGATGAGCCCATCGAGATTCTGTGGCCCAGGTACGCTCTGGAGGAACGTTACCGTCATGTATTGACCATTCTCCACCGCCGACATACCCGACAGAGAAGGGTTGGACTCCAGAAATGCCCGGTTCGCGTCCGGACCACCGAACCCATAGTCAACGAGAATGATCAGCTCCGGGTCGCCATCTACGACGGCTTCCCATTCTACGGTTCCCCAAGCGCCACTCACCTCCGAGAGGATGTTCACGCCTCCGGCCCGACTGATTATGTCCGACATCACGGAGCCGGATAGAGCCGTGAACGGAGCCTCTTCGCCCGAGTCGAAGTAGAAAACGCGGACTTGCTCACCAGTCGGGACTGCCTCGGTGACCTCCGCAATCTGCCGCTCCCATGTGGCGATGAGTTCCTCGGCGCGATCCTCGACATTGAAGATCTGAGCCACTGCGCGGACATCCTGGAACATAACCTCAAGCGTGACATTGCCGGAGAAGTCGGGGCAGGCCTCTGTGAATGAGAAACTATGCACTTCAGCGTCACGCAAGTTATGCGCGGTGAGCCCCGCGCTTTCGTTGAAGCCGTAGCTGAACACCAAATCAGGACCCGGGGCGAGAACCGCCTCCAGTGATGGGTAGGGGAAACTCCCGCCCAGACGATCGACTAGAGCCGCACGTGCCTGGTGCTGGTGCTGGAGCCGATCAGGGGTGCCTCCGAAGTAGCCGATGACGTGATCCTGCAATTCGAGCGCCATCAGTACCTCAAGTGCGCTCGTGTCCGTAGCGACTACGCGCTCGGGAACCGCGTCATAGACGGTCTCCACGCCGCAGTTGCTAATCGTCACGTTGGCTGGCTTGGACGTGACCGCCGCCGTGGGGCTCTGCGTCCCCGCATCAGGCGTCTCGTCGTCCGAGCAGGCAACTGCAAAGAGCGCGACCATCAGTGTCAGCGCTCCCAGCAGCCACGGCCTAAAGCCAATTCGACCCGATCTCTGCCGGTTCATTCGTATCTCCTTTGTTTCGCTCTGGTCTGGCTGTCTGCACCTGGCTGCTACCCAGCCGGTGTTGAGTTATGGCTGGCATGTTGATCAATAGTTAATGATAGTTAATATCATATATATTGATGCACACTAACCGAATTACCACCTCGTTTAGAAGTGTATATAGGTTGAAATGTTGAGTCAATATATTCTGGATGTATATCAATATAATGATATGCATTATCAATAAAATGCACATCTCGGAAAGTAACCCACCCCATCCTGCCCATCACCCCAATCAACCAAATTAACCAAATCACAGATCAGACACCCACACTCAATTCATAATTCTCAATTTCTAATTGCCTTCCCGTTGCCCTTGACGCCCACAGAATATCCGTGCTACCATACATCTGAATCGAATATACCGACCTCTCTTGTAGGGGTGTCCCTTGTGGGCGCCCCTACAAGAGAGGGCCAAAGCGCTCAGTGAAAACTGGGCGCTTCCGCTTCTAAGAACTAAAGACTAAGGACTCAAAAATGCACGACAACCTGACTCCACGCGAACGACTCGCCAAGATAGTCGCCGAAGAAACTGGCGGCGGGCGACGCATTGTCCGGTTCCTCGTACAGGTCACAGAAGGCGACCTACACTCCGAAGGCTTCAAGCCCTGCCACCGCATGGACTCAGCCAAAGAACTCGTCAAGATAGGTCTCACCGAGTTCGAAGACTACATACGCGCCAACTCCACGCCCCCAAAACCCAGGGCCAGGAGAACCGGCAGTCCCGACGCCGACCTGTCCCCTGAGATAGCCGAGGCGCGAGAACAACTCGCCAGCTACGCAAGAGAACTCACCCAGGACGGGCGAACCGTCATAAAGATGTACGCCGAAGTAATGGAAGGCATCAGAAACGACGAAGGCTTCAAGCCCCACCACCGCATCGCCGCCGCCCGCGAACTCATCAAGCGCGGCTTCGACGAAACCTATACCTGCGCCGCGCCCGAAGTGCGCCCGACTGAAACCCCCGAACCCGAATCTACCGTCATTCCCGCGAAAGCGAGAACCCACACCCCTGAACTGGAATTTGACGAAGAACGCGAGGCATACCTCGCATCCGAAGAAAACATGGCCAGGGTAATCGAGAAGCTCAAGCGTTTCGTCGAAGAAATCCCCCCTGAAGAACGCGAGGCGCATGAAGCCGCCATGCGGGACAGAGACCTCTCCATGTGGGACACAATCGCCGCCCAGCCGCCTCCGGTAATCACCAGGGAGCAGGCCATAATCGGAGCCGCCGAGTTCCACGAAATCCTCGACTGCTGGAAACGATGGGATGAGTCCGACGTAAAGATCCCTGACCCACCCGAAGGACTAACCCAATACGACAGCCTATGACCGACTCGGCATCTAAGCGTAGCGGTCCAAACCCTTAGCGTCGCTTCGTGCCCTTCCTGGACATAACCGGCTGTATTTGCGCGCGCTGCCCGGTGGCTCTTCATTTCCGTCCTGTTATTCCCGCTCGTCTCGTCATTTGTATGTTGAAAACCCCCTCTCCCTCAGGGCTGACAGGGGTAGGCATTTCTGGTCAACTTGAAGACCCTCAAACCAAAGAATGGTTCGGTCTATGGTTCATAAAGCTGAAAACTCAACTTTGGGGCACTCTCAATGCTGTGCCCAATCGACATCAGGTTCTTGCGTCTCTCGATGTTTTATAGCTAATTTCAGACTTTGCCTACCCCTATCAGCTCCCTCAGGGTGAGGGTGATCTTTGTGTAGCTTCGTGTCCTTCGTGGATATACTAATGTCCACCACTATTATGATGCTTCCGCTGCCAGGCGTTCTCTAACTTGATTGGCAGTGGCGATTAAGTTAACCTTATCTGCGTTTGAAAACCCCGGAAGAGGTAGCTGTGCGATGTCGCTTTTGACCATGTAGAGTACCGCGCCTCGGGACAATTTACAGGAGGTCAGCATGGCTGATATTTCAAAATCCGTAGCCATCGTGGGCGTAGCGGAGTCCGACGAGATAGGCAGAGTCCAAAAGTCAAATCTACAGTTGCACGCCGAGTCGGCGTACAACGCGCTTGAGGACGCTGGTCTGTCCATTAAAGACGTGGACGGCCTCATGACGGCCGGCACCTCGACCCTCACCCTGGGCGAGTACCTCGGCGTCAACCCCAGGTTCACCGACACCACCGCAGTCGGCGGTTCTTCGTTCATCATACACATCGCGCACGCGATGCTCGCCATCCAGGCGGGCTACTGCGAGACGGTCCTGGTAACGCACGGCGAGGCCGGACGCAGCGCTCGGTCCCGGTCGGGCGGCAACGCTTCCGAGCCGGGCCCGCAGTTCGAATCCCCCTATGGCTTCATAGGCGCCCCCGTCAACTACGCGATGGCCTGCCGGCGCTATATGCATATGTACGGCGAGGACTACACCCGACAGGGTATGGCCGAAGTGGCGGTTGCCACTCGCAAGTGGGCAAACCTGAACCCGAAGGCATACTTCAATGACCGCGCCATGTCCTTCGACGAATACCACAACTCCCCCTGGGTCGCTTGGCCCTTCCACCTGCCAGATTGCTGCCTCACCACCGACGCCGGCGGAGCCTATATCGTAACCACGCCCGAACGCGCGCGAGACCTGCCCAAGAAACCCGTCTGGGTCCTGGGCGCGGGCGAGGGTCTTGACCACGGACTCATTAGCCAGATGCCCGATCTCACCAGCACATGGGCGCGCGAGTCCGGCCCGGCTGCCCTCAAGATGGCCGGGGTTACCCATGACGATATTGACCTCGCCATGATCTACGACTCCTTCACCTACACCGTCCTTGCCACGCTCGAAAGCCTCGGCTTCTGCGGGCCGGGAGAGGGACCGGACTTCGTCGCCGACCAGCGCGCCGCCCCCGGTGGCGACTTCGCTATGAACACCAGCGGCGGCGGACTGTCCTACACCCACTCCGGCATGTACGGCATGTTCCTCGTGTTGGAGGCCGTCAGGCAGCTTCGTGGAGAGACCGGTGAACGCCAGTTGGACGATCCGAAACTGTGCCTGATTAACGGCACAGGCGGCTCTCTGTCCTCCACTGGCACCGTAGTTCTGGGTATTGACTAATCCCGTGAAAGAATCGGCTCCCGTAGCTTGGACATCCAAGTGACGGCAATGCCGAACTTCACAACATCAGGAGAATTAAATGACTACTGGATACAACAAGCCCATTCCGGTGCCGCAGGTGGAGTCCGACTTCTATTGGGAGAAGTGCAAGGAGCACGAGTTGTGGCTCAGGTACGATAACGATGCGCAGCAGGCGTACTTCTATCCCAGGGACATCTCGCCCATCACCTTCTCCAGGAACACCACTTGGGTCAAGGCGAGCGGCAAGGCGACTCTGTACACCTACGCAATCGTACACCGACCCTTCCATCCCGGCTTCGTCGGCGAAGTCCCCTTCGTTACAGCCATGGTCGAGCTCGAGGAAGGGCCAATCATGCCGACCAATATCGTCATGGACGACCCCACACCGGAGAAGCTCCAGATTGGCATGGCGCTCGAGGTCGTCTTCGAGGACATCACGGACGAGATCTCGCTCCCCAAGTTCCAGCCAGCTTAGACCATAGCCAGTAAACCGAAAACAGCGGGCAGGTTCGTCTTCTGGCGTCCTGTCCGCTGAACTTCACTTCTGTATTGAAAATCCCCTCTCCCTTGATGGATTCACAGGGGTGGGTAAACGTGCTGTCAGCTACGAAAACCGCTCAACAAACCCCCCCTCAAGGGAGAGGGCTGGGGTGGGGGTGAACTACAATCCAGTCACTCCCGCCATCCGCTTCCAGAGTCCAGATAGACCGTGCTACCCACACGCGACAGCGTGACTCTCTGGCGATACACCCCGTTCAGGACTTCTCTCCCCGCCAGGTGAGCGTCCGTCGTTGACTCCACAGAATCGGGACCATTCACAAGCGCCTCAACCACAGCACGTCCGTCCATGTCGTCAGGTATCGGCAGACCCAGCAGTTCCAAGACCGTCGGCGCTACATCAACGTTTCCGGTCGGTGAGGTGACACGCTTCCCCGACTTGAAACTCGGCCCTCTTGCGAGCAGAGTGTTGTTCATCTCATGCTTGCTCATAGAGCCGTGCTGACCCAATCCGGGAGCTCCTCCGCCGGAATAGACGAACCCGTCGTAACCCGCGTCGTTAGTCTCCGAGTCCCACGTGAACGACATTGCAAGCTCTGGCGCCCTCGGCCCGTCGCATCCCGCCAGGGACATTGAAAGCGCTCCCTCTATCTCACTGGCCGCATCGGATGCCAGGATTGCCCCGCACCAGGACTGGGACATGAGATACGCAGCGAGTCCCCTTGTCGTGACCTGATCGCGTGTGTAGAACAGAACGCTCCCGCCGTTCGGGGCTACGAGGACATCTTCCTTGGAGAACCCGGCGTCTCGGACCTGCGCCTCGACATCCACGACCTCGCGTATCGTCGAGTAGCCGTGGTCGGACACAACCATCACATTGGTTTCCGCGTGACCGTTCCCATCCAGCCAGTGCATGATCTGCCCGAAACCCGCGTCCGCCTCCCGTATGGCGCGGTCGGACAACTCGGACCCGACACCGTAGGCGTGCTGCGCCTTGTCCGGCTCCGAAGACCAGATTAGCGCTACTGCGGGTTCACGTTCGGGAAGGATATGTTCAGTCAGAATGCGAATGGCGTGCCGGAAGCGAGGAGTATTCGGCTGAGACTCTGCGGGCCACTCGCCAAACCTCGACACCAGGCGTTCGTGGAGCGAGTAAGGCAGTGTGAAGTCGGGGTGTATCGTAGCGCCGCCCGACGTGTCAGCGTTCGGATTGTGGACATAGGCATTCCCCGAAGTGCCAACCCCAATAGCGGTGTACTCCATGCCATGCTCGGGCAGAATATCCGCCAGGGTTGGGGCGAGTAGGACATGCCCGGTCTTGCGTGCCATGTCAGCAAGCGTGGGCTCCAGCGCGGAGAAGACCAGCGCGGGATCATAGTCCCGAGCGACCATCGTATTAGCCGCCAGTCCATGTCCGCCCGGATAGTGTCCGGTGACCATGCTGGCCGCGTTTATGCGCGTCACCGACGGAAATACCGGATGATGATTATCGAAGAACACACCCTCGTCCGCGAACCGCGAGAGGTTGGGCATGAGTTCGGGGCGGATCTGTGCGGGCTGAAGCCCGTCGAACACGACGATGAGGACTGAGGTCAAGATATCTTCTCCAGAGAGGCGCGCTTCGCAAGACCCGACTTCAGGCTTGCACTCTGTTTATTCCCCCTACTATTTTATAATGTACAAGCTTGTTCAAATATGATACATAAGGTGCTCTGACTATGATCGAGTCCAAGATAACCTCAGAAGGGCAGACAACACTGCCCAAGGCGGTAATGGAAGCCCTAGGTGTAGAGGCGGGCGACCGCATCCGCTATATTATACATGAGGGGGAAGTGAGGACTCGGCCCGTTCTCCTAATTGATAGGTTGTACGGTGCTATCCAGTACGACGGTCCTCCCATCACGCTCGATGATATGGATCGAGCAATATCGGGCGCAGTTGGACAGCATTGATAGCCTTGGATACGAATGTCGTCGTACGTTACCTGGTACGTGATGATGAAGATCAAGCCGAAGTGTCTCGCGTCTGGCAAGAACCGAATTGCTGCAGACGCCACAGAAGGATGACTCCTAATGATTCACCATGAATTAGAAACCGCATTCTCGATAGACACGTCGGCCATCAAGTTTGGGCCCGGCGTAACGCGCGAAATCGGTTATGAGGTTGCGCGGATGGGTGCGAAGCGCGTGATGGTGGTGACCGATCCCAGGATGGCGAAGTTGGAGCCGGTCTCCGTCGTTCTGGACTCGCTGAGGGCTGAGGGCATTGACGCCGTTCTGTTCGATCAGGTGGAGGTGGAGCCGACGGACGAGTCCTTCAAGGAAGCGATTGAGTTCGCTTCCAACGGTTCCTTCGACGCTTTCATATCTGTCGGTGGTGGTTCCAGCATAGATACCGCCAAGGCGGCCAACCTGTACTCGACGTACCCGGCGGACTTCCTTACATACGTCAACGCACCAATCGGGCAGGGTGAGCCGGTCCCGGGTCCGCTGAAGCCTCATGTGGCGGTGCCGACGACATCCGGCACGGGTTCGGAGACGACCGGCGTAGCTATATTCGACCTGCTCGAGATGAAGGCGAAGACGGGGCTGGCGCATCGCGCTCTCAGGCCGACGATGGGCATCGTGGACCCTGAGAACAGCCGAACGCTGCCGGGTATGGTGACCGCCTGCAGTGGCTTCGACGTGCTGTGCCACGGACTGGAGTCTTACACTGCGATGCCGTTCAGTCACAGGGAGGCCCCTCCTAACCCGGGACTGAGGCCGTCATACCAGGGATCCAACCCGATCTCGGACGTTTGGGCGACTCGCGCCATAGAAATGGTCTCGCACAACATGGTCAGCGCGGTGAAGGACGCCGAGGATATCGAGTCGAGGTCGAACATGATGCTCGCGGCGACGTTCGCGGGCGTCGGGTTCGGGAACGCGGGCTGCCATCTTCCGCACGGGATGTCGTACCCGGTGTCGGGCATGGTGCGCGAGTACGTCCCGGATGGCTACCCGGACGACCATCCCATCGTGCCTCACGGCATGAGCGTGATACTCAACGCGCCCGCGGTGTTCAGGTGTGTCTGTCTCAAAAGTCGGACGGCTCGGTAAGGTGTAGAATGTCGGAGAGACTCTGACTGGGAGGATTGCAGATGCCCCTTCGAGAGATGAACCGAGATCAGGCCTGGCTGTTACCGCCGACTCTTGACGAACTGGTTCCTCCGGATCATCCGGCACGATTCGTTGCCGAGTTCGTGGATGCGCTGGAGCGGGAGGACTGGAGGGAACTGGATGTGCAGCCGGATGGAGAACCAATGGGAGCACCGGCCTACCATCCCCGAGCTTTGCTGAGTGTGTGGCTGTATGGCTTTATGACTAACGTGCGCTCGTGCCGCAAGCTGGAGTCAGCCTGCCGGGATCAGATCCCCTACCTGTGGCTGACCGGATGGCAGCAGCCTGATCACAACACCTTATGGCGGTTCTATCAGAAGCATCGGCGGAGTATGAGAGGGCTGTTCAAGCGCACGGTGCGTACCGCGGTCGCAATGGAGTTGGTGGATTTGGCGGTGCAGGCGGTGGATGGAACGAAGGTGTACGCCAACGCAGCGCTGATACAGACCTATGATGCCAGACGATTGCAGGAGTTGCTTGATCGGGTGAAGGGTGCCATAGAGTCTCTGGAGGCCCAGAACGAAGGCGGGGACGATGGAGTTGTGGCGCGTCTTCCCGAGAAGCTGGCAGAGCGGAAGGCGCTGCGACAACGTGTCAGACAGGCCATGAAGGAACTTCCGAGCAAGGAGCGTCCAAATCGGTACAAGCGTCCGGCGCGCATCAATCTGACCGACAAAGACGCCAGGTTGATGCGGACTCGACAGGGAATAGTGCCCGGATACAATGCCCAGGCCATGGTCTCGCCCGTTGCCGCCGATGGGGGAGTTACCGGCATGTTGGTGACCGCTTCGGACGTAGTGGACGAGCCCAATGACGCCGCTCGTCTGACCATGATGACCAGACAGGCAGAGGAGGTGAGCGGGGCAAGGGTACCGATGACACTGGCGGACGCCGGCTACTTCGCCGGCAGGCATGTGGCGGAATTACACCAAAGAGGCCAGCAGGTGGTGATGCCCGACATGGCGCGACCGACGAACCATCCATACCACAAAGACCAGTTCATATACGATGAGGGAACCGACAGCTACACCTGTCCTCATGGAGAGGTACTCGCCTTCACAGGCATGAAGAGCAATAAGGCAAAGAAGGCAAGGGAGTATCGGATAGTCTCAGCGTCGGTGTGTAGGGAATGTCCAGCTTTCGGGGTCTGCACCAGGAACATTTCGGCTGGACGCACTCTGGAGATCGGACCATACGACGTGGCACTACGCCGTCATAGGGACTGGATGGCGACCGATGAAGCCCAACAAGCCTATCGCCGCCGGTTGCCTCTGATCGAGCCACTCTTCGCGATTATTAAGAATCAGCTTGGAGCGCAACGATTCTCGCTGCGAGGCATAGTCGATGTCAGGGCCGAATGGGACATGCTCGTCACAGCATTCAACCTTAGGACTCTCTGGCGTGTGTGGCGAACCGGCGCCGGCATCCGTTGGGACCCTGCCTGAGGATTGATCGAAGGTAATCACTGGCCTCCGCCACAACTTTCCTGAACTGGGCTTCCACGAAGCCTGCATTAGCATCAAAACAACCAGTCTGCTCGTATTGCCCTTTATGACGGGTCTCCCTTCTTTACACAGCTTACTTTTGAGACAGACACATTATTACTCCGCCGTTTACAGGAATCTGCCCATTCGGCATGACGGAGGGAGTATGCAGTTTCGTCTAAGTGGTACTGACATCAATAACGCAAACTGAAATCTTCCTCGCCTGTTCGGGTGAAAGGGACGCTTGCAATACAGCCTTGAGTTCATCCGGGGAGTTGGGCCGTTCTCCCTCCGGTGGCGCAGACGCTGTACGCTCGGGTCCGAACCAAAAGACCAGATATATTCCGAATCCGCCTGTTGCAGGATCGCTGACATAAAACTCGACCAACTGGTTGTGCAATGCAGTCCAGAGGTCGCGATGTGAGTTCTTCTTTATCTCCAGGGGAACGTTGAAGTCGGAGGAACGCGCCACCCGGATGTCCGCGCGCCTATCATTGGCATATTGCCCTTCTGGCTGGGCTTCGGCGCCGTCTGGGAGAAAATGACGCAAATCTGAGAGAAGCGCATCGCGACAGTGATCCTCGTGCTTCGGATGCTGTGGGTTTCCTTGGAAATTCTCATTCCAGTATTGTCGCCAGTCTTCCGTGTTGCCTGTCCTTATGCGCTGAGATATCTCTTCCAGTCGATCTACAAGGAGAGCGGCAAGGTCGCCGGGACTTGTGGGCGTGGACCCGTTCAACGTCAGACAGATCGTCTCCGGGTCTGGATGGAGGTACGAGGCGTCCCGGGCGACAACCCTTTGTTCATCGCGCGCTTGTGTAAGACGTCTCTGCCAATCTGAGAGTGCAGGATCTGCGATAAACTCGTCGAGCATCTTGCTTGCTGCGCTTTCCGGTGAGCCGCCAAGTCGATTAATCAGACTCTCAACGAGTTCCGCAGCGTGCTCTTCGGGAGGAATCCATCCATCTCTAACCAATAGTTCCGGCCCGAATTGTATTCCCACGATACGTATGAGGACACCAACGGTCTTTACATTGAGTTCAAAGGGTAGTCGGTTCTTGAACATGGCGGTCAGGTGAAGGACTCGGCAGTCAGAATCCGAAGTGCTCTCTTCTACCCGGTCTGTGTAGGAATCCGGCGCCACAATCAGGCCCGCCACAAGCCAGCGAACCTGCTGAGCGACGTCCATCTCGGTTGTTGAAACCTTCTCTTCGACCAAGCTCTCAAAGGAGGCCCTGTCGGCATGCTGGATAGCGGCCAGAAGCAGGTGTCCCAATGAATCAGCCAACTCAGTAGGGCATTTTACCGGAAACTCGCGAAGGATAGGCAGGCTTGCGATCCTGGCGACTTCGGAGTAACTCGAACTAAAGGCCAGATCCCATAGCCCGTATATGCTCTTGTGTTCCCCAGATAACTCAGCGATAGCGGATTTCACTTGAATTTCTGCAACAATTTCAGGATGCTCGGCGAGGGTTCTCTCGAACCAATCGGGTTTGTACATTCCATGGGGCATACAGTAATAGAACGCCAGCGCGACACGGGTTCGGTTGTCATCTAGCAATTGAAATAATCGTTCGGGATCAGTTCTCTCAAGTTCGGCCAATCCGGCAAGGAACGGCCGGGCGAGATAGTACCTCCGGCGCTGTTGACATAGGCTGAAAATCTCCTCCACTCCGGGGACATCGTCGCGGAGAACGACGCCCCTCAAAGCTTGGAGAACCACGGGAATTAGACTGAGATCGGCCCGAAATAGTCCCTCTGTGCCTCGAATGCCAGGGATTCCGTCTGATCCCATAAAACTCCCAAAGTAGCTGTCGGCTATGTGATCCAAGAGGCCTGGCTGAGCGCTGTTGTTTAGTAGGGAATCTTGTTGGGAGCGGACGTAGTCCAAGAATTGCGAATTCTCGTCGTCTCGATCGTCGTATGTGTCAGGCTCATCATCCGCCTGATGTTGAGGCGGTTCAGGATGAGGCGAGAGCAGTTGATCCAGCTTAGCCTTCAGAATCTCGTTACCCTCTGTCTGAGACCTGAGCAGGTCCACCGACAGTCCGCCATTGTTAGGCATTACTCGATATGCTCTGGTGGCCTGCTCCAGAAGGTGTTCGGCAACCTGTGGCAAAGTGCTCACTGTTTCGACCGCTTGATGCAGGCACCACGTGCCGAAGTCATCAGGTAGGCGGGCGCCGAATATACGCCGATATACTGAATTATACGCGTCAAACGCGAAGCGGTCCGATTCTGCGCACCTGGACAGACCTTCAAGGATGACCGCCTTGTGAGTCTCTGGGCGTTGTTCTAACCATGATTGGACTTTGATCCGGGCTTCCTTTCGTATTGATCTTAGTTGCAGCGCTGAGCATGCGCTGAGCAATTCAAAGATGTCCGTTATGTCCATGTCTTCGCCCCGAGACTGGAGGCACCGCGCCAACAACTCGATGGGGACATGTGTGAGGTGATGCTTCTCAATAGCAGG
This sequence comes from uncultured Dehalococcoidia bacterium, assembly GCA_951812505.1. Taxonomy (GTDB): domain Bacteria; phylum Chloroflexota; class Dehalococcoidia; order Lucifugimonadales; family UBA1123; genus VXRN01. Next base: position 948,774 of record CATOSI010000003.1, read on the forward strand.
AAGCAAGTCGTCAACTCGTTCTTTCAGATGCTCCAATAACTCGGCAACCTGATCGTCTGAGGACTTTTCAAACAGGTGACCGTCCCAGAACATAACGTAGCTGCCGATGAGATTCCGCTCCCCTTTGTCGTACATGAAATCCCAGAGGTCAGCAGGCCCCACCACCTCTGGATAAAGGTTCGATAGGACCAAGCCGAGAAGTTCGTTGTCCGGATCGGGTATTGAGCCGCTGTGAATGGAATCAAGGACTTCCCGGAGCTGCTGTGTTCTCTCATCGTTGTCCGGGCAGCAATTGATGAATGCCTCGGCAGCCAGGGGCGCTATACTTTCGCGGCGGCTATTGTCGTGAACAATAGCGATAAGGATCTCGGAGAGTTCCGGCAGGGGCTGTCCGAGTCCCAGAACTATCAATATGAACCCGACGAAAGATTCGGTATCGTAGTTGCGGTCGTCCTCCGAAAGGACCATTTCTATCGCGGGAGCCATCTCGTGGCTTGCCAGCCCAGCGAATGCCGGGGCCGCGTCAATTAGCGAATTGAGTCGCGAAACCTCTCTTCTCAGAGAGGACAGGAGCGCATACTTGTCCTCCACAGAAAAGTCGTGTATATCCCCATAGAGGCCAACGCCGATCGGGTCCGAATCAATCAATATAGGGCGAGTGATATTGCAGTTTACGGCGAGCCAAGCGGACAGACCCCGTAGCCCTGTGACGACAAGGTTGTCCATTCCAACCATGAGGGAAATGGTACGCTTAGCGGGGAGTCCTGACTCTATCACCTTCCCCAGGTGAAGCGCTCCGACAAATTCCGCGATTTGGCGGTGAATCGGTCGGGCCCGGCCATCCCCATCCACCGTGAATAACTTTGAAGAGAGTGCTGTTCGCAACATCTGGTCATCTTCGTAATCGCATCGGATGGGATCGATGTACTCTTCATCGGGAGAGAGCCGATCCGTAGCGAAACCCGGTACGTCTGCAATCAGTTGGACCGCGCATATCCTACCGGCAGCATCGAGTATCTTTTCTACGGTGGTAGATTGGCCTATGATTCTGTGTTCATCATTGTGCTCAGTGGCCAATTTCAAACAGGCCATCTCGAAGGTTTCTCTGCGGCTTTCAGGCCAGCTCCCCCCGTCAACAACTAACTCGACCAGCATTGTGAGAGTCTGAGGATTGGTGAGCAAACCACCCACGCCTCGCACACGTGCCTCAGAAATGAAGGCGCTTGGTGCACCGACGTCAGGATGTGCGTCCAGAAACAGGCGGACATCCGGTTCACCCAGGGAATCAAGCTGTACAACAGTCACCGAGTTGCCTTGAGCGACCGCCGCCAAATTGGTTTTGTCGTTTTCGCCCAGCCAGTCAGTTGACCTGCAGGATAATCTGAAACTTGGTTTACCGAGCATGTCAAGGCGGCCTCTGATCTCATCGAACGGCGTTCGCCTATCCCTTTCGCCCGCCCGTACTTCGTCTAAGCCATCTATGAACAGTATCTTGTCGCGCCACTCCGGATGGTTCTCGGGGTTGAATGTGAGAAAGTCGCGCGCAGAGACATAATGAGCCGCGTCGCCAAGGTCGTTGCACTCCATTTGAAAGACTGTTGTCTTACCGGAACCGGGATCACCAAGCAATACAAGGGCATGATTGGCGCGGAAGTCAGACAGGGGGCGTGAATCGATCTGCTCAGAATCTGAATCCCTGACTTTCGTGCATGTTCGCGGAATGATGTAATTCAAGCGAGTCCCTCATTTCTCTTTCACTCTTCTTAGTATAAAGGGAATCCGAAGGTAGGTAAGCAAGTCGGAAGACTATCTAGGACGTCCGCAGCCTAAAAAGCATGCTTTTTAGAGACCTGAAAAACAGGGGTTTTCGTAGCTGACGAAATAAAGGGGTTTTTAGTCTACGCCCCGACGGGGTTTCTGAAGTGCCGGCGCGTCCTCGGCCGACGATCCTTCGATCCCGGTGGCCGCCCCACTCTCACACCTTTCGCCTTCGCCGACGCGATGCCCCTCTTCGCCCTCTCGCTCTTGATTGAGCTCTCCTGTTTCGCCAGAAACGCAAAGACACTGAGTACCAACTCACCGTGCGGAGTGGTCAGGTCGATCATGTCCGCCTCGCGGTACGAAGTCAGCCGGATCCCGGCGTCGGCCAGGCGCGTGACGGCGTGGACTGTCTGCACCACGCCACGCCTCGAGAGCCGGTCGAGGGAGTGGATCAGTAACATGGACCGGCCGTCGCGCTGGCTCTCGCGCACGAGGCGCGCCAGTAGCGCGTCCATGCCGCCGCGGTAGGCCGACGTTCCCTCGAGGCGTATCTCACTGATGACTTCCCATCCTCGGTGAGCTGCGTAGGGTCGAAGATCCACGAACTGAGACTCCACCGACTGCTCGGCGGTCGAGATCCTAACGAATATAGCACAGGTACTCATTTGAAGACTTATCCCGATGGGTTACCATATGGAGTAGTTTGGCGATAGTTCAAACGGATTGTACCACTGTTCTATTGCCCTGTTGGACGAGAGGGTGTTGCTGGGCATAAATGTGTGCCCGTTAGATATGTGGACCTGAGGATTTCCGTGTCTGGCGCAAGTCGTGTATCCCTGATCAAGATGAACCTTTTCTTAGATTGACGAAGGAATTCCAGAAATGCGGGCAGATAATTGGCCATCAGTAACCTTCGAGAGTCTGACCTTCTCGGATGGAACCTTGATTAACTTGGAAGCAGCTGACGTTGTGGTTCTGGTAGGACCTAACAATGTCGGTAAGAGCGCGGCTCTGAGAGAGCTTGAGTCACATATCACAGGCCGAGACTCCGGGGCAGGCAAAGTAGTCAAGGCAGCTAAGCCAAGACATATAGGCACTCAGGCACACTTCAGAAAATTTGTCGAAAGCCACTCACAGATTAAATTCCATGGCGGTGGCGTCCACATACAGGGGTCCGGCATCAATCTTAGTACCGGCAGCAACTTCGAGAATCTTTGGCCGAACCAAGTCTGGCATTTTGGGTCTTTATTCTGTTCGCGAATCCTTACCGAACGCCGTATCTCCGATAGCAACTCGATAAATTCAATCGACCCACTCCATGAGTTACCTTCTCATCCCATACACATGCTTTTGGACGACCGCGTCGAGCTGAGAATTAGTCGATATTTCCAGCGAGCATTCGATGAGGACCTGATACTTTACCGCGGAGGCGGCACAAAAGCCCAGTTGCTAACTGGGGAACGCAAGACGCCGCGACAAGAGAAAGGCGAAGATCGCGCATCAGCTACTTATTGGGAGTGGTTGCTTCCTTCCACCGTGCCACTCGAGGAACAAGGTGATGGTATGCGAAGCTTCGCGAGTGTTGTCCTGCACCTGCTCGCTTCAACTACCCCCTCGATTCTGCTTCTTGACGAACCCGAAGCGTTTCTTCATCCACCACAGGCACGGCTTCTCGGAGAGATTATTGCTACGGAAAGAACCCGCCGGTCGCAGCTATTTGTTGCGACTCACAGCCCGGACGTACTTCGTGGGCTGATAAATGCAGCATCCGAAAATCTGCAAATACTGAGGATGAGTAGGAAAGGCAATATCAATCGAATCAAGAGGTTAGACAAGGGACTCGCGAGAGATATCAGCATAGATCCTTTGATGAAATATTCCAACGTATTATCCGGAGTGTTCCATGAAAGGGTTATCGTCTGCGAAGGAGATGCTGATTGTACGTTCTACAGCTCGATCCTAGATATTCTAGACGTGCATGGGGGCCAACAACCCGATGTTCTTTTCATTCACGCTGGCGGAAAGGATCGTATGGCGTCATTGGCCGAGATCCTAGTAGCTTTAGATGTACCGGTGGACGTAGTAGCAGATATCGATGTGCTTCGAAATGAGAATGAGCTACAAAAGATCATCCAAGCCTTGGGCGGGGATTGGGCAGAAATTCAACCAGCAGTAAATGTAGTCAGTAAAGCAATCGAGAATAGCTTGCCGACTATGAGTATCGACCAGATTAAACATGGCATTCGAAGCGAGTTAGACGAAGAATCACCGGATGGTGAATCCGAGGGGCGACTTCGCTTAAGAATTAATGCGGTCTTCAACAAACTCTCTCCGTGGGATTACATCAAACGAGCTGGTGTGTCTGCACTTCCCCCAGGCGAAGCGACAGAGCGATTTCAAGAATTGCAAGCTTCTTGTGGGAAGATCGGGTTGTGGATTGTCGCTGTTGGTGAACTAGAAGGCTTCTGCAAATCGATTCCTCGTCACGGACCACGTTGGGTGCAGGAAGTCATTAAGCTGCGTGATCTTAGGTCTGATTCCGAGCTTGAGCCTGCCCGTAGATTCGTCCACGACATATGGCGAGGTAATCAATAGGTCGGGATAGCTATATAACACTGTCTCCGATTGATTGTTCCAAATGCGGCGTAGTTTGTCGAGTTTAAGGGCGGGCTTCAGCTATGGGGAGGTCCGGGGAATGGGACATTTGACGGCATTTTGTCTCATTGAGTATATTGTTGCTCAATCGCGTGAGAGGTGCCTTCTGATACCGTACATACTCCTCCGCCTGCACTTCTTGCATTGCGTGAGATCTCACCATTGAGACTTCCTGATCCGTGAATCCAAACGCTAGTTTGGCCCGCGTCGGGCCCTGTCTGTCAGGGGACCAGCAGTCTCGGCACAACAGAATGTCTTCGAAGTGTTCCTGCTCCTTTTTCGTTCCATCGAGTCCGGGAGTGCGAACTTCGACCATATACCCGAGTTGGTGTGCAGGACAGACCCTCACGTACGCACGAGGATATGGCGGTATGTTCTGCGTCTGTTCAGGACAATTTCCTTGCATTAAGAGATCTTTCACTCAAGCCTTTAATCGACCGGAGCCTCTGCCGTCTTCTGCGCCGGCCTGGCGCCGGAGTGGTGTCCTTTTCCCAAGAGGATGTATTGAGCCGGTTCGTAGTCACTCTGAGAAGTCGCGCCTGTCTACCGGTGGAAGCGCAGTGTCGGAGATGCTGATGCCCAGTCTCCCACGCCGGTCGCGGTGGCCGGGAGCGTAATGGTCGCGTCCGCAACCAGGTTTGTGTCGTCACAGTCGGTGTCCCAACCCGGGCCTGTCCGTGGCGGCGGGACCGGAGTCGTAAGAGGCGGAGCCAAGCTGCGCCGCGCAGATCCCGGTAGCCCCCTCAGCGGCCATCGGCGGCGCGTCAGGTTGCACGGCAGATGCCCTCGTTCTCCGCCCAGGACCAGAAGATGCGCAGCCTGCTCCAGATGGTACGCAGCGAAGAATCCGACAGGTCGGCGTTTTCGATGAACAGTCGCTGAATGTCCGATGCATTGTCCGGCAGCTCCGCTGGGAACATCTCGGCCATCTTGCCGAGCGCCCAGCCGTAGGTGTCTATGGTGACTCCGGAGAGCCGTTTGGAGCGCCGGCTCTCCAGAAAGAGATTCGTTGCGGTTTCTGTTTTCATTCTCTACTTATGTGGAACGAACGGCTAGGTGTAGGGGAGGTCGATTAACCCTCGGACAGCGACACTTCGCTGCTCCGAATCCGGCCATCTTCCTCAGCTCGCGTGGTTGTGGCTAGCATAGAGACGGGCGGTGAGCAGCGGAGGTCTCGGCACCGCCGTCCCGTGCGGAGAGTTCTCCTTCTCGGCACTCGTCCGAAGCCCGTACCAGGCGGTGTCAATGGCCCCGTTATCCGCGACCAGCACCTGGACACTGCCTTCACTTTCCGATGCTCGTTGCAGAATCCGGCGTCCCATTACCGCGGGGACATCGACTGAGGCCGCCCGGCAGGGGTAGAACTTTCGTGGGTTGTTTCGATGGTTATTGTTGTATCAGGTCCGCGACCTCGCTTCGTATCATGCGTGTTCGGTCCGGTTGCGATTCCAAATCGACGAAATTGCACCCGGTACCGACTGCGGCGTCGGGATCAGACCACTCTACGGTGACGTTGCTCGGGTCGGCTCATCAGCCACAAGAATTATGCCCTGCGAGACAGATTCGGTTCCTACTTGGAGCTTAACGGAGATTTGTGTGTCATTCGTCGTAGTGGAACCCGAAAGTTCTACAGCCGTTTTTGTCCACGAAACTTCACCGTCGGAATCGTCCGTTCCATCGCCTGCTCCGGTCCCTATACATAGCCGGATCTTGTCCTGCGATTGGTGATTTTCTACATTGGATCTGGGAGAGGTAGATACAGGTCCCCAACCTCCGATCGTATCATGCGTGTTAGGTCCGGTTGCGACTCGAGATCGACGAAATTGCACCCGGTACCGATCTCGGCGTCGGGATCAGACCACTCTACGGTGACGTTGCTCGGGTCGGGCTCATCAGCCACAAGAATTATGCCCTGCGAGACAGATTCGGTTCCTATTTGGAGCTTAACGGAGATTTGTGTGTCATTCGTCGTAATGGAACCCGTAAGTTCTACAGCCGTTTTTGTCCACGAAACTTCACCGTCGGAATCGTTCATTCCATCGCCTGCTCCGGTCCCCATACATAGCCGGATCTTGTCCTGCGATTGGTGATTTTCTATGATGCCTCCCGAGGAGGCCCCGGTAGGGAAGTAGTTCCGATGGAAGTAGAACTCATCGGTCCCGTCGCCGCCGTCGTACGTTGCGATGCCCACCGCCAGGAACTTGTCATCGCCGGCCCCACCGAAACTTTGGTCAGTCTGCCCGACAATGATCTTGTCGTCGCCGGCCTCACCGTACAGGAGGTCACGGTATTGGAGAAGGTTCCGCAATATCAGCGGGTCTGGTCCCCAGAGGGTGTCGTCGCCCGCCCCGCCCCTGATCGTGTCTTTGTGCATGTGGCCGCTCAATATGTCGTCGCCATCGCCGCCTTGGATGTTGTCTTGCCAGAATGACCCTACGAACGCCTCAATGTTTTTAAAGGTGTCGCCATCGGCGTGCCACGTATTATTGGTTGATGTACTCAGGTCAAGGGTAAGCACAATGGTCTTGGGGGTCACAGTTTGCGTGGTAATGAACCAAGAGTAATCTACGACGTCAAAACCGCCCTTACCGTCGAATGTGTCTGCCCCCGCACCCCCACCAAAGTAGTTGTTGTTCTCGTCGCCGGTGAGCGTGTCGGCGTGGGCTGAACCAACGATGCCCTCAATGCCGGTCAAGATGTCGCCCTGAGCAGAGCCACCGGTATTGGTGCCGGTGGTGAGGTTCACGGTTACGCCACCACCGCTTTTTCTGTAATCGACGACATCGCCGGAATTGAGGTAAAACCACTGTAATGGATCGATTTCATAGTCACCTCGCCCAACTGAAGCTACATCGGTCTTGGGTAAATAAAGCGTGCTCTTGCCGTCGTCGATGCTGTCGCCGCCGTCGATCTTGCTGCCGGCAGATTTGATAATGAACCAGTCAGGGTAGTCCGACCCGATTGCGTTCTCGAAGCCTGAAATGATATCGCCCTCGGCGTGTCCCCCTCCTCCGTCCCTTGCACCCCTCTCAGTTCCATCGAAATTGGTTCCTGAATTCTGAAAATTGCCGCCCGCGAAGTTGAGAACCACCGAGTCGTCCGATGAGGCGTAGGACAACGTGTCCGAGCCGCCCTTGCCGTCTAGCTCGTCGAAGCCAGCGAGGCCCTCGATCACGTTGTCATTGGCGTCGCCGACGAGTTCGTCGCCGCCTTTCGATCCGATAAAGTTCTCGAAACCAGAAGCGGAGTCTCCCGCAGCGTCGCCATCCTCGAATACTGGTGCCGTTGAGCTGCTAATGTCCACCCACACTGGGAGGTTCGAAAAGCGGTAGGACAGCGTGTCGGTGCCGGCGCCGCCGACCATGGTGTCCCCTCCCGCGCCGCCCTCGATCACGTTGTTATTTGCGTCGCCGGTGAGCGTGTCGGCGTGCGCCGAGCCGATCAGGTTCTCGAAGCCGCCAAGTCCTGTATCTCCCTGGGCGTGCCCGCCGCTGGCGGTTCTGTTGGCGAGGTTGACCGTAACGGCGGCATTCGAAGAGGCGTAGGTCAAGGTGTCCCCCGTGCCGCCTTCACCCCACAACTTGTCGCCACCGGCAAGGCCCTCCACGGTGTCGTCGCCCCCGTGGCCTCTGATGTTGTTGGCGTTTGCGTCGCCGGTGAGGGTGTCGCCGAAGTTTGACCCGATGATATTCTCGATGTTGTCCAGCGAGTCGCCCTCGGCGTCGCCGCCGCTGGCAGTGTCGGCGGACAGGTTCACGGTTACGTAGTGGTAGGCAGAACCCTGGTAGCTGGCGGTGTCCGTGCCGGCGCCGCCGTCCAGTTTGTCGGCGCCGGCGCTGCCATGCAAGAGGTCGTTGCCGCCCAGACCGCTGATGCAGTCCGGGTCAGGGCTACCCGTCAGCGTGTCAATACCCGCCGTTCCGAAGATGGCCGTACAATCGGCATTGGCGCGCCAGCTGTGGGCGCCGCTCTTCTCCGACCGGAGCTGGAAAACGTAGCCCTTGCCGCTGCTCAGATCGCTGCTGACGGTGTGTTCCAACGTGGTGCCGTTATCGGTGGGACTGCTGATGTCAGTCCAGGCGATCCAGTCGGCGCCGTCTGCTACCAAGTACCGGTATTCGTGGCTCTTGTTGGTGTCGCTGGGGTCGTCCCAGGTCAGCTTGACCCCGGTGCTGACCGGCTCGACTGTGAAACCGGTGGGAGGGGTTACGACCTGAATGACGCTTGCCCCGGTCCTGACTCCCTTGTTGGTGAGGGTGAAGGACGAGCCGGGATTGCCGAACAGCGCCAGACTTTCCAGGCTGGTCAGGGGTGAGAAGACGCTGTTGACGAGGCCGGCGGTGGTGATGCCGTTGTTCGCCAGGTCCAGCTGCTTCAGGCTGGTTAGGCCGCTGAAGACATTGGCGGTCAGGGTGGTCAGCAGGGCGTTGCCCGTGGGTTCGTAGTTGTTGCTGGCGTCATGGGCTTTCTGGTTGTTGAGCTTCAAGTGTTCGAGGCTCGACAGTGCGCTGAAAATGTTGTCCGGCAACCCTGTTGATGTCCCGGTAGTAATGGCGTTTCGGCCCAGGTCCAGATACTCGAGGTTGGTCAGGCCGTTGAACACGCTCCCCGGCAGCGCTGTGATCTGGTTCTGGCTCAGGTCCAGGTAGTGCAGGTTGGTCAACCCGGAGAAGGGAGTCCCAGTCAGGGAGTTGATGCGGGTGGCGGCCAGGTGCAGGCTTACCAGGTTTGGGAACTTGGTAGCGGTAAAGCAGCCCGCTTCAATCTGGTCCCCGGTGCCCCCCAATTTGTTGTTGGTCAGGTTGATGTTCTGGACTTCGTCGCCATAGTCGGCGGCGCATGCATCCGTCCACGACGTGAAATCGTTGCTGGAGATGTTCACGTCCCTCAGGTTGGAGAGGCCCGAGAAATCTCTCGCCTTCAGCGAACTCAGACCCGTGTTTGACAGGTCCAGCTTGACCACCCGGTCCAGGTCTTCGGCACCGATTTCCTTGCAGGCCTTGTCGGCCAGCTTCACCAGGGCGTCCCGCACCTGGGGAGTCCGGTCGCAGACGGCCAGGATTTCGGACGCTTCCCAGTTGGTCTCAAATTCGCCGGTTACGGACGCGGAAAGGCCGTCCGGGTCCGTGGCCGTGAGCGTAACCGTGGTGACCAGCGGCTTTGGCAATGCGGGGGTGACGGCGCCCCAGTCGTCCTCGGCTTCGAGCCGGATGAACACCCGCTGGGTGCTCTCCTGAACGTACACTGTGTCCACCATCTCGGTGCGGCCTGTGGGAACGGATACGGTGTAGGTCAGCGTATCACCGTCGGGGTCGGAAAATATGCCGCCGAACTCCTTGCTGACCAGGGTCCCGGGGGGCGCGTTGTTCGTGTCGATGAAGACTGCGTACTTCTCCGCCTGCTCATCGACCACCGGCGCCCGGTTGGGCTCGGCCCAGGTGACGGTGAGCGGATCCGAAGTGGCCGAAGCCCCCGTATCGTAGGTCACCGTCACCCGGAATGCCTGGGACTCTGCAACGCTGGTGATATAAGACAGGGTCGTGCCCGTTCCGGCGGAGAGCCAGCCGCCCACGTCCAGCTCCCATTGATAGGAAGGCCCGGAGTCCGCCGGAGGATTGGCGATGACCGCCGTCAGGATAACCGAATTGCCGACCGGGACGACCGCGGCGCTGGCCGTTATGGAGACCTGCAACGATTCCTCGGCTGGATCGGGCGCAGGTTCCGGTGTTGGCTCCGGAGTAGGCTCGGGGGTCGGCCCGGGCGTAGGTTCCGTTGTCGGCTCGGGAGTCTGCCCAGGCGTGGCCGTAGGTTCAGGCGTGGGTTCCGTTGTCGGCTCGGGAGTCTGCCCAGGCGTGGCCGTAGGTTCAGGCGTGGGTTCCGTTGTCGGCTCGGGAGTCTGCCCGGGTGTGGCCGTAGGTTCAGGCGTGGGAGTGGCTTCGGGAGCCGGTATTGTGTTGAATCTCTTCGCCACGGGTTCCCCGCAGCCGTCGTCGTTGCACGCCTGCACCCGTACCACCCACTCGCCGTATTCGGCCAAGGTGATAGTCGTGGCGGATGACCCAACCCTTACTCCATCGTTCAGCCTGTGTTCCGGATGGACAAACCGCCAGCGTACCCAGTATTCGGCGGCGCCGTCAACGTCGTCCCAATCCAGAGATACGTCCAGCGAGCCCTGCGCCGTTGAGACGCTCAGCCCCGTCGGCTCGCCCGGAGGCCGTGCCCCCTGGGAGGCGTGTGTCGGTGAATATGTTATGAAGCTGGTGAAAGCAGCTATCGCGATCAGGAACGCCGAGGCTGCCAGTATCCCGATGATGAGTTTCATGTTCAATCTACTCCATTTGCCACGGCTCGGTCATAAGCCGGAACAGCATTCACAACGGGTGGTTATGCAGATAGAAGATTCAAGGAAGGTGTAATACTCTCCATAACCATTACTTTCCTTTCACAATGAATAATCTATAAGTGCCCTTATACGGCATACATCTGCATCACCAAGCAGGGAGGTGGGGAGAAAATGACGACACTGATTGCGACGACCGAAGAGCTTTACGACATCAGTGAGAGCGGATTCACGGGAAGACTTCCCCGCGACGTGCCCACCGACGGAGACCGCCTGACCGAGGACGACCGGGCGCACCTGTCATCCGTGCTGGGGCACGAGGTATCCGAGAACACCAGGAGAAACTACGATTCCCAGTGGCGGCGCTTCAGGGGATGGGCGCGTGAGAAAGGCATAAGGACGCTGCCCGCCGATCCGCTGCAGGTCGCGGCCTACCTGGCGGAGCGAATGGAAAGGCACGGGCATAAGCCGGCCACGCTTCAGACCGCGGCGGCAGCCATCGGGTTCATGCACAGGGACGAGGGACTGCCGGACCCGTGCGAGAGCGCGGACGTGAGAAACACTCTCAGGAGCGCGCGCAGGAAGGCGGGTATGGAGCAGAGGCAGGCTGAAGGGCTGACCGACGAGGCTCTGGACGCGATAGTCGCAACGGCCTGCCTTCGGCGGCGCTGGAGTGACGGAAGGACGGAGAGTGCGGAGGCTGCGGAGCGCAGGGGCGTGCGGGACATAGCGATAGTGCGGGTGATGAGGGACGCCCTCCTGCGCGTGTCAGAGGCCGCCGAACTGCAGTGGGAGGACGTCGAGGAGGAGGACGGCACCGGACGGCTGCTGATCAGGCGCTCCAAGACCGACCCGGAGGGTGAGGGCGCCGTGGCGTTTCTCTCGGCGCCCACCGTGGACAGCCTGAGAGCGATACGCGCCGGAGCGCCGGATGACGGCAGGGTCTTCGGGCTTAGCGCGGGCAGCATCAGCAGGCGGATCGGGCAGGCTGCCTATGCGGCTGGACTGGGAGAGGGGTTCAGCGGACACTCTCCGCGGGTGGGAATGGCGCGGGACCTTGCGCGCACCGGGACTGCGCTCACGCGGCTCATGACGGCGGGCCGCTGGCGCTCGCCCAGGATGCCCGCACTGTACACGCGCAACGAGACGGTCGCTCGCGGGGCGGTGGCGCACTACTACGGCAGTCGAGGTGCGTTCGGGATGTCGTCTAAGGTGGCGGCTGAGAAACGCGACGGGGGCGAACTGCGCGAGGACTGTGTAGATGAGACCGATGTATGTTCAGCGTCTGAGGCCGCCGGGGAAAATTGTGTGAAAACACATAATAGTATTCACACTACGGGAGAATGTGCTAGACTGCCCGAACTTATACAAGAGGTGGGTTGTATAAGTCCTCTCGGTGATGTGCGCCGTATAAGGGCACTTATACGACAGGTCTTTCAAGACCCTTGGAGAATGCTGGTTCTGCTTCGGGACTTGCTTCCCATTTCCCCCGCTGCAAGTGGCGCTTCTGGCTTATCTCCTGTGCCTTATACTTAAACCCTGCCTTATATACATACATTCATCATAGCAAATGCCGGCGTGTGCCGCCTCACGCCGCAACTGCTGATGATCCAGGTTATGGTCGGCCCCTGACTCGCCGTCCGAGTGGTTGTCCCGGTCGGACGTGGGATACGTTGATTCTATTATTTTTCAGACCCACCAACTCCGATGGTTTCAGGCGCTCGGGGCTGTGCTGGCGCGCAGAAAACAGGTGGTGGAAATCCTCGTGGCGGAGAAGAACCGCTTGGGTCGTGCCGCTCCGGAAGTACGCCCTCGCCTAGAAGCCCATATCAGCTGGCTGCAGCAGGAACTTGACGATCTGAACACAGACCTGCGACAGAGGATACGGCATAGCCCTGTATGGCGTGAGAAGGACGACCTGCTTCGCAGCGTACCCGGTGGGGGGAGCAGATCTCTCTAACACTCCTGGCCCACCTGCCGGAGTTGGGTACGCTGGACCGCCGACAGATCGCCGCACTGGTCGGAGTGGCTCCCTTCAACCGCGACAGCGGCACCCTGAGAGGACGCCGCACAGTATGGGGTGGACGAGCTAGGGTGCGTGCCGCGCTGTACACGGGAGTGCTGGTGGCAGCCCGGTATAACCCTGTCATCAGGGATTTCTACCAGCGGTTGCTGGCCGTGGGCAAACCGAAGAAGTTGGCTCTTACAGCCTGCATGCGAAAGCTTCTCGTGATCCTCAACTCCATCCTCAGACATCGCTCAGAATGGTGCGATCTGAGCATCCAAGTCACCGGTTAAAACTATTGATTCTCAAGACAGTTGCTTGATACTTGAACGCTTGGGAATCAGCATTCTCTTCGCGCTCCAGATCGGTCTCTGAGATCCTGCTTAGACCGGCCCACATTTCCCCTCGGCTTATGTATAATTCCTGGCGTACAGCCGTTCTATTGATAAGAGCCGGGGAGAACGATATGCCGCCGGGATGCGAACACCAGCTGACCGAGATACTGGACACCACTGAGCGCATAGAGGATGGCGGCCTGGTGGTGTCCAGGACCGAAGCCTGCCGGATGTGCGGGCAGCGGCGGACGGTTACGGAGAGAGGAAGTCTGGTGTCGTCAGGTCCCTGGGGACAGTTCAGGTTCAGGATCACGCCCTGATGGCGGTACTCTCGATAAGCGAGGCCAACATCTTGGGAAGCTGCCAAAAGCTTAACGAATGAGCGCAAGACCCACCCTGGACGACTCCGGGTTTTTCCTGACAGGAGAGACCGAGACAGCCGCCGAAAGACGCGGGAATCGAGAATCGTGAGATGCAAACGCCGGTGCCGGGTTTCTTATCGAAGATGTCCCGAGAAGACAAAACGTCGGTTTTCGGGCTGATTCCGGGGAGATCTCGGCTGCAGGAGGCGCGTAGAGGCCCTGTGTTAGGGCCGGACTACCCAGGATACCTGGGACTGCCGGAATCAACGAAGACGGCGCGACAGGGACGAGTCAGCCCCCTCTGATTGTCCTTTGAGGACCCGGGAACCGCGCTGACGGCGAACGTCCGCGGCATCGGGGTCTGGGTCACTACTTCGGGGCGACAGTTACGGAAGACCGAACGGCTTTTCTCTTCGGAAACGCGCATGGGTCGGGTTATGATGCTGGTAGAGGTTCTCGAAAGGAGGCTGCTGAGATGAGGGTACTGACCTTGCACCAGCCCTGGGCGCAGATGATGGTCTGGGGACTCAAGAACATCGAGACTCCCTCCTGGGCAGCTCCCAGGAATCTGATAGGCCAGCGCGTAGCGATCCACGCCGGCAAGCGCAAGGCCCGACCGACCGAGTGGAACATCGAGGTGCAGCGCGTCGTTCTCCGGCGCGCCGGCAGTTCTCACTCGATGCCTATGGGCGCTGTCGTGGCGACCGCGCGGCTGATCGAGTGTATGCAGGTGGTGAGCGAGCCGGACTCCGGCGGAATAGTCAATTGTCGCGGCTTCGGCGAGCTCGGCGACAAACCCGAGTACGAAGCGATAGTTACGACGGACCCTTACGGCGACTTCTCAATGGGTAGGTGGCTATGGGTGTTCCAGGACCTGCGGCGCGTGGAGCCAGTTCCGATAAATGGACGGCAGGGGGTGTGGACTCTGCCGGCTGTAATCGCGGTGGAGTTAGCGCCAGGATAGATTCGTTCGCCCTATAAGAGTTATGTAAAGTCCGTAGCTAAGGAGGGCCGGAGATGGGACAATCGCAGAACCGAGGGGCTGCTCTCTACGGGGTGCCGATCGCAGGCAAACGTAACATTACTTTAGAATGCCTCGTGCGGCGGGAGTTACCTGGGAGAACGTCGTCGCCCAAGTAACTGTTCGTCCGCCTGCCGGCAGAGAGCATATCGGCAGCGCCAAGCCAAGGAGCGGAATGACAAACTGTACGACTAACTGACCGTAACACGAGGGCACATGGACTGCCTGTGGCTCGAGCGGCGGTGTGAGAACTGCGATTGTCCATGCCACTCATTTCCGACCTGCCGGCGATGCTAGAGTCAGACTATTCTGTTTTCGGGCCTCTGCGAGATGCACGACCCCCATGAGCGAAAACGCAGGACAAAATGTTTAACATCGCATCTTCACAACTCGTGCCAGTGACTGGATTAAGAGATCCAGACCGTGTTCGACAGCGTTGCGAACTCCCCTCTATACTTCCTATTAATCTGATGCAGGTTCACATCGTCGTGTACATAGGACAACTAAGAGACGCGCGGATATAATGGAACAGGAAGCGCTTGCTTTTGGAAACAGGATTGCCAGATGGAAAGATTTCACGGGGAGTTCAATGAACTCGAGATTCTTATATCAGAGTTAGGTTACCAAGGCCAGTGGGAAGAAGATAATGGCAAGATGGTCTTCCGAAGCGAAGACAAGGCCATCTTGAACTGGTGGTCGTCAACTGGCTCTTTGCAGGTTCAGGGACCGACGACCCCTAGGACGAAGCTTGAAGAAGCTGTGATCCAGGCTATCTCCGGCAACTCAGTGCCGGCCGATTCAACGACAAACGCACCGGCGTTTGTCGTTGACAAGCCATCACCAGCGATAACTCCTACGGATATTGCCGATGGGGTATCTGAAAGGGTCTTCGTCGTTTACGGACACGATGATACTGCCTGCGAACAGCTTGAATTGGTTCTTCAT
The DNA here is from genome assembly GCA_951812505.1 of uncultured Dehalococcoidia bacterium. GTDB lineage: Bacteria > Chloroflexota > Dehalococcoidia > Lucifugimonadales > UBA1123 > VXRN01. Next base: position 964,198 of record CATOSI010000003.1, read on the forward strand.
CGTTTGGGATTGGCCCCTTTCGTTCTTGGGAATACTTCGGGGGGCGGTCTGACGATTATTGAAGCCTTGGAGAACGAAATCCTTTCACCCAACCGAGGCAAGCGGTTCGGCATCGTGCTGTTGACTCCCGACGATATGGGATACAAGAAAGAGGACGGTTCCGGCAGCGCCGAACCCCGAGCCCGGCAGAACGTAGTTATGGAAATGGGCATGCTGATCACCGCCTTTGGAAGAGAACGGGTTGCTATTCTCAAAAAGGGTCATGTCGTCGTTCCATCGGATGCAAGCGGCATCATCTATTTGGCCTTCAACAACCATGTTAAGGAAACGGCCGCGAAGCTCTGTCAGCGGCTGGGTGAGGCCGGGTTCGACCTCAGTCCCGACGCTATAGCCAAGGCGTCTGCCTGATGGCATCGAAAAAACACGTTATTATCTACACGGATGGGGCCTGTACCGGCAATCCAGGTCCGGGCGGATACGGCGTGGTGCTGATTTACGGCGAGCATCGACGCGAGCTTAGCGGTGGCTATCGCCGCACCACCAACAACCGCATGGAACTAATGGGGCCGATCAAGGGCCTCGAAGCCCTAAAACAAAGCTGTCGAGTGACGTTGCACAGCGACTCACAGTACGTTGTGGAGGGCATCGAAAAGGGTTGGGCCAAGCGATGGCGATGTAACGGTTGGATGCGTAACAAGCGGGAACAGGCGATCAATCCCGACCTATGGGGAAAGCTTCTCGAACTTTGTGAGACTCACGAGGTCCAGTTTCAATGGGTGCGGGGACACGCGGGGGACGTTGAGAACGAACGATGCGATCAACTAGCGGTGAAGGCGGCCCACGCAAACGACACCGGGGTGGATGAGGGCTACGAAACGCCAGAGCGGCCGCGGTTGTAGAAGTATGGATATAATAAGGCTAAGTGCCGGCTACGCTTCATAAACTTCCTCATCTATTCCAAAATCTTAGGGAAGGCAGCCTCTTGTGCCAATAACCAGCCTATCTTTCACCGACGCAGGGCCATTCGACGAAGTCCGCCTAGACTTCGACAGTAAAGTGAATGTACTTACCGGCCCGAACAACTCAGGCAAGTCTACTGTTCTGTGGGTTCTAGGGGAACTGCTGGTCTATCCGTTCACAATGCCAAGTAAATTACTGAAGTCAGATAACCCCACCTGGGAACTAAGTTACACGTCATCGACAAACGGGCTTCAGACTATAAGAGGCGATTTGCCCGCCGAGGTTTCTACATTCCTACAGCCATATAGAGAAATAGGCTTTACCTGCTACGTCCCAGCACAGCGTCAAAGTACTACCTTTCGGTCTTCAGGGCCTACGGTTACCTCAAATATCGAGGCTGTTCTTGATGAAAGGATGAGGATAATTCGGCAAGAGCGACCTCAGATGTTCCGAGAAACAGGGGAGGACGCTCTCCGTGAGATGCAACGCAATTTTATGCTGTCAGAAGAGCGGTCACCGGAACTAGCGAAGCGAAGAAATTTGATGCTGTCCGGAGCGTCCCTCGTCAGCGACGCAGTCATGAAGCAAAGGATAGTCGACCTAGATTATGCGACTTATAGGAATGAGAAGCCAGGCGGAAGAGACATAATAGCTAGTATTGCATCGATAGCTTCGGAGATTACCGAAGGTTTTCCCGTTAGATTCATAAGAGTGTCTGAGGACAATGATGGCTTATTTCCCCTGTTTGATACCCCTGATGGTGAAGTACCTCTGGATGTCCTGAGCCAAGGCACTCAGTCCATCTTCCAATATCTTGCTCGGTTCCTAATAGGGTGTGCCGAGTATTATGATTTTCCGTCGAACCTCGAAGATATGCGAGGCGTTCTGATAATAGATGAGATTGACGCTCACCTCCACCCAACTTGGCAGAGGCGCATCATTCCTGTACTCACAAAACGCTTTCCAAATTTTCAGATATTCTGCTCAACTCATTCTCCTCTGATGTTAGCGGGCCTTAAGCCAGGACAGGTACATTTGCTCCGTAGAGGTGCGAATGGGAAATGTACTGTTTCCCAGAATGAATCAGACATTTCTGGTTGGACTGCGGATGAAGTATTGCGCCAATTCATGGAAGTTCCAAATCCTACCGATTGGGAAACCGCTAATCGAGTTAGGTCTCTGCAAGAATTGATGCGTCAGGGAACGCTATCTGCGGAGCAGCAAGAACAATTGGAAGAGCTCCAGAGAATCGTACGTGAAGACCTGCTTCGTGGCCCAAGATCTGCGCATGTCAAGGAATTTGCCGAAGAACTTCGGCGAGTAAGAGAAAGACGAGCAAAGAAAAATCCCAATCCCCAGCCGTCAGAAGGTAAGAATGACGGAGAGGCTGTTTAAGAACACACATGCATTGGATTGACCGAGGTCCTGAACCTGAGGGCTTACAAGCTATACGAGCTAGATACACACCACGTTGGGTTGATTTCTATCGACATAACGTCGGCACCAAACCATGGGACTCTTATTGGACTCGCTTCTATGAGGATCTGAGACATGTATTTGGTGGTCTCTGCGCTTACTGTGAGAGAAAGTTAAAAGGAGAGGTAGATCATTTTCGTCCAAAGACTGCATTTCCACAGCTAGTCTATTTTTGGTCAAACTGGCTGTTTGCCTGCCACGAATGTAACAGTGCGAAGAGTTCTTGCTGGCCTCCCGATGGTTATGTGGATCCATGTGCGACCTCGCAGATAGAGCGACCGGAGCACTATTTCATGTTTAAGCCTCCGTTATGGCACATCGCCCCCAAAGCCGAACTGAGTCCCCGCATGCAACAGAAGGCCCAGAAAATGATTGATGATCTAAGGCTTAACGAATGGCAACATTTGGAGGTACGAGTAGAAAGAATTGAGATGATCTCTAGTTTGTTGCCCGACGATTTAGATAACTTGACAGACGACGAGCAGGCTGAACTTGAACACTTCTCATCATATGAGGTCCAACTCTCAGGCGTTGTAAGGAGTTGGCTATACGAACGTGGTTACCCAATAGGCGACGTATCAATGCAAATTGGCGTAGAGTAGGATCCCGGCTGATACGCGACAATAACTTTTGCCGGCCTGTTGCCTCATTGGAGAACGTTACCGAGACTTTTCAGCCTTTAGTTGTCGCTCATGGTGTGATGTCACTCAGGTCAACCTCATCCATTTCACTCTGTTCGGCAGAAGCATACACCAACTGCTTCGCCACGACGATTCGCCACTGGCGTACCCTGCGCTGAAGCGTTCGTCGCTGACGCCTGCTGTAGCGGTTGGGATAGCGCGCCATCAGCCGGTCAAGCAGCTCGGCAGCCTTCGCATCCGGATGCTGCTGAAGCCAGTCCAATATCTCGCACCACACTCCCTCGAAGGGATCAGGCCGTGTGCGTTGCCCGCGGCGTGTTTTCTTCTTCGGCGCGTGCGTAGGACGAACCTCACCCTGACGCCATAGCTCAGGAAGACTGCTCAGGAAGCGCTCCAGACTCTCACTTTGTGGCACGCTCGCCGAGTCGGTTGCGTTGATGGTGGCAAGCGCCGACTGCGCCTCCCGTATAGTGTGCAGCAACGATACCGGATCATGCTCAGCCCGACTGTCTCGCAGCATCGACTTGATCTCCTCGCTCACGTCGTCTCGCCACAGCAGGCGGTCGCAGGGTGTGGCAGGCGTGCCGTATCTGTCAAGGGTGTCGAGCTGCCTGCCTGGTACATTATTACTCCGCCGTTTACACCGTATCTCTTCTTTACACTTCCGCCCTCTCGACTCCGTTCCAGTAGCTGGAACGAGGGCTGGAAGTGGACGCTCCTATTGATGTCAAGCGGTTTTTTCGATTAGCTGGGCAGGCTTCCGGATGATCGAGTAGACTTCTCGAGCGACGTAACGTTTGAGGCAGCGGATGATCTCGATCTTGCTCATTCCTTCTTCGGTTCGTCGTTGCATATACTCCTGGGTCCGCGGATCGTGACGCAATCTCACCAAAACGATGCGATAGAGCGCCGCGTTAGCCTGGCGATCGCCACCGCGATTGAGACGATGACGGTTAGTCTTGCCGGATGAAGCAGGTATTGGATTGACTCCGCACAGGGAAGCAAAGGAAGCCTCAGAGCGGAGACGGTCAGGGTTACTCCCTGCAGCGATCAGGAGGGACGAAGCGGTATCAGGGCCTATACCGAAGGCGTTAACCAGGGCGGGCGCTGCCGCTCTGGTGAGTCGCTCCAATTCGGTCTCCAACTCTTGAACCTCTTCATTGAGTTGACAATGTCGGCAAGCAAGCGATCGAAGTGTGTACTTCGCGGCCGCCTTGGGGCCGTCCAGACGACCAGGACGGAAGCTCTTACACCGTGTGACGAGGGCGATGGTAGTTAGACCTTGGAGTGTTTCGCGAAGCTCGGCCGGAGCTGTGACGACAAGAGCCTTCATCTGGTTAACGGCCTGGGTGCGAGCCTTTATAGCAGAGACCTTTGCGCTCTTGAGCATACGGATCATCTCGACTTCGCCCTCGCCAGACTTGGGGGTCGCGGCGGCGACACCGGCAAGCACTGAGCGCGCTGCCATCTCGGCGTCAGTGGGGTCACTCTTCCCTTTTCGATAGTGGACAGACCGGTCCGGCCTGTTGACCTCGACGACCGCATGGCTCCTGTCGGTCAGGAAGCGTGCGAGCCCTGCACCGTAAGAACCGGTGCCTTCTATGCCGAACGCGTGAATCTGTCCCAAGCTGCGGGACCACCTCTCGAGCTCCTCGTACCCGCAGACGGCGACGAGCACCTGCTTCTCGCCAAGCCGGACACCTCGCCCGTCAATGGCCACCGCCACATGCTGCTCTTTGTGAGTGTCGACTCCGATGATTACCTGAACGGTACGATTGCTGATGCGACTGACTGTTCCTGGCATCTCTGCCTCCCCTGGAGTATGACTCACGGGCTTGAGTGAGCGGACAAAACTGCGATGGGACTTGATGACACGCTCCTATAAGGTCACTAACTCACCGAAGCCTCTGACACTTTATGGGCCACCCCGGGAACAGATCGACAGATCCATTCGAGGACATCTGGGCCAGTTGACGCGTGAGTCAGATCCAGTCCCGGAGGGCCCGTAAGGTATCATCGCAGTTGACGCGGTACACCGGCTTTACGCGGCCTTCAAACCCTTTCTTCCGCACCCTGCTAGTGGTCCATTATCCGCCCGCCCTTCATACTCAATGGAACACAATAGGAGTTACAACATGCCGAATACAAAAGGTGAAGCCATCAGAATATGCCATGAATGTATCAGCAACCAATATCTAACCAATATGGTGAGGGAGCAAGGCACACTTGGTATGTGCAAGTACTGTGAGGACACGCGCGAATCCATTCTGCTATCGGACCTTTCGGAATGTATAGCCGTGGCATTAGAAGAGCACTTCGTACTAACACCCATCGGTCCAGAAACACCAGAAGAATATCTCACATGGGCAATCCGTGGAACTTGGTCCCCAAGGGGTGAACCCGTGGAAGATGTGATTGCTAATATGGCAGGCCTCGACGAATCAGCCGTTGGCGACGTGATAGGTGAACTGTCTGCCGGATTTGATACCTATCGGGCGGTTAAGGAGGGAGGAAGGCACCCTTACGACTCACAGGCGCTTTACGAGGAACGAGAACTCGATACTTCCGCGTACCATTCCAACTGGGAGGAGTTTCGTAGGGAGATAGGCTCTCGCGCTAGATTCTTTAACAGCACCGCTGAAAAGATACTGTCCAGCATTCTTGGAGACCTTGAGATTTACATGGCACCTGACGGGAATTCTGTGGTCCGTAAGGTTGATCCTAAGGCCGAAGACTACTTTGTCTGGCGTGCACGAGTAGCGCACTATCCAGAAGATGTAGAAAAGATACTGGAATCTCCTGCCGAAGAGATTGGACCGCCGCCAGCGAACTTGGCAGCGGCTGGTCGGATGAACGCTCAGGGCATACCTGTGTTTTATGGCGCTGTCGACTTATCCACCTGTGTCGCCGAAATCCGTGCACCTGTAGGTAGCTTTGTGGTTGCGGCAAAGTTCAAGCTCTCACGACCGGTGCGACTGCTCGATCTGAATGCTCTTGAGAACGCTTATGCCGATGTCAGTCACTTTACTCCAGAGAGCTCTAGCCATCAAAGCCGGGCCGCTTTTCTAAGGTGGCTGGCCAATGCAATTAGTAGACCAGTGACACCCTTGGACGAGACATCTGAATACCTACCTACCCAAGCTCTAGCCGAGTATCTCGCGACTAGGCCGTGCTCGAACCTGGATGGAATCATCTATCGATCATCACAAGTTGGCGGCACTGGTAGCAATCTGGTGCTATTCAACCACGCCAGTGAGGTAACTCCTTACGAGGTGCCTCCTGGCACAGACGTGAAAGTACAATTCTACCAGGACCCACGAGATGACGATGATATAGAGGGCGACGGCGAGGTTTTTGTCTATGAACTGGTGCCGCCCGAGGGTGAGCAACAATCATCGGATACGGAAATGACGTCAGAAACAGGCACGTTTCGCATCAATGGCAAGATCGTACCCTTTGAGTATCACGATGAGAAGCAATATGCATCAGAATCACACAGGGAACCGACACTTCAGATAGATATAGACAGCATCGCCGTCATGGAAATCACAGGAGTGAAGTATAACTACGACGAATTCCCCGTCATAAGGCATAGATCGACCAAGGAATCTGTACCCACATCAACTAAAGAAGACGAAGCACCTATCTCGGAGTCGCAGTTTTGATGCTTGTAAATTACTGCTGAACAGCGACAATCATTCTTGCCGGTGACGACAACGATTTTTGCCGGTCAGTAGATACGATGGTCTGGTACCAGGAGGTGCCAGATTGATCACGGATCAACAGGTAGTTCTACTGAGGCAGAAGATTATGGAAGGCAAGACACAGAAGGCAGCGGCGGCGTCAGCCGCCATGAGTGAGAGATCGGCAAGGGACTGGCAGTTGGGAGAGTTACCGTCGGATAGGAAGAAGGCAAGACGGAGGTGGAGAAGCAGACCGGACCCGTTTGCAGATGTGTGGGAGAGCGATGTCGTACCGCTGCTGCGGACAGACCCCGACGGTGACCTGAGTGCAACAACCATTCTGGAGTGGCTCGACGAGCGACACCCGGACAGGTTCGGCGGATCGCAACTGAGGACGCTGCAGAGGCGCATGAGAGACTACAGAGCCCTTCATGGGCCGGACAAGGAGGTGTACTTCCAGCAGGACCATCCGCCCGGTCGCGAGGCCCAGTTGGACTTCACCCACTGTTCGGAACTGGGAGTGACCATAGGTGGACAGCCGTTCAGGCATATGCTTTTCCACCTAGTACTGAGCCACTCGGGTTGGAGCTACGCGGAGGTGTGCTTTGGCGAGACGTTCGCGGCGCTGGTGAAGGGACTCCAGGGAGCGCTGTGGGATCTGGGCGGAGCGCCGAGGGTGGTGCGCACCGACAACCTGTCGGCGGCCACGCACGACCTGAAGAACAGCAGGGGTCGCGCGATCAACGCCAGGTACGAGGCGGTGCTCGCGCATTACGGGGTGGAGCACACAAGGACCAACCCTCGCTCGTCTAATGAGAACGGTGTGGTCGAACAGGGACACCGTCGTCTCAAGAACAGGGTCCTCCAGGCGCTGATCCTGCGGGGCAGTCGCGACTTCGAGTCGGAGCGAGAGTACGTTGAGTTCATCAGACGGATCGTGGACCGGCGTAACAGACTGGCCCGCTCGAAGCTGAAGAGAGAGCGGCGTCATCTGCTTCCGCTTCCCCCGGCGCCTGTGCCAGAGTACGTCAACTACAGCTGCAGGGTACGCAGGTGGAGCACGATCAGGGTGGCGAACCGGACATACTCGGTGCCGTCCCGACTGATAGGGATGGAGGTGAACGTAAGGCTGTACGCCGATCGCATCGAGGTGTACTACAAGGACCACCTGGTTGAGAGCATGGAGCGGATACACGGCGGGGGTGAGGCACAGATCGACTACCGCCATATCATAGCTTCACTGGTGCGCAAGCCTGGAGCATTCGCCAGGTACAGATTCAGGGAGCAAATGTTCCCAACCCATACGTTCAGACGAACCTATGATGCGCTGTGTGAGTGGAAGGGAGAGCGCGCCGACGTGGAGTACGTGCGCATCCTGCACCTGGCCGCGACAACCATGGAGTCGGAGGTGGACAGAGTACTCAGAAGACTTCTGGAGTCGGGGTTGAGCTTCGACTACGCGATGGTTCGTCAACTATCGGCTCCCGACCCGCCGCCGGTCCCAGACCTGAAGAGGGTCGGTGTCGTGGATCTGAGCGTATACGACAGGCTGCTGGTGGGAGGTGTGCGATGATCGCGGACATGCATCCATCGATCGCGGTGGGAGACAGGATCAGACAGCTGTGCAGGGAGTTCAAGCTGCCGACGCTGGCTGCAGAGACCGTAACGAGGTTCGACGAGGCCGGACACGCCGATGCGCTTCCCACACTCGTTGAGGTCATGGAGCAGGAAGCGGAGGACCGTCGGATAAGGAGAGTGGACAGGCTGAGGAGGGCGTCCAAGCTGCCGGCGGGCAAGACCTGGGACACCTTCGAGCACGAGCGGACTCCGATCAAGCTCAGGCAGCAGCTCAACAGACTTGTCGAAGGGGACTTTGTGGATAGAGGAGTCAACGTGCTGGCGTTCGGTATGCCGGGCACCGGCAAGACCCACGCCGTATGCGCCATCGGACACCGGCTGGTGGAGTCGAGTCGTTCCGTGCTGTTCATCCCTGCATACCGTCTGGTGCAGGACATGCTCGCTGCCAAGCGAGACCTGGAACTGCCGCGGATGCTGCGCAAGCTGGACAACTTCGACTTGCTCATCATAGACGACCTGGGCTACCTGCCACAGGGGGCCGAGGAGTCGGAGGTGCTGTTCACACTCATAGCCGAGCGCTACGAGCGACGTTCCTTGGGCATCACCTCAAACCTGGTCTTCAGTGAATGGGAGAAGGTGTTCGACAACCCCATGGCGACCGCGGCGGCCATAGACAGGATCGTTCACCACTCGGTCATACTGGAGTTTGACGTGCCGAGTTACAGGACCGGCGCGGCGCAGAGTAGTCGCACAGAGCAGGAGTCAGACCGGCAAGAATGATTGTCGCATAACCGGCAAGAATGGTTGACGTGTAACAACCCCGGCCTCTTCGATAGTGGTCGCACCCGCGATCCGAAGCTCGGTCACAAGTCTGTCCTGGAAAGTTCCTGCCGCCCTCTCCACCCGCCCCTTCGCTTGAGGAGACAGGGCAAAGATCATCTGCATCCCTAAATCGTCCATCGCACGAGAGAACTGGGTTGGAGCGCTCGGCGCTCCGCTCCCTGGTACATGCTTGAAGACCGAATGGCGGTCAGTGTACAGGGCGATGGGAACACCATAGCATTCGATCAGACCACGCATCAGCAGGAAGTAGTCTCGAGTGTTCTCGTACTCACAGAACAGAGCGTTTGCCACCTTGCCCGTGGCGTCGTCCACAGCGAGCAATAGCATGAACTGAGGTCCATCGTCTCCAAGCCACCTGTGGTAGCTGCCGTCGATCTGTATGAGCATCCCCTCCAGCGGCATACGCTGCCGACGAGCACGGTGCTTCGGCGAACGCCGCCGCCTCGGACTGACGAGACCGGCGTCCACCAGTATGCGACGAAGAGTGGTCCGGCCTATGTCTATGCCCTCGTGTTCTCTGAGCAGTTCGCTGAGATGCATGTGGTTGGCGACCGAATAACGAGTGCGAGCCAAATGTATAACCATAGACCTCGTCGTCTCCGATGTGATGTTGGATGGTCTCCGACCGCGGTTACCGTGAGCGAGTGCGGCTGCCCCTTCCTTCCTGTAAGCCGCCAGAAGTCGCCTGGTGTGGCGCGTGCTCACTCCCATCAGAGTGGCTGCTTGGTCTATCGTCATGTAGTCTGCCAATAAGCTGTTGAGAACTTTGAGTCTTGCTTGTTCGTGCTGCGTCAATGTCACTTGCTCCATAATAGTGTGACATATTCGCTGAACAGTTATTACGGACGGAATCGCTGGCCGTTAACAGACAATCGGGACATTTCATAGCAAAAGGTCTCATTTGAGGTTTCGGTGCTATACGGTGATGCAATGCCTCAATCCCAGTACCATCTTGTGCGCAGGATCGTGACGAATGTCAGGTTGTCGCTTTCTCCTGGGAGACTGTCCGAGTATCAGGGGTCGGTCGTGGTATCCTGCCCATTCAGCGGATGACGACAACTATAATTGCCGGTCTCAGATACATACGGCTGTATAGCCTGTTGAACAAGGCGCCGGTCTCGCCCGGGCAGACCGTATCAACGGGGTTTTAGCACCCTATTCAACAGTTGCCCTCAACAGTTTCATCAGGTTATGGCCCATGCAGATCAGCAGCCACTCACCGTTCACCTTGTCCAATCCGCGCAGAAGAAACTGCCTGAAGCCACGACCATGCATGATCTGACCGAACGCCGGCTCCACCGTTTCCATCCGCAGAGCATAACGCTGTCTGCCACGTTTGGTACGAATCTTCCGACGCATCCGGTCCGCTGTCGACAGACCTCGGGGTATCCTACCTCTGGGAGCGGGCGGCAGCTTCCTGACGTGGCGAGTCTTGTCAGGTGTTACGAACGGTTCTACTCCCAACTCGCTCAGTTCTCTGATCGCCCGAGCCGAGTAGTAACCGGCATCCGCCGATAACTCAACTGGAACCTCCCCTGTGTTGGCTATCGCCTCCTTCATCATGTCCACCGCCTGACGTTTGTCCGACGACTGGTTGGTCGCGCACGCAGCCACTAGCATCTGGCCCGAACTGTCCACCACCGCCTGGCTGTTGTAGGACTGCGAGAACTGACGACCTCCCGGTTCTAGCATGATGCACGACTCAGGATCAGTGAAGTTGCGCTACGCGCTATCGTGGGAAAACCCTTTATGCGCTCCATCCTCTGACTCGGACTCAGCTTCCAGAGCCGCCATCGCCTCCCGTATCTTCCTGAGCCGATCCTCTCGAAAGGCCAACTCCTCAGGCAACTCGTCTCCGCGTTTGTCCCGGCCGTACCGTCGGTCCTCCTCTTCATCCAACTCCGCCGCCCTGCGCAGCAACTGCTCCACCTCAGCTTCCAACTCGGCTCTCTTCTCATTCATCCGTCCATAACCATAGCCTTGTGCTTCGATGCGTTCGCCCTCATCTTCGTACCGTCCACCGACACGTGTCCCAGCTTCACAAGACCCGCCTTCCGGCACACAGACAGTACCTGGACGAACAGCTCGGACAACTCACACAGGTGACCCTTACGGAAGTCCGATATGGTGCGAAAATCCGGCGTGTTGTTGGCCGACAGTACCCGAAACGCTATGTCCTCGTGCAGACGTTGGGCGATCCTGCGCGAGGAACTGACACCCACGCAGTAGCCGTACAGCAATACCTTGAACATCATCACCAGATGGTACGGTGGGCCGTCTCGGCTCTCACGCTCGTACACCGAGATGATCGCCGACAGGTCCAACTCATCGACGATGTCGGAAATGAAATAGCTCAGGTGGTCCGCTGGCAACCACTCCTGCATACCCACCGGAAGCAGAAGCTGCTGGTTCGGATCGTAGGCGCGGACAGGTCTTGTTCATTGGCGACTCTACTCCATTGGTCTGTATCGCCATCATAACCGCATTAGAACTGCAGCGGTATTACTCGGACAGACTCCTGGCAGCCCGCCTGAGGATTAACTGACGCAGCTGTCGTGTCAGGGAGAATAGGTCGTGACGACTACCGGCATCGGTCGCGGCACTCAGACCGGGGACGACTTACCGACAGCGCCGATTAACCCGGTCAGGCGTGCCACTCAATGCGAGGCAAGGCGTACGGGTGGTCCGGAAGTCGGATGACGATGTCCAAGGCACTCTCGCCGTCTAACTTGAAGAGGGTTGCGTCTCCTTGTATGGTGGTGAACCCTCCTGGGCCGTGCCAACCTACGAAGGACCAGGTGTTTCGCTCGGCGTTGGGGGCGAATACCTCCAAAACGTAGGAACCGTCAGGGACTACTCTAACAAACATGCCGTCCTCCTCGGAAAGGACTCTTCCCATGAAATTCCCACTTCCGGACCGAGCATGCACGAATATCCCTTCCAATGGCTGATTGTCCGGCCCGATCACCTTACCCTGAATGGTGACCTCCGAGGGATACTGGACATCCGATGGTGTGTAGGGCGACATGTCGAATCCCTGCTCGTCAAAGTAGATCAGGCGATTGGGTATTGTCCTCAGAATAATTGGTTGTCTACCGGCGGACAGCCTCTCCGGTCGATACCGCACGGCGAACCACGCAACGAAGCTCTCCGCCACATCTTCACGGTTCGGATTGTCCCGGGCATAATTCGAGATGAATACTCCGTCGGCCTCCTGCGCCGCACGCCAGCCAGGGGAGGAATTGTGCGCCTGCAGATTGACATGTGTGCCTTCATGGACGAAAGTTTCCTCATATCTCGACGAATCACTACCACCCGTATAAACAAGGATGCCATCCCTAGTCGCTCCCCACCTTCCCTCGCCGGCGTGGATAACCACGTGCTTGATACGGGGCATCAGGACCGTCGGCATCTGTCCCAGGACATGGGCGAACGTCTCGACTTCCGCCTGTGCAGCCTCCCTGCTGCCGAATTCGGGATGGACGCGAAATTCCACCACCTGTCCCTCGTACCGTACATCGAACAGGTAAGCATTGATCGTAATCAGTCCAGGTCCGTCACCCTGGGTACGGCGCTCGCCGCGGCCAACGTACGTGATGCTCCCGAGCCTCGTGGGATCGGAGGGCTCGATGACCGGTGGAGGAGAAAACGCCCCCCTCCATGGAGGCGTGCCCGTGTGTTCGAGATTGAAGTCCAGCGTGCGGTCTTCGTCCATGGCGATCTCGAAGGTCTCCGTTCCATGGGTGGGCCAGGCGATGACCCTAACCGTAACCGTCCCCCAGACGTTCGGGAAGCGGTAGCCCCCGTCGGGACCGACGACCATGGACTCCCGTTTGCCGTTCTCGAGCCGCACGACGGCACCCGCAAGCGTAGGCCCGCTTTCCCGGCTGTCACGTACCGTCCCGGAGAGAGTGAACGTGGGTGGCACCGCTACCAGTGCGGACCCGGACGCAGCGCCGGCACTGGCTGTGATCGTCGCCTCCCCTTCCGCAGTCCCAGACACCAGACCAAGAGCGTCCACCTCTGCCACCAGGGCGTCGGCGGACTCCCACGAGAATTCGGCCACCGCCACCGTATGCCCGTTCGCGTCGAGCGCCTCCGCCACCAGCTGAACGGTCTCGCCCCACGCGGTCAGCTCGGCAATGGACGGCAGCACCTCTACTGAGGCCACCTCCTGCGCCACCGTCACCACAGCGGACCCTGATGCCGACCCGGCCGACGCCGTGATCGTCGCCGTCCCGTTGCCCACCGCCGTCACGACACCAAGAGCATCCACCTCTGCCACCAGGGCGTCGGCGGACTCCCACGAGAATTCGGCCACCGCCACCGTATGCCCGTTCGCGTCGAGCGCCTCCGCCACCAGCTGAACGGTCTCGCCCCACGCGGTCAGCTCGGCAATGGACGGCAGCACCTCTACTGAGGCCACCTCCTGCGCCACCGTCACCACAGCGGACCCTGATGCCGACCCGGCCGACGCCGTGATCGTCGCCGTCCCGTTGCCCACCGCCGTCACGACACCAAGAGCATCCACAGTCGCCACCAAGTTCGCGCCTGTCGTCCAGGTCACGGTGACTCCAGTCATTACGTTGGAGCCCTGGTCACGCACCTCTGCTCCCAGCTGTGCCGTTGCGCCAAGTGCAGTCAGCTCCGCTGTAGTGGGACTGACCATGACCGCCGCGGGGCGGGCGGGCTCTGGTGTCGCCGTAGCAGTTGGCTCCGGGCTTGGGGTGGCAGTCGCAGTGGACGTTGGCTCCGGCATGGGACGGGTCGGCTCTGGTGTCGCCGTAGCAGTTGGTTCCGGGCTTACGGTAACAGTTGCCATGGCAGTTGGTTCCGGCATGGAGCGAGCGGGCTCAGGTGTCGTCGTAGCAGTTGGCCCCGGGCCTGGAGTGGAGGTCGCAGAGACCGTCGGTTCCAGCGTGGGAAAGGCACTGTCGCTACAGGCGCTCAGGACAACGGCGATGGCAATAACTGTAAGGAACACAAGCCAGCGAATATTAGGAGAGGATACGGCCAATTCAACCGCTGTCTGTGCTCCATGAAGGATTGGGTTTTCTTGACTACCGGTAATGGTCAACGCTCCAATCGCCTAATACCGAATGATTGCTAGGACTCTTCGTTATCATCGCTGCCCAGAAACGTCATGCGGGTGACGAATTCAGCTCCACCCCTTACAAGCCCGTTCTCTATTGTGAACAGCAACAGTCTTACTGCTTCCCTGCGCTCTTCAGTAGTCGATGTGTCCAAGAGGCGAGCTTATTCCATTGGCCACGACCTCCCACTCGAAGAAGTCCCTGTTGTCCGCACGATGCACGAATACTCGCTCGAATCCTTCAATCAGGTCGGGCGCTGCTCCATTGGCGGCCAGGAACTGATGCAGGTCTCGGTCCGGCTCATGCACACGCGGTTGACCAAGAAATGTGGCAAAGGCTGACCGGAATGTACCGAACTCGGCGCATGAGTATAGGTAGTTGCCCTGCTCCACACTGCCACTCACCATGTTGTTTCTGGAATACTCATATCCCTTTCTGCGCAAGTCTATGCGGTCGATAAGGGCATCCTCCAATTCGTCATTGGAGGCGAACAGGCGGTGATATTGGGACTCCGGATCCGTTTCAAGGTGCTTTTCATAGGTCCAGTCGTCCATACTGTACCCGCCGTTGTTTATGTCGGACGCCACGTAATACCTCGAATACCGGCAGAAGTTTGCGAGATCGTCGAAACCGCCCTTGGCACATGGTCCTCCCATATCTATTACGCCCAGCGGCCGTCCTAGGGAACTCGTCCATGATTGCAGGAACGCGCCGGCGTCACCATGCACCAGTTGCAACTCGAACAGATTACCTCCCGGTCCGCCATGCCCGTTGTACATGAGGTGATGCTCCGAATCAGGATGGCGGCTCACCAGTATATCGGCGAAGTCCTCGAAGGCTGTCCTCAAGAAGATACTCCGCTCTGAAGTATATGCTTCCGGCATTTCGGTATGTTGCTTGATGGCGAACTGCTCTCTGTAGGCTATTTTCTCGGCGTCTGTCATGTCCTCATTCCTTAACCCCACGAGAGGATCATATTCGTTGGGAAATTCGTACAGATGAACCGAGTCCGTTTCTTCCCAGATAGCTGCCTCGTAGTACTTGAGAGTTTCACTCTCCTTCAGTTCGACGGCGTGAGTCCAGCCGCCGGTGCTGGCGAAGGGCATCCAGTCTTCCGTTACACGCACAACCCTGAGCATGACATGCTGCGGTTTGGCTTGTGGGGAAGCCGGAATGGGTGTGGGTGTCGCAGTGGCTGTGGGTACTGCTGTCGGAGTCGGAGAGTGCGTAGCGGTGGCCGTTGGCATAGGTGTATTCGTGGGAGTCGGGATGGCTGTGGGAACTGGCGTCAGCGTGGCAGTGGCAGTGTTTGTGGGTGAAGGCGTGGCAGTGGCAGTCGGCTCCTGCGTGGGTGTCGCGGTTGCTGTAGGGGTGGGGGAAGATGTGTGTGTCGGTGTGTTCGTGGGCTCCGGAGTTGACGAGTTGACCGGACTGGGCGCAGGCGTAGCGACAGGCGAGGGTGTCGGTGTTACTGTCGGACTGGAAGTATGCGTAGGCGCCGGAGCTGGCGTGTTCGTGGCGACTGGCTCGGGGGCGGGCGTCGGGATTGGTGTGGATGTAGCTGTCCCATCCTGAAGAGACACGGCCAAAGGCTCGGCTGTCAGAGTTGGACTCGGGATGCTCTTGGCCAGAGGCATCTCCTTGCTCACCTCGGGTTCCCTGGAGCAGCCGAATACTAAAGCTAACACCAAAACAGCGAGGGCAGAGACGAGCCACAACAGGATATTCGAATTGTGCACTCTGACGATTTGAAGCAACTTTCCCTGTCTCCTGGGTCGGGGGACTTATGTCAGCCCTCTTCCGAGTATCATTCATCCTTGGGGCCCAGTCTGAGACCACTATGGAGCGCACAATGCCTGTTGGATAGGTTCCAACGCCCAATTTGAGAGCTGATCCTGTCTGAGCCGAGTTAGCACAATGTACCAATCGGATTGGTACTCAGCGCTCTGGTATCGGAGCCACGGGGGCGGTACATTGTGCGGGGGAGACGAGATCATCTGATTCGCGGCACGCTCGATCTGTGGAAGAGAGATGAAATAAATGGAACCTCTGAGGGCCCGGGGACGGCCGGGAAGAGCGGTGTGCTCACCGTGCATGCGGACCGATCGGATGGGAGACGTCGCCCCCTTTTACACTGATCCGAAGGGAGAATCGGATGTCTTCGAAAGAGCTGATCAAGGTGATGGTTGTCGACGACCATCCCGTTGTGAGGGCCGGTCTTCGAGTTGCGCTGAACGATGCCTGCGACATGGAGGTCGTCGGAGAGGCCAGGGACGGAGTCGAGGCGGTGGGGATGGCGGAGACCGTAACGGCGGATGTGATCGTGATGGACGTGATCATGCCGAACAAGGACGGCGTGGAAGCCTGCAGGGAGATCAGGGATCTGATGCCCGACACGCGCGTACTGATGCTGACTGCGTCGACCGAAGAGAACGCGGTGATCGAGGCGGTCGCCGCCGGGGCCTCGGGCTATCTCCTGAAGTACTCTGGTGAGGAGGAGCTGATAGCCGCGGTGCGGGATGTGGCGGGGGGAAGGCTGCTGCTGCCGGCCGATACCGTCAGGAGGGTCTTCGAAGATATACGCAGAGACGAACGACGCTCCGCCGGCGATCCCAACAAGTTAACCGAAATCGAGCGACAGGTGCTCAGACAGTTCGCCAGCGGCAGGACATACGCTCAGATTGCTGAGATCAGAGGAAACAGCTCGGTGACTGTTCGAAACACCCTCTACCGTATCCAGGACAAGCTGAGACTCGCCACCAAGCAGGAGATAGTGGTGTGGGCCGTTCGCAACGGCCTTCTCGACGACGACGGTCATGAACCGAAGGACAGCTGAGGCGGGTGCAGTCGCGACGTGGCGGCGCATCCGACAAAATGACATTTACTGGAGCGCACAATTGCTCAAGATGGGCATGGGAGCCAAATCAGACCGTATTCCTTCAATCGTACTGTCCGATTCGGACGCGGCCCAGTACGCGGCCGGGGTGTCGGTGTGGGGTCGCTGGCTAGTCTGGCTGGTTACAGTGTTCCAGTTTGTATACCGGCCGGGTTTCTGGTACTACGGGCACTTCGAACACATTCTGATGCTCGTACCGCTGGCGACGCTCAATGGCCTGGTCCATTACCGGTTGCTGAGAAACAAGCCGGTCACATGGCGCTGGCTGCTCCTTCTCAGCGCCGTGGACATGGTCCTGATCACAGTCGGCATCGTCCTCCAGCGCGGGTTCGAGGGCTTTCTCTTCCTGGCCTACTACCCGGCCCTGGCGCTGTTCGTCGCGATCTTCCCCTCACTGTGGCTCGGGCTGGTCTGGACGACTATGACCGCCGTCGTCTATACCCTCGTATGTCTGACGGTAGGTCTCGGCCCGGATCTCGTTGCCGGCGATGAAAAAGCTCTGCTGGCCCGGCTGGCGGCGATGTACGTCCTCGTGGTGTGCGTGAGTCTTATCGCCCGCTTCGAACGGATCAGGAGGCAGGCCGCGGTGGAGAGGGAGCGTCACCTGCAGAGGGAACGCATCGAGCTCTCCCAGGCGATTCACGACACGACCGCCCAGACCGTCTACATGGTTGGCCTTGGGATTGACAGGGCCAGGAGGCTGGCTGACGGATCAAATAAGGAGCAGACGGCAGCGCTGGAGGCGACCTCGACTCTCCTGAAGTCGGCCATGTGGGAATTGAGGCGCCCCATCGACGCCGGACAGCTATTCGAGGGCCGGGAGTTGGGTCCGTCATTGCGGTCGCACTGCGCAACTTTCGAGAGGATCACGGCCATTCCCGCCGTGATGACACAGTCGGGAAGCGAACCCCCGCTCGCTATGGAGACCCGGGCCCGCCTCTTCTCGATAGCGCACAACGCGCTTACGAACGCGTTCCTCCATGCCCGACCGGACAGAGTCGAGGTCCGCTTGGACTTCGACGATGACCTCATCAGGTTGTCAGTCTCGGACGATGGGGCGGGACTTCCGGACGACTATGCTGAGCGAGGACGCGGCTTCAGCGGTATGAGGGCGGACGCAGAGCGGATGGGAGGAACGCTCATCGTGGATAGCGGCACAGGCGGCGGAACGACCATCATCTGCGTGGCTCCCCTTGAAGGGGCAGTATAGGTTCTCGACTCTTGTACCTCCACCGAAACCGGCCTCGGCATCAACTTTACATAACGGCTCAAGTGCGAACGAGGCAATACTCTGCGACAGGAAGAACTTAAGCCATCGGTGCGAGACGTAGAGTGGATTGTCATATGGGCGAGCTAGACATTTGGCGTTTAAGACGTCTCACACAAAGATTCTTGACAGGGAATGCAAGGCGCACATGCGACATGCCCATATCCTCTACTCTGCCGAACCATTCTATGGAAACAGTGATTGCTCACATCCAAGCGTTCAAGTTCCCGTATGTCGTCGAACCAAGGCCTCTATGCGCCCCGTAGCCTGGGGTCGAACGTGTCCCTCATCCAGTCGCCAACAAGGTTGAGCGATATTATGAGCAGTGAAATGGCCACGCCTGGGAACACAGATATCCACCAGGCTTGAAGTAGCCACGCTCTGCCATCGGCGATCATCACGCCCCAGGCAGCGGTCGGCTTAGGGATTCCAAGTCCAAGGAAGCTCAAAGAAGCCACCAGAAGGATAATGCCCCCGGTCTGAAGGGTGGCAATAACCAGCACCGTTGCCAGGACGTTGGGGAGGAGGTGGCGCAACATAATGCGCCCACTTCCACAGCCTGTCGCCAGTGCGGCGGTGACGTAGTCACGTTCGCGCTGGCTGAGGACCTCGCCCCTTACATACCGGGCATAGGCGACCCAGGAGGTAGCGACGACGACGATGATGATTGTGCGTACGCTCGATCCGAGACCGGTTACCATCACCATTGCGAAGAGCAGTCCAGGCATGGCCAGCATGAAATCCACCAGCCTCATTAACAAGGCGTCGACCCAGCTTCCAAAGTAGCCGCTAACCAGTCCCAGCGTGACGCCGATCAGCGCAGCGCCGACCAGTCCGACTACGGCGCTCATCATGGTTATCTGCGCACCGCTGAGTACCCTGCTCAGAACGTCCCTGCCCTGGAAGTCGGTCCCGAGCGGATGGGCGATCTGTCCATCTTCCATCCAGAAAGGGGGCGTCAGCGAAGTGAGAAGCGAACCCGTCGTGGGATCATACGGAGCGGCGATGGGGCCAAACGCTCCCATGACGGCCATCAGCGCCAGGATCGACATGGGAACGAAAGGCGCCTTGCGGCGTCTCAGTTCTCTGAAGCCTCTCCAGGCAAGGGACCTGAGCCGGCTCAGGCGGGCCGCTATTGCAGTGGGAGCGGCGGTCATCTCTGACTGCCGCCCAGCTTTATTCTGGGATCGACCATGGCGTACATGATGTCGGCAACCAGGTTGGCGCAGAGATACATCACCCCGATCAGAAGAACGATCCCCTGGACAAGGAAGAGGTCCCGCGCCGTAACGGCGGATACGGCCAGTCTGCCGAGGCCGGGCCATCCAAAGACGGTCTCCACAAGAACGATCCCGTTGAGCATTCCCACCATCAGCAGCGCCACCGCCGTAATGATCGTTATCAGCGCGTTCCGTACCGTGTGCCTCCACAGGACCACACGCTCATGCATCCCCTTGGCGCGCGCTGTCCGTATGTAGTCCGACCCAAGCACCTCGAGGACCGATGAACGGGTGATCCGCAGCAGACCGGCCATCGAGAACCAACCCGCCGTTATGGACGGCAGAATCCATTGCGTCCAGCCGCCCTCGCGACCGGCAATTGGGAGCCAGTTGAGCTGAACCCCAAATATCAGGATGAGGATCAGGGCAAGCCAGAACTCGGGTACCGACTGCCCGGCGAAGGCCAGGGCACGCGCCAGCGTGTCCGCGACTCTACCCCTGTTGTATGCGGCGAAAACGCCCAAGGGAAATGCGACGACCAGCACAACTGCCGTAGCCATCGCACCCAGGTGGAGTGTTGCAGGCAGCCTGCTCATGATCACACGGGTGACCGGAAGCTGTCCGAGGGTGATGGCGTAACCGAAATCCCCTCTGACAGCCCTGCCAACGAAGACCAAGTACTGGACAACCAGTGGCCTGTCCAGCCCCAACTTTCTTCTGAGGGCCTCGATCTCTTCCTCGGTTATCTCCTCAGGTGGCTTGATGTACCTTACGGGATCGCCAGTCGCCCAGGTCATGAAGAAGACGACCACCGATAGAAAGACCAGGGCCAGAAGAGACTGCAGCAGTCGCTGTACGATGAATCTCTGCACTGGAAATCTCCCGGTCGTTCAGTCCCTGTGAGCCCAACTCCCCCAGCCTAGCGTACCGCCTTAATGTACTCGAAGTAGTGCGGCCACGGCGCGCCGATAGTCGGCTTCCAGTCCGCAACCTTTTCGGACACGACGCCGAAGAACAGTGGGTTCGTGGTCAGCGGCACGTAGAGCCAATTGTCGCGGATGTACTTGGAGAGTTCCGCGCTGAGCCTGGCGATTTCGGCCTCGTCGGTGCTGGCGAGAATCGGCTCTCGTCGAGCCTGGATATCGTCGAACGACGCCTGGTTGTATCGGTCCTTGAAGTAACTGGCCCTGGTGGTTATCAGTGGCTCCGTGCTGTTGCGCGTGGAGGCGTCCAGGTGGTACTCCATCATCTCCCGATTCACCTGGGCGTCCCTGACACTGCTGGTGTCTATGGGGGTGAGCGTAACGTTTACTCCCAGATTCTCGCGCCACTGGGTCAGGACGGCCTCGTTGAGTTCGCTCAGTTCAGGCGCTCCGCTCAAGATGAACGTGCCCTGGAACATCTTCACTTCCATGTCCTTCGGGAATCCGGCCTCGTCGAGGAGTTGCCTTGCCCGTTCGGGATCGAACGGAATCGGATCGCTGACCATGCTCTGAGCTATTGAGTGGGAGAACCCCCTCATCCCGACGGCCAGCATGGGCGCGTCCTGGCGAACCGACCGCCCGGCGTAGATCTTCTCAATGATCAGGTCCCTGTCCACGGAGATGTTGAACGCCTCCCGGACGCGGATATCGGCGAACGGGTAGTCGGCGTCGTAACCGGCGTCTCCCGGGTTGAAGACGTTGGTGAAACCGATCTGCGTGTGGACGGTCGCTGGCTGCTCGATGATCTTTACGCCATCGATCTTGAGCGCCTGTGGCAGTGTTACGGCAGACAGCGCGATGACGTCCACCTGATTCCCGCCAATCAGAGCAAGCCGTGTGGCGGCCTCGGGCACGTGCCGCATGACCATGCGCTCCCAGTCTGGCGGAGCGTGCCACCAGTCCACGAAGACCTCATATTCGTTGACCTCTGCCGGCACCTGCTTGGTAATCTTGTAAGGTCCTGAGAACGTGGGATTCTCGAGCATGGCCTCCCAGCCGTCGGCGATGATCTCCTTGCTGGGATACAGGCCGGTATGCTCCGCATTGATGGTCAGGGCCATGTCCGGTAGCGCTACCGTGGGCATGTCGAAGTCGATCTTGAGGACATATGTATCGATCACCTCGGGCCGGGCGGTCTGGAACGATTCGGCGTAGGACTGCTGAGATTTCCTTCCCTCAGGGCCATAGTGGTCTGTGACGATGCTCCAGAGAAGGTCATTCGCGTCTGCGTTCCTGCCGTTCTGGAAGGCAATATCGTCGCGCATGGTAAGTACCCAGCTCTGAATGTCAGGGCCGAACTCCCAGCTGTCCACGACATGAGGCAACAACTCGCCGACCGGGTCCATCAGCCAGAAGTCGTCCTTGATTAGCAGACATCCTGGACGGCAGCCGTCCATCGGGTCGCCGCGGGTCTCGACAATTGTGTCGCCGATACTCTCCATCGCCAGCGTGAGCACCGATCCGGGTATCGTCCCGGAAGTCGGCATCGAGGGCGGTTGGACCGCTGCAGCCGGCGCGGCGGTCGGCGCGGGAGCGGGGGCAGTGACGGGCGCAGGTGCAGCAGGTGGCGCGGCTTCCGGCTCCTGTTCCTGGGCGCCGCAGGCCGCAAACAATACGCAGAAGGCGGCAATTGCCATGAGGCTCAAAATGGTCGTAGGTACACTCTTGGTCTGTCGCATCAACGTCACCTCCTGTTCCTCTCTCTTCACACTCGCCGCTGTACACGAAAGATCTGCGCGAAACCTGAACCGGGTTCGCTCAGAGCATTAGAACAGTCTATGCCAGGTGCGCTATGGGAAATGGCCGGGCGCACTGGCATCGGCAAGAATTCAAGAATTAAGGAGTCTATGGAGGAATCTACTGAAGCAGACGCCAATCTGCGGGAAAGCTGAACCTCCGGATGGAATTACCGTGACGCTGAGGCCCTGACATATTGTGGGCCTTTCCGAGTAGTGAAACACTCGGTACGGGGATATCGAGGTTGATGCGAACTATACGATATTTGTCGAAAGCTGTCAATCACCATCCTTTGTATCAGGTCTTTCCCAAAGTTTTATGTTCAAGTAATTATGAAAGTAAGTGAATATGGCTATCATATAAAGTATGGCACACTCATCACCATCGCCGGAGGAGCTCGGTTTCCGCGGTATGCATCTCGATTAAGGGACCATCCAGCGCTTCAGCCACGTCAGGGTATATTTCCTCAAAGGGCACTGAGTCTGACAGCCCTGAGCGTAAGGTTTCATTTGTCCATGTTGGTTCAGGTGCCTGACGGCGTGCTTCCTGGGACTGCCCGACAAGGCAACGAACTCATCCAACATCCTGCTCTTATCCCTCTTCGACGCCTCTGCATACCGGTCGCGAATGGTTTCGAGTACCTCGGTCCTCGTTGCTAGGCTTGTGTCTCCGACCATGCCCGCGCCCGCGTAGTCTTGGTAACTGCGATGATGCTTAATGGTGATCTGTCGGTCCGTGTCCGAGATGGCCCGTAGAGCATCGGAGGCTTTGGTGAGCAGTGACTCAATAGGAGCGTGACGTCAAGTCCCATCGCAGTTCTGTCCGCTCACTCAGCCGACACGCCATTGACCAGGAGGTAGAGATGACAGAAGTCGTAAGCCCAATAAGCGGTCGTTCTGTTCAGGTTGTCATCGGGATAGACACTCATCGGGACCAGCATGTAGCGGTGGCCATTGATCAACAAGGTGTCCGGATCGGTGAGCATCGACTACCGGTAACCACGTGTGGGTATAAGGAACTCGAGCGGTGGTGCCGCAGCCTGGGAGAGGTCCGCGCGTTCGGGATAGAGGGCACGGGTTCCTATGGGGCTGGACTCGCACGCTTCCTGACTGGTCGAGGTCATAAGGTTATCGAGGTAAACAGGCCCGATCGATCTGTCCGCTATCGCAAGGGGAAGAGCGACCCCACCGATGCTGAGATGGCAGCACGTGCTATGATTGCTGGTGTCGCCGATGCTACTCCAAAGTCCGGTGAGGGCGAAGTCGAGATGATCCGCATGCTCAAGAGCACAAAGGACTCGGCCATTAAGGCTCGCACACAAGCCGGCAACCAGATGAAGGCACTGGTTGTCACCGCTCCGGCTGAGCTTCGCGGGGCGCTTGATGGTCTCACCGCCAGCGATCTAGCCGAGCGATGCAGGAACTTCCGCCCTGGTCGTCTGGACAGTCCCACGGCGGCCGCCAAATACACACTTCGTTCACTTGCCCGCCGCTACCGCCAACTCAGCAGGGAGTTCCAGGACTTGAAGACCGAGCTTGAACGACTCATCCGGATGACTGCGCCAGCACTAATCAAGGCATTTGGCATAGGAACCGACACAGCCGCGGCTTTGCTGGTCGCTGCCGGCAGCAATCCTGGTCGCCTCCACTCCGAGGCCGCCTTCGCCTCGCTGTGCAGAGTGAGTCCTCTACCTGCTTCATCAGGCAAGACCAACCGGCATCGGCTCAACCGCGGTAGCGACCGCCAGGCCAACGCCGCTCTCTATCGCATAGTCATCGTCAGGCTGCGTCACGACCTGAGGACACAGGCATACATGGGGCGTCGAACCGCAGAGGGAATGACCAGGCGCGATGTCATCCGTTGCCTCAAACGCTATGTTGCTCGTGAAGTCTACTCAATCATACAGAAGCCCGTCCAGATAGTCAGTAAAGCAGCTTGACATCTATAGGAGCATCAAAAACCTTGAGGCAACGCGCCGGCAAAACTTATTGTCGCGTATCAGCATTCACCAGAGCAGATCGGAGACTTAAATCAGCATATGAACATCAACTCTGGCCAGGTGCTTAGTGGGTAATCCAGGTCTGCCCATTCCAGGCCGCGGGCATACTGTTTAACCAGCCAGGCCGCCCACCGGCGGGCTGATGAACCCGGATCGAACTCCAGGCCGCTGTCGTCGGACCTGCGCAGCGTGAGGGCAAACAAAGGGGCATCCTGCAGCTGGACGATGACCGCTTCACCAAATGGTCCCACCGTCCAGCTATCCGGGCTGTCGTGGCCGGGCATGACCGCCACGTCCGCAGGCGAGATTGACTGACCCCTGACCGCCCACTCAAGCGCTTCCAGGTCGAAGTCCTAGAACCCCTCGACCATCAGATTTCTCATCTCCTCCCAGTTCCTTCCCCTCCCCAGGGTCGCCAGGTGGATTGCGAACTCAACCGGATCGGAGGGCACATCCGAGCCGCCGGGCCATAACCCGCAGCCGACTGCGCAGACAAGAATCGCGGCGGCGAGAAAGCTAAACTTCAGAAGGTTCACTGTATTCATTGTTGTGCCCTTTCCTAGGAAAAGGTCATATCTATTCGTGCCCCACTACCGCCCGCCCCTCAACTCGCCTATATCCGGTACGAGAAAGTGTAGTTCGTGGTGTTCCACCAGACCCTTCCAGAAATCCCTCCCTAGCGTGCCTATCAACGTCGGATTCGATTGCTCTATCGCAGGGCAGAACAATGTCAGAACCGACGACTTATCGAAGACCAGCGTCCGTGTTTCGAGCGGCGAGCACAGTTCGGTGAACGGTACGTCCGGCCCAGAGAATCGTCTCAAGTCCAAGCGCGCCGACTCCCATCGCAACTTCAATTCATCCGCGTTACGCTCCGCGCTTTCCGGATCGGGGTGATACATGGCGATAGTTGTTCCTTCGGCTCCATATCGCACTCCGTATCCGACAACCAACGCCGTATAGGGCTCCAGCATTCCCCAGGCATCGGGCCCGGAGGCGTACCGCCCCCAGTCCTCCAGCCGCTCCTCTCCTGACCGTCCGAACCCGTTCCCCGTCGCCATCCGCGATACCACATATTCCGGCGGTAACAGTGCGCCGCCCAGAAGCTCATCTCCAGCGCTCTGTATCAGAACCCGCCAGGGTACTTCATCCCACAGACTGGCTTCGGAGCCGTCATGGACTTCGATAATCCTCTCCAGCGTCTCGATCTTCCGGGATACCGCCAGCCTGTCTCCGATTGGAGCTATCGCGTTGAGATTGAACAGGCTCGTTCCTATCGGATGGTCCATCATCTCTTTCAGCGCAGGCGGATAGTCACGCCAGAAATACAATAATAGAATCCCATAATGAAATATCGTCTTGAAATCCGCCTCCGACAGCCTTGTATAGATGTGTTGCTGATCCTCCAGCCCGCCAGCCGTAATCGAGAACGGCGGGTTCGAAGATCCTTCCACCGGACTCCATATCGCCTGGTCTAGCCCAAGGGTATCCAGCCCGATGATGTCCCTGGCCGACTCCGAGTAGCTCATGAACATACCCTTCGTCGGCAGCATCTCATAAGTCCACGGAACGCTCCCCGGCCCCTCGGCGATAAAGGTGTCGAATCCCTCGAATCCCGTCGCGTCCGCTGCCAGCCGCGCCTCATGGTAATTGGCGAACAGCAGATAATCCGCGCCCATGTCCGAAGGAATAATCCGAATGAGCTCCGACAGCCACGAATCCGGCAGATCGGGAGGCAGCCCTGACTCGTTCCAAAACCCGCACCCAATCGCGCAGACAAGGGCTACGGTGGGCAGAAAGATTGACTTCAGAATATTCGCACTGTTCATCGTAAATGCTTCCTCAACTGTGAATTCACGACGGGGTTGCGTTCGCCGTGCTCGGCGCCGATCCTCGCTGAGACTTCGGCGTCCATAATCGCATCCATCGACACCCGCAGCGCCTCGCGAAGAAAGCCCACGTCTCCTTCCACACCCCGCTTGCGCAATATTTCCAAAAGGTCCATGCTGTCCTTGACCATCGTCGTTCTCCTTACCACCGTTCGAGCCCCGCGTACCAACGGATGGTCGTTGGCACGTGCCTCACGCCAGATCGGAAACCTCGCCCGTCAATGGCTACCGACACATGCTGGTCTTGGTGCGTATCGAAACTGATGATCACCTCAGTTGCACGATGACAAGGGAGTATGACCGCAAAATGGAAGGTGTACACTTGGCTCCCGTACAGATGCCGGATCTCGGAAGAAGAGGCTTGTAGTATTCCGGCCAGAAGGGCTAGGAACCATGTAGCAGAGCTATCCAGTGTGCGAACATTCACCTACTTTGACGCCCTATCCGGATGGTGGGCATGGCTGAGCACCCCCTCACATCCCCATCGTACGTAGCCTGGCGCAGGGCACAGGACTCCAGCTGAAGAAGAATGCAGGGACCGGGAGCATTGATGGACTTCCTCAACTACAAAGAGGCGCTGTTGGGAGCGCGAGGTTCCCACGTTGCAGGATCAAAGGTCATAGCGACATGCAGCCTACTGGCTCTACTAGCCTTTCTCTCTCTGGTCGCCTGCTTCGACTCATCCCCCACATCTACGGTGGCGCCTACTCCAGGCTACACCACCACACCTACGGCAATATCCGAACAAATAACCGTTTCTACGCCGGCTTCCACACACGAACCAACTGCTATTCCTGAACCGAGCGGCATTGCCCCCTTTGATCCTGATGACTCGGAGGAGTTGTGGGCGAGGCTGTCGCAGGTAGAACAGGACTGTATCACGGACTTCAATCTTCTGGCGGACTTCTGGTCTCAGCACCCTGCCGTAGAATACGGAGACGTGGATCGACAGATGGAGTGCCTTCGGGACGAAACCATCCTGCGTCTACAGCTCGCCAGCCTGGCCTGGTATTTCCAAGACCTCGGTGGGGCGCTGAGGGTGGACACGGCGTCGTGCATACACAACGGCCTCAATGGGATCAGTATGGGCGCTCTCGTCCGGGAGGCCCATACTGCAGAGAGCGACCTGGTTCGGCAAGCGCACAGCGCGATCTGGGACCTGACGGTCCGGTATTGCCAGAGTGAAGAGGAGGATGCCCTCGTCGCACCCGATTCCGGCATCACGGAGGATGAGCACGACGGTATGATGTGCGTGGTTGAGGCGTTTGGAGGATTGGATGGGCTCACCGATGCTTACAGGACGACCGCACAGGATTTCACGAACGCATTCCTGACCAATTCCTACGACTGTCCATAGGTATAGGCTCTCCAGCCTGCTAATGCCCCAAGCTCCGTACTCCTCGTGAAGTGGGGTTCCATCACATGTCGCCACTGGCTTCCTAAAGCAGATGGACCCAGCGCCTGGTAGAGGCGCCGGGTCCATCACTGGGACACTTGTACGGTCAGATCATATCCCCATCTTACGTCGGTTGATTCCCATTTGCTCTATCTACACTCCTTTCCGCTCACCGCCAGAGCAGTGTTCCCCTACCCGACTAACCACCGCCCTCGCCACTGCCGACCTCTGCGTGGGGCGTCCATCCGGTAAAGGATTCCGGCGTCGAGGGTAGGCTGATCGCTATCACCTCACCCGGAGCCATGTCCACGGGAGTGGTCGGCCCAAGCTCGGTCCCGTTGGAAAGGTGCACTTCGATCCTGACATTGGTCAGCGTGCTGTTAGTGGTGTTCTCCACTGTGCCCATGAAGGCGTTGCTTGCAGCATCGTAGTTGAGAATCAGCCGCGCGCCGCCGCGAACCGTGTCGAAGGTCTCATCCGGCGCGAGCATACCCACGACGCTCCCCTCTTCGCTGCCTCCACTGCCTTCAGCGCCTTCACTGCCGGACTCACTGCCGCCTTCGCCGCCGGGACCGTGACCTTCGCCGCCCGCTCCCTCGCCGGAGCCGCCCTCTGCGCCCGTGTGGGCCACAGGGCCGGGACCGCCGCAGTCGAACACTTCCATGTGTACCACGTACCCGTCGTATGACACTCCCGCAAGCTCCGGCTCAGCGGAGACCGCCAGGTTAGAGGTCGCCTGCTGGCCGGGGTTCAGGTCTCCCATCTTGCCCGGGCCAAGCTCGCCCACTGTCTGCGTCCCCGACTTCAGATGCGGTTCGGACTGCACGTAGCAGAGCGCCTGTGCGGTCGTGTTCTGCACCGTCGTCTGGACTGACTGGGTTGCCGCATCGTAGCTCGCCGAGACCGCCAATCCACCAAGGACGCCGTTCCAGGTCTGGTCCAGCGCAGTTATCGGGCTGGACATCGCCGCTTCCATAGCCGCTTCGCTGCCCGACTCGGGACCCTCGGGCCCGTCAGGGCCACTCTCGCCACCGGCCTGCTCACCGCCCGACTCGCCGCTGCCGACCTCGGCGTGGGGCGTCCATCCGCTGAAGGATTCAGGCGTCGAGGGCATGTTGATCGCTATCGTCTCGCCCGGAGCCATGTCCACGGGAGTGGTCGGCCCAAGCTCGGTCCCGTTGGAAAGGTGCACTTCTATCCTGACGTTGGTCAGAGTGTTATTGGTAGTGTTCTCCACGGTTCCTGCGAAGGCGTTGCTCGCAGCGTCATAGTTGAGTATGAGCCTGGCACCTCCGCGGACCACGTCGAAGGTCTCGTTCGGCGCCAGCATACCGGCCCCGCTTCCCTTTTCACTACCGCCGCTGACTTCAGCGCCGCTGCCGCTGTGCTCGCCTTTGGTTTCGCCACCGATGTCCCGGCTTATCGAGACACCTTCGGGGCTGCCTTCTTTACTTTCCGATCCCATGCCCCCTGTGCAGCCAATCAGTATCCCGGCGCTGAGTATGGCGCCCGCGACCGACCCAACCAGGAGCTTCTTTGTCATCAGTTTCCTTCCAATCATCGTTTCACTCCTCTCGTGAACTGTCTGTGATGCTGTTCACGATAACGATGAAATGTCGCAGAAATATGTCGCCGGAGGGTTGTGGAGACAGTTCTGGCTGAATCTCTAATCTGGGACTCCCGGTGACGAGTTCACAGCACGGTCTCGTTAGGACAAGCACTTCGAGTTGATGACGTGCCGTGCTGGTGGCGTCTCCTCGACGGCCGACCTGGAGAGGGTGGGCTTCTCCTTCAGCGACGGGCCGACGTGGTGGGCATCTTCCTCAGCAGGTCGGCTACTCTTCGTGCTCTCTATAACACCGTTCCCTTCCCAATAGCTCTTTCGCCCCAACCTCCCTCGCTCCCACTACACACAAAAGGGCGGTCTTCGAGCAGGAGGCCGAGGACAGGCGCGTAAGGCGGGTGGACAGGCTGAGAAGGGCATCGAAGCTCCTGGCCGGCAAGACCTGGGGCACCTTCGAGCACGAGCGGACGCCGGTGAAGTTGAGGCAGCAGCTCAACGGTCTTGCAGAGGGAGACTTCGTGGACCGGAGCGTCAACGTGCTTGCCTTCGGCCTGCCGGGAACGGGCAAGACCCACGCGATGTGCGCCATAGGACACAGGCTGGTGGAGTCGGGACGCTCTGTGTTGTTCATCCCTGCGTACCGCCTGGTGCAAGATATACTGGCCGCCAAGCGGGACCTGGAACTGCCGCGGATGCTCAGGAAGCTGGACAACTTCGACTTACTCGTCATAGACGACCTCGGATACCTGCCACAGGGGGCCGAGGAGTCGGAGGTGCTGTTCACCCTGATAGCCGAGCGCTACGAGCGTCGCTCTCTGGGTATCACCTCGAACCTGGTCTTCAGCGAGTGGGAGAAGGTCTTTTCCAACCGCATGGCGACTGCGGCGGCAATAGACAGAATCGTACATCACTCGGTCATACTGGAGTTCGACGTGCCCAGTTACCGGACCAATACCGCACAGGGACGACAGTTACAAGAACGACAATTACAAACGACAGTTACACAGGACCCTGAGCGGACAGAATAACTGGCGCACAAGCGGTCAAAATAATTGTCGTTGACCACGAGAGTTCGCGCTGGCAGCCTGGTCCCACCGTCAGGGCAGAACACGGTGTTGATCGACTGTCGTACGTAGGGATGCCAACCCACAGAGCATATCTGCTTCCACAGTCTCGGACTCCTCAGACCACGGTCACACATCACCAACACGGTCATGTCCTTGGGCACCGCCACAGAAAGCAACTTCAACAGGTCAACCACAGGCGCTATCCACTGTCCGGGTCTGTTGGCGGGCAGGATGTGCCAGGCAACCGGAATGGCGCAACTGCGATAGACCACGCTTATGACTATGGAGTTTATCTGATCAGCCTTCATAGTTGGGTCTATCGCCAACACCAGCCTGTCCGACTGCCACAACGACAGCACCCATCTCAACAACGGGACAAAGCACGTCCTCACATCGAGCTGCACTCGGCAGAGCTTGGCACGGTCTCGACCATCGTAGAGCCACTCTCTGACGTACTGGCGCATGCTGTTGTAGCTTCCCACAATCACAAGGGCCACAGCGACGGCGTTCTGGCAGCTACTCCTGGCCAGTATGGTCCCATACACCCACAGGATCAGTCCCGTTGTTTGAGAGGGTCTGAGGTGTGGCATGTGTTGTTCAATGATCTGTCTCATTTGATAACATTCGGATGGGAGGCGCATGGCGATTCTCTGGCAAACCTTTCTGTTTGGTACCAAAAAGATGCCGGAAAGCCATGCGTTTTCCAAGTTCTCATACTGGTTTCATACTTTACCTACCCCTGTCAGCTCCCTCAGGGAGAGGGGACGATTGCCTGGTTGACTGACCTGACTTTCAGATAATGAAAGACCCTGAGGGGGTAGGATTTATTGCATGGATTCTGAAGATTTTTTCGCTATGGCGCTTGGCATCGCTGCCATGCTTGGCATCTTCATCTTAGTTTCGTTCTTTGTTTTTGCAGCATTTGACAGCCTTTTCGACCTGCATGTCCTAGTTATTGTTGCCCTGACGCTTGTAACTGACTTGGCAATCACGGCAGGAATACTCTGGCTCTTGACCACTAATGACCGCCCTCTTAGTCCTGCTATCGGCTGCACTGTCATGCTTGCAGTCTTCTCGTCCGGCGTGGTGGTTGCCACTGCGATAGTGAGTAGCGTTTTCGTGTAACTGTTCAGAGTTGAGGGGAAATGAGCATCCTTCGGCATTCGGAGAGTGGGTCGAGGCCATTGGCGCGCCATGAGCCAAAGAGGGATGCCAGGGCCATTTTGCTGTCGGCGCCCTGAGCAGAGCGAGTGCCGCCGCTGACCTTTCGGCTGACGACCAGGTGGCGCAGGCCGCGTTGTTATCGGGCGGCACCTGAGCATGCGAGACGAAGACGAACAGTTCGTCTCCCAATGCCGCGGAGGGAGAGGTTCAGATGTGCCAGCGCGCCTGTGCCCTGAACGAAACGGACAACATCCAGGAGTGTGTTTGGAAGTGCGAGGGTGAATGACCGTCCCTGCGAAATCTCGGAGCTGACGACCTAGGAGAAATAGAATTATGACCAGACGCGTGTTAGTCGCAATATTGGGCAGTTTTCCCGTCGCTGTTGTAGCCGGAGTGAGTCTGGGGCTAGCGATCAACCTGGGAGGCGCTATTTCTACGATCTTCTTCTGGATGGTCTGGGGTGCGTCAACGTACTATGCGGTGCGGGAAATCGAACTCAGGCGAGTATTTGGCCGCACGGCGATCACGTATGCAGTTGCCGCCTTCACTCTGCCCCTGACCGCCGCTGTTTTTGCAGCAACCGCATTTGGCGAAGTTGAGGATGCACTGGGGAGTTCCGTTTCCGAGGCCGAAGGGACGCTGGAAGGCTTCATATGGGTCATCTTCGGCACAGCTCTACTTGAGATATTTCTCGTCATAGCTGTCGTCGCTGGTGTGTTTGGAGTTATTACGGGGATAGTTGCCATCCTCCTGGCTCGGCGCTTGCTCAGAGGACAGGATACCGAATCCCGCCAGTCGGCAGGACCCTCTGTTGGTGCGGCGCTACGGCGCTTACCAATGGGAGACCTGCGTCGAGTTCGACTGGACAACAAGGCGACCGTTCTAGGACTGGCTCTGGTGGCGCTGCTGCTGGCGGTGATCGCCGGGATAGCCGTGTACGGGATACTTGTATCCACTGACTCCTCCGAACCTACGCTGGTGGTCGCACCAACGCTCGAACCAGGTCCACCCACGCCAGGGGTGACAGCCGCTCCCACCCCAAATCCCGAGCCAACTTACACGCCCCTTCCGAAAGCTACTCCCTACCCGTCTGGAGACGCTGATCTGAGCAGAGCCGTCCGGAATGGCGACGCTAAAGATGTGCAGGCCATTATCATTTCCGGAGCGGCCGTAAACGTCAGCGACACTGACGGAAATCCCCTCCTTCATCTAGCCATATGGAGAGACCATATCGATGTCGTTCGAATTCTTTTGGACGCCGGCGCTGACCTCTATGCCAGGGATTCCGAAGGAAATCCGATGCTGCACGAGGCGGTGTGGCGGGAGCATACCGAAATCGTCAGTCTCCTCATCGAAGCGGGTGTGGACGTAAATGCAGAAGATGTGGAGGGTAATCCGATATTGCATGAAGCCATATGGCGTGGACACACTGAGACAGTGCGTATCCTGGTAGAAGCGGGAGCTGATGTAAACGCGAAAGACTCCGAAGGAAATCCGATGCTATATGAGGCGATATGGAGAAATCACGCGGAGATCGCACAAGTCCTGTTGGAAGCCGGCGCTGATGTTGACGCCAGGGATTCCGAAGGCGAGCCGATGTTGTACACTGCGGTTTGGAGAAATCACGTGGAGGCCGTGAGAATTCTGGTGGAAGCGCACTCCGACGTCAATGCTAGTACCGCAGCCGGTGAATCGGTTCTTTCAGTTGCGCTCCGGACAGGCACAGAAGAGATTGTCCAGATACTCAGGGACGCGGGAGCCGCAGAGTAGTTGAATCCACCATTGAACCTGGGGCCACGCCGCTGGCTGACCGCCCGGATACCTACATCAGGAGACGATGAACTACCATGACGAATCTCGCGGGCTTTCGCCGCATCAACGAACTGGTCGAGAGAGAAGCTCGATTCGTACCGGCCCTTCTGACCGAAATCAGGAAGGCCATCGTCGGCCAGGACCGGCTTGTCGAGCGGGCGCTGGTTGGCCTTCTGGCCGACGGCCACATTCTCCTTGAGGGAGTGCCCGGCCTTGCGAAGACGCTGCTGGTCAAGACCGTCGGCCAGGCGATTCAGACCGGCTTCTCACGGATACAGTTCACCCCCGACCTTCTGCCGGCGGACCTGATCGGGACTCGGATCTACAATCCGCGCTCAGCCGACTTCAGCGTTCAGAAGGGCCCCATCTTCTCGAACCTGATCCTGGCCGACGAGGTCAACCGCGCGCCCGCGAAGGTGCAGAGCGCATTGCTGGAAGCGATGCAGGAAGGGCAGGTCACGATCGGAGACGAAACCTTCCCGCTTGAAGCCCCCTTTCTTGTCCTGGCAACTCAGAACCCGATAGAGCAGGAGGGCACCTACCCATTGCCCGAGGCTCAGGTGGACCGCTTCATGCTGAAAGTCGTGGTTGACTATCCCGAGTACGACGAGGAGCGTGAAATGCTGGCCAGGGTCAGCTCCGGCCCGGCGCCCGACGTTCAGCCGGTGGTGGACGCCGAGTACATCCTCAAAGCAAGAGAGATCGTCAGGCAGGTCCACGTGGACGAGAGGATCATGGACTATGTCCTCAATCTGGTGGTGGCAACGCGGGACCCTGGCAAGGTGGGTCTTGACGGGCTCGCCAACCTCATCGAATATGGGTCGTCCCCACGCGGCGGCATATTCCTGATCGCAGCATCCAGGGCTTACGCCTTCATCAGGGGCCGGGGATATGTCATACCGGACGACATCAAGCAGGTCGCTCCCGATGTGCTAAGGCACCGCATCATCACCACATTCGAGGCCGAGGCTGAGGACGTGACCACCGAGGAGATCATACAGCGCATCCTCGACAACCTGGAGATACCCTGAGATGCTGGACGACGAGATCATCAGGAAGGTCCGTCGCATCGAGATAACCACGCGGAAGCTGGTCCACGAAGGTTTTTCGGGCGAGTACCGGTCGGTGTTCAAGGGCCGCGGGATGGAGTTCGACGAAGTCCGACAGTACAGCCCCGGCGACGATGTGCGCTCGATAGACTGGAACGTGACGGCGCGCACCGGGGAGCCCCATGTCAAGAGGTACGTCGAAGAGCGGGAGTTGACAGTCATGCTGGCTGTGGATGTCAGCCGCTCGGCGGATTTTGGCACGAGGAGCAGGTTCAAGCGCGAACTGGCCGTGGAACTCACGGCGGTCTTATCTCTGGCCGCCACCACGAACAACGACAATGTCGGCCTGCTCCTCTTCACCGACAGGGTGGAACTGTTGGTGCCGCCCCGAAAGGGCCGAAAGCACGTCCTGCGAATGCTGCGCGAGCTCCTTGCGTTCGAGCCCGAGGGGTTGGGCACGGACATCAGGCTCGCCCTGGACACCGTATATGCCCTTCTCAAGCGCCGCAGCATCGTTTTTCTCGTGTCGGACTTTCTCGCCGACGCGGAGGCGTACCGTCAGTCCATACTGGTTGCGAATCGGCGGCACGACTTGGTGGCTTTCGACCTGGGCGACCCGCTGGAGCGCGAGTTCTACGACGTCGGCATCGTCGCTCTCGAGGACGCGGAGACCGGCCAGCTGCGCTGGGTCGACACCGGAAGCGCGGAGTGGCGGCGGGGATTCAGTGAGCGTGTCGCCGAGCTGGATAGGAAAAAGAGAGACGTATTCGCGTCAGCCAGGGTTGACCGCGTCAGCGTGACCACCGGTACGGACTACGTCGCGCAGGTCGGAGCGTTCTTCAGGGACAGACTGCGTAGGTCGACTCGTTGAAGGCGGGGGGCGCATGGCCGAGCTTGATATGGATGTGCGTAGCGTGCGCCCTGTTGGGACTGTCGGTCGGGATGCTTGATTCAGTAGCGGCACAACAACCCACCGTTCCCGATGTTCGAGTTTCGCTTGTCGCCGACCGTGACGAGTTGACAGTAGGAGATCTCCTTACACTGACTCTGGAAGTAACACATCCGGCCGACCACGTAGTGGTCCTGCCGAAATTGCAGCCTGATTGGGGACCGTTCGAGGTGAGGACGCAGACTTCCGCGCGCACCGTGGCGACGGGAGATAGCAATTGGGCCACACATGTCCAATATCAGGCGACGCTGTTTACGCCGGGCGAATTCGAGACCCCCGTCCTGTTCGTTTCCGTCCGAACCCCGGACGGAATCACAATGCAAGTACCTGTGCCGGCAGTACGTGTTACTGTCAGGTCGGTGCTGTCGGGTAACGACGATCCATTGCGAGACATCCGCTCTCACGCGGACCTCTCGAAAAGTTTCTGGGAAAGGCCAACTACAAGGGTTGTTGCCGTACTGTTCGCACTTGCAGTCTTAGGCGCGTCGGCATTCTTCGTACTACAGCGTCGCCGCAGGAGAGAGACGCCATCTGAGCAGGCCCTAGACACGCGCACCCCCTTCGAGATTGCGACCCAGGATCTCGACCGCATCGAGCAGCTCGACTTGTCCGGAAGCGGCAACTTCGTAGAACACTACACCCTAATCTCCGCGCTCATCCGAGCCTATCTCCAGGCTATGTACTTCGATGAAACGGATGGTCTGGGTACCGAGCGCATGACGACGGACGAGATCGAAACGTCTCTGCGGCTGTCTTCCCTGGAGCCAGGGCGATACGGACTGGTCCGTGACCTGTTGATCGAGGCTGACGTCGTAAAGTACTCCGGCTATGTGCCGCCTGCAGTCGAAGCTCGCGAGGCGCTGGAAAAGGCACGGGCATTTGTCTATCAGGACATGCCCCAAAGCGCCTCTCCGCCCGGTGAGGGCGCTCCAGGTGGGCAGGAGGCGCCGGCATGAGCAACCTCGCTTTTGGAGCGCCCCTGCTTCTTCTGTTACTGCCCGTGGTTGTCCTGGCCGCCCTGACTCCGTATCTCTGGCGCATACGAATGGGACCGGTGGGTATCAGGTACGCCGACATCGGCCTGGTATCGGTCCCCGGCAAGTCCCTGCGCCTGAGGGCGATGCCGTTTGTGTCGGCGCTGAAGTTTTTCGCCCTTGCCCTGATCATCGTCGCGGCCGCCAGGCCTCAGGCCGTCAACGCGCGGGAGGTTATCCGGGGAGAGGGCGTGGACATAATGGTCGCAATAGACATATCCGGCAGCATGGGACAGACGGATTTCGAACCTCACAGACTTGGCGCGGCAAGGGCAATAGTCACGGACTTCATCACCGACCGCGGGCACGACCGGATCGGCCTCGTCGTATTCTCGCGCGAGGCTTTCATCCAGAGCCCTCTCACATTAGATCACGATGCGCTGCTGCGACTTCTGAACGACGTGCACCTCGCTGATGAGATGCGCATAGAGGACGGGACAGCCCTGGGCAGCGGCTTGGCGACCGCCGCGAATATGCTGAAGGACTCGACGGCGAAGAGCAGGGTCGTGACACTGATCACGGACGGCGTGAACAACGCGGGCAATCTTGACCCGGTTACCGCCGCGACCGCGGCAGGAGCGCTCGGCATCAGGGTTTATACGATAGGCGTGGGCGGCGACGGTTCTGTGGAAAGTCCCCTGGATGAAGAGACCCTCCGTGAAGTCGCAGACATCACGGAGGCGAAGTTCTACCGAGCGGCCGACATTGAAGACCTGCGGAACATATACTCCGACATCGGCGCGCTGGAGAAGTCGGAAGTGGAGACGCTGCAGTTCGTTCGCCACCGGGAACTTGCGGCTTGGTTCATCGCGCCTGCGCTCGCCCTCCTGATTCTCGAGCTGCTGCTGTCGAATACAGTCTTCAGAAGGCTGCCTTAGGGATCATGAGTTTCGGCGCACCATATCTGCTTCTTGTCCTGCTCGCGCTTCCCGCGAGCGCGGGATTGGTCTGGTGGGCTTCCAGGCGCAGGGCGGCTGCGATCAGCAGAATCGGCGATCCAGTCCTGATAGCTCTGCTGAGCGCGGCCGCGAACGGGCCAATGCGCCGGGCCCGTACTGGGCTCTGGTTTGTGGGTGTCGGATTGCTTGTCATAGCGCTGGCGCGGCCGCAGTGGGGCAGCGACATCGAGATAGTGGAGATGCGCGGGCTGCAGATCATGGTCGTTCTGGACGTATCGCGCAGTATGCTGGCGGGCGACGTCGAGCCGACACGGCTGGATAGAGCAAAGCTCGAGGCCGCGGATCTCCTCTCGCGCCTGGACGGCGACGCGGTCGGAATCGTTTTGTTCTCCGGCGCAAGCTTCATACAGCTGCCGCTGACGACCGACTACGCGACAGCCCGCACGTACCTTGGCAATGCGAGTCCCCGTATGATCACCCGGCAGGGTACTGTGATCGGAGAAGCTGTCGAAACAGCGATGATCGGGTTCAGCGACAAGCGCGAGAGCCAGAAGGTTATCATCATCATGAGCGACGGGGAGTCCCACGCTGAGGAGAACGTTCGCGACCCTGTGGAGGCCGCCCTGCAGGCCGCGCGCGAAGGAGCGGTAATCTACGCCGTCGGGTTCGGCTCGACGGACGGAGCGCCTGTTCCCATGTTCGATGAGCAGGGTAACATCATTGGACACCATCAGGACCAGGATGGCAACCAGGTCGTATCCAGACTTGACGACTCCTTGCTCCAGCAGATCGCCGAGGCGGGAGAAGGACGTTACTACTGGGCTGGGGAGGGTGGAGGCATCGCGGCTGTCGCGGAAGAGATCGAGACGTTCCAGGATGAGAGGTTCAGGAGCGAGTTCAGACAGAGAGAGGTCGAACGCTTCCAGCTGTTCCTTCTACTTGGGGCTCTCTCGCTAGTTCTGGCCGAGTTGCTGACTGACCGCCTGTATCATTCCCTGAGAAGAGGCTGGGTGCGCACGTCCGGGGAGACGGCCGATGCCTGACCTGCGGATACTTCTTGCGGTCGTAGCTGTCCTGACGCTTCTCCTCGCGGCGTGCGGGCCCACGCCTGCCGATGTGAACAACTCCGGGCGAGAGCCGTTCCTACAGGGTGACTACCAGGCGGCGCTGAAACAGTATGAAAACGCATCTGAGCGCGCCCCGGATGCGTCCGAACCGGATTACAACTCGGGAAATGCTCTCTACCGGATGGGAGAGTACGTTGAATCGCTCCAGAGGTACGACGAATCGCTCCTGCAAGCGCGGGATGAACTGAGAGCGAACGGCTTCTTCAACAGGGGTAACGCGTCTTTTCAGCAGCGTCTGTATCCCGAGGCGATAGAGGCATACAAGGAAGTTCTGCGCATGAACCCCGGTGACGCCGACGCCAAGCACAACCTCGAGCTTGCGCTGCTGCAGATGCCGCCAGAGTCCGACTCCAATGCACAGGAGCAGGACGACCGGCAACAGGACCAGTCCCAGGAGCAGGCGAGTCAACAGCCGCCCCCCCAACGACCACAGAGCGTGGAGCCCCAGAGCATAGATCAGGAGCGTGGGGAGCAGGAGGCTGACAGCCCTCAGGACCAACAGCCGCAGGACGACCGACAGCAGGAGCAGGAAAGTCGGCAGGAGTCTTCGTCCTCGCAGACGATGTCCGGCTCCCAAGCACAGCATATCCTTGAATCGGCAGGAGAGGAGGCTCAGACTCTTCAGGAACGAAGAGGACAGGTGCTCGTCTCTCCGAACCCTCCGAGCGAGTTCGACTGGTGAGTATCTTCCCTGGCATACGGTGGACTCTTGGCGTTCTCGCGCTCACTTCCCTCGCGTTGGTCGTGTCCGCGTCCGATGCCGTCGCCCAGGAACAGGCGCCCGGAGAGGCCCTGTTCGTCATGGCCTCTGTGGACAACGACCGACCATACTTCGGCCAGCAGGTGGCCTATATTTTCAGAATATTCAGGCGCTCCGACCTGCCGCTTCCATCCGGACAGGTGCGATATGAACCTCCCGGCTTTGCAGGGTTCTGGAACAGCGAGGTGTCGGAGCGGAGGGAATACGTCGAAACAGTTGGCGGGAAAGAGTACACGGTTGTCGAACTGAGGGCTCTACTGTTCCCAAATTCTGCGGGGACCGTGGAAATCGGTCCCGCCGGACTAACAAGCCCCCTGGGCACGCTGAACAGTGAGCCGGTGGTCCTGGACGTGCGACAGTTGCCTGAAGGTGCGCCTCCCGGATTCACCGGCGCGGTGGGCAGGTTCGAGATCGCCATCGAGTTGAAGACAGGGGAGATCGAGATCAACGAACCATTGCAGGCCATGGTGATCGTTTCAGGAGAGGGAAACTTCGACGCCCTGCCTGACCCCGTTTGGCCCGAGTTCGACAATTGGCGACTCATCGAGGCGCTGTCGGACGCCGACAGTCAGGTTGTCGAAGGACGACTCACGGGTGTCCGAGTATATGACGTTGCGCTGGCGCCTGAAAAAGATGGGCGACTCACCATTCCCTCTATTGTTTACCAGTACTTCGCCCCGGGACTTGACAGATACGCCAGCGCCGCGACAGACCCCATTATCGTCTCTGTGGTTGACACAGGAGGGCCATCCACCGCCCCGGCTGATGCAGATATCGGAGAGGAGGACCGATCCGGGCAAGAGCCGAGGCCCATCATGACATCTCCATCTTCCATGAGTCGGGCTGGCGGAGAACTGACCGACCTCCCCGTGTACTGGGCCGCGTGGCTCATGCCCGCGCTCTTCATTGTTGGGGCGGTCTTGTGGAGACGCAGACAGAATGCGCTGGAAACCGCCCGGACCGAGTCCCGCCAGCGCAATGCCCTCGCGAATGCCAGGAACACCCTGTCGCGCGCCGCGGACGGCGGAGACGTCCCGACAGCCGTCGCGGCGGATGCCCTGCTTTCCTACCTGTCGGACCGCCTCGGTGAAAACATGACCGGCCTTACGAGCGATGGGGTCGGGCTCAGGATGCAATCCGCGAGTGTGCCACACAACCTGGCGGACCGGGCCGTGAATCTAATTTCCAGGGGGGAGGAGGCTAGGTTCGCGCCCGGGGAAGAATACGGCGTTGGTACGTCATCCAACGTCGAGCGCACAATCCAGATCCTGAACGACCTCGATGAGGCTATTGAGGTATGAGCAATTCTCTGAGAACCCTGGCTGCGTCTTTGGCAGCGCTCTGCCTGATTTCATGGCTCACGACCGGCGTCTCCGCACAGGAGCCCCCGGCTGCCGAAGTGATGACGTATGCAAACGGCAGATTCGAGCGTGGAGAGTTGGCGGAGGCGGTCCAACTGTACGAGAGCCTTGCGGCAAGAGGATATGGCGGTACCGAGCTGTACTACAATCTCGGCAACGCCTATCTTGAAAGTGGCGACTTCGGACGGGCCATCGCGAACTACCTGCGTGCCGAGGAAATCTCCCCTCGCAATCAGGACGTAAAAGCCAATCTGGATCTGGCCCGATCCATGACGCTGGACCGGATCGAGACCGAAAGAGACTCGCTGGTCGAGAGCGTGTCCTACCTCGGGCGCCGGTGGATCACGCCCGGAGAGTTGGGGGCGATTTCCCTCCTGCTGTGGACATTCGGAGCCCTGGCAATGGGGCTTCTGATCGCTTGGAGAAACGTCTCATTCAGAGTCCCGCTCCGAGCCGTCGGAAGCACCACCCTGGCTTGTGCGTTCCTCTCACTGGCCCTACTGCTATGCATGATTTATGCAAATCCGTATGACAGCACAGGCGTCGTCACAGCAGAGAGGGTGGAGGCATACGGCGGTCCTGGATTCCAGTACGATGAGAAGTTCACCCTACACAGCGGCGCCCAAGTTCGCCTGTTAGACACGCGACAGGGCTGGATGCAGGTAGCGCTGCCCGGCGGTGAGATCAGGGGCTGGACGCCGGCCCACGCCGTGGAGTCCGTGGGGCGTGGGGATTGACTATGGTCTCCGTAGCAGGAAATTTAATCTACTCGGTAGCGCCCGCATCGACGAGAATCTGAACCAGTTCCACCCGACCGTAATATACCGCTATGCCAAGCGGCGTTTCGTGCCTGTACCCTTGGCATTCTGCGTTAACGTCTGCGTCTCCGTCAATTAGTATCTGAGCTATTTCCTCCCTACCGTAATAGACTGCGCTGCAGAGTATGTTGATTGGGTCAGCATTAGCATTAGCGCCTGCATTGATGAGGATCTGAACCAATTCCTCCTGACCATAGAATACTGCTATGCCAAGCGGCGTCCTGCCATCGTACTCTCCGCATGTTGAGTCAAAGTCAGCGCCTCCGTCAATTAGTATCTGAGCTATTTCCTCGTTAGCGTAATAAACTGCACTGCATAGTCTTTGGTGCAGAGCGTTGCCAGAATCAGGGGAGTCAGTAAGTCCCGCGCTGTTCGTGGTTGTAGCCGTTGAGTCGGGTGTCTCCGTGGGCTGGGCCGTCGCTTCCTGAACGGGTGTAACTGTGGGTTCTGATGTCTGCTTAGGAGCCGGCTGAGGCGTGGCGGTCGGATCAGGTGTCTGGGTGGGTGTAGGCTGGGGCGTGGCGGTCGGTTCCGGCGTCTGTGTAGGTGTAGGCTCGGGCGTGGCAGTCGGATCCGGTGTTTGGGTAGGAGTCGGCTGGGGCGTGGCAGTCGGTTCCGGCGTCTGTGTAGGTGTAGGCTCGGGCGTGGCAGTCGGATCCGGTGTTTGGGTAGGAGTCGGCTGGGGCGTGGCAGTCGGTTCCGGTGTCTGTGTAGGTGTAGGCTCGGGCGTGGCAGTCGGTTCCGGTGTCTGTGTAGGTATGTTCGCGAGGTCGATCACGATTCCGAACTGGTCCCCAACTATGGGAGGCTCGGTCGTTGGCAATATGGAGAACATGCCGGCGGGAGCAGTAGGGGTTTCTGCGACACCAACGGGAGTGTCGCCACAGGCGGAGGCCATCAGCAGAACAAACGCTCCGAATGCAAATCTCAAGAAGTGCCCGGACATGCGATGCCCAACTTCAACGTTTCCCAACGATTCTTTTCCCCTGAGCTATAGTCCCGCTGCGACCTTACACCCGTCCATCAATAAGTGTCTATTACGAACTACCGTTACCCATATTCCTGGGATTCTACTCTTGGAAAGTCTTCTAAACTTCGTTGAGCTTCATCTGTCGTCCCTCTAATCTGACATAAGGGACATGGGGCGGTCTTTCATCTCGATTTGCGCAACGGCTCTGGTGCAAATCACACAGCGAGTCGAAAACGCGCGGGCAAGTGAAGCATGCGTGGGTGGATGACGCTCGAACCCAACCGCAGGACTTGATGGCAGGCGACTACACCAGTACATGCCTCAATTCCCAGGACCTCAGATTTCATACACTGTCAGTTCGGTGTGTCGAGCAAGCGTGTCGAAGTCTGAGTCGCTGTGAACAATTGGCACATCCGCGCGTATGGCGGCAACGGCGATCAGGCAGTCAATCAACTTTCGAACTGTCTCTCCCTGCCTTCTGCAACGGCGATACAGAGCGGCGGCATCGTCGTAGTCCGCCGTCTCCGTCCTGATGACCGTTGCCCGCGCTAACAGCCTTCGAAGGCTTCCCAGATGAGTCTCGTCTCGCGCGCCGGCGAGCACCTCCATTCGTATGGCGTCGCAAACGGCGATGTCCCCCACAAGCAGTTCGTCCACGAGTTCGCAGACCGGAGAACCGGTGTTACGCAGAAACTCCACCCAGGCCGAAGTATCTATCAGTATCACGGCAGACGACTGGAGCGCATCGTGTCGAGGTTGCCCTCCCAGCCAATACCTCGAAGCTCACGAGCTTCATTGACGGAAAGGGGTTCGACTGCCAGTGTTCGCAGTGCGAAGTTTATGGCCTGCCGCTTGGTGGTAAAGCCATAGCGCCGCATCACCTCGACGCAGGCCTCATCATCGATGTCAACATTTGTGCGTACCATACACCTATTATACACCAGACTGCCAGAGACACAAGGGAGGGCAGAGCGTTCCGTGAGAACCTCATGGAACTTCACCGTTCGGAGCTAAATGGGTGGAACGCTCAGGATGTCCTGCCTGTCCTGAACGTCGTTGCACTGCACTCGCCGCACCCGTCCCTGGGTTCCGGGCGGCCGTTCTTCATTCTCTGCCAGAAGCACTTCCTGAGTATCACGGTTCATTCTAAACTGCATATGACTGATCAGGAGTTGAAGAACCTCCCAGGTTTTGGGGATGTGGGAAAACAGAACCGATCAGAACCTGATCCTCTCTATCTCATCCAGCGTGATCTGGTCCCCGGTGCGATCGTACAGCCTCGTGGTCTGAGAGGACTCGTGTGCGGCGATTGCGCGCGTCCTCAAGCGCCCCGCCGTTGGAGAGGTAGTTGGTGATGCCCGTGGCGCGGAAGCTGTGGCAGTTGACCGTGGGCGGCAGTCCCGCGGCCCTGGCGCGGCGCCTCACCATCTGGAACACGATCTGCCTGTTCATGCAGGTCCCCTTCAAACGCGAACTGGTGATGTCCAGCGCCTGGAACAGCGGCGCCTTCGGCGTGTGCCAGAGGCCGGTGGGGTCCAGGTACTCCCCAAGGCATTTGACGAGACTCGCGCTTGCCAGCATGTACAGCCACGTTTTGTCCTAACAGATTCCTCGAAGCGAGCCAAGAATG
Organism: uncultured Dehalococcoidia bacterium; assembly: GCA_951812505.1. Classification (GTDB taxonomy): domain Bacteria; phylum Chloroflexota; class Dehalococcoidia; order Lucifugimonadales; family UBA1123; genus VXRN01. Next base: position 1,008,063 of record CATOSI010000003.1, read on the forward strand.
AGTCTCGATATACTTGAATCCCCTCCCCAGGCCATGAGCTGCGCTCTGGGCGGATGTAGTGTCAACACCCTCAGCATCCTACCTCCCTTCGGCAGCCTGCAAACAGGTTGACGTTATTGCAGGGCCGAAGACCCGCAATATGGCTGACACATAAATCTCCCATTACAAAGCGGACCTCATATAGTTCCACATAAGAGGGGAACCAGCATCCAACGACTCACGAGTACGCCACCTCCAATATCACGTCTCCGTGACAACCCTGGTCCCGGCGGCAGTAGCACGACACTCCATATCCAGCTTCACCTATCTCGCGACGGATGTCCTCCACTGTGATCGGGAGCTTCTCTTCCAGCAGCAGAGTCCGGAATCCCCGAACAGCATCCTCTCGGGATGTTTCCCCGTCGACCCGAATCGGATTGGACCAGCGGCTCGGTCGCGCTATCCAGACGTATCCTTCCGGCAGAAACCAGCCCGCTCGCCTGCGTATCTGGATTCGGGCTGGGTTCACGCGCGAACCAGCTCTTGAGCTATTCTGTCCCATTTGACAAAGTTGCCACCGACCCTGGAGATACCAGATCCTGAGAATGCCACGATTGTTTGTCGCAAACCCCATGAATCACTCCGTCTGAGCCTTCTATTATATATGTCCGATAATTCCGTTTTTCAGACATATAGTGCGTGTGTTCTCAAGATGTTCTTAGACGAGTAAAGAGGTGCCGAAGCCTACCCCTCACTCCTCGTCCCCCAGAGGGCCCAGCGCATTCAGGTCCCGGCGAAGCTCGGCCACGTCCTGGTGGACGTAGTCCTTTATCCGCTCCCAGATGTAGTCGTGCAGGTACTCCCTTCGGTACTCCGCCGCCAGCTTGATCAGGTCTCTCTGCCGTTCGGTGAACCTGACGCCCATGTAGCGCCTGGGTTCGGCAGGTCCTTTAGTAGCGGAACCGCTGCCCCTGCTCGTGCGGGTCTGTTTCGTATCTTCAGGCCGCTCCTCCCGTGAAGCCTGCGGCCTTCGCGGGCCCATCGGCATCGTGGTCATCGGCTGCCTCCTGACGCATGCGCCATCTCGCGATCGGGCTGGGAGGCCCCTGCCGGGTGCTCCTCGCCGTACAGTTCCTTGTATAAGGAGAGCATCTCCTCCACCCCGCGCTCGTCGCGCGGGAGGTACTCCAACACCGTCTGTCCGAGCATGTGTGAGCGCTGGTAGACAACCCGCTCCCCGACAACGGTATCCGCGATGACCAGGTTCTCGCTGCCCACCCGAAGCGATTCCACCGCGAGTCCCAGCGCCTGGTGTCTGGGGTTGGCCGACGCCTGGTTGATCAATGCGAGCGCCCTCAGGTTCGGATTGGTATCCCTCGCCTCTGCGACACGGGTGTCCATCAGCTGCATCGTGTACATGTCCACGCCGGTCGGTCTTACTGGCACCACCGCGCAGTCCGCGTGCAGCAGCGCGGTGTCCAGGTTGGGCCCGTCGCCGGCGCCCACGTCAACCACGATGTCGTCGTAGAGTACCCTGGGCACGCTGATGAAGCGCCTGAACGCCTCACCCTGGATGTCCTGCGTTTCGATCTGAGCCAGGCTGCGTTCCGACCGGAACTGCGTCCAAAAGGTGGCGCTTCCCTGCCGGTCGGCGTCGATGAGCAGGACTCGGGACCCAACCGACGCCCTCATCCCCGCCACGTTGGTCGCGATCATCGTCTTGCCAACTCCACCTTTCTCTGCCACTACCGCCACTATCATGTCGCCTCCTTTCCAAGCCAGACTTGAAGATATATAATCAGTAAGTGATCTATCATCTAATCATCCATTGCGAAATAATCTCGTCATATGAGCTCTTCCCAGAGTAGCACGAGTGAGGACGGCTGCCAGCCCCCTTGAGGAAACTGTTTCGTCGAATTTGCCAATAATGGTCTAATCATGAAGTTTATAATAGATTAGCCATGCATTGATAAATCAACTAATCACTTTTCAGTTGATTCAAAGAAGAACGCAGAAGAGATTGAACCCGAGGAACGGTTTGTAAAGAATATAGGTTCAGTCTGGATCGTTCGTGCAGATATGCGAGAGACGACATGTTAGAAACATTGCCAGCAGAAAGCGGCGATAAAGGCCTCGCCCGCCTCAATACCTCCGATCACCTGCGGCTTCTGAACGCGGAACGGTTCGGCCTCGCAGAGAGCACCCGCAGGGTGTACGACAGCCAGTGGCGCAACTGGCGGGACTGGGCTGAGTACAGGGAAGTATCACACCTTCCAGCCCATCCGGACATGGTGAGGGCGTACATGGCGGAGAGGGCAGAATTTGGCATTAATCCTAAGACGCTGAGAGTGGCTGCCTCCGCCATAGCACATATTCATTCTGTCAACGGTTTCACGAGTCCTATAGAAGACAGCGTCAGGAGGACGCTAAAGGACCTGGGACAACAGTACCGACGCGGACAGCGGCAGGCGGCGGGCCTGACCGAAGTGGTGTTTGCTGCGGTGAAGGTGGCTGTGCTACAGCCCCGAAAGAAAAAGTACGGGCACATGGAGAGTGTCGAGGATGCGCGCAGGGGGGCATGGCCGACATAGCGATGATGTCGCTGATGCGCGACGCGTTGCTGCGGGTCGGAGAGGCCGCCGAGCTCAGGTGGGAGGATCTCGCGCAAGAGCCGGACGGCACCGGCAGGCTTCATATACGTCGATCGAAGACCGACCAGGAAGGCCGCGGCGCCGTGGCGTTTGTGTCGGCCCCCTCGATGAGTGCGCTTCGAACCATCAGCAACGGCGCGAGCCCTGCGGACTCAATTTTCGGGCTGTCGTCTCGCCAGATGCGACGGCGCATTAAGGCGGCAGCCGCCTCTGCGGGTTTGGGTGGGGACTTCAGCGGACACAGCGCGCGCGTGGGCATGGCGCAGGATCTGGTACGCGCCGGTACGGAGCTCACAGCCTTGATGAACGCCGGACGCTGGAAGAGTCACGAAATGCCTGCACACTACACGCGCAATGAGGAGGCAGGCAGGGGTGCGGTCGCCCGATATTACGGAGTCGCGTAGTCTTCAGCCCAAGGGCGACTTTCATGCATTATCATGGATCTGCCGCTGTCCTCGGTCCCACGATGGTCGCTTCATCCCTCTGCTTTCGTCAGGGCTGGTGGTCGTTGCCGCGGCAATGGTTGTCATGTTAATTTCCATTGTTGGGACATATGGGTGCATTTTGTCCTACTGGCTCTGGAGGGAATTCCAGGGAGGCTGCAAGACACCTATCTTCAATGTATAAAAATGAAGACAGAACTAGGCAAGACGCCCATATCTCCGATGTGTCAACCGTCAATTGTAAGCTCATGCCCTCAAAGAATACTGCTTATTGAGACTATTCCTTCGATTATATCCTTCGCCACAGGGACCAAAATCAATCAGTGACTCTATCCACACGCGTGCTGGGAGTACAAATCGTGAATTGTCCTGTGATCACCTCTGAATACGAACAGGGAATCCACAACGAAATAGATTGTGCCGGGTCCCATGATCGCTATGAGTATTCCGTTTACTATGCTTCTCAGCAATACTAGCCTGGCCCAACCAGAATGTTCTCCGGTTCGAGCATCAACTATTCGGATCTTCAATAGTATTTTACCGACGGTCTGTCCTCGAGTCCCCAGCAGCACGAACTGGACAATTACGATCGCGATAGTCGCCATAATGCCGAAGGCTATACCTGCATCGGCAAGCAGTAACGGCAGGAACAGTATGGGAAAGAACACGGCTAGGACAATCAAGACGTCTATTATGTAGGCCATGAAGCGGGCCCCGGGACTCGCGAGTTCACTTGATTGGCCTTCCAATGGTTGGTCGCTTGGTATGTAGTCGTCATTCTGCATGGTAACCCCTGAATCGAAAGCACGCCCGATGGGATGCACATTACATATCCGTCCCGGTAACGTCAATGGTTAACTATTCAGTGCAGTAATCGGGGTCATCCCTGGATAGACGAAACACGAGCACATCTTGATCCTTAAGGCTTAGAGGCACACATCCTGTTAACTGATTGCTCCCAATTCCTAAATAGCCCAACCGGGCGAGATTACCTAATTCCGTTGGTATATACCCACTCAGTTTGTTATCCCACAGAGCCATTCCGTAAAGGTTAGCGAGATTCCCCATTTCTGGTGGAATGCCACCTATCAACTGGTTCTGATCGAGATGTAGCCATGTCAGATTGTCAAGATTTCCTAACTGTGGGGGTATCTCCCCACTCAGATGGTTTTCGCTAAGATTCAATTGCTCAAGGCTACTTAGTCCACCGAGACTGGATGGTATGCCACCTATCAATTGGTTTTGCTCGAAATCCAACCAGACTAAATTATCAAGTTCCCCAACCTCTGACGGTATCTCACCATTGAACTGGTTCTGCTGTAGTTCCAATCTCTTAAGGTTAGCTAGACTGCCCAGTGAAGTCGGAATCTCACCACTCAGACGATTGTTGTAGAGTTGCAATACCCGCAGGCTGCTCAGATTTCCCAAGCTTGACGGTATCTCTCCGATCAAGGCATTGTCATAAAGTATCAATGAGTGCAGGGCGAGCAGGTCCCCAAGTTCCGGAGGTATCTCCCCGATTAGCCGATTACCCACCAACTCCAAGATGACGACACGTCCACTTATGTTGGTAGAAACTCCGTACCACTCACCTAACGGTTTAGCGGTAAGCCATCCAGAGGCATTCAACCAGTTGGTGCCATCTGTGGCGTTAAAGAACGCTATGAGCGCAGCTTCGTCAGTCCCAACATCCCCCTCAAGAGGAGAAGTCGGCGTCACTGATTCAGAGGCGTTCTGTGGCTTCGCCGAACTTGCTACAGGGGTCGGAGCGTTCGATGTGATTGGTCCCGACGATACTATTTCGCCCTTTTCTCCCTGTGGGCCAGGCTCACCGCGTTCGCCCTTTTCTCCTTGTGGACCGGGTAAGCCTCGTTCACCTCTCTCTCCCTGTGGACCGGATAAGCCTCGTTCACCTCTCTCCCCCTGTGGACCGGGTACAGAGTGTTCTTCGATAAGCCGAATGACCTCCGATTCGGTCAGTTCTGAAGAACAGGATATGCTAGCGATGAGGACTGTGATACTAGCAATAATGATTAGAATCTTTATTGGGAAATCTGGCACCGTCATCCTATCCTCGGGGGTAATTGATTAGCGGGTTTGCGGAGTCGGCGGAAGGGAGTCAGAGGGAGCGAGCCGGCAGAGGAACGCCGCCGAGCACATCGCAGAGCGCATCCACCAGGGTATCATCGTCAACCTTCCGCGCCAGGGTCCTGATCACGCTTGTGAACGCCGAGTACGTCTCAGCCCCGTCGTCGGTCTTCGAACACTGCGACACCTTCCGAGCTATGACAGCCCCTCGCAAGGCCCGTTCTGCCCGATTGTTGGTAGGCCCTACGCTCGGATCATCCAGGAAACGCAGCAGGTTGCCACGGTCGTTGTGACGGCCGAGTTCGTTCAGCAGTCTCTGATTGTCCGGGTCCGGCATCTGACGGTCTCTGAGATGGTGGGACACCTCACGTTTCAACCGCTCAGACTCTCTCACAAAGTCCACCGCCTCTCCGCAACGGTCCGACTCACGCAGCTCAATCGACTCTCTCAGAAGTTCGATCAACCGCTTGCCAAAGCTCCGTCCTCTACCCACCTTGGTCTGAACCACCTCACCGATAGAGCGTATGACGTGCGCCATACATTTCTGTTGTCTGATACCGGACAGGGTATGGGAATCATAGCTCCTGCCCCTGTCCGTAACCATCACTCCACCATAGTCTGAGGGGATCAACTCTCTGACTTCCTCGTTTCGGTGGCGAGCGCGTATCTGGTACACGCTCGCCTCATCAGTCTCGAACGCCATCAGGTAAGCAGGCTCTCCACCCACACGCCAGCCCGTGTTGTCGGTGTGTACGAACGAACTCGAGCGTACCGAACCGCGCAGACTGCGGTAGGCGTCTCCCACCTCTCTCCCTTAGAGCGGCGCAGAGCGTCCTGCGTGATCGCGCTCTGGCTTATCTTCACTCCCGTCAGAGTCCTGAGTATAGAGGGAATCTTCCTCACCGGAACCCCCACGCTGTGATGCAGAACATGGGCCGCCGACATCACTCGTCTTCCCATTCTGTGAGAGCTCGCGCCATGCTGGTCAGGAGCGACTTCCCGATGGCTGCCACGAACCCTCTTGCCGCAGGACCGGCACCGGCATATCTGCACCCTGTATCCCTTCACCTCGGGTTTGGGCATAGGGGGAATGTCGGTGATGTACGCATACCCCACTCCCTCGTGTTCGAGCGCGCCTCCGCATCCCGGGCAACTCTCCGCCGATACCGAAACGTCAATGATCGGTTCTGTCAGTTCGTCCGCAGAGGGGGGCTTTCGGAAGTTGAATGACCCTGTTCCCGGCTTTCGGCCCGGACGCCTGGGCTTTGCGGCTCGCTGAGCCTCGGCGAGTTGCTTCTGCAACTCCAGGATCGTCGCCATCTGCCGAGCGTTACGCTCCTCCAGTCGGTTGACCTGCGCACGAAGGTCGCCATGCCGACAGGGTGAGATGTCTTTGTCCGTACACATAGACTCAGTATAAGAACATGCTCAGCGCGACACAATCCCACGACAATGTCGCTAATCAATTACATTGCATCCATCAACATCCTGGGCGTTTCGCGTAGAAAGTCCACACCTCCATTCATACGTCTCTAGCGCAATAGCTCCAAAAGTTCCATGCTGTCCTTGACCATCGTTGTCCTCCTTACTTCACTTCGGATTCATACGTCATCGATGATACGGATGGCACGGTGATCTATCTCTTTACGGTCTTCTCTTGTACCCCCAATAGGGGACACTGTTATGTGGGGATGATTGTGATTCGAGGCATACAGATAGTTGTAGCTAACTGTCACATCATCTAATTGATCGTGGAATTGAGAAGGCTACTACGATAGTATGGGACGCACGAGCCAGATGAGACGACTGAACACTTCTGTGGTACCTTGTTCAGAGATTACAGAGGCCTCAGGATCGAACGAAATGAGAGACAGTGCGAAAACACTTAGCTCCGCACAGACTACTTGGGAGTTGAAGGACGCTCTCATGCGATCGCGCGTCTTAGTCTCTAACATTCAAAGTGCTACCTCCGCTGATTCCCGGCGGCGCGGTATAGTCCCGTTGCTTGGCTTCGCCTTGTTTGGAATCACACGTTCTGCGTCTATGAATGCCCGCGGCTGCTTGACGTCTTCGTCGGGCCGCCTCCGTCTGTCGCCATGAACCGGATACTCGACAGGCTGAGCTGGCTGGTAACGGTCCGCCCGTACATCACGCTCATCATTCTCCTTATCGTTACAGTTGTGATGGCCGCGGGGACTACGCTGCGCGCTCCACCGACTGAGGGCGCGGACGTGGCGTTCCTTCCCCCTGGACACAGCATCGCCAACGCGACACGCGAGATAGATGAGTTCTTCGGGGAATCCAACAAGGTCAGTGTCGTAACGCTCATCTTCCGCGGGGACGCGCTCACGCCAGGCGGCCTTTCGCAGATGAACGCCCTGATCAACGAGATCGCCAGCGACCCGGGCGTGGGTCAACTGCTGGTGCCCAGCGATCCGATCATCGCGCCTGTGCATCTGATCAATGCGATTCTGCAAGTGGAAGACTTCAGATCGCTCTCGCAGGCGGAGATCGAATCCGCCCGCAGCGTCCCGCAGATTCAGGGTGCCCTCGCCGCTATGACCGGAACCGACTCGGACGGCGCTCCGGTCGCGATTGCCAACATCCGTCTGAGCGATACCGGCGACGAGAGAGTTCAGGACGCCGAACGGAGGATCAATGAGCTTGCGGCAGGGGATGATGGTCCGCTGAGCGTGAGCAGCCTGTCGCCGGTGATCGTCGAGGATGAGTACAGGGAAGCCACGGAGTCCGGGATGGGGCCGCTGATAGGGCTGGCGCTGCTGCTGATTGCGGCGCTGCTCCTGCTCTTCACTCGCGCGCTATCGGATATGCTTCTGACGCTGGCGGGACTTGTCTTCTCGATAGTTTGGGTCGTTGGAGCGGAGGGCTGGCTCGGGCCGAATGGGCTGAGCCTGATAGGCCCTCCAAGTTCGCTCACTGCGATGGTGCCCGTCATAATCATCAGCCTCACAGTGGACTATGCTATCCAGGCAGTCTCGCACTACCGCGAGCGACGAATTGCCGGTGAGCCTGTTGTGCAGGCGGTACGGCAGGGCCTGCGAAACGTCACTATTCCCCTGACGCTGGCCGCAGTCACCACTATTGTCAGCCTGTTGGCAACTCTGTTCTCGCCGATCGGCGTGATAGGCGACTTCGGCATCGTCGCCGGACTGGGTGTGGGAATGAGCCTGATAGTGATGCTGACTCTGATCCCGGCCGGCCGGACGATCATAGACCGGCGACGCGAGGCACGGGGCACGCTGGCCGATCCCCGCCCTATCTCCAACGCACTGCCCGGCATCGCGCCGGCGGCGGAGTTGATGGGGAGATGGGTTACGCGCTGGCCTGCGCCCTTCCTCATAGCTGTGGTCGCGGTCACGATTGTGCTTGGGTTCGCCGCTACCGATCTGAAGTCCGAATTCAGCATCCGCGACATCCTGCCCCGAGGTGGGAGTGTGCTGGAGGATATGGAAACCTTGGAGACCGCTGTCGGCGGCTCGACTGAGGTCGCCACCATACTGGTGAAGTCCGAAGTGACAGAGAGCCGGACGCTCCTGAATCTCCATGATCTCACAAGCGGCTTCGAGGATGAACTGCGCCGCCCGACAGCGGCAGCCGGACCGATCCAGGGATCGTACGAAGCGCTCGTCCGTGACTGGACTGAAGACTCCGGGGAACCCGGCGACAAGTACGACCCGGAACTCGCGGAGCTCTTTCGCGAAGCTTCTCCCGGAGTGGAACTCGATCCCGACCTGATGCAGGAGTTCGTGGATAAACTCGTTGCTAGGGAACCTGAGCTGGCGCGCTTTCTAATCAACGACCCGGAAGGCATGGACGTCATGCTGCTCCAGTTCCCGAGCTACCTTGACGATCCCGAGCAGACGAGGATGATCCAGGAAGACATCGAAGCGCTCTGGTTCGGCGACGACAATGCTATCACGGCGATTTCGGACAGCATCGTCTCAGTCGCGGTCACAGATCAGATTACGGACCGGCAGACTGAGGCGATCAGCACCACCATCGCGGTGGCCCTTGGCATCCTCGCCATCTTCTTCTGGCTGACGCTGCGCCAGCCCGCGCTGGGGTTCATAGCCGTGGGGCCAATCGTACTCGTACTCGTCAGCGTATTGGGCACGATGGCGCTGCTGGATATTCCCTACACACTGATCACATCTATCATCACGGCGCTTTCTATCGGTATCGGGGTGGACTACACGATTCATGTGATTCATCGCTACCGGGAGGAGTTCACCCGTCTGCGGGACCCGGAGAAGGCGGCGGTACAGACCCTGGCCACCACCGGCTCGGCGCTGCTGGGCTCCGCGCTGACGACCGCGTTCGGATTCGGGGTGTTGATAGCCTCTCCGCTGCTCGCATCCCAGCAGTTCGGTATCACGGCGACCATAACGATCCTCTACTCTCTCATAGTCTCCATAGTGGTGGTGCTGCCCGCGATGGTGGTCTGGGGCTCATACCAGAATATGCGGCTGCGCTCCATGGTGGAACGCATGTGGAACGAGTTGGATGTGGCTATAGAGGAAGTGGACCGGCGCTATGAGCAGGGACGGGACGCGCCGTAGGAAAGAGGCTCATGCAACTGCGCAAACTATCCAGAGGGCTGAAGGCCGCGTACCGTGGTTCGGATGTCCACGGTCGCGTGAAACGCTTCGATGGCTGGATGGACAGAGAACGTGTGGAGAAGGCCGGCCTGGCGGGCTATGACCACACTGAAACTGTCAGGGAATACTATGATCTTTGCAGCGAGTTCATGGAGTTCGGTTGGGGAGAATCTCTTCACTTCGCGCCGCTATCGCCTCGGGAGAGCCTGGAGGACTCCAAGATCCGTCACCAGCGTCTGATGATTGCCAAGCTGGAGTTGTGCGAGGGCATGACGGTGATTGACGTTGGTTGCGGGATCGGCGGCCCGATGCGCCGTGTAATTCGGGAGGCCGGTGTCAGGGTGGTCGGGGTCAATAGCAGTGAAATTCAGTTGGAGAAGGCGAAATCGCTGAACACCGAGGCGGGACTCGACCACATGGTTGACTACTTCGCAGGCAGCTTCATGGACATGGGAACCATCGCGGATGACGCGTTCGACCGGGGATACGCTATCGAATCTACGTGCCATGCGCCGGACAAGGCGGGCGCGTTCGCCGAAATCTACCGTGTGCTGAAACCCGGGGCTCTCTTCTGGGGTCAGGAAATGTGCATGACGGACAAGTTCGACCCCAACGACGATAGACACCGGGCGGTCAAAAGGGATCTGATGCAAGGCATCGCGCTCAAGGACATCGCGACTATGGACGAAGTGAACCGGGCCCTCGAAACGGCGGGATTCCAGGTCATCGAGGCAAAAGACCGGGCTATCGAGGAGAAAGGTCCGACCACGCCCTGGTATCAGCCCATGGAGACCCGCGGCAAGACGGTGGGCAACGCGCTGCGCAGGACCCCGCTGGGTCGTAAGGCGTTCATCGGGACATCCAGGCTGGCTGAGGCGCTGGGGATGTTTCCGAAGGGGTCGGCGGACGTCGTCGGGTTGCTGGACCGCACCGCCGAAGCCTATGTCGCGGGTGGCAAGGCCGGGCTCTTCACGCCACTGTACTGCTTCCTGGCTCTCAAGCCCCTCTAAGCCCTCTTCTTCCCCTCAGACACACTGCCCCCGGATTGCCGCGTGTCAGTCGGACCACTGCTTTGACATCTTCGCCTTCCTGAATCGCCAGCCGTACATGATACTGCCGTAGTGGTTGAACGACCGTCTTGCCTCAGGATCGTCGAATGGATAATCGGCGCCAAGCTGCCTTGCGGAGGCGAGACCGCTGACAAAGCAGGTTTCCTGGCTGTTTATCAGCGTGTGAGCGCCGCAGTGCCAGGTTCGTCTCTTGCCCTGAATGAAATGGAACAAAGGAACTAGCCACACGACGTGACGCACGTCATGAACAACGTGCTGAAACCACCGCCTTTTGATTATCTTTCGTTCATCTATTTGACTGACAGGGTTGTAAGTCACCAGGCAAGGCTTGTCGGACCGATTAGCCCACGGCTGTTGGTTGTGCATGATGTAGGTGATCTCATAGTTGTCCGGTCTGGAACCGTACTGTTCGATATGATTGCTCCGCGTATTCAGCGCTTCCACTTCGTTGTCGGGAAGAACTGAGGAGTCGGAGTGGACGACCGCGTGATTGTGGAGTTCGCTTTCATAACGAATCGAAGAGAGGATGTAGCGTTCGAGAAACGTTGGTTTGTCAAGGATCATAAGCGTCTGGTTCGCGTTGCACGCGAAGATAACCTCATCGAACCTCTCCTCTACGCCTTCTTCGTCCTCGACTATGACGCTGGACGATAGCCGATACACCTTTCTGACAGGTCGGTTGAGGTATATCTTGTCTTGGAAATTCGCGGACAGGTTCTCGTAGATACGTCGTGTTCCCTGATCCCATGTCCGCATGGGCGTAGCGGTTTCTATATCGAAGAACTCCAGATACCTCGTGAAGAGAGACGCGGGCATATCGAACACGTTCGTTGCCAGTAGGAAATTGACGAACATAGGCTTCAGCACCTTGTACCTGAAGTCCCCGGAAAACCCTCCCAGATTCAGAATCGTCCCCATGCTGACGTAGTTGAGCGGGTTGAGTGCGTTCAGGAATTTCGACCGGGAACGGCTCAGCCAGCCAAACCGATGCAAACGCCTCAGGATTCGTTGAAATTTCGCGATCTCGAATTGCAGCTCTTCTCTGATTTCAGAGTCGAAATCGTGGGCGTAAACGCGGCCTCGGTATCTCACGCTGTAGCTGAACCTGGTATCTATCAGTTCGATGCCGAACTGTTCCATCAACAACAGGATGTGGTGATATACCGACGGAATACAGGCTGTGACCGAAATGTCGAACGGGATTGAACTACCGTCATCCTGCGGCATATCGGCTGTGACGGCATTTCCGCCGATCTGATCCTGCGCCTCGAACAGCCGGAAGTCAAATCGGTCCGGTTGGCGACTCAATGCCCACGCAGCGCCCAGCCCTGAGACGCCTCCGCCAACAATGGCTATGCGTCTCGACATTATTCTTCTCTCGCCGCTTGCCATGACCTATTCTCCATCTGTCCCTGGCCCCGGTTCCAGAGACCATGACGGATCAAGCTCGTAGTTCGCGCCGCTGCTCGATGATGTGGAACTTCAGCTTCTTGCTCGGTTTCAACGACGGCAATGGGTCAAACTTCAGCTTATCCTTATAGGTTGCGGGGGACACCTCAAGAGTAAAGTAATGCGATACCATTAGCAGGTCGACGGCCAGTTGCAGTTCCATCCACCGGAACCCTAGGCACATATGCGTTCCCAGTCCATACGGCGCGTATCCGGGACTGCGGTGTTCATTGCGCGGAGGCAGATAGCGGTCTATATCGAACTTGAAGGGGTCGGGAAAGACGTCGCTCATATAGTGCGAGGCTGTCTGCGCGATGACTATCTGCGACCCCACCGGCAGTTCGTAGTCCTCGACGACGCACGTATTCATCACATGCCGCAACGACATCGGGACGATGGGGTACATACGCAGGCACTCCATCAGGAATCGGTGCGTGACGTCAATCGCGGACAGGTTGAAATCCGCGGCATCCGGATCGCCGTCGCCGAATAGGGCGTCGGCTTCGGCTCGGATTTTCTCTGACATCTCCGGCTGCGACGCCATAGCGTACAAGACGAAGCTGAAGGCGTCGCCGAGATAAGCGCTGGCTACCAGCGCCGCTGCAAAAGCGAATCGCATATTCGATTCGGGCATGAACTGCGGATCGCTCGCGTGCAGGCTCAGATAGTCATCCACCAGGTCCGGGGTCGCTCCAGCTCGCTGGGCAGTGGTATGAACGCTCTGAATTCGATCGAGCAAGGTTTCGATCAGCTTCTCCCGGCGCTTCATGCCGGGCGTTTTCAGCATGAACTTGGGCATTGCCTTTATGATGTGAACGCTGAGCGCCCGTTCCTTGAATTCCAATAGGTCGTCTATGATGTCCTGAGTGTCAACCCCGACCATGATTGGTGAAATTTGAGCGTTTATCATTCTCCGGCTCATGGTCGTCGCGGGGTATGAGTCTCCAACCTTCCAGTGCGCCATGTGCTTCCGCGCGGAGTCATAGAGTTTGTCCATCTGACCCGCCAGTCTGTTGCGGGAATAAGCCGCCGACAAGGACTTTCGCAGACGGAAATGGTCGGCGCCGTCCAGGGAAGGCAATACTCCGGACGCACCATAGACTTTCTCGAAGTCGCTGAAATAGTCTCTGGCCCTCAGGTACATACGCCCGTTCCGCTGCGTCCAGTGATTGGTATCGGGCCCGGCCAGAAAAATCATGGGCTCTTTGAATGGCGGTCGAAGCTGGAACACCGGGCCGTACCGTTCCGTGAGATCCGCAAAGAGCGCCGGAATGTTCCCGTCGCGAACATGGGGATTGAACAGCACATTACGCAGAGAGACCGTCGGGATTGTCTTGGACAGGGCGGACCGTCTGAGCAATGGGCCGGCAAGGTTGAGGGACACCGCCTCGGCGATGGAGCGGCCGATTATGTCCATATTGCAGATGAACTCGATGCGCTCCTCCGCCACCTCGTCGAGTTGAAATATGAAGCGGAAGACATCGCACGTATTGATGAGACTGATGATGATGGTGTCTCTCGGGGCCGGAATCTCGTTGTCGAAGATCTCCAGGGCGATGCGCGCCTTGACGAACTGGGCCCTGCTGCCTTCCACGGAGGCTCCAAACATTTCCGTCTGTCCCATGGCGCGGGACAGCGTCCAGAAATCGCCGTCGTGGTATTCCAGGATCTCCAGGGCAACCAGGCGGTCCAGACTTGAATCAATGATGGACTCCGCGCGGGGAGCGAGCCGTTCGATCCAGTACTGGGCGTTCCGTTGCGCCGGTTCGTCCGCGATCTCCTTCAGGACGGTATCCAGCGCGGGGTCGCCCGTTTCAGAGCCGTCTATCAGGAACAGGGCTTCAAGGTCCGTGTCAATGCGAGACAGCAGTGAAAGTTCCGCGAGTACGGCACCCACGACGACACAGTTCAAGGTCCAGCCGGGCACCTGGTAAAAGTACCCGTTCTCTTCGTTGAGAAGCATCAGGATGAGCTCTTCAGGCAAGCTCAGCGCCTGGGTCGTTACATTGTCTGTTGAGAGAGTCATAAGCCTTGCTCCCCCTTGCTGAATTCCGACAGACTTGGGACACTTAGACTAACCTTGATTGAGGGTACTTTAACACACAGGGTGAGGCAGGGATATATCCGGTTAGGGCAGGGATCGGGATGCAATTGGAACTCCCCTGGGGAAGTGGCAAGCCATGATTCTTCGTGATGGGTGATGAACGATGATAACCCGACGTAGAGAGCCCCAAAACGTTCCTCTGCCTTCTCCGTTTCCTGAGGGCTGGTATTTCATAGCAACCCGCCGGGAAACGGAGAAGGCCAAGCTTCTCCAAAAGACGTGGATGGGCGAGAACGTAGTCATCTGGTGCGACGAAAATGGGCAGATCTGCGTCGCCGAAGCTATATGCCCGCATCTGGGTGCCGACCTAGGACCTGCCGCCGGAGGGTGCATCCGCGACGACCGGCTTATCTGTCCCTTCCCTCAGACCCTCCTGACCAAGTCGGTTGGAGCGCCTTCGAGATCAACACACTCCGCTTTCCGGGTCATCCACAAGAAACTACTGAAAATTCTGTAGATCTGGCACACCTGCGATACGTCCATGGCTACGACAATGTGAATCTCGTACAGGAAGTATCAGTGGACGTTCACCTACTGGAAACCAGTTTCGACTTTAAGAGCTCTCGAACGATAGTCGGTATCATGAACTTCACCTTTGACATATCGGCAAGCGCACATATCTTTGGTCTGGGCTACTCGTTCGTGGAAATCCGAGAAGGCTCGATCGGTATGGACATGCGTTTGTGGGTGCTGGTTGCACCGATCGACGGTACCCTTATTGACCTGACCCTTGTCTCACAGGTGCGGGAAATACGCAATCCCGAAAGGGCGATCGTAGGCTTGGGGTTTTTTCCACTGAGACTGCGCACCAACATCATGAACAAGATCATGGCCACTCAACAGAGGCATGACGTTCTACAGGACACCTTCATCTGGAGCCGAAAGCGATATGTATCGCGTCCTCGTCTATGCCGCTCCGACGGCAAGATTATGCCCTTTAGGTACTATTGCGCCCAGTTCTATGATGAGTCAGGCGAATATGAACACTATGACCTCTCCCCGGCGGCGGCTGAGCATCCGAGATTCAGAGCCAACTAGCGCGCGCATATATTTGCCTGGTTACACTACCGACAAGAAGCGACTGTCGGTAGTTCAGCGAAAGAACGTTCTTCCTGATGAATTCGCTCCAAGATAAGAATTCATAGCATCCGTGGCTTTTGAAACACGCAACCCAGCGCACTCTGTTCTACTTGACATAAGCGGTATAGGGCGAATCAATCGGTCCTGACGCGAACGCAGCCGACAGCGTCCACACACCCAGCTGGCCCATTGTCGCTTTGACGGTCAACATTCCTCACGCACCATGGTTCCTGTCGCTGGAATCCGATAAACGACTCGAACGTGGATGAACCGGTCGTGAGTTTGTTCGCACTCCGTACTGACTGGCGAACCTCTGCCATCTTCATTTGCTTGCTGGGCTGAAGCGCAAGATGATATAAAGATTGGATAGCAGCATAGTGCGCAATGGTAAGGATCTTCAAGTCATTCATAGGTTTCAGACGAGGTAAGACGCCGGTTCTGAGGTATACACTCGAGGCCTTGCCCGGGCACCTGCGGAGCGTTACGCCGTGCACGTCTATACAAGGCCGGAGAACGGATATTTCCCTGAGTGTGCAGTGCAGCGAGAATCGAACTTGTCTGACCCCAAGATCGCTCGTCACATAGTCAGCATGGCGAGGACATCCAATCGGTACCGACGCTCCGCCGAGGACACCTCCTTTGCGGAACTCCTAGATGCCATCCGTCTCCATGTGATTCATATCGGGCATCTGAAGTACTTCTATTCCGCCGTGTACCTTCGGGACAACGAGGAGATCATTGGATCGACTATGAGTGCGACCTGTGGCCGGGACTTTCCTGTATATGGCATCGATGTTGGTCGGCCACCGACTTCTATTGTCGCTTCCACAGGTGATTATCCAACCGATGCAACCCGGTCACGAAGGTCTACACTGGAACCGGATCCACCATCATGACTACCTACACACCATCGTCGTTACTTGGCTGGCTCGATTTCGATACAGCAGAAAGCGAGCGAGTGAGCACGCTGCTCCGTTCACTGGAAGATCCCGGTACAGTCGACGAGCTGGGCTTGGGCACCGTGCGTGACGCGTTCTCGACTATGCTTAGCCCTGGCACCTCGACCATCCAGACCAAACTCCGGTACTTCATCTTCCTGCCGTGGATATTCGGTCGCCTAGAAGCCCAGAAAGTTCATCCAGGCGATTTCTCCCGCAGGCTTCGTGAGGACGAGGCGAGACTGATCGATTGCCTTCGCCATCTGGGTCCGGGACAGGGGGTAATTGGCTACACCGCCGGTAAAAACCTCAAGCGTATGCCCAGTGTGGCCTACTGGGGCGGTTTGGGCTCCTGGGGCCTGAGACGACACGACCTGAGTATTGCCGAGTATGGGAAGCAGGCTGCAAACATGGGGAGGCACCAAGCCGAACGCGACGACGACGGCAACGCCACGAGTCGGTTTGTGTCGATGTGGACGGCCCTCCCTCAACCTCCCGACGACTTCCTGAACGGCGATCTCACATTCGACCTTCGTGAGGAGGAGGCGCATGTCCTTGTCGACCACATTCGGCGTCGGCATCCGGGCACGCTGTTGGCCACCTTGTGCGAAATGCCTGCCGCTGCGGAGGCTGCCAACTACCCGTGGGAACTGCCAATCAATCGACTGCCAGACCACCTCGTCGAACTCCTTCGCCACGCTCAGTGCTTCTCCGAGCTGACCCTTGGGCCGCAGCTCGTCTACAACGTGCTTCTTGCGCGCAAAGGGAGGGAGGAGTTTGGTTGGGAAACTCATGAGCTCGAAACCTGGGGCCAGATGGTTGGAGACCGGTACGAGGAGTTGCAATCTTGGGTTAAGAACCTCTCCGAGTTTTGGCAAATCGTGGCGGGTCATGGCGTCAGAGTACGAACCAAGGACTTCGTCACGGCTGTGGTAACGCACGCCATCGCCAATCCTCTCGACTTCTCCAACGACCCCACGGTTCACAGGCACATCCGCGAACGGGAACTCCAGCTCAAGTCGAATCGAGCTAGACTTGCCCACCGAGCCGCCCTCGAGAACTGGACCCAGGAGGCCTTCGGTGCGCAACTCAACTACAGGTGGCCAATAACTAAAAGCTATCTAACAGACATTGCCAAGGCGTTGGAGGAGGGAGCCTAATGCTCCAGCCCGCAAACCGTCTCACACTGATCGACGCGCTGCGGCCCCCGGCCACGTTCCGCCTGGAGTCGGCCATGGCTGTGACATTCACGCTTGATCTGCGGGCACTCTTAGCGGTGCCCCTTGCGTTGGCCCACTCAGGGTCCGAAGGGATCGCCTCCGATGGAAGCCAATACGAACCCATCGAGTTGCTTCACGCACTTCGGGCCAACGCAAGCAAGATTAGCGTGTTCAACCAGGTCGGAGAGATCGCACTGCCACCCTCACGGCGAGTGTTCGCCTTCCTCGAGCAGACGGTTGTGCCTGTTCGCGCTCCTCTCGGTGGAATCGTCCACCCTAAGGTCTGTGTGATTCGCTACGAGGCCGCTGGTGAACCACCGAGCGGTCAGCAGAGAGAGAAGCGCCTAAGAGTGATCATATCCAGCCGGAACCTGACGTTTGATCCGAGCTGGGATACTGTGGTCCGGCTAGACGAAGCAACCGATGAGAAGGCTGCATCGCTGGAGCCTGTCGGCGAACTGTTCGAGGGTCTGCTCAACGCTGTGATTGGCACAGCCTCAATAGACCACCAGGATCGGGTTCATCTTCTGTCTGCCGCGCTCAAGTCTGCAAGATTCGACCTTCCCGTTGGCGTAGAGGACTTACGGATGCATGTGCTGGGTCTGACTCCCACTCCCTCCCCACTTCCGGCCGCCAGTGAAAGGGCGCTGATCATCTCACCATTCGTCAGCGATGACTTCTTCACCCGAGTTCATCTGGCACCAATAGACGAACTCGTGAGCAGGCCGGAACAGCTCGACCATCTGGCAGAGACGACCCTCGAGAGTGTGAGTACCCAAATTTCCGCTTTTGACGACGGTAGTTTGGCTGCCTTAGAGACAGGGGAGGAACAAACGTCGCCGCATGATCCCGGCCGTCCTCTCGTGGGGCTGCACGCCAAGATATTCGCCTACGAGAGCGATGGTCGAGCCCGCCTGTTTCTCGGGTCGGCCAACGCCACCGGTGCGGCGTTCAGTAGCAACGTTGAAGTCTTGCTTGAACTCATCGGATCTAAAGAGGTGCTCGGCATTGATCGGCTCTTCAATGGCAACTGCGACGAGCCGGGCCTTCGTGATCTGTTCGTGACGTACACTCGGCATGAAGATGCAGACCAGGAGGACGGCTTTCCACCAGTAGACAGCACTCGCCGCGCCATCGCTCAGCTTCATTTTGAAGGTGTCGTCGAAGAGAGCGGCACTGGATGGGCGGTCACGTACCGGTCACGCGAAATGGTACGTGCGCCTGATGGCACAGAGATCCACTGCTGGCCACTTGCATCTCAGGGGAACCGCCGTCGCGTTGTTCTGGGTGAATGTCTAGAAGCTCGGTTCGAGACCACCCTCGAGGCCATCAGTGGCTTCCTCGTGTTCGAGTTAGCACATAGATACAACGAGGAGGTGCGGACTGGATTCGTCGTCCCGGTTCCACTCGTCGGCGTGCCAGAGTCCCGTGACCGGTCTCTGTTACGTGCCCTCGTGGGGAACGCAGAGCTTTTCTTTCGGTACCTCTTGGCCCTACTCGACGACGATTTGGGTCAGATGGATCTGTTCGATGCCTTAGACTTCGGCAGCGAGGACCCTGCCACATTCGAAAGTGGTTTTGTGAACCTGCCCGTGTTGGAGAAGCTACTTAGAGCCATGCGAAGAGAGCCTGCGAAGCTCGCCGGACTCCATCCGCTCGTCAGCGACTTGGCCGCAGATGACGCGCTGCCGCCAGGTTTCGCAGACCTCTGGATGGTTATTTGCGACGAAGCAGAACTAGGAGCCTTAGACTAATGTCGGGACAGCACATCAACGTCGAGGCGGTACTAGCCGACCTGAAAGACTTCCAGAGGCGAACCGCCCGCTGGACATTTGAGCGGATGTTTGCTGAGCAGGATCCCGCGATCCGATTCTTGGTGGCTGACGAGGTTGGGCTAGGTAAAACCCATGTCGCCAGAGGCGTAGTTGCGCTGGTCATCGACCATCTCCGGCGCACCGGTGATGCACGGCACGACATTGTCTACGTCTGCTCCAACGCCGCGATCGCCCGACAGAACCTTCGGAAACTCGTGCCAGAGGGAGTCGAGCCACTCGATGGCGTCGAACGGCTCACCATGCTTCCCCTAGCAGATTTGAATAGTGGCGACGGACGTCAGAGGGGTGTCAACCTGCTCGCGATCACACCGGGGACATCGATGCAGTTCGGTCGTAGCACGGGCCGTTTCCACGAACGCTGCCTTGCCTACGCGTTCCTGCGGGCCATTTGGGGCGCGAGGGTGATGAATGCCCCGGCTAGGCGGATCTTCTGGCACGGCGTCCGGGCAGACCCCGACGGGCGGCTGCGGTGGGAAGAGCGGCGGTTCCGGCCGCGCATAAAGGGGCATCTTGAAGCGTTTAATGAGTTGCTCAATGAGGTTGATCAGTCGCGTCTCGTCGCCGGCCAACCGGCCCTTCGCGAGCTGTTCGATGAACTAGCCGACGGGTTGGCGTGGAAGCGCACATTCCCCGACAGCTTGTACGAGACCCGCAACGAGTTGATTAGTGAGATTCGCCGCATCATGGCGAGAGTTGGTATTGCCAAGCTCCGACCGGACCTCGTGATCCTGGACGAGTTCCAACGGTACAAGGATCTGCTGCAACCGGATCCCAAGAACTTCGCCGGCGACTTAGCGAAGCGTTTGTTGAAGCACACCGAGCCGCAGACTGGACGCGCTACCCGCACGCTGCTTCTCTCAGCTACCCCATATCGTATGTACACGACAGGCGGTGGGGTAGCTGAGAACCACTACGGGGACTTCTTCGATACTTGCTCGCTCCTCTTTGAGGATCCTAAGAGAGTTGACCGGTTGCGTGATCAATTCCGTGACCTTCGTCTGGCACTCACCTCAACTGAGTCGCTGGCAGACGCCGAAGGAATTTGCCACGATATCGGGACAGATCTAAGCGGTGTGATGGCGCGAACGGAGCGCCTGTCGGCTACGCCAGACCGAGACGGAATGCTCCACGAACCAGACGCTCTGGTGGAGGTGAAGCCGCTCGACCTGCGCGCCTATCACCGCCTCGGGACTCTTGCCGAGGCGGTGGGCCACCACGAACCCACAGAATATTGGAAGTCTGCGCCATATCTCGTCAACTTCATGAAGAGGTACAAGCTGAAGGAAGCCGTCGTACAGTCCGCAGCAGACGGTCGATTTGCCGATGATGGAGGGATTGATCCTGGTCCTGGACTGCTGAACTGGGACGATGTCGTGGCCTACGGGCGTGTTGATCCCCAGAATGGCCGACTTCGCTGGCTGCTTGGTGACTTGGAACGCCACCGTGCATTCGAACTGCTCTGGATACCTCCTTCAATGCGGTACTACGACACTGGTTCGGTGTATGAAACTCCGGAAGCAGGCACCTTTACGAAACGGCTGATCTTCTCCGGATGGAGAGTCGTTCCGAAGGTTGTGTCGTCGTTGGTCAGCTTCGAGGCTGAGCGCCACGCCTTCGGCAGACGTAGTCACACCTACACGGCGGACTATGCCCGACGTGGCGGCCAGCGTCTCAATTTCCGTACGAGTGAGCGCATCGGCAGCCAACCCCGACGCGGAGAGTCGGACGGACTCCGCCGAGCATCGAGTATGACATCGTTTCTCCTGATATGGCCAAGCCCGAGTCTTGCGGTGCTCGGAGATCCCCGAGCACTGGTGTTCGGCACATCCCGCCCTGTGTCTGAAGTGCTCGCTGACGTTGCAGCTCGAATCTCGGACGCCATCGCGCCACTTGTTCGGGGCGCGCCAACCGATAGCGCAGTCGACCAAAGGTGGTACTGGGCTGCGCCCCTGTTCCTCGACCGAGAGGCACACCCTTCGACAACGGATTACCTGCTCACCCAGGGCGGCCTCATGCACTGGGAAGGTGACGAGTCTGATGGTGGATTTGTCGCCCATGTCGCCGAGGCAGAGGCCATGCTTGCGTATGGTACAGGGGCTCTCGGTCGCCCACCCGATGACCTCAGCGAGGTTCTCGCTGAGTTGGCCATTGGCGGACCGTCGCAGTGTGCGCTACGGGCTATCAGTTCAGTTGCCGAGTTGCCAATCGCTCACGAATTGACCCTGTTGAGTGCAGTAAGAGTCGGAGCCGCGTTTAGGAGATTCTTCAACGCCCCAGAAGTTACGGGTCTAATTGTCGGCGGGGGTTCAGAGGAATCGGACGTCGAGGAAGGCGGCGGCTACTGGCGGGATGTCATCCGGCACTCGATCAACGGCAATCTTCAAGCCGTCCTCGACGAGCACACGCATGTGGTCCGTGATTGGCTCGGCTATCTTCGTCTAAGAGACTACGAAGACCGAACCCAGGCAGCCGAGGACATCGCTCTTAACGTGGCGGACGCCTTGGAACTCCGTACTTCGTCGTTTCGCGTGGACATCCCCCGCCCAGCGCAGGATGGCCGTCACTTGGAACTGGACGATCATAGGATGCGTACTCGATTCGCCGTCGCCTTTGGCAATCAAACACTCGACGAGGGCGGCGAGGCCCGGATAGAATCTGTCTCGAGAGCGTTCAATTCTCCGTTCTGGCCCTTTGTCCTCGCCTCCACTTCTATCGGACAAGAGGGACTGGACTTCCATCTTTGGTGCCACGCCGTTATCCACTGGAACCTTCCCACCAACCCTGTCGATCTGGAGCAGCGTGAAGGACGCATTCACAGGTACAAAGGCCACGCCGTCCGCCGAAACATCGCCGCTACGTTGGCCCCCGACCTGCTCAAGTGTGCGTTGGCCTCTGGTGCTGATCCCTGGAGTCAGTTGTTCGCCATGGCAGTTCCTACCTGTCCGGCGGCCGATGGCGAGATGGTGCCGTACTGGGTGTTCCACAAAGGCCCGGCGAGAATCGAACGTCACGTGCCTGTCTTGCCCTTCAGCCGGGATGCAGCGGCTCTGCCTCGGTTGCGGAAGTCACTTGCTGCATATCGCCTTGCGTTCGGCCAACCCCGCCAAGAGGAGTTGGTCGAATTTCTCGGGGCCGACCGCTCCGACGATGACCTGCTGCGGTTGGCCTCACGGCTCCGCATCGACCTCTCACCTCCTGACTCCGATCACACGCCTAACTAAGTTGTGGTTTACTCGCTTCGAGAAAACGGCGAGCGGTCCCATCGGAGAGGTCTGAACGAGTTCTGGATTCATGGGGAAATCCTGTCTTTGGCGATTTCCCAGAAACAAAAACATAACTCCTACACGGAATTCCAAATTTGCCCGACGCCCTTCATTTGCGGACTTTACATAATACAAATAGTGCGAATGGAGTGACCGCCGACTGCCGAGACTAGGTTTTCCCTTGATTTGCCCCACGATTCCTCTCAGAGAAACTATATCTGCCGTCGGAAAGTTGCTGCAAGCAAGCCTGACTACTTTGGTGGGTGCCCGTAACAGGACTGACGTACTGAGGTACAGAAGGTCCGAATCCTTCGACACGATCACAGCTCATGCCCACCGGCTGACTCTCCCAACCAAACTACCCCCACGACCCCAAACTGTGCTATGCTATTCGGTGAAGAACAAACGTACTTAGGCAGTCATAGCCGAACTTATCCAACCAACCGTGCCGACCCGAAAAATACGCTGGAACTGGTGAATACAGGTCTTTGCAGGTGAAATACAGGCGAATTTCCTGCCAGAAGCCACCAGCAGACCACCAGCACGCTGCCAGCACACCGCCTGCACGCGCACCAGCAGCGTCTTCACAACCATAAACCCGAAAATATGAGGAGCGTCGAAGTTGGCCGGAACCGGAATCGTACTCTACCACGGCATTGACAGCGGCGAGGAGCTTGCCGGATACGGACGCATGGCCGAGGACGCCGGCTTCCACTCCCTCTGGGTCACCGAGAGATACTTCCACGAAGAGACCTTCTCCATGCTCGGCTACCTGGCTGGCCGCACTGAGCGCATCAGGCTGGGCGTTGGAGTCGTCAACCCCTACACCCGCAATCCCGCCCTGCTCGGAATGGGAGCCGCCACACTCGACCGTCTGAGCGGCGGCAGGATGATGCTCGGACTCGGTCGCAGCGACGCCGATGTGATCGCCGGGCGCATGGGCATGGAGTACCGCGCCCCGCTGTCCAGGCTTCGAGGCACGGTCGCCGCACTCCGCCGTATGTGGAGCGGAGAGCGCGTGTCCGCCGATTTCGCGGGCGTCAGCCTGACCAACGTCGGACTCGCAATCCATCCCGTCCAGGACGCGCTTCCCATATACCTCGCCGCCATAGGTCCCAGGGCGCTCAGACTCGCTGGCGAGGTGGCCGACGGCGTCCTGCTCAACGCTTATGCCCCCGTCGAGTACATCCGATGGGCGGTCAGCGAGGTCAGAGAGGCTGCCTCCAATGCCGGCCGCGACCCAGGCTCGATAGACATAACCTGTATGCTCATTGTCCGCCTCACCGACGACCCCGACGCCATGCTGCCCTCCCTACGCGAGCGTGTAGCCCGCCTCATCGCCGAGCCCTTCACCGGAGAAGCCCTGCTCGGGCAGGGAGGCTTCGACACCTCCATCCTGGCCCCCGTAAGGGAACTCGTCGAAAAGGGCGACGAGTCTGGCGCAGCCCACTACGTCTCCGACGAACTCGCCGAAGCCTGCTACCTCCTCGGCGATGCCGCGCGCTGCCGCCAACGAATCCAGGAATACATCGCTGCCGGTGTTGACACTCCACTCCTGCTGCCCAGGCTCGAAGCCTTCCAACACACAGCCGAGTCCCTCGCCCCGGTATGATGCCGATATTCCAGAACAAGAATCTCCCCTCTCCCTCCAGGGACAGGGCTAGGGTGAGGGTGATTAAGTTCAGCACCCCAACCCTCTAACTTGTTCGTAGTGCCCAAATGGATGAAAATAGAGCCGAGAAATACCAACATACATCGAAGGAACTCCATGCAATACCGAACACTTGGCAGAACCGGCCTTAAAGTCTCGCTACTGAGCCAGGGCACTGGTGGCCCAAGCCAATTCGGACAGAAGCGGGGACTGCTCCAGGCCGAACAGAATCGCCTCATTCGCAGATGTCTCGACCTTGGCATCAACCTGTTCGACACCCACGAGAGCTACGGAGAAAGCGAGGCCATACTAGGACGCGCCCTGCAGGGCGTCCCGCGCGACGACTACATTCTCGTGACCAAGTGGGCCTACCCGCGCGACGGCGATCCCACCGGCGACCCGGAGGAACTGGCCCGCTCCGTCGAACGCAGCCTTCGCCGGCTGAACACCGACCACATAGACGTGATGCTCTTTCACGGCCTGCTCGCCGAGCACCACGACATGGTAGTCGAGCGTTACATGCCAGTCCTCGAACGACTCAGGGAGCACGGACTCGTAGGCCATCGCGGGTTCAGCCTGCGCTACTTCATTGACCCCGCCCAGTGCGGCGCGACGGCGGGACTGAAGAAGGCCCCCGATCTCTGGGACGTTATCATGCTCAAGTACGGCATCCTCAACCAGTATGCCGAGAGGGAAATGCTTCCGCTCGCGCTGGAGCACAACATTGGAATCCTGAACATGGCCGCCGTCCGTATCAAGCTGCCCAATCCCCAGCTTCTTGCGGAGACTATTGCCGACTGGAAATCGCGTGGACTTGTCCCCCAGAACGCTCTCGCAGACGCGAACCCACTCGATTGGCTCATCCATGACGATGTCGAGTCCGTGATAGCCGCCGCCTACAAGTTCGCCGCCGATCATCCAGCGATAACGTCGGTGATAACCGGGACATCCAATCTCGACCACCTCGAAGCCAACGTCCGCGCCATGGAGAACCCCGCACTAGACCCAGCGGACAGGGCCCGCTTGGAGCGTCTATTCGGCCATATCGTCGAATACGCCTGAACTCAGAGAGAGTCAGTCCGTATGTCCACCTATATTGACGACCTCATCCCCGAAGGCGCGGAAACCGGCGTCGGCCTTGCGTTGCGGGATCGGCAGGGCAGATATCTATTCTTCCTGGCCGGGACCAAATTCGACTGCCCTCCCGGAGAACTCTTCTACGCTGGCATCGGCGGACACGTCGAAGAGGGCGAGTCCTGGGTGGAGTGTGCCCACCGGGAGGCGATTGAAGAAATCGGCGCGGATATCGAGTTGCTATCCGCCGACAACACTTGGATTGTATCTTCAAGCGGCGAAACCATGCAGGCCGTGGTCTTCGACCAACCGAGACCATTCGCCCTGTACCGTATGATTAACCCTGAAGGGTCTCTACGCGCCGGTGATACATACCACATCGTCATATATAGCTCAGTGCTCCTCCAACCGCCCGGCGAAATGCCCATCGAGGAGATTCGCGGCGTCATCGCTCTCACGCGAGAGCAGGTGGTCAAGGGTCCTAACCGGAGGCCCTCGCTATCGGAACTCATTAGCGAAGGGGCAGAGGTAATAGCCACTGCCAAGTCGCTGGACTTTGACACAGTCGTATATCCAATCGGCACCGCCGCAGCACTTGCATCTGTGTTGGGCAATATCGCCGATTCTATCGCTTGTTGATCGCGGGCGGACGGCCGCACACCCGCGCTGAATCGGATACCTTTTCGCGCTTCATCAACATTGCGCACAACTTCTGGAAAATTCCTGAAAAATGTTTCGAAAATGTATGGAATTGCCAGTGATTATGGTATAATTGTTACTGGCGAGTGGCCGTACCGCGACTACAAGGAGCGCGCTCTACGCCCCGCCCCGTTTGATCGAACTTTGGTTGAACCTAGCGTGGAGCAATATCCTTGGACGCACGGGAATCGTCACATTCTCGCCGCGACGACATTCATGCCGTTAACGCGGTGAATCACCCTCAGCCTTCTCAAGCCGACGCCCCTCCACCGGAACTGGTCGTTGACACCGATTCAACCGCCCAGGACGTAGCCAGTCTTGTCGGGACGCCTCCCGCCGAAGAACAGGCAATCCCTTCCTCGCAGGACGTAGCCGGACTTGTGCCTGTCGAGCCCGAACGCGAGCCGGAATCCGCCCTCGACGAGGTCAAGAATCTCATCTCGGTCGAGTCGCCCGAAGCTGAACTCACCGGAGCCGTTCAGCTAGAGTCCGCCGTCGCGCTCCCGCGACCCCGCCGCCGCGTCTTCCCTAAAATGTACAAGCCTCACGTCCGTGCCCCACGTGTGCGTGGACGCCTCCATACGTTCGACTCTTTCAAGTACCGCGACTACATCTTCATCTGGCTCGCCACCATGTTCTCCTCGGGCGGGTTCTGGCTTCAGCAGGTCATAGTCGGTTGGCTGACCTACGAAGTCACCGACTCCGCCTTCTGGACAAGCGTCGCTCTCGGACTCGATGCGCTGCCCATTCTGTTCGTCGGCCCGATTGGCGGACTGCTGGTTGATAATTTCGACCGCAGAAAGCTCATGTCCTTCATATACGGCTACCAGGCGACAGTCACACTGATTTTTTCAGCGGTAGTGTTGACTGGTAATCTTCAGGCGTGGCACATCTTCGCCTTCATTTTCTTCATGGGACTGGCTTGGGTCGTCACTGACCCGGCGCGGATGTCGCTCATTTCCAACATCGTGCCAAGAGAGAATCTGGTTAACGCCTTCGCGCTCAACTCAATGGCCTTCAGCGTAACTCGCCTTGCGACTCCGGTCGTAGGTGGCGTCCTGATAGCGTTCGCCGGAGCGGGCCCGGCCCTGCTCGTTGAGGCCGCGCTTCAGATCGGCGCGGTCTTCGCCGCCTTCAGTCTTCGCGTAGTGACCATCCCCAAGCCGCGTATGAGTCTCGCATCGGTGCGGGATGGACTTCTCGAAGGAATACGGTACGTACTCAACACGCCGTTGCTGCTTGGACTTTTCGCTCTGAACGCCATGCCCGCCATGCTCATCATGCCCTCTGTCAACGGACTCATGCCCGTGTACGCCGCCGAGGTGTTCGAGGTGGATGCGAGGGGACTCGGCCTTCTGGTATCCGCGTTCGGGGCGGGTTCCACGCTGGGAACTTTCGCGCTCGCCTCATTGGGAGACATCAAGGCTAAGGGGATCGCCCTGATCTGCGGCATAATAGTTACCGCGGTAACCACATTGCTCTTCTCGGTGAATGCTTTCTTCCCGACGGCCTACCTGAATCTGATGATAATCAGCGCGGCGATGATGATGTACTTCTCGGTGACCAGTGCGGTCGTGCAGGGCACTGTTCCTGACGAGTATCGGGGCAGGGTGACCGGGCTTTACATGATTACCTGGGGACTGTTCCCTCTGGGAAGCCTCCTCGCCGGATGGCTTGCCGAGAATCTGGGAGTCCAGGCGGCTACCCAGATTACCTCCGGCGCCATGCTATTGCTTCTGGCATTCGCGGCATGGAGGTTCCGATGGCTGTGGAGGATGCGATAGCGCTGACTACATGCCATCTCGTATGAGCGGGTCACATGCCGCTTCCGTAGGGCGTCCCTTGTGGACGCCCGTCTCAGTCCATCGTCTTCGCTTCCTGCCATAGCGCTTCCTTCCCGTCCAGCGTAAGCGCCTCGAAATCCTGGCCTCGCTCCCGCGCCAGCCGCTCCATCCTGACGAAACGGGAGTAGAACTTGCTGTTGGACTGGCGCAGCGCGGTCTCCGCTTGGATCCCCAGCCAGCGGCTCGCGTTGACCAGAGAAAAGAGCAAGTCGCCAAGTTCCTGTTCGCGCTCCGCTTCGGACTCCGCAGATTCCAGCTCCGCCAACTCTTCCGCTACCTTGGCGATCACGCCCTGGTAGTCGTCCCAGTCGAAGCCCATTCTGGCAGCACGTCCCTGTACTGCCTGCGCGTAGGCCAGCGAGGGCATGGCCTTGGGGACCCCGTCCAGGATGGACCTGTCCGTCCCCTTCATCTCCTCGCGCTTGATCTGGTCCCAGCGCACCCCGACCTGTCTGCTGTCCTCGGCAACGGCGTCCCCGAATACGTGCGGGTGTCTGCGGACCAGCTTCTCGATGGCCAGGGCGAAGACATCCTCGCCCGAGAACGCCCCTGATTCTTCGGCGATCTGCACCATCGAGACCGCGTGGAACAGCACATCCCCGAGTTCCTCCACGATCTTGCCGTCGTCGCCTTCCTCGATGGCCTCCACCAGCTCGTAGCACTCTTCCAGAAAAAGGTGCTTCAGCGAATCCGGCGTCTGCTCCCGGTCCCAGGGGCAGCCGCCTGGACCCCGCAGCCTGGCCGCCAGGTCCTGTATTCCCTCGAAACTGCTCGCGAAAGTGTCTTTCTGGCTCAAGATATATGTCCCTCTTGATATGTCTCGTCTTCCGATGGGTTCGTTCGAAATCAGTCGTCCAATACTAGCACAGCGCCCCTCATGCGACGCGGCCGCGAATCGTAGGCTGCGCTTGCCGTGTGGTATAGTTGCCCCGTCATGAGAACCGACACCGCCATACCCCGCCCCCTCAAGACACTTGTCGCCGTTCTGTTCATCGCTCTGGTCCCCATATTTCTGATTGCGTTCAGCGTGCGGTGGGTCATCAACTTTCCGCTCCTCTACTCCTATGGATTCGATCAGTACGACATTCCGAGCCGCACCGGAATAGAACGCGCCGAACTAATATCCGCTGGCAAGCAGATACGCGACTACTTCAACGACGACGAAGAATATCTCGCGGTGAGAGCGGTCGTGCGAGGGGTTCAGTATCAGAACATCTACAACGAGCGCGAGGTACTGCACATGAAGGACGTGAAGGCGCTGGTAAAGGGGGTCTATCGCGTCTCCGAAATCACCGGCTTGTATCTGCTTGCTGTCCTTGTTGGCGGATTTGCCATTTGGGGACGCCGGTTCATGCCGTCTGTCGCAACGCTGGTAGGGTGGGGAGGTTGGACCACCGTCGCGCTTCTAGTTGTCGTCGGACTGGCTATGACCGTCGGATTCGACCGGCTCTTTCTCGCCTTCCACCTCATCAGCTTCACCAACGACCTGTGGCAGCTCGACCCCAGGCGTGACTACCTGATTGCAATGTTCCCCGAAGTCTTCTTCTTCACCGCTACAATTCTCATTATAGTGTCCGTAACGTTCCTGTCCGCCTGTCTGATCCTCGTTTCCTGGATCATGAGAAAGCGACTTCGTCGCTACACAGGACCCGAAACCGCTGTGGATGTACCGTCAGCCGCGACGACATCGGTGTAACGCTCTCTAACCTAATAGAACACCCGAAAGAGGTGAACCCATGCCAGTAACAGGACTCGACGTGAAATTCCGGCGCGTGCTCGCCGACGGCAGGTCGTGGGGTGACGTTGGGCCCTACGAGGAGATTCGCGGCACTCTCCGTTTCTCCCTTGACCCGGAAAGCGAGGCTAACGAAAGAATCACCGATGTCAGTCTCGCGCCCAGAAATCCCGACGGCAGGGTCGAGTTCTCATCCGACGTGTCCATTATGCTGCCCGTTGACCGCTCCAAGGGCAGCGGACGGCTGATGCTCGATGTCGTCAACAGGGGTAACCGCGTCGCGCTTCCCAACTTCAACCGCTCCTCACGCCTGGCGATTGATGCCGACACACCCGAAGACGCCGACGTGGACATCGGCGACGGCTTCCTGATGGAGCGCGGCTACACCGTCGTTGCCTGCGGCTGGCAGGGCGACACCCCGGCCCTTGACGCGCTCATCACTATGAATGGCCCCGACGCGGTTGACGGCGAGGGCAACCCGCTGACAGGCAAGGTTTACACCCAGCTCCAGAGCGTCGAGGACACACACAACTTCCTGCTGTCCGACAAGGACCATCGAGCTTATCCCGCTTTCTACATGGACGAGAAAGATGCCCGCCTGGAAGTCCGCGATATGCCGGACGGTCCGGCAAGCCTCGTCCCGCGCGCATTCTGGCGTTTCGGCAGGATAGAAGACGACGGAAGCTACGTCCCGGACCCCAACTATATCTGCTCCGAGCGCAAGTTCGAGAAGGGACGGCTGTACCAGATCGTCTATACAACCGTCGGAGCTCCGGTCATGGGACTCAGCTTCGCCGCGCTGCGGGACTGCGTATCCTGGTTCAAGCACGGCTCCGTCAACTCTGAGTCACCCATTCCCATCAGCTACGCTTATGCCTACGGCCGCTCCCAGACCGGACGATTCCTGCGCACGTTCATCTATAACGACCTCAACCGCGACGAACAGGGCAGGGACGCGCTCGACGGCATAATCGCCAACGTAGCCGGAGGCATGAGGGGTGAGTTCAACCAGCGCTTCGGCCAGAACTCAAAAGATCGGAACAGTATGCTCACCCAGCTATTCCCGTTTGCCAGCGTTACCCAGACAGACCCCGAGACTGGCAAGACCGACTCGCTGCACCGCAGGCTGGACGAGCGCGGCTCCGACCTTCGCGTCTTCTACACCAACACCTCAGCCGAGTATCATCGCGGCGACGCCTCACTGATCCACACCGACCCCGACGGTACGACCGATATAGAGCACAGCCCCAAAGTCCGAATCTACCACTTCACCGGCACCGAGCACGGCACTGGCACATGGCCCCCGACCGACGTCTCCGACTCCGGCGAGGGCATAAGCCGCACCCAGAACGTCCGCAGCGTGATTGACTACGCGCCCCTGCTCAGGGCGTGTCTGGAAAACCTCGACCGCTGGGTTGCCGAGGACGTCGAGCCACCGCCTAGCAAGCATCCCAGGCTTGACGACGGCACCGCCGTCCCCACGCGAAAGCTCCGCGACACCTATGACGCCATTCCGGGTTCCAACTACCCGCGTCGCCACCCGTTGCCCCATCGCCGCGACTACGCACTGAGGACGGATGTCGAACAGGTCACCAAGCTGCCTCCCGATATGGGCAAGGTGTTTGGCTCCCTCGTCCCGGACGTGGACTCCGACGGCAACGAGGTCGCGGGTATAACCCTGCCTGAGATAGCCGTACCCTTGGCCGCGCACACTGGCTGGTCTCTCAGGCACCCGGACATTGGTGGCGACACCCAGCCACTCATGTTCGCTGGCGGCACTATCCCATTCGCTCCGGACGAGGAAGCGCGCGCGTCCAGCGACGACCCCCGCCCGTCCATAGCCGAGCGATACCCATCTAAGGGCGAATACCTGTCTCGCGTCCGAGACGCCGCCGTCGAACTTGTAAAAGACCGCTACCTTCTTGAACAGGACATTAGCGTCTGCCTCCAACAGGCCGCCAAGTTCTGGGACCACTTCACCGCGGAGTCTGTCTGATAACTGACAACTGAATACTGATAACTCAAAGCCCCCGGAGTCTCACCCATGCACTATCAGCACGAACGAACATACGGCGCGCGAATCTCCGACGACTGGACGTTCCGCGGACTCAAGACCGTTGTCATCGAAAACGAAGTCCTCCGAATCGTCGTCCTCGCCGACAAGGGCGCGGACATATACCAGTTCGTGCACAAGCCCACCGACACCGACTTCATGTGGCGTTCGCCTTGGGGAGTGCGGGACCCGCGCCGCTTCACGCCCTCAACAGGGTCCCCGACAAACGTGTGGCTCGACTTCTACGAGGGCGGCTGGCAGACCGCGCTGCCCGGCGGCGGCTTCCCCTCCGTCTATGGCGGAGCGGACATGGGCCTGCACGCCGAAGTCAACACCATGCCCTGGGACTGCGTCATCCTCCAGGACACGCCTGAGCGTGTCAGTGCCCGCTTCTCAGTCCGTACGTACAGGACGCCCTTCTTCTTCCAGAAGACGCTTTCCCTATCATCCGGGTCGCCCGTCCTTGAGATAGACCAGTCCCTGCTGAATGAGGGCGAGGAACCCGTCCACTGCGTTTGGGGCGAACACATCGCGCTCGGCGCGCCGTTTCTGGGTGAGGACTGCGTCATAGACATCCCCGGCGGAACCGTCATCAACCACCACGAGGATTTCCACCCCAACAACAAGCTCCAGGCGGGCTACGAAGGCCCCTGGCCGAATGTGCCCCTCAAAGACGGCTCCATGCACGACCTGAGCAAAGTCCCAGGCAGGGAGTGGGACAGCTACGACCAGTCCTACATAACCGACATGCCCGAGGGATGGTACGCCATCACCAACACCGCGCTCGGACTCGGCTTCGGCGTGACATTCCCGACCGACGTGTACAAGTACCTCTGGTACTGGCAGTCATTCGGAGGCGGCTATGGTCACCCCTGGTACGGTCGCACATACAACGCCGGACTCGAACCCTTCACCAGCTACACCAACGAGGGCCTCGTCAACGCCATTGATAACGGCACGGCCCTGCTTCTCCAGCCCCATCAGCGAATAGAAGCCTCCGTCCGCGCCACCGCCTACCAGTCGGCCACCGGCGTATCGGGCATAACTCCACAGGGCCGCGTCGAGACGAAGGACTAAAGGCTTAAAAGTCCCAGAACAGAAATCGGCGCGGTGGCCTAACTCGCCTCTCAAGGAAGTCTTCGAGCAAGTCCCGTTTCAGAGCGATCTGGTCGGATACGCTCGCGGTATCGTCGAGTATCCAATCGGGAATGTCGCTCTTGGTGCGATTCGCTCCCATCATCTCCACCGCGATTATTACGGTGTCGCCCGAAACGGTCCAACTTCCGGCGGCGGGTTTGCGCTCGCCGCTGAACTTATCGGGATGTAGAAGGCTGTTGAGGACCATGCGCGGTCTTTCAAACGCCCTTCCCTGGTATTCGCTCAGTGTCATCGGGGAACACCAGTCGGGCATACTGGCGCCGTCCGGGAGATTCGACTCGATTAAGTTGCACAAAACTCTTGATGAGAGCTCGAGCGCATCCACATCGTCGCTTTGTGACGACTGGCGCGCCTGTGCGGAGTCCATTTCCGCGACGATGTGGTTCAAGTACTCCCGGTAGAGCGACGTCGTTAGTCTGTCTCGGATAGACGCGACAGACCGCTGAAGCCTCCGTCTAGCAGTGGGGTTATCGCCTGGAAGTGAAGTTCTTGTGTAAATCATGAGGCAGCGTTTGACGATTTCGGGAAGAAAGCTGCGTGCCTCCGCGTTCATCGAGAGCGCGAAGCATGGGTACTCGGAATAGTGAATCGCCTCGTCCTTGATGATCTCTGGTGCATGTCGGCTGAATCGTTCACGTGTAACATCGTCGAATACTATCGGGAAGCGCTTGTAGGATTCCTGCAATCCCCGAAGATTGCTCCGCGTGAAAGATTGCGTTTCCACTATCCTCGGATAGGAGAACATCGAGGTCATGAGTGTTTCGATCAGGCTGCTCTTGCCGCAATTGCTCTGCCCATATAGCACCGCGAACATGGGTTGATCGAAGCTGAATCGGTTCTGTCGGAGCGCGGAGTTTCTGAGGTCGCACATCAAGGGGGAGAAGTAGAACCAGCACATGAATGTGAAGTAGTCGCGTTGCAACCTGGGTATGTCGCCGACGAAGCCGTTCTCATAATTCCCGAAGAACTCTAGCCATGCTTCCACATCGCTTCGCACTTGATCAGGGTCGGACTCCAGGCTCATCTCAGTGCCTGAGAGATCGAAGGTTCCGTTGTTATGGGACAAGTACGTCTTTGGCCCTTCGTTCTCATGTCTAGACGTAATGATACGCGTCATCTGCTTGACGATGTTCGAAGTGAAATTGATGTTTCCCTTGCGGTCAGAACGAATATCGGCCAGAGCCTGTCGCCTAACCGGCTTGATGCGCTCCACTTGGTTCAGAACTTGGGGAATGCTGTAGTCAAGTTCGCTGTCGCCCTCCGAAGGGACGTATATTGAAACGCCATTGCTGCTCTTTTCTGCTTCCTTGAGCGAGGGTGTCTCCTCGATTGGCATGAGTTCGGCGGGGATAGGCTTCTCCCTCAGGTCAACTCTGCTCGAAGCGACGTCTCGGACGGCATCGTACTGTTGAGTGTAGTGTTCCCACGCCAAATCGTCATTGTCGAAGACGATCAGCGTCTCAGCCTGCCGACCCGAGAAAGCGGTTTCGGACAAGTTGGCGGAACCTACAACCACCCTTCTCCAATCTTCTTTCTCCAGTAGATATATCTTGGCGTGTGCGATTGCGTCCTTCACTACGTAAAATCTCGCCTTGCCTTCAAGCGCTCTCTCAAAGACAACCTTCCTGCGTTCATCCGATATTCCGGATATTCCTACGAAACCCTTATTGAGTTTCTCATCCACGACGGTTTGGAATGCCATTAGATCAGCCGCGTCGCGCGAAAGTATTCCGCTATGACCGAAGATACACTCGAAATCTGAGTAATCGTAGTCACGCAATAGTCCGAGGATCATCGGAATGCTCGGTGTGTATGTGAGCGCACGCATTGAATCGAAACCGCCAAACAGCGCGTCCCTGTCGAATCGTTCCGACTTCTCAACACGGGCGTGAACGACATCTAATCCCTTACTTCGCGTACGCGAGTCCGGGTCGTCAAATACAAAACCTGTCTGCATCCTCATATTATCGGCCTGTTTCCAATCTTCTTTGCTAACAATGGCGTTCGGACTTATGTCGGCTAAAGTTCCTCTATGATTACATTACCTCCGCTCTGGGCCTCCAACGTAACGCGACTACCCCAGAGCAAGCCCATGCCTATCAAAGGCGCACCGTCGGACTGAACAACCACGATTTCAATGGACTGCTTATGCCAGAATACCTGTCCCGAATATGCGTTCATAAGCGAGTGTGCGCCGTCAGCGAGCGTGAAACTGCGTTGTCCCAACGCGGGTAATCCGAGTCGCTGTATAGCATTGGGAGGCAACGACAGGTCGCCTGTAAATCCGGTGTCTAATTCAGCCCGAATGGGCTATAAGCGACCACTACTGTCCATGATTCCGAATTCGACCCGGACAGACCTATCCTCAGATACATTCCCTCTAATCATTGAGACCGGGTTGAAGGCGTGTCCAACGGTACGCCGCCGGGGAACCAACTCGAACGGCCCAGGACACCGCTCCAGGACGACGTTTCAGTAGGCGTCCGGTCGCTGTCCCGTCGCGCTCATCAATTTCGTAGTCGCCACTGTACACATCAATGACCATGAACTTGCCCGTCTCGTCCGGTTCCACCAAATGGCGTATTTCTCTCTCATATATGGTCGTCCCGAGAGATTCTATTTCTTCGGCGGCGTTTTTCTTGTTAGACATGCTGAGTCCTACTTGGTCATCCAGCCCTTGAATAATAGAATTTTCACGAGGACAGTATATCGGAACCGAGCTCACGGCCCCGGCGGAAGCGGGTCATTCAAGCTTACCTCCGCCTGCCACTCCCGGATCGACATGCCCCGGCCCGTCTTGTCTCCCCATAGACTCTTCACGTAGGTGATCACGCCCACTATCTCATCGTGGCTCAGCTGCTCGCCGAATGCAGGCATACCGCTCTTGAAATGCGGCAGGCTTGGGGACTCCATCCACTTGCCGCCGTCTCTGACGACCTTGTACAGGAAGCCGTCGCCGTGGTGCCAGGTGTGGCCTTCGCCGTTTAGCGGAGGTGGAGGGAGGGTTCCATCGGCCTTGCGTATGTGCCAGTTCGGCTGCCCCTCACCCGAAAGCCCGTGGCACGCCGCGCACGTACTGGTGAATATCTGCTGACCCGACCGGACGATGATGACCGTAGCCTCCGGTGTGGGCGACACAGGCGCTTCGTTCTCGGCGGTGGGCGAACAGGCGAACGCCACGATACAAGCGAGTACTAACATGAGAGTCCCGTATGCCGACCTGCGGGAAGACACGAGAGTAGCGTAGATGCGATTGAACACTAAGGACTGATCCCAACCTACATACTTATTTTCTTCTCGCCAGAGAGGTACGCGTCCGGCTCTTTGCTGAAGGCTATCCGACAGCCGGGCGCGCAGAAATAGTAAGTCTCGCCATCGTGGTCGTGAGTCCCTCCCGGTGGCTTTTGGATGTCCACCTGCATATTGCACACCGGGTCCGTAGCCCTCGCGCTTCCGCTTCTAT
Source organism: uncultured Dehalococcoidia bacterium (assembly GCA_951812505.1). Taxonomy (GTDB): domain Bacteria; phylum Chloroflexota; class Dehalococcoidia; order Lucifugimonadales; family UBA1123; genus VXRN01. The sequence goes on from CATOSI010000003.1 coordinate 1,044,479, forward strand.
TGAACAGTGGCAGTCTCATTGCATTCTCCTAGTTGATTGCATAGTATATTTTACATCACAGGCACAGAATATAGTATTGCCAACCCCTCCGACGCGCCAATCTGGCGAAAATGTCTGGTGGATTTCAGCGCAATCGAACCTCCGAGTGGGATACTGTTGTTGCATAGTTTGACGGCCGAATCGAAGCATGGATGAAGCTGTACTATTCGGAGTCCTACTTCTCACTCTCGTGATGTTCGCGGCGGGGCGAATCCGGTACGACATCGTTGCTCTGGCCGCCCTGATCATTCTCGTAGTCGCGGGCATCGTACCTCCGTCCGAAGCGTTTCTGGGATTCAGCCACCCGGCGGTCGTCACCGTGGCGGCTGTTCTCGTACTGAGCGAAGTGTTCCGAGCTTCAGGAATCGTTGACGTACTGGCGCGCCGGTTTTCGAGGGTGGGCCAAGCGCTCACCGCCCAGATTTCGTCCCTGTCGTCGCTGGTAGCTACTTTGTCGGCATTCATGAACAATGTCGGAGCGCTGAGCATCCTTCTGCCCCTCGCAATCAGAATGGCCAGGGGAGGAAATCGTCCATACTCGCCTTACCTCATGCCGCTGGCATTCTCCTCCCTTCTGGGTGGGATGACCACCCTGGTCGGGACACCCCCCAACATAATCATCGCTTCGTTTCGAAAGTCGGCAACGGGCGAGGCGTTCACGATGTTCGACTTCACTCCCGTGGGACTGGGCGTAGCCCTGGCAGGTGTGCTGTTCATAGCCCTGATCGGATGGCGACTCATCCCGACTCGGCAGGCCCAATCCACTCCGGGCGAGACCATCGAGATAGCGGACTACATGACCGAAGTCAGGGTAACGGAAGACTCGAGATACGTCGGGAGACTGGTCCTGGACCTCGAGGAGATTGCGCAGGAGGAGGTTGCCATCGTCGGGCTGGTTCACAGAGGCAGGAGATATGGAGCGCCTTCGAGCTACCAGATCATTGACGCCGGCGACGTGTTCATCATCGAAGCCAACCCCGAAGACCTGAAGTCGTTCGTTGACGAGACCGGATTCAGGCTGGAGGGATTCAGCAACATTCGCTCGGACGTTGACAAGGCGGTCGTCGTTCCCAACGGGCAGACCGACGGTCGCAACGCGGCCGGCCTTCACCTTCACTCCGAATACGGAGTCAACCTGCTTGCCGTGTCGAGAAGCGGCGCCAGAGTAGCGACGCGGCTGAGCAGAGTCGTTTTGCAGGCGGGCGATGTGCTGCTTCTACAAGGCAGAACTGAGCTCATGCTTTCGGCGCTCCCGCGCCTCAATCTGCTGCCCCTCGCCGACCGCGACCTGCGAATCGGGCAGCGCCGCCGCCTGGCAATCCCCATAGCGGTATTCGGGGGCGCCCTGCTGCTGACGGTGCTTGGCTTTTTGCCGATTCACGTATCACTGGTTGGCGCCGCCACTATCCTGCTCTTGAGCCGATTCATTACATTGCAATCCGCTTACCAGTCTATCAACTGGCCCATCATCATTCTGCTGGGTGCGATGATCCCGGTGGGCGGAGCTTTGGAAAGCACGGGCGGCGCGACGCGAATCGCAGGGATCGTCACAGACCTGGGCCAAACCCTGCCGCCATGGGCCATTCTAGCGGCTGTCCTTGTCATAACGATGTTGCTGTCCGACGTGGTCAACAATTCCACCGCCGTGATACTGATGGCCCCAGTCGCGATGAGGGTCGCCGAGACGATGGGCGTGTCGGTGGACCCCTTCCTGATGGCGGTGGCAATAGGCGGGTCGTCCGCGTTCCTTACGCCAATCGGACACCAGTCCAACACTATCGTCATGGGTCCCGGTGGGTACAAGTTCGGAGACTACTGGAGGATGGGACTCCCGCTCGACGTCATAATAGTAACCGTGTCCATCCCGCTCATAATGTGGGTCTGGCCGCTGGGCGTCTGACCTGTGAGCAGACCCATGCGTTTCTGGGATCAGCCCCTGGCCGATCTATCCGGCTCGCGGCCTGAACCGCTTCAGCCGTAGCGAATTGCTGATCACCGAGACCGAGCTGAACGCCATTGCGCCAGCAGCGAGTACCGGATTCAGGAAGCCGTGTTCGCCGAGTATTGGCCTGAGAGCTTCCGGCGTTCCACCCGAGGCAAACAGCGGGTACAGGATTCCAGCCGCTATCGGAATCAGGGCGACGTTGTAGGCAAACGCCCAGAACAGGTTCTGCCGGATAACCCTCATTGTGGATCGGCTTAGAGATATGAGGGTCGAGACGCCTCGCAGATCTCCCCCCACCAGCGTCACATCCGCCGCTTCGATCGAGACATCCGAGCCTGTACCGATGGCGACACCCACATCCGCCTGCGCGAGCGCGGGTGCGTCGTTGACGCCGTCGCCGACCATGGCCACGCTCTTGCCTTCCTCCTGGATTGTCCGAATCACGTCGGCCTTGTCCCCCGGGAGCACCTCCGAAACGACTCTCTCGATTCCCACTTCGTCCGCTATTGCTCGTGCAGTACGCTCGTTGTCCCCGGTCAGCATCACCACTTCCATGCCCTGTTCCCTCAGGGTCCTCACCACTTCCGCCGACTCGGATTTCACGCCGTCCGCGACCGCCAGGATTCCAAGCGCCTCGCCGTCAACCGCTACGAACATTGGCGTCCTGCCGCGCTCCGAGAGACTCTTCGCTTCCGCCTCCATGCCCTTCAGGCGGACTCCTTCCCTGCGCATCATCCTCAGGTTGCCGATGACCATGTTCTTCCCATTGACGCGAGCCCTTATCCCCGAACCCGGTGTGGCGTCGAAATCAGTTGCTTCACCGAGCGCGAGTCCTGATTCGACGGCCGACTCCACTACCGCCATGCCGAGAGGATGCTCCGACCGCCGTTCGGCGGCCGCGGCCAGCGAGAGCATCTCCAGCGGCGCGTTTTCATTATCACCGTCCGGCGTGTAGATGTCCGTCACTTCATGCTGTGCCCTGGTGAGGGTGCCCGTCTTGTCCAGAACTACAACGTCAACCTTGTGCGCCGTCTCCAGCGCCTGCGCTCCGCGTATCAGCACTCCGTACTCCGCGCCCTTTCCGATGCCAACTATGATTGCGGCGGGCGTCGCCAGACCCATCGCGCACGGGCAGGCGATGATGAGCACCGCGACCGCCGTCAGTATCGCGGTCACGTACGAGGGCTCTGGGCCGAACAAGAGCCAGACCACGAACACGAGCGCGGCAAAGCCGATCACCGCCGGTACGAAGTACGCCGACACCAGGTCCGCCATCCTCTGGATCGGGGCCTTCGATCCCTGGGCCTCCTCGACCAGCCGCACGATGTTCGACAGCATCGTGTCGCGCCCGACGCGCGTCGCCCCGAACGTGAAACTTCCGCTGCCGTTCAGAGTGCCGCCGTACACCTCGCTGCCGGGACGCTTGTCAACGGGAACGCTCTCCCCGGTCAGCATGGACTCGTCCAGGGAAGATGCGCCGTCCTTGACGACTCCGTCAACCGGGACCTTCTCACCCGGCCTGACGACCACGATGTCGCCGACGACTATATCCTCGAGCGGGATGTCAACGTCATTGCCGTCCCGGACCACCCTTGCGGTGCTGGGCTGCAGACTCATGAGCGCCCTGATGGCGTTGGATGCGCGACTCTTTGCCCTGGCTTCGAGGAACTTGCCCAGAAGCACGAGGCCTATGATCGCCGATGAAGTATCGAAGTAGGTGTCCGTCGCTCGCCCCTCGAAGAACGCGGTGTCGCCGAAGACCGTAACCACCAGACTGTACAGGTACGCTGTCGAGGTACCGACGGCGATCAGCGTGTTCATATTGGACGTTAAGTGGCGTGCCGCGCTCCATGCGGAGGTGTAGAAGCCTCGCGCTGCCCAGAACTGAACAGGAGTCGCCAGGGCGAGCAGCAGGAAGTCCATCCTGAACGGGATTAGATCTCCTGCGCTCGGAATCGCCATCAATGCCATGATCAGGGCGGCCACTGCCACGCTAAAGATCATCCGATTCCTGAGCGTCCGGACGTCCCTGGGCGTTGCGGCGTCGTCATTCGGGTCGCCGACAACCGCCGCCACGGAGTAGCCCGCGTCCTCGACGGAGTGCCGGAGCTCGGATATGCCTGTTATGCCGGGCACGTATTCGACGGCGGCGCGTTCAGTAGCAAGGTTCACCTGCGCCGACATCACCCCGTCCGCGCCTTCCAGGGCGTGCTCGACGTGCATGACGCAGGCGGCGCAGGTCATGCCGCCTATCGCCAGGGTCGTCTTGTGGGTACCGATGCCGTAGCCCGCGTCCTCGACCGCGCCGGTCAGTGTGGACAGGGCAACGGCGTCGGAGCGCAGTTCCAGCGACGCCTTTTCGGTCGCAAGATTGACCGACACACTCTCCACGCCGCTGACTTCTTCCAGCGCATCGGATACGTGGGAGACGCAGGCGGCGCAGGTCATCCCCGTTATTGGGAGAGTTATTTGAGAGTTGGGCGGCACGACCATTCAGCATCCCGGACGGTTCAATGTGTGTACATTTGAATATACCACACAGCGGGGTTGGGGAATGCGCTTTCTGCCAAATGAGGCAGGGCCTTTCGATTATTGTATTGCCGGAGATCTTACAGCTATCCGTCATTCCCGTGAAAACGGGAATCCAGTAAGCGCCGTGCTGTCGAGCCTGGATAACCGAAAGACGCTGTCCGAACAGAGGGACGGGACCGGGCGGTTACCCGGCCCCGTGTACCACGAGGCTGTTGAGCTTCGGGCCCTAGAGGGACCTGATGACTCCCACGACCTTGCCGCGCACCGAAACGTCCTTCGCCGCGACCATGATCGGCTGCATCGTGGAGTTCTCGGGCTGGAGGCGGACCATGTCGCCCTCGATGTAGAAGCGCTTGAGTGTCGTCTCTTCGCTTCCGCCGAGCCATGCGGCGACCATTTCGCCGTCCCTGGCCTCGTTGGCGGGCTCGAGGATTACCAGGTCGCCGTCCGCGACGAGCGCGTCAATCATCGAAGTGCCCTTCACTCGCAGCGCAAATATGTTTTCCCGCTCGCCGATCAGGGAGGAGGGCAGGTCAACGGTGTCGTAGCTCTGCTCAGCGAAGGCGGGCGCGTCCGGGACGTGGAGCGGCTCGCCCGCGGCGATGCTGCCCATTACCGGGATGCTCTGAATGTCGCGCTTGGTGCCCTTGAGGCCCTCACCGATGAGTTCGATGCCTCGCGAGACTTCAGGCTCTCGCTTGAGATACCCCATGTTCTGGAGCTTGTGCAGGTTGTAGTCCACGACGGAGGTCGAGCTGACGTTGCAGCCGGTCTGAATGTCGCGGACGGTGGGCGGGTAGTGGCGTTCTTCCATGAATTCCTTGATGAACTCGAGGATATTTTCCTGGCGGGCCGATAGTTTCGCTGTCATATTCCTTCTCCAAAGTACTAATGTTCTCTGAAAGATAACAGACCATTTGTACGCTGTCAAGTCACCTGCGGCGAAATTCAGGAATCTGGCGATCCGGCGCCGTACAAGCCCTGTAGTGCATCGGACGAATTTGCGGAGTCATATATCTTGATTTATATACCTTCCGGTGGATGCTGGTGAGTCTGCTGGTGACCTTCTGGCGTCTGCAGGTGGGGTCTGTAACCTGTATTGGCCTGTGTTTCACCTGCATTAGCTTTGGAGCGGTTTTTCATGCGCCCCCTGTTTTTCGTTATATAATTTCGCATTTATGTATATTAGCGCTCAGAGTTAGTTTGTATGTTCGTATTATAGCGCAAAGGGCAGGGGAATGTGTAGTGCAGGTGGAACCTGATTGAGATACTTTCAAAAGTCCCCTCTCCCTCAGGGGGAGGGCTAGGGTGAGGGTGATCAGCTTGGGAGTCTGCAACTTCACAACAGTGGGCAGATGCCCAAAGAGTCTTTTGAAATCGTCTCGAACCTGATTGGAGCTTGGCGTCTATTATGGTTATGATATGGCGCAGACGATTCGCAATGAAACTAAGGAGCGAACAATGGCCGAATATATACCTTCACCAACAGACTGGGTGCGTGAGCAGGTCGAACTCTACGAGGGCAGCGGAGGCACGGATGGAACGACGCTGCGCGAGACGGGGCTGCCCGTCATAATCGTGACGAACCGGGGTAACAAGACCGGCGCGATCCGCAAGACGCCCCTGATGCGCGTGAAGGACGGCGACAACTACGTCCTGGTCGGATCGCGGGGCGGCGCGCCGAAGAACCCGGTGTGGGTGTACAACCTGAGAGCAGACGCCAGCGTCGAGATCCGGGATGAGACCGACGTGTACTCCATGCGAGTCCGCGAGGTCGAGGACGACGACGAACGCGCCCGACTCTGGGACATCGCCGTCGCCGCCTTCGCGCCCTACGAGGAGTACCAGAACAAGACCGCCCGCAAGATCCCCGTATTCCTGGCAGAGCCGGCGTAGATTAGCGCGTACTGAGCGGCGCGTTCGCGCTCATGGGCCTGCCTCTCTGGATACCGTCCGATACCGACGATGCAATCCGGCCTTTAGTCACTATCTCAAAACCCAATCGGAAGGGATTTCACCCCCATCCTAACCTTCCCCCGTCAAGGGGGAAGGGACTTTGCCTACCCTTGTCGCTCGTTTCCGGCGATAGTTTTGAGATAGTTTCTTATACGATTGATGCGGGTAGTTTCTTGACAAGATTAGCTTAGCGATGCAACCATAGTTACAGAGTCGGGCGGGATTCTTTGCAGGGGTCACATCTGACTCTTTGACTTTTATGAGTCCCCTGTGCCTAAGCGGTAAAGTCCGGGTCTGTCGAATCCGTCGTGACTTACGAAGTCGCGTGTCCTTTGCTCGATGATGCCGTACCAGTGGCGAATTGCGTTTACTTAAATGAAAGTCACCTACGACAGAAACGCCGACGCCATGTCAATCGTCCTCGCAGACGCGGCAGTGGAAGGAACCAGATCCGTCGCTCCCGGCTTCTTTGCGGACTACGACGCCGACGGCAGGGTAATCGCGCTAGAAATCTTGAAGGCGAGTCAGAAGTACGACCTTAGCGATATTGATATCCAGCCGTCCGATCCTTAATGCCGCTGTCGGATGCGGGAAGGTTGTACGGGCTCCGTCCGACGACTCTGCGACACCAGATTGGCAGGGGTGTTCTGAAGGGCAAGAAGTTCGGACGCAACGGGATGGTTCGCAATGACCACATGGCTACTTATGTCCGGGAGCGAAATCGGAAAGCAGGGAGGTCCGGGATGCAACGGCATAGCCAATATAGTCGGAAGACGTAGGACAGCGTTGGTAAAATCAGATGATTAGTATCACTGCCTGAGTGGTAGGCAATGAGGGTTGATGCGACTGTTCCTAAAAGACTCCGCCCTGGAAACCTTGGACTTGGAATTGCGAGTGACGGGCCATGTATTGATGGATACAGAGATCCAGGGCGCTATGAATGAATGCCGCGCCTTCCGACGACTATCCCATAGCGCACAGTCCAAATTGCCCAGGAATACGATCATCCGAACCGGTTCTCTAGTATTTCAAATAGGTGAGGCCGCTGTCATAATGGACCAACAGTGGGTAGTTTCAATTCATGCCGACAGGATAGACCAATGCGTCGCGGCTATGGCAGCCCTTCTGAATGCGATGACAGATGATCTTGACCTTAGAGTTTCCATCGAGATGATCGAGAGAGTGAACAAAGATGGCCTGCCGCTGGATCAAGCACTGGAGCGTGAGGGCAAGAAGGACCGCCTGGACGGTTATATCGGTATTGGGGTGGGTATAGTTGGAGGAGGGATTATCGCGCTGGCAATCGGATGGTTTTTCTAGGGGGAGGCATTTCGCCATGGCAAAGATGTTGGAAGTCGAATTCACCCCTCTCGTCGTGGAGGGACTCAGAGAGTTGGGGTACAAGGCCACACAGGAACCTACCAGAATCCCCAATCGCAGTACGTGGCAGGACAACCTATCCAATCTGGTCGGGGGACCTCGATACAGGCCGGACATATTGGTCGAGAACGGGGACAAGTTCGCGCTTGTGGAGATAAAGACCAAACCCGTGCTGACTGGAAGTGTTATTCAGGCTCAGCGATATGCCGAGCATTTTGACACAAAGGTCGTCCTGTGTGTTCCTGACGACGTATTCCCACATACTCCTGAGAGTGTGAGAGATTTCGCTCAGGACAATGACATTCGGCTCTGCTCTCAGTCCGAGGTCGGGGCTGTTCTAAGCGAAATCCTCGACTGAATGGGAAAGTGCACTCACCCTCCGTGGTGCCGTCTGAGTATTGACAAACAGGCAGAAGACACGGCTTTTCTCACCTCAGAGCGAATGTGCTATAATTCACTCATAATCATCAAGAGCACGACAGAATACTTATTGTCATCAATGTCTTTCCCAAGACTATTATCCAAAGTAGTCGTATTAGCAACTCTGGCGATTATCGGCGTCTTCTCATTGATCATTTCAACGCTTTACTCTACGGTCGGCATCAATTCAATGCCAATATTGATCGAGATGTGGTACGCGTGCGCGATTGCATTGATTCCTATAATTGCCCTGCTGGTAGCAGTCTGGCTAATTTTCCTAATCGCGTACGCGCCTGTAGCTTGTGCGGCATCAGTCAAGCGTTTGAATACACCCCGCAAGAAGACGCTTGCAGAAGTGATTGTTGCCGCATGGTGCTATCTAATTCTAGCAAGATGTATCCATTTCTTGCTTGCTCCTATCCTAACTGAAAGGCTACGCACTCTCACCCATCGAGGACTACCCAGTCACCTAGCCCTAGGATGGCACGCGGGTATGCACTCGCATCTAGCATAGACTGTCTGTCACCTCTACTCCTACTCAAATTCATAGCAGAAATCATGGAGAGAGAAATATGACGGACCAGATTTTACGCATTCTCTTGATTGCGTTCGCAGTCTCATTTGGAATCCTAGCGTTTGATACTAGCGGCCTGTGGATTGCACCTCAGTTCCTGGTAATCTTATCAGTGCCAGTTTGCGGATTGTCGCTCGTTGGCTACCTTCTTTTTGAGATAGCGTCAAAGAAATAACGACTTGACACAGCGAGAATCTCTCAGGGACGCGGTCTGTACGAACATCAGACCGCGTCTCTTGTCTCTGATACTTGGTTGAAATTCATCATCTATCACACCACCAGCCCCGCCCCCCGTGGCCTCCGCTTCCCGCCGTGCACCAACGGCTCCACGCACCACTTCGCCGACAGCAGCCGCACCGCCTCATACGTCTCCCGACCGAAGCCCAGCAGGTCGCACACCACTCCCTTGGAGCAGGGCGCGGTTCGGGTCTGCCCTGTCTATGCCGTCCTGCAGCGCGGTCGCGGCCCTGTCCACCGCCTCCTGCGGCACCGACACCAGCCGGACGAGGTCCGCGAGGTCGGTCACCGAGCCGTCCAGCCAGCCCGATTCGGGAAAGCGTTCCGGATCGCCGTCCGAGGTGGTGAATACGCAGTAGCGCAGGTCGGCGTCGGATATCGCGTCGGCAAGTTCGTCGGATTCGGCGATCGACTCCGGGTATCTGAGCGCGACGGCCGCCTCGATCTTGCGGCGTCCCGCGACGACCTCCAGCCCCAGCCGCTCTCTGGCTTCCGCCTCCACCGTGCGTGCGGGCTCGTACTCCGCCTCCACGACCACCGGCGCCCGGTCCGGCGCGGTGACGAGAATATCCGGCTGGAGTCCGGGCCTTTCGACTATGGCGCGCACGTTCTCAGAGCGCACGCTGCACCCGCCCATCATCCCCTGCAGCAGTATGCCAAGCGCGTTATTCGCGCTCGGCTCCGTATGTCTCGGCATACTCTCTCTCAGCGGTGTACTCTAGTACCAAATCCATATGAACTTGGCATACTCCAACCACAATTCGTCATTTGTATGTTGAAATCCCCTCTCCCTCGGGGTGAGGGTGAACTGCGATTCAGTCATCTGTGTGTTGAAAATCCCTCCCCCGTTGAGGGGGAAGGCTGGGATGGGGGTGATACCGCAACTACAATTCAGTCATCCCCGCGAAGCCTGTCCTCGTGGAGACGGGGAGCGGGAATCCAGGCGTGGGGTGTGCTGTCATCCATCAGAAACACATGGAAGAGGTACTAGCCTGTCGCCACAACACCGAAACCCCCTCGTTTATCGCCGACCAGTAGAATGGATTGTTCTCGCGCTTGATACTAGCCCACTGCGAGGAGGTCATCGTATCTCTTCCAGTAACTCAGCGCGCCCTGGAATGGCGCAATGTCTGCCTGAGACCGCTGGGACTCTCTCTATGGCCCGTTTGCTTCGCTGCGCCATCAATCATACCACAGCCTGAAACGACTGACGCCCCAAAAATCCTGACCCAAACCCTTCACAACACATTCGTTCTGTGTTAAAATGCTCTCGCACAAACGGATGAAACAAACATAAATGGGAACTTATGATGATGGCTCAAATGGACCAAGAAAAAATTTCCCTGTAGCTAAACTCTGGCGATCTCTGGTGAATCTCTGGCGTTCTAATCACCTGTTCGGTCACCAGTCACCCGCCAGTCGGTCACCAGAGCAGTTATAACCAACCGTTTATGCCAGCCTCCCCGAGGTCCAGAATACAGTGAGTCAGAACCACATGAACAGGGAGGCGGTCCTCAGCCAGATCGAGCGGCACGAGGCCGAACTCGCGCGCCGCTTCGGTGTCGCGTCTCTCACCCTGTTCGGCTCATTCGCTCGCGATCAGGCCACCGACCGGAGCGACGTTGACATACTCGTCAGCTTCGACGACGACCCCGACATGAGAAGCCTCTTCGGCGCCCAATCGTACCTGGAAGACGTTCTCGGTCGAACCGTGGACCTCGTCCGCTGGGACGACCTGCGCGAAGAGATACGCCCTCACCCTATGGAAGCCGTAAACCCGCGATTGGTATAATTCGGTGCAGATTACCGATTATGCCCAACCTTTTTGCAGCGGCGGCGTTATAAACCATAGAATCCGCCGGATTATCGAGGTCCAATCAGATGCAAGACATGAGAGGCCGCCTGGCCGAAACGCGCTCCCGCATATCCGATCTCATGGTGCGTCTTTGACCTCGACAGCAAGAAGAAAGACATTGCGGAGTTGGAAAAGCAGGCATCCGATCCCGCGATATGGGAAGATAACCAGCGCGCCCAGCGCGTGATGCGCCGAATGTCCGACCTCAAGCAGGAGTCCGAGTCCTGGAACTCGCTGAACTCCGAGGCGACCGAGCTCGACGAACTCCTGGAACTCGCGCTCGAGGAGGGCGACCAGTCTCTCACCGAGTCAATCGGGGAGGACCTCGCCGCGCTCGAATCCGAGCTAGACGACCTGGAATTCAGGCTGATGCTGTCCGGCGAGTACGACGACCACAACGCGATACTCGCGCTACACGCGGGCGCGGGCGGAGTTGACTCCCAGGACTGGGTGCAGATGCTCATGCGTATGTATCTGCGATGGTCGGAGGGCAGGGGATACAGGACCGAAGTCCTCGACATCTCTCACGGCGACGAAGCCGGGGTCAAGAGCGTCGTGGTGCAGGTGTCCGGCGACCACGCTTACGGCTATCTCAAGGCCGAAAAGGGAGTGCATCGCCTGGTCAGAATCTCACCCTTCGACGGCAACCATGCCCGGCACACATCGTTCGCGCTCGCGGAGGTAATGCCCGAAGTAGAGGACGACGCCGACCTGGAAATCGGGCCGGACGATCTCAGGATCGACACGTTCAGGGCGGGCGGGCACGGCGGACAGAACGTGCAGAAGAACTCGACCGCCATCAGGATTACCCACCTGCCCACCGGCACCAGGGTCAGCTGTCAGAACGAACGCTCGCTGCGCCAGAACCGAGAGATAGCCATGCGTATCCTCATGGCGCGTCTCGTAGAACTCGAGATGCAGAAGAAAGCCGAAGAGATGGCGCGAATCAAGGGAGAGCATATCTCCCCGGAGTGGGGCAACCAGATAAGGAGCTACGTCCTTCATCCGTACCAGATGGTCAAGGACCATCGCATGGATTATTCGGTCTCCGACACCGGGGCCGTGCTGGACGGTGATCTGGATGGCTTCATTCTCTCGTATCTTAAGACAACAGTCGGTGAATCTCCCAGCGATTAGGTCGAATCATAAGGGATAGCGCCGAACCGAATATTAGATGCATCTAAATTTATCGAATACATTGAAATCCAAATGTTGAAAGAATCCCCTCTCCCCCAGGGAGAGGGCTAGGGTGAGGGTGAACTACATTCCCGTCATTCCCGCGAAAGTGGGAATCCATTGGAGCGTTCAATGTTCAAATTTCAACAGAACCTAGTGAGAGAGATGAGCAAATGAAGAAAATTGCGATACTTGCCACGATCCTGGCGCTCGCATTCGTGCTGGCGTGCGGCGACTCCGAGACAGAGGAACCCGTATCGGTAGCCGAAGAGGTCGCCAAGTCCGAAGCCCAGGCCGCGCCTACCACGGCCCCTGAGCCCACCGCGGCTCCCGAACCGACGACCGCCCCCGAACCTGCCGCGGCCCAGCAGACCCAGCCCGCGCCTACCACTGCTCCGGCAGACGCAGCGACTACGGGCGGCGTATTCCGCAGGCTGTGGTCGGATCCGCCAACGCTTGACCCTCACCTGACTACGGACACCACATCGTCCGGCGTCGTGGTCGAGGTATTCAGCGGACTCGTCACCATGAACACCGATCTCCAGCTTGTCCCGGACATCGCCGAGAGCTGGGAGATAGACGACACCGGGACGGTGTACACCTTCCACCTTCGTGAGAACGCCAAGTTCCACGACGGCAAGCCGATAACCGCTCACGACGTAAAGTGGTCGCTAGAAAGGGCGGTTCATCCCGATACCGCCTCGCCGGTGGCCGATACGTATCTCAACGACATCATCGGTGTCGAAGTGGCTCTGGAAGGCGAGGCAGACGAGATCGCCGGCGTTACTGTCATAGACGACCATACTATCGAGTTCAGGATCGACGCTCCCAAGGCCTACTTCCTGGCCAAGCTCACCTATCCCACGGCATTCGTGTTGGACAGGGAGAATGTGGAAGCCGGCGGCAGGAGCTGGACCGAGAACCCGAATGGCACAGGCCCATTCAGGATGAAGGAATACAAGATCGGGGAGCGCATCATCCTTGAGCGCAACGAGGACTTCTACCGTAAGCCCGCAAACGTGGACTCCATTTCGATGAACCTCGCCGGCGGCCAGGCCATGGCGATGTACGAGAACGACGAGATAGACATCACCGGCGTAGGCCTGTTCGACCTGGACAGGGTGCTCGACCCGAACGAAGATTTGAACAAGGAACTCATAATAGCTCCGCCGGACTTCAGCGTTTCTTACGTGGGGTTCAACGCCAGTGTGCCCCCGTTCGACGATCCCAAGTTCAGGCAGGCGCTCAACCACGCCGTAGATAAGGAACTTATAGCCACCGAGGTACTGTCTGAGCTCGTGGAACCCGCCTACGGCATTCTGCCGCCCGGCTTCCCCGGATACAACGAGAATCTCGTCGGCCTGGAGTACGATCCCGAACTCGCGCGACAGCTGCTCGCCGAGTCCAAGTACGCCGACCCCGATACCAGGCCCAGGATCGAAGTGACCGTGCCCGGCACCGGCGGCACCATAGGTCTGGACCTCGAAGTGATAATCGAAATGTGGAGGCAGGAACTCGGCGTCGAGGTCGAGATACAGCAGGTCGAGTGGGCCACCTACCTTGAAGACTTGAATCAGCAGAGGTTCCAGGCTTATGGCGGTCTCGGCTGGCAGGCCGACTACCCCGACCCGCAGGACTTCCTCGACATCCTGTTCCATACTGAGAGCACTCTGAATCACGGCGCGTACTCCAACACCGAGCTTGACGCTGTCCTGGAGGAAGCGCGCACCGAAGCGGATCTCGAGAAGCGGGTGAGCCTGTATCACAAGGCCGAAAAGCTCATCGTGGATGACGCCGCATGGCTGCCGCTGTGGTACGCGGGCGAACGCTACGTACTGATAAAGCCGCACGTCGAGAACTACCGCGTTACCCCGATGATCATCCCCAAGCTGAAGGAGATACGCATCACTGACGGCTAGATTCCATCCCGCGTAGATGCGCCAACGGCGGGGACGAACCCCCATTCGTCCCCGCCTCCAAGCCAAATTTCCTTCCCCCTCCACAGGCTCGCAGGGGTGTGCAAAAGTCCCTTCCCCCGTCATGGGGGAAGGCTAGGATGCGGGTGATTCCCCCTGTACCCGCCGCTACCCAACCCCTCTCACCCCCTGTACAATGCGCTCACTGATAATTGAAAATTGCCAATTGATGATTGAAAGCTAAACACCCATGTGGCTCTACATAACCCGCAGATTACTTTGGCTGCCCTTCCTGTTGGTGGCCGCATCTCTGGTCACGTTCACTCTTGGCAGATATGGTCCCGGAGATCCTGTTGTGGTGGCCTTAGGCAATCGGTACGAACCGGACTCCGCCGCCGCCAAGAACCTGCGTGCCCAGTGGGGACTGGACAAGCCGTTCGCCCAGCAGTACATGAGCTACGTCTGGAACGCGCTCCAGGGCGACTTTGGGGAAAGTTACAGGTTCAGGGGACGCGACGTAAGTTCACTCCTGCTCTCAAAGATGTGGGTGTCGTTCCAGGTCAACGTCGCCGCGCTGATCGTCAGCATCGGAATTGGTATCCCACTGGGATTCTTCATCGCTCACAAGCAGGGTAACTGGATGGACCCCACCGTAGTGGCGATTGCGCTGGTTCTGATGTCTATTCCCATCATGGTCAGCATCCCGGCATTCGTCTGGGCCACCTGTCTCAAGCTTGATGTCCTGCCTTGTTCGGGATGGGGAGGTTTCTGGGACGTGAGAATCATCGGCCCTGCCGTTACTATGGGAATTCCGGGCGTCGCGGGCCTGTTGAGACTCATGCGCGCCAGCACGCTGGACGTCATGGGACAGGATTTCATCCGGACGGCCTACTCCAAAGGGCTGTCACCCACCCTGGTGGACTATCGTCATGTCTTCAAGAACGCCATGATACCTATAATAACCGTCCTCGCGTTCACCATGGCGGGGATATTCGGCACCAGTTTCATCGCGGAACTGCTTTTTGGAATACCGGGACTCGGTAATCTCGCCATCGAATCCGTCTGGAACCGCGACTATCCGGTCATAATGGCTATAACCCTCATAGGTGCGACCGCGTTCGTGTTGGCGAATCTGCTTGCCGACATCGCCTATTCGATAGTAGATCCCAGGATCAGGTACAGGTGAGCCAGAGAAGCGAACAATTGACTACCTCCGATCTGGAGGAAATCGAGGCCCGGGGACGGTCGCAGGGACACCTGTCCAGGGCCTGGTCTCGCCTTATCAGGAAGAGACTGGCGGTCGTCTGCATCGCTGTGCTGATCATCGTCTATTTGATCGGAATCCTCGCACCGGTCCTGGCGCCGTACAAGTACACCGACCAGGACTACACTGCCCTCAGAAAACCCCCCAGCGCGCAGCACTGGGCTGGCACGGACCTCAAGGGCAGAGACATACTGACTCGGACCATGTGGGCCATACAGAATACAATTGTCATTACTTTCGTAGCCATGGCCACAGGCGGATTGGTGATTGGTGTGACCCTGGGTCTAATCTCCGGATATTTCGGCGGACGAGTGGACTCGCTCATAATGCGTGTTGGCGAGGTGTTCTCGTCCTTCCCCGACATATTGCTGATGATACTCCTGGCCGCTACAATCGGCCCACGGGTCAAGGATTTCGTTCGCGCTATCGAGGACAACACATTCCTGGATGGCCTGATATCTATTGGTGTAGCTGACTACTTCGTGATCTCGATCGCGCTTGTCTCTTTCGGATGGATTGGCATGGCGCGTCTCGTCAGGGGACAGGTTCTGGTGCTGAAAGAGACGCAGCACGTGGAGGCGGCGCAATCAATCGGCGCTAGTACGCCCAGGATACTATTCGTTCACCTGTTGCCGAACGCTATCAGCCCTATTGTCGTCTCCGTAACTATGGGGATGGGTACTGTCGTCGGCGCCGAGATAATTCTCAGCTTCCTAGGGCTTGGCATCCAGCCCCCTAGGCCAAGCCTGGGTACCATGCTGTACGAAGCGGGCAGCATCAGCGCTCTCAGGGTTGTTCCCTGGATGCTGATCACCCCTGGCATCGTCGCGTGGACTCTCGTCCTCTGCTGGAACCTGCTTGGGGATTCCCTGAACGATGTTCTGAATCCCAGAACCAGATGATCCCGGTGGCTCGAAAATCCCCTCTCCCTCGATTGGCTGAGATATGTTACAATATCTCCTGTCACAGAACAAATGTGCATTGAATGCATAAATAGAAATTTATCAATCGTTGCTCGCCAGCCCCAAAATCTCGCCGTCCAAAGCTAACTACAGGTGGTTACAGGTCGCTATCAGGCGTCCTAAACACTAGGAATCGCTCGAAACCAACTTGAAAAGCCACCTGGAACCACCTGGAAAGACATAAGTAAAAAATATACTTTTCAGCCCCGGAACTAACAACCGGAGACTGAGAACTAACGACTTGGAGACTTGAAAAATGGCTTTCAACCTGCTTATCCTCCGAACCGGAGGCCAGTCCGACAGCGAGAGTATTGACCGCTGGCCGGACATGCTCAGAGAGTCAATACCGGATATCGAGGTGAACGTCGCCCGGTCTGTTGGCGAAGCCATGGAGATGATAGGGGAAGCTGACGCCGCCTTCGGTAACATCGTCCCCGAAGTCTTCGAAAAGCAGACCAAGCTGCGCTGGATAGCCTGTCCCCAGGCCGGCCCAGCCGCCGGCTACTACCACTCCGGCCTCATAGACAGCGACGTGATGGTCACCAACACACGGGACATCTACAACGACCACATATCCAACCACATCATGTCCTACGTTCTCGCATTTGCGCGCGGACTGCACACCTACATACGCAGCCAGGTCGAGGGGGAGTGGAAGCCAGGCTACGAGATCGTGAACTTGCCCGATGCAACAGCCGTGGTTGTCGGAATCGGGGGTATCGGCGGCGAGACCGCGCGTCTGTGCTCGGAGTTCGGTATGACGGTCATCGGCGTGGATCCCAGGGTTGAAGAGCCTCCCAAGGGTGTGTCTGAGGTTGTTCCTCCCGACGATCTGGACGACGCGCTCGCCAGGGCGGACTTCGTCATTGTGACCGTGCCCGAAACACCGGAGACACAGGGATTGTTCACAATCGAAAAATTCAGGCAGATGCGCTCGTCGGCTCATTTCATAAACATTGGTCGCGGCGCGACGGTCGTGCTGGACGACCTGGTGACGGCGCTCGAAGACGGCGAAATTCGCGGCGCTGCCCTGGATGTCTTCGAAATCGAGCCTCTGCCCGCGGGCCACCCGCTCTGGGCAATGCCAAACGTGATCATAACACCCCACTGCGCCGGAGCAGGCCCTTATCTCGACGACCGTCGCACCGAACTATTCATCGAAAATTGCGTCCGATTCAACGAGGGCGCGGAACTCAAGAATGTGGTGGACAAGGCCAACTGGTTCTGATTATCGGTCATTCCCGCGAAAGCGGGAATCTATATGCCATAAGAACATAGAGGACAAAGCCAACTGGTTCTGACTGATGAAATTATACCTCGTTGACGGCACATACGAATTATTCCGAGCGCACTTCGGCGCGCCGCCACGTACCGCGCCTGACGGACGGCCTATCGGTGCGGTAGTCGGTCTCATGCAGTCGCTGCTCCTGCTTCTCAGAGAAGAGCAGCCGGACTTCATAGCCTGCGCGTTCGATCACGTGGTCGAGTCCTTCAGAAACGATCTGTTCGACGGATACAAGACCGGCGAAGGCGTTCCCGAAGACCTGTTCTCCCAGTTCGGTCTGGCCGAGACGGTGGCGCGCTCTCTCGGCATCGAGGTCTGGCCAATGGTCGAGTTCGAGGCCGATGATGCGATAGCTTCCGCCGTCGCAAAGTGGAAGGATGACCGGAGGCTCGATGAGATAGTCATCTGCTCGGTGGACAAGGACCTTATGCACCTCGTGGAAGGCTCCCGCGTGGTCGTCTGGGACCGGCGGCGCAAGCTGACGTACACCGAGGCCGATGTCGTCGAGCGGTTCGGAGTATCCCCATCTTCAATACCTGACTATCTCGCGCTCGTAGGCGACTCGGCGGACGGAATCCCGGGGGTCGCGCGTTGGGGCGCTAAGGGGACGGCAACGGTTCTGTCGGAATATGGTCGCATGGAGAACATACCCGACTCTTACGACGACTGGATGATAACTGTGCGCGGCGGCAAGACGCTGGCGCAGAATCTGGCCTCCAATCGGGAGGCCGCTGCGCTTTACAAGAAACTTGCTACACTGCGGACAGACGCCTCGATTTCCGAGTCGCTGGACTGCGCGAAATGGGGCGGTGTGCCTAAGAGCAATTACCTTGAACTATGCGACGATCTGGGGCTGGAGCGTCTCAGGGACCTTCCACACAGGTGGAGATGAAAGCCCAGCTATGAGAGTACCCCCGGTGGGACTCGAACCCACGCACCTGGCTCCGGAGGCCAGTGCTCTATCCTCTGAGCTACGGGGGCGCAATTGAGCTATCAATATATCAATACGAACTTGCCTGTACAAGTATGAGCTTTAAGTTAGAAATGTAATTTGACGGCCTTCTCGAAGGCTGTTTTGACGGTATCTAGACTTAGTGCCAAAGGAGCCAAAAGCCACTTGACATAGAGGTTTGAGGTGAATATGATTATCCAGCGTTGATGTTGCGTCGAAGAATCGGCGTGGCATGCGCGCGCCAAGTTATCGTTTGTCTGGTCATCCGGTTAAATTAAAGCAAAAATGTAAGCATAGGAATCATTCATCTCGAGAGGGGGTCAGATGAAAAGCCGTTTCCCCATCAGGGTAATAATTACAGCCCTGCTTTCTTCAATTCTAGTATTAGCATTAATCGCATGTCAGGGCCCACCGGGCGAACCTGGTCTGCCAGGTCTTCCCGGCAATCCGGGAAACCCAGGCGCAGCCGGACCTCCGGGTGAGCCTGGTACACCTGGTCTGCCAGGTCTTCCCGGGAACCCGGGCAACCCTGGTGCGCCTGGACCTCCGGGTGCCCCCGGTCCACAGGGCCCTCCGGGAATTGACGGGGTATCGCCCCAAGCCTTGATCGTACTGAGCAAGAGCGCTGTCGCTGGGTCAGGCGACCCATTCTCCATAGCCGGTTCCGGTTTCATTCCGGGCGAGTTCGTCGAGCTGAGCCTTATGATGGACCCGGACAATTCAATGATGCTGGGCGACGAGGTTCAGGCTAATGCAGCGGGCGCGTTCAGCGTGGCGATTGCCGACGCCGGAGCTTCCGACGCGTCTGGCTACCTCACAGTTATGGCTACGGGCGATGTTGGCAGTCTGGCAAGCGCTCCGGTCAGGATAGTGTCTTCGCCGGTAAATGTGACCGCTGTGGACTCCAGCTTGTCAACCAATGTCACACCCGCTGGAGAGGCCGCAATGGTTGCAGGCGCGGGTTTCGTGGCAGGCGAGGCAGTAACTCTGTCGGTCGTCGGAGTAGCGGGCGGAAGCGACCGCATCCTGGTTGGCGCAAACGCTAACGACTCTGGCGCATTCATGGTAGATGCTCCAAATCCGCTTGAAGTAGGCGTTTACACCCTTAAGGCCATCGGAAGCAAGGGATCATCCGCTACCACGCCACTCATAGTCTGCGACTCTGAAATGGACGAGAAGTGCAAGTAGCAGCCTGAGAGATTTAAGCCTCTCTTACGGTTTCTGAATGGAAATGGAAGACGCCTCTCTAGTATAGGGAGGCGTCTTCTTTGTAGATGCTCTTGCTACACGCGTGGAATTCTTCTCGCACTACTACGAGGATGTTCCATTGATGTATAATTCGATTCTACTATCCCCGTGGCCCGTGCCCTTTTGTGGAGAATCGTGATTGGATGCCCTAGGCGCTCATCTGCTTCTTGAACTCAAAGAGTGTGACGCAGAATTGCTGGACGACCTGCCCTACGTGCGCGAGATACTTACGCGCGCGGTCGTTGAAGCGGGAGCCACGATAGTCGGCGATACGTTTCATAAGTTCGAACCTTTGGGAGTGACGGGCATCATCGCCATCGCGGAGTCTCACATCGGAGTACACACGTGGCCCGAGTATTCCTACGCCGCAGCCGACATATTCACGTGCGGAGAATCTTTACGCCCATACCGAGCGGCCGAGTTGATAATCCAGGGGCTACGGTGCGGTGATCCGTCCATCACGGAGATAAAGCGAGGCATGGTAGTACCTCGGGCCGTGGCTGCCGGGCTCAGGTAGGGAGCCGTAAATGCAGGGTCCGCCGCCCGGAGACTGGCACTACGAACTCATAACGCCCGACCTGTACCAGGCGGAGCGCATTCGACAGACTTACTACTCGGGCCGCACGCCATTCCAGGACGTCGTTGTAATGGAGGGCGCGGCCTTTGGACGCAGTCTCGTACTGGACGGCAAAACGCAGTCAACTGAGGTTGACGAATTTGCCTACCATGAGGGCCTGGTGCATCCTTCGATGATTGCGCACGACGGACCCAGGTCCGTGTTCGTGGCCGGCGGCGGCGAGGGGGCTACGATAAGGGAAGTATTGAAACACAATACCGTTGACAGGGTAGTGATGGTGGACATTGACCGGAAGGTCGTCGAATTGTGCAGGGAGCATCTTCCCAATCATCACAGGAACTCTTTCGACGATTTCAGAGTCGAGTTGATACACGACGACTGCCTGTCCTACCTGGAGAGTAACGCCGAGCGTTTCGACGTGTTCATCATAGATGTACCAGACCCTCTTGAAGCGGGTCCGGCGTACCTCCTGTACACGCAGGAATTCTACTCGCTGCTGAGAGAGCGGATGAATCCGCACGGCATGATGGTAGCCCAGTCGGGTCCGACAGGCCCGTCGTTCTACGAGCAGTGTTTCTCGGCGGTCGCCAACACGGTTTCGAGCGTGTTTCCGGTAGTTGCGCTGTCCGAGACGTTCGTGCCGAGTTTTGGTTCGACATGGGGCTTCGTCATCGGATCGCTCGGTCCGGATCCCGCCGAATTGACCGTGGAAGAGGTTGATCGCAGGCTCCCTGAGCGGGTAGTCGGCGAGTTGCGCTACTTCGACGGAACGACGTTGAAGGGCATGGTTTCAGTTCCGAAATACTTGAGGACATCGGTTGCGGGGGAACAGCGCATCATTACCCGAGACAACCCGCTTTTCGTCGTATAAGAAGACGATTATAAGAACGGATAGAGTTCTGCTATGACTCCAAATATCTTGTCCGGCCTGAACGAGAGGCAGCGGGAAGCGGTCGAGGCGATTGATGGACCGCTTCTAATCGTCGCCGGTCCGGGCAGCGGCAAGACGAGACTTATCACGTCCCGGATTGCCTATCTCCTGAGCGTGGTCGGCGTGTATCCAAGCCGGATAGCCGCCGTTACATTCACCAACAAAGCGGCGCGTGAGATGAGGGCCAGGGTTGACGCGGTCGCTTCCTACGACGCCCCCCGGCTTACGATGGGAACGTTCCACGCATTCTGCGCGAGGACACTGCGGCAGGACGGCGAGGCGATAGGCCTGGATCGAAACTTCGGCATCTACGACGACTCCGATCAGCTGGATATGATAAAGCGCAGCATGGGCGAGTTGGAGATCGACACCAAGCAGTTCGCGCCCAGAGCAATCCTTTCGGCCATCTCCGGCGCAAAGAGCCAACTCCTTACCGCCGAGGGATTCAGGATGCGAACCGCAAGCTACTTCGACGAGGTGGTCGGTCGCGTCTATGAACGATACGAGACCCTCATGGCTCGCGCGGACGCCGTGGACTTCGATGATCTGCTCCTCAAGACCTATTTCCTGTTGAGCCAGCGCGGGGATGTCGCGGAGAAGTACCAGGATCGCTATGTCCACTTTATGATCGACGAGTTTCAGGACACCAATGTCGCACAGTACGCCATAGCGCGTCTAATCGCTCAGAAGCATCGCAATCTCTGTGTCGTAGGGGACCCTGACCAGTCCATTTACTCATGGCGAAACGCGGATATCCGCAACATACTAAGTTTCCAGAAGGACTTTCCCAACGCCAAGATAGTTGCGCTGGAGCAGAATTACAGGTCCACCCAGACGATTCTCGATGCGGCTTCCAGGCTCATTTCGGCCAACTCACAGAGAGTCGAAAGAGAGTTGTTTACCGATAATGGCAAGGGTGTTCCGATAGAGATGGCCGAGGGATACGACGAGGAGGAAGAGGCGCAGTACGTACTGCGAGAAGTCAGGGCGCTCACCCGTTCAGGTGTCGGATCGCGAAAGAAATACAAGCTGGGCGACATCGCCGTGATGTACAGGGTCAATGCACAGTCCCGCGCCCTGGAAGAGTCTTGCCTGCGTTACGGCGTCCCCTACCAGGTGGTAGGCGGAATGAAGTTCTATCAGAGGCAGGAGGTGAAGGACCTCGCCGCATATCTCAAGCTACTCACCAATCCGCACGACGACGTCAGCTTGCTCAGGGTGATAAATCTACCTACGAGGGGCATCGGACGCCGCACGCTCGACGAGCTGAGGCGACTGGCTAGGGACAGCGAAATGTCCATGTTCGACGCGATACTGAACGCAACACCGGACACATCTCTGGGCGGCCCGCTGGTGTCGGGGCCGTTTACCGCCCGCGCGGCACGCGCGCTGGGTAACTTCAGGGAGCTGATCGTTGGGCTGCGGTCCGAGGTGGAAAACGGAGACCTCGTGGAGCTGATTGACAAGATCCTGGACGGGTCGGGCTACAGGAAGTACCTGGCAGACTCCGGCGAGCGCGCCGATGAACGCCTGGACAATATCAACGAATTCAGGAGCGCGGCCCGTGACTACCTCGATTTACCGACAGCGGAAGGCTTGAACGCCTTCATGGAGAGCGTGGCCCTTGTCAGCGATGTTGACAGCATGGAAGACAAGCCCGACTCACTCACGTTGATTACACTCCACCAGGCTAAGGGGCTGGAGTATCCGGTCGTGTTCATGGTGGGAATGGAGGATGGGCTGCTGCCGCACTCGCGCTCGCTCGACGATCCGGCTTCGCTGGAGGAGGAGCGCAGGTTGTGTTACGTCGGCATGACGAGGGCGAAGGAGAGACTGTACCTAGTCCGCGCCTTCAGGCGGGGCTTCAGGGGTGGTACCGGCCCCAATTTGCCGTCCCGCTTCCTGCTCGACATTCCTCAGGAACTCGTATCGAGGCCGGATGCTGACGGTGAATCCAAGCCCGCCGCGCGTCCGCGTAGCGAGAACACTGAAAGGCGTAGTCCGACTCCGCGCCGAAGTTCCCCACCTGTCCCACGCGATGAGAGCCGTCCAACCCGACAGGACAACGGCTTCCAGTTCTCGCGCCGCTCTAGGCCGTCCACTGCCGCCGAGTCCGTTCCTGTGAGAAGAAGCGGCCGCCGCGCCGCGCCGCCCACACGCCGCAGAGGGGCGAGGAGACCCGCTTCGAATGCAGTGGCAACGGTCGCCACGGGCGACAAGGTTCGCCATTCGGCCTTCGGCGAGGGCATAGTGATGAGTTGCGAGCCCTCGGGCGCAGACTTCGAGGTCACGGTCGCGTTCACAGACGGAGGAGGAGTCAAGAGACTACTGCTCGGAATGGCGCGTCTGGAGAAGATCGAGTGACGGCCCCCTGATCTTCAGTTCAACCTACTATGAACTGGATCATCGCTGCCGCTAGGCCCAGATAGATCAGGAATCCCGCTACGTCGGTTACCGTTGTCACCGCCACCGCTGAAGACAGTGCGGGATCAACCTTCAACGCACGGAATCCGAGAGGAACGAGCACTCCGCTGACTCCGGCCACTGTCATATTGGCGAGCATGGCAACGCCGACGACGATTGCGATGTACTCGTTCTGCTGCCAACCGAACGCTATCGCGGCGACCAACAGCCCGACGACCAAGCCGTGTATAAGGCCAAGCCTCAACTCCTTCCAGATCAGTTTCCAGGTGGCGACTGTATTCAAATCCCCCAGCGCGATGGACCGGACCATGAGAGTGAGCGTCTGGGTGCCCGTGATGCCGCCCTGTCCGGCGACCACGGGGAGGAACGCGGCCAATGCGATTGCCTTTGCCATTGTGGACTCGAAGAGCGTGATTACGAGTCCCGCGAGTATTGCGGTGGACAGATTGACGCAGAGCCAGGGCAGTCTGCTGCGGACAGATCTCCAGAAGGGTCCCGACGCCTTCTCGGTCTCGGAAACGCCTATCATCCTGTACATATCCTCGGTGGCTTCGTCTTCGAACACGTCAATGATGTCTTCGACGACGATGATGCCGAGCAATTTGCCGTCATCGCCGGTCACCGGAATCTGGTACAGATCGTATCTCTCGACGAGACGCGCCACTTCTTCCTGGTCGGTATCAGCCGTCACAGATACGATCCGAGAGTCCATGATCAGCGAGACAAGCTGGTGCGGACGCGCGAGCACAAGACTAGCCAGTCCGACGCTGCCCTTAAGGACTCCATCCCTATCGACAACAAAAGCCTGTGTAATCTCTTCAGAAGAATACTCTGCGGCCCACTGCCTTACGAAAGTCATAGCCTGTGAAACGGACATATTTTCGTAGAGGGCGACGAACTCCGGTGACATGAGTCCGCCCGCTTCGTCGTCCGCGTATTCGAGGAGGGGAGCGACGTCTTCGCCGGTTTCCATCCGGCCAATTACCGTGGCAGCGTTTTCGGCGGGCATTCCCTTCAGAATGTCTGCCGCGACGTCCGGGCTGACGATGTCCAGGATAAATGGCAGCGTGGACTGTCCGATTAGTTCTGCGAACTCAATTGCCTCGTCAGTGTCCAGATACTCCAGTAACCCGGCAAGGCCGGCTGCGGACAAGTTTGTGATGAGGCGTTCCCTGTGTTCGTCCGAGAGTTGAGCGAAAACCTCGGCCTGGTCGGGGGGAAGCAGTCTCTGAAACCTGACAAACGCTTCGAGGCCCTGGCCCCGCTCCAGGAGGGAAGACACGACTCGCGCTGCTTCTTCGGGTGGGATGTTTTCTCGGATTCCCGTGTCGTTGGACATGATTACCCCCGGCGCGTTTATTCAAGCTGGGCAGTATGAAGGGCGGGCGAAAGTCGGGCGGGATGTTCCGTCCTGTAATCGCGGCTACGACCAACTGGTCGGAGTTGGTAGCGCATACGGGACTCGAACCCGTGTCTCCACCTTGAAAGGGTGGTATCCTAGACCCCTAGACGAATGCGCCATGTTGAGCGGCTCCGTACCGCTGTTGAGGGGATATGGCTTGGTAATGGCTGGTAGCGCGTACGGGATTCGAACCCGTGATCTCCACCTTGAGAGGGTGGTGTCCTAGGCCGCTAGACGAACGCGCCACACACTGGGACAGCGGCTCGGGGATTTAACTGTAGCAGGATCTGTGGCTGGGGATAGAGGATTCGAACCTCTGCTTACAGATCCAGAGTCTGTCGTCCTACCACTAGACGAATCCCCAGAGATAGAACCTTTCCGATTGTGCAATTATAAACAATCGTATCTCGCGTTGGCAAACGCGACGGGTGTCTATAAAATGTCCAAGTCCGAATGAACCCACGCATTTCATCGAGGAGAAGGCATGTCTGCAACCAAGTCTGTATCGGGCAGCGAACTCATTGCCAGGGCATTGAAACTGGAAGGTGTGGAAACCGTCTTCACCCTTGCGGGAGACCACATCCTGCCCGCCCTGGACATGATGGCTGACAGTGGATTCCGCTTCATTGACACACGTCACGAGCAGGCCGCGACGCACATGGCGGACGCCTGGGGAAGGATTACGGGCCAGCCAGGAGTAGCTTTGTACACGACGCCGGGGTTCGCAAACGCAATTCCCGGTCTCACGAACGCCATGCACTCCGAGAGTCCTCTCCTCTCGATCAGCGGCAGCGCGGAACTGCTGGAGTTGGGTCGTGGAGCGATGCAGGAGATAGACCAGGTTGGAATGGCGCTGCCTACGACGAAAGCTGCATGGATGGTCACCGACGCACGACGAATACCTGACATGATTGCCACCGCTCTGAGGACCGCTTATGAGGGCAGGCGCGGACCGGTTCATCTGACCATACCTGTTGACATACAGCAGCAGATAGTCAGCGAGGAGGAGGTGTCTTTCTACGCGCCGGGAGAGTATCGAGACCTGGGTGCCCCGGAGGCTTCAGAGCAGCGCGTGCGAGATGCGGTGGATATACTCAGAAACGCCGAAAGGCCGCTGATAATCGTTGGCAGCGCCGGGTCGTATTCCCGATCCGGCGAGACGCTCGAACGGCTCGTGGAGACGACCCGGATACCGATAATGACCGAGGGAGACGCGCGCGGACTGATTTCGGACGAGCACCCATACTGCTGCGGGTTCTTCGACTCCGGTCTGAATCGAGCCGCGAGGCTGCTCAGGGAGGCGGACGCCGTGGCGCTGATGGGCCGGAAGCAGGACCTGATAGTCGGCTACGCGATGGAGCCGACCGTATCTTCAGGCGCGAAGGTGATTCAGATTGACCCGTCGGCGGCGGAAATAGCGCGCAACAGGGGCGTGGATGTCGGCATTGTCGGCGATGTGGACGCTGTGGTACGTCAGATTACTAGAGTGGCTTCGAAATACTCTTGGTCTGATTCGGAATGGCTCGCTAGGCTTCAGGAACAGAGGTCGGTACAGAGGGAAATGCTGGACGAACTTGGTGGGCACGAAACTCCTATGCACGCCGTGTATGTCCACAAGACCGTCAGGAACCAGATTGGCCGGAAAGACTTCGTAGTTTACGACGGCGGCGACTTCTGTCACTTTGGTCGCGCGTACAATCCGGCATTGTCTCCGTACACATGGTGGTATCTGCCGCCGCTGGGGATGCTGGGTCAGTCCATTCCGACTGCGATTGCCGCAAAAGCGGCCTACCCTGAGAGGCGCGTGTTCATGTTCACCGGAGACGGCGCCTTCGGGTTCAACGCGATGGAGTACGACACCGCGGTCAGGCATAACCTACCGATTGTGGGTATAATGGGGAATGACTCCGCTTGGGGAATTGATCGGCAGATACAGGTGGGAGTCTATGGCAAGCCGGTGGCGACGGATCTGCTGCCGTCGAGATACGACCTGGTGGTAAGAGGTCTTGGCGGATACGGAGAGTTGATAGAGCATCCGGACGAGCTCGCCCCCGCCCTGGAGCGGGCCATCAAGATGGAACGCCCAGCCCTGCTGAATGTTCGTGTGCAGAATGCTATAAGCCCGCGCGCGGAAGCCGCTATCAACCGGTGGAAGAGCCATACTCCTCTACCCATGTAGGTTTCGGGGTACCGATGTTTAGATCGCTTTTCGGTAAGAAGAAGAAGGCGTCCGGCAAAGAGCCGGCCGACGATTCCATTCGCGCGGCCCGCATGGGCGACATCGTCTTCATACAGGGATTCTGGGAAGACGGCGCCGACGCCTACCTGATTGTCGAGGAGATAAACCGGCTGGAGTCGGCATACGGCAAATCCAAAGAGGTCATTGGTGTGGATGGTGAACGTCATGCCAGCCTAGAGTGGACCGAGGACGGCGGTCTGCACATATCCGCCACCACGCAGGACAGGCCTCTGGGACTGTCGGCTGTGGGACTCGACTACGAGACGCTGGTGGAATGGGACGATTACAAGTCCATAGAGAACAGTATTGAGCACGAGGGCCTGCGGTACTTCTATCGCAACAGCTATGAAGTCCTGCACTTTAAGGGCGACTCACACGACGGAGAAGGTTTCTGGATATGGGAATTCATCAGGGATGACGAGGAGGGGGCGGTAACTGTCGTCAAGTGGGAGGGGCTGGCTTTCGAGGTTTACGCGTCGGTCAACCTGTCTCCACACCTTGTTACGGTCTATAAGAAGTAGCGAACATACAAAGAAAGGCGCAAGATGGCTGAGATATTCGTGGACGTGCTGGAACAGATCCCACGAGGGCTGGTGTATGTTGCTCTGGGACTGATAGTGATAGTCATAGCGCGATTTGCGCAGGACCTGACAACACCCTACAAGATACAGGAGCAACTGAGCCATAAAGATAATGTTGCCCTGGCACTGAGCATATCCGGTTACTACCTGGGTGTGATAATCGTGTTCCTGGGAGCTCTGTACCAGCCGTTTGCGGTGGTGATTGATAATAGCCTGGGCTTTACGGCCGATTACTGGCGTGATGTGGGCCTG
The DNA here is from genome assembly GCA_951812505.1 of uncultured Dehalococcoidia bacterium. Classification (GTDB taxonomy): domain Bacteria; phylum Chloroflexota; class Dehalococcoidia; order Lucifugimonadales; family UBA1123; genus VXRN01. Next base: position 1,072,626 of record CATOSI010000003.1, read on the forward strand.
GTCTTCGTATATTCGGTCGTCGGGATCCTGGTTCTGAACGTGGCGCGGATAGTCGTTGACCGCCTTGTGCTGTACGACTTCAACACCGTGGACGAGATTGTCAGCGACCAAAATGCCGGCACTGGGGCTGTGGAGTTCGCAGTCTATGTGGCCGTCGGGCTGGTTATCGCCGGCTCGATTTCGGGAGAGGGAGGAGGGCCTGAGACGGCAGCCGCTTTCCTGGTGATGGGCCTGGCCGCGCTGATTATCTACACGCTGGTATATGAGTGGACGACGTCGTTTGACATCCATGACGAGATAGAGAAAGACAACGTCGCGGTCGGCGTCGCACTTGCCGGAAACCTTATCGCGATAGGCATAGTGGTATTCAAGGCGGTGTTCGGCGAGTTCGTGGGCTGGAGCGAGAGTATCATCGCGTTCCTGGTTTACGCGATAGTCGGTTTCGTTCTTCTCTACGGGATACGGTTTCTCGTGGACCTGGCGCTGTTCCCGCGGGTGAAACTGGCCGACGAACTTGCGGTTGACCGCAATCTCGGAGCGGCGTTCATAGAGGGAGCGGCGCTCATCTGCGTTAGCATGATCCTGTTCTTCGCCATCTAGCGGGTTGCGCTTGCAGGAACGTGATTTAGGACGCTATTGGATCTAGCCTATTTCAGGCTGGGTCTTGTGAAGCCTGTAAGGCGGGCGGAGCCGCCGCCGCCGGTGAAGCCGGTAGAGGTCCGTCCGAATGAACTGCCGCGGGATGTGCTCCCCCAACTGGAACGGACGCCGGTGGAGCTGGACTTGTACGAACCGCTGGTCTTCTGGTTGTTCAGGTATGTCTGGCGGGATGAACTCACGTTGCGGCTGGCCTGGTCGTAGGAGGAGCCGGCGAAGCTCTTCTGCTTGTTGAAGTAACTGGAGTTCTTGGAGACCTGGCTGCGGTAGTTGGACGAGTTGCGGTAGTTGGTCCTGTCCCTGTTTATCGTGTCGTACCTGTACGTCGGCGTGGCGTAGTAGTAACCCCCGAATCCGGGGGAGAACGCGCTGAGAAGCATATACGTGAACAGGAAGTCGCCGACGCCGAACGAACTGCGGTAGTAGCCGTTCGTCCCGTAGCCGCGCATCTCGTGTTCGCGGTTGTGGTTGCGCACTATGGAGAATAGCCGGTCGTCCGAGGCGTCCTCGATCTGCTTGGAGTTATTGAGGTCCTCCCAGCCCTCGAGATTCATGTAGTCGCCATCTTGCTCGACGCGGACGAGGACTATCCCGTCCCCCTCATATATCTCGTTGACGCGCTTCTCGAAGTCGGTTGGGCTTTCGGCATCCTTGAAGGCCTGCTGCACCTCGTCCAGGTTGATTCTTCCCGCAGCGCCGTCCGTTGCTGCCCACTCTTCGTAACTGGGGCCGGAACTGCCGCATGCGGCAATGGCGGGACCTGCAATCAGGGACGCGCCCGCTAGCAGGGCGAAGGTGGTCTTTCTGGTTCGCTTCTTTTGCAGCATCGTTTCTCTCATGTCTTTTCGCTGGTTAGACTCTTAATTGGACTTGGCGGGAGTCAGACGCAAATCCTCTTGGTTTGTCTCTCTTCTTCCGTAGCTGTTTCTCTCCCACAACGTCTGGCCACCCATACCGTGTACCCGATCACGCCCAAGGTGAACATACCCTCAACCAGGATAATCAAGAGCCACAAAGTCAATTTTGACGCCTTGTTTCGATATTACAGGCCGCCGCCGTCGAATCCTCCGCCGTCAAAGCCGCCACCGGAGTCAGAGCCGCCGTGGTGTCCGCTGTCGTGCCCCGATCCACCGCCAAGGAAGAAGCTGCCCGCGATGAATCCAGTTCCCATCATCGTCGCGGCGTCGGTGCCGTCCAACATAGCTTGACGCTCAGCCTTGCGCCTACGTGAACGCCTGATTAGCCACCATACGCCGCCTATCAGCAGGGCGGCAAAGAAGATTACGATTAGTGGATCCATCGTACAGGACTCCTTCTTGCCATGTTTGACTCACAGTACTTATCTACTATGAATAGTCTATCAGGTTATTAGGTCAGATAGTTCGCTTGGTAGCTGTTCGATCCCGTTTTCGCCTAAGTCTTTAGGCGGCTCAATGTACTCTGCATTAAGGAGCGAGCTGATTACGATGTTGGCAGCAGTGTCTCGAAGCCCGGATCTTGCGGCCAGCGCTTGCTCGGAGAACTGGGTAAGCGCGGCGGCGTGCGACTCCGCAGTCATCGCCAAGGAGAGCGCAATGTCCTGGAGAGACGCGAGATGATCCGGCCACAGGGCATCCAGCGCTTCCAGGTACATATCCGAGACGGAGATGTAGAAACGCCTGTCGCCGAGCCTCGTTCTGTGTTTGAACACGCGGTCCTCGACGTGATGCGCCAGGGTGTGGGCGGCTTCGGCGGGGGATGTCAGGTCGGCGGAACCGAGGTCTATCCGGTGTGCGTCCCATAGCGATTGGGCAACGGAGTCGAACGTTGATAGGTAGTCGGCGCGGATGTCGCTGAGTGGCGTTAACGCTCTGTCCATCCAGTCGGAGATGTCCTGAGAAAGCAGTTGGGGACACGACCGGACATCTATTGGGGATTCGCGGTAAGAATAATGCGCGCGGGACTCATGCTCGACTATCGCGGCGAGGTCGGCTGTCGCCTCAACAATGGCGCGGTTCCGGGATTCGGACTCGGTCTGCGCCTGGCGGAGCAGGTCTTCGACATCGGGGCCCTGAACGTGGGTGTCACCGTGATTTCTCATCCGGTACAGGGATGTCTGCTGCCTGGTGAAGGCGAGAACCGGATCGTTAATGTGGACCATCATGATAGAAGCGCCCGGGCTTCCCTGTCTGGCGGCGCGTCCCCTTAGCTGGCGTTCGACGCGCGGGGAAGCGGGCAGGGAGGCGACGATTACCAGTAAACCGAGGTTGCCCCGGCTCCAGTCGGCTTGTTGCTGAAGATTCTGGACGGTCGCCTGCGCCTGTTTCCCGGCGCTGGATTCCCGCCTTCGCGGGAATGACGAGAGAGGGCGCGGGAATGATGATGGGATTGCGGGAGTGGTGTCAGGGAGTTCCGGGTTCTTGTCAGGGAATTCGGGAGTGGCGTCGCCGGGGTGAGTGTCACTGGCGACGATGATGTCCGTGCCGCGACCGGCCATTCCGGTGGATACAGTGACCGCGCCATGTTCCCCGGCGCGCTCGACAATGTCGGACTCCTGCGAGGGGTTGGCCGCGTTTAGAAGATGGTGCCGTATGCCCTGTTGTTCGAGGGCATCGCTGAACTCGGAGGACTCCCTGACACTACCGAACGCTATCAGCACCGGTCTGCCGACTCGATGCCAATGGGCGACCTTCTCCGAAAGGGCACGTCTGTGTTCTGATTTGTCGAAGAATACGCGCGTATCGAGGTCAACGCGACGCGGGGGGAATGTCGGTGGAACTCTGACCGTGGATACGGCATAGTCCTGCGAGAATATATCGGCGGCTTCGGTCGCGGTCCCGGTCAGTCCGGCTATCGTTGCGTAGTTGGACATGAGCGCTTGGATAGTGGTCCGGGCGACCGGATTGGCGCGGTCGTTGCCCTCGATTCCCTCCTTGGATTCTATCGCCTCGTGCAGCCCGCTGAGGTAGCGGTGTGAGTGCATCGGCCGGCCGTCAAGCCTGTCAACGAGAGTTATGTCGTCGGAGCCGACAACGTAGTCTTCGTCGGGTTCGTGTACGATGCGCGCGCTGAGGGTCTGGGCTACCTCGAATGCTGATGCGGGACTTTCCAGCCGGTCGGAAATGAAGTCCCATCCGCGCGTGGTAATCCTGAGAGCGGAGTTGACGGCGTCTATGGCGAACAGCAGGTCAGATTCGAGCGGGTTGTCGTCATCGTCGTCGTTCAGAACTAACAGTGTGCGCTGAAGTTGGCGGCTGCTCTTGCCTAGTCGCTCAAGCGCAGACACCAGTCGCGGAGTGAGACCCTCGGCGAGTAGGATGGCAGCGAGTGTGCTGTCTGTAGATTCATTCGTGTGGTGGCCGTCGTCGAGTTCGGAGTAAAGCTCGTCAACATATATGGCCTGCTGTTCGATCATGCTGATCGCGACGTTTTCTGGCGCATCGTCTTCGTCGTGTTCGGTGACGGGTTCGCCGGATATGATGAGTGGCGTGCGGGCCTGGTCTATGAGCAGGTGGTCGGCCTCGTCCACGATGGCGACGTCGAATGTTGGGGAGACACGGATGTCGTGCCTCCGGGCGATGTTGTCCCTGAGAAAGTCGAATCCGACCTCTCTCGCGGTAGCGAATAGTATCGGACGAGGGTACTGTAGCCTGCGTTCGTCAGCATCCATGTTCGCAGTCACGAGGCCGGGCACGATTCCGAGCGATTCCATCGTTAGGGTCAGGTTGTCGCAGTCCCGCTCGGCGAGATAGTCGTTGGCGGTCAGGATGTGGACACGGCGGCCGGCGGCGGCATATACGAGCGCGGCAATGGCGGAGGCGAGCGTCTTGCCCTCGCCTGCGTCCATTTCGACGATTGAGCCGCTGAGAAGCAGGATAGCGGCAGCCAACTGCTGCGTTGTTGGCGCGTACAGAAGACTGTCGTCGCGGTCCAGTTCGGCCAGGGAGCGGTAGAAGCCGGGCGGGAAGTGTATGTGTGGCGGATGCTCGGCTCGTGTCCTGAATCGGGCGATGAGCATCCAGCGCAGCGCGGCTCGCACATCGGGTTTCGCGCATTCGCTCTCCGCCGTCGCGTCGGCCCAGTGGCGGAGCGTGTTAAATCGGCTGACTGAGTGAACGGGCGCGTTGGGGTTGGTCGGGTCGAGCAGGTCGTCGGCAAGCAGCCGGACTTTTCTGATTGGGCCGGCGAGTTCCTGTTCTTCTTCCAGGACGGCGCGCCAGACTCCCATGCGTCTGCCGACGGCGGCGGCGACGATGGAAAGCGTTTCGACAAGCGCATCTTCCATGAGTTCGTCCGGGTTCTCCTCGAATAACAGGCGTGCCGAATCAGCGAGCCGACTAATCAAGGCGGCGTCGGACAGCGTGTCGGACGGGAGACCCGTGACTCGTTTGGCTAGAGCGAGCGCACAGTTGAAGTCTATCGTCTTCCGGCTTGGATTCATGATTGGTGGGCCAGTTTCACCTGGATCTTAATGGATGTGACGTCAGCCATCATCATAGCTGTTGTGGTCTTTCCTGGTTGGGGTCTTTACGTTGGATTCTTCCCAGAGCCGTTGTTTCTGCATCTCTTCTCTGAAGAGGGCGGCCCCGATTCTGGCGTGTTCTTCGGTGATGACAGGTTGAGGCTGTCGTTCGATGATGTTCCACATGGAGTAGTCCGGCTTGTGGGTGGAGGAAGGCTCTTCCTCGAATTCGGAAGGGTCGAGGCTGGCTACTATCTCCTTGGCCATGGCCACGTAGTCAACGGGTTCGGCTTCTTCGTCAGAATCAGGATTTACAGGATGTTCGGTGTCGGCGGTTGGTGCAGTTTGGTCGTGATCGGTGGAGTCGTGGCTATGGATTCCCGCCTTCGCGGGAATGACGGAAGGAGACGCGGGAATGACGGTAGAGCCGGATTCAGGAGTAACGGTATCGGCTTCGGCCTGGGTTGGGACGCGCAGGTCGGCCTGGGTCGTCTGGGAGTAGTCGTAGTCGCGGTCGTAGGCGCGCGAGAGGATTTCGCGGACGGCTCTCATCCTGTGGTGAGGCTTGAAGGTGTCTATGCCGGTCTCGATGGCCGGAGTCCGTCCCTGCATGACGTCTATGAGCCACTGGGCGGTGGACGCCGGACTTATCTCTGCGAGGATGACCTTCTTCAGAGCGGTGTCGAACTGGGACATCTCTTTCTGTTCGCGCCTGGACTTTCCGGGGCTGCGCTTGTTGGCGTGTCGCTGTATGAAGAGTTCTGCGTCCGGGAAGTGTCCGTGCTTTGTGAGCATACGTGCGGCCTGGAGCTGATGTTGGAGACGAACGTCGGGTATGTTCTGACCGAGGACGTCTTTGAGGAAGTCCACGATGTCGTTGCCGTTGTCGGTCTTTGTATGAATGGCCAGTGCCAGTTCAGCTCTCGGGTCGCAGAACATGGTGGGTCGTGAACCTCCGTAGTTTAGTATTCGGTTGTTAAGGCTTGGGTGTCGGTTGCTTGGTTGGTTGGTATATATGATAGTTGAATGGATACATAATAGCAAGTATGTTCTGTGTCGTCAAGGGCAACTTCAGTCAGAATCAGGATTTTCGGGATGATGAGATGTTCAGGATGGGTTGATGTTCTGGCTTTCAGCCATGCGGGTCCTTTTCGATAATGGCAACGTACTGAGGGCCTTCAGGTCCTATGAACTCCCCAACGGTCCAGCCGGTTCCTGAGACGATTTCCTGCATCTCGTCCCTGGACACGAACAGCCAATCAAACCAGGAGCCCTTGAGATTGCGATAGCGTTCGCGGTGGCGATACTGCCCGCTCATCCTGCCCCGCGCCCGGTTGCGCTCCTGGTAGTCAAGATGGACGGGATCGTCGGTGGCGTATGGGTCGGTGGTTTCAGCTATGATCCGTCCCTGATCAGTTGTCATACCGTGAAAACGTCGCAGGAGTCGGCGGGCCCGTTGGGGATTTGCGAGCAGGCCGAAGTTGTTGCCTGTCATCAAGATACTGTCGAATTTGCCAAGTCTGCCGGCACTGACCTGCGTAACAGAACACACCCTGGCATCGTCAATCCCACGCTCCCGGCATATCTGAACGGCCAGGGGTGAGTGGTCTATTCCTATGACGTCTATACCGGCGTTCTGTAGATGCAGGGAGACCCGGCCCGCGCCGCATCCAACATCGAGGGTGCGTCCGCGAACGTATGCCATCGCCTTGCGGAGGTGGGGATACCACTCGTCGAGTGTGGTGAAGTACCACCTTGGATGGTCATATACCTGGATATTTCCGTCATCGCGCTCACCCACTTCGCGAAAGTCGTCAGGCAAAAGGCCCCGGTGCTGGTCGTAGAGTTGTTTCCCGAATACATCCATGGTCCAGTCTCTCCGTGCAGCTACGGAACTAAAAGTAGCGCAGCCAGACGTATGCGGTAGATACTATCAAGGTGAGGACGCTTATGACTGCTCCGTATCGGAGGAATTGCATGAAACTGATGGGGTAACCGCCGGCACGGGCGAGATTGACGACGATGACATTGGCCGAGGCGCCCACGATGGTGGCATTGCCGCCCAGGTCGGCGCCGAGAGCAAGAGCCCACCATAGGGGTGAAATGCCGGAGCTGCCGTCGGAGAATCCCTTGACCACCTCGACCATTGTGGCCGTGAAAGGAACGTTGTCTATGACTGCCGAGGACATTCCGCCGAACCATATGAGCAGGAACGCGAGGTTCCTGTCGCTGCCGCCGGACACGTCAATAAGCCATTCCCGAATTTCGACCGTTACTCCCGTGTACTCCAGTCCGCCGACGAGCACGAATAGACCGATGAAGAATGCGAGCGTCGTCCACTCGACCTGCTTCAGAACTTCGTGCGGGTCAATGCGTGAGATCAATACCAGTACGGCGGCGGCGGTGACGGCAATGTATGCAGGCCCAACATGCAGCAGTTCGTGTACCAGGAATCCGACGACCGTGAATCCGAATACGATGCCGCTCTTTATGAGCAGAGGCTTGTCCGTAATTGCGCTATTCGCGTCACGAGCCAGGATCGCCGCGCGATTTTCAGGGGCAGCGGTGACCTGATGCCTGAACCACACGTACAGGGCGACGAGTAGGACTCCCATCGAGACTATACCGACGGGTGCGGCATTCAGCATGAAGTCCAGGAAGCCAATGTCCGCCGCCGCGGCGATGATGATGTTCGGAGGGTCTGCCACGACCGTGGATACGCCGCCGATGTTGGAGGCGAAAACCTGCGCCAGAAAGAACGGCACAGGGTTGACGTCCAGAGCGCGACAGATTGAGATTGTGATGGGAACGGCAAGGACGACGACAGTGACGTTGTCCAAGAATGCGGACGACACGGCTGTCAGGAGGGACAGCAGGCAGAGTGTGAGGAAGCCGTCGCCACGGACGAGTTGGGCGGCCTTTATCGCAGCCCAGTCGAACGCGCCTGTCCTGGCGAAGACGTTCGCGAGGGACATCATCCCTGCCAGAAGGAGTATCACCTCGAGGTTGACGTGCTCCAGGGCCTCATGTCCGGGCATCACGCCGAGGAAGACCATCGCCATGCCGCCGAGTACGGCGATCAGCACATGAGGTATTCTGCCCATGGCGATCATTGCGTAGGCGATGACGAATATGACTACGGCTATTGCCATTCTAAAGCTGTGGCTACCTCAGGTGTGTTTCCTGCAATGCGCACGTCTGACATGCGCGATTGTAGCCCGGGCGTCCCGCCATATGCTATGACACCTGGATGCCATTGCTCTCTCCCGCTGTTGGATATCAGCGGAGGTCTATGAGCGTGTCGGGCTTTCTGTCCTGAAGCAAGTCGGAGGAAGGAAGGAATTCGATGCGTATGTCGAGCATACCGCCGTCGTACAGAAACTCGACGTCCTGATGGTCGTGAAGAACGGCGGCAAGCAGGCGGTCCTCGATGTGGGCGTTGTGGTCGGAGACTCGCAGTCGCATAGTTTCGGAGCGAGAGTCTCGTTCCAGGAATACCTGGAGCGGGCCGCTCAGTCCGGCACGCGCGAGGCTTTCGCTCAAGGCGTGATGATGGATCTTCGATCCGAGTATCGAGGCGAACATATCGGACCGGCCCAGCACGTCAATCCGGGGTTCGTCGAGTTCGCAGTAGCAGGGGCACGGTCTCAGCCTGACGAGGTCGCTAAGCCTGTACCTCAGAAGGGGAAGCGCTTTCTGTACGAGCGTGGTAACTATGAGTTCGCCACGCTCGGGAAAGGTGAGGTCTCTTTCGACTTCAAAGAGTGTGCGGGAGCCGAACAAGTGGATTCCCGAATGGGCGCGGCATTCGATTCCCAGGGCGGATGTTTCGCTGGAGCCGTAATACGAGAACACGTCGGCTCCTAACGTCTCCCGGACACGTCTTCTCAGCGCCTCATCCATTCCCTCACCTATGTATATTACTCTCTGGATCGAGTCGGGCACCTGTGTGTGAGACGCGAGCGCGGCATCCAGCGTTCTTTCGATGATCGAAGGTACGCTTACGAGGGCGGTGGGCTTGAGACGTTCAAGCAGGGTCAATGATCTCTCAAATCCAGCTCCTGTGCTGAGGCAGTAAGACTCGGCGGTGGGAATGAGTTCACAGGCGCGCGGGAAGGAGATCATGACCGCGGCGGGATCCGTGTCCATGCAGGCTACCCTGTCTCCGGGCCCGATGCCGCATGTTCTCAGCAGACGGGCAAGAAACTGGTGCTCAGCGGCGTCGTCTTCGGACGAGATGAAGCGGATCTTGCCGCCGCTCGTGGTGCCCGACGACGTTTCGGTGTCAACGATAGTGTCAGTCGCGGCGACCGCCTCCATACTGATCCGATGCAGTTCGTCGGCGCCGATGGTCGGGAGGCTCCGCAGCAATTCCAGTGGATCGGCGGACTCGATGTCACCGTCCGTAATGCCGATATCGCGGAATATGCGCCGGTAAGTCGGGAATTTGCGGACGCAGTGAATCATCATGTCTCGGAGCGCGGTTAGTTCGGAGCGCGGGGGCTGCGCTATCAGTTCGATGTCCGGGGCGGCTGAGGCTATGGAGTCGCTCATGGTCACAGGTATGAGCGCAGTGTACTCAGCGGGCGCCGGACGGAATCGGGGTCGAGCCCGGCTTTGAGAGCGGCGGCGATTCCGGCTGCTTCCCAGTAGTTTTCCGCAATATAGAAGCGTCCGGGGTCCCATGCCAGTTGGGTAAGATCGTTTCGCATGAGGCTCCGGTTCTCCCTGACGGCGATGACGGTTATATCCTGTTTCAGTGCGGCCAGGGTGGGAAGACCGATGCAGCCGTCCGGGATGACTAGGCAGGATATATCCTCAGCGCTGACGACGTCGGGAGAGCCGAATAGAGCGTTGTCAGTTACTATTGCGGGGGATCGGTGAAGTCCCTTCAGCACGGACTGAAGGAACGTGATGGATATGATCTCGGCTGCCATTCTGGAGTCCACTATGCCGGGGTCAACGGCTGCTATGTCGTCGGACTCCATCATGGGAGCGTGCGCCGTCGGGATGTTCAGTATGGCGGAGACGGCGTGAGTGAGAAGGGCTTCCACACCTCCCCAGGGGTTTATCATCTCTCCGCCGCTGGTGAAGTAGTCGAAGTGGTAGTGCGGGGGAACTTCGACAACGGACGCCAGCGCCAGTGCGTCGTAGCTGTCGCGTTTCTCGAGGAGGGTTTCAAGAAGACCGGCGATACCGTCCACGTAGCCGGAGGCGCGTCCGGTGTCGCTGTAACTGCCGACGACCTTCATTGGCGGTCGGACGTTGACGATGCCGGCGCAGTTCAGGCCGTAGGTAGCACGGGCGGCGTTGACGGCGTTGACGGTGTACTTGGCATAGCGTTCGTTGTAGCTGGCGTCCAGCGCGACCAGCACTCGATTCGCCCTCGCGGGTCGGAGTCCGACCGTCCCCATCATGAGCCTTGTGAGTACGCTGCCCTCGACGTACAGGCCGTTGGACGGCAGCTCGTTAATGTCGGAGGCGTTCACGACGTTGGGGTGTGTAATGAGAGTGTCCGCTACGTGCGCCAGCAGTATCGCCGCGGGTGTGGCGTCACCCGAGTGACCGCCGATTTCGGCGCCTATGCCCGTCGGAACCATGAATACGACGTTGAACGCATCCTGGGACTCGTGGGTCCGACGCCGAAACTCGAACAGTGGGGAGACCGCGTGTGGATGTTCGCCGGCGATTACGCCCAATTCGCAGTGGTATCTGGCGTTATCGGAACTGGTGACAGCTAAGCGCACCGGAGTTTCACTGTCGTCCAAAGAACTGGCAACCGAGGACCGAATGGACTCGAAATCGGCCTGGGTTGGATTGATAGACACCTGTGTTTCAGTAAGCCGCAATCGGAGTAGCTCCGTTCCTGGCCGCAAAATCGTCGTAATCGTAGGTCGCCGCCGGATCGAAAGCGCCGTCTTCCCTCAGCATATAGACGCTTGGTATAGGTATTCCGTTGAATGGTACGGCGCGCGAGTGCGAGTATGAACCGGCGTTCTTCAATGCGACGCGGTCGCCAATGCGAACCGGATCAGTAAATCTGTATTCGCCGAGTATGTCTCCGGCGAGGCACGACCGACCGACAAGCGTTGTAGGAGTCCCGCCGTCCCGCACCGTCCAGTTCACTTCAGGGGTGTACTGGTACTCGAAGACTTCCGGGATGTGGCTTGTAGAGGTGTCCAGTACCGCGATGTGCCTGTCGTTGATCGAAAATACGTCCAGAACCTCGCTCACCAGGTATCCGGCCTGTTGGACAAGCGCAGTACCAGGCTCGATAAACAGCTTGGCGCCAAATTCAGCACGGAGCGTTCGAGCGACCTGCTCCAGCGGTGTTGCGTCTGTTTCAGGCCCGAGATAGTATCCGCCGCCCAGATTCACCCAGCTCAGGTTGTCGCAGCGTCGGAGAGCGCCGAAAAGGGCTTCAGCGCTCCGTGCCAACTCGAAGAGGTCGTCGGACTCGCAGTTGTTATGGATATGCAATCCTTCAATGGCGTCAGGCATACGAGGAAGGTCTCTCAGGTCGGACAGAGGGGCTCCAAGTTTGGATCCTGGCCGGGAAGGGTCGTACCTGGCGTCGGGGACGAAGGACAACTCCGGGTTCACCCTGAGTCCGAGCGAAGCGGAGCCTGTATTCAGGCTCGCGGCCAGATCGAGTTGGTTAAGTGAGTTAAGCGACAGGTAGTCCGCCAGTGACAGTGTGGATTCGATTTCGGATGCGGAGTAAGCCGGGGAGTAGCAGTGCAGCGAATGGTGGGAACTGCTGACGCCCGCGGCAAGGCGGGCCTCGAATACCGAACTGGCAGCAAATCCGTGGACCGTGGGCGTGAATATTTCTAGGACAGGGGTGATGGCGCACGCTTTCAGTGTGTAGAGGAGTTCGCACTCCGCTTGCGCAGCGGTCAAAGCGGCCTGCCGCGCCAGGGATTGCAGTATGGACTCTGAATACACGTAAGCGGGCGTGCCAGGAACGTTCAGCGCCAGATTGGCCTGATTGTCTAACAGACGGTCGAACTCTTTTGCATCCATCACGGTAAACTTAACACAGTTCAGATGGAGAGGTGACTCGAATGTTGTCGCCGGTTTCCAGCCTGACTATGGGCTGGACGCGAGAGAAGTACGGTGTCACTACGAGCGTTTCGCAGGGAGATGTCTCGAAGTAGAAGGTGTCGTGCGCCAACTGATACGTGCCGCGTCTTTTCCTCATGCCCAGGGCGCCGAATTCGTTGCAGACGTACAGGTCTAGGCACGGGACGTGCTTGGGTAGTTCTGATGTCATAACGGTGACGACGCTTTTTGTGTTATCGGGCAGGTCGTTGGCATCGAGTTGGTTGGATAACAGCGCGACGATGTCAGGCTCGAACCTGCTCACGAGTTCGCGGAGCCTGTCCGTGCCGCTGTCGGTTACCAGATGCGCGGGTATGCCCATGCGGACCAGTACGGCGCACATTTCGGCTCCGAAGTATCGGCTGTCGAATGTAGTCGCGACGACAGCCGTAGGATTCGGGATGTCGTCAGGGACGGCGTGTGTAAGAAATCGCCTCAGTGTTCTAACCCTGATCCGGGCTTCGGTCGAGCCTTCAGCAACGGGAGCGCGAGTGGGGGACTGCCCCAGCCACGGCCCAGGTATCCAGTCAATTTCGTAGGGCTTGGTTACCAGATCGGCGAACCTCTGGCGCCGGTATTCCCGCGCTTCCACTGTCGGCAGGTTCTCGAAGTCTGACATTGAGTTGATGGGCGAGTTTCCGAGCTTGCTTCTCCAGAACCTGGTCTGTCGTGCCGCATCCACAGTACACGCAAGCAGCCTGAGCCTATCTTTGTGCGATGGTGGGGGAGGATTCATCGGTGGCTCTTCAACTCAACGATTGCCAGGCCCATCTGGTGACCAAAACCCTCAAATTGGTCGTAGCGTTCCAAGAGGTGATCGTGAGAGTCAAGAATGGCGCCAGCGGCCTCGGGCTCCTGGGCGCAGAAAGATTCGCCTAGACGGCCCTCGAGACTCCATTCGGGGCTAACATAGATCTCCAGGTTGTTTGGGGAGGCAAGTCGCTCGTAGAGTTCGTGGAGTTCCTGAAGCTCCTCGTCTGTCTTGAATGGTACGGGGGCAACAAGGAATTCGGGGGTGATGGCAAGGCCTAGCTCGTTGTCGAATACCTGCACGAGATCGATTTCGGGGATGTAATTCTCCATGGCGTAGCACAGGTCGAGAGCGAGGTCCTCCGGCGCGCGGTGATAATAGAAGTTCTCCGAGTATGTACCCATTCTTACGGGCACGGGTTGTGGAAAGTCCGTATCCAGAATAGCTTCGCATTCCGCGCCGCTGAGGAATAGAAAGGGAATGTTCCCGTTGGTTGCGTCAACGAGAATTTGCTTGTCCTCGATGGTGTATTCGAGGGCGATGTGCTGCCAGTATCTCATGATATGGCGCGCGTTTCGGAAGTCAAAGGTCTCGATTATCCTGCGTAGATCGTCGCTCGGCAGCCTACCAACGGCGTCCGGACCGGCGAAGACATATTTGGAATCGAACCCGTACACATCGGTGAGGAACTTCAGGGCCTGCACCTTCTCGGAGCAGATCGCGCCCCGTCCTTCGATAATGTTCAGAAGAGTCTCGTCGGCAGTCTTGTAGGAGAGTCTCAATCCGGTGAATCGGGAGTAGTTCTCGAAGGGGCTGTCCCATATGGCATTTGCGATGGAACGAAGGAAGTCGAACCTGCTTTGGCAGGTGTCGAGTGGGTGATGAGGATCCGTTTTGTAGGTGGTATTGGCCGACTCGACGAAGTGCTGAAACTCGTCCTGATGTCGTTCCCAGCGTCTTCGGTTGAAGCCAAGCCAGTTTCTGGCGTATCCAGTCTCGCTGCGGTCTATAGAAACTTCGAGCAGGTGTACGTAGGAACTATTCAGTAGGACAACTTCGCACGGAGCGACCTGGTCGGGACTCAATTCACGCGGCCCGTTTCTCAGGACGGTGCCTGGAGTGAGAGGGCCGGGAACTCCGTCGTCAGAAAGAGTCAGGGTGATGTCCTGAAACGCCTGGAACTGCAGGAGGGAGTCCGGCAACAGGCGACGGTCGGATACCAACATACCGGCGTCCTCGACGACCAGATACTCCGACACGAGACGATTGATCGGCGTGCCGACGTCCGAAGGCTCGACTCTGATCGTGCAGGTCTTGCCAGTCAGATAGTCCGACCACCTCAGAAAAGTGGGAAGACTATCTTCATGGTCGGCTGTCATGAAAGGCATTCCTATATACGCGGTGCTGATTCATTCTAGCAACTGAAATGGCGTCAATAAAGGCATGAGATTCGTCTTGCGTCCCTTGATGGACTATAATCTAGTAATGAAGACTCCGGCACTCATTTTCATGGCTGTAATCGCGCTTGTGGCTACCGCGTGCGGTCAGGCGACGTCTCCGTCGCCGACTGCCACGCCACGACCGGCGAATACGGCCACGCCTGAGCCGACTCCGGCGCCGACTGCAACCGCTGTGCCAACGCCGTTACCGACGGCGACTCCCCAACCGGCTCCCACAAGTACCGCGCCTCCCGCGCCAACTCCGATAAAGGTTCAGACCCGCGCGACAAAAGAGTCCGGTAAGGCGTACGACTTCGAGATTGAGACCTTCGACGGCGAAATGCTGAGGCTATCGGATCTGGAGGGCAAAGTCGTCGTTCTGAACTTCTGGGCATCGTGGTGCCCGCCATGCCGGTGGGAGATGCCGTTCTTCGAGGAGATGCACCAGGAATACAAGGATCAGGGTGTGGTCTTTTTGGGGGTGGCAATATCCGACACGCTGGAAAACGCGCGGGGATTTGCCGAGAGTACAGGGGTTACCTATCCGATTGGATTGGATACAACTAATGAGATCAGCAGGAACTACAACGTAGTCTCGCTTCCCACAACGTTCTTCATCGGCCGGGAAGGGAATGTCGAGCGAAGACTCACCAGCGCAGCAAATGAGGGCGTGCTGAAAGTATTCCTAAGAGGTCAGCTGAGGTCCCGAAATTAGGCGGCCACTAATTGTCGGGCGTCATCGGCTAAATTGACACTGATTTCGGTCAGTTACTATAATTTCCATGCTTGAGAGGTTGTGACCAGATGCCAAAAAGAACTTATCAGCCAAAGAAGAGGCGACGTGCCAGGGTGCACGGCTTCAGAACACGAATGCGCACCAAGGCGGGCCGGAACGTCCTCAAGAGGAGAATGTTCAAGGGCCGCCACAGGCTAACCGTTTGATCTTCAACCAATTCCGCGCAACTGTCCTGTCAATCGGGCGAATCTTTCTTTCCATTCACCGACTCCGATATCCATGCAACGGGCACGCCGCTTAAGAAAGTCCGATGACTTTGCGCTGGCCAGACGTCTTGGCAGAAGCCGGGTGGACAGAAGGCTTGTGCTGATATCCCGTGCCAACGGAACCGAAGTGACTCGGTTCGGATTTTCAGTAAGCAAGCGTCTGGGGAATGCCGTCGTTCGTAACAGAATAAAGAGAAGACTGAAATCGGCAGCGAAAGAGGCGTCTGTCCAGGAGGGCTGGGACCTGGTGGTCATAGCTCGCCAAGGCGCCCGATCCGCAGATTACTGGTCGCTGAAACGCTCGTTGGACAGACTTCTGGAACGCTCAGGGGTCCTGGAATCGAATGTCGGCTAATGCGGCACGGAGAAAATCGCTAATGCGGAATCCTGCTCTGGCGGCTATCAAACTCTACCAATTGGCAATTTCCCCATACTTGCCCGGACTGTGCAGGCACACTCCCAGTTGTTCCAATTATTCGTATGAGGCTATTTCTAAACACGGTGTCGTGCGTGGCATTTGGCTTACCCTGAGAAGACTCGCACGCTGCAACCCGCTCGGAAGCAGTGGATATGACCCCGTTCCATAGTTCATACTCTATACATAAGAATTAGCATGGTCGCCTTTGAAACGGGGCTGCCCAATTACGGAATTTCTCTGAATGACAAATGCGATTATCCGACGAGGCTCCAAATTAGCCTTGTTCATCTTGGTTCTTGCCGCCGTATTGGTACTGGTTGGATGCAACGCCGTGAGACGGCCACAGGGGTGGTCAGCTGGCGCCGTGAGCGACGACACACTGTTTATCGGAACCATGCAGGGCGAAATTATGGCCCTTGGTAAGGATGACGGCTCCGTCTTCTGGCGGTTTGAATTGCCCACGCCGGAAGATGCCGATAAAGGAATCTACGGTTCTCCCGCTATCTATGGTGATATTACTTCTCCCGGTGCCGATGCCACCGTTCTCGTAGGCGGCTATGACGGAGTCCTTTATGCCTATAGCTCGCTGGGTGGAGGAGTAAAATGGCAGGAACGCCTGGCCGGTCGAATAGTAGGCGGGCCGATGGTAACGGGCAACTTGGCTCTTGTGGGAACGGGTGCGGCGGGATCTTCTGATAGGTCAGAAAATGTCCTCTATGCTGTGGATATCATAGAAGGAGATCCGGTTTGGGAATACAACCGCTCAGGCCCTATCTGGTCTTCGCCAACAGTGGCGGACGATGTCGTGTATTTCGGTTCTCTGGACCACTATGTCTATGCTGTAAATGTGGACGACGGCAGCGAAAGATGGAAGTACCGGTCTGGCGGCGCTGTCGCTTCAGGAGTCGTCGTGTATGACGATCTCGTGATATTTGGCGGGTTTGACAGCAACCTCTACGCTTTGGACGCCGACACGGGGAACCTGAAGTGGAAGTTCCCAGGCGCGACTCGGTGGTATTGGGCAGCGCCCCTGGTACAAGATGGCGTCGTTTACGCGCCGTCTCTGGACGGTATCCTCTACGCGCTGGAAGCAGATACGGGAGACCTGATTTGGCGGTATGTCAGTGAAGGTCAACTTATTGGCACACCCGCGATCATAAACGACTTGATAGCTGTTCCGGTGGCTGACGGCGGCAACTCAAAGATTGCCCTCTTGGAAAAGAACGGTACTGAGCAGGCAGCTTGCAGAATAGGCGCGGATATCCGGACCTCTCTCAAGGTGTCGGGCGACCTGATATACTTCGCTGCAACCGACCATACTATAATGGCCCTGAGAATAAAGCCCAATGGAAACCCGGACGAGGAATGGATAGTCAAGACCGATGAGGATGATCCACATCCTCGTGACAGGGCTAAGGCATGTTGAGGTAGAGGCGCGGCTTGGAATTTCTAAACGTAATAATCGACACTTGGAATCTCATCATCATCCAGCCCATGATCAATGGACTGGTGTTGCTGTACTCATGGTCCTTCCTGAATTTCGGAATAGCCATAATCGCATTTACATTGCTGGTTCGCCTTGCGCTCGTGCCGCTGACTGTAAAGCAGAGCAGGCAAATCAAGGCGATGACCCAGTTGCAGCCTCTGATGAAAGACATCCAGGAGCGCAACAAGAACGACAGGCAAAAGGCATCACAGGAAACGATGCAGCTCTACCGCGAGCGCGGCGTCAACCCTTTGGGCTGTCTTGGACCGATGTTCATACAGTTCCCCATCTGGATCGGACTGTACCAGGCTATCATCCAGACGGTCCCTTCCAATCCTGAAAGCCTCGTGGGGCTGTCGAGGCACCTCTATGTCTGGCTGCCCAGCGTTCACAGCGTAATACCCATAAACAGTAATTTTCTCTGGATGGACCTGGCGCTGCCGGACCCGACTCCGTTTGTGATGCCGGTCCTGGTCGGCGTGTCCATGTGGGTTATGCAGAAGATGACTACCATGCCCACGGCTGATGAGCGTCAGGCCTCCACTAACAGGATGATGCTGTGGATGATGCCGGTGATGTTCGGGTTTTTCACGCTGAATTTCCCGAGTGGCCTGGCCGTTTACTGGGTAGTGTCCAACGTGGTTGGGGTGGTGATACAGGGATTTGTTACCGGTTGGGAACCCCTATTGAATCTTTTCAAGTTCAGGCGTGGCGAGGACGACGCTGCAGAGGCTGTTCCGGCCGCATCTCTTGTCCCCGCGCCTGTTCCTTCCGTCGAGGAGTCGAACGATGCAAGAGATAGAGATGTCGGCCAAAACGGTCGAAGAAGCAATAGAAATCGCTCTAAAGGAGCTAGACGCCGAACGCAGCGACGTAGAAATCGCCGTCGTTAGCAGAGGAAAGTCGGGCATTCTCGGCATCGGGGCCGAGCCCGCGGTTGTCCGCGTTACACTACTCGAAGACGCCCCTCCCGACAGCGTAACTATCACTTCCGAGGTTCTTGAATCCCTGATGTCAATGATGGGTGTGGACGCGACCCTTACGCTGAAGCAGATGTACAACGAGTCGCTTGACGGTCCTGTCTTCGAGATCGAAGGGGATGACGCCGGTCTTCTGATAGGCCGCAAGGGCGAGACTCTCAACACGATTCAGTTCATGGTCAAGTACATCGTGAGTCATAAGATCGGCGAACGGGTCAATGTGATGATAGATGTGGAAGGCTACCAGGAGCGGCGCCACCAGTCTCTTGCGAACATGGCGCACCGCGTTGCCGGCCGCGTAGCCGATACGGGACGTTCAATCGCATTGGAGCCAATGCCTCCCAACGAACGCAGGATCGTGCATCTTGCATTGTCCGACCATCCCTCAGTAACCACTGAGAGCGACGGAGTTGGCGACTCCCGGCAGGTAGTCATTCAACTCAAGTAGCCGAGTGGCTATCGCAACTCTTCAGGACGGCAGACAGCGCAAATGGGTATCCAACTGAAAATATCCCAGCACGTCGCGACGATGACTATCGAGTCATCGGAACAGGGCAACACCATAGATTTCGAGACTGCATACTCGCTGAACGACGCGGCGAGCGAGATTCGTCAGCGCGACGATGTCTGGGTAGCAGTCCTTGAGGCAGATTGCGACGACTTCTGTTTGGGTACGTCGCCTGAGATCGCTGACGCTGTTCTTGGAGCCGGATCAACGCAGACACCGCTCAGGGTGGGCCAGACTCTTGCAGATATAGAGAAGCCGGTACTCTGCGCCGTGCAGGGCAGAGTTCAGGATCAGGGGCTGGAAATAGCGCTCGCCTGCGACGTGCGAATCGCAGACGGCGATGCCACCTTCGCAATGACCCAGGTTATGAACGGCGCGATGCCGTGGGATGGCGGCACCCAGCGCCTGCCCAGGCTGATAGGCCGTTCGCGGGCGATGGACATGCTTCTTACGGGCAGGCACGTCGGCACCGAGGAGGCGTTTGAAATAGGGCTGATAAACGAGATTGCAGAGCCGGGTAAGGCAACCGAACGCGCTATGGAACTGGCTTCCGTCATATCAGGACACGGGCCAATCGCGTTACGATTTCTCAAGGAAGCGGTGCTGAACGGAATGGATGGAACGTTGGAGCACGGTCTTCGCCTTGAGGCGGATCTCAGTTTCCTGCTCCAGTCAACTAAGGACAGGAGCGAGGGAATTTCGTCATTCCTCGAAAGACGCCGACCCACGTACCAGGGGCAATGATGTCGGTAGAGCCTGCTGTTCTGTTTCAGAAAGAAGGCGCGGTGGGGAGGCTTATCCTCAACAGGCCGGATGTGATCAATGCGTTCAATGTGCAGATGCGTGATGATCTATACTCGGCGCTCGAAGCGGTACGCGACGACCCGGATATTCGCGCGGCTCTCATCATCGGCGCGGGCGAACGGGGCTTCTGTGCGGGAGCAGACCTGACCGAGTTTGGCACGGCCCCGTCCCAGGTGATTGCGCGACAGGTGCGCTGGGAGCGCGATCTGTGGGGACTGTTCGGCTCGATTCAGAAGCCGCTCGTGGCTGCGCTGCACGGATACGTGATCGGGTCCGGCGTGGAGATAGCGTGCCTGTGCGACCTGCGGGTCGCAGCCGAGAACGCGATTTTCCGAATGCCGGAGACCGCTCTGGGAATGGTTCCGGCGGCGGGCGGCAGCCAGACGCTACCGAGAACCATCGGGCAGGGTCCCGCGATGAAGACGCTCCTGGCCGACGACGTTCTCGATGCCGAGAGCGCTCTGAAACTGGGTCTTGTACACAGAGTTGTCAGGCGGGACGACCTTGAAGAGACGAGCTTCGAGCTCGCCGAGAGCCTGTCGGACATTCCTCCCGCGCTGTCCGCGGGAATCAAGAGAGGGGTAGCTGACGGCCTTGACATGAGTCTCTCTCGCGGCCTTGACCTCGAATACAGGCTGGCCCAATCCTTCGCTGCGCAAAATACCATGGGTGGATGAAACGCATCTCCATATTTCTGCCGTCAGACTCATATTTCGCAGATTTCTAAAACCATCAGGCACTTCAGTGACAGCGACCCACAGGAGAATGAAATGAAATTCGGCGCTCAGGTTAGCTGCTACCTAACAAGTTGGGACGATATCCGCGCTGTCGTGGAAACACTGGAAGCGGGTCGCTGGCACAGCGTCTATCATCCCGACCACTTTGTCCCTCCGAACAGGCCCGGTGTCACCGAGGCGGAGACGGCCTACGAGGCCTTTACGTCAATGGCGGCAATTGCCTCCATCACCGACAGACTCAAATTGGGACATCTGGTTCTCGGCAATACCTACCGCAACCCTGGACTCGTGGCGAAGATGGCGGGAACGATTGATCATATTTCGCACGGCAGGTTCATCCTGGCAATCGGCGCTGGATGGTTCAAGAGGGAGCATGAGGCATATGGCTGGAAATTTCCGTCCGTGAAGGAACGGTCAGACAGGTTGGAGGAAGCATGCGCTCTTTTGAGGGGGCTGTTCACATCCGACTCCCCGTTTACATTCAAGGGGCAATACTACAATCTGGATAGCGCGTCCTTGTCTCCCGGGTCAGCCCAGGAGCCGCACATTCCCATAATGGTTGGCGGAATGGGTGAGAGACGCACTCTGCGGACACTGGCGATGTATGGGGACGTGTTCAACCTGGATGGGTTTGCAGCCCGCGGACACGGCGGTATGTCTCTCGACCTGTACAGGCGCAAGGCGGATGTCTTGGACCGCCACTGCGAGCGCATAGGACGCGACCCCAGTGAGATCAGGCGCACGGTTCTTATGCCGATGAGACTCACCAATGACGAATCTGAGGCCAGAGAATTCATCGAGATGATAGGACCGGGCACTGTGGCGGGCCCGGCCGGATACGTGATCGAGCGAGTCGGCGAATTGTTCGACGCCGGCGTTGACGAGATAATGTTCGGTAGGCTGCCCAACGAACCGGAAGAGTTCCAGCGCGTGGAAGAGGCTGTTATCGCGGCCTTCTGCTAGGTTTGCGTGACCGTGAGGGCACTACCATATGGCTGGGGATAGAACCGTCGTATAGTTTCGTCCGATGTGATTAACGGACAGTTGCGCAACATGGCGGTAGCTACAATTACGCGGTCGGCTGGATCTCTGTGCTCCCATTGGAGTTCGATGCTCTGCAACCACGTCTCGGTATCGACAGGAAGGACTTCAACGACATCAATCTGAACGAGTCTATCGGCGAATTCTCGAATAGGAACGGGGATGTACAATCTTCTCTTGCTTACTTTGACACCAATTTCCCAGACCGAAATGGAGCTAACGACGACTCGTTCGGCATCATTAATCGCAACGGCGGCAGCCGGGGACAGGCGTTGGTTGTCCAGAGTCCAGAACAGCAGGGTCGAGGTGTCGATTACGACCACTAGACTTCTGTCCACGCGTCAGTAGTTGGAGCGTTTACATCTTCGTAGAAGGACACTCTACCCCTGAGGGATCCAAATAAATCTTCCACAGTCCTCTTTCGGATGATAGGCTGTATGCGGAGGACGGGACGATTTCGATCAGTGACAATCAGTTCCTCGCCGCTTTCTTCAATTTCACGAAACACGCGAAGCATATCGGCCTTCAATTTGCTTTTCGAGATGGTAGTCATTCGATATGCTCACAATCGTTACCATGGTCATTTATATAGTCATATCGTATGAATCTTGATTGACTCTGTCAATGTCCGATTTGCGCTTGCTCAAGAACTAAACCGTCTCTCGACTTATTTTAGTCCAACGGGTGATGCGATTTCGCGGTATAACGGAGTTCAGAGAATTCACTAACTGGAAAGGCCTTTCAAGACGATGACGACTATTCCCACTCATGTTGACGAGTTTCTCAGCCAAATCCTGGTCGGGGTCATCAGTACGGTTGACGCCGACGGTCGCCCGCGCTCCGCTCCCATCTGGTATCACTGGGAGGAGGGCGCCGCCTATTTCTTCACCGGACGCCAGACGCTGAAGTGGCGCAACATAGTCCGCAACCCGGTCGCGTCGCTCTGCGTTGACTGGCGGGAGCCTCCTTACAGATCGGTCATTCTGGACGGGTCCGTGGAGGAGGTCCAGCGTCCGCTCTATGATCTCGTTCTCTCGATGGCCGTGAGGTACTACGGTGAGGAAGAGGGGCGGGAATTCGCGGAAGGCTATCGAGAGCAGTCTGAAGACACGGTCATATTCCGCCTGACTCCAACCCGCGTTGCCGACTATACGGGCGACGAGTAGCGGAACCCCCTTGTCTTTGCTCGACACCGGCAAGATCATGGTCGAGATGCACGACCTTACAAAGATTTACGTGGAAGGTGATGAGACTCGCTCGGTGCTGAGGCACGTGAACGCCAGCGTCGGAGAGGGGGAATTCGTCGCGTTGGCCGGTCCCAGTGGGTCGGGCAAGACCACCCTGCTCAATCTTATCAGCGGCATTGACACTCCTACCTGCGGAGATGTGTTTATTGACTCGGTTTCGGTCACAAAGCTGTCCGAGAAAGATCGCACGCTGTTTCGACGTAAGAACATTGGCTTCGTGTTCCAGTTCTTCAATCTGATTCCGACCCTCAACATAAGCGAAAACCTGCTTCTGCCACTCCAGCTTAACCACAGCAACAAGGAACAGTCGCGCAGGCGTGTTGCCGAATTGCTAGATCAGGTCGGACTGAAAGACCGATTGGACAGCTTTCCTGACAGGCTTTCGGGCGGAGAGAAGCAGCGAGTCGCCATCGCCCGGGCCCTTGTTCACGACCCCAAGTTGGTCCTTGCCGACGAACCGACCGGCAACCTGGACGCCGACACCGGCATGGCAGTCATGTCGCTGCTTGAAAGGCTGGTCCGGTCCAGCGGCAAGACGATGATCGTGGTGTCGCACAGCGACATGGTCATCAATATGGCAGACCGAGTTCTGACGATTGAAGACGGCCAACTCGCGCAGCGGTCCTGGCTGCGTGGCTGAGATCGTCGTAGGGTCTGTGGGAGAGAGGGTCTGGACTGAGATGATCGGACGGCGCACTCCATGACGACGCTTCTCTGGCTCTCCGGCCTGCGACACTTATTGAGACACCCTTGGCAGATGGCGCTGTCCGTATTGGGGATAACGCTGGGTGTGGCTATCGTCGTCGCTATTGACCTTGGGAATCAGAGCGCCAAGCGCGCCTTCAGCCTCTCGAGCGATGCGGTCGCAGGCAGGGCGACGCACCAGGTCATCGGAGGGCCCGGCGGTCTGTCGGAAGATATATACACGATGCTGAAGGTGGATCTGGGCGTCCGCGACTCGGCTCCCCTCGTCGAGGGCTATGCGTACCTGGAAGACGAGAGAGTCCTGCGCATCCTTGGTGTGGACCCGTTCGCTGATTCCCAGTTTCGCCCTTATATAGTCGGGAGTTCGACCGGAGGTACTCCCGACCAGACGATTACCTACGCCTTCGAACTACTGGCCACACCTGCGACAGGGTTGATGTCCATGGGTTCCGCAAGCTCCCTAGGCGTACGCGTGGGCGATACAATCACTCTCGATGTTTCCGGCTTGGAGCAGGAAGTCAGAATCGTGGGACTGATCGCTCCTCAGAACAGTCTGAGCGGCGAGATGCTGCAAGACCTTCTCATAACCGACATATCCACCGCGCAGGAACTGACCGCCTTCGAGGGGCGACTCAGCCACATTGATCTTATCGTGCCTCCAGGTGAGGAGGGATGGCTGCTACTGGAACGTATAGGCGCGGCGTTGCCGCCCGAGACTTCCATCGTAACTCCAGCCGCACGCTCAGATGCCATCGAGCAGCTGACTGTATCTTTCGATCAAAACCTCTTCATGATAAGCCTTCTTGGTCTCATAGTCGGCGCATTCCTGATCTATAACGCGATGACGTTCTCGGTGGTGCAGAGGCGTCCGGTCATAGGATCGCTGCGAGCCCTGGGAGTGACGCGGCAGCAGATATTCGCGCTCGTTCTGGGTGAGGCGGCGATCCTGGGACTGATAAGCTCGGCCATTGGCATCCTGCTGGGCATAGTCATTGGCCGTGGGCTGGTGGACCTTATCACGCAGACCATCACCGACCTCTTCTTCGTCGTGTCGGTGCAGGACGTATCCATCCCGGTGTGGTCTCTGGTAAAGGGGGCGCTGCTGGGCATAGCCGCCACACTGGGAGCGGCCTTCGTCCCCGCGCTGGAAGCCACGGGAGTGCCCGCAAGGGAGGCGTTGTCCCGTTCGCATCTGGAGACCCGCTTCAGGGGGACCGTACCGCTGGCGTCAATCATCGGGCTTGGAGTGATTGCGGTAGGATGTGGGCTCGTTCTCCTGCCCGTCAGTACGCTGATCCTACCCTTCCTCGGTCTGGCGGCGCTGATACTTGGAGGCGCGCTGCTGACCCCAGCCATCGTCATACTATTCGGAGGGGCGCTCGCTCCCGTGCTGGGCAGGATGTTCGGTTCGCTGGGCGTGATGGCGGCTCGCGGAATCGCCGCGTCTATCAGCCGGACGGCGGTGGCGATAGCGGCGCTTTCAGTCGCAATCTCTGTCACCATCTCGATAGACACGATGGTGCATAGTTTCCGCGATACTGTGGAACAGTGGCTGGAGAGTTCGCTCGGCTCGGACATATACATATCTCCGGCTTCGCTGCGCTCATATCGGACTGAGTTCGAGCTTGCCCCGAGCGTTCTGGAGCGCATCCGAAGCGTCGAGGGGGCGGGGAGTGTCAGGACGGTACGAAATGCGCGGATCAACTCTCCGGATGGTGAAGTGCGTCTGTTGGCGACAGACGCCAATCTCGAAGAGTTCGTGGAGCGACAGTCGTTCAAGGAAGGCGACCCCGCGCTGGTGTGGCATGAGTTGCAGACGGGGGACTCGATAGCAGTGTCCGAGCCGTTCGCTTACCGAAACGGCAAGGGCGTCGGTTCTACTGTGCGTCTGTCCACGTCAGAGGGAGACAGGGACTTCAGGGTCGCGGGCATATACTACGACTACGGCAGTACGGGCAAGGGCAGGGTGATGATGAACCGTTCGGTCTATGTTCGCTTGTGGCACGACGACAGGTATTCGGGCGTGGCGGTAGATGCGGCGGAAGGTGTGCGGGTGAGCGATCTTATAGACTCTCTCCAGGATGCGGTTGGGACTGGACAGGGTGTAGTTATCCGTTCCAACGCCGAACTGAAGGCGGCGGCGCTGGAGGTGTTCGAGAGGAGTTTTACGATAACCTCCGTGGTGCGAGCGTTGGCGGTCGCAGTGGCGTTCGTCGGAGTCCTGGGGGCTCTCATGGCTATTCAGCTGGAACGCGCCGTGGAATTCGGGACGCTGCGCGTAATTGGATTTACTCCCGGTCAGGTCTGGCTGATGTTCACGTCGCAGAGCAGTCTGATGGGCGTCGCGGCGGGCCTGATGTCTATACCGCTTGGACTGATAGAAGCGGCGGTGCTCATATTCGTGATAAACCGTAAGGCGTTCGGTTGGACGATGGATATGCAGGTCTATCCGACGGCGCTGTTTCAGGCGGCGCTCATCGCCATACTGGCGGCCCTGCTCGCGGGGTTGTATCCGGCGTTCCGAATGTCGCGCTCGTCGCCCGCGAGGGCGCTGCAAGAGGAATAGCATAGGCTGGATTTCGGTCGCTAGTTCCCGGGTCGGAAGCTGTTCGACCTCTAGGATAGCCAAGGAGTGGATGTATAGCGGGATGAGAGTTCGACTTATGATCACGGTGGCGAGTGTCGCCCTGGTGATGGCTGCACTGGCGACGGGCGTCTATCTGCTGATACGCCCGAGTGAGGCGGTGGAGGTGAGGGCGAGTCTGTCGGTCTCGGATGCTCTGAGAATGGACGGTTCGGGGTTCGAGTTCGCCACTGGCCCGCGTCGTTTCGCCTTTCCCGAGGACCACGGACCTCATCCTGAGTACGCACTCGAATGGTGGTACTACACGGGCAATTTGCAGGATGCCGAAGGTCGCCGCTTCGGATATGAACTCACTTTCTTCAGAAGGGGGATAGGGAATACCGGATCAAGCCGAACTTCCGAATGGGCCGCTGAGGACATATATTTCGCCCACTTCGCTTTCACAGATGTGGAGAGTGATGGGTTCTACGTCTTCGAGCGTTACAGCAGGGACGCTCTGGACCTGGCCGGAGCCGTGGGCTCGCCCTTCCGCGTGTGGATCGAGGATTGGTTTGCCGAGGGCTCCGGCGATGGGACAGTGCCCATGCGCCTGCGGGCGAGAGAAGAGGGCGTCGAAATCAACCTCTCGCTGAACAGCGATAAGGACATCATCCTGCATGGAGAGGATGGTTTTGCGCGAAAGGGAAGTAAGCCGGGTGAAGCGTCTTACTACTACTCCATGACTCGTATGCTGACGACCGGCGTGGTAACACTCGACGGACGGGCGCACTCTGTCAGCGGACTGAGTTGGCTGGACAGGGAATGGAGTTCGGCACAGTTATCTGACGATCAGGTCGGCTGGGACTGGTTTGCGCTCCAACTGTCGGACGGACGTGACATCATGTACTACCAGCTACGTCCCCGTGTCGGGGTGTCCACCGACTTCGATCTGGGCACTCTGGTCGCATCCGACGGCGATTACTCTCGCCTTAAAGATGCCGACGTGAGCATAGAGGTTCTGGACCAGTGGCAGAGTCCCCTTGGAGGCACTTATCCTTCGCGCTGGCGATTCCAGATTCCGAACGAGGCCCTGGACATCGAGATTCGGCCATACGTCGCCAACCAGGAACTCGACACCTTGATCCGCTACTGGGAAGGCGCGGTTCGAATCGAGGGCACATCCAACGGACAGCGCGTGGAAGGCAGCGGCTACGTTGAGTTGACCGGGTACGCGGAGTAAATTAAGTGGCCGGACTAGCTCACTGCGCCCTTTAATTCCGACGCACAACTGGCAGCGTCAGAAGTGAGGGATGGCTCGCGTCGTGCAGGACGGTCTGAGTAGCCGGAGTCAGGTCTGCCGACCCGTGATGCGGGGATCCGGTGTTTCGGGTGTAGGCCGGGAAATTGCTCGACGACACTTCCAGTCGGATGCAGTGGCCCTTGCGGAACAGCATGGCCGTTGGCCCCACGTCAACGTTGTACCTGTATGCCTCGCCTGGCTGAATCGGCGACGGAGATTCCAGGGAATCCCTGTAACTTGCGCGGACGATGCCGTCGCACACGTTGCGTGCCTGGCCGTCCGGGTGCACGTCCACCAGCTTGGCCGTCCAGTCGGCATCCGCCGCGCTTGTAGCCGCCCAGAGTTCGAGTTGGACGTGCCCTGTCACCTCAGTATCTCGCTCCAGCGGCTCGGAGGTATAGACAAGTACGTCTTCACGGGACTCGATGGCTCGCTGGTCCTGAACTCCCACCTCGAACAGGCTCGGTATCCCACCAAGATGCGCGCCGCCATGTGTCGGGATCGGATTCGAGGGATCATAGACGAACCTGTCCGGCGACTCTGATTCACTGGGAGGATCTAGTGAGAGAGTTCCGTTGCCATTCAGCGTATTCGCGCTCCCACCGCTCCGCAGGAATAGTGTCATCGGTTCGGTGTCCGGCGGCGGCCAGCACTCTTCGGCTCGCCATTCGTTCGCGCCCATTACGAATATGTAGGTATTCGGGTCGGTGTCAACACCGTTGTCCTCGCCCCGCAGCCAGCGGTCGAACCAGGCGAGCTGCATCCCGTGCCAGTCAATGGCGCCGCCGGAGGCGGAGCCGCCGAAGTACCCCTGTCCGGCGTATGGATCGGGGAGCGGCTGGTGCAGCCAGGGGCCGACCAGAAGATGCTGCTGGGTTCTGGCGAGTTCGGTCGCGCCGCGCTCGCGCATACCCTGGTAGCAGCGAATCGTGCCTCTGATGAAGCCGTCGAACCAGCCACCCTGGTTGAGCGCGGGCACGGTAATCCTGTCGAACTTCTCCCTGGGGGCGGTTGCCTTCCAGTAGTCGTCGTAGGTTGGATGCGCGAGCCAGTCGTAGTAGTAGTCGGCGACCTGTCGAAGTCCCGGCATATCGTCCAGGGGCAGATGACTCGCCATTGCATGGGAATCCCGACGCCACTCCCGCAGGACTGCCATAGCGTCGCTGTTGCGGGCAGCCCTGCCTCCCAGGTCGTCCAGCGCGAACGCCGCCGCCCAGCCGCTTGTCCAGAAGAGTTGAAACACGCCTCCCAGGTACGTCCAACTGTCGTAGTAGGAGTCCGAGGTTACCCCGGGGATAATCGCTTTGAGCGCGGGGTGCGCTTCGGTAGCCGCTAGCCATTGCGTCGCACCGTGGTACGAGATGCCGAACATGCCGACGGTCCCGTCGCTCCAGGGCTGAGCCGCTATCCAGTCAATCGTGTCGTATCCGTCCTGGGCCTCGTGTACGTATGGATACCAGTCGCCGTCCGATACGTGCCTTCCCCGGGTGTCCTGGATTATGACGGCGTAGCCTCTATCGAGGGCGCGTATGGGGTCAAGGTACATGCTGCGGTAGCGGGGCGAGTGCTTTCCGTATGGGATGCGCTGCAGGAGGACAGGATGCCGCCCGCCGCCAGCGGGGCGGTACACGTCGGCGCGGAGTACAACCCCATCGCGCATCGGAATCTCGATGTTGGTCTGCGAGGAAACGGACGTGGAGCGGCGGTACTCGTCTTTGACGGACTTGGGCAGCATACTGTTCTCTCCTGAGAGTGTTTCTTTACTCGGATTCGGCGCTGAGCGCTTTGACCACCGTTCCGGGAGACATGGGCAATTCTGTCATACGGACGCCGGTAGCGTCGTATATGGCGTTGGCGACCGCGCCCATCGGCGGCACTATCGAGACTTCACCGACTCCCCTGACCCCGTATGGGTGGCCGGGATTGGCGACCTCGACTATGACCGTATCTATCATTGGCAGGTCGAGGCTGGTAGGCATACGATAGTCGAGGAAGGTGGAGTTCTCCATAGTGCCGTCGTCGCTGAAGTAGTATTCCTCGTTCAGAGCCCAGCCGATACCCTGGACAGCGCCGCCCTGTATCTGTCCCTCGACGTAGCTGGGGTGAATGGCTTTGCCCGCGTCCTGAATGGCAGTGTACCTGAGTATCTCCACTTTGCCCGTCTCGGAATCAACCTCCACGTCAACTATGTGGAGTCCGAATGCGTTGCCGACGCCGCCCGGATTCACGGTTGCCCTGCCGACGATGGGGCCTCCGGTGCCGTTCAGCCGTGGGGCGAGGTCGGCGAAACTCATGCTGAGTTCGGTGTCCTGCCTGTGTCGCAGCGTCGCGTCGTCATATTCGACGTCGTCCGGGCTGACGTCCCATATCTTGGCGGCGCGCTCTACAAGCTGACGCTTGGCGTCCTGCGCGGCCTCGTAGCACGCCCTGCCCATCTTGAAGGTAACGCCGCTGCCGCCCGCGCCGGAGCTGTATCCTATGGAATCTGTGTCGACGATAGCCGGTCTGACGTCGGTTACGGATATTCCGAGAACTTCTGCGACGTGCATAGCCATGGCGGCTCTGCTGCCGCCGATGTCGGGCGATCCCTCGATCAGGCTGACCGTGCCGTCCGGGTTGACAGACGCCACCGCGCTCGCCGGTCCGCTGCCGTTGAACCATGCGCCGGCAGCGATTCCGCGTCCCCTCAGCTTGCCCTCCAGGGGAGTCCGGAGATGCGGATGTTCGCGGGCGGCTTCCAGGAGTTCTTTATTGCCGATGCGAAGGAAACGCGGCCCAGCGACCTGTCGGGTGCCCTCCTCAGAGGTGTTGATCAGGCGAAATTCGATGGTGTCCATGCCCAGTTTCTGGCTGAGTTCGTCAACGACCTGTTCCGCAGCGAAAGCGGCTGCCGGCGATCCGGGGGCGCGATAGGCAGCCGACTTCTGCCTGTTCACGAGCACGTCAACACCTTCTACCAGAGCGTTGGGGATGTTGTAGGGGGCGAACATAGTCCTGCACCCTGAGGCAACCGGGGAGCCGGGGAATGCGCCAGCCTCGTATATCAGGTGGGCCTCGGCGGCCGTAATGTTACCGTCCCGTGTCGCTCCCATCTTGACGTTCATAATCGTCCCTGAGGTGGGACCTGTGCCGACGAATACCTCGTAGCGGCTCATTACGATCTTGACCGGCTGGCCAGACTTCTGGGACAGCTTTGCGGCCAGAGGTTCGAGATAAACACCGCTCTGACCCTTCCCCCCAAATCCGCCGCCTATCTCCATTGGGACAATCTTCACCCTGGAGACGGGAAGTCCGAGGATATTGGATGTGTGGTCGCGCACGCCGAAGTGACCCTGGCTGCTGCACCAGATGGTCACGTAGCCGTCGCTGTCCCACTGGGCGGTCGCGGCGTGCGGTTCGATGTAACCCTGGTGGACGGCCTCGGTGCGAAACTCTCGCTCGACAATGACGTCGGCCTGCTCGAAACCAGCTTCCACGTCTCCTATTTGGAACTCGAACCGGTTGGCGACATTTGTCTGCTGGTCGGCGTTGCCCCATCCACCCGCTCGGAATGTGGGGCTATGCATCGTAAGAAGGCGTTCGTGCAGGATAGGAGCGTCTTCCTTCATTGCGTCCTCGGCGTCGACCACGGGTTCGAGCACCTCGTAGTCGACCTGAATGAGGTCGAGAGCCTGTTCGGCAACGCTGGGATCGGTCGCGGCTACCGCGGCCACGACGTGGCCCTTGTAGAGAGCCTTCTCGCGGGCGATGATGTTCCTTCCGTAGAAGCCGTAGTTCACCATCGCGCCTTCTTCCTGGTCGGTGAATTCGGCGGAGACCTCAGGCATGTCGGCTGCTGTAACCACTGCCTTGACACCGGGCAGGTCCATTGCGCGCGAGCAGTCAATCGAGCGTATCCGCGCGTGAGCGTGAGGACTGCGCAGCAGTTTTCCGTGAAGCATACCCGGGAGGTGAATGTCGGCGCTGTATCGCGCCCTTCCTGTCACTTTGTCCAGTCCGTCCGGTCGAATGGGCCGTGTGCCAACGACATTGAATTCCTGGTTGGACAGGATCATGTTGGGTTCGTAAGTCTGGGTGGTCATGCAATGCCTCCGATTGAATGGTTTGGGTTGGGGACGAGCCTGCTCCGCACAACGTAATGTATCATATTGGACAATGACTGCCATGTTCTGTGTTTCCAAGAAGCTCTGTGGGGAAATCCACGACTTTATGAATCCTTTCGCTAAAACCCGTATCCCCATGTGCTAGGATTGGCCCTATCGTTCAGACGTAGGCGCAAGGCAAGGAGGACAAGGTTCGCGCCTGACAACCGGCGTTTCGAAAGGACGCTGCCCCTCGGTTACGATGGCATAGAGAATATGTGAAGGGATTGCGCAATGACACGAGACAACACGCAGGAACAGAGTATCTTCGGACGTATCTTCAGCCCACTTGCTGACGAGTTCTATCTGATATTCAGGCTTGGGTTCGCCGTTCTGGTTGGTCTGCATGGCGCGCAGAAGGCGTTTCTGCTATGGGATTTTCCTGCTGGAGCCAACCCGAACGGCCTGGGAACTCTGGTGGATATCGCGGGATGGGTAGAGTTAATATCGGCTTTCCTGATCGGATTAGGGATCCTGACCCGACTGGGCGCCGGCGCTCTAGTCGTAACGATGATCGTCGCCTACTTTGGCGTTCATGCCGCGCTGAGCCCAGTGTGGCCTTGGCCGCATCTGTACCCGAATCCCCCGGACGGCGGCAACGCCTTCGTTGCTCACGGTGGTGAGGTAACACTGTTGTGGCTTGGCGTCGCCGCGCTCATAGGCGTCTTGGGCAGTCGCAAGTGGGGTATCGAGCGATACTTCTTTGGGAAAGAACTGCTATAGTCAACGTTCCCTGCCGAACGCAGGGATGCATAGATAAAACTGAATGAAACGCGCTGATCCGCAACCTGGATCGGCGCGTTCTGTTATATTCGGTTCATGCTCGAACTCTTCGCAGTTGGATAGGAGACGCGATATGGATGTAGGTATAGGGCTGCCCGCGACTATTCCGGGCGCTCAGGGCAGTGTGATATTGGATTGGGCGGCGAAGGCCGATGAAGGTCCATTCAGTTCGTTGTCGGTACTGGACAGGCTGGTCTATCCGAACTATGAGCCGATGGTGGTCCTTGCTGCTGCCGGGGCAGTGACCAGCAGAGTCAGGCTCATGACATCCATACTGCTCGCGCCGTTGAGAAGTGGAGCGATGCTTGCGAAGCAGGCTGCAAGCGTGGACGCGATATCAGGCGGCAGGCTCAGCCTGGGACTCGGCATCGGTGGACGTCCCGACGACTTCGTCGCCGGCGAAACCGACATAACCACGAGAGGGAGGCGGTTCGACGAGCAGTTGGCGACGATGAAGCGGATCTGGGCAGGGGAACCGTACAACGACGAAGTAGGAGGAATAGGTCCGCCTCCCGGCTGTCGAGGAGGGCCTGAACTCCTGATCGGCGCGGTATCTCCCAGGGCGCTGGCGCGAGTCGCCCGGTGGGGAGACGGATTCATAGCGGGCGGCGGCGGACCGGATGCGGCGCGAGCCTCATACGATTCCGTTCTGGAGCAGTGGGATGAGTTGGGCAGAGAGGGACGCCCTCGATTCGTGAGCGCGGCGTACTTCGCGCTGGGGGACGACGCGGGAGACCGGATTTCGTCTTAGAGGGTGTCTGAGAAGTCATTTCAGGTAGGATGCGCCAGTCTGCGAAGCATCAGTCTGATCATAGCAGCGTACACGAACGACTCTTCAGTCTCAGGCAAGTATTCATAGTCCTTAGACAGTCTGCGGTTACGTACCAGCCATGCGAATGTGCGCTCCACAACCCAGCGCCGCGGCAACACTACAAATCCCTTCGGACGAGTTGGAGGCTCCTGGTCACCTACCACCCATACCCTGCCAGACCAAGTATGTCTCACAACCTCCAAGTCCCAGCCCAGCGTGGTTCTCATCCACTCCTTAAGTCCGCGATATGCGTAGTCCGCCCACACTTTCCTCATCCTCGGAAACCGACTGCTCAGACCGTCCAGCACCATCTTGGATCCCGCGCTATCGCTTATTCCAGCCTCATGCACCTTCACCTTCAGTACCAACCCTTCAGTATCCACAAGTATATGACGCTTCCTGCCGTTCACCTTCTTGCCGCCATCGTAGCTGCGTAAGCCCCCCTTTCACTCGTCTTCGCCGACTGCGAGTCTATCGCACCCGCGCTCGGTGTGGGCCAACGTCCCTGTGTTACCCTGACTCGCTCGCGCAATGCCTCGTTCATGTCCTCCCACACACCTACCATTCGCCATGCTCTGAAATAGTGATAGACGGTCTTCCATGGCGGAAGGTCATGTGGGAGCATCCGCCATGGTATCCCACCTCTGAGAACGTAGAAGATGGCGTTGATGATCTCGCGCATATCTACTGAGCGCGGTCGTCCACCCGCTCTGGCTTTCGGAACCAACGGCTTGAGGATGGCCCATTCGGTGTCTGTCAGGTCCGTAGGATACGGTTTACGCTTCATAATGAGACGATCTTAACACTTCTCAGACACCCTCTTACGTCGGAGACTACTACTCCTTCATGCCGGAGTATGCGGATGTGATTGCCGGCGCGGCGCCTTCAACTCCTCAGAAGGTTAGGGAAACTCTTTGGGCCTATGAAGATGTCGGCATAGACGAATTCCTTCTCTGGCCCTGCAATCCCTCGCTCGACCAGGTGGATAGACTCGCGGATATTCTCTGATTCGTCGGCCCAGAAACGAATCAGGAATATAGTATCGCGGCGTCTGAAATTTCAGAACGCGGAGGCCTCATATGCCAGTGATTTCAGCCATACACGCGACTCCGGTGAAGTCCCTTGGGCTCTCCAGGCTCGAGAGCGCCGTCGTCACTCACCGCGGCATCGCCAACGACCGCCGGTTCCTACTGATGGATTCAGAGGGCCGCGTTGTCACTCAGCGTCAGCAAGGAAAGTTGACTCAAGTGTCGGCTGAGTACTCTGAAGAGGAAGACAGCTTGTGCATGAATTTTCCAGACGGGAGTACGGTCAGCGGCCAGCCAAGTCCGGGAAGTGAGACCGCAACTGTACTGTGGGGCAGGGTAGTGAGAGGAGAGGTGGTGGAAGGCGAGTGGAGCAAGGCTCTGTCAGATTTCTGCGGGGTCGAACTGACGCTGATGAAGTCCAGAAACGCGGGTGAGTCTTTCGACGAGTACCCGGTGTCGCTGATTTCCGAAGCTACTATTTCCTACCTGAGCAGCCTGACGGGAGGCAAGAAGGAGTTTGAAGTCGAGCGATTCAGGCCGACCCTGCTCCTCAGTGGATGCGAGCCCCACGAGGAGGACTCGTGGCTGGGTAAGGGTCTTCTTCTGGGCGACAGGCTCCGGCTCCGGCTCATCTCTCGCGATCCGCGCTGTGCAATCACGACGCTTGATCCGAAGACCGGAGAGCGTGACTTCGATACTCTGCGCCTGATCCTGAGTTATCGCCCAAGCCGACGGGCGGCGTATCTGGGAGTATATGGCATCGTGGAGGCGTCGGGCAGCGTGTCGGTTGGGGATGAGATTGTTCTGTCCCGATAGGGTGTTTTGGTTATAATGAGTGGGTAAGGGTAGTTAGAGAATCGAGGTGGTCGTATGCCTACAATCGAGCAGTTGAAGGCTGAGTACGATGGCGAGTGGCTGATAGTTCTGGTGACAGATTGGGATAAATCCGGCATCATAGAAGGGGAGTTGTTTCATCATTCTAATGACAAGGATGAGATTGTGAGGAAAATGGGAGAAATTCCAAAGAACAAGAATAAGAACTACTATATGGCGGTGCTATACGCTGGACAGCTTGTGCCCGAGGGCACAGGTGTACTGCTCTAGAACATTGACACTATCCCAGGATCCTCACCTCTATTTCGATGTCATAGTCGAGGGGCCGCTTGATTTTGCGGTGGTTGAAATGATGCTCGACACCGGGGCGACTTTTGTATCCATTCCCACCACTGTCGCTCTAGAGTTAGGCTATGACATTAACCATCCCGAATCTACACTGCCTATAACTACCGCGTCGGGCGTAGTCCGCGCGCCTATAATTACGCTGGACTCAATAGAGGTTCTCGATATTAAGGCGACCAATGTCAATGCGATGTGCATAGATATGCCCGGAAGTATGATCTTCGCCGGTCTGCTTGGGCTTTCGTTCCTGCGGAACTTCGATGTGGATTTGCATTTCAAAAGTGGCGCGATTCGTTTCAGGTGAATTTCGCATGATCATCGCAATCGCCATACTACTCACCCTTGTGCCGGCGCTAATGATAATTTGGCCCTTCATCTTGGGTCTGCGCCGGGATGAGTTCGAATACGACGAGGGCGCGCCGCAGGCCGACCTGATGAGGCGCTGGGATGCCGCCGTCGCCGGACTTGCGAGCGCCGAACTCGATCACTCGCTGGGGAATCTGTCCGAACACGATTACGGAGGTCTGCGAGCGCAGCTAATGACCGAAGCGGCGGACCTTATGCGTGAGATGGAACTGTCGGAACACGAAGAGGAGCAGATGCTGTCCGGGCTTCGCGACGAGATTCTCGCCGTTCGCTCCCGCATAGAGGGTGAGGGCGGCGATGCCCGAGAGAGGCAAGATGCCGAGAACGAACCGACTCTGTCTATGCCTGCGCGGTCTCCCGAACAAGGTCAATAACCTGCGCCAGGGTCTCTAGTTTCTCGGAGACTCCGTCTCCCGGGATCCCGATTCGCAGCGTGGTGATTCCGGCGTCGCGATACACGGCAATCCGCTCTTTGATCATCGCGGGCGTGCCTATCAGATTTGCCTTCATTGCCAGTTCCACCGGCACATGGTCGCGCGCCTTGTCCCGCTCGCCCGCCATCCACAGGCACTGGACCTCGTTCACCTCGTCCGCGAATCCCTGCCGGGCAAAGGCGTTCTTGTAGAAGTTGTTGCGGAGTGACCCCATCGCGCCGAATGTGAATCCGTAGCCGCGGGCGTGTCGCTTGCCCGCTTCCTCTACGTCGTCGGTTATCTCGACCGACAGCGGTATCTGCAAGTCGAGGTCTTCGAGTTTCCGACCGGCCCGTTTCGCTCCCGCGCGAATGTGCTTCAGGAACACTTCAGCGGTCTCCGGGATGAAGGATCCGCCAATCCACCCGTCGGCCAGCTCTCCGGTGAGTTGCAGGTTGCGAGGTCCCAGCGCCGCGACGTATATCGGCACGTGAACGGGAGGGGAACTGCTGCGCAGCGCGCGGCCTTCGCCGTCGGGCAGGGGAAGCCGGTAGATGTCGCCGTCATAGCTCACGCGCTCGCCGGACGTTGCCAGACGCACGATCTCGATGATCTCCCTGGTCCGCTGGACCGGCTTGGCGAACGAGACACCGTGCCAGCCCTCGACCACCTGCGGGCCGCTTGTTCCCAGTCCCAGGCGGAAGCGATTGCCCGACAGAGACTGCATCGCCATTGCGGTCATTGCCAGGTTCGCCGGAGACCGCGTACCGAGCTGTATGATTCCCGTGCCGAGACCGATGCGGTCGGTTCCCGCGGCGAGGTATGCCAGTGGCGTAATCGCGTCGTAGCCCCAGGACTCGCCAGTCCAGATGGATTCCGCGCCAAGCCGCTCCGCCTCTCGCGCGAATGTGACCGCGCTTTGCCAGTCGCCGTGGGAATCGGTTGTTACGTTTACGGCAATTCTCATTGTGTTATTCCTGTGGGTAGCCGGGAGCGTTCTTGTTCTTGGATATCTGTCCGACGTGATCGAGATCGTGGACTCGCTGGAACAGGTAAAGTCCTCCGGCGTGAAGTTGGCCGAATATCGGGTGGGGAGCGGTGACGTCCAGATTGGGAGACGTCGGCAGCCTTTCCGTGAGGGCGCACCAGGCGAGCGCGTCTTTCGTGAGCCGTTCGCGCAATACCGCTATGCTCAGCGTGGCGGCCTCGCGTGGCGGGTCTATCGCGCGCTCGGGCGGTTCGTGCCCGCTAGCGATGGCCTCGATTGTCGAAGCAACACTGGCAGAACTTGTCAGGACATGATGAACGACCTCGGCTATGCTCCATTCTTCGGGGTCGAACGTGAAGTCAGCCTGCTCCTGGCTAACGCCGTCCACGGCGGCAATGACCTCCAGCCTGGCGGCGATGAGACGGGGCCAGAGTTCTGTGAAGGCGTACTTCTCTCCCTGGGCGAGCAGGTACGATCTGACTCGCCGGGCTTCCTCATCCATAGTGGTCATTTCCTGCGCCTCTCTTTGTGTGATTTCCGAAAAGACTTTAACCGACCTCCCGATGGCAGTCAATTGAATCGCGTCCTTGAGCCAGAGACTCTGCAAGGTGAGCGTTGAATGAATCCCGCCAAACAGTGCGTTGACTGACCGGGCCATATACCTTGGTTTATAAAGCGACAGGTGGCGACAGGTGCGTTAACTGGTGACCAACAGGTGATTAGAACACCAGAGATTCACCTGAGATCGCCTGAGGTTAGCTACATAAAATTTTTTTCATGAGCCCGAAATTCGGATTGTATAACTTGGTATTTATGTTATAGGCGGTTGAAGACATGGGCGGTCGGCGCTCCTTTATTAGTTTGTATGTTCGTATTATAGCGCATTTGGGATGGAGATGTGTAGTTTTAAGGGAAGCTGAGCAAGAGCTTTGAAGAGTCGCCTGTCTCGTCAGGATTCGGAAACGTGTTAATATCGTCCGCAGATTTTTTGGTAAGGCGGCGAACCGAACATGACCCAAGCCGTGGCCCTGAGCGGCATTAACGTACTTGACCTGAGCGAGTCCATTGGCGGCGCGTACTGTACCAAGCTGCTGGCAGACTTCGGTGCGGAGGTAATGCTTGTGGAGCGGCCTGGAACGGGCCATCCTCTGAGACACACAGGTCCGTACCGGGACGCTCCACATGTCGAGAAGAGCGGCCTGTTTCTGTACTACGGCGCAAACAAGAGGAGCGTAGTCTGTGATTTGGAAGCTGAGGATGGGCGCCGGCGCATCAAGAATCTCGCCCTGGACGCGGATGTTATAGTCGAGGGCTTCGTGCCGGGATACCTGGACTCCATTGGCTTGGGATACGAGGTGCTATCCGCTCAGAACCCTTCGCTCGTGTACACCTCGATCACTCACTTCGGTCAGTCCGGTCCCTACCGGCATTGGAAGTCCGACGAGATAGTGGATTACGCGATGGGCGGCTATATGTACTTCGGCGGACACGCCGACCGCGAACCGCTGATGATGAACAACAACCAGCCGATGTTGAACGCCGGAGCGCAGGCGGCCATCGGGACTCTTGCGGCGCTGCGGTGGGCGCACAAGACGGGGCGGGGGCAGCAGGTGGATGTCTCCACCGTCGAGGCAATGCTCTCCGCACACGCATGGACGTCAACTTCCTGGACGCACGAGGGAGTGATCATGCGTCGGACTGAGCCGGACTGCATCCGCTGCAAGGACGGCTGGGTGTGGTTCTTCCTGTTCCGCTGGGAGCCAACGGTATTCGTCCTGATAGGCCGTCCCGAATTGATGGAGGACGAACGATTTGCGGACCGCCAGTCATGGTTCGACAACCGCGACGAGGTCATACGGATACTCAGCGATTGGTGCGCCGAACATACGAAGGACGAGATATTCAGACTTGGCCAGGAACTCCGCATACCCGTTACGCCGGTGAATGACGCCTCCGACCTTATCCAGTCATCCCAGCTTCAGGCGAGGGACTGGTTCCAGGAGATGGAGCATCCCGTCGCCGGACGAGTGAAACTCCCCGGGTTCCCGTACCAGTTCTCGAAGACACCAGCTTCGGTTCGCGCTCCTGCGCCCA
Source organism: uncultured Dehalococcoidia bacterium (assembly GCA_951812505.1). Lineage (GTDB taxonomy): Bacteria > Chloroflexota > Dehalococcoidia > Lucifugimonadales > UBA1123 > VXRN01. Next base: position 1,111,613 of record CATOSI010000003.1, read on the forward strand.
CTTTAAACCAGGACGCTGATTTCACATTCTCCAGTTCCAGCCGGAAATTCGACGCGGGCGAGCGAGCGCCAATGAAGGGCAGTCCCACAGGCGACGAATCTCTGCCTCTCAACGGCGTAAGGGTGCTGGAGCTAACCGCGAACTGGGCTGGTCCTCTCGCTGCCAGGCATCTTGCCGATCTGGGGGCGGAGGTCATCAAGATCGAGGCGCCGGACCGTCCGGCAACACGCGGCGGACGATATCCGGGCGGAGACCCGTTCAGGCATCACTACAACCGAGCCGCCTACTTCAACAAGCTGAACAGGAACAAGCACGCCATTACGCTGAACCTGTTCGACGCCGACGCCAGGGATATATTCCTGCGTCTGGTCGCGGAGTCCGACGTAGTGCTCGAGAACAACAGCCCGCGCGTGATGAGGAACTTCGGGCTTGAATATTCGGCGCTCCGCGAAGCGAACCCGGACATCATAATGGTCTCAATATCAGGGTTTGGGCAGACGGGCCCGGACCGCGACTATGTCGCTTACGGCGCTAACGTGGAGGCGTCGTGCGGGCTTGCAGCGGTAACGGGTTACGCGGACGACGACCGGCCATACCGCAGCACTCTCTTCTACGCGGACCCGGTCACCGGCGCCCACGCCGCTATCGCGGTGATTGCCGCCCTTCACCACAGGGCAGAATCCGGTCAGGGTCAGTACGTGGATATGTCGCTGCACGAGAACGGGATCACGTTCTTCCCTGAGGCGATCATCGAGTACACCACGACCGGAATGCTATCGCGGCGCCGGGGCAACAGGCACACTCGATACGCGCCGCAGGGCTGTTATCCATCAATGGGAGACGATGCGTGGATAGCGCTGTGCGTTCGCACCGAATCGGAATGGACTGCTCTTGCTCGCGCGATAGGCCGTCCTGATCTGGTGGATGACCCGGGTCTGGCGAGTGTGGAGGGGCGGCGAAAGCGGCACGACGACCTGGACGCCGCCATATCGGAGTGGACGTCACGGTACGATCACAACGAGGCCGCCCGGACTCTTCAGGGGGCAGGGGTGCCAGCCGGTCCGGTTCTGGCGAACTGGGAGATGGTCAGCAATCCGCACTTCCACGCGCGCGGGTTCTACGTTCCGATGGAGCATCCCGAAATGGGCGTGTTCCCGTATCCGGGTATGCCCTGGAAGCTGTCCGAGACACCGGGACTGGTCAGGACGGCGTCGCCGCTGTACGGAGAGCACAACGGTCTGGTGTTCAGGGGTCTGCTCGGCATGAGCGACGATCAGCTCGGTCCGCTATACGCGCGCCGCGCAATCGCGGATGAGCCGTCGGAGGACCTGCCCGGTCCCATACGACCTCCGAGGTGATCCAGACATATTTGCGATCACTTGAATCTTGCTGTCTTCCGGCATGACACCGCGTATCCCCGTCCAAATTCAAAATTGGCGAAACACTCAGAAGATTCGATTCCGCCGTTCATCCGACTTGTAAGAGGGCGGCACTCTGCCCGCAAAGGCGGGAAGAATCGGAATATCCGTGTGAATCGAAGGCAGCACTCCTCACGAATTTGTTAGGGCGGCTTGATTGTCGCTATGATAGGGACTACCTTCTCTCGGTGCAGTGGCCACTGTTGATGGGGGAGTGTCGGAATTGGTAGACGAGCATGATTTAGGATCATGTGCCGAAAGGCGTGGGAGTTCGAGTCTCCCCTTCCCCACCATTTTACCGCTCGGTAGCTAGTGGCCCAGCGGGTTCGCGTACTTTGTCTTATCGACGCACCCTGTAGCGGTGCGCCAATGTGAATACCGGAATTGATCGCGCCTCCCGCTCACGAATACTGAGGGGGAGGGCATCGGCAAAGGTGGTCAGACTACTTGTCGCCATCATGGCACTTGCGGTGGTCGCGATACAACTTCTACTGCTTCCCCCGTACTTATCCGACGCCCAATCTGATGGTGTCGGCTTTGATTCCAACACGATAGAAGGCGAGACTCTTGTATATCCGTTTGGCTACGCGATCGAGACGTTAGAGTTGCCTGTGGCCGTGGGTGGGAGTGGAAGCTACGTGTACTCGATGTCGCCGGATGTGCCCGGGTTAAGTTTCGACACCGCCACACGAACCCTGTCCGGCTCCCCCACCGAAGTCAATCTGTACAACATGATTTACACTGCCACCGACACGGTTGACGACTCCAAATACGCCGAACTGAAATTCGAGATAGCCGTAAAACCTGGCGCGGTCGAGAACATTCGGGCAACGGTTGATACGAACATCCCAAGCGTCATGCTCACATGGGACGCCACGACGGGGGCGACCAAGTATTATATTGACCGAGACCTGGGTTCAAAGACCCTGGATACCATTGATGGAGAAAACATCTGTATCTGCGCTAGCACCACATATACTGATACAAACGTAACCGTCAATGAGACCTACACCTACTTGTTCCAAGCATCGGCGGGTAATTCACTCAATTCCGACAGCCGAGTTGTGTTCACCGTTACAGTTGCCGATACTATGCCGACACCTACTCCCACTCCAACCGCGTCGCCGACACACACAGCGACTCCAACCTTGACACCGACGGCTACTGTCGCACCGATGCCCACAGCGACCTTCACGCCGACGCCTACCCCCACGCCCACTCACACAGCAACAGCGACGCCGACGCCTACTGCCACACCGACACCCACACCAACGCTAACCGCAACACCAGCTACTACGCCCAGCCCGACATTTACGCCTACACCTACGCCTACCGTGACATTGACTCCCACTCCAACGGCGACACTCACTGTTGCTCTCACTCCGACGCCGGTACCCGACTTTCCTAACGTTCCGCTTGGAGCATACGACGCCACATACGCATCGGGCGAGGAGATTGGACCCGTTATCCTACCCACAGCGCCCGGCGATAGCAGTGTCGTCACATATATGCTGACCCCGGAGGTCCCTGGGTTAACATTTGACACGACTACACGAACACTGTCCGGGACTCCGATCCAGATGGGCCAGTACCAGATGACCTACACCGCTATTGACTCCGCAGCGGGAATGGCAGTCGCCGTGCTGATCATTGAGATTCACGTTGTTCCACCGGCAGTCGAGAATCTTGAAGGTGAATATATTGTGGACGGCCCTCGCGTCAGATTAACGTGGGAACCGATCTCTGGAGTCTCAGGATATGATATAGGACGCTGTGAAGGTTCATGTATCGAGGGGGGATTCACCTCTGACACCAGTTTCGGGCACGGCGGTATCTACACCATTCTGGGCCCTGAAACTGCATTCTCAGATGAGGATGTAGTGGTCGGCTTCGCTTACACGTACAGAGTAACAGCCTATGCGGAGTTGAATAAGTCCGGCGGTAGCATCGCACTTGGACATCCGTCTAACCGTGTCGTGGTGTATGTTGGTATAACTCCTACGCCCACACCCACCGCGACTTTCACATCTACTCCCACACCGACGCTTACTCCCATTCCTGCTGTAACAGTTACGCCAACCCCCACACTCATACCTACACCAACGAGCACACTTCTCCCGGCTTCGACCTTTATACCTACGCCAACTGTTATGCCGACCCTGACACCAACCAGTGTTGCAACTCCAACCAATACACCTACGACTGTACCTACGCTGCCTCCCGCTGCGTTCAGGGGAACGCAGGGCGCCGGATCATCGCGCGTCCAGACGCCAACGGCGACGCTCACTGCCAGTCCGACGTACACCGTAACGCCGACTCACATACCGACGCCGCATCCAACTCCATCGCCGTCCGCGACGCCGACACCATTGGCCCTCCCAACGATCACACCCACTCCTCCATACGTCATTCTGGATGTGTTCCCGGTTGTGGTGGAAGAATCGCCGAGCGAAGTGGTCGAAACGATTCAGCCCAATAGGGAGGGGCATATCGCGGCGCCGGACGGCAGCGCCTCCGTTCATTTCTCCGCGTTGTCCAGACCCTATACATTCCAGGTGGGACTGAGTACCGACCATAAGCATTGTCAATCCGGCTCGGAGATTCTGGGAATGATTCTGAATTGTGTCCGCGTGGACACTTTCGACGAATTCGGCAGGGCCGAGCAAGATGCAACTCTCGTAACGCCAGCGCGTCTTGAAATAGTTGTCGGTCGGACCGGCGACAGCCAGTCAGAAGAACTGTCCGCGCTCGCAGAGGCGTCTGAGTGGTCGAGCGTCAGACTCCTATTCAGGGAAGGTCTAGGCGATGAGTGGAGCGAGATACCGTTTTCGCTTGATCAGGAATCCGGCGAAAGCCCGGTCATAAGCCTGACGCGCAACAGATTTGGCGTGTTCGCGCTGGTTGCCGACGCGGAGCAACCGGGGGAAGCAATGATCGAGGACAGCGGGCCGGTCTCCACGCCGTTAATCACCCCTACGCCGACCCCAATGGAGGAAATCTCAGAACCGGGGGAAGAGCATCGGGGAGCGGCCTTCGGCCCGCTGATTGCCGGGCTTGCATCGTATATCATATTGCTCTGGTACGTGAGAATGATTGTCATGCGTCGTTAGAAGAGAATGACCTGATGAAAAGGACGCCCTCTACCACTTGCGTAGAGGGCGTCCTTGCCAGCAAATTTGGTTTCGTGGCACTAGTACCGCGTCCAGGTGATTCTGATGTAGAGCAACCAGCCCCCACCCCTGGATTCCCGCTTTCGCGGGAATGACGAGAGCGGCTGCGATTGTTACAAATTTATCCGGACGTGCCGCTACGACACCTGCGGCCTGTGCTGTGCCCAGGGACGCGCCTCCTCGAACGCGGCGGACGCAGCCAGCACGGTCTCTTCGTCGCCCGGCCTGCCTATGATGTGCAGTCCCACGGGCATACCGTCGGAGTCGAAACCGCAGGGTATGCTCGCCGCCGTGAATCCTATGGTGTTGATCGGGTGGGTGAAGGGCACGAATCCCCAGGCAGCGGTCGGATACGCCTTCACGCCGTCTATCTCTGCTGGATACTGATCAGTTGGGAATGCGGTCACAGGCATGGTGGGGGAGAGAAGCAGGTCGAACTTGTCCAGCTCGTCCTGGAACTGCTGGATCATGCGGTCTCGGTTTCCGAGCGCGCGTATGTAATCGGTCATCGTGAAACCCGCGCCCTGCTCGATAGTCCAGCGTCCGTACCAAGTCAGCGGGTCGTCCGGGTCGTCCAGCAGGTGGCCGTTCCCCGCGTAAGCATTGCCTCCGAAGAGGACCATCCAGGTGTCGAAGGGAGTATCCAGTTTCAAGCCGGACTCTTCTACTGAGCAGCCCATCTCCTCGAATGCCTTCGCGCCCGCCTCGGCGGACTGCGCGACTTCCCGGTCAACCGGCGTGTACCCGAAGTCGGCGCTCCATCCGAGCTTCAGACCCTCGACACTCCTGTCCAACGCCCCGACGAAGTCGGGGACCGCGGCCCTGAGCGAGCCGGCGTCCTGCGGGTCGTGTCCGGCCATGGCCTGCAGCAGAATCGCCGAGTCGCGCACCGTGCGAGACATGGGCCCCTGCTGGCTGATCAGATTGACCGCGGGCGGCGCGTCAACTCCGGTGTAGCTCGACACCCGTCCTTGCGTGGGCTTGATTCCGTATATCCCGTTGAAGCTGGCCGGAATGCGTATCGAGCCACCGCCGTCTCCTCCGGTGCCCAGGGCGCACAGACCAGCCACTATGGACGCGCCCGCGCCGCCGCTCGATCCGCCGGATGTGCGCTCGGTGTTCCATGGATTGCGGCAGGGCTCGCCGAGTCGGTTCTCGTTCGCGCCAAGAAGCCCGAACTCAGGGGTGTTCGTCTTGCCCAGCATGACCGCTCCGGCGTCCAGTACCTTCTGGACGCAGGTGGCGTTGGCGTCCGGCACCCTGTCCTTAAAGGCGAGCGATCCGCCGGTTGTGCGGACTCCCGCCGTCATCTGCAGGTCCTTTATGGAAATCGGGAGGCCGTGCAGCGCGCCGTTGCTTTCGCCTCTCGCCGTTGCTTCGTCCGCTTTCTTCGCCTGTTCGAGCGCGATCTCGGGAGTTGGGGTCAGATAGGAGTTGAGTTGTCCGTCCAGTCTCTCCATGCGCGACAGGTATAGCTCTGTGAGTTCCACAGAAGTGATGTGCTTATCGGCTATCAGTCCCGCAAGCTGGTGCGCCGGGGCGAACGCAAGATTCTCGTCTATGTTGGGCATTGGATTCTCCTTGATTACGTGATCGTCATTATCGCATCCCCGCAACCGAGCCGCAATCGAACCCGAACATAGTGTGGTATCATCCCTGCCGGAAAGTAAGCTCAATGAGCCACGAGAGGAACGACCGATGAAGATAACCAACATCGAGACTTTTATAGTTGACGCGGGATGGCGACCGTGGATGTTCGTCAAGGTGGAGACCGACGAAGGCATCACCGGATGGGGCGAGTGCAGCGACGGCAGGTCGCCGCACGGCATCGAGGGCACGATCAGGGACATGAAGCCTCTTCTCATGGGCAAAGACCCCAGGGCCTTCGAGATGCGCTTCCAGGATATGTACCGCATCACGCGGCAGAGTCCGGGCGGAATCGCCGCCAAGGCAATCGCCGGACTGGACTGCGCTTTCATAGACATAAAGGCCAAGGCGCTGGGCATTTCGGTTGTCGAGCTTTTCGGCGGTCCGACGCGTGAGAAGGTTCGTGTCTATTGGTCGCACTGCGGCAGTTCGCGCATCCGGCATCACGACATCCTGGGCACCCCGCCGATTGATTCGTGGGAGGCGGTTACCAACCTCGGCCACGAGGTCAAGGAGCGCGGATTCACCGCTCTCAAGACCAATATTCTGATGCCGGGAGAAGACGCAACTTTCGGAGGCGGTTTCAGCGGTGGCGTCGGATCAACCGACCAGTATGCTCCAAAGTGGCTGGTGCCTCACGTCGAGAAGCTGATAGGCACGTTCCGCGACGCCGTCGGCGACGACATAGACATAAACCTGGACCTCAACTTCCACTTCAAGACCGAGGGCGCTCTCCGTATCGCGAAGGTACTCGAACAGTTCGACATGCTCTGGCTCGAGATTGATATGTACGAGCCCAAGAGCCTGCGCCAGATCAAGGATTCAACTTCTACTCGAATCTGCACCGGCGAGAACCTGTTCTATATGCGCGACTTCATCCCGTACTTCGAGAACCATTCGGCCGATATGTTCATGATAGACGTGCCGTGGAACGGTTTCAGCCAGTCCAAGAAGGTTGGCGACCTGGCCGAGGTCTATCAGCACAACGTCGCGCCGCACAACTACTACAGCCACCTGTCCAGCTTCGTCAGCGCCAGCCTGTGCGCCACGCTGCCCAACGTGCGCATCATGGAGATTGACATAGACGATATCCCCTGGAAGGACGAGTTGACCACCACCGTCCCAGAAATCGTTGATGGCTACATGACCGTGCCTGCCGGACCCGGATGGGGCACCGACATAAATGAGGAGGTAGCTCTCGCCCATCCGTGGGACGAGAACAGTCTCGCGGTCGGGACAGGAGGATACAAGGTCCCACAGCGATAGCAATTTCCGCCAATAGACGAGTATGGTCAGGCATCGGATTCGAGAGTACAACGACTGACCATACTCGAACACAGCCAGGTCCGTTACTCCGAAATGAAAGAAGTCCTGCTGACTGTTCTGAGGGACAAGAAGACTTCCACCGCCGAGTTCAGACGCGCGTCGGACAAGCTCTCATACATCTTGTGCGCCGAAGTAATATCCAAGCTTGCGGACAAACGCGTACGGGTAGAGACCCCACTCGACGAGACCGACGGCGTAGCATTGCCGGACGACGTGACGCTCGTCCCGGTTCTGAGGGCCGCAATGGCGATTCTGCCCGCCTTTACCGATATGCTTCCTGACGCGCCTGTCGGTATTGTCGGGGTGGCGCGCGATGAAGAGACCGCGACGCCCTGTCTCTATTACAAGAAGTTTCCCGCAGAACTGACGCGCAGGGCCGTCATAATAGATCCCATGCTGGGCACCGCCGGCACATCCGCGTTGACCGCTCGCCTTCTTATCGAAGAGGGAATCGAACCCGACAACATCTACTTTGCCGGAGTCCTGTCTGCGCCGGAAGGAATAGACAGGCTAGCCGAAACGATACCGCGCTCCAACATCACAGTTCTCGCGGTTGACCCGGAGGGCCTCAATGCCAAGTATTTTATAACGCCCGGCCTCGGCGACTATGGTGACCGATATTACGGAACCTGAATTATCCCAATGTCTTGGGGGGAAAGCCTCTCTTCATAGCGCGGGAGGAAAATTTGAACAGAATTGACGGACGAAGAACAGACGAGATCCGGCCTACCTCCATCGAGGTCGGGGTGCAGAGCTATGCGGAAGGCTCCGCGTTCATCTCGATGGGAGACACTCGCGTCCTGTGCGCCGTGAGTGTCGAGGACAGCGTACCTCGATTCCTGAGAGGGACGGGGCGCGGCTGGGTCACAGCCGAATACGCGATGCTGCCCAGGTCCACACACACACGGACGCGTCGAGAGACGACACCGAGGGGCCGCACTCAGGAAATTCAACGTCTCATCGGGCGTTCGCTTCGGGCCGCGGTGGATATGCACAGGCTGGGAGAACGCACTCTTACCGTTGACTGCGATGTTCTTCAGGCTGACGGCGGCACGCGCACTGCGGCGATCACCGGAGCGTATGTCGCGCTGCTTCACGCGCTGAAAGCGCTCAGAGACAGCGGCGCTCTCGACGACTTACCAGTCAACTCGGGAGTGGCTGCGGTCAGCGTCGGCGTGGTGGACGGTGACGCCGTCCTCGATCTGTGCTACGAGGAAGACCACCGCGCCGAAGTGGACTTCAACGTCGTCATGACCGATGCGGGCGAGTTCATTGAAGTGCAGGGAACCGCCGAGGATGGAACATTCTCACGCGCCAGACTCGACGAACTGCTGTCGCTGGCGGAGAGTGGGACCGCTCAACTGATGGAGATACAACGCGCCGCAATTGGAGACATATCCGGCTGAAGCCCTGTGTCGGGTATAATGTCTGCATGGCGTTTTACGACCGAACGGGAGGGACACCCATGACGAATGGGCAAGAGTGGAACGAAGAGGAGTGGACTAAGCGGAAGCTTGACGAGCAGCGCCGCTTATACCATCTGCACGGCAGACCGCTGGAGAAAGAGCATACCGGTGAATTCGTAGCGATCAGTCTGGATGGAGACATTATCCTCGGACGCCGCGAGGGTGAAATCCTTAAACGCGCCTTGGATACGTTTGGCCGAGACAACTTCGCTTTGGCGAGAGTGGGACATAAGGCGATGGCAGAATGGCTGTCGTTGTAGCGAACGATCCGTTTCCATACATACGAATTCGTATGAGAGTCAGAGGATGGGAAACGGATGCTCTGGCGCTACTGGACACAGGATTCACAGGCGATCTAGAGGTACCTGATGACCTTATTCCAGGAGATATCGGAGAGCCGGACTACGTTCGGACTTATCGAGTCGCCGATGATAGAATCCACACCTCACCCGCTTTCTATGGTGAAATAGAAATACCGGGACTTCCAATAATCTCTGATGTATCCATTGGCGCGTTTGGGAGCAGATACCTCATCGGCCTTGGAATAATAGAGCGATACACCGTGTCCTTCGTAAGAGGCGAGCACGTAATGATCGAGTTCTGAACGTGGGCTAACCAGAGTCATTCGATTGGCCTATTCCTAATGCCCCCGCCAACCTGTCCAAGGGAACCTCCGACTGGCTGCTGTTGTCCAGGTCGCGCAGTGTTGCCACGCCCTTCGCCAGTTCGTCGTCGCCGATTATGATCGCGTGGGTTGCGCCCGTGTTGGAGGCGTAGCGCAACTGGGATCTCATCCCGCGCGGAGGAGCGAGCGAAGCGGCTATGCCAGCCCGCCGAAGCCCAGACGCTATTCTTATGCCCGCACTCTTCGCAGCCTCGCCGAGGTGCACGACTAGCGCCGATACCTCACGCTTGTCGGGGACTGGAATATTCTGGCGCTGGATGTTCTGGATTACCCTTTCCAGGCCCATTCCATAACCTATTCCAGGGGTGGCGCGACCACCCAGCTCCTCGATTAGTCCGTCATATCGTCCACCGCCCACTATCGTGACCATCCGGCCCTCTTCTGGAGGAGCTATCTCGAACACGGTGCGCGAGTAGTAGTCGAGTCCACGCACCAGGCGACGTTCTACCTGGTAATCGAGTCCGATCTCAGTCAGATATGCCCTCAGATTATCCCAGTGATCCTGGCACTCCGGGCACAGGTGGTCAGAACTTACGGGCGCGTTCTCGATCAAAGGCTGGCACTGCTGGTTCTTGCAATCCAGGAGTCTCAGCGGATTGCGTTCCAGTCGCCGGGTGCAGTCCTCACAGACCTCCTCGCTATGGGCGGCATAGTAGGAACGAAGTTCTTCGAGATAGACGGGCCTGCACACCTTGTCGCCGATGGAGTTTATGGAGAGTGAAAGGTCCGAAAGGCCCACGGCTTCCAGGTATCTCCACCCGACCTCGATGACCTCTGCATCCACGCTGGCGTCAGACTCGCCGATGACCTCGATCCCGAACTGTGTGTGCTGTCTGTAACGTCCGGCTTGCGGTCGCTCGTACCTGAAGGCCGGGCAGATATAGAACACCTTTATCGGCTGTGGCAAGTTCTGCATACCGTGCTGCAGATACGCCCGACACACGGGCGCGGTCCCCTCGGCGCGCAGGGTCAGTGTATCCCCGCCCCGGTCGTCGAAGGTGTAGGTCTCCTTCTCGACGATGTCGGTCGCAGAGCCGACTCCGCGCTCGAACAGGCGCGCGTCTTCGAACATCGGCGTGTCTATTCTCCGAAAGCCGAACCTGGATGCAACCTCTTCCGCCTTGTGGCGCACAAAGTTCCAATACTTCTGGTCTTCTGGAAGTATGTCCACAGTTCCACGAGGATTCTGAAATTGCACGATACGACTCCTTGCGCATCTGACTTATTTCTAAGAGTGTACTATAATCGAGATATTATCCTATGCGACAGGGGCCGACTATGCTTGAATCCCTAATGTCCAAAGCCCAAGAATACACCCCTCCGGATAAGCTCGACGTAATCGAGAAGGCCTACGTTTACGCAGAAGACGCTCATAAAGGCCAGACGCGCAAGTCCGGCGATCCCTTTATCACGCACCCGCTCGAGATAGCTATCGTGCTTGCGGACCTCAAGCTGGATGCCGGCACCCTGGCGGCCGCCCTGCTGCACGATGTCGTCGAGGACAGCGACGATATTCTCGTTCAGGATATACAGGACCAGTTTGGAGAGGAGATCGCGCGTCTGGTTGACGGTGTAACCAAGCTCACCGAGGCAGAGCTTGTGGCGTCCGGCAGAAATTCGGATGCCCTCGCGGGACATACGCAGGCGGAGACTATTCGCAAGATGATGATGGCAATGGCGCGCGATGTTCGCGTAGTCCTAATCAAATTGGCGGACCGGCTCCATAATATGAGGACCATAGGATTCCTGTCTCCCGACAAGCGTATCGAGAAGGCCCAGGAGACGCTCCATATATACGCCCCGCTTGCGCACAGGCTCGGGATCTGGGAGATGAAGTGGCAGCTTGAGGATCTGTCTTTCCAGCAGACGCATCCGCAGGAATACAAGGTGATCTCCAGACGGCTGAACTCCAAGCGTCAGGTACGCGAGGCATATATCAACAACGCGAAGGACATTCTTCAGAGTGAGATGGACAGGGCCCAGATATATGCCGAGGTGGTCGGCAGACCCAAGCACATCTACTCTATCTACAACAAGATTGCCAGATATGAATCGCAGAACAAGACCGTGGATGACATTCACGACCTCTTCGCTCTGCGGGTTCTGGTAAACAATATACAGGACTGCTACACAGCTTTGGGAACGATTCACACGCTATGGCGACCTGTCCCGGGCGAGTTCGACGACTATATTGCCAACCCCAAGGACAATCTGTACCAGTCCATCCACACCACCGTAATCGCCGAGGATGGCCACCCGGTGGAGATTCAGATCCGCACGCATGAGATGCACCACATAGCCGAATACGGCGTTGCCGCGCACTGGCTGTACAAGGAAGGCAAGCCGCCCGATGAGTCATTCGAGCAGAAGATGGTCAGAGTGCGGCAGGTTGTGGAATGGCAGAGAGACTTGTCGGAGGATGTCGTCGGATCTCTGCGAACCGACATCTTCCAGAACCAGGTATTCGTCTATACGCCGATAGGGGAGTTGAAGGAACTTCCCGAGGGATCGACGCCTCTGGACTTCGCATTCTCGATACACACCGACCTCATTTTTCGGTGTATCGGCGCCAAAGTAAACGGCAAGCTCATGCCGTTGACCTACCAATTGCAGAACGGAGATACCTGCCAGATCCTTACTTCCAAGACGGTCAGAGGACCCAGTCTGGACTGGCTGAACGAGGACCTGGGTTATGTCAAGACTGCGTCGGCGCGCGCGAAGGTGCGACAGTGGTTCAGGCGACAGGAACGCTCTGTAAACATCCAGAGGGGCCGCGACCTCTACCAGCGCCATATCCGACGACTGACCAGACTTCAGGACGACAGGGTGGCGGCCATTATGGGAATAGCCAGCCTGGATAGTTTCCTCGCCGCTCTCGGTGACGGGTCTATATCCGTCGGACAGGTTGTAAACAAGCTCAGCACGCGCGAAGAAGAGGCCGAAGCCGAGGTTCGACACCAGCAGGAACTTGGCCTGCCCATCAGCCCCAGCGCCGGAATCCAGGTGCTGGGAGTGGGCGACTTACTTACCTCGATGGCGCGATGCTGCAATCCCATCAGCGGAGATGAAATAATCGGCTACATAACGCGGGTCAAGGGTGTGACAGTGCACCGGCGGAACTGCCCCAATATTGTCAACGAGGATGAGCCGGAAAGACTCGTCGCCGTAAGCTGGGGCAAAACCGAGGTCAAGTATCCGGTCAGGATTCAGGTCAGGTCTATGGACCGAGTGGGGCTTTTGAGGGACGTGACTTCGCTGGTCTCCGGCGAGAACGTGAATATCGCTTCGTGCGTGTCAGAAGAGTACGACGACGTTTCGATCATTACTCTTACTGTCCATGTCAGTGGCATTGACCAACTCAGCAGGCTCTTCTTCAAGCTCGAGTCGGTCAACGGAGTTACGGGCGTTACTCGAAGCAATTTATAATTGTGCGGCAAACCTGCTAGAATAGACTTTTGTTCAGATAAACTTTCAAATGGAGTAGCCTAATTGCCAGCGCCAAAGTCAGATAGAGCATCCCAGGGCCGATACGAGCGCAAGAATCCGTTGCGCACCCGTGCCCGAACATTCGTAAAGTCGGCGCGCCAAGAGATAGAAGAAGGAAACTTGGACGCGGCGGAACAGTCCGTCCGAAATGCCGTCATCGCGCTCGACAAAGCGGCCTCGAAGGGCGCCCTGCACCCGAAGAACGTCGCCCGACGCAAGTCTCGCATAATGAGTCAGCTCAGCCGAGCTCGAAACTCCTAGTTCCGGGGGTCCGATGTCCGGGCGTTGTGTGCAGAATGGCAGGTTCTGCAGTGGTGATTCCTGCAAGGCGTGTACAATTAGGGCCGGACAATGAACCAGGGAGTTGTTCTGACATCCCAAGTGTTGCGTATCTAAAATCTTGCCAGTACATGAAAGAGAATTCGAGAGTTAATTAGATGCTCAAAATCCGACTTAGAAGAACCGGGGCGCGAAATCAGCCGAGTTACAGGGTGGTAGTCGCCGATTCCAGAGCTGCCCGCGACGGCGCCTTTATTGACCATCTCGGTCACTACAATCCGCGAACAGAGCCGCCGACGCTGTCTATAGACCAGGAAAAGGCTCAGAAATGGATCCGCCAGGGCGCTCAGCCCACGGACTCAGTAAAGCAGCTTCTGAGGACTCTTGCCTCAATGGAGAAGTCCGAAGACGAATGAAAGAACTCGTCGAATTCATAGCCAGATCCATAACCTCCCAGCCTGACGAGGTTCGCGTCACCGAAGAAGAAGACGAGGATGGCCGCGTCATACTCAGGCTGGAAGTCGCTCCGGAAGACAAGGGCAAAGTCATCGGTCGTCAGGGCCGGGTGGCGCAATCTATGAGAGTTCTATTGAGAGTCGCCGCCGTAAAGCAGGGCGCTCACGCCACACTGGAGATTGTCTGAACATCCAGCGCAAGAGCAATAGGCCTTCCAGAATGCCGGAGCCTCCGCCCGACCATGTGGCGGTGGGGCAGATAACGAGCGCGTGGGGTATCAGAGGACACGTCAGGGTGCAGCCCCAGACCGACTTTGCCGAGCGCTTCGACGCCGGATCCACCCTCTACGTTGATGGTGTTGCCGCGAAAGTTACTGCGGCTCGCCCGAACAAAGGGGGCTACGTCGTCCTCCTAGACTCCGTGCCGGACAGGAACGCAGCCGAGGCTCTGAGGGGCGCGCTGCTCACAGTTCCGGAGCAAGAACTCGCGGAGTTGCCCAAGGACACATTTTACCACTTCCAACTCGTTGAAATGGACGTGTACTCCGATGAAGATGAATATCTGGGACAGGTAGCCGAGATAATCGAAACGCCCGGTAACGACGTTTACATAGTCCGTAAGCCTAATGAACGGGATTTGCTGCTGCCCGCAATCAGGGATGTTGTGTTGGACGTGGACACCGACTCGTCTCGGATGACTGTCCATTTGATGCCCGGTTTGCGCTAGGCCACTTGAACCAGTAGTACAGGCCCAGTGGATTGCTGGTAAACTGCGCCTGGGTTAAGGAGACCGGTCGAGAGGTGAAGGGACTGACTCCAATCTATGCCACTGTGGTCTCAGGTGTTGTTGCCTGCGTGATGTTCTGCCTGTCCACCTATATCGGCATCACAGACCGTTTGCCTGTTGACCCCCGCTTGTGGATTGGACCTGACGACGCGAACTCTCAATCCCAGATGCTATGGGTAGTGGCGGCCATTCCCGGAGCCTTTTTCTTCCTGATGGTGACCCGGCACCGGGTGTTCGATAACATGAGAATCCCGCCAGTATTCAGCAACATCCGGTCGGGAATCCCTCTGAGTCGAGTAACCGCGCTGGTCTGGGCGGCCCTAATCGTAGTCGGATCTGGAAGCTGTGCGGCGAACATAGCCATACAGGTTGCGGACCGATACGTGAACCCATCCTGCTTCTACCAGTCGCCCTGTTAGGCAGATTGCCGGGATGCCGTAATGCTCAGTCTATTTGCCTGAGTCTCGGATCGAGCCTGTCCCGGATCCAGTCGCCGAGGAAGTTCATCGCCATTACGGTCAGCAAAATGGCCAAACCGGGGAAGAATGCCACCCACCACGCGTCGGTCAGAAAGTCTCTACCGGACGATACCATTGCCCCCCATGCGGGTGTGGGAGGCGGGATGCCGGCGCCAAGGAAGCTGAGTACCGACTCTGCGAGAATCACGCTCCCCACATTCAGGGACGCGATAACTATCAATATGTGAACGACGCCCGGAAATATGTGCCGCGTGATGATCCTGAAGTGCGACGCCCCGGCCACTTTTGCCAGCGCGACGTAGTCCAATTCTCTTATCGTCAGGACCTGTGCCCTGACCTGTCTCGTGTATCCGGTCCATGTGAATAACACAAGAACGCCGACAATTATTCCGAATCCCTGGCCGAAGACGACGACTACGATGAGGGCGATCATTATCACCGGGATAGCCAGCGATATGTCCACGAAACGCATTATGAGCTCATCCACGAACCCTCCGACGTAGCCCGATATCAGACCCAGGGTGGTGCCAATGAAAAGACCGGTGGATACGGAAGCGAGCGCAATTATCAGCGAAATCCGCGAACCGTGAATAATCCTGCTGAGCAAGTCGCGGCCCAGATTGTCGGCGCCTAGTATGTACGTGGTGGACCCTCCCTCATACCAGATCGGAGGCACGTTACGCGCTCTTATATCGGAACGTATAGGGTCATGGGGGGCGATAACGTCCGCAAAGACCGCGCAAACGCAAATCGTGACGATTATCAACACCGGTATTATCGGCCATCGCCTCAGATACCAGAAGAACTGGGCTACCGGTCGCCTGGGCTGAAGTGCGCTTTCGGTCATGAAAGTCTGATCCTGGGGTCTATGAGGGCGTAGAGGATATCAATGACGAAATTCACGGCGACGTAAATGAAGGTGAACATGAAGACGCAGCCCGTCAGTACCGGGAAGTCGTTGTTATAGACTGCATTGATAGCCAGTCGACCCAGTCCGGGCCAGGCAAACACTGTTTCCGTAAGAACCGAACCGGTAATCAGCGCCGCGATGTTTATTCCCGCGAAAGTAAGAGGCGCTATAAGGGCGTTCCGAAAAGCGTGCTTCCAAACTATGGTGTTCTGTGATACTCCCTTGGCGCGGGCCAGCTTGATGAATTCCGAATCCAGGATTTCAAGTACAGAGGTTCGTACCAGCCTGATATTGGCTGAAACGAACAGCCAACTGATCGTTATGGTAGGGAGTACATAATTCGAGATGGCGAAGCCCTCGCCCATTGTTGCGCTCGGAAGCCATTTCAGGTTCGCGGCGAATATGAGAATGAGAATTATTCCCAGCCAGAATGGAGGCGCGGCCTGGCCAAGAAGCGCGAATCCGCGCGCCAACAGGTCCCAGAGACTTCCTCGCTTGACTGCCGATAGAATTCCGAGCGGGACACCCACAACTCCCGCGAAGACGAACGCCGCCAAGCCGAGCTTAAGTGTATTGAATATCCTCTGGCCTATGAGTTCGGTGACTCTTCTGCCGTTATAAACCGATGTTCCCCAATCCCCTTTGATCGCGCGACCCAGCCATATTGCATACTGGAAGGCTAGAGGCTTGTCCAGATTCATTTCTACGCCGAGGGCATCCCATTGCTCCTGGCTGAAACGTCCCTGGGCGAGGTAGAGATATCTGGGGTCGCCGAGGGCGCGTGAAAGCCCGAATACGATGAATGTCGCTCCGATTAGAGCCACGATGGAGAATACGATTCTTCTGGTCAGGAATGTCCGCACGTACCGAAAGTCCCCCGGCTGAGCCAAGTAATACCCCGGCGCATCCGTTTGGACATGCCGGGGTAAAGCTCGGTCACAGGTTACAAACTATTGGCCCTTGATGTACTCCAGATTGTTGATGGGCGAGTAGCGGTTCAGAGGCCACTCATTCACCGTTTCTGCCCTGAATGTGAACAATCCCGGTACGGACGCTATGGCCGTGAGGTACATCTGCTCGTGCGCGTAGTCAATGATCTCTACGTTGATCGTGGCGACTTCCTCCGGGTCTTCGGTAGCCTGCGCCTTGAAGTACAGATCATAAAGCTGGGGGTCTTCGAGTCCGGGATTCGCCCCCGACTCGACCTGAGTCCACAGTGGAGCGCGAGGCAAGTCCATCGGGTCGTCGGCGCCCGGATTCACGAACAGCCATGGGTAGTTCAGAGTCCTCTCGACCAGCCTTGGCCTGTGAGCAGTATAAGCCATATTGAACACTTCCGGCTCGAGGCCGATATTACGCCACATCTCTGCCACTGCCTCGCCGATTTCGGGGACGACCACGCTGTCAGGAGGAATGTAGAACGGGAAGCTGAATCCTTCTTCTACTCCGATCTCCGCCAGCATCGCCTTCGCCTGGTCGGGGTCGAACTCGATCCGCCAGCGCTCATTCCAGCCGTCCAGGCCCGGACGCGGGGCGTACATTGCGTAGTTAGGCTCGCCAAGTCCGCCAAGCATTACGTCGTTGATGGCCTCGCGGTCAATCGCCATGGCCAGAGCTGTGCGGAACTTCCTAGCATTCTCCAGGCTGGTAGGGTCGCTTGGATCGCCGATCCAGGGATGGTCGGCGTCGGGGGTGAATCCCTCTCTACTGACAGGGTCGCCGCTTACCGGCGATTCCGGGTGAATGTAGTTCCCAGCGAACCAGACACCGTGTCCCAGCGAACCGCCGTGCGGCAGCGTCGAGGCTCCGTAGTTCTCCAGGAGGTCTGCGATGTCCTTGACCGGAATCTGGGCAATGTCGGCCTCGCCCGTGCGCATCATAGATACGCGGGTGGCATTTTCCGGCACCTCGAGTATCCTGAGTTTCGAGTAGTAAGGAGTAATTCGCCAGTGGTCCTGGACTGCTTCGGCGTCAATCTTGTCGCCCTCGATCCACTCCATCACTTCGTATGGACCCGTGGCGACGAGCGTGTTGGCCGCTTCATCGGGGCCCTTGTCGTCATAAACCTTTTTGCTGAAGATCACCAATGGGCTTCGGGCGATGTAGTCCGTCCATACGGCCTGGAATTCCTGTACCACAAGCCTGACCGTCTGATCGTCTATGGCCTCGGCGTCCCTGTAAACGACCGATATTTCACCTGCGTCGTCCCATCTACTTTCCGGGTTCGTCGTCACGTTTGCGTCGTTGTAGCTGTACACAACATCGTCCGCGGTCAGTTTGCCCCAGCCCTGGTGGAATTCGACGTCGTCCCGCAGGTTGACGATCACTTCACTCTGGTCTTCAGACATCTCCCAACCGGTGGATAACATTGGCTGAGTGGGCTTGTAGTCCTCGTCCACGGTGCCCAGCCTCTCCGCGAAGCCATATCCGAACAGGAAGGTGCTCGAAGGCCAAGGCAACTTGCCGTTCCTGAACACAGGCGCGCCCGTCGCTTTCAACACAACCGTCAGCGTGTCGCTCTTTTCCATAGCCTCCGGAGCCGGCTGTGCCGGAGCGGGAGCCGCTGTTGGCGCGGGAGCGGGCGCGGCTGCCGTTGGCGCGGGAGCAGCCGGAGCGGGCTGGGCCGGAGCGGTTGGTTCTTCCTCTTCTGAAGTGCACGCCGCTAATACCAACGCTATCGCCAGCATAGCCAGAACGTACATCGAGGTCTTTTGCAGACATGACAACTTATAGATGCGAATGTGAGAGTTAAGCACGATATCCCCTCCGTCACTTGAAAATAGAGCGCACCGTCCAACGTCACGGATACTATGCCAAGAAATCAAGGCTGTCAATGTTTTCAGGAATCGGAGATTAGTAGTCGAGAGACTGCGGTGACTCTGAACCCTACTCCAGCAGGAACTCCTTCACCAGCCGCACGAATTCCTCCGGCTGCTCGATCTCCGGCCTGTGTCCGCAGTTGTCTATGACATCGAGTCGTGAGCCCGGAATTGACTCGTGGTACACCTGGCTCGCGCTCAATGGCACGATGGCGTCCTCTCTTCCCCAGATGATCTGCGTAGGAAGCCTCTTGAGCCTGCTCAGGAGATTAGGAAGCGCGCGATAGTACATGTACGGACGCCACGCCAGCCGACAGGACTGTTCTCTGGCTACCTCCCATTGCTCGGCCTGCTCGGGCGTCGGCTCTTCGGGACAAATCTTCTCGAACTCTGGCGTGTTTTCAGGATCCAGAATGCCCTCGGTCAGGAATTCCTTGGCTACCACCAGGAACATGTCGAATATCTCGCCGGAGGGCGGCTTGATTCCCATCGGGTTGACCAGCGCCAGCTTGTTGAAGCGGTCCGGGTGCATGGTTGCCATCTCGGCGGCCAGCCATCCTCCGAACGAAAAGCCCATCAGGTCGGGCTTGTCGAAATCCATGTCGTCAAGCGCTTCCAGATACCATCCGGCCATGTCCCGCATATTCATGATCCAGTCCAGATAGGGAGTGTCCCCATACCCTGGGTGTGAGGGCGCGGTGATAGAAAAGTCCTGAGCCAGGGACTCGTGAAAATTCATCCATCCGGGCGGTCCCATCTCGTCGTGCAGCACGATCAGTGGGCGTCCGGCACCGCCCCTGACCACCTGTACCGTTGTCCCCGCCGCCTCCACCGTTTGTTCGGTCCATGTCTTTTGCGCCGTTGTCACGTCTCGTTCCTCCGATTTCTTTGAATAGACTTCTATTCACCTATAAGAATGCAGAATTCAACGCTCGAATAAGTCTCGACGAATCTCGTCTTGGGTTAAACCCAAATAACCAGCCACATCAGACAGAATAAGTCTCAGCAGACGTATGTTCACATAACGATGGCGGGGGATAGACACATGATGTTGTGTGCCTCTGATGGTTGTAGTCATGCGCATATGGCTGCCCCTCTGTCTTGCGAATTGGTATCCGTATCGTCTGCGTAACAGTCGAGCCAGTTCATCACCGGATACATCCCGCGGCAATCTCATGCGGCTGTAACTTCCTGTTTGATAACAAGATGTAGCCTGATAGTTTCAGGAGTGCCTTCATCAAAGTGGCAGAGTACAGCGTCCCGTACCATATATTTGAGGTCGTCCCAGTCATCTCCTTGGGTAAATATGCCGTACCCTTCAGCGGTAGCGTAGTATCCCCCATCTTCGTCTTCATACACATTGAAGGTTACCTCTCTCGGCGCATTCAGCGACATCACTTACCTCCTCCAAGCTTTTCTCTGGCGCATTATAGTACACTCTACCCGTCAAGTGCGGATTAGCTACAACAGGAGATGATGTTAAGATGGGCGACGTAGGAATAATGGGACTCAGGCCGCCGGGCAGCGATTGGAAGTACACGCGGGAGCTTGCCACGCTTGCCGACGAACTTGGGTATAGCTGCATTACGATGGGCGAATCGTGGGCCGAAGACGCCCTCACTTCGCTTGCCCAGCTCGGCGTGGTTACTTCACGCATAAGGATTGGCACTAGCATCGTCCCCATATTCGCGCGTTCGCCCTCTAACCTCGCGATGACAGCCCTCAACATGGATGTCATGACCGAGGGTCGCTTCTTTCTGGGGCTGGGAGCAAGCGGCAAGCTGGTGATCGAAGACTTTCACGGCGAGGAGTTCCGTAAGCCGCTGACCCGTATGCGAGAGTACATAGACATCATCCGCATGGCGATGCGTGGTGAGCGTCTCGACCACGACGGCGAATTCTTCCAGACCCAGCGTTTCAGAGTCCGGTTCAAGCCGTACAGGGACGACCTGCCGATATACATCGCCTCTCTGAGTCCCCCGAGCCTGCGAATGACCGGCGAGCTGGCGGACGGCTGGCTTCCCATCTTTCTCGCTCCCTCGCGTATGGGTCCGTCGCTTTCCGCAATTCAGGAGGGCGCCGAGTCCGCCGGCCGGTCTCTGGACGACATCACCATCTCGCCACAGGTTTCCGTCTATGTGACCGACGACATTCCCGCTGCGCGCGACCGCGAACGCCCCCACATCGCCTTCTATATCGGAGGAATGGGAGTCTTCTATCACCAGTATATGCACCGCATCGGCTTCGGCGAAGAATCGGACATGATTCGAGAGGCATACCTCTCAAGAGACCGGGAGAGGGCGGCAAGTCTGGTCACCGACGAGATGGTTGACGAAATGACGATCATCGGCGACCCAGACCAGTGCCGCGATCAGATGCAGAAATTCTTCGAGTCCGGCGTTGATGAGATCCGGCTGGTGCTCAATGAACCGGACGCCGACTCCTACGTTGCCACGATGAAAGCTCTCGCGCCGGATGGCTGAACCATCGCCCCGATAGGCCCTTCTGAGGGATGCTCGCACCTTGGAAGGGCCACCACTCGGCAGTTCGATCATCCCGTATATCCTTATATCCTGCAAATCCTGATTCAGACCGACGTCTGACGTTCATCCTATGGCAGATCCCCGTACAGAACAGTCTGATGGCGCCCGAAGCTCGCGCAACTCATCTGCTGGCGATTCTGTCGCCAGAGTCCGTGGTGGAAGGCGACGACCGGGACACGTAACCAGAGACCTGACCAAGGGCAGCATCCCGCGTAACCTCTGGTACCTGTCCTGGCCCCAGATTGCAGAGAGTTTCCTGAGCGTAGTTGACCAGCTGGCCGATCTCGTGTGGGCGGGTCGGGTCGGATTTCAGGCCATTGCCGGGTTTGGAATTGCCCAAACCTACCTAATGCTGATGATGACCGCCCGTATGGGACTGGACGCCGGAATGCGCTCCATGATCTCGCGCGCTGTGGGAGCGCGCCGCGTCTCCCGCGCCAACCACGTGATGCTTCAGGCCCTCACTCTGTCGCTTGCGTACTCGATTGTGCTGGTGGTCATCGGCATGATTCTGACCGAACCGCTCCTGCGACTCCTGGGAATCGGCGATGAAGTGGTCAGGCAGGCCGCGGGCTACATGCGATTCCAGTTCATCGCTATGTCCATGATGGGCCTGCAGCGTCTGACCGCGGGCGGCCTCCAGGCATCCGGGGACAGCATCACGCCTCTAAAAGCGGCCTCAGTATCCAGGATACTGCACCTCGTCCTCAGCCCATTTCTCATATTTGGCTGGTGGTGGTTCCCGTCGCTTGAGCTTGCGGGCGCGGGCGCTGCCAACCTGATTGCCCAGACTGTTGGCATGAGCATGAACATGAGCGCTCTCATTCGCGGTACGTCCAGGCTCAGGCTGAGTCTTAGAGGATACTACGTGGACTATCCCATGATCTGGAGCATCCTGAAGATAGGGATTCCCGCGTCGGTTACCGGAGCGCAGCGGGCGATTTCCCAGCTAATAGTCGTCTTCATGGTAGCGCCCTTTGGAGCGGGAGCTCTCGCCGCCTTCGCGCTGTCTCGCCGGGCTGAAAACACGGTCAACCATGCCAGCCGAGGAATGGGACGCGCCGCCGGCGCGCTCGCGGGCCAGAACCTGGGAGCCGGTCATACCGAAAGGGCAAGGCAGTCGCTCATCTGGGCTCTGGTTTACGCGGGAGGCGCGAGTATCGTGGTCTCGGCGATCTTCCTGGCATTTCCGGGTCCAATCGCCGGGTTCTTCAACTCCGATCCCGAATTCGTGGCGCAGGCGGCTGTCTGGCTCCAGATTCTCGCCGTTGGATACCTGTCCATGAACGCGGTACAGGTTTACACGCAGGGGTTCAACACGACCGGGGACACATTCGCGCCTATGGTAATCATGCTTTCCACCATGTGGCTCGTCGAACTGCCGCTCGCGTTCGCACTGTCGCAGTACACCGGCCTGGCAGAGTATGGCGTCCCCTGGGCGATAGTGATAGGCATGACGCTCCGGGCGGCGGCGTACACCGTACACTTCTTCCGTGGCACGTGGCTGCGAACCGGCCTGATGTAGAGGCGTCGGCTCTCGCGCTTTTGCCCGCCCTATGGCGCAAGTGATAGAATCCCTGCGTATTCTGAGTGTGCTGCTGGCCAGCCACGACACACACCTCTTACGAAAGCGAGCGTTTCATCATGCCCCTCCCCGAACGAATGAAATTCGGCATCTTCATGGCGCCTTTCCACTGGCAGAACGAAAACCCCACGCAGGCATACGAAAGGGATTTCGAGCTTATACAGTGGCTGGATTATCTGGACTTCGATGAGGCGTGGATAGGCGAGCATCACAGCGCCGGCTGGGAGACCATCGCCTCGCCGGAACTGTTCATCGCGGCTGCTGCGGAGCGTACAAAGCATATCAAGCTCGGCACAGGTGTCATCAGCCTGCCGTATCACCATCCGCTGATGGTCGCCAACCGCATGGTGCAGCTCGACCACATGACGCGCGGTCGCGCGATGCTGGGCGTAGGGCCCGGCGCGCTAAGCACCGACGCCTATATGCTCGGAATAGACCCGGTGGACCAGCGCCGGCGAATGGACGAGTCCATGGGCATCATCAAGCGCCTGCTTACAGAGAAGGAACCGATCACACAGGAAAGCTCGTGGTTCACCTTGCGCGAGGCCACGCTCCATCTGCGACCCTACACCGTTCCTCACTTCCCTATGGCGGTGGCGGCGGCGCAATCGCCGTCGGGCATGGTGCTGGCGGGCAAGTACGGACTCGGAGTTCTATCCGTCAGCGTCATAAGGGGCGGCTCCTACGCCCGCGACATGAAGGACTTCTGGAAGATAGCGGAAGACACCGCCGAGCAGTACGGCAACGTGATGGACCGCAACGAGTGGCGTCTGGTGATCGTCGCCTTCCTGGCGGAGACTCGTAAGGAAGCGCTGGACCAGGCGCGCGTCGGGGCGGGCCGTTTCCAGCGCGAGTACTTCGAGCAGACTCTCGGCGCCGACGCTACCGACTGCCCCCAGGAGAAGATAGTTGACCTCATGGTCGAGCGCGGCGCGTGGTGCGTCGGCACGCCGGACGACATGGTCGAGATGATACACCGGCTGGACGAATCGAGCGGCGGGTTCGGCGGACTGCTGATACAGGCGACCGAATTCGGCACGAGACAGCAGGTGCTTCACAGCTACGAGTTGATGTCGCGCTATGTGATGCCTCACTTCCAGGGTTCCATAGAGAGCCTTCAACGCTCGCAGCAGTACGCGAAGGACGTTCGCGGCGAACTCGCAAGCCGTCGCGAAGCCGCGATGCAGCGGGCAGCCTCAGACTACGACACCCAGCGCGCTGACCGAAACTAGGTCCAATCACCGAACGATAGTCTCCTCTCCCTCGATGGGAGAGGGCCAGGGTGAAGGTGAGTGCCTCACCTTGAGAATTACTGACACCTGAATACTAAAAACTAACAACTTGGAGACACACCCATGCCAATTATGACAGGCGGCGAGGCACTGGCCAGGTCGCTATACAGAGAAGGAGTACGGGTGATATTCGGTCTGCCGGGCGTCCAGCTTTACCATGCCCTTGACGGGCTTGCGCAAGAACCCGGAATTCGATTCATCACTACGAGACACGAGCAGGCTACCGCGTATATGGCGGACGGCTACGCTCGCGCCGGCGGCGGGATCGGGACGGCTATGGTTGTGCCTGGCCCTGGGCTCCAGAACGCAAGCGCGGCCATTGGGACGGCTTACTCCGCGTCCTCGCCTGTCCTTGTCGTTGCCGGTCAGATTCAGCGCGAATTGATCGGCGCCGACCGCGGTATGCTCCACGAGATCAACGACCAGCTGGACACGATAAAACCCGTGACCAAGTGGGCGCACCGGATCTTGGACCCGGCGGAGATTCCCGCCGCCGTTCATGAAGCGTTTCACCAGCTGAAGACCGGACGTCCCAGGCCGGTGGAGATAGAAATCCCTCCCGAGACACTGGAGGACCAGGCAGACGTTGACCTGTTCGAGCCCGACGTTTACGCGCCCGTAGTTCCCTCAGACGACCGCATAAGAGAGGCGGCTCGGATGATAGCCCAGGCGAAGAATCCGCTCCTGTACGCAGGCGGCGGTGCGATATCCTCCAACGCCTCCGAGGCCCTTACCGCGTTCGCGGAGTTCCTACAGTCTCCCGTGCT
This sequence comes from uncultured Dehalococcoidia bacterium, assembly GCA_951812505.1. Taxonomy (GTDB): domain Bacteria; phylum Chloroflexota; class Dehalococcoidia; order Lucifugimonadales; family UBA1123; genus VXRN01. The sequence continues at coordinate 1,136,727 of CATOSI010000003.1, forward strand.
TATGACTGCTGAGGGCAAGGGCGCGGTCTCCGACCGCCACTACCTCTCTCTCGGCGGAATGAATTTCAGGAACGACCCATACATGCGCCGCATGAAGGACCACGACATCGCTGTCCTTGTAGGAACACGGAACGCTTATCCCGGTTTCCTCTCACAGAAGGTCATACAGATAGACATTGACCCAGAGGAGATAGGCCGCAATTACGACGATACCTTCGGTCTGGTCGGCGATGCCAGGCTGACGCTCCAGAAGCTGCAAGCTGCGCTGTCCGAAATCTCGCAGCCTCGCGCGAGCCGCCGCGCCGAGATGGACGCCGCCCGCGCCGAGCGGGAGGAGTCCGACCCCAAGCTCGAACCGCAGCACTCGCTCACCAGGGCTATCAGGAACGCTGTCCCCGACGACGGCATCGTAATCTCCGGCATGACCCAGATAGGCTACTACAGCCGCGTCAACTACCCAGTTTACGAGCCGCGAACATACCTCACTAGCTCGTACTACGGAAACCTGGGCTACGCCTACCCGGTGGCTCTCGGCGCGAAGGTCGCTCAGCCGGACAAGGCGGTTGTAGCAATCTCAGGCGACGGCGGCTTCATGTTCGCCTCACAGGAGATGGCGACGGCTGTCAAGTACGGCATCAACGCGGTGGTCGTCGTGTTCAACGACAGCGCCTACGGGAATGTTCTCAGAGACCAGGTGACCAGATTCGATGGCCGCTCGATAGGGGCTGAACTGCACAATCCCGACTTCATGAAGCTGGCCGACGCCTACGGAATGCGGGGCGTTAGGGTCGAGGGCGCTGATCCGAGCGAGCTTGAATCCGCTCTGAAGGAATCCCTGGCGATAGATGCCCCAACACTGCTGGAAGTACCGGTCAGCATGATGCCGAACCCGTTCACCTAGGCGGAGGAGGTTGGCAGAAGAAACTGCGCAAAGCAAGGCTACCAGCCGTGAACGCGAGGATCGAGGCGTATTCTACGGCTGGTGGATCGTCATTGCGGGTTCGATCAGCCAGGGCTACACTTCCGGCACTTTCTGGCAGGGATTCGGCGCGTTCTTCGATCCCATCGTAGAGCAGTTTGGATGGGGGCGCGCCACGACTTCTGCCGCCGTCTCGCTCCAGCGCACCGAGTCGGGCATGATTTCACCATTCGTTGGGTGGTTCATAGACAGGTTCGGTCCGCGCAGGGTAATGCTGGCAGGTATCGTCGCCACAGGCTTGGGCTTCATCATGCTCAGCAGAATCAACTCCCTGTGGCAGTTCTATCTCGCATTCACGATAATCACCCTCGGCCTGTCGTTCGGGACGTTTCTTGTAATTACCACTACGGTCGCCAACTGGTTCGTGTCCAAGCGCACCAAGGCGATGTCCATAATGTCGGCCGGGTCGGCGATAGGCGGGCTGCTTGTGCCGGCGATGGTCTGGCTCATCGCCACCACCGACTGGCGCACAGGACTGCTGGCCGTCGGCATTGGATTCTGGGTAATGGGGATTCCTGTGTCGCTGGTGATGCGCTCGCGTCCAGAGGACTACAACCTGCTCCCGGACGGCGCTCCACTCGAATCCGGCGACACATCATCCGACGGTGATTCCGGCGGAGCCTCCGGTCGCCGACTGGAGGTGACATACACGACCAAAGAGGCGATGAGGACAAGAGTGTTCTGGCAACTTGTCCTGGCGATGGGCGCGGGACAGCTGATAATTTCCGCGACAGTCCACCAGATACCGGCGCTCACCAGCTTCGGCATCAGTCGCGGCGCTGCGGGTATGGTGATTCTCGGAGTGTCCCTGATGAGCCTGGTCGGTCGAATCGCGGCTGGCTGGCTCGGCGACAGGCTGGACAAGAGACACTTCATCGCGGTCTCCTTCGCGCTGCAATTCGTAGGCACCCTGATTTTCTGCTATACGAGTTCCACCTGGCACCTGATCGGATTCATAGTGTTCTGGGGCGTCGGATTCGGAGCCTCGATACCCGTCCGGTTCGCCATGCTGGCCGACTATTTCGGACGCAGGAGCTTCGGCACGATCATGGGAATAATGATGACCTTCAGCACTGTGTTTGGAGTCATAGGCCCCGTATTCGTCGGCTGGATGTTCGACGTGCGCGGAAATTACCGCGAGCCTTTCCTGATTATGGCCGCCTCCATCCTCATAAGCATCCCACTGATACTGACTTTGAGCAAACCCGGCGCTCCGCTGAATGTACCTGGCAGGCGACGCCCGAGATGATATGTCCGTGGGTCCCACAAAATGATAACATTGGATAAGCTAGGCGGATGAAAACAACTTTGGTATTTTGAAAACAGCGTTCTAATCCGGCGTCCTGAACTGAGAATGGACTGGATTCAATCTGCGCTGGATAATCCGGTACAAGTCCAAATTGAAGCCAACGGACGCATACGCCGCTGGGGTTTATTGCCGAGAGAAACCGTTATCTACGAGTTATAACGGAACCGGACGGAGAGACAGTGCACAACGCCTTCTTTGACCGGAGGTTCCGTCCGGATAGCTAGGAGAGAAAACATGAAGATACAATATGACTCCCACAGCGATATGCTTTATATCGGCCTTCGGGCAATCGCCAGCGTTGAATCTGAAGAGATTGCGCCGGGTGTCGTAGTGGACTATGACAAGGACAATAAGGTGGTTGGTATCGAGATAACCGATGGCAGCAAATATGCTGATACATCCGCCCTTGCGGTGCAAGGCATCCCTGTTCCCATAAGTGGATCATCTCAAAACATATAATCTGAACATATATATGATGACAGAGAATTAAATATGGTACAAGCTATCTTCTTCGATGTTTATGGAACTCTGGCGGGCTTCAGGCCGGATCGGTTCGAGATACAGTCCGAGGCGTGTTCGCGCTTCGGGATGGAGCTGACGCGCGAGGGCGTACTGAGAGGCTACGCGCTGGCCGATGTCTTCATGTCCGAGCAGAACGCCGTGAAGCCCGTGCGAATGATGGACGACGAGGAAAGGGATAGATTCTTCGGCGAGTACGAGCGGCGCGTTCTGCGTGGCTGCGGGCACGACGTTACGGTAGAGCAGGCTATGGTGATATGGAGGGCGGTCCGGAGTATCCCGTATGGCATGGCGCGGTACGACGATGTTCTTCCCGCGTTCGACCTTCTCAAACAGCAGGGGTTTACCCTGGGCCTGATCTCCAACATGAACACGCCGGCCACTCAACTGGTAGAGGATATGGGACTGACGCCCTATTTGGACTTCGCCGTCACATCCGGCGAGGTGGGCGTCGAGAAACCTCACGCCCCTATATTCCGAGAGGCGCTGCGGCGTTCCGGCACCGCCCCGGGGGACACGATTCACGTTGGAGACCAACTCAGCTCCGACATAGCCGGAGCCATGAATGCAGGTATAGGTCCCGTCCTGATTGACCGGGACGGGAATCACGTAGGGTACACCGGCTGTCCTCGTATTGAGACGCTGATGGAGTTGCCTACGCTCGCGCTGGAAATCGGGATGTAACTATCCCGACGCGGCTTCCAGGACCTGGCGGGTCATCTCGGTTCTGAATTCGGCGAGGCGTTCGCAGACGTCCAGGAGGTAGTCTTCCCAGGCCGTGTTCAGCTTGCTCAAGTCGAGGCGGATCTGCGAATTGCCTACCTCAGCGCTCCTCGGCAGCCTGCGACTGAGTGCGCGTCTCGCGCCGCCCACGTCATGTTTCATTCTCAGGACGATGCGTTCGCCATCGCGGGTCATGGACTCTATTCCGGCCCTGTCGGACAGTATCCTGAGCCTGACTGTGTAGAGCAGCGCGCGGGCCTGCCAGGGCAAAGGGCCGAACCTGTCTCGGAGTTCGTCCTCCATCGGTCCAATAGAGTCTTCGTCCTTGAGAGCGATGAGACGCTGGTAGAGTCCCATCCTGGCGGGCAGGTCGGGGATGTAGTCGGACGGCAGCCCGGCAGGTATTCCAATATCCAGGGCTACGCCGGGTTCGGGAGTCAGGCTGCTGGATATGGACTCGTCCACCTGGTCGCTGACCATGTCCGCGACATCTTGCGGAGTCATGCCGATAAGGTCGCCGGACTCACGTCGTGCGCGCAGGTCTTCAACGGCCTGCGACAGCATCTTGGTGTAAAGCTCGAAGCCTACGGCGTGTATATGCCCGCTCTGTTCGGCTCCCAGGATATTTCCGGCGCCGCGTATCTCCAGGTCCTTCATCGCTATTCGGAAACCGGCGCCAAGCTCGGTGGCGGCGAGCATCGCCTTCAGTCTTCGTTCGGCGGTCTCGCTCAGGGCGCGGGTGCGGGCGCTGGGGATCAGAAGATACGAATAGGCTCGACGGCTGGAGCGTCCAACGCGACCCCTGAGCTGGTAGAGCTGCGCCAGTCCAAACGTGTCGGCGCGATTGATTATCAGGGTGTTGACGTTCGGAATGTCCAGGCCGGACTCTATTATAGTCGTGCAGACGAGGACGTCGAATTCGCCCTGCGCGAAGGACGCCATTGCCTTCTCCAGGTCGCCCTCTCTCATCTGGCCGTGGGCGACCCCGACTTCTGCCTCCGGGACTATGCGGCGGATATAGTTGGCCATGTAGCCGATGTTATAGACCCTGTTGTGCAGGAAATAGACCTGACCCTGCCGGTCTATCTCCCGCAGTATCGCTTCACGGATTAACTCGTCGCTGAATTCGGACACGTATGTCTTGATGGCGATGCGGTCTTCGGGGGGCGTCTCTATCGTGCTCATGTCTCTGACACCAGCCAGCGACATGTGAAGCGTCCTTGGTATCGGTGTTGCCGTCAGCGTGAGAACGTCCACTTCCTGGCGCATCTGCTTCAGGCGTTCCTTGTGTCCGACCCCGAAACGCTGTTCCTCGTCAACTATCACAAGGCCCACGTCCTTGAACCTGACGTCCTTCTGAATGAGGCGGTGCGTGCCTATGCAGATGTCAACGCTTCCGTCCGCCAGCGCCTCAATGATGTCCCGCTGTTCGCGTCCGGTCCTGAACCTGCTCAGAACCTCGACGTTGACCGGATATGCGCTCATCCTCTGGGAGAAGGTTACGTAATGCTGCTGCGCCAGAACCGTAGTAGGGGCAAGCACCGCGACCTGTTTGCCTTCCATGACTGCCTTGAACGCCGCCCTGAGGGCGATCTCGGTCTTGCCGTAGCCGACGTCGCCGCAGACCAGCCTGTCCATGGGGCGTTCGTTTTCCATGTCGCTTTTGACTTCGGCAAGCGTGGATAGCTGGTCGGGAGTCTCCTCGAACGGGAAGGACTCCTCCAACTCCTGCTGCCAGGTCGAGTCGGGACCGAATGCGTGCCCCGTTACCATTTCACGGGCGGCGTACAGCGCGAGAAGTTCCGCCGCCATCTGCCGGGTGGATCGCTCTGCCCTTGCCTTGGCCCGGTTCCACTCCTGGGTACCGAGCCGCGTGAGGTGTGGAGGGGCATCACTCGGCGCGACGTATGGCGTAACCCTGTCGAGGTGTTCCAGCGGCACGTATAACCTGTCCCGGTTCGCGTACTCGAGAAGCAGATACTCGGCTGATGAGTCAGAACTCTCGGATGGTCTTCCTACGCCCATGAATCGGCCCACGCCGTGTTCGACGTGGACGACGTAGTCGCCGGGAGTTATCTCGGACAGGAAGGCGTCCCAGTTGGTCCTGTTGCGACGGGCGGTCCTGCGCTGCTTCGTGATGCCGAAGATCTCGGTGTCGCCAACGACCACGAGATTTCTGCCGTTGGCAGAAAGGACGAAGCCGTCGCCAAAGTTCGGTCCGGCCGACTGCACTAAGGCAAGTTCTCCCGGTTCGGGTGGGGACGCCAGGACCGCGGACAGCGTATCCGATACGCCGTTTTCCGTGAGAATCTCGTCGAGCCTGCGTGAGTGAGACGTGATTGCCACGATTGAGTGTCCGGCCTGGAGGAGGTCGGAGGCCTCGCCGGCGAACATGTCCATCTGGCCCAGAAAGGTGGGTGGTGAACCGAACGGCAATACGTAGATGTCGCCATATATCAGGTCGTCTGCGCCCCAGTAGATGATGTCCAGCTGCGGCCCAAGGTTAGACAGTACGGGTTCGACTTCATTCCATGACATGTGGAAGGAAGGAAAGTTCATTGGGAGTTCGCCGCGTCGCTGTTTGGTTTCCCGCAGATCGTGGATGCGCTCTTCGTTGTCCCACGCGGCGGCGGCAATGTCATCCGGTCTGACTCGAATTACGAGAGCGCTTTCGGGCATGTACTCGAGCAGAGAGCCGTGATTGAAGAAACCCGCATAGAGATTCAGGTCGTCAACCTCGTGTCCGTCCAGTAGTTGGGAGAACTCCTCACGGATGCGCTCCTGGTGGGCCGGTGTGCAGTTGGCGATGTCTATGTAGGCCAGGCGGTGGTCCAATTCTTCACGGTCGGTCATAGCGGGCAGGGTCTCGTGGGCCGGGATTATCCTGACCGATCTGACGATCTCGGTTGATCGCTGGCTTGAGGGATCGAAGAGGCGGATGCTGTCAACTTCGTCTCCCCAGAGCTCGATGCGCACGGGCATTTCCGTGCCTACGGGGAAGATGTCTATTATCCCACCGCGTCTGCTCGCGAAGCCGGGGGAGTACACGGCGGACTCGAATCTGTATCCCATGCTTCTCCAGAGTTCGAGTGTGTCGTCGAGGTCTATGACGTCGCCGACGCCGATTTCGTGCGTGTTGTCCTCGAACGACTCCCGGCTGAGGGTGCGCTGCGCGACCGATGTCGCGGAGGCGACGATCAGAGGGGGCGCGTCGCCTATGTTCAGAAAGGCGTCCAGGGCTTGTACACGCTGCTGGATGGTGTCTATGTCGGTTACGAGACGCTCGAAGGGCAGGGTCTCGGTCTCTGGGAAGCGGTGGATACGTTCGGGATTGTCCACCCAGGCGCAGAGTCGTTCGTGAAGGCGGCGGGCTTCTTCGGCCCTGGGGACAACGATCAAGACAGGCCGGTCGAGGTCCTGCATGAGTGTGGAAACCAGGTAGGGAGTGGCTTCCGAGAGGAGCTGCGCCCTGACACGGGTATTCGGGCCTTCGATAGCGCGCAGGAGGTTGCGGTACTGGTCGGTTGAGCGGAGCAGGGGATTGAGAAGGCTTAGCGCAAGACCGGTGTCTTCATGGTCGGCGTCAACCTTCTCTTCCTCGTGTAAAGTGGTAATCATATGATGCTTCCAAGACCTCCTCCGTGTTGAGGAACTACAGTCTGGGCGGTGTCAAACGCCTAAAGGGCGGGCGCGTCTTCGACCCTATATGAGTCTTGCGCGCTCGCCGGAATGGATAAGACGACGGGCGTATCCAGTGGCTGATGGGTCAGTAGATTCCCATTTCGTGAAGGGCGTGGTCATCTATTCCGAAATGGTGGGCGATTTCGTGGACGACGGTTGCGCGCACCTCGGATACTATCTCCTCGTCGGTGTCGCAGATGCTCTCGATAGCCTTCTTGAAGAGCGTTATCTTGTCCGGCAGGACCAGGTTGTAGTCATACCGGTCGGGCAGGGGAATTCCCTCGTATAGACCGAGAAGCGACTCTTTTTCCTCGATGCCGGAGCCGATGAGCTGAGTCGGGGATGCCCAGTCCTCGACGACGATGTCAAGGTTGTCCATCCGTTCCAGGAACGCCGGCGGGAGTTCCTGTATCGCCTGCCTTACGAGTGTCTCGAATCGGGTTGTGTCCATTGTGTATCAATTTTCAATTAGTAATTTTCAATTATCAGTTGTGGGGTGCTATTTGGCGTAGGCTTCACCCCATCCTAACCTTCCCCTATCAATGGGGAAGGGACTTTTGGCTATCCTTTGAATCCGACCTTTGGGAGTACGTCTTCGATGGCGTCCAGAGTGTCCTGGATATCGCCCTCGGTGGTCCTGCCCATGTGTCCAATGCGGAATATCTGGCCCGCGAGGGAAGCCTGTCCGCCGGAAACGATTACGTCGTGTTCTGTCCTGAGTTTGCCGACCAATGCGGTGGCGTCCACACCGTGCGGTATGCTTACGGCGGTTACGGTGTTGGAGGCGTAACGCTCGTCGCGGGGGAACAGTTTCAGGCCGAGCGACTTTATGCCGTCGCGGGTGAATTGTCCGACGGCGGCGTGCCTCTCGAACACGGAGCCCATGCCCTCGACGAGAAGCTGGTCGAGCGCGTTGTCGAGCGCGAACATGATCGACACGGCCGGGGTGTAGGGAGGCTGTCCGATTTCATAATACTTCTTGTACTGGGCCACGTCGAGGTAGAACTTGGGCATAGTGGATTCGGCGTGGGCGGCCCAGGCGCGGTCGTTGAAGCTGAGGAAGGCAAATCCGGGAGGGAGCATCCAGCCCTTCTGGGAGGCGGTGGCGACAACATCGAGGCCCCAGGCGTCGGCGGACATAGGTATGGAGGCCACGCTGCTGATGCCGTCCACCAGTATCAGTTTGTCGAACTCGCCCTTTACGACATCTGCAACGGCCTGGAGGTCGTTGGTCACCCCGGTGGAGGTCTCGTTGTGGGTTACGGTGACGGCCTTGACGTCGGGGTTGTCGTTCAGGCACTTCCTGAGGACATCGAGGTCAATAGCTTCTCCGAACGGGAAGTCGAGGGTCAGCACGTCGGCGCCAAATGCGGACGCTATGTCGGTGAAACGGTTTCCGAACACGCCGACGGTAGCATTGACCATCTTGTCGCCGGGGGAGAGGGTGTTTACGACGGCGGCTTCCATGGCTGCGGTGCCGGAGCCGGTAATTATCCAGACGTCGGCGTTGGTCTCGAATACGCGCTTGAGCCGGTCGGTCGTGCTCAGGAGCAGGTCCTTGTACTCGGGACCCCTGTGGTTGATCATCGGGCGGGACATATCCTCGAGTATGTCCTCTGGCACGGGTATTGGACCGGGTATGCGCAGGTTCACGGTTTCGTTCCTCCGGGGTCTGTCGTCTGTTCATCGGCAACGGGAGTTGACCGAATGATTTTAGCAAAGGGTGGGAATGCAATGCGACAGATAAGGATGGATGAAAGCATCACAAGAGTAGTGGGCATGAGTATATCCACGAAGGACACGAAGGGGCGCAAAGATATTGGGTATTGACATACTACTACCGCGTCCAGATGATTCTGATGCAAATCAGGCAGCCCCCGACCCCTAGATTCCCGCCTTCGCGGGAATGACAAATGGAATTTGAAAGTACGCTGAATACAACAAAACTAAGTGGACATGGTACTACGTTGGATACAATCCAGAAATGTGACGCTTCCGGCGCCGAGTCGGTCATAGGCTGTCGTATCCGGTTAGTCCTTCGGGTGGGTCAGGGATCTTTACGTCGGACTCATCCCATCGTTTCCAGCAGTCGAGGATTTCGTGGAACTCGGCGGCTCCGATTATGGCCTGCTCCCTGGTGATTACCGGAGGCGGCTGGGCGGCGATTGTGTCCCACATGGAGAGGTCTCTGTCCCGCATAGCGGCTTCATGCGCCTCGCGTTCTTCAGGGGGGATTTCTTCGACGAAACGCTTGAGCTTCTCGATTACCCTGGCCATGTTTTCTTCGGATGCGAGGTATGCCTCGCGTTCTTCGTCAAATTCCAGTTCAGGGGTGTGGGTTCTCGCTTTCGCGGGAATGACGGTAGATTCGGGTTCGGGGGTTTCAGTCGGGCGCACTTCGGGCGCGGCGCAGGTATAGGTTTCGTCGAAGCCGCGCTTGATGAGTTCGCGGGCGGCGGCGATGCGGTGGTGCGGCTTGAAGCCTTCTTCGTTTCTGACGCCTTCCATGACTTCGGCGTACATCCTGATGACGGTTCGCCCGTCCTGGGTGAGTTCCCTGGCGTATTTGGCGAGTTGTTCGCGCGCTTCGGCTATCTCAGGGGACAGTTCAGCGTCGGGACGGCTTGTTCTTCCGGCCCTGGGTTTTGGGGGAATTGAGTTGGCGCGTATGTAGTCTTCGAACTCGGTGAGACCTATCTTGACGAGTGCCTTGGCTGAGTCCATGCGGTGGCAGGGTTTGAAGCCTTCGGAGTGTAGGTCGCCTTCTGTGACCTGTACGAGGAACCGGACGATGCGCCGCCCGCCGCCGGTTTCTTCGGCGACTATTTTGGCGAGTCGTTCGCGTGGAGTCAGGTTATCGTACATTGTTCAGTCCTTAGTGGTTAGCTTTTGGTTCTTGGAAGCGGAAGCGCCCAGTTTTCACTGAGCGCTTTGGCCCTCGCCCGGTAGGGGCGCCCACAAGGGACACCCCTACAAGAGAGGTGGGTGTATTCGATTCAGAGACATCATAGCACGAATATTCTGTGGGCGTCAAGGGCAACTTTGGGGCAATTTTCAATTGGGGCGGGTGTCTGAACTGTGATTTGTTTGATTAGGGTGATGGGCAGGATGAGTTGGGGGCTTTTGTCAGAATCAGGATGTATGGGATTAGAGGATATAGAGGATCGGTGGATTCCAATTTTGGCGGGAGTGAGGGGGTTGAGCAGAACGGCGACTAGGTTCTGTTGACATTCTATAATTTCCCCTGTCTTCAAGGTGTTGCGGTAGGGAAAACAGCTACACCTCGCACCCCTGGATTCCCGTTTTCACGGGAATGACGAGAAATGTCAACACGGCCTAATCTGATGCAGGTACATGACGCACTTTCTGCTTGAATCGAATTGTAGGGTGCGATACTATATGTATCGCTATTGATACATAGTAAGCATTACATTTAAGTGGTGGACGGGAACGGGAGTAGAAAGGTGGATTAGATTTGGTACAAGCCGCAATGGTTCAGGGCGCGGAGCGGATGATGATAAGCGTGGAGGCGTCGTATGACGGGCTGCGGGTGTCATTTGCGGACGGGCTTGTGTCCGTCGCGCCGTGGGAGAGTGTGGCGGGGGTTGGTAGTCAGGCTGAGGTGGTTTCCATCGAGGTGGATACGCCCTATGAAGCGGTTATCAGAACGAGGGGCGGGGACGCGGTGGAGATACCCTGGGATTTCGCGCGGCAATTCGGGGACGCGAAGTACAGGGACCGCATGGCGGAAGAGACGCTGCGGGGACAGCGCAAGTTCGCGGAGCGTGTGCGGCGCTTGAGACGCGAGGCCGATCTGTCGCAGCAGAGATTGGCGGACCTGAGCGGGGTGGGCAGGGTTACAATCGCGAGAATCGAGGGGGCGGCCCAGTCTCCGAAGCTGGACACCATCCAGAAATTAGCGACAGGGATGGGATACCCTGTTCAGGCGCTTTTGATGGATGATTGGGCCGACTTTGCCAATGATGGCGCGGGGTCTCGTAATACTCAGGCGCTTTGAGTTGGCGATCAGCCCGGACCTCTCGACCATCGGGCGGAGCGGTTGCTCCAAGTCCACGACGGAGGGTGGCTTCGCCTAAGCACTAGGACATAGTAAATGTTCCTTTGCCATTCTCGGGTCGCAATATCGAGAAATAGAGGACCCAATCATTCGAGCGTGAGGAAGCCGGGCCAAGACCATTCTCTACTGTGAACATTAACTTAGGCCACCTGCTTAGAGAGGTTCCGGGAGGGATGGCGCGGTTTCTTTGAGTTGGAGGCACGCGGGGCCGGGGTGTGGGCTATGTCATAGCATGACGGGGGATGAGCGGTAGCCTGACTAGGCTAGTTGCCCACGGTAACGACCAGATAGCGAAACTGCCGGTGCCTACCTTGATTCTGCACAGCAGGAGGTAGTGCGGGGATATCCGAGTAATCCTGCCAATGCAGGGTGTATGAACCCGATAGGTTAATTGGGTTTGGATATCTCTTCGCCGCCTTCGACTTGGGGTCCTTCCAATTCCGAACGCCTGATAGTTCTCGTCCTTCATGAATGCGGAATTCGTCATCATCGGGAGTTTTGTCGCTTACTGGACCCGGATTCCAATACGCGGGTTCATTGGTCAATATGATTGCGAATCCGCGTTCAGCTGACTCGACTTTCTTAACGTCCCGAAGAAATAGGTAGCGACTATGATTTTGCGCTCCTGATTCTGAGAGAATAAACAGTTCGTGCTTGAAACGTGCCAGTAGCCTCTTACTCTTGTAATCCCCTTTAATCTTGTACTTCAGTTCAATCGCGATTTTTTCATTGGCAAGCCAAATGTCCAAGTTTGTCCCCTCCTTAAGAGGGAACTCCAACCGAATCCGACTATCCGGCATCATCTTGTGAATCTGACACGCCAATTCATGCTGAAAGTCGCCTTCCGAGTGGAATATCGGACGAGTCTTGGACAATGCTGTCATGACGCCATGGATGTCAAGCATATCCACCCTCCTCTGCGATGTTCGGACTTGCGGCTTTCAATCAGCCTATTCGCTCACTTCTTCCGCGGCGGCCAGAAATGACTTTGTTTCCTGCACTAAAAGTTGTGTCCGTATCATTTCAGCGCCAGTCTAGTCGAAGTCTGACTTGGTAAAGCGCTTGAGTTGGTCAACCTGTGCGTCAGTGTAGTCGAGGAAGTCGAACTCGAAGAATGGCGTGAGGTCCATGAAGCAGTGTCTGTCGCAGTCTGTAAAGAACCGATAGATCCTGCCGTCGGTCAGGATGCCGTAGCGTGCCTCAGAGTAGTTGAAGTAATGGCCCAACTGTCGGAGATACCTTGGTGGGTCTTTACGGAGATTTGTCTTGCACTCTATGACGATAACAGGCTTACCATCTCGAATTATAGCCAAGTCCACAAACATTCCGGTCACAGGAAACCTGGGGACTACTTCGGAGTTGGAGTAGTCCATCATTTGCAGGAACGGCATAACCAGTTCTCCGATAACAAGATCATGCTTGTTGGAAAAGTTCTCGCCCTTGATGACGCGCCGAAGGCGCACGGCCAGCTTGCTGACCTCGGCTGTGAAGTTCATGGTTCGTGCCCCCTCGATGCTTGGACTGCATCTTGCGGCGTGATTTGACCACAGTTCGGGAATAGTGTCAAACACGCGCGAATTTGTAGAGAATCCCACAGTCATGTATGGAATTAGTTTCGGTTGTCGGGCTTGAGTTCCGACTGACGGGCAACCACGAGGGTCGTCCCTACGGAGAAGAAGGCCGGCTTTGTATGGGAGCAGAGATACATTGAATATATTGATTTATATATTGACTTTTCTCAGTTACACCAGGATGATAGTTCAATAAATGTGAAATCGGGCGTGCGGAGGGAGTGAATGGCAGGGGACTGGAACGATCTGACCAGGATGACGGGCGACTCTCGTTTTGTGGTGGAACGGGTGAGGATGGTGGAGACTGGAATAGCGATAGAGGGCAGTTTTGACCTTCCGCCGCTGGCGCGGCTGCCCGCCGAGGACCAGGTGTTCGTGATGGCGTTTCTGCGCAGCAGGGGGAACATGAAGGAGATGGAGCGGGTATTCGGCATAAGCTACCCGACGGTGAAGAACCGGCTGGACGGGATAGCGGCGCGGCTGGATTCGGTGGAGGTGGACATGGGGCCGCAGCGGTCTGATCCGCTGTCGCGGCTGGAGCGGGGGGAGATTTCTTTCGAGGAAGCTCTGGAGCGGATTGCTGGGAATTAGCAATTTTCAATTTGGAATTAAGAATTGGGCTTGGATAGTGGAGAGAGAAATGGCGCAGGAAGACAGAAGGCGAGTTTTGGGGTTGCTGGCGGAGGGCAAGATTTCGGCTGCTGAGGCGGAACGGCTGCTGGAGGTTTTGGACAGTCGAGAGTCCCACTCCGTGAGTTCGGATGAGACGATAGACGACAAGATAGAGCAGGCGGTGAGTACGACGGTACGTACTGCGGTGCAGACGGCGCGGTCGGTTATCACGGCGGCGACGAGCGCCGAGGACGTGGCGGACTCTTCCAACAGCGAAAGGCGGCAGGACAGTTTTCGGGTGGAAGGGGTTCCGACGCTGGTCGTGGAGAATTTCAACGGGATGGTGGAAGTTGTGGGGGGCAGCGCGGACGACGGTGTAGAGGTCACCGCCGAGATCAGACACCCCGAACTGGTGGAATACCTGGCAATGCAGGAGGGGGATACTATCCTTGTACGGGCGAAGCCGGGCGGGAGACGCGCGTTCCTGGGATGGAGATTCCTGAATCGGGGGGCTTACATCAGGGTTTCGCTGCCGAGGAAGGCCAACCTGGATGTCCAGACGACCAACGGGCGTGTCGTTCTACGCCGGATAGATGGGGTCGGGACGGTACGGACGTCGAACGGGCGTATCGAGGCGGACGAGGTTACTGGAAATTTCGAGATGCGAACGTCGAACAGCAGGATCAACTGTATGCGACTGCACGGGGATTTCAGGTTGGAAACTTCCAACGGCAGGATAGAGGCGCTGGATGGGCGCGGGACGTTCGACGCGGAGACCTCGAACGGAAAGATACGATTCAGGGGCGAGATTCTTCCTCGCAAGGAGAGCAGGCTGGTCACGTCCAACGGAAGCATAGACGCAACGCTGAGGGGTGAGCCAAATCTGCGAGTGAGCGCGAGGACGTCCAACGGCTCGATTGTTTGCGACAGGGAGATGGAGATACAGGGAGAGAGGAAGAAGCGTCAGCTGGAGGGTGTGATAGGCGACGGGGAGGGCGCGCTGACACTGAGGACGTCCAACGGCTCGATAACGATTGAGTGAGGCTGTCTGAATCAGGATTTACAGGATGAGTTGGCGGATGGGGAGAAAGAACTGGATGACTATGCGGACGGGTACGATGGCGAGCGAGCGGAATGGCGGACGCGGGGATTCTTACGGCGATCTGCCGCTGGTGGTTGAAAGCGTAAACAAACGATACAGACGGGGTGTCCACGCGAACAGGGACATATCTTTCGAGGCGTATTCTGGCGAGGTGCTGGGAATCCTGGGACCGAACGGCGCGGGCAAGACAACGCTGGTGAGGCAGATTACGACCGAACTCCTGCCCACATCGGGCGAGATCCGAGTATTCGGCGTTGATGCAGTTAAAGATCCGATAGGTGTGAAGAGCCTTATGGGGATCGTGCCGCAGGAGGCGCAGCTTTTCGAAATGCTGACGGTGAGAGAGACGCTGAAGATTTTCGGCAAGCTGCGCGGTCTGTCCGGCAGGGACGCGAACCGCCGAGCCGACGAAATCATATCGGAGCTCAGGCTGGACGCGCACAGGAACGTCGTGAACGTGAAGCTATCGGGCGGTCTGAAGCGCAGGGTAATGGTAGGGCTGGCCGCACTGGCTGAACCTGGCCTAATAGTGCTCGACGAGCCCACAACGGGTCTGGACCCACAGTCGCGACGCGATCTGTGGAACCTGGTCAGGGAGCACAGTTCACGAGGGGCGACAATTCTGATGACCACTCACTACATGGATGAGGCGGAGGCGCTTTGCGACAGGGTGGGTATCATCTCGAACGGACGGCTACTCGCGCTCGACAGCGTAGAGAGACTGAAGTCGGCTCATGGGTATGAATTCAAGGTTACATACTCGGTTGATGGGAAGAACGGAGCCAGCGAGACTATATATGGCAAGGATGACCGCGAACTGGTGGAGCGGGTGAGGGCGCGGGGCGTAAGGCAGTTCAGCGTGGGCAGGACAACTCTAGAGGACGTGTATCTTGCTCTTACCGGCGACGAGGTGACCGATGGCGGCTCGAACGCGGAATAGCATAGATACAAGGCAGAGTGTCTTGGTCGGGTGGCGAAAGTTCTTTCGGGACGTGAGCAGCGTCTTCGAGATTAGATTCAACATCATGATGCGGGGTTGGCACTGGTATCTGATGAGCACGCTGGTCTTTCCGATGGGAATGTTCTACTTCGCGAGCGCTTTGGCTCCCGACAGCGTCGAGGCTACGCGGCGCGCGATGGTCGGCAGCATGGTCTTCGGTCCGACCATGCTCACAACCGCGATGCTGGGACAGAGTGTTATCTTCGACCGCTTTCAGAACAGGCTGAAGTTGATAATCACCATGCCCGTTTCCAGGGTAGCTTATGCCTTCGGCATCCTGTCGTTCGGGATAATGCTATCGGGTTCGGCGGTCGTGATTCTGATAGTGGCCGCGCTGGTCGCGGGGGTGGAATTCAACTTTACGCTGGCGGTCATACCCATAGTGGTCATGACGCTGCTCACGATGTCGGGCATCACACTGTTTGTAGTTAGCTACGCTCCTAGCCCGGAGGTGGGCGGCATCATGTCCAACCTGCTGGGGATACTGATGGCGCTGATCAGTCCGGTCTATTTCCCGATGGAGCAGGCGCCGGCCGTGATGAAGGCGTTCGGATGGGTGTCTCCTCTCAGGTATGCGGCGGACGGCCTGATGAAGTCGCTTTCAGGTCAGACGGACGTTCTGCTGGAGATTGTGGTTCTGGGTATGTTTGCGTCGGTATGCATGGGTATCGGACTGTGGAAGCTGAGATGGCGTGAGAACTGAGGCTGGTCGTCAGTTCTCAGTCGTTAGTCGCTCATTCTCTTTCCTGGACGGGATAATCCAGATGTCTCGACATCCGTCCATTTTTTGCGAAAACGGCGTTGTTTTCCGTTGACTCCGCAATTCCTGGAATGTTACTTTTATTAGAAATATAACGAACACTTGTACTTAAGGGTGAACAAGGCGGGATAACAGATGGATTACGCTGTGCAAACCAAGGGCATCACCCGCGACTTTGGCGAGGTGAAGGCGGTTGACGGGATTGACCTTAATATTTCGAGGGGAGAGATCTACGGTTTTCTCGGCCCGAACGGTGCAGGCAAGACGACACTGGTGAGGATGCTTATCACTCTGCTGCTGCCAACTGACGGAAGGGCGACGGTGGCGGGGTATGACGTGATGGACCAACCAAACGATGTGCGACTCAGAATAGGGGCCGCGCTCCAGGACGCGGCACTGGACCCGAAACAGACCGGTCGCGAGATTCTGAGGCTCCAGGGCAGGCTGTACGGTCTATCCAGACGCGACACCGATACCCGCTTCGACGAACTGTCAGACCTGATCGACATCGGCGACGCGATAGACAGGTTCGTGGGAACGTATTCGGGCGGCATGAAGAGACGCCTGGACCTTGCGGCGTCTCTGATACACAACCCGGAGATACTCTTCCTAGACGAGCCGACGACCGGTCTCGACCCAATCAGCCGTACCAGGGTGTGGGACGAGGTGCGCCGAATCAACGAGGATATGAACGTGACGATCTTCCTAACCACCCAGTACCTGGAAGAGGCGGACGCGCTCGCGGATCGGGTGGGAATTATCAATAACGGCAAATTGATGGCTGAAGGGACACCCAGTGAACTGAAGCGTTCACTGGGCAAGGACGTCATAATCGCGCGGGTGGACGGCCAAGCGGAATTGGCGAGGGAAGCGGTGTCCGGCCTCGAGGTCGCGGACGCGGTGGACGTGACGGGCGGGGAGGTCATTATACAGGTGTCGAACGGCGCGGCGGCCATCAGCAGGGTTGCCCTGGCTCTGAACTACGTGGGTGTAGAGGTAAGTGAAATCACATTGAGGACACCAACGCTGGACGATGTGTTCCTGAGCGTGGCCGGGGAGCGTATGGATGATGCGGCTGAACCGGAGAGCGTGGTGGACGGGGCGGCGGATTGATTGTCTGAACTGTGATTTATGGGCTGGATTCCCGCGAAAGCGGGAATGACTGAATTGTAGTTGAGGTTTCACCCCCATCCCCGTATCAAGTACGGGGCAGGGATATTCAACATGCAAATGACGAGCGAGTGAGGAGACAAGAGCAAATTGAGCCAGGCAGTTGCAATCCAATCGAATATACGAGCGCGGCACGCGGGTTTCTTCTCGGATGTTGTATCGGTGGCAATCCGCGCGCTGCGCTCCATTCCGCGGGACCCGGAGGCGATCTATCCGGCGCTTATAATTCCGGTGTTCTTCTACGCGATCAACGTAGGGGCTTTGCAGGATATGGCGGAGAGGATTCCGGGACTGGACTACAAGGCGTTCCAGCTTCCGGTAGCGATTATATTCGCGGTAACAGGAATATCGAGAGCGGTGACGCTGGTAACGGACATCCAGACAGGCTACTTCGACAGGCTGTCGTTGACACCGGTCAGCCGTCTGGCGCTGCTGCTTGGTCTGACGGTGGCGGACTTTTCGCTGGTCGTGGCGCTTACCATTCCGGTGATCATCATCGGCTTTGTCGTTGGAGTTACTTTCGCGTCGGGGGTACTGGGTCTGCTCCTGTTCATACTGCTTTCCGGTCTGTGGGGTCTTGTGTTCACAGGATTCCCGTATGCGATCGCGCTGAAGACGGGCAATCCGGCTGCGGTCAATTCCAGTTTCCTGCTCTTCTTCCCGTTCGTGTTCCTTACTACGGTCTTCGTTCCCAGGGAGGCGATGACGGGCTGGCTCGCCACTGTGGCGACTTACAATCCGGTCACGTACCTGTTGGACGCGCTACGCTCTCTGATAACGGTGGGCTGGGATGTGGAGGCGCTGCTGAAGGGGATAGCGTGTATAGTGGGCGTCGGGGTGGTGAGCGGAACGCTGGCACTCACGGCTCTTATCGGACGGACTAGGCGGAAGTAGCTTATGTGTCGTGATATAATCCCGCTGAATTTCGACCTGAGAGGCACGTGAGATGATCTCTATATTCGTAACGATACGCATCAAGGAAGGCTATGCGGACGAATTCCGGCAGGCCAGTTTAGGGGATGCCGAGGGCTCGACGCGCGACGAGCCGGGCTGCTACCGATTCGATATCCTCGCAAACGTGGAGGATCCCAACCTGTTCCACCTCTACGAGGTCTATGAAGACGACGCCGCGCTCGACGCACACCGTGAGGCCCCTCACTACAAGGAGTGGAGGTCCTCGGTCGAGCATATGTTTGACGGCGACATAGAGCGGGTGGCAATGACGACCATATTCCCATCGGATGACGGCTGGCGGAATCAGAAGCCGCACATACTTCACTGGTAGCGAAGGGCGTTCGTCCTCATAATCGTCCGGTCTCACAGAATTCTGACCGACTACGGCGTTTAAGAATTCCGGCGATTTCCCGTAGGCTGAGTTCAAATCAACAGGAGGACTTGGTCTGTGATGGGTGTCAACGGAATCAAACGGGGCGACATTCTTATCCTGATCGGAACGCGCAAGGGCGGCTTCATACTGTCCTCGGACGAATCGAGAAATGACTGGGATCTGTCCGGCCCGTTCAATGATTATGGCGACGTGTTCCACATGGTTTACGACTCCCGCAACGGCGGGACGGTGCTGTCCGCGGTAAACAGTATCATGTGGGGTTCGGGCGTGCAGATCAGCCACGATCTGGGAGCCACGTGGTCGGACGCGGAGAGAAATCCTAAGATGACTGACGGATCAGGTCAGTCCATCAGCCAACTGTGGCACATAGAGCCGGGACGTGAGAGTGAGCCCGGTGTCCTGTACATGGGAGCCGCGCCCGCGTCGCTTTTCAGGAGCCACGACTGGGGACAGACGTGGGAGCAATGGTCGAGCCTCACGCTTCACCCAACCCGCGAGCGGTGGGAGCCGGGACTCGGGGGACTCTGCCTGCACAGCATGGTTCTCGATCCCGAATCGAGGTCCAGGATGTGGGTCGGGATTTCGGCGGTGGGTGTGTTCAGGACCGAGGACAGCGGCGAGACGTGGAATCCGGTGAACCGGGGCGTGCGTGCGGACTTTGCTCCCGAACCCTTCCCGGAGTTCGGTCAGTGTCCCCATAAGATGCTCGCGCATCCCACCAGACCCGAAACACTGTACCAGCAGAACCACTGCGGCTTTTACAGGTCGGACGATGGAGGCGACCAGTGGGTGGACCTGAGCGAAGGGCTGCCATCCAGGTTCGGGTTTGTAGTGGGCCTGCATCCACGCGACCCGGACACAGTTTATGTTCTGCCGGAGGACAACGCGACGATAGAAGATGTGGGAGGCTGGCGGAGATTCGTGTCGGACGGGAAGATGCGCGTATATCGCAGTCGCAACGGGGGACTCGATTGGGAAGCAATGACCGACGGCCTGCCTCAGAAGAATGCTTACATCCACGTTATGCGCGAGGGTATGGCGACGGACGGCCTCGACCCATGCGGCATATACATAGGTACGACTTCAGGCCAGATTTACCATAGTCTCGACGAAGGCGAAAACTGGTCGCTCTTGATAGAGCATCTTCCACCCATCAATTCTGTAGAAGTTGGAACGGCGAAGTAGAGGCGGGTGGATTCAGCGGCGTGACTTGCCACTACGTACGGCCGAATTCTCGTTCGAGTTGGCCTGAGCTCATGTGAATCATCGTGGGGCGTCCGTGTGGGCAGGTGTTGGGCTGGGCGCACTCTTCTAGTTGGGTTACAAGCTCGCGCATCTCCTCGGGACTAAGAATCTTGCCGGCACGTATCGCGCCGTGGCAGGCTATCGAGTAGGCGGCGCGCTCTTCCCATGTCTCGAATCCGCCGCCTTCGGCCATGAGGTCGAGCACATCAACGAGCGCTCCGGCCTGGTCGGACTCGTTGAGCAGCGCCGGAACGCCTCTGAGTATGACGGCGTTGTCTCCGAAGGGTTCCAGGACGAAGCCCATGCCGGACATGGCTTCGGATTCATGGAGTATCAATTCCATCTTGTCGGAGTCCAGTTCGACTACGGTGGGTTCGAGCAGGCTCTGGATGTCCGGTGTACCCGCGGCTGCCTGCGTTCTGACTCTCTCGAACATCACGCGCTCGTGCGCGGCGTGCTGGTCAATCATGTACACTCCGTCTGGCCCTTCGGCGACGACGTAAGTGTTTCCGATCTGCCCCAGGACGCGGAGCACGGGAAGCGCTTTGCCTGGAGTGACGCCGGGAGGCGGAGGCGTGGTCTCGGAAGAGTCGTGCGGCGCGAGGAAGTCGCCCAGGTCCATTGTGTGATGGGAGGCAGGGGAACTTCCGAGGCTGCCATGCGTTCCCCGCGATGCGCTGAATGGAGCGGTGGGCCAGAAAGCGGCTGGCTCCGGGCTCCGGCGTGTCTGTGGATATGAACCGGCGTCGGAGCGGTTCACGGCACGGTGACTGACTTCCGGCACAGGGGCGTGTTCGGTAAGCGTCTTCCTAACAGCTTTTTGCACCGCGCCGAAGACCTGGTTCTCTCTCTTGAAACGAATCTCGGCCTTGGCGGGGTGCGCGTTCACGTCAACGTCTTCGTATGGGATTGAGATGTTGACGACGGCGACCGGGTATCTGCGCTCGGCCATGAAGCCGTGGTAGGACTGCTCTATGGCGTATGAGATAGACCGGCTCTGAATCCACCGCCGGTTCACGAACAGGCTTATGTAAGTACGGTTCGCTCGGTCCAGGGTGGGGGGGCCAATCAATCCGCCGACTGCAGGTTCGGTAAGATCGTCGCCTTCGGAACTGACTTCGAGCATTGATTCGGCAACTCGCCGTCCGTGGACGGTGGAAACGGCGTCGCGCAGGTCCCCGTCGCCGGGACTTGTGAACGGTCTGCCCCTGTCGGCGCGGAGCTCGAACGCTACCTCCGGGTATGCCATGGCGTAGTGTGAGATGACCGAGTGTATTCGTGAATGTTCGGATGCGGGCGAGCGTAGAAATTTCCGGCGCGCCGGGAAGTTGCGGTAGATATTTCTTACCATCAGGGTCGTGCCGACCGGCAGCCCTGCGCTCGATTGGGAGATAAGTTCTCCGTCTTCAAATTCGATGTGGGTTCCCGAGTCCTCATCCTGAGATCTTGTTCTCATTTCGACTCGGGCGATTGAGGCGATGCTGGGAAGCGCTTCCCCTCGGAAGCCGAGCGTGGAGACCGATTCGAGGTCTGCGGCTCTGGAGAGTTTGCTGGTCGCGAATCTCTGGAATGCGAGTTCAACCTGAGTGGATGGAATGCCGATTCCGTCGTCGGTGACGCGTATGAACTCAATGCCGCCAGCCCTGATCTCGACCTGAATTCTGGACGCGCCCGCGTCTAGGGCGTTTTCCACTAGTTCCTTGACCGCGGAGGCAGGGCGTTCTATTACCTCGCCCGCGGCGATCTTGGAGGATACTTCGGGTCTGAGGAGTTCTATCGGCATTTTCTCGAATACTCAGTCGGGTCGCTTTCCGCGCGCGGCCCTGTACCCCACTCTCTCGGATCGGCCGGTGGCGGCGAAATCGTTGATGATGTCGTAAATGTGGTCCATCTCGACGTCGTCCGCCGAGCGGAAGAAGTAAGGTCTGGCAAGCACGCCCCCGAAGGTGTCCACAATCTCCGGATAGTCGTCAATGACGAAGTCGGGCCAGTGCGGGACTTTAAGCAACTCAAGTCCGTTGATGAAGTCGTAGATCGGCTTCTTATAAATGCCGGACACTAAGTCCTGGAGGTCATGTCGTCTTACCTCGTCGGTGCGAAGTCCGACGCCAGACCATATATAGACTTCATGCCCGTCCTCTATAAGTTTCTCGAAGGTGTTCCGTGTATGTGGACGGAGGCTTCCGTCCATTGCGAGCAGTGTGTAGTCAACGTCGAAGAAGATTTTCAGTCCCAAGTTCAAGCCTTTTCAAGTGATTTGCGGTTCTTCTATGTTCCCACTTGGCGTTCAGGGTACGGGGTATCGCCAAACATCGCCCGCGGGCGGCTCGTCGGACAGTCTGAACTGGGGCAGCGTAAAGCCGTCCTCGATGTCCATGAAGCAGACCTCGACTCGCTTTCCTATCGCTACGTTCTCCTCTTTCTCCGCGTCCATGTTTTCGTCAACCAGGTTGGCGGTGATGCGGAGACCGTCGCCGGGATTGGGCTGGTCTATCTGTTCGTCGAGTTCGACCAATACGACGGGGTAGGGCGTCCAGTCACGGAATCCGGGCAGGATACTGTGCGGGATTACCTGGTAGCTGTAAATCGTGCCCTTGCCGCTGACCTGCTCCCACTCCGAATTCATAGAGGCGCACCAGGGGCAGGCGGCTCCGGGCTCTCCACGAAGCAGGCCGCAATCGAGGCACTTCTTGAGCATGAGCTTGTGTTCAATCGCGGCGTCGAAGTAGCCCTTGTACTCGGAGTCCTGTTCGGAGATGTTGACAGGTAGCTGGCGGTATTCGTAAATCGGCATGGAATTACCTCCTGAGAATCATGGCGCTCCCGGTCGCGGGGTTGGCCCATCCCATGTTCATCGTGATATTGACGTCCTTTACCTGGCGGCAGTGGCCTTCGGAGTAGTCGTAGGTGTGGATTCCGTCCGCCCACTGAGGGCAGTAGTCATCCACCGTGCCACGCAACTGGCGGACGTTCTCAATGACCATGTTCATGCCGTGGGTGTATCCCTCGCAGAGGTGGCCGCCGCTGGTGTTGTTGGGCCGGCGTCCGCCCAGATCGGTGATGCCGGATGTCACGTAGTCCTTGCCCTCACCCTTCTCACAGAATCCGTAGTCCTCGAACTGGAGCAGAGTGGTGTAGGTGAAGGCGTCGTAGCATCCGGTGACGTCTATGTCGTCGTGGTTGAGATCGGCCAGCGCGAAGAGACGAGGACCGACCTGGTGTCCGGCGACCCTGGTGATTGGCGCGTGCTGGTAGTGGAAGTCGCCGCCGGGCTTTGTGCCGCGTCCTTGTACCGCGCGGATGTAGGCTGGGGGCTGCTTGAGATCCCTGGCACGCTCGGCGGAGGTCACGATGATGCAGGTGGCGTTGTCGGTCTCCAGGCAGCAGTCGAGCAGGTGGGCGCACGGACGCACGATCCAGCGCGAGTTCACAACATCGTCAATGGTGACGCGATGATTCATGAGCGCCTTGGGATTGTTGCTTGCGTGGTTGCTGTGGGTCACCTTTATCTGGGCGAGTTGCTCGCTCGTAACGCCGTATTCCATCATGTGGCGGGTGAAGGTGAACGCGAAGGACTGAACCGCGCTGGCCAGCCCATAGGTGCGTCGGAGCAGGTCGGGGCCGGAGACAGGGTTGGCTGACCTGGCGCCAGTACCTCCGATCCGGACCTGCGAATAGCCGTTCATGGAGCGGAAGATGGCGATAGTGTCCGCCATACCCGCCTCGATTGCGCCTATCGCGAGCCCGACGAGCGCCTCGGTGCTGGAGCCGCCGCCTGAGCAGTCCATGTAGAAGTTGAGCTTGATGCCGAGGTCGTAGGCCAGTGTGCTGGAGTTGGTGGAGTCCCCGCCGTGGTAGCTGAGCATCCCGTCCACGTCCTGTGGCTTCAGGCCAGCGTCGGCGAGAGCATTATTTATGGCTTCGGTGGCCAGGGCACGGGTGCTGCGTCCTGAACCTCGGCTATAGTCGGTTTCTCCCACACCGACTATGCAGTACTTGTCCATCAGGTTATTTATCACTATGTCCTCCCTATCAGGAATTGGGAAAGTAAAATCTCCCAAGCCGAATCGTATCCGAGTGTAGTTGTTGAGCGGATGAATCGCAACCTGAGGGCGACTGTTCTTTATTGGCCATTGAACTATTCCCGGGGACCTAATTGAGATGTTTCAGACTGGGGTTTGAAAAATCCTGTCCAGTTTCTGGTAGTCTTACTCTCATGCGAAATCGAGTCTCAACAGGCGAACCGAAGGGTGGGCTACGGACTGAAGCATTGAACGCCGGGCGAGCAGTGCTCAGAGGCGAGGTGTTCTACGGCTGGTGGCTTGTCGGGCTTTCCTCATTCATGCTCACTCTTATGTCTCTGACGGTCTTTCAGGGACTCGGAATCATACTTGTGGCCCTGGAGCGGAGCTACGGGTGGAGTCGAACGGCTCTTTCAGGAGCCTTTTCACTGGCGCGAGTCGAAGGCGCGATCCTGGGGCCAATCGAGGGCGTGCTGGTGGACAAGGTAGGGACGCGTCGCATGGTCCTGATCGGGTATACGATGATGGGCCTGGGATTCATCTGGCTCTCGCAGATTGATGCCCTGGGAAGACTCGGTGTGTTCAGCGCGCTGCCCATCTCGTCGTTAGACGAGAGACTCCTGCACTTTTATGGTTCTTACATGTTTGTTTCGCTTGGCACCGGACTCGGCGGGTGGCTGGCGCTGATTGCGATGGTAAACAACTGGTTCAATCGTCGCCGTTCGTTCGCGATGGCGGGCGCAATGTCCGGGATTCACCTCGGTGGACTCTTGGTTCCAGTACTGGCGTTGGCGATAGAGTGGTACCAACTGAGTGGCGCTGCCCTGGGAATCGGGGTGTTCTTGCTGGTTATCGTAGGACCGGCGGTTAAGGCGATACGCAATCGTCCGGAGGATATGGGGCTTCAGCCTGACGGCGGCATGATCCCAAAGAGCGTCAGGGACGAGCAGCCACGACAGCAGTTAACGGAAATAGATGATGAGCCCGACTTCACCGCGATGCAGGCGCTGAAGACCCCGGCCTTCTGGATGCTGACGATCGCGCAGGTGGCGTCGAGTGTGGCAATAGTAACTCTGGCGCTTCATCTTGTACCGAAGTTGACCGACACTGGGATGTCTCCCACGGCCGCGGCCTTTGTGCAGCAGTTTTCCGTAATCGTAGCGCTTCCCGCGCAGTTCATATCCGGTTACTTGGCGGAGCGACTTCCGAAAACCCTCATGATTGCGTTCTTCTTAGCTCTTCAGGGCGCGGGAATTCTGATCATAGCGCTCTTCGACAGCGTTGCGATGGCATACGTATTCGCGTTCTTGTACGGGGTAGGGTTCGGGGGCCGAAGCCCACTGACCACTGCTATCCGAGGCGACTACTTCGGACGTAAGGCCTTCGCGACCATCATGGGCATATCGCAGTTTCCGATGAACATAGCGATGATATTCGCTCCGCTGTTCGCGGGCTATATGTTCGACACGACGGGATCGTACGTAGTTCCGTTCACGACGTTCGCGGCGCTGACTTTCATGGGCGTGGTACTCATGCTTTTCGTGCGAAAGCCGAAGCAGGAGTAGGGAGTGTTTACGATGAACTCGAAGATACGAGTATCACCACACGATATAACTGACTTCTGCGAGAGATGGCAGGTTACAGAACTTGCGCTGTTTGGATCGGCGCTGAGAGATGACTTTGGGCCGGATAGCGACGTGGATGTGCTGGTTAGTTTTGATGAAGATGCCGTGCGTACACTGTTCGATTTGAGCCACATGGAAGAGGAACTGGAATCCATGTTCGGGCGGCAGGTTGATCTGATTAGCCGGCGCGGGATCGAAGCGAGTCGGAATCACCTGCGGCGTAGGGCAATCTTGAAATCGGCCGAGGTCATATATGGAGCGTGACTCAGCTTTACTCCTAGACATCATAATGTCGGCGCGACTGATACGCTCTTACGTTGAAGGCGTTGGAATGGATGAGTTTCTTTCCAGCACACAGTTGCAGGACTCCGTTATTCGGCGTATTGAGGTAATCGGCGAAGCTGCGGGACGGATTTCTCCGCAGTTTCAGGAAGCGCATCCAGAAATCCCGTGGCAAGCCATGATAGGAATGCGGAACCGGATGATTCACGGTTACGACGATATTGACTTCGATATCGTCTGGAATACAGCCCAGGAGAGTATTCCATTGCTGTTGAGACTCATCGAACCCCTGGCGGACACGGTAACCGGCTGATCCAAGATTGGCTAACAGTCGGCATTTACCAGAAACTGGAAGATGTTTCTCAGGCTATATTGGTCGGGACCGGCATACCCGGGATGTTGACCCGGACGCTGCCGACGGTGTTCCAGGTGGTGAAGAAGAGGGTCTTCCAGTCGTCTCCGCCGAAGGCGACGTTGGTGGAGGCGTCGTGGCCATGGGCAATGGTTCCGAGGTGATTGCCGTCGGCGTCTATGACCCACACTCCGCCTGAACCGCCACAGTAGATATTTCCCTCCACGTCCACTTTCATGCCGTCAGGGACTCCAGGGCGGTCGCCGCTCAGGTCGCACAGCACACGGTCTGAGGCGAGCGCGAGTGTGCCGTTGGGCTGGACGTCGAAGGCGCGTATGTGCTGTCTGCGGGTGTCGTTGACGTACAGAACGCTCTCGTCGGGCGAGAAGGCGATGCCGTTGGGCGTGATGAAGTCGCCAACCAGCAACATGATCTCGCCGAGGTCGGGAGAGACCATATAGACGCCGGAGTAGTCCAGGTCCAGACCGGGCGCGGGCCATCCAGGGTCGGTGAAGTATATGCTGCCGTCCGACTTCACAACGACGTCGTTGGGCCGGTTGAGCCGGGAGCCACGATACCTATTGGCTATGACGGTTATCTCACCATCGGAGTCCTGGCGCGTCACGCGCCTGGAACTGTGCTCGCAGGCCAGCAGCCTGCCCTTCAGGTCGCGTGTGAGCCCATTAGCGTGGTTGGTGGGCTGCTGAAAGAGAGTAACGCCCTCGTCTGGCGACCACTTCATACGCCTGTTGTTGTGAATGTCGCTGAAAAGCAGGTAACCTCCGTCGCTCCACCAGAGCGGGCCTTCGGCTGGTCCTCCGTCGCCTCCGAATCCGTCGCCCAACTCTTGCATTTCCTGGTCAACCGAAAGCAGGTGGTCGAGGTTTGGGGATACTCTCTCTATAGGCATGTTTATCTCCTGGGTATTGTCTGCTCTTCTTCAGCCGAAAATGTCTTTGACGGGTATTGTCCAGCCGGGGACTACATCACCGCCGTCGAGGGAGTCTTCCTCAGTCAGAGTGACCGGGGCGCTGTTGGGGAGATGTACCGTTACGTCGCGCCGACGTGGGTTTACCACCACGACCATGCGAGTTCCGGCATCCAGCCAATCTCGGACTTTTTCGGCTACCTGGGTAAGACGGTCACTTGGGGATGTGACTTCCACCACCAAGTCGGGCGCACCTGGGAAGAAAATACCAATCTCGCCAATATCCTCCAATCGCTCACGGCTGACAAATGCGACATCTGGAGCGAGAACATAGTCGGGATCAGAGCCTATTCTGAAGCCTGTCTCGGCGGCGCAAACTTCGCCTAGGCCATTTTCGATCACGTAAATGGCGAGTGGCGCGCCTATTCTCATGGCCGATGTTCCGTGAAAAAAAGACGCGGGGGCCATCTTTCTGAGTTCTCCTCTGACGAGTTCGTAGCGATAGCCGTCGTCGGGCATGTTGAAGAGATCTTCGGCTGTTACCAGTCCGGTCTGTGTAGCCATGAACTGCCTCCGGTCTGCATCAGGATGGGTATATCAAAATTCTTTGGACGGTCATGCCCTCGCCCGGGTAAGGGCCGCTACCTTCTCGGCCTCGCGGGTGGCGCACAGTTCCCATAGCTCCAGGTTGACGCGCGCGTTCTCGTCCACCGGCACGTCTATCATCATGGTGGTTCCGGGATAGGGAACCGCAGCCGTGCCCCTGGCCACGCCCTCGGCGAACAGGCGGCGGGTCTCACGGTAGAAATCTAGCTGGTCTTCTGGCGGGGCGAAAGCGCGGTTGCAGTGTGCGACCCAATTCGGATGCGGGCATATCGCGCCGGCAAAACCTAGATTCTTGGACCTTAGGGCGAGGCGAGCGATCTCTGGTTCGTTGTCCAATTCGGGCAAGACGCCGTATGGATGGCTCATGCCGATGGGCTGGACCTTTGACGCTCTACCCTCGATGATGACGCGCCCCTTCGCGTATTCGAACGGGTCAAAATCAGCTGTGGGTGTGATTCCCATGTTTGCACACAGGACTAGTTCGTTGAGACCGACGGAACTGACTCGCGGACTGGCGCGAATGACTTCGCGGATGTTCCATACACCGGCGCCGGTTTCGAGCAGCGCGATGATATGTAGAGTGCCCCTGGAGATGCCACGACGACCCTCGAGGTCGGTCAGCAGTTCGCCCACTTCCGCTATTTCTGATGCGGACTCTGCGCCGGGATACGCGACACCTTTTACTCCTGGCCATATTGCAGCCTCCATGTCGGCGTGGGCGACCGACTTGTTGACAAGGACGAAGACCTCCGCGCCTCCGCGTCCGGCGATTTCTATGGAGTCGGAGAGCGTCTTTCGTCCCCTGCGCCTGAATCGTTCGGCATCGCTCGAGGCGCCGGTGAGATCGAGAATCACGGCGTCGGCGTTGTGCGTCCATGACGATTCAACCGCTCCGCGGTCGGATATGGAGACCAACAGGTGCGACCTTCTGACGAATGGGTTCATTGCTCTTGTTCCTGCCGTTCCGGCTCTGTGGTCTCCGAGAACTGCGCGGAGTCTGGTGGTTCTGCGTCCTGTTCCGCTTCGATGTCGCTTGTTGGTTCGACGACAACTGGTTGGTCCGCAGCCTGTGTTCTTTCTCGCGCGGCGGCCTTCTCAGCATCTCTGAGGGCGCAGAGTGCGGCCCACTCAATAAGCTCAGAGGCGCGAGAGGCTTCGTATTGGTCAACTGTCTGCCCATCCATGTCGCCCTCGGCTTCACCGCGCTTATCCAGGTCATGGAAGAATGCCAGGACCCGATGGGCGTCCTCGACTTCTTCGGGCGTGGGGGTCAGTCCCTCGTTCTGAGGGGCTACGACATTGGGATGCAGTCCGCCGCCCGACCTGAGACCGGCCTTTCGGCTGGCGCGAGCTCGATTCAGGGCGAGGTCGGCGTTGCCCACATTTCCGGTCGTGTCGGACATATAGACGCTGCCGTCGCGTTCGAGTCCCAGCGCCATGGCGATGAGTTCGCCCTCACCCCGGTTGTAGAAGAACTGGTCGAACCCGACGAACATCTCGACGCCCATGTCCATAGACATATCGTAGCCGGTGCCGGGTCCGAAGGCGTCTATGCGCGGACTGGCGGAGGCAATTTCATACGAGTTTGCCACGCCGAGAGTAGTCTCGACGGTCGCGCCAATGCGGACTGTACCGGGGCGGATTCCCCTGATGCGCTCCATCTCGGTAATCAGGGCGTCCAGGCTTTTGATCTGCTCTGCGGTTTCGGCCTTTGGGAAGTTTATCTGGGAAACGCCGGGCCAGACGGCGGCTCGGACGTCAATCTCGGGATAGGCGCAGTTGATTCTTATGTTGATTTCCGCCGCGCCCTTCCGACCGTGTTCGATGGCCTCCCTGACCAGGGTGCGGGCGTACTCCTTCTGGGACTGCGGAACGGAGTCTTCCAGGTCGAAGTTGAGATAGTCGCAGTCTCGCGTCCATGAACGGCCCACGAAACGCGGGTTGTTGATGGGCATGGTCAGGCCGGATCGCCTGATTCTTCTAGTCATCTGTGTCGGCCTCCGCATTTCGTACCAGTATGCCTGCCCGATCTCTGCTCACGCAGGTGTCCGACCACTGAACGGTGTTGGCCGCTATGATGGCCGAGGAAGTATGGGCGGGCAGGGAGTCCAGGACCGCGCGGGCGCTCCCGACGTCATCTGCCGACGGAGTGAATCCCGTGTTCAGAGCGGCGACCTGATCCGCTCTCATGCACAGCGCACCACGGAATCCGGCCAGTCGCCCGGTTGTGGCCGCCTGAAGCGTGTCCTCGTAGTTTGCGCTGAGACCGCGTGAGGTCGCTTTCCACCACGCGCCGACAGGCTCTACTTCAAGAGCGTTGGCAATCACGATGAGACGCTGCATGAGGTAGGGCAGAAGATGCAGGTCGCCCGACGGTTCCTCCCTGAGGTCCATCTTGAGGTCGGCGCGTCCGAGACTGATGGACCGGGTACGCTCGCTGGCGCGAACCAACTCCTCGGCATACCAGTTGGCAGGGCCGGTGTCGAGTGAGAGATGAATCTCCAGCGCCTGTTCGGGACCTCGGGGATCGTCCGCCTCGCGTACCTCTCCGACGGGAGGGGGTCTGACTACGCCGCGCTCGGACTCGAACTGTGACAGGATGTCGTCCGCTTCTCGCACCTGTTCCGCGCCGGTCAATCCGGGCAGGATGACGCCGCTCAGTCCGCGCCAGACTGCGGCCGCCATGTCCGCGTACAGCAATTCAGGATCGCATCTTACGAAGACCTCGGAGCCTGCGGACCGCATGAGTCCTATTGCGTCGCGGATGCTGTCCCGGGCAACGTGCTTTCTGCTGTCGTGGACGGTGTCCTCGAGATCGAGCACGACTACGTCCGCACGCGATTTCGCGGCCTGATCGAGCCTCTGTCGGTCGTGCGCCGGAACTATCAGCCACGAACGCCTTACTGTACTATTCATGCTCTGAACCTCGGGCCTCTCAGAGTGAGCGCCATGTGCTTCCGTCCGCGTGGAACGGGCACGCACTAGGGTATCATCAAACACTGTCTCGACCAACAGGAGCATCCCTAACGTGACTGAAAATTCGGAAAATACTCCGTTCCGGAAGTTGGTCAAGACGCGGAACTTCGGGCTGTTCTGGGGCGCGGGCGCGCTGTCCGGTATCGGAGACCACTTCGACCTTATAGCTTTCCCATGGCTGGTATTGCTGGTTACTGGCGACCCGCTTGCCGTTGGCGCAGTAATAGCCGTGGGCAGTCTCCCTACGATTATATTCATGTTGCTGGGCGGTGCACTTGTGGATCGCTTATCTCCGCGCATAGTGATGCTGGGCAGCAACAGTGTACGGATCGTGTTGAGTTCAATGCTAGCTGCCCTTATTCTGACAGGGTTCACTAACTTGTGGCTGATATACCTGTTTGCTCTGCTCAAGGGGATCGCGGACTCCTTATATCATCCGGGTCATGCTGCAATGTTGCCCCAGATAGTGCCGGCTGGAAACCTGCGACAGTCCAATGCGCTGATACGCACCACGGCCGATTTGAGTGGATTCGTCGGTCCCGCCCTGGCTGGAGCGTTGATAGCCTTCTTCAGCGGCGGTGTGTTCTCAGAAGGCAGAGCGGGAACTATAGGCATAGGACTGGCGTTTGTGGTGGTGGCGTTTGCGTTCCTGATTTCGTCGCTTCTGCTTATTCTTATGAGGACTGAGAGGACTGAACACGAATTGGCAGAGGAAGGATCTGAGGAACAAGACACGCTTTCATCTATTTTAGAAGGGATACGCTTCGCACGCTCGGAAGGAGCGATATTCATTGTATTCCTGCTCGTTGCGGGGGTAGAGTTTCTGATAGAGGGTCCGGTGATTGTGGGCATACCTGTTCTGGCGGATACCTATTTGTCAGAGGGAGCGCTTGCGCTGGGGGTTATCACCGCTGGATTCGCTGGAGGCTCGATACTCGGAGCTGTCCTGGCAGGTGCAATTCCCGCGCCACGCCGGGGTCTGGGTCCCATCTTCGTCACGCTCTTTGGTCTGTCTGGCATATTGCTAATGCCATTCGGTGTTCTTAGAGCGATGTGGGTGGCGGCCGGGGTCGCTTTCTTCGTCGGCATTATAGGCGCATATGTGGATGTTCTGCTTCTGACTTGGCTGCAGCGTAGAACTCCACGAGCGATGATGGGACGTGTAATGAGCTTCATGTCGATTGCCGAAGTAGGTCTGCTGCCGATTTCTATTGCCGTCGCCGGCGCGCTAATTACATTGAGCCTAGAGTGGGTATTCATCGGCGCGGGGGCGCTGATAGCGATATTCTGCCTACTCATAGGCTTCAGGCGTGAGATATATGAAATGAGGCTGGTGGATGACTCACGTTAGCAGAGCTCTTTATTGTGGCTGGAGATGGCATTGAACAAGATGTCGAAACTATAGAATCTTGACACTGGACAGCCGATGCAGCAGGATATAGCCATGAAGACAACGCTAATATTAGACGATGATGTAGCCGACTTCCTGAGAGAGCAGTGTCGGCTTCAGGACAAGCCGTTCGAGCGAGTGGTAAACGAGATGCTGCGTCGTGGCTTGGAAATGACCGCGCCGCCGGAGCCTGTGGCTGGGGATAGAACGGACGCCAAGTTGCCGCCGTTCAAGGTGGTTCCTTTCAGCAGCAAGTTCGCGCCGGGCGTTGACCAGCTTAAACTCAACCAGATCAATGCCGACCTTGAGTTGGAAGAACTGATCCTGAAGGTTGGGGGAAATGATAATCCCGGACATTAACCTTCTGGTCTATGCCCATAATGACCAATCGCTCAATCACCGTGCTGCCGCGCACTGGTGGGAAGGAATTCTCAATGGCGCGGAGAGCATTGGCTTGCCGTGGGCAGTATCAACCGGGTTTGTAAGGGTCGTAACAAATCCCTCTGTAATGGCTCCCTTGTCCGCGCCGGAAGCCGTTGACTATGTGCGATATTGGTTACAGCATCCCCTCATTGCGCCGATTAACCCCGGCTCCAACTACCTGGACTACTTTCGACAGAACCTAGAAGCCGTGAGAATAGGACGAAACCTAGTACCCGACGCGCACATCGCCGCGCTTGCGATGGAAAACGAGGCAGAACTGCATTCGAACGATTCGGATTTTGGGCGGTTTCCCGGGCTGCGGTGGAGAAATCCTCTTCAATCTCAAGACAGTTAATCTTTATGACCATGACGGACAAGTTCACCCTCAGCGTCGTTGACCAGTCTCCCATACGAAAAGGAGGAAGGCCTGCGGACGCGCTGCGTGAAAGTGTGGAGCTTGCCCAGCACGCCGAGCGGGTGGGGTATAGCCGCTACTGGGTCGCGGAGCACCATAACTCCTCGTCGTTCAGCGGCACGAGTCCTGAGATACTGATAGGGCAGATTGCCGCCGGAACCGAACGCATACGAGTCGGCAGCGGCGGGGTCATGCTGTCTCATTACTCGGCGCTGAAGGTGGCGGAGCAGTTCAGGATTCTGGACGCTTTCTACCCTGACCGGATTGATCTGGGTATCGGCAGGGCGCCAGGCAGCGACCATCTGACAGCGGCAGCGCTCAGCCATCCGAGGCCTCCTGTAAATGTACAGCATGAGTTTCCGCAGATGGTTGGGGACCTGCTGGGGTTTCTGAACGGCGATATGCCGGAGGGACACCCGCTGCACGAGATCAAGGCGCAGCCCGGGGACCCGCCGGAGACGGTTCCTGAGGTCTGGCTTCTGGGGTCTTCGGATTACAGCGCGCAGCTTGCGGCGCATCTCGGCCTGCCTTTCAGCTTCGCGGACTTCTTCGGGAATACCAGCGAATACGGGCCGCGAGTGGCGGATCTGTATCGGCAGCTGTTCAAGCCCTCCGAGTACCTGTCAGAGCCGAAGGTGAATGTTGGCCTGCAGGTGATCTGCGCTCCTACAGAGGAGGAGGCCAGGTTCATTGGTGCGTCTCGAAGCTTGAACAAGGTTATTTCGGCACTCGGTTTGACGACGGGCGGGCTTCTGTCGCCTGAGGATGCTATCAACTGGCCGCTGGATGAAAGCGCGAAGCACTATATGAGCCAGTCCACACAGAGTTACATCGAGGGCGATCCCGAACAGGTGCGAGAGGGAATACTCGCGTCAGCCGAAAGATATGAAACGACTGACATAGGCATCGTCACCAACTGCTACCACTTTGAGCACCGGAAGAAGTCGTATGAGCTGGTGGCTGAGGCGATGGGTGTCGCACCGATGGCAGCGGTTCAAGCCGACTGAGGGGGCCCGGAGCAACTTTTTGCGTGCGTACTTGTTAACCCCGCCAGAATAATCGCGTTCCCGTCAATACTGTGGGCAGGGCAGTCGTATCTAATTCGCGCCAAGGCTTGTGCAAGGTCGGTATTAACGTGGTTTCGCAGCCTCCCACCCCTGGATTCCCGCCTTGGCGGGAATGACGAATAGTATCCCGGAAGCCTAGAGTAGTAACTTTGCACGGGCCCTGAATTCGCGCGTACCATATGGTACAAAGGTTCTATCATATGCTATCATGTTCATGTTCAGCGTGCGTACAGGACACCGGGTAAGCGAGAGAGCTATAAATGAAAGTATATGTCAGACCGCAGGCTATGCCAGAAAGATCCCATAATCGGCGAAAACTGGGTAAAAATGGTTCAGACAGACCAGTTTCAACCAGTTTCTCCTAAAAAACTGGTACCAGTTTTCTACCAGTTTCGAACCAAACCGGCCACCAGTTTCAGGAAACTGACACTGTGTTGACGCATATCAATTGAATTTATGTCCCGACCGAAATTTAGATGCGATTGCCCTAACACTGTGGGCGGTTTGTATGGCAGAATGTCCGACTTACTGTTAAGCTAGACGTTGAATGGTTCTTCGCCAGCAGCATGGGTGAGTTTGCAGATTTGGAGCGAAAAATAGATTTGGACTTGGGAGTCTTGATAGACAAGCTCCCAGCCCACATTCAAGAACCGCTTAACAGCAGAGATGATCTCGACGAGCTTCTGGAGGTCGTTCTGGACTTGGGACGAGAGCCGGAGGCGCGGTTTAGAGAGCAGAGTGTGTCTCTGGGTTCGGCGGAAGTATCCGAAGACGACATTCAACATACCATCTCGCGTATAGGCCGGTTCGGCGAGGATAACCGGGCCGGTATCGAACGCACTTTGCATCGCATTTCCGCGATCCGAAATCGCAGCGGAAAGGCAATCGGGCTTACGCTGCGCGTCGGTAGGGCGGTGTATGGGACTATTCGTGTCATCGAAGACCTGATAATGACTGGCAAGAGCGTTCTGCTGCTCGGAAAGCCCGGAGTCGGCAAGACTACTATGCTGCGCGAGGTGGCACGAGTTCTGGCGGACGACGCTCATCGTCGAGTCATCGTCGTGGACACTTCGAACGAGATAGCCGGTGACGGCGACATTCCCCACCCCGCGATAGGCCGTGCACGAAGGATGCAGGTGCCTTCGCCCGCCTTCCAGCATAACGTGATGATCGAGGCGGTCGAGAATCACATGCCTGAAGTCATAATCATTGACGAGATCGGCATCGAACTCGACGCCAACGCGGCGCGCACGATTGCCGAGCGAGGAGTCCAGCTTGTCGCCACCGCGCATGGGAACACGCTGGACAACCTGATAATGAATCCAACGCTGTCGGACCTGGTGGGCGGAGTGCAGTCGGTGACGCTGGGAGACATCGAGGCACGCCGACGGCGTACACAGAAGACTGTTCTGGAGCGGCGGGCGCCGCCCACGTTCGACGTTCTGGTAGAGATACAGAACTGGAGTGAGGTGGTCGTACACCCCGACGTGGCCGAAACGGTGGACCGAATTCTTCGCGGCTACACCATAGCCCCCGAACATCGCACCGTGAGCGCCGACGGCACGGTCGCCAAGACCACGCCGCAGGTTACCCGGTCACCGAATGGAGGGGCGTCTCCGATTGCGGGTATGCCGTTCGACGGCAACGGACAGCGTCGGGACCCTCGTCCGGAACAGGAACCGCAGCGGGAGCCAATCAAGGTTACTCACATAATGCCGTACGGCGTGAACAAGGGTAAGCTCCAGCAGGCGGTCAGGCACACCAACTCCGCGGTCGAAGTAGTGGACAATATATCCAGCGCGGACCTGCTTCTGACGACGAAGAACTACTACCGGCGCAAGACAAGCGCACTCCAGGCGGCGGAGCAGAAGGGCAAGCCTGTTTACGTCCTCAGACGCAATACGGCTCCGCAGATTCAGCAGTTCGTCAAGGCCATAACCCGCGACAAGCGGCATGGACGTCACGACGATAAACTCGATGGCGCGATGCGTGAAGCAGAGGACGCCGCGGGTCGCATCAGAAACGGCGAACATAAGGTGCATCTCAGCCCGCAGGGTTCATATGTGCGCCACGTCCAGCACGAGATCGCGGAGAAGCACGGCTTGGAGTCTCACAGCGTGGGCAAGGAGCCGGGGCGCCGCGTCGTCTTCTATCACGGCTGATTATCTCGTTCGAGGCGCTCACGCTCCGTATCCAATTGCGGCGGTATTGCTATACAATGGCCTTCGCAAGACAGGGAGGCCGATGTTCGACGGCCCCCGCAACCCGGATGGAGTGTCTGAGTGGCGCTGTTCATATCATTCGAAGGTGGAGAGGGGTCAGGAAAGAGCACCCAAGCGGGCAGACTTGTGCGGACGCTGGAAGACAGAGGCGTTCCCACTCACTTCATCCACGAGCCCGGTACGACAAAACTGGGACTTCACATCAGGGAGCTAATCAAGGGGAGGCCTTGGGGCAAGGACACGATCTCACACGAAGCCGAACTATTCCTGTTTTCGGCTGCCAGGGCGGACCTGGTTTCCAAAGTGTTGTCCAAGCAGGTGGAGGAACCGCGTCTCGTTATAGTGGCGGACAGGTATGTTGATTCGACGGTAGCATACCAGGGCTACGGGCGACGGCTACCTCTCGATCTTGTGGACTCGGCAAACAGGCTCGCAACCCGTGGCGTCATGCCTGACCTTACGCTGCTTCTCGACTGTCCGCCCGCCGACGCTCTCGAGCGCGTTGGGAAGGTCCAGTCCGGGCTATTCGACGGTGGCGAGTCAGGACGTATGGACGATGCGGGAACGAGGCGGTTCGAGGATGAACCGCTGGCATTTCATCGCCGAGTCAGAAGCGGATACCTGAAGTTGGCTGCACTCGAACCGGAGCGCTGGCTGGTTCTCGACGGCATGAATGAAGAGGACAAGGTCTTCGATTCGATATGGCAGGCAGTCACCCGGATGGAAAAGTTCCGCGCAATGGTGGAGGATTCCGACGCCTCAGATGCCATCCTCACGCAGGACGAGGAGAGTGAGCGTACCCTGTTCTCGCTGTCCGGTAATCGGCCGGGAAGATGATATGGCCCCAGAGATAAGTCCCGTTCCGAGACCGGAGTGGACGGCGCTGTCAGCCTCGGAAACGGAGAACGTCGAGGGGAAGGTGCTCTTGGTCCTCAACAATCTCACGGTCGCGATACTGCGTTTCGCTCCTGATGGGCATATTCCCGAGGTCTCGGCTCCGTATCCGACGGACGTCATCTGCCTGGAGGGCGGGGGATTCACAAGCGTGGCCGGACAGGAAGGCGAGTTGCGAGCCGGATATTCAGTCCGATGGACGGCGGACGCCACGCGACGTCTCTGGACCGAGACCGAGACGATGACCGTGCTGATGGTGGAGCACTTCAGGGAGCGCTAGCCGATAATCTCCAAGGCAGAATCGTCAGTCAGCCGATAAATGAAGAAGTCCGTATCGAAAGTCAGCACTCGGTGGTCTGAAAGGGATTCAGCTAGGGCTACCAGAGATGCGTCGGCCATGTCCATCGGAACGTCCTGATACCGATTCATCAGCAACGCCATTCTGCCGGCTTCCGTATCTGTCAAGTCATGCAGCACAAGTTTGCCGTCTAGCTGCATATTCCATAGGGTTGACTGAAAATAGTATCCGCCCGCCTCTCCGAGTAGGTACATTGCTTCTGTAAAGCAGACCCATGTGGTTAATAGGGGTTCCGCGGGAAGGCGTGTCAATGTATTGATGCATCTAGGGTGATGCTGGTCGGCGCGATTAAGTAGGGCGACGATTGGACCTGTGTCCGTCAGGATCATTGTCGCTGTTGATGGAGGTATTTCTGGTAAAGCCCCGCCGCGAACTTCTTGCCAGAATCTTCTGACGGACTGGTCTCCACTCCATTGAACTCTTTGCCGTTCAATACGCCTATGTACTCGCGGAGGAAGTCCGCAGCGCTATCTTGTACGCTCCGATCCGCATCGTGCGTAGATATTTCTACGTTCTCTGGCAATTCGGCGTTTTCTTCCATAGGATCAAGAGCCTCGCAGTCTTCCAATATGCGCTGCCTATTGCATCCAGCATACCGAGAGCGCCGAAGACCTGCAACCTACTCAGTCTTTTCTTAGCGACGACCGTGCGCTGTATGTGACGTATCCGAGGGCGCCGAGGATGGTTCCGGCTCCGGCGATGCCGAACGTCGCGGCTATGCCGATTACGGACCCCAGTGGGCCGACCAGGAACGCTCCACCCGAACCTCCCACGTCCCACGCCTGCTGAAGGGTCGCGAGGGCTGTCCCGCGCTCCCGTGGCGGAGACCGGTCGACGGTGAGGGACTGAGTGGCGGGCTGCAGCATACCGAATCCCATGCCGTTCAGGACCCCCGATAGAATGAATAGCATCATGTTGTCTGCGACTACCAGGAGGAACATGGCCGCTCCAACTACCAGCAGACCGGGCACGATCACCGAACCTCTTCCGAGCCTGTCGGCGATGAGCCCGGACATGGGCAGCGCGAGCATCTGCGTTATGGAGTTGGCGGTGTAGTATAGCCCCGGATTTCCCAGGCCTTTGAGTTTTGCCAACTGGGGCAGGAACGTACTTAGAGGGGCAGTTGTGAACGTGTATGTCAGGAAAACCAGGGTCGGGAACATGGCGGAACGACTGATGAGAGGCGGTTTGGCGGCTTCCGACGATGACGATAGCGGCTCAGCCGGCATTGACGTTCGGTTCGCGGAAATGCCGAGAGCGGACGCGGTTCCGGCGAGCGACATAAGTCCCGCATAGACAAACGCGACTCCGGAACCAAACTCCTGAAAGAGCCAGAACGCGAGCAGCGGGGAGTACAGATTGGCCAGCGCGATGGCATTTCCGTTGTAGGCCATGCCCTCCGCCCGACGGTTACTCGGCGCGAGTATGGCAATGATCGTGGCCGTGGCCACGGGTCCTATCGCCAGTCCTATACCCTGCACGACGCGGACCGGAATTATCATCCAGACATTGAAGGCTCCAACGTGGAGCAGCGTAGCAATCCCAAGGACGGCCGTTCCCGCAATCGCTACTCTCTTGGGGCCGAAGCTGGTGATCCAGCGACCGGACATCTGCCTTATCGGTATGCTGAGCAAGCCGAAAGATCCCACTACGACTCCGGTCTGCCACTCCGCTCCGCCAAGCTCTATGACGTATAGGGGGATGATCGTCAGCATTGCCGTGTACGAGGCGAACATGAAGTGCGAAATGAACAGGTTGAGAACCAGGTCGGTCGTCCACAGCCTCCCGGTTACAGCCTCGGTTTGATCGGTTTGCAAGTATGGGGCCTCGGCAAATGGCTACGCTAAAAGTAGGGGTTGATTGTACGCTGGCGGGTTCGTGGGCGCAATAGCGCGATAAGCGGCGTCAGCGTGTCTGCGACCACCCTGTCACCGTGTGAATCTGCCTTGACCGTCTCGTCTCGGCGGGTGTAGCCTTACTAGTCATAAAGTGCAGGAAAATTCTGCAATCGCATTTCGCAATGGGGTAGATTTTGGATCAACGGACACTGACGCCCGCCGAACCGTCCGCACCGGAAGAAAAACCTTCACTCCTTTCCCCCGCGCGTTACCAAATTTTCAGTTCTCTCGCATATCGGGACTTTCGCTGGATGTTCGCAGGGTCGTTCGTCTCCTTCCTGGCGATGAACATGCAGATGATCACACGCGGGTGGCTCATACTGGAGTTGACCGACGACTCACCTCTTGCGCTGGTTGCGGTCATGGTCAGCTTCTCTCTGCCCATGACGTTCATGTCGCCCGTCGCGGGCGCTCTTGCCGACAGACTCCCACGCAGAAGCCTGGTGATAATGAGCCAGACCGGCAATGCGCTCATGACGCTCATCATAGGCTTGCTGGACTTCACAGGCATAGTGACATTCTGGCAGGTGATGGCGATAGGATTCATCAACGGCTCGCTAATGGCGTTCAATATGCCGAGCAGGCAGGCTATTCTGTCGGAGATCGTACCCGAAAAGAGCCTGATGAACGCCATTAGCCTGAACAACTCAGGCATGAATCTGACTCGGATCGTAGGCCCGGCGGTCGCCGGATTTCTGATACTGT
Source organism: uncultured Dehalococcoidia bacterium (assembly GCA_951812505.1). GTDB lineage: Bacteria > Chloroflexota > Dehalococcoidia > Lucifugimonadales > UBA1123 > VXRN01. The sequence goes on from CATOSI010000003.1 coordinate 1,176,987, forward strand.
ACATCGGCACGCACGGCGTGTTCTTCATCGTGGGCGGCATATACGTATTCTCAGTGTTGTCCACGGTTATGATAGATGCCGGCAGGACTCCCGCTACAAATTCAAGAAAAGGTGTGGGAGGCGATATCAAGGAGGGGCTGGCCTACGCCGCCGCCGATCCCGGACGCAAGGGTATTGTCATCCTGATGCTGATTACCACGCTGTTCGGCTTCTCCTTCTGGGGGCTGCTACCGGCGTGGGCGCGCGAGGCGCTCGACGTGCAGTCGGACGGACTGGGAATCCTGATGACAATAATGGGCGTAGGGGCTCTGGTCGGCACGCTTGCTCTCGCCGCGGTCCCGAACCTGGCACGACGGCGCGGCCTGTTGCTGCTTGTATTCACTGTTATTTGGGGTATATCGCTCGCGCTGTTCTCACAGATGACAAACTACACGGCGACCATCCCGTTCCTGCTGCTGATAGGCGTGATCAGTTCGGTGCATATGTCCCTGGGCATGACGATGATGCAGACGCTCGCCGCGCCCGAAATGCGCGGGCGTATGATGAGCATCGGCATGATGACCTTCGGAGCGATGCCGCTCAGTTCGGTGCCATTCGGGATTCTGGCCGAACAGATAGGCACGCCTAGTTCGCTCTTTATCAGCGGGGCGCTGCTGTCCATCGTCGTTCTGATATTCGCGGTTGTGTATCCGGCGTTCAGGCGGGTCAACTAGCCAGTCCAGGGACAGGAGGAGAATCGAAATGGCACGCAGTTCTATCGCAGGCATGGTCCAGACGGTGCTGGGAGCAGTCGAGTCTTCCGATCTCGGTCTGACTACAACGCACGAGCACCTGTTCATTGACTTCAGGGCGATGTACCAGCCGCCCGCCGAAGCTACTGCCCAGCACCGGGCGCATGAGCCGATAACTCTTCGGAATCATGGATGGGTTTCCTACAACCCGTACTCCAGCATCGAGAACCTGTGGGTCGTGGAGGAGGATGTCGCTATCGAGGAGGCGCGGCTCTTCAAGCGGGTCGGTGGTGGAGCAATAGTGGACGCGACGACTATCGGCATAGGACGCGATCCTCTCGCCCTGGCTCGCGTGTCCAGAGACTCGGGCGTTCACGTCGTCATGGGAGCAGGCTTCTACGTGGACATCGTCCACCCCGAGGACATGGACTCTCGCACCGAGGACGACCTCGCGCGTAAGATCATCGAGGATATCGAGGAAGGGGTGGATGGGACCGGGGTACGCGCCGGCATAATCGGCGAGGTCGGCTGCACGTGGCCGCTGACTGATAACGAGCGCAAGTCGCTGCGGGCGTCGGCCGTCGCTCAGCAGGAGACCGGCGCGGCGATACTGATACACCCAGGTCGCTACGAGACCGCACCGCTGGAGATAATCGAGGTACTGGCGGAGTCGGGAGCGGACATCAGCCGTGTCATAATGGGGCATCTGGACAGGACCGTCGCGAATTTCGGGACGCTGGAATCGCTTGCTGCGACGGGGTGCTATCTGGAGTGGGACCTGTTTGGCAATGAGATTAGCCACTACCCGCTGTCCGACATGGATATGCCGTCGGACGGGCAGAGGCTGGATGCAATCAAGCGAGTCATAGACGAGGTCGGGTGTGACGACAGGATCGTTCTGGCTCACGATATATGCACTCGGCACCGCCTTACCCGGTACGGTGGACACGGCTACGGTCACATCTTCGAGAACATCATTCCGAGGATGCGCACACGTGACTTCACCGATGAGCAGGTGGAGGCGCTTACTCAGCACAATGCCGCCCGAATACTGGCGTTCGTATAGCGACTATTTCACATTAGAGCTTTATGGATAGAGTGGCGGATTTTCTTCCGGGTTGGGTATATGGAAGCGCACCCTGATTTGGTCCCACGCAGTGGTCTGGTCGTCCTTTAGGAAGATGACGTAGCCGTCGGGGATACGTTCGTACTCCAGTCGGGCGCCTTCAAGGGCGTCCATGAATGCCATGCGCAGGTGTAGTTCGGGCGGCTCTATGAGCAGGGTCGGCATTGCAGAGACGCGGTCTATTCCGGGAATATCCGGATGACCGGCAGTTCCAGATATTCGCCCTCGGTCAGGATGCCGGCGTCTGCCATCTCGTAGTATTCATCTACGTTGAACAGACGTGTCGGCATCCTGGTACAGGTTGTCATGGGAGCCGCTTTCTTAGCCGGCCAGTTTCATAAGGCGGGCCATTCGGGCCTTGTGGTACACGTGGTCGCCGAGGTAGTGCTGGAGAGTTCGGGCGCGCTTGGTGTACTGGGTCAGGCCGTAGTCGAGGTCGGCGCCTATGCCGGCATGGACGTGGTGAGCGGCATCGCAGGCCCTTGGGAAGCCCAGGCTAGCGACGGACTTGGCGGTGGAGACGCCTATCGGAGCGTCGTTCATGCCCTCATCCAGCTGCCAGAGAGCTTCGAATGCGGTCCACTTGGCAGAGTCGGCATCCGTCAGAGCGTCAATAACGTGGTCCTGGACCCGCTGGAACGTTCCGATTGGAACACCGAACGCGATACGGGTCTGGCTGTACTCGCGTGTCATGTCATAGACGGCCTGGGTTCCCCCGGCCATGAAGGCGCACAGCACTGCGGTCGCACAGTCCATTGCGGACTCGATGGCATTCCACGCACTTCCAGGTTCGCCCAGGACGTCGGCAGCATCAACTTCGACGTTCTCGAAGTTTACCTCGCACGCCTTTGGACCGATCCAGCCCTGCATAACGCGGACCGAAACACCGGGCGCCGTCCGATCTACTGCCAGCAGGCTCAGGCCGTCCTCGGGCCCACCGCCGTTGGATGTTCGGGCGGCGACCAGAATCCGGTCGGCTACGTTTGCGTCAGGAATGAAGAGCTTGGTGCCGTTGAGGACGTACCCGCCGTTGCCTTCCGCTGCCTGAAGCTGGATCGAATCCGGCGACCAGGAGTAGTCAGGTTCGGTGTAGGCAAGGGCGTAGATCTGCTGGCCCATCGCGATTCCCGGGAGCATCGCCTGCTTCTGGTCTTCAGAGCCGGCGGCCATGATCGCCTGTGCCGACAGTACGGCAGAGGAAAGCAGGGGGCTGGGACAAGCGTAGTAGCCCATAACCTCGGATACAACTCCCAGGTCAACCCAGCCCTGTCCGAGTCCGCCGTATTCTTCGGGGATAGCCAAAGACGGCCAACCCAGTTCGGACATCTGCTCCCACAGGTTGGGATCGAAGCCGGACTCGCTGTCATCTATCTCAAGTACCCTAGTCTTGGGAACCTGGTCTTCCATGAACTCCCGCGCGGAGGACTGGAGCATGGTCTGAATTTCGTTGAGAGTAAGATCCATTATTCAAAGCCTCACCGTTTGATTTTGGTAACAACGTCAGGGCCGGCATTCGCCAAGCACGTAAGAGATTATACTTTGGCGGAACACGCAGGGCAATCTCAACCGGCGAGCGTGGTTACACACAAGGTTGAGGTATAGTATCAGCGTCGGCTGAGGGGCTGAATGTACATTCGGGGACGACCGGACGTGAAAGCCGCTATACTTGGCGAAGCCTAGGGTCGAGTGTGTCGCGCATCCAGTCGCCCAAGAAATTGAGGGCGAGGACAGTGAGTCCGATGGCGATTCCGGCGAAGACGGATACCCACAAGGCGTCCCTGAGATATTCTCTGCCGTCGGCTATTATGCCGCCCCAGGTTGGTGTGGGGGGCGGTATGCCAGCGCCGAGGAAGCTGAGGAAAGATTCGGTGAGGATAAGCTGTCCTATTCGAAGCGTGGCTATGACCAAGACGGTGTTCATCACGCCGGGCAGGATGTGTCGGATGAGTATTCTGAAAGATGAAGCGCCGGAGATCCTGGCCAGGGATACGTAGTCGCGCTCTCTGAGTGTGAGTACCTCGGCGCGCACATTGCGGACGAATGCGGGCCAAGCGGAAAGAGCGAGCAAACCCATCATGGTAATTAGTCCCTGGCCTATTGTGACGGCGACTATGAGCGCGAGCATGATGAAAGGAAATCCGAGCCATATGTCAACGATGCGGGTTATGATCTCGTCAGTGATTCCGCCCGCGTAACCGGCAATCATTCCAAGCGCTGTACCTAGGACAGTGCCGCTGACAGTTGCCACGAGCACTACCATCATGGAGATTCGCGCGCCGTGAATCAGCCTGCTCAGTACGCCGCGACCTATGGGGTCTGCGCCGAGTATGTAGGTTCGGGTGACCTTATCGTTCTCCTCGTACCATTCGGTGTACCAGAAAGGGGGAGCGTTCCGGTCGCGAAGGTTGCTCTCAATCGGGCTTTGTGGCGATATCAAGGGCGCGAAAATCGCTACCAACGCCAGTATAGAGATGATTACTATGGACACGACAGGCCATCTGCGAAACAGATTGACGGTTCTGCGGAAGAAATCGTCCCTTTGTGAGAATTCTATTTCAGGTTGAGTTTGTTCCATGTGACTCTATTCTGGCGGAAATAGATTATGAGTAACGGATTCTGGGATCAATAACCCCATAGATGATGTCCACGATAAAGTTTGCGACGACGTAAATGAGTGTAAATATCAGTGTAATGACGGACAGGGTCGTCAGGTTGTTAGTGAAAACCGACTCAACCGCAAGTCTGGCTATGCCGGGCCATCCAAAGACGACCTCAACTGAAACGGAGCCGGTGATGAACCCCGTCAGCACCAATCCTGAGAAGGTGAGTGGGGCAATAAAGGCGTTCTTGAAGGCGTGCTTCCAGATGACGGTATTGACCCCGACGCCCTTGGCGCGAGCGAGTTTGACGTACTCAGAATCCAGAACTTCGAGCATGGAGGAGCGCATGAGTCTGAGGTAGCCCGCTGCAGGGAGCCAGGCGAGCGTGAGTGTCGGCAATATGTAATTCTTGATTGAGAATCCCTCTCCCTGGGTTCCGGCGGGCAGCCATTCGAGCCAGACTGCGAATACCAAGATGGCCAGAATGGCTATCCAGAACGCCGGCAGCGACTGACCCAGCAGCGCAAATATGCGCCCGACCATGTCCCAGACCGACCCGCGCTTGACTGCGGAGAGTATCCCCAAGGGGATGCCGATCAAGGTTGCCAGAATATATGAGCCTATCGCCAGTCTAAGTGTAGGAGGCAGCTTATCCTTCAATTTCGAAGATATGGGATGTCTGTCGCCGAGATCCTGCCCCAAGTCTCCCTGGAGCAGATCGCCGACCCAGAAGGCGTACTGGAGCGGCACGGGCTTGTCCAGGTGCAGCCTTTGTCTGGCCTTCTCAAGTTCTGCCGAGTCAAGGCCGTAGCCTTCTTCCGGGAGGAGAAGGACTGTGGGGTCTCCCAGTACCCTGGACGCCGCGAATATGATGATCGTGGCACCCATCACGGCCAGAATGGAGGTGAAGAATCGTTTGATTATGAATGTGGTTATGACGATACCTCCGGCGTCATTGGCTTGTCCCTGGCCGTTCCTGTCTGAATCAGGATTTGCAGGATACAGGGATATACAGGATGGATAGATTCCCGATCCCGTTTTCACGATGAAAGACTTCGCGGGAATGAAGGTTAAGGAAAGGGAATCAATAGAGTAGGTAGAAGGGCAGCCCCCGAGTGTATGCCAGGGACTACCCAATCCGCCGCATTATTTAGCGAGCTTGATGTTTTCGAGGGACTTCATGCCGCCCACCCTGAGGTTGGTCATTGGCCTCATTTCCCAAGAGGCTATCGCTTCGGAGTTGTAGATGGTGTTGTTCGGCATGGTGCCTACGATGAAGCCAAAGCGCTCCTCGTATATGTAATCGATCCAGTCCAGCGTGAGCTGTTCCAGCTCTTCCTGGTTGGTGGTCGCTTCTTTCGCGAGCACTGTTTCGCTGGCCTTGGGCAGTTCGTTGCCGGAATTATATCCAGCCGGGGAAGCTACCGCGCTCCAAGTCCACTCGCTTGCCCATGTCGGAGGAGCTGTTCTGGGGTTGAAACTGCCGTGCATACCGGTGACCGAGCGGGCTATCAGGCCCGGACGCTAGGTGGAGTAGATCTGTCGGTCGATTTCGACCTTGATGTTGAGTTCGGACAGCCAAGTGGCGGCCATTGCCTCGGCCATTTCGACAACGACGCCGCTGGGGCCTGCCCAGTAGTCGTTGATGGTGAAGCCGTCACTGAGGCCGTGCTTGTCAAGCAGCGCCTTGGAGGCTTCGCAGTCGTATGGAATGTTCCAGCGGGTGTCGCCGTCCACCTTCGCGTAGAGGGCGGTGTCGGGGGTGGATGTACTGGACGTAGGCAACCCGTCCTTGTGCACCGAGAATGGTGTCTAGAATCGCCTCGCGGTCAACGCACTGCGATGTGGCGACGCGGACATCCCTCGCCATCTCCCGGCCTGCCATATCGTCCATTTTGGAAATCCAGGGCTTGGAGTCGTCAATCATTCGCTCAAGCGTGTCGCCGGTCCGCGGATGTTCGGTCTCCCAGTAGTTACCCTGGAAGAGTAGGCCGCGCGCATTACTCGCGCCCTCTTGGGACCTGGACATACCCTGCTCGATCAGCGAGGCCCAGTCCTTGATGGGAACTTCCGCCATCTGAGCCTGGTTCGATTCCAGGAAAGCCCTACGTGAGGACGCTTCAGGCACCTCGATCATGTCGAAGAACTCGATGTGGGGCATTCCCTTCCAGTGTTCGCCGTCGGAGCGAGCTTCCAGATAGATGCCCTTTTGCTGGGTCCATTCGGGTACCTCGAACGGGCCAGAGAGGATGATGTTCTGTCTCATCCATTCTGTGCCCTGGTCCGCCTGAACCTTGCTGGACATGATAGGCACACCCTCGCCGAGGTCGGAAACGCCCGAGAGCATGGTGCTCACGGAGAACGAATTCAGGTGCATTCTGACTTCGTACTTGCTGAGGAGTTCGAGCCTTCCGATGTCGGGACGCGGGAGGGTGTCGTGGACGGCCTCGGGCGTAATGCCCGTGTTGTAAGTGTAAACCACATCCTCGGCGGTGAGTTCACCCCACCCCTGGTGGAACTGGATACCCTCGCGAATCTTCCAGTCAATGTACATATTGTCGGGGTCATTCAGGTTGATCGTCCAGGATTCGGCGACCCACGGCTCCACGATGAAGTCACCCGTGGATGACCTGGTGGCAGTTATCAGCACCTCGCCGGCGCCGATGTTGGGGAAAGTGGCGCACCAGACGCAGTCGGTAGGCCAGCCGCTGGACGTTCCGACACTCGTTACCGCGCCGGTTACCACACTAACAGATTTCTGCAATCATGGTTGTCGAATTTGGATTAACGAATGAGGAATCGGAGTTGACCCCGGCTGGGTATTCATGCCGAGGCTGCCATTGTTTATCCTTACTACCGGCTCCATGCCGCAGTCCTGGAGCATTCTTCTCGCGTGAGTCAGAATTTCGGTTCTCTTCTCGCCGACAAGGTCCGGTGTAGCTCCGGACGCCGCCGCTTTTGCCCCGTCTATCAGGTTTTCCGCACTTTCTCTGATTCCGCTGGGAATAGGGTCCGCGGCCTTGTTCCCGACCTTCGAGACGAATTCTACGGAGGCATCGGTTATCTCTCGCGAGGTGCGCGCTCCCTCGACCGCAATTGCGTACTCCTCGGCGAACTCGCAATAGTCGTTCTGCGGCTCAAAGAACTTACCGAAGATTGCCAGCACTACCAGCGCGCCTACGGCTACCGAGATGCCTATCGCAACATATAACGCTGGTCTGCTCATCGCGCCTTTCGTTCCCTACCGAGAAACCGCGGCTGTTGCACCAGACACAGTATCTAACTCAGTATTGTTCCTAGAAGACGAAGTGTTTTGTTCCTTACTGAGCGAACGCCTTGGATTGAACGAATGAAGCGCATTTCGCCCGTGATCATGGCAGTGGCGAACGCGTCGGTGTATGTGCTCCATTCAAGTCGCAGGGCCAAAATCTGACGATTCTAGCTCAGCTGCCTGAGGCGTGGGTCGAGGCGGTCGCGCAGCCAGTCGCCGGTGAAGTTGAGCGACATGACGACCAGGAATATGGCAAGACCGGGAATGATCGTAGGCCATGGCGCGACTTCGAGATAGCCTCTACCTTCAGCTACCATGCTGCCCCATGTCGGAGTGGGCGACGGCACACCCGCTCCGAGGAAGCTGAGAGCGGCTTCGGCGAGTATGAGCGATCCGACGCTGAGCGTAGCTATGACGACGGCGGTGTTGATAACACCGGGGAGTATATGGCGAATGAGGATTCTCACCTGGGAGCATCCGGCGACACGCGCGAGATCAACGTAAGGTTCGTTCTTGATGACGAGCGTCTGGCTCCTGATAACCCTCACGAAGGGGTTCCAAGCGAGCGCTACCATGAGACATAAGAGCAGTACCGTGCTCTGCCCAAAGAGGAGAACACAGACCAGCGCAACCATCAGGAACGGGAGCGCCTGCCAGATGTCCACAATTCTTGTTATAACTTCGTCCACCCAACCGCCCGAATATCCACTGAGAATACCCAGTGTGGTGCCGGTTATGAATCCGCTGAACAGCGCTATGGCGGCCACCACCAAGGATATGCGAGCTCCGTACAGCATCCGGGAGAAGACATCGCGTCCGGTATGGTCGGTGCCGAGAATATGCTGTGCCCGAACCTCTTCGTTCACGAGCAGCACCTCGGAGACGAACCTATCTGGGAGCCAGGGCGGTGGCTGCTGACGGCTCCTTATGTTGCCGGCGTATGGATCGTGGGTCGCCAAAGCGGGCGCAAAGACCCCGCAGAATATGAGCAGCGCGAGCACTGCCATGGGCACCACCGGCCAGCGCCGCAGGAATAGCCAAGCGGACCGCAACTCGCGGACTACCGGGGGCAGGTCGCGAATTCCGCGCAGGTCGCGTTCTATTTGACTCAGTTCCACGTCAGTCTGCATCTTACTCGTACCGAATTCTGGGATCTATTATCGCGTATGCGATGTCTGCCAGGAAGGCGAATGTCACGTAGATGCCTATGAAGCAGAAAACTGTACCAGCCAGAAGCGGCCAGTCGTTGTCGTACACAGCCTGGTTGAGCGCGACGGTGCCGATTCCTGGCATGGAGAATATTATCTCGACGACAAGCGCGCCATTGAGGTAGTCGGCAAGCAGGACAAAGGCGGAGGTCAGAGGCGGTATAACCGCGTTGCGAAGGGCGTGTTTGAAGATGATAGAAATTGGGCCAATGCCCTTTGCACGGGCGAGCTTGATGTACTCAGAATCGAGGATCTCAAGCATGGCGGAGCGTGTCAGGCGCATGATGCCTGCGGATGCAGGCCAGCCGAGAACAATACAGGGCAGAACGTAGAACCTGATATTTCCCCAGGAGAGCGGGAATGTGCCATCTTCAGGCCCGCCCGACCATCCGGGCGGGAACCAGCGCAACCACACGGCGAACACCAGAATGGCCATGACTCCTGTCCAGAACTGGGGCGTCGCCTGCCCGAACAGGGCGAATATGCGACCTATGTAGTCCCAGGCGGTGGCGCGTTTAACCGCCGCAAGAACACCGATACTCACGCCGACGATCACCGCGAATATCCATGCGCCTACGGCGAGCCGTATGGTCATCGGCAAGTGTTGCCTGATTATCTCACTTACCGGTCGCAGGGTTCCCAGCGATTCGCCCATATCGAACCGCATTAGATTCCATACCCAAGTCAGGTAACGCAGTGGCAGCGGTTTGTCCAGGCCGAGGTGTCGTTCGATTTCGGCTATCTGTTCCTGGCTGAGCTCTACCTGTGCGTCTCCGATGTAGAGTATCCTCGGATCCGGGCCGAGCGTGGTCAGGATGAATATGACCACCGTAGCTCCGATAATCGAAATCAGAATTGACAGGGCTCTTCTGGCTAGAAACCGGGCCATCTCAGGCTAGAACCTCTCTGTTAACTACAGGGCCAGTATAGTCTTGAAATCACACAGAACTACTATTGCGTTGTCGTGAATAAGCGAAATCTATCGCCTTAGGGTTGTGTGCGGCGGGGGAGAAAGGAAGACACTCTCTCCCCCGCTAGTCGGGCTATATGGCTACTGGGCCGGAACGATGTGCTGCGGCCTGCCCCAGAATCCGGCGGCGGTGGAACGAGAGTTCCAGGAAACCACGGTTTCAGGATTAGCTGCGACGCCGCGAGGCGGCTGCACCAGTCCGCTGTAAAGCTGCCAGTAGTAGTAGTAGTCAACCATGTCCAGGTGGAGGTCTTCGCGAGCCTGCTTGTCCCTCTCGCCATTGATGTTGATGTACATATAGTCGAGGAACTTGCTCTCGAAGGCGCAGCCCCATGCCGGACGGCTGAACGTGCTGTCCGAGGGCGGGGGAGGCCAGTCGAACGGGTAGTTAGCTGTCTCGACCGAGCAGTTCTTCACGACCGGGTAGGCCTGCGTGCGGTCCCTCATGCGAGGAACTACGACTCCGCCGTACTCTTCGGTGAGAAGCTCCACTCTTACTCCGACCGCTTCCCAGTCCGCCGCTACCGCGTCAGCCTGCTCGAGGCAGACATCGCCGGTCTCGCAGCGGTACTTGTTCATCTTGATCGAGAAACGGGGATCTCCACCGGGTCCGTCAGGGTCGGGGAAGCCAGCGAGGTCAAGCAGCCTTGCGGCCTCGGCCTTGTCAGTGGGAATCTCCCAGGGCCATTCGTAGTCAGGCTCGGCGGCGTTGTCGTATTCGCCGTACTCAATCCAGCTTGTGCCGGCGCCCAGTATCTCACTGTCGCCGTACTTATCGTGCGCGGCCTTGACCATAGCGGCAGTGACCGTGCGCTCAGGACGCCAGCCAGGGAACTTGGGTCCCATCAACTCGAGGTAGATGGGGGTGCCGAGTCCTGCCTGGAGGACATCTACGATGCCCTGCCTGTCGATCGCGTGGGAGAGACCCCAACGAACCAGGCGGGCCTGTTCCATGTCGCTCATGCCGGGCGGGTTGTTGGTGTCTTCATAGCGACATTTGTCTTCCCAGGGGCAACCAAGCCAGGGGAGGTCTTCGTCGTAAACCGAGGACATCCACGGCTCGATTCCGGCCGGAACCTGGTTGCCGTCTTCGTCCGTAAGCGGATCGCCCTTGGCGATAGCGGACGCCGACTTGGCGTTGGTGTCGGTCCAGAGGTTGCCGGGCCAGATCGCGCTCAGGGTCATCGTGTCTTTGTCGGACATGGTGGTGATGAACTTGAGGCCCTTGCCCTCGAGTTCGCGCAGCCTGGCGAAGTCAATCGAGGCGATGTCGGCGTCGCCTGTCTCCATCATGGCCATGCGGGTGGTGATTTCCGGGGCCTGCACCACGCGGAACTTTCCGATGTGCGGAGGCTCTATCCAGTGGTCCGGCACGGCGTGAACTTCACCGTGGCTGTTCGGTACCCACTCGCCGATAGTGAAGGGGCCCGAGCCGATGGGCACGAGCAAGATAGATTCAGCGCCTACGGCCTCGTAGGCGGCCTTGCTATCCAGCCGAACGGTGGTGTCGTTGATGTCGAACTCGCTGATCGGGATGCCCCAGAAGATGTCGGTCACCAGCGGGGCCTTCACGGTGTATTCGTCAATCGCTACTGCCTCGCCAAAGGTGCCGCCAAGCTGCGCACCGATGGCAGCGCCCAGGCTGGGGTTGACGACTGCGTTCTGCCGGTTCATGTTCCAAGCCACGTCATCGGCCTTGATGTAGCCGAAGTCCTGGCCGGCGAACACATCCGGTGTGTTGACCTTGAGGTCGTCCCTGATGACCAGAGTCAGTTCGTTGCCGGCGTCGTTGATTTCCCATGACTCGGCGGCGAACGGCGACAGCGGGTCGGTGCCGTCGTGTACCAGAAGCTGGTCGAAGAAGCCCATCTGAATCTCACCCGGGCTTCCGCCGTAGGTCTGATTCTCAAAGTCGCCGAACTGCTCTTCCACTGAGGGGATAGCCATGGTGATTGTTATATCACTTGCCATTTCCATGGGGGCGGGGGCGGGGGCCATTGTGGGCTGAGCCATCGCTGGCGCCTGCGTGGCCGCTGGCGCAGGGGCGGGCGCCGTGGTTGCCGCTGGCGCAGGAGCGGGAGCAGTCGTGGCCGCCGGGGCAGGCTGAGAAGGCGCCGTCGGCTCCGGATCTTCGCTGCTACAAGCTACAGCCAGCAGCGCCGCCGCTATCAGGGCGGTAACTGCCAATAATCCTATCGTCTTAACGCGAACTAGAGAACGCATTCATTCGCTCCTTGAATCTTTCTACCTCTCACACTTATTCATCGGTGCCAATAAAAGTGTGGACATGATATATAATTTTCCCAAAATGTCAAGTCTGCGATAGCTGACGAGACGTTTGCAAGAGTCATTTCACCCTTGATGAATGAGGGCGTTTAGTTTCGATGCCTTCCATTTCCGTGTATTAGACTGGCAAACGACGAACCTTATGTGATTTTCCTGTGTGCTAATCCGGTCATACTAAGATTCGGAGCACTGTCTGAGAGGCAAAGACCGTGATTCGGGACATACTCAGAGACGCCGATACCGTCGCCATAGTTGGTCTCGTCCGACTCATGCTGGGCGGCCCCATCTCTATCGCTGCCGGGTTCGTGGCCTGGATTTTCGGATGGTGGTTCCAGGGAGCTCGAGTTGGCGCCGACAGCTTCTTCACGGCGCAGGGGGTAGTAACGGGGCTTGCCGCCGGAGCGGTCGCGGCGTTCTTCTGGTGGAATACCGAGACTCCATCGAAGATTCAGTGGATCTATGCTGGAACGGTTCTGGCCGTTGGGGTCGCTTCCCCGATCATCGTCATGCAGTTCGCTGAGATTGATACTTACAACACGCTGATAGGACCTTCACGCAGGGTCGCGGTGATAGTAAAAGGCGACCTCATATCTACGATGATATTCTCGTCCGCTATAGCCGCGAACGTGGTTGCCGCGGGGCTCGGCCTATACAGGATGTTCAGACACCGCGAGATATGACATCGGCCGTTGCTCGTCAGCGTTGTCAACGCATTCGTGATCTGATCAGTACGCAACCAGCGACTCGGTCCGGTGTCGGTTGAGCGCTGACCGACCACCCAACTCCGACAGTTCTATGACGACACCTATGCCGGCGACTATCCCCCCGCAGCGTTCCACCAGCGCCGCCGCCGCCGCCAGAGAGCCGCCGGTGGCGAGCAGGTCGTCCACTATCAGCACTCGGCACCCGGTTGTCACCGCGTCCACGTGAATCTCCAGGGAGTCGGTGCCGTATTCCAGATCATAGGACTGCGAATAGGTCTCGAAGGGCAGTTTGCCGCGCTTCCTGATGATGACAAGGGGCAGAGCCAGATGGAGCGCGAGGGGCGCGGCGAACATGAAGCCACGCGCGTCAACTCCCGCTATCGCGTCCATCTTCACCGAATCGAATCGTTCGGCCATGCTCTCGACGGCATATTGGAAAGCGCGCGGATTCTGGATCAGGGTAGTTATGTCCCTGAACATGATGCCCGGCTTCGGGAAATCCGGAATGTCTCTTATATGCTTTTTGAGGTCCATGTTCTGCGCTCCCATCCAGAGTTCGCACGCTTAGATGATATGAACGAGAGCGCGGGCGGTCAAGCGCGAGGCCGCGCGCCGGGGCTTCTTCAAGGTTGAGCCGGATGTGATCCCGCGGGTTGGCGGATCCTTGGGTCATATATTCTGGCTTATAATTGTACAGGGCGGAAACAGGCGAGTCACAGGCATGTACAGAGGGCGATTTTGCCCTGCGTTAGCCCTGCGTCGCCCTGCGTTAGCCTGTTTTGAAATCTCCGAGGCTTCGATTTTCAAAAACATAAATTTGTATTTATGTATCCAGTGCCAGAAACTTTGTTCTTCATGGGTGTATTGTAGCGTATTGGCGGAATGGATGGGTAGTGGAAATGGAAGCGCGGACGGCTTTGCAAAGACGCTGGCCGCGCCGAGGATCTTTCGGTTGTCCGATCTGATTTCCGACTAAGGGCAACCACAAGGGTTGCCCCTACGGAGAATTATGCGGGCTTACCATGAGAGCGGAGCCGGAAGCCGCTGATGTTGATAATCGGATGACCATGGCCGCGCCTCCCGGTCGTATGCGTCCTTTGGCGCAATCTGATATTCTTCCGCGCAAGGAAGGCTGAGCCTTCACCCTTATTCTGACAGGATGGTTGCAGGCCAGGCAGGATCGGGATTGTGCTGATTTATTTCTTGCAACGCCGAGGTGTACTTTGACCAACCCCGAACTCTCATTCCAGCAATTTGAAATGGACTATGAAAACGCGCTGGCCATGCTTGCCGAACGTCACGTTGACGACACTGCCCTCGACGCTCTCATGTTTGCCGAAGAGGCAAGACCCAACGCTGGAGCCGACCAGTACCAGCCGGACTGGATTCGTCCTTTTGTCGCGGTGGCCGCGAATCTGGCGCAGGAAAACCTGATTCGACTTGCCGCGAGTTCCGGGGGACTCGCCTCGGTTATTCCCCAGGCCATCGCTCCGGCAATCGTGAGAGCGGTGCAGCTTGGATATGTCGAGGGATACTTCGCTGCCAAGGACGACTAGTACAGCGTCCATATGTTTCTGATGTATAGAAACCAACCCCCCACCCCTGGATTGCCTAGCGGCTAGCCCTTCGGGGTTCCCGCCTTCGCGGGAATGACGGTAGTAAGGCAAAGGTCTCCCTTCGCGGGAATGGCGAACAGCAATCGGAGTATGTCATCTCCAGATCGAACAGGTACTAGATGGAAAGATGAATCTGGCGGAATTTCTCATACCCGGACGTCGTAAGAGACGGCGCAATCTGGAACTCTCGATTGACGGAGTGACCGAGATCGCGCGTGCCAGGGCAGGGGAACTCGACAGCCGCGGCGCGGCGCTCTGGAATATGCTGTGCGACGCTTCGCGTGAGACGCTGCGACAGTTGCTGATCAAGAACGACGACGACCTGCTGGACTGGGGGCTGAAGAAGCATATCAAGCGCGTTGACGACCTGAACTTGCTTATCTTCTTCTGGTGGATGCTGCTGTATCAACTCGTGCTTTTCAAGACGCGTGGGCTCGAAGGGTACGACCCCTCTGAGGACGCAGTTCCGCTGCACGACCTATCGCGGAGTTTCGTTACGGCCGAGTTGGCCAGGCTGGGCAAGGGAGTGGGTCCGCCCGCGTCGTGGGCGGACGATTGGGACCGGCAATTCCCGCTTGAATCTGCCATGTCCATGTACAACAGCATTTACAACCTGCTCGGCCTGAGCGGCGACCTCACAATTCGCATCCAGCACGTGTCCCACTTTACTACTATTACCGAGAAGGCATATGACCGGCTTAGGCCGTAGCAAGAGCTTCAACTGCCTCGGCACGAGGTGACTTGAGCCCTGTCAATGCCTTTTCGGTCTATGTTTTTGCGGTTTTCTTCCCGTTACGAATTGCGCATTTTTCAGAAAAGGGATAGTCTTTGTTCGGATATTAAGTTCTGAACAGGAGTCTCCCGCCAATGCGTCCAAGACATCGGCCATTGCCGCAGAAGATGGATAAGCAACTGAGAGAATCGCTTAGCGCTCATATGCCTCCATCTTCCAGTGGGGCCCCTCCGATATACAGGGAGACCACCAAGTGCATCGCCTATATGTGCGTGTACGCATACGGATGCAGTGAGCGCACTCGACGCCCGTCGCAGGTTATGATGCGGCGCTGTATGAGGTATATGCCTGAGAATCTGAGGGTGAGACCAAAATTGTCCGACTATGCGCTGGACTTGCTCGCCAAGCAGCGTCAGTCGGGCGCCCGGCTGGCAAGCGAGACGTTTGCGATACTGGACGAGCATCGTCCTGACGGCCCGATTCGCAGAGTAGCGTAGAGGTTTATCTCATGTCCCAGATGTTCGACCTTGGCGGCAAAACGGCATTGGTTACGGGAGGCAATGGCGGAATCGGGCTGGGCATAGCCAGGGGGCTTGCGCGCGCCGGGGCGAACATAGTTGTAGCTGCACGCAACGCTTCCAAGACGGAAGAGGCCGTATGTGACATTACCTCGCTGGGCGTCAAGGCAGTTGGCGTGACGATGGATGTACTGGACGAAAATTCGGTGTCCGACGGAGTTTCGGCTGCCGTGTCCAGATTCGGCGGCATAGACATTCTCGTCAACAACGCCGGAATCGGCATCCGCAAGCCGCCTCAGGACTATTCCCTCGAAGAGTGGCAGCAGGTGGTCGGCATAAATCTTGATGGGACTTTCCTGTGCTCGCGTGAGGTCTATCCCCACATGAAGAGCGCGGGAGGGGGCAAGATAATCAACATCGGCTCGATGACCTCGGTATTCGGCTCCGACTGGGTGGCGGCTTACTCCGCGAGCAAGGGCGGTGTTGTCCAGCTGACGAAGAGTCTTGCGGTAGCGTGGGCTGCAGACAACATACAGGTGAACGCGATTCTGCCGGGATGGATACACACCGACCTCACCGCCCCAATTCGCGACCAGTTCACGGACCGCTATGAGTACATCAGGTCGCGCATACCGCATGGCCGCTGGGGAGAGCCGGACGAAATGGGAGGAGCGGCCGTCTTTCTGGCGAGCGCCGCGTCGGACTATGTTACGGGAGTTTCTCTGCCGGTGGACGGGGGCTACACTTCATTCTGACGAACAGCAGGCAGGCGACCATTGAGTCCCTGCCTTACTCGCAAATCATGGGGAAGCAGGCTTAGATTCCGCCCGCCACCGCAGGCACTATGCTGACCTCGTCGCCGTCGCCTGTCGCGGAGTCAATTCCGTCCAGGAATCGTACATCCTCGCCGTTTACATAAACGTTGACGAAGTTGCGAAGGTTTCCGTCGGGGTCGCAGATTCGCTCCTTGATTCCCGGGTACTGGCCTTCCATCGAGTCAATAATCTCTTTGAGCGATGCGCCGTCGGCGTTCACTCTGTCCTGGCCGTCGGTTACACGGCGAAGCGGTGTGGGTATTCTGACCGTAATGGCCATGTTGTATCAGACCTCCAATATCTGTTGTCGGCGGATCGGGCGGGGTGTTCTACCCCGCGTTTGTTATCTTTGTTATGTGCGTACGGCAGAGAGCACTGGATTCCCGCCTTCGCGGGAATGACGGTGAAGAGTAGGGATTACGGAAACGCGATATACAAGTGGGGACCGCCTAGCCCTGAATGACGTCGCCGCTCACCGGGTCCACGCGGACTCCCGTGCTTGTCACCCACTCCAGGCCGTTGGCCACCTCGTCCTCCGCTCCCTCCAGTTCCAACACCACCCAGCCCATGTCCTCGCGGACGTCGGCGCGTCGGATATTAGTGACGAGCTTGAACCTGTGCCCCAGTTCGTAGATTATGGGTTCGGTGACCAGTTTGGTCGGGAACGTGAATTTAACGCGCCTTGTGGCCATGTTCACCTTCTCCTTGTGCCGGACTGACTACCTGGCAGCCATCGCGTCTTCGAACGAGCCGTAGGTAGGCTTTATCGTAATGGTCTCGACGACGGACTCGACAACCTCTATCGTCTTCAGCCCGTTGCCCGTCACATATGCCACCGTAAGTTCGTCGGACTTGATGAGCCCGTTCTCGACAAGTCGTTTGAGCCCGGAAATGACAACGCCGCCTGCAGTCTCGGTAAATATACCTTCTGTCTCGGCCAGCAGCTTGATTCCTTCTACTACTTCGTTTTCATATGCGATTACGCCTGAGCCGTCCGACTCCTTGATCGTTTTCAGTGCGAAGGGTCCTGATGCCGGGTTTCCTATGGCGAGGGACTTGGCAATGGTATCGGGACGGACGGGCAGCACCTGGTCGTCGCCTCTGTGGTACGCCTGCACTATGGGAGAGCAGCCTTCGGCCTGCGCGATGTGCATGTGGGTATCCACGTCCCCGATCAGGCCCACGTCCGCCATCTCGATGAGTCCCTTGTGGATCTTGGTGAAGAGCTCACCTGACGCGCCAGGTACGATACAGTGGTCAGGGGACTTCCATCCGAGCTGCTCCGCCACTTCATATCCCAGCGTCTTGCTGCCCTCGGCGTAGTATGGGCGCATATTGACGTTGACGAAAGCCCAGCGGTGGTTGTCGGCGAGTTCGCTGCAGAGCCGGTTCACCTGGTCGTAGGTGCCGTCCACAGCTATCAGCGTCGCGCCGTAGATGCCCGCTCCCAGCACCTTGCCCTTCTCCAGGTTGGAAGGGAAGAACACCATCGTCGGGACTCCGGCCTTGGCGCCGTGCGCGGCGACCGATCCCATCAGGTTTCCGGTTGAGGCGCAGGCCAGCGTGTCGAACTCGAATTCGAGCGCCTTGCCTGCCGCCACGGACACGACCCTGTCCTTGAAGGAGTAGGTAGGGTTTACGCTGTCATTCTTTATATACAGGTTGTCCAGACCGAGGCGTCTGCCGAGATTCCTGGCGTGGATCAGGGGAGTGAACCCCGTACCCATGTCGAGGGCGCGGTCGGCGTCCACGGGCAGGAAGTCGTGGTAGCGCCACATTGTCATGGGGCCTTCTGCGATACTCTCGCGGCTCACAGCTTTGGATATGCTGGCGTAGTCGTACTCAACCTCCAGCGGTCCAAAGCAGAAGTCGCACGCATTAAGCGGTTCGACCGGGTATTCCCTGTCGCACCCTCGGCAGCGCAGACAGCTTACGTGGGACAACTACTCATTCCTCCGTCGCCCGCCGAGACCGCCAGCCCCAGCACTTTCAGAGTGTCTTCCGCTGCTTTGCAGGTACCATCCAGGCAGATGTGCGCAGTGTTGGAAGCAGGGGGATTTGCAGGAACTCGTCTCGTTCGGGAAGGGTTATTAGACAGCCAGATCGTAGCAATGGGCAAGTTTGATTGTCAAGAAAATACGCTGTTTCGCAGGGGCATGACACGAGGCGTCGCCTGCGGGCCATCGGGGTCTGAGAAATAGATTGACCGCCCATTTGGGGGGTGATATTATTTTGTGTGAAAGTATTCACTAATCGGTATGACCAGTGGATGGATTGCGCCCATTGGTTGGCTCAGTCGAGCGTGTTGTCAGATTCGGATGATGCGCACTGAGGCCGAAAACGACTAACATCCGTCGCAAGGGGGAAATGTTGAAGAAGCTCGCTGCACTTATTCTCGTGGCAAGTGCAATCTTTTCCGTGATTCTAGCCTGCGGTCAGCCCGCGCCCACCGAACCTTCCAAGGTGACGATCAAGCGCGCCTCGCCGCCCATACCGCCTCCGGCGCCCACCGTCGCGCCCGACGATACGAATGGCGGCGGCGAAGTGCTTGTAGGCACCCCCTTCACAGTAAGAATGATTGACAATGGCGGTGCCGGCCCCTTCGCCTACGACCCCGTTGACCTGACATTCAGTGTCGGAGAAGTGGTGAACTTCACTTTCATAGGCGAGGCCGCGTTCCACACGTTTACGGTGCCCGATCTCGAAATAGACGAGGAAATAGAGGCGGGTGAGACCACAGGCCTGGACTTTGTATTTGATGTCGCAGGGACCTACGAACTGACCTGCATACCCCACGAAGCGCTGGGCATGATCGGAACGATAACCGTCCAGTAATCCAGTCCCATTTGGCCGGCAGGCACCATAACCTTATGCGGCTTCCGGTCGTTATACACACCGAACCGCTCCCATTCGAATGTGGAAACGGGAACATTTACTTCAGAAAGGGGGCATGGAATGGCTTTCACTGAGTCGCATGATCTTTGAACCGGAAGCCTTCCCATATTCTTTTATGACAAAACTTGCAGCGCAACTCGTGAGCCGAACCCATTCACTTGCGATGTTGCCCACCATCGTCATTCTTCTGACGCTGTCCTTGCTTGTAGTCGCCGCGTGTTCCGGTGGGGACGAGGTGGAGACTCCTACTCCGGTCCCCCAGCCGACCGTCCCGCCCGCGCCGACTGCGCAACCCGCCGCGCCTACGTCGGTTCCCCAACCAACGGCCGCCCCGGCTCCAACCTCGCCTCCGGTGATGGCCGAACCCACGCGGGTCTCCGAACCAGCCGCGAGCGGAGTGATGGTGACCGTCTCTGATGGGTCGGTCGCCCGCTACAGCGTTACCGAGCAGCTTGCGCGTCTGAGCTCTCCGATTGACGCGGTTGGAGAAACGGGGGACGTGGAAGGCACGATAGTGTTCGACTCGGACGGCAAGATTGACCCGGACCGGTCTGTCATTACCGTCGCGCTGGCCGGACTGACAAGCGACGAGTCCAGACGCGACCGATATGTCAGAGATAGGGTGTTCAACACGTCCCAGTATCCCAACGCCGAATTGGTGATAACGGGGGTCGAGGGTCTTGACTGGCCCTTCCCTGACTCCGGCGAAACGACCTTCCAACTCATGGGAGACCTGACGATTAAAGATGTCAGCAGCCTTGTTACGTGGGACGTGGAAGCGCAGTCCGCAGGCGGCATCGTAACCGGCGAGGCCAAGACGGTCGTCACATTCGAGCAGTTCGAACTGTCCAAGCCGGCGCTTGCCTTCATTGTAAGCGTCGAGGATGAAATTCGACTCGAACTCGACATCAACGCCACCATCGGACCGCTGTCCGAGCAGTAAAGCTTTCCATCCGCTCACCGGCACGAATTAGCGGCATTCGTTCGATAGTGTACGCAAACTGCGTTGACGCTCGGAATCCCCCGATTTTATACTAATTGAATCCACAATTGACCGGATGCGCTATCCGGTGCGTGCGAGTCCGCTTCTCTTGAGTGGCTTGCGGCCCTACCGCGTGAGAGTCCGGGAATAACGAAATCTGAGGGTATTTGCAATGCAGCTATCATGCCTGCAAGAAAATCTGAACCGAGGTCTGTCCGTTGTGCAGCGCGCCGTTGCTACAAGGACCACACTCCCAATCACCCAGAACGTACTGATAGCAACAGACAACTCGCGTCTGAAGCTTGCCGCAACCAACCTCGACATAGCGATCAGTACATGGATAGGCGCCCAGATCGAGGAAGAGGGCACAATCACGATACCTGCCAGGATGCTTAGTGAGTTTGTGAACTCTCTTCCAGCCGAGCGCATAGACATTGCGTTAGATAATCAGACTTCCGGACTGGACCTCAAGTGCGCCCGTGTGCAGGCGCACATAAACGGGCAGGACGCGGACGATTTCCCCGCCATTCCCAGCGTGACTGAGGGCGTCATCGTCCGTGTCGCGCCGGATGTGTTGCGCGATGCCATCAACCGGGTTGCGTTCGCGGCGGCTACCGAGGACTCCCGTCCGGTGCTGACCGGCATCAAGGTGGAGATATCCGGTGACTCGTTTACGTTCGCAGCGGCGGACGGCTTCAGGCTCGCGGTCTATGAAGGAAAGCTGTCCGAACCAATCGCGGATACCGAAAGCCTGGAATTCATCATTCCTGCTCGCGCGCTTCTGGAGGTCAATCGCCTGATCGGCGGCCAGTCCGATCCCGTGGAATTCACCGTTACCCAGCAAAAGAGCCAGGCGATGTTCAGGATGGACAACGTCGAGCTCGTCTCCCAGCTCATCCAGGGAACTTTCCCCAACTACAAGCAGCTTGTTCCCGAGAACTATGAGACCAGGGCCGTCGTCAACCAGGGAGCTTTCCTACAGGCGACCAGAACGGCCTCGATATTCGCAAGGGATGGTTCGGGCATTGTCCGAATCAATGTGAGCCCGGATGATGACGAACAGGCGGTTGGAAAGCTGCTCGTGTCCTCACGCGCTGAAGAACTTGGCGATAACACCGGCGAACTGGACGCCCAAGTCGAAGGCGACGAGGCCAAGATTGCCTTCAACAGCAAGTATCTCTCCGACGTCCTGGACGTGTTGGGCGACGGCGAAGTCGCCATGGAGACGACCACACCGTCCAGCCCGGGCGTGATCAAGCCCGCAGCCGACTCCGAGGCCTACAAGTACACGCACGTCGTCATGCCGATGTTCGTGCAATGGTAGCTGATTCGGACTAGATGTCAGCCTCGAATCCAGTCGCCTCTGCTGCCGTCCATATTTCGCTGCCCGGCAGAGAGTAAGGTCGGCAGTTACACAGCATCGCTCGGTGGCTCACCGACCATTGCCGCAATTCGTGCACCCCTTCTCCGGCGTGGAGAGAACGACAGTGCCGCTTCCATCTGATAGGGCATGGAAGCGGCACTATTGCAGAGTTCAAATATTCTTGCCACTCTTGAGTCTGACCGTCGCCTGGATTTCCGCGAGCGCGGGAATGACGACTAGCGGTTGAAGTATAGCCTCTTCAGGGGGACATGCAATAAGGAACTCAACGAGGATATGGCCCTTAACTTTGTCGGGAGTTTCGCCGTGCAGAATCCGAACAATTGCGGGCACCTCTGTCGTCGGAGCTGCGCTGAAGTCACCGGCCATGCGTGGATTCCCCGGACGTTTGCGGCGCCATCGCGAGGCGACAACTTTGATTCGGCCTCGATTTCGCGGAGGACATGCGTCAACGTCAGTATCGAAGTCTTGCGTCCTACTGTCCAGTAGGTAAGGTTTCCGAGCAGTGATTTCATGGACTTCATTGTGTTTACTCTCCACCGTTAAATCTGACTGCGCCGCTGGGTGCCGAAGATGACCCGTACTTGTTTGTAAGCAAGTGGCGACAACTATACATAAAGAATACTCTATGTAAGAGTATTATACTATTAGGTTTGTGCAATATCAATGGTTTATGGCTTTATTTTGTAGCATTTAGCATTTTAATATTGTATGTGTGCTTGGATGTCCTGCTTTCCTGTCGGGCAGTCAATGCTCGCTCCGATTAATCAGGTCCTTTTCAAGTCCGACACTGTCCAGGATTCGACCACGGCTCCCCTGGATAAGCGCGTTCGCAGGAACGACGGCAGATAATCCGTGAGTAACTCTTCAAAGTCGCTGGCTCCGTCTAGTTTGACGTTGGGTTGCCCCGGTTACTTTCGCTACAATAGATAGCTGTTGCATTAGCAATACGGCTATAACCAAGTACAAACCGACAGGGAAGAAAATGGCAGGAGACCGAGACGACAAGATGATAATGGGCGCCTTTCTGCAGGCGGCCAACTGTTCCAACTATGCCGCATCCTGGCGACATCCGGCTTCCGACCCCGGCTTTCTCACCGCCGAGTTCTACCAGGAGATCGCCAGGACGCTCGAACACGGCAAGTTCCACTTTGGGTTCATTGACGACAGGCTCGCGATGCCCAGCCGGTACAACGATTCGGTGGAAGACACTATTCGCCACGGCATTCGGGCGGTCAAGCTCGATCTGATCCCAGTGGTCATGGCGATGACGCTCGCCACGAGATACCTGGGCGTCAGCGCGACGTACTCCACCACGTATCACGCGCCCTTCCACGTCGCCCGGCTGTTTTCGACACTCGACCACTTCTCCGGCGGTCGGGCCGCATGGAACGTCGTTACCTCGCTGAACGACTCAGAGGCACAGAACTTCGGCATGGACGCCCATGAAGGACACGATACGCGCTACGACCGCGCGGACGAGGTCATGGAGATCATTACCGGCCTGTGGGACAGCTGGGAAGACGATGCTCTCGTGTTGGACAAGAAGACGGGGACGTTCGCCGATCCCGACAAGGTGAGCCGGCTCAACTATGAAGGCCAATGGCTCCGGTCCAGGGGACCGCTCACCGTGCCACGACCGCCGCAGGGCTACCCTGTAATCATGCAGGCCGGGCAGAGTGAGCGCGGGCGCGAGTTCGCCGCGCGCTGGGCGGAGACCGTGTTCGCCGTGTTCAGAACCATGGACGCCGGCAGGGAAATCTGCACCGACTTGAGGACGCGCGCCGAGCGCTATGGCCGGCACTCTGACGACATGAAAGTCGTAACAGCCGCCTACGCCATAGTCGGCGAGACCGAGTCAATGGCGAGAGACAAGCTCGCCTACGTGGAGAGCATCGCCCATCCGAGCGACACCCCCGTGCTGCTGTCGGAACTCCTCAACTACGACTTCGGACAGCACTTACCCGAAGACCGTCTCGAAGACAGGCACCTCGATTCGATCTCAGGCTCGCGCGGAATGGCCGAGCGTATAGTGGCGTCGGGTATCGAGTATCCCACATTCGGGAATTTCCTCTCCGAAAGCAGGCGCGGGACCATATGGGAGCTTCCCGTGTTCGTGGGCAGCCCGACGCAGATTGCCGACGAGATGGAAGAGTGGTTCAGAAGCGAGGCCTGCGACGGCTTTATGGTCGCGGCGCCCTACCTGCCTGGCGCATACCAGGACTTCGTCAGGATGATCGTCCCGGAACTACAACGTCGCGGCATCTTTCACGAGGACTACAAGGCCGACACCCTGCGCGGGAATCTGGGGCTCCGGCGTCCCTGAACCGCCACGGTAAGTCGGTCACGCAGCGGTGTTGTTTGCCTTCGCCTGTTCCACTGACTTCTCAATCAATTCCCGCAGGACGCCCATGTCCACGTCGGCGAGCTTGTTGATGTAAAGACATGATGCGCCCTTGCGGTGCTTGCCGAGTGAGGCGAGGAGCGAATCATACTCCTCGAAACCGGCCATGATGTACAGCGACAGGCTTTGCTTCCTTGGCGAGAAGCCGGTGAGGAAGAAGTCGCCCTCTCTCCCTGATTCGTACCTGTAGTGATAGTCTCCGAACCCGATGATGCTCGAACCCCACATCTCGGGTTCTTCCCCGGTGACCTCTTTCATGAGTTCCAGCAAAGTGAAGCCGTCCTCGCGTCGTCGTTTGATGCCGACCGAGTTGATGAAGTCTTCCACGCTCGCGCCAGTCTTTTGAGTCTTGTTTTCAGCCAAAATGCGCACGCTCCCAAGCTATGCCCGTAACAGAGTTTCCACTATATTCAATTGATATGTACATTCTGTTATTCATCGCGTACTTTATCTAGCGACTGGGGACCCAAGATTCCGCGCTCGGGCCTGAAATGGTATATCCTGTCATACGTCACAGAACAGTTCACGGAGGATGAACACATGAAGCCAAATGTACTCAGACAGAAACTGGAGTCCGGTGAGCCCACCGTCAGCACTCATATTCACGCCACCTGGCCGTCCGTAGTGGAGGCAGTCGGTCATACGGGCATATACGACTACGTCGAATTCGTAGCGGAGTATGGTCCGTCAGACTTGCACGACCTGGACAATCTTGCCCGCGCCGCGGAGCTCTTCGACATGGGCATGATGATAAAGGTGGACCAGAGTCACCAGGCATACCTGGCACAGCGCGCGGTCGGCTCCGGTTTCGGGAGCGTGCTCTTTACCGACGCCCGTTCCGCGGCCGATGTCCGAGAGCAGATCCTTACGATCAAGCCGGACACGCCCGACGACAAGGGCATGTACGGCGTCGCCACCCGTCGCCACACGTATATGGGATATGGCGGCTCCGCCGAGTACGTGAAGGCGCTGCAGGAGACCGTCGCCGCCGTGATGATAGAGAAGAAGGGCGCGGTGGACGAACTCGACGAGATACTTGAGATCCCCGGTCTGGACATGGTCCAGTGGGGCGGCTCCGACTTCTCAGTCAGCATCGGAAAGCCTGGACAGCGCAACCACCCGGACGTAGTAGCCGCGCACGACAAGGTCTTCAAGTCTTCGGTCGCTGCCGGAGTCGCTGCCCGCGCCGAGATTCAGTCCGCGGACGAGGCGAAGAAATATCTCGATATGGGCGTCCGTCACTTCTCCATCGGCACCGACATCACCATCCTGCACGGCTGGTGGAAGTCCAACGGCGAGGACCTGTGGCGCGCCATCAACGGCGAGTAAGTGTACAGTTCTCAGTTATCGGTAGTCAGGCACCAGCTCATATGCAACAGTGCCGAATCTGATGACTGGAGAACTAACGACTGATAACTCCAGCAACAAGGAGACTGTCATGGCAGAACTAGACCTTGCTTACAGAGTACGCAGCTACAGTACCGGGACGCTGGGGCGCGCCATTTCCAATGCCCGTAACCACCACTGGGTGGCGGACGATTCCGGTGGCGAGGAACTCGGGGCAGGGGAGTTCTTCCTGTCCGGTATCACCGCGTGCGCGGTCAACATGATCGAGCGTATCGCCAGCGAGGAGGAGACGCCTCTCGACTGGATGGACGTGAGTGTCGAGGCGTACCGCGACCCCGATGCCGAGCCCGGGGAAGTCACTCTCTACGAAGATGTGCGCGTACACTTCCTGATGTGGGGAGTGTCCGACGACGACGGACAGCGGCTTGTGGACATCTGGAAACAGCGTTGACCGCTCTATGGCACGGTTGCAGTTGCAACCCCCAATTCGAGCGTAACCGCAGAGTTCAGTTCGGCCCCGCATGGACGCTAGTCAGCAGTCTCCACGACCTCACTGAGGAGAGAAACATATGAGGAGCGGGATACGGATTTTCGGCCTGCCCATCCAGTTCGTCATCGTGGTGGTCGTCAGTCTTACGCTCACGATCTACCTGGCGGGATGTGCTGCCAGCAACAACATCGAGGCCCGGAACCTTCGTGTGGCGAGTATGGACAGTATCCCCACGTACAGGTACGCAAGCTCCGACACCAAAGCCGTTGCCTGGGAGCGGGCTGCCTTGCTGGTCTGTCCGCTTCACTAGTATCCTGTCTGGTTAATTGTGCAATAATCGTCGTCCACTTTCGTAATTCACGCGAAAGCTGGAATCCAGGGGTAGGGGGCTGACTGCCATACACCGGCAACATATGGGAACGGTACTAGCCTGTACCTTCTGCTCCCGTCCATTTCCAAACCAGGACATCCATAGGAACCAACCTTGGCCACAATCAAGCCCCCAACCTCTTTCAGGACGCCCCAGCGTCCGCGCATCTTCTACTGGCACTACGCCTGGGTCATAGTATCCATCATCGCGGTCATGCAGATGGTCGGCTCGTCGGTACGCATGGCATTCGGCGTATTCATAGACCCGCTTAGTACGGAATTCGGCTGGAGCCAGGGGTCCATAACTATGGCCTACGCGCTCTCCAGCGTCGTAACTGCCGTCGCCTCTCCGATGGCCGGTTCGTTGGGCGACCGGATCGGCGCGCGTAAAGCCATGATCATTGGCTGCACGCTGTTCATCATCGGCATAATGCTGACGGGCATCATCAATCAGGTGTGGCAGCTTTATGTCACATTCGGCGTAATGCTCGGTATAGCGCAGGCCATATTCCTGGTGCCGCTGATACCGTCGGCCATGACGTGGTTCCGCAGGCATCTGGGTCTCGGCATGGGAATCCTGATGGCGGCCTGGGGCCTCGGTCCGGCGCTGGCGACCCCCTTGCTTGGCTTCATGATTGAGCAGTTCGGCTGGAAGGACACGTTCTGGATAACCGCCGTAGCATCCGCAGTTATCATGGCTGGGCTGATTGCGGTCTATAAGAACAAGCCCTCGGACCACGGAGTCGATCCCTACGGATTCGTCCCCGGCGACCCGGAGATTGGATCCAAGAGGCCGCCCGCCGACAGGGTGAAGATGTTCACCGGATACATGCGCCGCACCGCCGCGTACTGGAATCTCAGCTCGATACACTTCCTGGGCTGCGTCGGGCACGCCATAATCCTGATTTACATCATTCCCCTGGCGGTCAACGAGGGCGTTTCGCTGGTCGTCGCCGCGAGTCTGGTTACCGCTATGTCCGCGGTCAGCATCATCACGCGGCTTGCGACGCCCGTCATGTGCGACAAGTACGGTCCCAAGGCCGTGATGACCATCGCCTACCTGATCCAGGGACTCACCGTCATCATGCTCTTCTGGACGCATGACGTGTGGCTGTTCTTCGTATTCGCAGCCGCCTTCGGAATCGGATACGGGGGTGAGGCCGGAGGATTCCCGATCCTCAACCGCAAATACTACGGATTCGCGCCCGTCGGCTCCGTCCATGGCTTCCAGATGTTCGGAGCGGGCCTCGGAATGGCGCTCGGCGGCTGGATAGGCGGGGTAATCTTCGACATGATGGGCAACTACGACATGGCGCTGATAATATCCATCGTAGCCAGCGTCGCCGGAGCGGTCAGCATACTGCTCCTCGAGCCCACCAACAGGCTGCTGATTCCGGACTGGGAGAAGGAGCAGCTGTCCGAGGACGAAGCGGCGCCAACAACCGAACAGGTGCGGGCTCCAACGTCGGCGGGCGCGGATTAGGTCGCTTCCCACGGATTGACGATTTCAATGTCGAGTCCGCGGAAGTCTCTGACGTTGCGTGTTACCAATGTCAGGTCACGCACTACAGCAGTCCCTGCAATCAGCGCATCAGGAATGTGTAGCGTTTGACCATTCTCACGCGCCCTTGCCCGCAGTGAAGCTGCTATCTCAGAGCCCCGACGATCAAGGGAAGCAATACGATCCTGATAATCTTCCAAGAACCGGGATACGGCATTCCTCAGTCTTGCTCGGCGTCGGCCTTCGCTGAGTATCGCTATACCATATTCCAGTTCGTGTATGACCACGACAGATACCCATAGGTCATCTTGTGTCGCCAGGAAATCTGCTACCGCAGGATGAGGGCGAGGCCTGGTGTATTCGGATACTACATTGGTATCGAGTAGGAAGCCGCTCATTCTTCCTCGTCGAATATCACGTCGCTGAAGGCGATGAAGCGACCGTTTTCGTCGTACTCAGGCTCTTTTGTGCCGATGCCCCTGGGCATATTCTCAATGAGCCACTGGCCCATCGGTATTTCGGGCGGGTTTTTTTCGCGCCAGAGTTTGGCCGGAACGATGACGAAGGCCTGCTCCTCCTTGATGTGAGGATCGTCCGTCTGTCGGGCATTGATGTACTGCGGGCCGTCCACTTCGGCGAGGCGCAATATCTGTGCGAGGTGGGCCTTGGCCTCCCGGAGAGTCCATTCCCCTTTGGAGTCGGAAGTATCCATAGTTGCCCCCTGCTAACGAAGTCTGTCAGCCTATTGTAGCCAATATCGCCAGGTGTACCAAGTCTGTTTGCCGAATGATGGCTGGATGGGCGGGGTAATCTTCGACATGAAGGGCAACTACGATATGGTGCTGATCATCTCCGTCGTAGCGAACGTGGCGGGTGCGGTCAGTTTCGTGCTCCTGGAGCCGACCAGCAATTTCCGAATCTCTAGAAGATAGCATACGTAATGAAGAAGTCATTGCTTCAGTCTTCATTGGCTGATCAGAGTACAACTGTATTAAAAGGCCCTTGATCGAGGAATTTGCCGAACCAAAAACTCTGCCTGTTCCCGTGTACTGAATTCGCGCACTATACCCCTGACAGGAATGACCTTTCTGACTGGGAGAGATAAGTTTTCGGCATGAATCTCGCATCGAACTGCGCCCTTAATTTCGGAAACATCACCTTCGACGAAGATCCCTACCCCGAAGAATCTCTCTTCAGCACTATGGCGCCACTGCTCACATTCGAGCTCAAACGACTCTACAGGCTCAGAAGGACGTCGGGGCTTGTAATAGAAGGCATTTCGATCACGGTCTTGATTTAGATTGGCGAGTTGGAAGTATTCAGATGAGAGTGATGATGGTATTACGCTTCTGGCCCCGGTAAAAGAATTCCACTTCCCCATTGGCGGCTTAGGAGGCCTTGGAAACTGCTCGGAATCCACGGATGATTCGTCTCGTGGTGTGCATATTTGCAAATTTCCCATTGCTGACAGAACTACTAACACGTCTTTTCCTGGCCTGCTTCCATTGTTTGTAGCTACAAACCAAATCTGAGGCATCGCCTTCTCTTGTAATATCTCATGTAGCTTTGATAAATGGTCTTCACACTCTTCTATCCAGTTCGGATATTCCTCGTCCCTATATTTGGCGATCTCAATATCTGAAGCGGGAGAAAACATATGTTCCAAGGCAAGATGTATGGTTCGATATGATGTACTTTGCCTTCGGAGATTGAATTCAGTTACAGTGGGATATCGCGTTTCAATTAGGTCGATGATTTCAGATATGTCGGTTGAACTCAACGGCTTGTAAACTCGATATTCGAACTCAAGCCTCTGAATTTCAGCGTCATCGCTTATGCACGTGATGGAAAAGGCGGGCTCCGCCTTCTTGAGTTGATCTAACTCAGCTCTTAGGCGAGAATTTTCTTTTTCGATTCGACTTTTTTCTGGTTGCGGTATCCAGTCTACCCTTATGGCTTCAACAGTTAAGTCGAGTTGCCTTGCTGTCATCATTAGACCTGCATCATAAGTAAGCAATCGGGTGTCATATTCTGGATTCTCCATCGCAAACCTGTGCATGCAACCTACGATCTCGTCGTCTGGTTTACTGTAATCGAGGATTTCTGATAATCCTGAGCTAGGAATGCTTGGTGCCTCTAGGAAGAGCTTCACTCGTGGCCGGGACTCTTGAAGTAACTTAAAGCCTTGCTCTCCTATAGCGATTTCACGGAAGATCGTGTAAGTCTTCCGGGCGCGACTTCCCACACGATCATTGCCGCGGTTTTTCTGGTTATCAATCTCTCGCTGAACAGGACGAGAGACCTTTATGTGTACTTCCTTAAAGTCATTCCAGATTGACCAGTCAAGATGACGCAGGTCGCGGCATTGGATAAAGAGGTTAGTATCAGCGTACAGATATAGAATTTGTGTCACAAATGCTCTCCTGTTTACGTGCGCCTACTCTAAGAATCGTACAGGGAGAAAAGCTCCAGGCATCAAGTAAGAATCAGCTTTTTCAAGTGCACCAAATTTCCAACGTTATCAATATACCCACATCAATTGTACCGCATTGCAATCGTTCAAATGAGATCAGGAATTGGGTCAGGGACAATCCAAACCAATAGCGGCGTCCCCAATGGAACGCCGCCCTTAGTTAACCTAGATTGTTTTTCTGTGGCTAGACCGTCGCCAGCGTCGGGGCCCTGAGTGGCGCAGACATCTGGCTTTCGTCGAGGGGGATGGCCTCGTTGAGATAGACCTGGACCCGGTACGAGCGGTAGTCCGGGACGTACATGCGGCCCTCATCGTCCACTCGGACGGACTTGGGGGCGCGGAGCAGTTTCGCCTCCTCCATGTTGGCCATGTCGCGCAGGCGGTTCGGGTAGGCGTTGGTCAGCATGTAGTCTCGCGCGACCCTGGAGAGCGTCGCGTCGCCCAGGAACTTCTGGACGTACTCGCCCTTCTCGTTGAACAGCTGCACCCTGTCGTTGCCGGTGTCGGCGACGTATATCTCGCCAAAGTGGTCCACCGCTATGCCGGTGGGACGGTTGAACTGGCCGTTGTCGCAGCCGGACGAGCCGAACTCCATGATGAACTCGCCATCGGCGGTGAACTTCTGGACGCGGTCGTTGCGCCAGTCCACGACGTAAACGTCGCCGACCTCGTCCACTGTTATGCCATATGGCATGTTGAACTGTCCCGGTTCGTCGCCGTGGCAGCCCCAATTCATAATGAACTCGCCGTAGGCGGTGAACTTCTGAACGCGGTGATTGAGCGAGTCCACGACCAGCATGTTGCCGTCCGCGTCGAACACCATTCCTGCCGGTCCCTTGATCTGGCCGTCGCCGTCGCCCTCTTCGCCCCAGCTTCCGATGTACTCTCCGTCCATGCTGAAGGACGATATGCGGTGCAGCGCCTCGTCGGAGACGTGGATGTTCTCGTCATTGTCCAGGATGATGTTGACTGGCCAGGTGTACTGTCCCTCGCCCTTTCCGTAGCCGCCGATGCCCACGAGATCGTCGGTCAGCCTCTCGGCGTCGTCGAAGTGCCACACCCTGATGACCGCAGCACCGTCGTTGCGGCACAGGATATAGACTCGTCCCTCGTCGCCTACCGCGACATCGTTTGGGAAATTGGTTATCCTGCGCATTCCGAGCGTCTTCAGGAATGGATAACCTGCTCTAAGCAATCCATAAGGTCTGCCCATGTTAGTCACCTCCGGTATCTGTCAATTGGTGGTGAGGGACGACCATGAGGGTCGCCCCTGCGGGGATTCTGCGCTGTTGTCCATGTTTAGTGGTTAGTTGAACGGGTTGATCTGCTCGAACTGGCCGTCCACTATGGGGACGGGGTCGAGACCCATCCACTGCTCCAGCATCGTGGAGTAGATGCCCCGGAAATCTATCTTCCAGTCCAGGTCCTCGCCGTACAGCCAGTCGGACGGGTTGACCGACGGGTACTCCGCGTACAGTCCGCCGTTTACCCGTTCGCCGATGATGAACGCGCCGCCGCCCGAACCGTGGTCCGTGCCGCTGCCATTGTCGCGCATCCGGCGTCCGAACTCGGTGAACACGAGCATGGATACCTCATCGGAGGCGTCGTGGTCGCGCAGGTCCTGGAAGAAGTCCACAATCGCGCCGGAAAGCTCCTGCATAAGCTGCGGGTGGGTCTTGAGTTCGTTGGCGTGATGGTCGTAGCCGCCGTGCTGGGTGTAGAAGATGCGCGTGCCGAATCCGGCAAGATGTATCCGCGCCACGTCCTTCAGGCTCTTGGCTATCGAGTTGTCGGCGTACTCGACTTCGGATGAGTACATGGCGGGCGCCGTCCTGAGGATGTCCGCGCCGGTATGCACGTCCGAACCCGTCTGCGCCAGGTATTCCGACACAGGCCCGGAGCCTATCGCCGGGGCGTACATCTTCTTGAACATCTCGAGTGCCATGTCGCGCCGTTCCTGCTCCTCTATACTGGTCATCAGACCGACGTTATCGAGGTCGCCGACCGACGTAACAGGTACGCCCGACACCACAAGCGCTCGCGGCAGCCCGCGACCGATGTTGACCGCCGTCAGCACGTTCTCTTTGTTGGGGTCTATGTCGCGGATTGCGCGACCGAGCCATCCCTCGGTTCCGACCTTGTTCGGCTCGCAGGTGTGCCAGATGTCCATCGCCCTGAAGTGAGAGCGGCTGGAGTTGGCGTAGCCGATTCCCTGCACTATGGCCATCTTGCCCGCGTCATAGACATCCTTCAGCGGCGCCGCGTTGGGGTTGAAGCCCAACTGGTCGTTGATGGGCAGGACCTGGTCCTGCGGGATGACGACCGTCGGACGCGCGTCGTAGTAGTGGGGGTCGTTGTACGGGACGAGGGTATTCAGAAAGTCGTTGCCTCCCGTAAGCTGCACGACCACCAACACATGGGGCTTTCCGTTTGTCGCCATTTTCGCGTCTCCTTGCTAGGCGGTTTTACATTTCTCGTCATTCCCGCGAAAGCGGGAATCCAAGAGGGTAGGGCATTGCCAGACTGGTCTCGATTATGCTTGGTCTAGAATCCTGAGTAGCTGGACGAATTCCTACTGACTTCTAAATTGTCGATTGACTCAATTAAGCGAACTGAAACTCTTTGCTGGACACTATCATCTGGAGCATATGCACGATTCGGGGTATGTTCCGCTCTCTCGCCTCGTCGTCGCTCAGGTCGAGAGTGCCTCCCGACTCGGCGTACTCCATAAGCGTGTCGCGCGTCTGATTTCCCACGTCCACCGGCCCTACAAGGTCGAGACAGGCCTCGGTGAACTCCTGAGGAGAAAGCTCGCCGCCTCCCATGCGTTCGATTATGTCCTGCACGCCGGGCTTTTCGATGTCGCCGACATGCTGGACCGCGAAGTTGATACGCTCGTTCAGCGTGCCGCCGTCTATCCACTCCTTGCCGGTGTGCCAGCCCTCCACAGTCGGAGGATTCAGGAGCATCTGTCCCATCAGAGTGGTCGCCTGCGTAAACGCGGTCATCTGCGGCTGGGGTAAATCACCAAGCGACCCGCCCAGTTTGAGCACTCCGGCGACAAGCTCGGTCGGGCTCTTTACCTTCTTGAACATGGCGTTCTTGAAGAAGTAGGAATTGAACAGCGTCCGCATTATGTGGCGCATGTCGCCGTCGCTGTCGAAGTAGGCCTTCACCAGTTCGTCAATAGCCTCGGGGTCCTGCGGGGGCTCGACCGACCAGGCTGGCACCTGTGGCTCGTCCGCGACGAAGTAGTTGTACAAGTGCCTGGAGATGAACCGCGCGGTCGCCTCCTGCTGCACGATGATGTCTATGATGTCCTCGCCGTCGAAGTTGCCCGTGTTGCCGAGGAAAGTCTTCTCGCCGTCGTCATGTTCCTCCGGCTTGAATACAAACCTCGAGGGATAGTGTCCTTGCGGATAAATCGGAATCGGCTGGGTGAATGTCCATCCGGTGAACGCGCGGGATGCGTTCTTTATGTCGTCCTCGGTGTAGTTGCCGACGCCCATCGAGAACAGTTCGAGCAGTTCGCGTCCGTAGTTCTCGTTCGGCTCGCCGTTGCGGTTCTCGTTATTGTCGAGCCAGAAGATCATCGCCGGGTCTTTGGACAATTCGACCAGCAGCGTGCGGAAATCTCCGAGTCCGTGCTGGCGGAACATCTGTATTTGGCCCACCATCGAGGGTGGATGCTCGACCTTGCTGGCGCCTGTCGCGAATACGTGGTGCCAGAAGAGCGCCATCTTTTCCACGAGCGGACGCTTACTGATGACCATTCTGTACATCCAGGTCCCCGCCCAGATGACCTGATTCTCTCCGTCAACATAGCGAATGATTATGTCCTCGTCTAGTTCGGGGCAGCGCTCCGGATCCACCAGATCCTCGACCGCCTCCTCATACCCTTTCGCGACGTAGCTCTCTAACTCGTCTCTTGTCGCTCCGAAGCCCGCTCTCCTGAAAAGGTGGGCCATCAGTGCGAGTTCGCTGCTGGACATCACTCTCTCCTTTCTGCCATCTTGTCTGCAGCCGGATTCCGACCGCCGACACAAGTCCAAATTTTCAGTATTCTATATTCCGCAACTATACTACCGACGGTTTCGACTTTCAACAATAAATGTGTGGTCGTGGTGCCTCTGCCCTTAGGAGTACGAAACTCTTTGTAGCGGCGCCGCGCCGTGTAATATACTGAACTGAGAAACATCGGAGGTCGGGTCGTGTCTATTCAACCCAGGTTCGAGCTGCTTCAGGACGAAGAGATAGTCTTGGAAGACGAACAGGCAGTCATCACCAGCAAGCGGATGATCGGCAATTTCGGAGACGCCAGTGAAGGCGGATTCGATGCCTACGAACTCGCCGAGGTGGGCGCGCCCAACAAGTTCAACGGTGGACAGTACGGCAGGCGAGCCATCGGAGTGAGACTTCTCATCGGCGGTGCGGCCGTCGTCGCAGTGGGCGTGGTGTTCCGGTCTATCATTATTCAGCTTGGCTATATTGCCGAGCCTCTAATATTCGTAGTGGGCGCCGTCGGCTCGATGGTGGGACTCTACATGCTCTTGAACGACCTCTTCCGTCCGCCGCCCAACACGACAGTCATATTCCCGGTATTCGACGGCAAGGACATTATCGTGTCTTACCCGGACTGGGACAACCCGCAGGCCGAGGAGATGGTGCGCAGTTTCGCCCGCGTCAAACGCGGCATGAGGCGCTGATCCACTCGTCTTCAGTCCCCACTGGACGCCGGCGTCCTCTGAGCCGTCCCAACCGGCTCGGCGGGTTGAACCCCAGTGGCTCCTGTCCTGAAGAGCGTCAGCGCAAGCGCAAGCAGAATCAGGCCGCACGAAACCTTGAGCGCGAGGCTTAGTCCCTCGACGAACGCGATCCTCACTCCTGCTCCGCCGCCCTCCGTCAGGATGGATAGATTCGGTTCGAAGCCGTAGGATGCCATCGTTATCGTTACAAAGGTCGTCGAAATCGCGATTCCCGTAACGTTCGCCGAGGTTCGCGCCAGGTTCACGAATCCGGACACGATACCGTATTTTTCAGGTGTCAGGGATCCCATGATCGCGCTGGTGTTTGGTGAACTGAACGTCGCCATTCCAAGCCCGGACAGGAAAATGCCCAGAATTATCTGCCAGGCGGGCGACTCTATACTGAGCAGAGACATGTTGAACATACCCGCCGCGGAGAAGGTCAAGCCTGCCGCCGCGAGCCAGCGAGTGCCGAATCTGTCGGACAGACGGCCAGCGAATGGCGCGACGATGGCCATGCACAGCGACCCTGGAATCATGAAGAGGGCCGCGCGGCTGGCCGGATAGCCCAGACCCTGAATCAGGAAGAAGGGCATCAGGAAGAAGATGGCAGAGCCTCCCAGGAAAGACAGGAAGCGAGCGCTGATCGCCAGTGAGAACACGCGGCTGCTGAACAGTGAGAGATCGAGCATCGGCTCGGGCACCCGCATCTCCCAGATGATGAAAGCGACGACCAGGATGACTGAAGCCGCGAAGCCCGCGACAATCGGCGGAGAAACCCATCCCAGTTTCCACGCGTTGGTCATCGCGAGCAGGAACGCGACCAGGGCGGCCGAGGAAAGCGCGGCGCCAATCCAGTCGAACGACCCTCTACCGGCTCCTCCAGCTTCCTGCTTGGCCTTGCTCTTGAGTACCAGGGCGGCTGAAATCATCGCAAGTATGCCTATGGGTATTCCAGCGAAGAACACCCATCGCCATCCGAAATTCGATACGATCAATCCGCCGAGAATGGGACCGGAGATTGCGCCGGTCCCGATTATAGTCATGTAAAGCCCCATAGCCTTGCCGCGCTCGGTTGACGGGAAAACCTCGGTAATCAGCGCCATACTGTTAGCTTGAACGCCCGCTGAGGAAATCCCCTGGAGTATCTTGACTAATATCAGGAATGAAAGACTCTGGGAGAGACCGCCCACGAATGCCAAAATCACGAATCCGACATAGCCAATGAGATAGACTTCCTTTCGTCCTATCATGTCCGACAGCCGGCCCATCGGCATGAGCATGGCGCTCGTCGCCAGGCTGTAGCCCAGGGTGACCCACTGCACTGTCGGAATGTCTGCCACGAAGTGTTCTGAAATCTGGGGCAGGGCTATGTTGATTCCTGACTGGTCCATTACCGACAGGAACATCCCAATCGCAACCGCTCCGTAAGCCCACCACTTATAGTTGGGGCTGGAGGTAATGCGGTTCAGCGGTCCAATTCTCAGTGAAGTCAATTAACTGTCACCACCCGGCTGTGCCTTGACTTTCATATCAATCGTGCCTTCCGCTGCCGAAAGTTCATCGTCGGAATCCTTCGAGACTGATGGCTTCAGAATCGTAAGCAACACCGATACCAGGTTGAAACTGCCAAGCATGAGGAACGCGACTCTGAGACCCATGGTGAAGGCAGCTTCAACACCCGCGCCGCCCGCCGCGACTGCGTCCAGACTGGGTTCGAATCCCCTGGAGGCCATAGCGAAAGTAACGATGCTTGTCACCATTCCAACGCCCGCAACGCTTGCGGTGTTCCGCGTCATATTCAGAAATGCAGTTGCGACTCCATACCTCTCACGCTCTACGACGCCCAGCACGGATGAGGTATTGGGAGTATAGAATATACCCATGCCAAGCCCTTGCATAGTCATCGCGACTGCCACGTTCCATGGAGCGGTCTCGGTCGTCAGCCGTCCCAGAAAGAGCAGAGACGCAATCAGCATTCCTAGACCTACGAACTCGATTCTTCTCGGCCCGAATCGGTCTGACAGCGGACCCGATAGAGGCCCGGCAAGCGCGAATCCAATTGCTGCGGGCGTAATGAACAGCCCTACGACTCGGGGCGACAGATCGAGCACACCCTGAAGATAGAAAGGCATCATGCTGAATACCGCGTTGCCCGCAAGGAATCCGAAGAAACTGGCTGAGACTCCCAGCGCGAAAATCTTCCGCCTGAAGAGCTCGAGGTCGAGCATCGGCATTGCAGTATATCGCTCCCAGTACACGAACGCCGCCAGCAGTCCGACGGACAGCGCCAAGCCGCCGATTGCAATCGGCGAAGCCCAGCCGACGCGATACGCGGTCGTCATAACGAGCAGGAATACGACGAGTCCGCTCGCCGACAGGGACGCTCCGATCCAGTCGAAGCCGCTCGAAAGACTCCTGAGCCCCCTCACCCTGGGAGCGTCGCGTATCAGGACGATGGACGCGGCCGTTATCGAGACCATTCCCAGGGGAACTCCCAGCAGGAAAACGGCTCGCCACCCGAACGTACCGACGACGAAGCCGCTCACGATTGGCCCCATTATCGCGCCCATGCCAACCATGGTCATGAACAGTCCAATGACGCGACCGCGCTCCTGAGCCGGGAAGGTGGTAGTGAGTATCGCCATGCCGTTGGCTTGTATCATGGCCGATCCCACTCCCTGAAGGAATCGGAAGGCAATGACCGCCATTAATTCAGAGGATATCCCCGCCAATGCTGCGCCCACAATGAAGACGAAGAACCCGCTAACATAGACGACCTTGCGTCCGATCATGTCGGACAGGCTTCCGGCGGGCAGGAGTAGGGAGCCCGTAGCGAGAATGTACCCGAACGCGACCCACTGGACATACGGAATAGTTGCTCCGAATTCCGAGGCCATTATCGGCAGCGCCAGCGTAACGCCCGTCTGGTCCAGAACGGACACGAAGGTGCCTGCGGCGATTGTCAGGAGAATCAGCCTGCGCTTGCGCGGGTCGGCGACTGGGACGCTTGGGGATTTCAATATAACCCGATTGTAGCACGCCCGGCGCATCCAACCGAAATACGGCCATGTTGCGCTGCCCATGAACGGCCTGAGAAGGGAGGGATGCTTCGCCGGATGTCGGGGCAGCTGCCTTCCGTTATCGTCTAACCCGGCGAGGAGGGACGCGATTCGCGTTAGGCAGAGAACTGCCGCGCGAACGTACGAAAGGCCAATGACTCCGGCGAAGCGTGACCTGATTATCACACCACCATAGTGTCGGCCTTCTACGTGTTTTCAGACCTGCTTTCGGTGGAATTCCTTGACACTCGCGCCTGCTCATCTACAATGTCCCTAATACCAAGATGGGAGATGTCATCATGATTGACAAATTCGGAAGCTTGTTTGCCGGACACATTGACCTGGACAACATCGGTTTCGCGGGGACAGCCGCCAACGACCGATTCTATTCTAACGAGCAACTCATTACCGTGTTCGATAAGACCGAGGCTATCTGCACCCTAATGGACGACCTCGGATACGACGATTTCTGGATGGCGGAGCACCACTTCCAGCCGGAGGGCTACGAGTGCATCCCGAACATCCTCCAGCTGAGCGTCCATCTCGCCCATATCACCAAGCAGATCAAGCTCGGCTGCGGATTCAATATCGCCCCGATGTGGCATCCGCTCCGCATGGCAGAGGACTTCGCCACTGCGGACATCCTCACTAAGGGCAGGGTCATATTTGGAGTCGGTCGCGGCTACCACACCCGCGAGGTAGAAGCGTTCGGCGCTCCGATGCTCGACCAGGACGAAAACCGCGACTACTTCGAAGAGCAGGTCGAAATCATGTTCAAGTCCTTCAACGAGGAATCGTTCTCGCACAAGGGCAAGTATTACACCATCCCACCGGAAGTACCGTACAGAGGATACACCCTCAAGGAGATAAGTCTGGTTCCGAGACCTGTCAATATGCCGGTCGAATGCTGGCAGCCTATCGTCAGCGCCGGCGACCGCGGCCTGAATTTCATGGCGAAGCACGGCATCAAGGGGATTATCGGCGGCGGCGCGGCGCCCGGTGGCGCGTCCGAAACGGTCGTGCAAAGATGGCAGGAAGTGCAGGCCAACCATGGTAACGAGACCGAACTCGGCGGCGACCTCATTCTCGGCATCTCGTTCTTCATAGCCGAGTCCCCGGAAGAGGCTATACGCCAGGCGCGGCCCTTCTATGAAGAGAACATGAAGATGTTCGCTCCGCTCGGGTTCGTTCGCGGCCTGACCGACGACCAGCTCGATGCGCTCGCAGATCCCGCGCGCGCGCCTCACGCCGACCTCCCGACTCTCGAATCAGCTGTCGAGTCCGGTTCATGGCTGGTAGGTACGCCCGAGCAGATAATCGAGAAGATGGAAGACATCGAACACCGCTGGCCCGGCCTTGACCATGTGAACATGGGTCTTCCCGTGGGCACGCCTCAGAGCGTGATTCTGGAACAGCTCGAAGCCTTCGGCAAGGAAGTCATGCCCCACTTCAAAGGCCGCATGGCGACCGCCGCCGCGGCGGGAGACAACTAGGACTCAGCCTTTTCACGCAGCGTATTGGCTGACTGTATAACTGTGTGGGCGGGATACACACCCGCCCACTCTTCAGTTCCGACCGCTTGGGAAGAGTAATGCTATGCCCCTCATCATCGGAGTCACCGGCTCCATTGCCACCGGCAAATCCACTGCCTGCCAGTTGATGGTCGCTCAGGGCGCGGTCCACTGCGACGCCGACCGCCTCGTTCACAGGATGTATGACCCGGGTACAGAGGCTTTCGACCGTATCGTCGCCATCTTCGGGCGTGAGACCGTCGGAGAGGACGGCTACATAGACAGGCGCAAGCTGGGCGCGAAGGTGTTCGGAAAGCCCGAGGAGATGAACAAGCTCACGACTGCCATAGGCAGCATCTTGGACGCTATCAAGGCTGTCATTGACGAGTGGAACGACACCCTGGGCGCGGATGACATCGCCGTTCTGGAGGCTGTGAACCTCGTGGAAGCGGGCTACGGAAGATGGTGTCATCAGACTTGGCTGTTCGCAGCCGATCAGGACATAGTCCGCCGCCGGCTCGTCGCGCGCAACCAGTACACTGACGATGAGATTACACAGCGCATGGCCAGCCAGCGCTCCTGGGAAGACCGCGCCCCCGCCTCCGACCTGCTAATCTTCAACAACGACACCGAAGACCACTTCATATCTGAAGTCGGCGGCCACTTCGCCCAGGTTCGACACCTATGGCAGAACGGCGAACTCGAACCGTCCCGCTACACCGCCTGGTGGAACCAGCGTAACGATTCATAGCGGACGCCGCTGCTCAACTTGTGCATACCCCCTGTCAAACAAACCACAGTCGAAACAGATGCACAGTACACGCAATCGCCCCGACGAAATCGGAGACGGCAGTCCACGCTGCACCTACTCATGTCCCTAAAGTTCCGATTCAGAATCATGCGCCGAATGTGTATAATTTCCCCATGGCAGCGATAATGGAGGCGCATGACCTCACCAAGCGATACGGCGACACCGTCGCCCTGGACAGTGTCAACTTTGCTATCGGGCAGGGGATAACCGGACTGCTTGGCCCCAATGGCGCGGGCAAGAGTACAGCGATCAAACTCTTCCTCGGACTTCTCACTCCTACCCAAGGTTCTGCCTCAGTCATGGGGGAACCACCATACGAGAACGTCGAGGTCAGGACGCGGCTCGGATACATGCCCGAGCACGACTGCCTGCCCTCTTCGATGACGGCATCCGAATTCCTCACCCACATGGCGCAGGTGAGCGGACTGCCGCCGTCCGCCGCTCGCACCAGGGCCGCCGACACCCTCCGCCACGTCGGTCTCGACGAGGAGCGCTACCGGCACATCGGTGAGTATTCCACCGGGATGATCCAACGTGTCAAGCTCGCTCAGGCTCTTGTCCATGATCCGGTTATCGTGATGCTGGACGAGCCGACCGCCGGACTTGATCCTGTCGGGCGCGAAGAGATGCTCGCCCTCATACGGCGAACCGGACGCGAGTTTGGCATAAGCATCGTTCTTTCCACCCACCTTATGGGCGACGTCGAGACGACCTGCGACCGCATCGTCGTCTTGGAGAGAGGTCAGGTGGTGGAGTCCGGCGAGGTTTCCGGATTCACGCAGGAAACCGAGACCATTTACATAGAGGTGGACGGAGGTGTGGAGACCCTGATGTCCGCACTGTCGGAACGTGGCCTCGACTGCTCACTGGACGGGTATTCGATAGCCGTGCAGGACGTCGGGGGAGACGAGTACGACGAAATCAGAGATGCCGTGGTGGACTCAGGGGTAAGGCTGCGTCGCCTAGGGCCGCGCCGTCACCGCCTCACCGAGATTTTCAGAGATAATCGGTGACGCTGTTATGACAACATCCGAAGGCCAGCTTTTCGACCTCGGCTACCAGCGTTACGACGGCCCGCGAGAGGGCAGGGCTCGCGCGCGAAAGGCTCTGTTCGTAAACGGCATTCGCACTTGCTTCGGCATCGGGCGGGGGACGCTGGCGAAGATTATGCCAATCCTGTTCTTTGGCGCTGTTATGGCCCCGGCCATCGTATTCATCATCATAGCCGCGACGACTGAGAGGATCATCGGCGTTGCCCTGGACATCCCGGGCCACGCCGACTACTACCAGATCGTCTCATTGGTTCTTCTCCTATTTTCTGCGGTTATCGCTCCCGAACTCCTCTGCCCCGACCGTCGCAGTGGCGTCATAACGCTGTATCTTGTGCGCTCTCTGACCTTTACCGACTACGTGCTGGGCCGCTGGGTGGCATTCTTCGTTGTGAGTCTGCTTTTCATTTACACGGGCCAGGTGGTTCTCATGGTCGGCCTTACCATGAGCGCAGCGCAGCCCTTCGAGTACCTTCGCGACAACTGGGCAGACATACCCAGGTTCCTGAGCGCGGGACTGGTGATTGCGATTCTGACGACGACAATTCCGCTGGCCGCGGCAGCCTTTACCACTCGCCGCGTGTATGCCTCGGCGTTCGTCATCGGACTATGGCTCATCTCCGCCGCAACCGCTGGGATACTCGTCAGCGGAACTGAAGAAAGGGAAAGAACCGTTAATGGCGTCATCGTCGAGCGGGAAAACAATTCCCTGCTGGGAGACACTGATTTCGCTCCGCTGGTCGCGCTCATAGACATAGGCAACGCTCCAATTCACATCAGCGACATGATTTTCGACAAGAAAGATAATGACAATCCTGTTATGG
This sequence comes from uncultured Dehalococcoidia bacterium, assembly GCA_951812505.1. Lineage (GTDB taxonomy): Bacteria > Chloroflexota > Dehalococcoidia > Lucifugimonadales > UBA1123 > VXRN01. The sequence goes on from CATOSI010000003.1 coordinate 1,219,409, forward strand.
AAAAAGTCGCCGAACTGCCGAATATCGTTCCGGTTCTCTGGTACGTCGTTTTGGTCGTCGTCCCCGGATTCCTACTTTGGAACCGATACAGGAGGCTGCTGGCTTGAACGGAACCGATAACCGCATGGGGTCTAGCGCCGCCATTCAGGTTGTGGATGTGTCCAAATGGTATGGCAGCGTCGTAGCGGTCAACGATGTCTCGTTCGACGTAGGCCCCGGTATCACCGGCCTGCTTGGTCCCAACGGCGCGGGCAAGACCACTCTCCTGCACCTGATAGCCGGACTTGCGGGCTGCTCCAGGGGCGAAATTACGATGCACGGAGAGCCGGTGCGCGACAACCCGGACCTGTACAGGCGTATGGGCTTCATGCCCGAGCACGAATCAATCTACGACTTCTTCACCGGCAGGCAGTTGGTGGAATTTTCCGCGCGACTCCACGACCTCCCGCAAATGCGCGAACACGTTGACCGGGCAATCTCCATAGTCGGCCTGGAAGAAGCCCAGAACCGTAAGATGGGAACTTACTCTCGCGGCATGAGACAGCGTATGCGCCTCGCCGCCACGCTCGTGCATGATCCCCAGGTCATCATTCTGGACGAGCCCTTGAATGGAACAGACCCGCGCCAGCGAATCGAATTTCAGGATGTGATGGAGCGGCTGGCGCGCGAGGGTCGCACGATACTTATCTCGTCGCACATCCTCGAAGAAGTCGAAACTCTCGCGAGCCGCATACTGCTGATGATAAGCGGAAAGCTGGCCGCGGCGGGCGACTTCAGGGCCATACGCGCCAAGCTGGACGAGCAGGCATACAAGGTGCGGGTCGTCGTGGACTCGCCGCGGCTCATGGCCTCCGCCATCGTCGGCATGGAGGACGTCGATACCGTAACGGTGTCCGAAGATGGCTCCCTACTTGTTTACAGTCGAAGCGTCGCCACGCTCCAGCAGTCGCTTGCCAGACTGGCCCGCGACAACTCCGTAAGGCTCATGCGAGTCGAGCCGATGGACGACTCTCTCGAGAGCCTGTTCGAGTACGTGGTGGAACGCTAGATGACGCAGATTCTCACACTCACTTTGCGGCAGCTTACCGGCAAGTGGCGCGTTATCCTCACGGTCCTGCTTGCTTTCATACCCGTGGGACTCGCCTTTGTACCCGGTGACGGCGCGGACGCCGATCAGGAATTTATAGACGGACTACTCGACGGCCTATTGGTTGGCGTAATAATGCCCCTTGTAACGATAGCTCTCGCCACCGCCGCCTTCGGCAACGAGATAGAGGACAAGACGCTCAGCTACGTCTTCCTGAAGCCCGTCGCCCGCTGGCGCATTGCCATCCCTAAGTTTCTCGCGTCGGTCGTCATAGCCGCGCCACTGGCCGTGGTAAGCGGCTCTGTCGCTACATACATTGGCTTGGACGGAGACCTCCGTACAACATTGGCAGTTGCTTTGGCGCTGCTGGTGGGGGTGATAACCTATGCCTCCGTCTTCACATGGGCCGGACTGATCACCACCCGCGCTCTGCCCTTCGCCATCGTGTACGTCTTCCTCTGGGAAGGACTTCTTAGTACCTTCATCGGCGGAGTTAGATACCTGAGTGTCCGCGGTTACACTCTTGCGATGATGAACGGGTTGGATGAAAATGGACTCGAAACTCTTAGCGACCGTGTAATAGAGTTTCCGGCTGCGCTGGTCGGCGCCGCTCTAGTTGCGGTGGCCTTTCTTCTGCTCACGGTCTATCGCCTGAGAAAAATGGACGTTCCGTGAAATCTGTCGGGGAGTTTCAATATGTCTATGAGTCTGCGTGCTAGGCTGAAGAGGCTACTGCCGGACGCGACGTACAATTGGATGATGTTGAATTTCCATATCCTTTACAGATTGCCTATTGTTTCTTTCGAGAGCAATTTGGACGCAGAAGATATGGAGGACATTAAGCAATGATCAGCAAATTTTCGGTACTGTACGTAGGCAACATAGACTTGGAAGACGTCGGCAGCGACGGGGCTCCCGCCGACCGGAGGCGCTATCCCAGTGAACGGCTTGCCGAGAGTCTTGAGACGGCTGGGCAGGCAGCCGAGTTGATGGACGAACTTGGCTTCTACGCCCTATGGATGGCGGAGCACCACTTTCAGCATGAGGGTTACGAGTGCATACCGAACATCGTTCTGCTGGGGACACACCTGGCGTCCAGAACCGAGAAACTCAAGTTTGGGTGCGCGTTCAACATCGTCCCGATGTGGCATCCGATCCGTCTTGCCGAGGACTACGCCATGGCAGACCACTTGACCGATGGCCGCATCATTTTCGGGGTTGGACGCGGATACCACAGCCGCGAAGTCGAATCTCTCGGCTCTCCGGTAATAGACAACGACGCCAACCGCGAACTGTTCGAAGAGCAGATGGAGATCATCTTCAAAGCGTTCAACGAAGAGTCATTCTCACATAAGGGAAAGCATTACTCGGTGCCGGCCCAGGTCGAGTACCGGGGTTACGATCTGGAAGAAGTCACCCTCGTCCCGCGTCCGAAACATCTGCCCGTCGAAATGTGGCAGCCGATAGTGAGCGGCAGGACTATTGACTTCATCGCCAGAAACGGCATCAGGGGCGTGGTCGCTCTGACCGGTGAGACACTGGTGGAGCAGATTTTTGAACAGTACCGCGACGCGAACGCCAAGTACGGCAAGAATCTTGCTCTCGGGGAAAACCTCGCTCTTGGTGTCGGTTTCTATTTAGACGACACGCAGAAAGAGGCGATGGAACGACTAAGGCCGTACCACGACGAGCGTTACAAGTGGTTCGCGCCGTTTGGATTCGTGCGCTACGCCGACGAGCAGGGCCGCACCTGGGGAACTCCGGGCGCACCCGCCCGAACTCCCTACATCGAGGATGGAGTGCAACAGAAGGCGTGGTTCTGCGGGCCGACCGAGGACTTCGTCGTGTTCCTAAAGGAACTAGAGGAGAAGTACCCAGGCCTTGAGCACATAATCCTGCATTGGGCAGAGGGCATGCCCCGCGCCGAATTCATGGAACAACTCCGCCTATTCGCCAGCGAGGTCATGCCGGCGTTCGCGGACCGTTCATGACTCTGAGGAAACTGGGCCAGGCTCGATGACTGAGCTTTTCCTGTACTAGTTTCTGATTCAGGCCGCGCCTCGTGCCGCCGCCGTAAGCGAAGCCCGATGGTAGAATGCCTTCTGCGCTGGAAGAGTCGCGCCCCCGTTTGCGGCCCAGACTTGGAGCGGCTCGGACTGGAGCGCCCGCGCGAACGAGAAACTTAATTCCCATGGAGTTCCCATCTCCTTGCCCCGAATGTTTATCGCACGAAGGTTGTTCGTCGCCTCTTCCCCTGACTGCCCACCGGACAGAAATGTGATTCCCGGTACCGCTGCCGGAACGTTTCTCATCAGGCAGTCAACGGTCCCCACCGCGACTTCGTCGGGCCCGGCACGGTTGGAGGCGTCCTTCCCGGATAGAACCATGTTGCATTTGAGCAAGGTGCCCTCCAGTATCACACGCTGAGACGCTAGTTGACTGTAAACCTCTCTCAGCGTGCCCTGCGTTACCTCATAGCAGCGGTCGATGTCGTGGTCGCCGTCCATCAGCACTTCGGGTTCGACTATGGGGACGAGACCCGCCTCCTGAGCGAGGGCGGCGTAACGTCCGAGGGCGTGAGCGTTTACTTCGATGCAGTAAGAACTTGGAAGATGCGGGCCAATCGCGATAACGGCGCGCCACTTGGCGAACCTCGCCCCGATTTCGTAGTACTCGGCCATGCGTCTGCGCAGACCGTCAAGCCCTTCGGTGACTACCTCGCCAGGCGCGCCCGCGAGCGGGTGGGTCCTGGTGTCCACCTTGATGCCGGGTATGATCCCGCGCTCTTCGAGCAATTTGACCATGGGTGTTCCGTCCGAGCAGTTCTGTCGCAGCGTTTCGTCGTACAGAATCACGCCGCTTATGAACTTCGACGCGCCTTCGGTGCTGACGAGCATTTCGCGGTAGTCGCGCCGTTTACGCTCCACGTTTTCGACGCCGAGCGCGGCGAATCGCGCGCCTATTGTGCCGGTGCTCTCGTCGGCGGCAAGTATGCCCTTACCGGGTGCGACGAGAGCTTTGGCTGTCTTTACTAGCGATTGGGAGTTATCCATCCTGTCTCGGTCCTTCGGATTTCCAAGGTGTGATTGCTAAACCGCTCCCGCGAGCCTGACTACTTTGCCGAATCTGCCTTCAAATGCTTCGGGGGTCATGCCCGCTGCACCGGCCAGTCGACTCTTCATTTCACAGTCTTCGAGGTCGGACTTTTCAAGCCTGATCATATACTTGCGGGCTACAAGATAGCTCTCGCCCTCCACATCAACAGTACGCACGCGCGTCCGTCCTGTTGACGGATCACGCAGTTGGTCGAACGGCATCACCCGTATGTCTCCGCCTACCAGGCATATAAGACCGCCCTGTGCCGGATACTGCTCGCTCGGTTCCGACAGTAGCGCTCGGGCGGCGCCGAAACCCAGGCTCCGCGTGTAATCAATGTCGAACGGAATGGGTGCGTAAGACCGGAGTTCGTACCCTACCGTGCTGTCAATGATCGGAAGTGTCTCACCCCTGTCCTCGAAGCGCTTCTGTATAGCGCGCTTGAGTATCTTCTCGAGTTGGATTTCACCGAGTCGAAGGTGTCCGTGCTGGTCCTGGGATACTTCCACTCCCGGGTAACTGGCGATCTCTTCCGGGTCGAACTTCTCCGCAACTCCTTCGGCGATGACTGCCAGACCGCGGTTCTTCCCCATGACTCGTCGCTTGAGTATGGCTGTCTCCAGTACGTCGCAAACGTCGGATACGCCGATACGCTCGGATGTGAACTCCTCCGGTATGATTGTGAGTGTCGCGCCGGCGGACTTTCCTATACCCAGAGCTAAGTGTCCGGCGGCGCGCCCCATTGCAATCACGATGTACCACCTATTGGTGGACCGGAAGTCTTCTATCAGGTTGCGGACGATTTCAGTCCCCAAATGGCGAGCCGTCTCGTATCCGAACGTAGGCATTCCATCGGGCAGGGGAAGGTCGTTATCTATGGTCTTGGGAATGTGGGCGACCTTGATCTCACCCTCGGCGAGTCTGGAGACCTCCGATGCGCTGAACGCGGTATCGTCTCCGCCTATCGTGGCAAGGTATGAAACGTTCAACTCTCGCAGCGAATCAAGCGTGTTCTCAAGATGTTCGGCGCGGCGCGTGGGATTGGCCCTGGAAGTTCGAATTATGGACCCGCCCCGATAGTGTATCTGCGATACATCTTCTATCTTCAGAGGACGGACCATATCGGTGCGGCCCTCCATTAGATGTGAAAAGCCGTCGAATATGCCTACTACTTCATAGCCCCTGTTGACCGCCTCGATTGTTACAGAACTAATCGCGCTGTTGATGCCTGGGGCAGGTCCTCCACCCATGAGGATTCCTACCCTGCCGCGTTGACGGTTCATGGAGATATTCTCCTCGGCGAAACTATACGCGCTTAGATAACCATCACGAGTTCAAAAGCGGTGCATGTCCTGCCCGTTTAGGGTGGACTGGTCGGGGCGACTGGACTTGAACCAGCGACCTCCACGTCCCGAACGTGGCGCGCTACCGACTGCGCTACGCCCCGACTATGTGCTAGGCCATATTGTAACTACTTGTGCCCTGATACGGCAATAAGGCTGAGTTCTCGGTATTCGGCATGAAACTACCCACGTCGGCTGCTAATTCATACGAATGCCGCCATCCACGTTTATAGCCTGACCCGTGATATTTCGCGCATCATCCGAAGCCAGGAATGCCGCCAGTTTACCTATGTCTTCGGGCGTCTGCTCACGCTTCATCGGAGTCATATTCTCCACGGCTCTCTCGAAGAGTTCGCGCCCCGAAATGTTCTCGCCGGTCACGGCAGAACGCCTTCGGGATATCGCTTGCCACATATCCGTCCAGAGCAGGCCCGGGCAGATAGCATTGACCGTTATGTCGTGCGGAGCAAGCTGATGAGCGCTCGACTGGGTCCAGCTAACCACCGCAGCCTTGGTAGTGGAGTAGTGTGGTATGTCCGGTGTACCCCGACGGGCGGCGATGGACGCTATGTTGACGACCCTGCCTGAGCCGCGCGCAATCATGTGGTCCTGTACGGCCTCGGTCACCATCACGACGCCACGCACGTTCACCATGTGGGTCAGATGCCAGTCTTCATCACTCGGCCTGTCGCGCTCCCACCAAGCGCCCGCTCCGACTACGCCCGCGTTGTTGACCAATATGTCTATCCGGCCCAAACCGTCCAGAACTTCGGAGACCGCCTTTTCGATAGATGGTCTGCTGGTGACATCCATGCTAACGGCGTGAGCCTTCCGGCCCATGTCCTCTATCTCGCGGCAGACAGCCTCCGCGCCGTCCACGTTCAGGTCCGCTACCGCGACGTCCGCTCCCTGTTCCGCTAGTACCAGGCATATCCCACGTCCGATACCGCGCGCTCCCCCGGTGACCAGCGCCACTTTGTCCGACAGGTCAATCATCATCGAAGTTCACCTCAACCGGAAACGAAGTCCGCCATCGCGCCCTTATCGGTGCCCACAAAAAGCGTTCCTTCGGGAGTCATTATCAATGGGCGACGTATGAGGCGTGGTTCGCCGACCATCAGATCCAGCATCTGGTCCTCGCTCATTTCCTCCCGCTTCAGACCGAGTTTGCGGAACGACGGCGACCGCCATGAGAAGTAGTCCGCGACGGGCGCTTCACCGATCAGAGCCCTCAATTCCTCCGCCGTGAACGGTTCCGCGAAGAAGTCGCGTTCGTCCAGTTCGACGCCATTCTGTGAAAGCTCCGCTTTCACTTTCCTGCAGGTACTTCAACGCTTCCAAGTGTAGTATGTGCCTGACATCCTGAAATCACCTCACGTTTTGCGATTTGGATTTCAAGATACAGCTTATGCCGCGAATATGCCAAGCTGTTTATTTACCACTCTTCCACGCGAACCAGGTTGCCGACCTCCGCAACAGTGTCCAGCGCCTCCAGTTCGCGTATGGCCTGCTGCATGTCGCTCTCGTTGGCGCGGTGCGTCATCAGCACAATCTCGGCTCGCTGTGCCACTTCGTCAGTCTCCTTCTGGATGGCAGAAGCGATGGAAATGTCCCTGTTGCCCAGGACTCCGCCGACCTGCGCCAGAACTCCGGGCTTGTCGGTCGCGGTCATGCGAATGTAGTATCTGGTTTGCAGTTCGGCTATAGGCTGTACCTGCGTATGTTCTGATAGCTCTCCGATGGGAGGTGGTACTACATTCCCGGCCAGGTTTCGCGCTATGTCAACTATGTCCGCTATAACAGCGCTGGTCGTCGGCATCGAGCCTGCGCCCGCGCCGTGGAACAGGAGCTTGCCGGCGAGGTCCGTCTGTATCTCCACCGCGTTTAGAACACCGTCCACCTTTGCGATCATCGCGTCCTCCCGGACGAAGGCAGGATGCACTCGCGCCTGCACCGAGCCGTTATCCGAGGTCGCTATGCCGAGCAGCTTGATCGCGTAGCCCAGTTCACGCGCGTACTGGAAGTCGCGGGCTCGCAGCCGGGATATCCCCTCGTGGAATACATCGGTGTCCTTGACGCGAGCTCGGAAGCCCAGTGTCGCCAGTATCGCCAGTTTGTAGGCTGCGTCTATGCCCTCGACGTCGTTGGTCGGGTCCGCCTCCGCGTATCCGAGACGCTGGGCCTCGGCAAGTGTCTCGCCAAAGTCGGCGCCGCCCTGGCTCATGCTGGTGAGGATATAATTCGTCGTGCCGTTGATAATGCCGTGTATAGTCAGCACTTCGTTAGCGACCAGGTCCCTCAACAGCGGCGCGATAATCGGTGTACCGCCGGCGACGGCTGCCTCGAAGAGTGTCTGCACTCCCTTCTTGCGCGAAAGGGTCAGGATGTCCGGCCCGTGTCTGGCCATAACCTCCTTGTTGGCGGTTACGATGTGCTTGCCCAGCGATATGCTCTTCCGTATGTAGTCGAACGCCGGGTCCTGACCGCCCATGACCTCCACTACTACATCAACCTCTGGATTGGAGAGAATGTCCTCTACCTTGGTGGTGATGACGCCGGGTGGCAACTCGGTCGCGCGCTGCTTGCTGACATCCCTGACGAGCGCTCCCTTGAGTTCTATGGGACACCCTACCATGTCAGTCAGGTGCGACCTCTTGCGTGTTATTACATCCGCTACGCCGCCGCCCACTACACCCATTCCCAGCAGCGCGATTCCGATTGCGTCTTTGCTCAAGGCTCTGACCTTCCTGTTCGGGTTTCGGTATTCAGGTTACTATTGCGAGGCAAGCAAACGCAAAGGAAATTCCCAAGAATATGGACATGACGAGTAGGGGAGCGACCGACCAAGAGAGACGAGACTACCGGCCGGTCATTAGGTTCTCGAACGGGTTGGTAGAAACAGGAGTCGGCGTAGTAGTCGCGCTCACGCGAAGTTGCTCGACGAACCATGCATATATTTCGGAGTTGAAAGTGGCGTAAATGTCGTGGTTCTGTCGCTCGTTGTTCACCCAGTCCTGGAGCGCGCGCGTCTTGAGCTGCTCCCTGTTGATCCGGCTTATCTCCAGCACATCCTGGCGGTCGGACGCCACAAAGAAAAGGGACATCTGAGGATTCTCCACGTTCGGAGTAGGCTCGGACATTTCGCCAACTTCCAGTTCCCAGAAGTCACGCTCGTAATCCTCCAGTATTCCCAGCGGCACCCAGCCCAGGTCGCCCCTGGACTGGACGGTTTCAGGGTCTCTGGAGAATTCCCGTGAGATAGCCCGAACTGTGTCTCGGATGTGCGAGGGGCTTCTGTCGTCGCCCAGCAGATCGGCGTACTTGGTCTGCATGATGTCCACCTCGTCCTGGTAGCCCATAGCTATGCGATGCAGATAGACTTGCTCCGCATATATCGGGACCTGGTCGCCGACGAACTGCCTGAACTTCTCACGCAGTATGGCTTTTCTCACGAGGTCGCGGTGTTCCCCTTCACTGACCTGCGCTGAGTTCAGGAATTGCCTGTAGCGTTCGTGGTACTCGCGCTCTATCTGAGCCGAGGACTTGCCTTGGGACTCAGATTCCGAGGGCGCCATCGAGCTGCGTATCTGGTTGTCCACTTCTTCACGGGACACCGAGATACCCTGGCTCGGCGCCACCTGGGCGATCACTTCGTTCTCGACGATGATCTGGAGAGCCTGGAATATGTCGTCCGTGGATCTGAGTCCCTGGGTGTTTTCCAGCTCCAGCGCCTTCTGTCTGATCCTCAGTAGTTTGACCATGTCGCCGCGCGTATAGACGACGTCGTCCACGCGAACGATTAGCTGCTGAGGAGGAAGGACGAAGATGATGACGTATCCGGCTACCACGATTCCGGTGATTACCAGAAGCAGTACCCCGATTATGATCAATGCCAGACGGCGACGGCGTCGCTCTTCGGGCGAACGCTCTGCCGCGACTCTGCGCCTGTCCGATCTTACCGTTCGTCGCGATGGCGATTGGCGGGCTTCTTCAACCACTATTCAACCCCGAAATGTACACATCTTTCACAGGCCGCAAAGTCGAACAGGTCTCCGTGCCTTGGAATATTACCTACCTGTACCATCGCATGGGAGGGCCGGCGTGGTCAGGACTGAACGGGATCAGAGCAAGATGCCTGGCACGCTTGATGGCCGTGGACATCGCGCGCTGGTGCTTGGCGCAGACCCCGGTCTTGCGGCGCGACTCTATCTTCCACCTGTCGGTCATGTACCTGCGAAAGCGGTCAGTATCCTTGTAATCAATGTATTCGATATGGTCAACACAGAAGCCGCAAATCTTCCGGCGACTGTAATAACGCGGTCTTCCTCGGCGGAATCCGCCTCCCGGCCTGCCCCCCGGACGGTATCCTCCGCCTCCCGGTCTGCCGCCACCTCCGCCACCAGGACGGTTTCCTCCACCGCCACCCGGACGGTATCCACCCCCGCCGGGCCTGCCGCCACCTCCGCCACCAGGACGGTACCCTCCACCGCCGCCAGGACGATAGCCACCCTGCTGTCCGCCGGGTCTGCCACCGCCACCTGGACGATAGCCGCCGCCCTGAGGCCCGCCCGGTCGCGGACCCTGGTCCGGTGGTCTTCCTGTCTGCTGCGTTGTCATATCAACTCACCTTCTGCTACGTGGCATTGTCTAAAGTCGGTTTTCGCTGGGCCGGAAGCGTCAGGATACCGTATCTGCCGTCTTCCGGGGTGAGCATGGTTTTCTGTATTTGGGTATTGGTCTGCTACCAAGGCAGATCGTCTGCGTCGTCATCCACCGGCGGGCCGTCGCCCGGATATCCTCCTCCGCCGGAACTCTGGCCTGCTCTGGGTAGGAATTTGAGCTCTTGGGCGCGTATCTCGTTGCTGAATCGGGTTTGACCATCCTGTCCTACCCAAGAACGGCTACTAAGCCTACCTTCGACGTAGACGAGACTACCCTTTTCTAGATATTGGTTAGTCGTTTCAGCTAGCCGTCCCCACGCATTCACCCTGAACCACTCGGTTTCGTCCCTGTTCTCGCCATCACGGGTTCTGTATCGCCGATTGGTAGCAACTGAGAAACTGGTCACTGCGTCTCCACTCGGCATATATCGCATCTCGGGATCAGTACCCAGGTTGCCTATAATGGTTATCTTATTAAACATGGCTTGCGTCCTGCTCACATGATGGCATATTTACGGAGATACTGAACACGTCAACGCCCGCACTACAGATTGTTAGTCGAGGACGCGACATAGCACCGTGGAAGCTATACCCGTTCCTGAACCACTTGCTCGCCTTCAGTGGACTCGACCACAGCGGATGGAACAGCGGGAGCGGCCTCAGTCTCAGCAGGCGTGTCCTCTGCATCAGCGGTCGGCGCCTGTGCTTCTGCCTCTGCGCGTTCTCTCGCTTCTCTTTCGGCAGGCTATTCGAGCCGCCGCTTCTTCCCGCTCACGCGCCTCGCGCGCGGCTGCGGCTCTGGCCTCGGCCTCCTGCCGTGCGAGTTCCTGGCGCTGCCGTTCGGCCTGCGTTTCCATGGCGGCAATCTCGGACTTTTCCAGCCTGAACACCAGGTGGCGCATCACGTCCTGCGCGGCGTTGAGCGTCTTGTCCAACTCCGCAGCGGCCTGCGCTTCCATCTGGCACCGCGTAATGAAATAGTTGCCCTCGATGAAGCGTTGAATGGGATAGGCAAGTCGCCTGATTCCCCAGTTCTCCTGCTGCGAGATGCTGCCGCCGCCGTCGCTTATGATCTCGGTAATGCGCTGCACGGTCTGTGCGGCCTCCGACTCGGTAGCCTCCGGGCTAAGTATCATGACCAGTTCATAGTCTCGTGTCCGCTGGGAAGTCAAACGGGTTCTCCTGAATCTCA
>CATOSI010000004.1 GCA_951812505.1 uncultured Dehalococcoidia bacterium
CCCAGTTTGCGTCTGGGCTAGCACCGCTTCAAGATGGAGATGACATACTCCGATTGCTATTCGTCATTCCCGCGAAGGCGGGAATCTAGGGGTGGGGGGCCGGTTGCTATACGTCAGAAACATATGCCATACTCAAATGCCCAATCGTCATTGGTATGTTGCAATCCCCTCTCCCCAGGGAGAGGGCTAGGGTGAGGGTGAACGACAATTCAGTCATTCCCGCGAAGACGGGGACCCCGAAGGGCTCGCCGACAGGCAATCCAGGGGAGGGGGCTGGTTGCTTTACATCAGAATCATCTGGACGCTGTACTAATGTAGCGACAGCCATTCATCCAGGTTGTACGACGATGCTCTCTTCGTCCGGTACACCGAATTGATGAAGTCGTACACTTCCTGAGACTCATTTTTCGAGTCGAAAGGCCACTGTATCTCCGCCTCGCGCGCCTTGAATATCGCCGACGGTCGGCCTCGCTCCGTAACCCGGTCTATGATTAGGTACGCTCCCATCGCCAGGACAATCAGCGGTATCGCGATTCGGCCTATTGCGTGCTCTATATATGAATAGAGGATCAAGCCCAAGGCCAGGGACAGCGCAGCCCATAAGTATGGCCCTATGCCTTCACTGAAAATGAGCCTCACGGAGACGGACTCGATGTCCTGAACCGAAATCATCGTTGTCTGGCGTCTGTTTCCCTCTCCCGAAATGTGGATGATCCTGTTGTCGGTGAGCAGCAAGGAACCGGATTCTCTGGTTGACTGCCTTCCGCCTTGCCGGTCTGCGTGCATCCTGGCCGTGATGCGCTCGCCATCGAGCAACTCCAGTTCGCCAAGGCCGAACTCCTCTAGGTCCAACAATCCCTCCCACGATTCTGACTCGCGTTGATCATACCAGACTGTTACTGCTGCCCACGCTGACTCATGCCGTCGGCGACTATTCGCCCGCCCTGTAAGACGAGGCGAACCGACTTCCCCCACTCCAGGCTCGACACGTCCGTCAAGGGGTCTTTGTCCACCAGAATCAAGTCGGCTGTCTTGCCTGCCGACACCGTTCCTACTTCGGAGTCAAGTCCCAGGCACTCCGCGGCCCTGCTTGTGCCCGCTTTCAACGCAGACACGGGCGACAATCCCGCTTCGACGAGGCACTTTATCTCTTCGGCGTTGTTGCCGTGTACCCAGCCGCCCGCGTCCGTGCCCGCGACTATCTTCACGCCCTCTCTGTCGGCAAGCTCCAGGCTGCGGATGTGGTGCTCACGCAACTTCGCCGACCGCTCTCGACCATGCGGCGTTCCTTGTTCGCGGTGATAGGTGTACACGCTGAACGTCGGAATGTAGAAGACGTCTTTGTCCGCCATCATCTTCGCCAGATCGGGGTCTTCGTCCAGATTAGTCCCGTGCTCTATTGAATCTACACCCGCCTCGATGGCCATCCTCAAACCGGGACCTCCCAGCGCGTGACACATGACTCTCCTGCCATGCTCGTGCGCCTCGTTCACTAAGGCGTCCATCTCCTCTCTGCTCATGAGGTGGTCTGCCGGTCCGAAATCGGGACGAGAACTCGCGCCGCCCGTTGTGGCCGTCTTTATGGCGTCCGCGCCTGCCCTCACCATCTCCCGCACTTTGCCGCGCATACCGTCCGGCCCATTCGTCACGCCGTCCGGCAGGGAAGGGTCTGGCGGACCAGGCGGATGATGCCCCGAGGGACTGCGATGCTCGCCTAAACCACCCGGCGGCGTTATCGGCAGCAGCACAACCTGAAGTCGCGGACCGGGCACGATGTCCTGTTCCACCGCCATCCTGAATCCGGCGTCCAGACCGCCCGCGTCTCTGACCGTCGTGTAGCCGGACTCCAGTGTCTGCTTGAGGGTTGCCGCCACCCTCATGTGCCTGGTGGAGTTTGGTTCATTCAGCGCCCACTTGTCGGCGAGTCCGTATCCGAACGAATTCAGGTGGTCGTGGCAGTCAATCAGTCCGGGCATAAGAGTCATGCCATGCCCGTCTATGACTTCAGCGCCCTCAGGCGAGCCGACTTCCGATGCCCGACCGACCCTTGCGATTTTGCCCCCCTCTATCGCCACCGCCATTCCCTCCTGGACAGGGGAGCCGGTTCCATCCCAAAGCCGCACGTTATTGACGACTAGCATATGCGAGCACCTCATTGCCGGACTGGTAAATTCCCGCCTCTTATGTTATGACAGTTCACGCATCGCATGATAGACCCTTGTAGCCGTGCGAGGGCGGGAATCTTCCCGCAGCCCTACGGAGAATGTTATGGAACGCCCGATTCTGAAGCCCATAGGTACACCTTCTGAAGAACTCGATACTCCCGCCCTGGTTGTGGACCTGAATATACTCGATTCTAATATCTCGAAATTTCACTCCCGATTTGCGGACTCCGACCTGAAACTCCGTCCGCATCTTCAGTCCCACCTCTCCCCGGCGATAGCCCATATGCAGCTCCGCAGGCCCGGAACTGTCGGCGGGGTAGCGGTTTCGACCCTGGGACAGGCTGAGACATTCGCCCAGCACGGGTTTCAGGACCTGATGATTACTAATCTCGCGGTCACCGCTCCAAAGATTGCCAGGGTCGCCGCGCTGGCGAGAAGAGCGAACGTGAAAGTCGGCGCGGACAACGCTCGTATCATCGCCGACCTCAGCGCGGCAGCCTCATCCGCCAGCTCTGAGATCGGGGTCATGGTCGTCGTCCGAGGCGAAGATCATTTCATTGGCGTAGCTCCGGCAGGTGCAGCTGATATAGGCACTCTGATATTGGACTCACCAGGTCTGAGATTCGAGGGACTCATGTCCTCAGACATGGAATCGTTGCTCGAGGCGGCATCCAACTGTTCAGAGAATGGCGTCGAGGTTTCCACGGTGGCGTTCTTGCTCTCCGAAGACTCGCAATTGCCCGACTCCGCATCGGGTGTTACCGAGATAATCTGCGGCTCATATGCGCTCGTGGACTCGGCCAGCCTGACCGCAATGCCCGACCTCCGGCCCGCCGCCAGAATCCTTACAACCGTAATGACCCACCAGGATGAGGGTCTCGTCTGGCTGGACGCCGGTCAGAAGGCAACCAGCATAGACACCGGACTGCCCGAGGTGGACGGCGTCCCCGGCGCAACCGTGAGTCGCATGAGCGCCGAGCATGGCGGCATGGTTCTCGAAGAAGGCGCAAGCTGGGACATTGACCTCGGCAGCAAGGTATGGCTCGTCCCCCACAATATCGCCAACACCGTAAACGTTTACGACTATTTACATGCAGTCCGCGAAGGCAAACTCGAAGCCGTCTGGGAAGTCGCCGCCCGCGGCCGCTACGATTAAGCGCACTTGTGTATATTGAAAAATCCCCTCTCCCTTGATGGGAGAGGGCTAGGGTGAGGGTGAACGACTATTCACTCATTCCCGCGAAATCGGGAACCCCGAAGGGCTCGCCGCTCGGCAATCCAGATCACGACAATGAATGAGGTAAGTCACATGACTGCGCAACCCCCCGCAATCGGAACGCCAATATCGGAACTGGACACACCGGCCCTCCTCGTTGACCTCGACGCGCTCGAGCACAACTACGACCACATAGCCGCGCTATACGCCGACACCGTGTGCAAGATGCGAGAGCACGCCAAGAACATCAAGACGCCTGCCATCCTCCACAAACAGATCGAGGCCGGTGGCACCGTCGGTGGCGTATGTGCCGCCAAGGTAGCCGAAGCCGAGGTCATGGTCGAGGGCGGCATCAAGGACATACTCATCACCAGCCAGGTGGTCACCCCCGACAAGATTGCCCGCGTCTGCTCCCTGTCCCGTGAAGCCGACACCAAGGTCGCCATAGACGACGAGCGGAACCTCCGCCTCATATCCTCCATATCCGAGCGCAGCGAAGCCGACGTTGGCGTGTTGATCGAAGTCAATACCTCCATGGACAGGGCCGGAATACGCAGGACCGAGCAGGGCATAAACCTCGCTCGCCTCGCCACCGAACTGCCCGGAGTATCCTTCAGGGGAGTCATGAGCCACCAGTCCATAAGTGGAGACCCGGACACGGAGACCCGCTTCTCCGAGGGCCGTCGCTGGATGCAGATGTGCGTTGACGTAGCCAACGCCATCCGGGACGCCGGCATCCCCGTCGAGATAGTCTCCACCGGCGAGACCTTCACCATAGACGTCGCTCCCGACATGCCCGAAGTCACCGAAGTGCAGGGCGGCACATACGCCCTGATGAACACCACCAGCGCCTATATGGAAGACTTCCAGTTCGCCGCCAAGATACTCACCACAGTCATCAGCAGGCCCTCAGACCACATCGCCATAGGCGACGTGGGTTACCGTGCTCTTGCCGCCCCCAACGGCGTCCTGCCGTCCGTCGAGGGCCACGACGACATCGAAGTTGACTCCCTGGCCCCCGACCACATCATCCTCAAATCCCAGGACTCCATGCCCCTCGACATAGGCGACCAGTTCCTCCTCCTAAGCGCCCAGCAGGACATCCTCGTCAACCGCTGGGACCGCTTCATCGGCGTCCGCAACGGTGTCGTAGAATCCACCTGGCCCATCCTCGCCCGCGGCTGCCACCACTGACAGAGAATCCCTCTTCAGGTGCTCTGTCGCCTGCCTGAAGAGGCGCTGCCGTCGGTTACACACATGTTGACGAACCTCTGCAACTCCTATAAAAATAGGTGAAAATATGCAATTGAGGAGCTGATTGATTGTGAACTGTGTCAGATGCGGCTCCGTGTTGCGAACAGGGCAGACGCGATGCTCCTGCGGTCAATACGTAGATATGCCTGCCAGGGATTTCTATACCCGCCTGGAGAACCAGGTCGAAAAGAGCTCGAAGGACAACTTCCGCCGGGGGCTGCTCATCGGCCTTGGCTTTCTGCTCCTGTTTTTGCTCCTGGAAACAATAATGGACACCGTTTTTATTGCGCGGGAAGTCTTCTTGGGCGCCATTCTTATAGTTGCGGCGGCGGCAATAGCCTTCAACCTCTGGCAGTTGGTGCGAAAGTTTCTATTGTAAGTTTCCGCCCCACCTCGTAACCCGAAAAGAGGAGTTCTCAGCCTGAGAACGATTTTGTGTTCGAGCGCGTAGTCTTTGATTGTGAAAGCGCGCCTCACAAGTATGATAGACGCCCTGACGAACGTCACCGTATCGCTGATTCAGAAGGGAATAACGAACTTCCATCAGGAGGCTTGGACATGACCATACCGCGAGCGCGGGACATTCCCGAATCAGACGCAGTCTCCCAGTACCAGAATGATATTCCACTCGAAGACATAGTGGAGTTCGCCGACAACCCCGAACCCAGGTGCCCGTGCGTCCTGATTCTAGACACTTCCGCCTCTATGTATGGAGATCCCATTGAAGCTCTCAATGAAGGAATCCAAACCTTCGAGAAAGAGCTTGAGAAAGACCCCCTCACCGCTCTGCGAGTCGAGGTGGCCGCTATTATCTATGATGGCCCCGATGGTAGTAGGGACATGGAGGCAGTGCGGGTGATCCAGGATTTTACAACCGTGGACAAATTCAATCTTGCCGAACTGAGAGCGCTTACCGGCAATCATGAGGCCAAGGCAATTAACCTCGCCTTGAACATGATAGAAGAGCGTAAGCGGTCGTACAGAGAGAGCGGGATAGGCTATTACCGGCCCTGGATAATTCTGATAGCCGATGGTGGGCTGACCGAATCAGAAGAAGATATAAGAACCGCGTCCGAAAGGGTCAGGAAAGCCGAGCGAGATAAACAGGTCGCTTTCTTCATCATCGGTGTGGAGGGCGCGGACATAGAACAACTCGCCCGGCTGGGAACCCGCGCGCCGCTCCTCCTGAAAGGGCTCGCCTTCAACGAATTGTTCTTATGGCTCTCGTCCTCCATGAGCCGCGTTTCCAGTTCCAGGCCCGGCGATGAAGTCCAACTGGACGTGGACGGACTGAAGAACTGGGCGGATATATAAACTCAAAGACTCTGCAACGACCGACTTGCGAATTTCCATCAGGAGGCTCAGACATGGCTGCAACCGAACCACAGGACATCCCTGGGACTAATGAAGTTCCCATACCCGCCGCGGACATCCCGCTTCAGGACATGGTGGAGTTCGCGGACAACCCCGAACCCAGGTGCCCCTGCGTCCTTCTGCTGGACACATCCGCTTCGATGACTATGAATGACGCCATCGGGGCGCTGAATGAAGGAATCCAGACTTTCAAGGGCGAACTGGAGAAAGACGACCTCGCCGCGCTGCGTGTCGAGGTCGCTATCATAACCTTCGGCAACGGGGTGGACGTAGCGCAGGACTTCGTGACCGTGGACATGTTCGATCCCCCCGTTCTGGTAGCGGACGGAAACAGCACTCCCATGTCCCAGGGAATCGAGATGGCGCTCGACCATATCGAAAGCCGCAAGCAACGGTACAGGGAAAGCGGGGTTGGATACTACCGCCCCTGGATATTCATGATTACTGACGGAGAGCCGACCGGAGAAACCTGGGACATGGTGAATGCCGCCACCGAGCGGCTCAAAAACGCAGAGGAAGCCCAGCAGGTCGCCTTCTTCGCCGCGGGCGTCGAGGGTGCCAACATGGAACTGCTCACCCAAATCGTTCCCCGAACCCCGCTCCCCCTCAAGGGGCTCGCCTTCAACCAGCTATTCGTCTGGCTGTCAGCGTCTATGAGCCAGGTTTCGAGTTCCAGGACGGACGACGAAATAAAGTTGGATGTGGATGGACTGAAAGACTGGGCGGCGATATGAGTGTGGCGCCGTCATCTGAGACCGCGCGTAATTGGCGTGTGATAGGCGCCTCTGTCCGGGGAACAAGCCACGTCCGAACCGGCCAGCCCTGTCAGGACAGCGTTTACCACCGCGCCGACCTGTCTGATGGCGTACTGATAGCCGCGGTCTCGGACGGCGCCGGGTCCGCCGCGCGCTCCGAAATAGGCTCGGCGCTCGCCGTCCGAAAAGCCGTCGAATTCGCCCGGCTCTCCATACTCCACACTTCGGCCCGGCTTTCGGAAGGCTACCTGCGCGACACGGTCAGAGCCTCCGTACTGCTGGCGCGCTCCGGCCTCCAAGATGAGGCGCGACGCATCGGCGCGAACGTCAGGGACCTGTCCGCAACCCTTCTCCTCGTTATCTGCTCGCGCGACACTATGGCCGCCGCCCAGATAGGCGATGGCGCGGTCGTTGTGTCCGGCGAATCGGGCGAATACAGGCTGTTCACCACTCCCCAGAGGGGCGAGTACGCCAACGTCACCGTGTTCCTCGTATCCAGGAACGCTCTGGATTCACTGGAAGTGAAATCCGAACCGACAAGGCCCGCGCGTATCGCCATGTTCACAGACGGGATACAGAACCTGGTCCTGGACGCCGCCACAGACACTCCGCACGCCCGGTTCTTCGCGCCCGTGTTTCAGTGGCTCGAATCTCAGCCCGACGGGTCGGACCACAGCCCAGCGCTGGAAGAGCTGCTGACATCCCCCAGAGTCACTCAGCGAACCGACGATGATGTAACCCTGCTGCTCGCGTCGTCAGCCTCGCTGTAGGCGGTTCATCTTGGCGACGCGCCAACCAGACCGTCAGGTGATGACCGGCTCTGCGCGCCAGAGTCTTGTTCTACTCAACTCGGAGATACTCGCCTCAGGCGGCGAAGGCACGGTTTATCTGCCCGGCTCATATCCTGACCATGCCGCCAAGATATATCATGCCCCCTCCGCGGATATACAGACCAAGCTCCGGCTGATGATTGATAATACGCCCCGCGTTCCGCCCGGCGAAGAAGACCGCATAGCTATCGCCTGGCCCGAAGAGCTTCTGCTTGACCCCGCCATGCCAAGCTCGGCGGTCGGTTTCCTGATGAGGCGGGTATCCGGGGAGCCGGTCATTCAGTATTACTCTCCCGGCCGCCGCCGCTCCGTTGCTCCCTTCTTCACCTACGAGCACCAGATCGCGACCGCCAGAAACATCGCCAGGGCCGTCGAGATATGCCATGGACAGCGCTACGTCATCGGAGACATCAACGAGTCCAACGTGCTCGTCTCCGAAACAGGGGCGGTCGCCCTCATAGACACCGATTCATTCCAGGTACTGGACCGCGCCAGCGGACAGATTCACAGGAGCCCGGTCGGCAAGCCCGAATACACGCCCGCCGAGTTGCAGGGACACCGTTTCGACTCCATAGACCGCACACAGGACCACGATATGTTCGGCCTCGCGGTCATCATATACCAATTGCTGATGGAGGGCGTTCACCCCTTCGCCGGCGTATATACCCCATCCGGCGACCCCCCGCAACTCGAAGACCGAATTGCGAACGGACACTTCCCCCATAGCCGAACACGCGCTGTTCCATACAACCATTCCCCTTTGGCCCCTCCCTGGCAAACCCTTCATCCGTCTCTGCGCGACCGGTTCATACAGTGCTTCGACATAGGCCACGACTCCCCTGAAACTCGACCCACCGCGCACGAGTGGGCGCAGACACTCGAAGAAGTCCAATCGGCCCTGAACTCATGCGTGCGCAACAGCCAGCACAGGTATTTCAACCACCTCTCGGACTGTCCCTGGTGCGAACGCGCTGCGGCCATGGGCGGCTTCGACTACTCCTTTCCACCTCTTCCGTCCGGCGTTACAGCCACACAGCCCTCTTTCCGGCCTGTCCGGACCCCTGCGCCCGCCGCATCCCCGCTCCCACCCCCGCCAACAAGTGGTACTCGACCACCTTCCTCGCCCGCCACCACTCCCGCTCCGGCTCCGCCGCCCAGACCGCCGCGCCTGCCCGGCCGAACGCGATTGCCGAGGCGAACATACATCGGGTCGGTCGTCGTCCCCGACTGGCTCTACTGGGTGTCTGCGGTGGCCGGATACGGGGCGTTGATACCCCTTACTGTCTCTAGCGAATTCAATCCCTGGTGGTGGCTGTTTCTGATGCTGGTGGCGGGGGCGCTCCTTTACTTTCCGGGCAGGAGATTGTTCCAACAGCCAATCACCCCGATACGCTGGATCCTGATTGTCGTCGCTTCGATAGTCACCGCCAGTATGTCGCTGAGTTTGATCGGAGCGGCCATGAACACCTGGCCCTGGTGGTTGTGGCTGGCGATTGGCCTGGGAATGACATTCGTCTTAACGGTTCCGGCCAGAGATTGGTTGCTCAGGTTGCGCCGCAGTCCCACTGCCTGGCGACGCTGGACTGCTATTGGCGCGGTGTCGCTGGTCGGCGTTTTCATCCTGGGCAACCTGATCGCGGCAGGTATCCGGGACTGGCAGGATTGGCGCTACGAGAGGAGCTTGGAGGCTGCGGCGAATACGGCCAGCGCCGAGTTGCCACCGCCGCCCGTACCGGCGTCCCCCGGCACCGAGTTGCCGCCGCCGCTCACACCGGCTCCCATTGCCCCCGTCGTTGTCCCTACTTCCACGCCAACCCCAGCGCCGACTCACACCCCAATACCCACGCCAACCTTTACGCCGAAGCCCACCCTCACACCTACACAAACGCCGGTGCCAACCCTCACCCCTACCTCCACCAGAATCCCGCGCCCGCTTCCCACTCCTATCCCGGTTGTTAATCAGGATGGGTACGTCCTTATACAAGAGGGCGGCGGACCCGAAGAGATCTCGTTAGACTGGAATTTCGCCGCATATGGGAACGGAATCCCTACTGCGACAAACGACGGTTCTGTGAATCTGTCTTTCTCCCCTATCAGGCACTCGGCAGATATGGCGTTCATCACCGTGGAAGCAAAGGACGATTCTCATTTAGGAAATGGCGTTGCCATGATACAAATAACCAATGAATTGAGAAACATTGTATATTTGTTAGTCGTGGAAGTGCAGGACGCTGGCGAACCGACCGCCACGCCAACAGTTACTCCGATTCCTCATATTCGTGGATCGGGAGATGTTCTCGTAGCTGAAGGAGGCTTCACGAACTTCATCTTTAGCTGGGATCGTGGTGTATATGGAGATGGAAAGCCTTCGATAACAGACGGAGGTCCTGTGAATATATGGTACTCGGATATAGACCACCAGGACCAACAAGCCACCATTACTGTGGGTGCAAATGATGATTCTCTCGTAGGAAATGGTCATGCCGAGATTACGATCTCCAATCAAACAGGTTCTATGGTGTATGTACTGAATGTGGAAGTAGTAGATGCGGGTGAAGCGACCGCAACACCGACTTCTACCCCGGTTCCCACCGTCACCCCTACACCAACTTCGACACCAACACCTCTGGTTACGCCGACACCCACACCCATCCCCCTTCCCAATCTGTCCCTGGAAGTATTCATCATTTGCGTTGAGCGCATGGCGTGCTGGACAGAGACGGCGAACGAAGATACTGTTTCTGGAAGTCTCAGAGTGAGCATTACTTGGAGAGTGGAAAATATCGGATATGGTCCAACCCAGAGCGATAGCGACCTGAGGTTTTATGCCGACGGCGAATACCATGAGGGAGAATACTTGGGCTACTCCTTTGACATACCGATCCTCGAACCGGGAGAATCCGTTGGAGAGAGAAACCAGACCCTGGAGAGACCGGATAGCCCTTGGCCCCTGGACTTTAGCCTGACAGGTGACAACACAATTATCGCAATAGTGGATATGCAGGACAGAGTCCTGGAAATTGGCGATGATTGCAGAAATCTGAAGGTGTACAGGGACAGATTCTCCGCTCAGAAATCACAGTGCGACAACGTTAGGTATGTAGAAAACCTGCGATTCTTCCCCACTCCTAGTCCTACACCGACACCGACGATCACCCCAACACCAACTCTCAACCCCTGATGCCAGGGACGCCCCATGGAATACGACAAACTCAGCAAACGCCTCTTCGCCGCCTGGTACGACCTTCTCAACTCCGGCGTCGAGTCGCGCGTCGTCCCATATCGCAGGCTGACCGCCGGCCTCAGCCTTGGCAGAACCCTCGAAATCGGAGGAGGGACCGGCGCCAACATCCCATTCTATCCGCCCGGAATAGACCTGCTAACCGTCGAACCCAACCCGCACATGGCGCGCCGCTTTATCAGAACGTCGCGGGAACGCCACGCCGACGCCACCATCGTATCCGCCATAGGCGAGAGCCTGCCCTTTGCTGACGACACCTTCGACAGCGTTGTCACCACCCTTACCCTCTGCATGGTCAAAGATCTCGACGCCGTGATAGACGAGATTCGCCGCACCCTCCGGCCCGGAGGCCGCTTCCTCTTCTACGAACACGTCATATCCCAGGACAGGCGGGTAGGGCGGCTTCAGACCCTTGCCAACCCATTCTGGAAATTCGCTACCACCGGCTGCAACCTCGACAGGGACACCGTCGGCGCTATCCGACGAGCCGGATTCGACAACATAGAACTCCGCCGCTTCTCCCTCTCCGTCGGCGTGCCCGTCATCACCATCCCCAACATCGTCGGCGTTGCCCACGCCTAGATTCGCTCGAAATACCGCACCCGCTCCCAGTCCGTCACTGCTCTCCGGTACGCCGTCGCCTCTGTGGAGTAGAAATGCGCGTAATGCTCCACCACGTCCGATCCGAACGCCGACCGCGCCAACTCGCTCACCGCGAAACTCTCCACCGCCGCTTCCAGGCTGCTGGGAAGCATATTCGCGTCCGAGGCCGAGTAAACGTCTCCCATATACGCGGGCGGCGGCTCAATCCGCTCCTCGATGCCCGCCAGCCCCGATGCGATAACAGCCGAATAAGCCAGGTACGGATTCACATCCGCCCCCGGAATCCTGCACTCGATCCGCAGACTCGGCCCTGAGCCGACCACCCGGAAACCCGCTGTCCGATTGTCCGGCGACCAAGCCGCAGCCGTCGGCGCCCAGCTCCCGGCCTGGAACCGCTTGTACGAGTTGACCGTCGGCGCGTAGCAGACCATGAACTCGGGCACGTACTTCATCCAACCGCCCAGGAACCACCGGAACTCGTCCGAGCACGCAATACCCGCAAGTCTCCCGTCACCAGAAAATGCGTTGGTCAACAGGTCGTCCTTCTCTCGCCACAGGCTCACATGAAGATGCGAACTCGACCCCGCCTGCTCTGCGTCCGGCTTCGCCATGAAAGTTACACTCGCCCCAAGCCGCTCCGAAATCTCCTTCACCGCCTGCTTCAAGATAACGTGCCTGTCCGCCATCTCCAGAACAGGCGCGTACCGGATGTTCAACTCATGCTGGCCCCTACCGAACTCCCCCTTTGTGGACTCCACCGGAATGCCAGACGCGGCAAGATGTTTGCGATAGGCCCCGTTCAAGTCCTCTGTCCGCGACCCCTGCAGAAGGTTGTAGTCCTCCAGGTACCATCCGGTCTCCCGCAGATTGCGATATTCGCTCTGTGCCGCCTCCATAAACGAAGTCCTGAACTGATAATACTCAAGCTCCGAACCCGCCATCGCCTCGAACCCTGCGTCCCTCAGACGCTCCACCTGATTTCGAAGTATGGATCGCGGCGCGACCTCCACCAACTTGTGACTCGGCTCCAGTTCCGCGTCGCAGATCACCAGCGCGGTCCGGTCTAGCCAGGAAACCTTCCTCATCGTCCCGATATCCGGGGCGAGGTGCATATCTCCGTAGCCAAGTTCCCAGTTCGAGAACTTGTACCCCGACACCGGCTCCATCTCCATATCAACCGTGAAGAGATAGTCGCAGGCGTGAGTCCCGCCCGCAACGTCCGTCAGGAAGAACGAAGCGTCAAGCCGTTTCCCCATCAGCCGACCGTATAGGTCTGGAAAAGCAAGGATCGCCGTGTCAATCGAGCCGTCTTCCACCGCCGACCGCAGCCCCTCGATATCCAGCATTCCTCTGTTGCTCATCATATCCTCCATCGGCGCGCTAATCCTATCGTCCGTCAATGTATCACGCCTTCGCCCTTGAGCGCGTCCGAACTTCGCTCTAGACGAACATACATTCCGTCCGCTAAAATATCCCCATGAAGAACGACACCTCGACCACCCAATACATAAACAGGAGATTATAGTATGAAAAAATCCCAAGCCCACAAAAATTTCTATGTAGCTAAACTCAGGTCATCTCAGGTGAAACTCTGGTTCAGAGGTCACCTGTTGCGTCACCAGTTAAGCCACCAGAGTCCACCTGTGGAGTCATAAATAGGACGTTATAATGTCCTGAGATTGATCGGTCCATCTCGCTCAGTCAGAGTCGCCTCCGACTTGGGAGCCGATCAGCCCATCATCGGCCTTGCCTCATATGTTCCAACATCCCTATACTCTATGAGACTCGTGAGACGAAAATTCTAAATTTCCCAGAGGAGGTTGATCGGTGAAGGTAGGAATCATCAACGTAACCGGATACGCCGGAATGGAGTTGGCGCGCATTCTGCATCGCCATCCCGAAGTTGAGATAGCAGCCGTCACCGGTCGAAGCGCGGCGGGCAAGCGACTCGCCGAGATGTTCCCGCACCTCGAGTCCTGCGACATGGAGATAACCCCGGAGATAACCGAGAGCGTTGACTTCGTCTTCTCGGCTCTCCCTCATGCCGCAAGCGCAGAGAGACTCGAGCCGTTCATAGAACAGGGTGTCAAGGCGGTGGACATCTCCGCCGACTTCCGCCTGAAGAACCTCGACGACTACTCCTACTGGTACAAGATCGAGCATCCATGTCCGCAATACATGGAGACCGCCGTTTACGGCCTGCCCGAACTGCACCGCGACGAAATCGCGCAGACCTCTCTCGTAGGAAACCCCGGATGCTATCCCTCCGCTGCGGTGCTGGCTCTCGCCCCCGCTGTCGCCGCTGGCATAATCGAACCCGACGTCGTCGTTGACGCCAAGTCCGGCGTCTCCGGCGCGGGCAGGGGAGGCTCCGTTGATCTCAACTTCTCAGAGGTCAACGAGAACTTCAAGGCATATGCTCTTGACGGACACCGCCACCATCCCGAAATCGTCCAGGAACTTGGTACTCTGGATGACGACGACGATCTCAGGCTGACATTCCTGACGCATCTCGTTCCGATGACGCGCGGCATCCTCGTGAGCTGTTACGCCCCCATCAAGGAAGGCACGATCCCCGACGGAGAAGTTGGCAGGGAGAGAGTCCGCGAGATCTACGAGGACTTCTACGATGGCGAGCCGTTCACCAAGGTGGTATCGGCTGCGCCCCAGACCAAGCACACGTCCGGCAACAACGACTGTGTCGTATATCCGACTATTGATCTCAGGGCCAATCGCCTTATGGCCATCGCCTGCCTGGACAACCTCGTGAAGGGTGCTGCTGGCGGCGGGATACAGAACATGAATGTGATGTGCGGTTTCGATGAATCCGCCGGTCTGGAACAACTCGCCCTCTATCCGTAGTTCCCTCTCCCTCAACCGACGAAAGCCAGAAATCCCCTCTCCCTCAGGACTGAAAAGGGTATGTAAATCAATGAACCGTTCGTCCTGAGCTTGTCGAAGGACGAGTCCCAAAGTCCCTTCTCCCTTGATGGGGGAAGGCTAGAGCCTGCCCCGCACTTGATACGGGGATGGGGGTGACTCCACCAATCCAAGTTCAATACATACTCCTCTCAGCTCCCTCAGGGAGAGGGCTAGGGTGAGGGTGATTCCTTCCAATACCTCCCATTGCCAGGGAACAGTCGGGCAAGCGACAAGACTTTGATTGACACGCCTGACAGGGTTCACATACCATAAATCCAAGGTCGTGCTAGGCGGGGAGTTAGCGGCGCCCTACACTCGAAATCCGCTATAGCGAGGCTGAATTCCTCCCTGAGGTCCTGTACCGGCGACCTCTGTCGGGCGGTTCTTGATGTTGATAGCTGGGCCCTGCGCGGCGAAGAGCCGTGAACCCCGTCAGGTTCGGAAGAAAGCAGCGGTAAGCGGTGATCTTCGGGCGACGCGGGACTACCTGGCTTGAGTCGAGGCCGTTGGACACGCCGACGGAAGGGAACGAAGGGATGGTGCACGACCCTCTTCTCCCGAATATCACCCGAGAGTTGCTTCTGCCCTTGGCCATACGTACCAACAGACGCCTCGCCAAAGCCGGTCGGAGCAGGCTCGGACAGAACTTTCTGGTTGACTACGACGTAGCCAAGCGTACGGTGGCCGCCGCTCAACTCTCCGATGACGACGATGTTCTGGAGATAGGCCCCGGTAAGGGCGCTCTCACACGCATCCTGGTTCATCGGGCGCGCAAGCTCCTAGCCGTCGAACTCGACCCGGATCTGTCCGACGCCCTCTCCGAAAGGTTCGCGGAGTACGAGAACTTCACCGTAGTCAATCGAGACGCCCTCGACTTCGATCCCGCCGAGTATTTCACGGATCGCTATAAAATAGTAGCCAATCTCCCGTATTATGCCGCGACTCCCATAATCAGAGAGTTCTTGGCCTCCAAGCCGCGTCCCAAGTCCCTGGTCGTGATGGTCCAGAAAGAGGTGGCGGTCAACATAGCCGCCTCTCCCGGTAACATGACCTTGCTGTCCGTCATGGTCCAACTTTATGGTGCCCCGAAGATTCTTTTCTCCGTCCCACCGAGGTCATTCAGACCGATGCCGAAGGTCACATCCGCCGTCCTTAGAATTGATCTTTATGACCGCCCTGCCGTTGCCGTTGGCAGTCCCGACTCATTCATCGAGTTCGCCGCCGCCGGATTCCGGGCGCCCCGCAAGCAGATACGCAATAGCCTGCGTCTTGGTCTGGACTCCGATGCTGATCCCATTAAAGCCGCATTGGATGCCGCGCGTATTGACGGCAGCCGCAGACCGTCCACCCTCAGCCTGTCCGAATGGGCAAGCCTATACGAATCCTGGAACGGCATTCCACAAGATTAGAGGTCGGCAATGATAACGTTAGACGCCCATGCCAAGCTAAACCTTACCCTGGAAGTCATGGGCAAGCGCGACGATGGCTATCACGAAGTCGCCTCGATAATGCAGACCCTGGAGCTTGCAGATACGCTAACCATCGAACACGCCGACTCCTTGAGTCTCACTTGCTCGCTGCCAGAATTGGACGGTCCCGAAAACCTCGCATTCAGGGCGGCTGAGTTGCTGAGTTCGGAAGCCGGGGTCAGCAAAGGCGCCCGTATCCACATCGAAAAGCGTATCCCCGTGGCCGCGGGTCTAGGAGGGGGCAGTGCGGACGCAGCGGCTGCGCTCGTTGGCCTCAACAGACTCTGGGAGCTTGAGCTATCGAACGACGAGCTCAGGAAAATAGGTGCGAATCTCGGTTCCGATGTGCCCTTCCTTATAGAGGGAGGGACCGCTACCGCCTTGGGTAGGGGTGAGCGCATCCGACATCTTCCAACTCCGCCCTTGCCCTGGATAGTTGTCGCCATCCCCGATACAGACCTCCCTGACAAGACTGCCGCCATGTACCGTGCGCTGACACCTGACAATTTCACCCGTGGAGCGCTCTCCCTTAAACTGGAAGCCCGAATTCTTCACCACGGCGGGGACGTGCCGCCTCAGCTGCTATTCAACACGTTCGACTCGGTCGCAAGGAGCGCCTTGCCTGATGTGGATCGGTGCTGGAACGACATGTACGCCGCTGGTGCCCGCGAGATACACGTTGCCGGAAGCGGCCCAGCCATCTACGCCGCTGTGGAACGAAAGGAAATCGCGACCACGGTCCACCTCGTAATGGAGAGGATCAAAGGCTGGAATTCACTGGTCACGAGGGCCTGGTCGAATCCGGGCGCACCCTGATGGCAATTTTAATAGCAGGGCTTGCCGCCGGTGTATTCATGGCCCAGATCTTCATCACGGTGGGCTGCTTGACAGCATTCTTCGCTCTCAAAGATCCACCGCCTGCCTTGGCGGTAATGCTCGCCCGGTTCCCTCCGGGCGTCTTCGTGATGACTATTGTGTTCTTTGCCTATCCCCTGTGGGGTGTCATCGGCATTGTTGCGGCGTTTCTGTTCATTGCCCTTGAGAACGGGGCGCCGGGCGGAGGCTTGGGCAGCCCAAACATGGTGTACACAATCAGCGTTACACTTGCCGCTATTGCTCTCGCGCTCCCAATAGCCATTCTTGCCAGACGACTCTGGCCCGGCGTTGCTGGCATGACCGTCGCCTCTATAGCGATATTCGGATGGCTCCTCCCGCTCCTTGCGTCTTGACGCCTCGATGGACGCTTTCCCCTGTATTCTGACCGAACTGTTCTTGGGTTGAGACATGGCTTCTGCGGTATCATTACCTAATACTTTCAATGAGTTGAATATTCGCATGACCAACGCCAGACTTTCGGGACTCCGGGAATGGGTCGCATTCGAGCTTGAGACGACAGGACTCTCGCCCAGAACCGATGAGATTATAGAAATCGGCGCTGTCAAGTTCACCGCCAGCGAGATAGTTGCCGAATTCCAGACGTTTATCAACCCCAACCGGCAGGTTCCCAAATTCATCACAGGCTTGACTGGAATCACTCAGTCCGACGTCAATTCCGCCCCAACCATCTCAGAAGTCGCACCGGAGTTCTCGGATTTTGTGCAGGGCGCCACTTTGATTGCCCACAACGCCGATTTCGACATGGGCTTCCTGCGCGAGAGTGGCATCTCGCTGGTAAACCCTGTGTGCGACACGATGGAACTGGCCCAGCTAACGCGGCTTTACGCAAGTTCATATGCACTCGATCAACTGTCGAAGGCGGAATCTTACTCCCTCGACAGGGCACACCGCGCACTGCACGATGCACGCGCAGTTCGTAGTGTATTTATGGCTCTCATAACAGACCTGGCCGATATGGATCCCACCCTTCTGGCACAGTTCAGAAGGCTCTCTGAACGTTCAGGCTGGCAGATTGCCGCCTTGCTCGATTCGGCCCGGGAGTTCACTCCTTCGTACTCGACACGGTCCCGCGCCGGATCAGCTTCCGGCATAGACGAGAGCGCGCTTTTCGAGAGGCTGGCGCAACCTCCTCCGTTAAGAGCCATTTCGCAGTCTATAGAGATTGATCCCTACCTCGTAGCTGAAGCGCTGTCGTCGGGCAGTGAATTCGCCGGCAGCGTCCCCGACTTCGAAGAGCGTCCTCAGCAGATAGAAATGGCAACAGCCGTGGTCGAAACCATAAACTCGGGCGGCAGGCTGATGGTCGAAGCCGGGACCGGAGTTGGCAAGTCGCTTGCCTATCTGTTGCCCGCTGCCCTCTACGCCGTCGCCAATGATAAGCGGGTCGTAATCTCCACCAACACGATCAACCTTCAGGAGCAGTTGATTCGGAAAGACCTGCCCATGGTCAAGGATGCTCTGAGCGCCGTTGATCGGGATCTGGCCGAAAAGATGCGATTCACCCAGCTCAAGGGCAGAGCGAACTACCTTTGCTACAGGCGTTGGAGGCAGGCCGCTTCCTCCGGTGACCTTGAAGCGAATCTTGCCCGTCTGTTGGCCAAGACAATGCTCTGGATGCCCGAGACCAACACGGGCGACCGGGCGGAGTTGAACCTGGGACCCAGGCCCGCCGCCTCCGCTTGGAGCAGACTGTCGGCTGAGCGGGCTCATCAGTGTCCGTCCCAGACTGGACCTTGCTTTCTGAAATCCGCGCGAGATAGGGCCGCCGGCTCGCACGTAATAGTCGTAAACCATGCGCTGCTGCTTTCAGACATCGCCGCCGGCGGGAGCGCGATTCCTGATTATGACGTCCTCATCCTGGACGAGGCGCACCACCTGGAGGACCAGGCCACGCGCCAGCTGGGATACTCGATTAGCCCGAGTAGCATAGACGATCTGCTGTCCGAACTCTTAGGAGAAAGAGGACTGCTTTCTCAATGCGCTCAGGCTGCACAAAGGAGCGCGCTGGCAGAGTCTCGCAAGGAATCTGCCAGTCAGTCAGTCTCACTCGCGATATTGACGGTACAGAGATTGCGAGAACAAGCCTCCGGGCTGTTTCGTGAGATCGCCGGTCAGGTGTTCCCTCGTAGAGCGCGCTCGTCCGGCGGCTTCGCCATGGACAAGCGTCTGACGGGTACCGAAAGAAATTCACCCGGCTGGAAGGCGGTCGAAACTGCCTGGGAGAACACCGCGATTCTGTTGGGAGATCTGACCCGCACTCTGTCCAACCTCGTCACCACAATGGAAGGCATCGAAGCCGACGACGAGCCCGGTTACCAGTCTCTGGTCTCGGATGTGGTCTCAAACGCTATGAATCTGGATACGGTAAGATCCCAGGCGGGAGAGTGCCTCGTCAATCCGACTGAAGAAAGCGTGTACTGGGTACGTGAAGTGCCCCAATCCTCCGATGTCACACTCAACTCCGCTCCGATCTATGTTGGGGAACTGTTGGAAGATGCGCTGTACTCGAAGAAAGATACCTTGATCATGACAAGCGCCACTCTCAGCGCGTCCGGTAGTTTCGACCACGTCTCCGGCAGACTCGGCTTCTCCGACTCTCGGCATCTCTCACTCGGTTCGCCTTTCGACTTCTACGAATCCGCCCTCTTGTATGTACCTAGAGATATGCCGCAGCCCAACGCTCCGGCGTTTCAACAAAGGGTAGAAGACCTTGTGATGGAAGCCGCAATGGCGGCTGGGGGCAGGATAATGGCGCTGTTTACCTCATATTCTGCGCTCAGAGCCACCGCGGACGCCGTTCGCGCTCCACTGAACAGGAGTGGGATACAGGTTCTCGCGCAAGGTACGGATGGCTCTCCGATGCGAATTGCCGACCGTTTTATAGAGGATCCGCGCTCGGTTCTTCTCGGCACGTCCAGCTTCTGGGAGGGAGTTGACTTCGCCGGAGATGCCCTAACGGTGTTGATTGTTGCTCGACTGCCGTTCTCTGTGCCATCTGATCCGGTATTCCAGGCTCGGGGCGAGCAGTACGACAACTCCTTCAATGAGTATGCGGTGCCGCAGGCAATCATAAGATTCAAGCAGGGATTCGGTCGGCTGATCAGAACGAGCCGCGACAGGGGAGTGGCGATAGTCTTAGACTCACGCATAACAGGGCGACGCTACGGCAGGGAATTCATCAATTCTCTTCCGAAGATGCGCGTTACCGACGGCAAGGGTAGTGGAGTAGGCAATACCGTCAAGAGATGGTTGGAGTATTACTGATGAACGACGATTGGACCGCCATCCATCTCTCCGGCCCGCTGGCCTTGGCTGAGACACTCGAGAGTGGTCAGGCTTTCCGCTGGCGAAAAATCGAACGCGAAGAGTCGGAAACCCACTATGAGGGCGTGATTTTCGGGAATCTCGTCAGAGTCAGGCAGGTCAACGGCAAAGTCATCTTTAAGTCTGACCCTGACCCTGAATCTGCGTTCAAGCCAATCCTGGAAGACTATCTCGGGCTGAACCATGATCTGGAGTCCATATACGCGGAGATAAGCTGGGATGAACAAGTTGGGAGCGCGATAGATGAGTACCCCGGAATGCGTATCCTGCGACAGGATCCTTGGGAATGCCTTGTCGCCTTCATTTGTAGCGCGAATAACAATATCCCCCGCATCTCCCAGAATGTCGAGGACATAGCCAGCGCTTTCGGCCCGCCCATATCCGGCGCCGACACCGACCGCAGGGCGTTCCCCAGCCCGGACTCCATCGTCGAAGCCGGAGAAACTGCGCTGCGCGAACTCCGTCTTGGCTTCAGGGCAAAATACATCGCCGCCTCCGCCGAGCGCGTCGCCAACGCCGATATTGACCTATTCGCGCTCCGCGAGACTCCCTACCGTGAGGCGCTCGCCGAGATAGTTACGCTCGCCGGGGTAGCGGACAAGGTCGGCAACTGCGTCCTGATGATGTCAATGGATAAGCTGGAAGCCTTCCCGGTCGACGTCTGGATTGACCGCGCGCTCCGCGAATGGTACTTCTCCGAGTCGGAGAGCAAGAGTATGCCCAGAACACGGATGAGAGAATGGGCCCAGAAGCGATTTGGACGTTACGCCGGGTACGCGAACCAGTACCTCTTCCAAAGCCGGCGACTTCAGGGTAAGTGAACGCGCCCATTCTTGATGAAACAAGGGCCTGTGTGCTAGTTTATAGCAGTCGGGGAGTGGCGCAGCTTGGTAGCGCACTTGCATGGGGTGCAAGGGGTCGCTGGTTCGAATCCAGTCTCCCCGACCATAAGTTAGAGATACGTTGAGGAAGGCCACCCAGTTGGGTGGCCTTATTGCTTTCGACATCTTGAATTCTCGTCATGCGCGGATTCTCTAGTACCAGAACCGTATGAATATGCCATACTCTGGTCAGCTAACCGTCGTTCCCGCGAAGGCGGGAACCCAGGGGTGGGGGCGGGTTCATGTTTGGCAAAACTACCTGGATACGGTGCTGGTGTGAAACCTTGAAGTTAGTCGGAGGTGTCCTATGTCCGTTAGGTCAGGCGAACAATTTCTTGAAGGGTTGAGAGACGACAGGGAGATATGGCTGGAAGGCGAGCGGATTGACGATGTAACCACTCATCCTAAGTTGGCTCGCATGGCAAAGACGCTCGCGGGCGTTTACGACCTTCAGCATCAGCCCGATACACGCGACCTCATGGCCTTCGAGTCTCCGACCAGCGGCGATCCAATATCGCTGTCTTATTTGATTCCCCAGTCGGTGGACGACTTGGTCAGAAGGCGGGGGGCGTTCGAAGCGACCGCGCGCCACTCCTTCGGGATGCTCGGTCGGACCCCGGATTACGTGAATGTCGTAGTGGCTGCCATGCGCCAGATGGCTGATGCTTACGGGGAGAACGACCCGCGCTACCGCGACAATGTCATCAATTACTACGAGTATGTGAGTGAGAACGACCTTTGCCTGACGCACACGTTCGGACATCCGCAGGCCAACCGTTCCGCCGACATCAGCGAACTCGACGATCCATATATCGCGCTCGGCGTGGTGGATACCACATCGGACGGAGTGATTGTTAGGGGAGCAAGACTGCTGGCCACACTAGCGCCGTTCTCTGACGAAATTGTGGCTCCTCTGTACAGACCGCTCCGGCCCGACCTGCCTGAATCATCGAGGTACGCTATCGGATTCGCAATTCCGGTGGCAACACCGGGGCTGAAATTCGTCTGTCGCCAGTCCTATGACCGTGGTGGGTCGGCTTTCGATTACCCACTCTCGGGCTTCTACGACGAGATGGACTGCATGGCAATCTTCGACGACGTGCTTATCCCATGGGAGCGCGTATTCTCGTACAACGATGTGGAGCTGGGCAACGAGAACATCCGCAGGGGAAGGTGGTGGCGTCAGTACATGCAGCAGGTGGCGGTCAAGAACATCGTCAAGCTGGACTTCATGCTCGGCATTACTCACAAGATAGCTGACGCGATAGGCATCAACGTTTACAGTCACGTACAGGAGAAGATTTCCGAGATCGTTGACATAAGGGCTACTGTGCATTCATATCTTCGGGCGGCTGAGGTGGATGCTGGGCCGTACATCGGTGAGGGAGTGTGGCCCGCTGAAGAACCCTGGCACGCGATGCGCCACTGGTTCCCAGACGCGCACACTCGCATTGTTTGGATCATAGAGCAGCTATCGGCGAGTGGCCTGATGCTGACTCCTACCCAAAAAGACGTGCAGGGGCCTATCGCTGATGAGATAGCAAAGTATTACCAGGGTGCGTCCGTCGGAGCCGAGGACAGGATACGGCTTTTCAGACTTGCATGGGACCTGGTAGGGTCGCAGTTCGGTTCGAGACAGGCGTTGTACGAACGCTTCTTCAACGGGGACACGGTCATACTGAGACAGCGCAGGTATGCCACCTATGACTATTCGGAGGCGCTTGCCCATGTGGACCGATTCTTCGAGATGGCTTCTGAGCTCGACGGCTCCGGCTGAGACGCCTATCCCTCCACTGCCGATTCGATGAACTCCACTGAGACCGGGCGGCTCCACTGGTCCAGTTCGACGGCGGCCACGTCAATGCGCCAGTCACTCCAGACAACGCGGCTCTTCTGAAGAAACTCCTGGCTGGCTGCGATAATCCTGCGAGACTTGTCCGGCGAGATAGTCTCGGATGGCGCGCCGAAGCCGGATGGCTTGCGCGCTCTCACCTCGACGAAACATAGTGTGCGTTCGTCCGAGACTATCAGGTCAACCTCACCGAAGCGTGTTCTGAAGTTGCGGTTCACTATCGTCATTCCTCGCTCTTCCAGCGCCGCCGCCGCAAACGACTCCGCCCGCTGGCCGATTGCCCTGGCGGTCTGGGGCCGGATTCTGTATGCCACTCGCCTGACAGGGGCGAAGCTCATCCTGTGAATGTGGCATGGCCCGAACTCGGCTATCGCGTCGAGGTGTCGCCTTGTAGCGTATCCCTTGTGTGCCTCGAACCCGTAGCGCTGATACTCATCGGACAGAGACGACATGAGGCGGTCACGCTCGACCTTTGCCACGATGGAGGCAGCGGCGATGCTCAGCGACTTGGAGTCGCCCCGGATAATTGACTTCTGGGGCAGGCCGGAGGAGGGGAGGGATATGGCGTCAATCAGCAGGTGATCGGTGGCCGGTACCAATTTTGCCAGGGCGCGTCGCATTGCGCGCCTGACACTTGGGGCTATGCCTATCTTGTCTATCTCCGCGGGGGTTGTCCAGCCGACAGCGTGGTAAACCGAAGACTTTGTTATTGTGTCGTAGGCTTTCTCTCTCTGTATCGGGCTTAGCTGCTTACTGTCGCGTACAAGCTCGAAAAGGACGTCGGCGGGATTCGGTGGAAGAATGACCGCGCCCGCCGCTACCGGCCCGGCGAGGCAGCCGCGTCCGACTTCATCGAGTCCGGCTACATGCTTGAAGCCCTGACGATGAAGTTCAGTCTCCATTTCGAAATCGGGGCTGGCATTCCTAGTACTGCGTCCATCTAGTTTTGCCAATTGTAAGCCCTGCCCCACCCTTGGATTCCCGCCTTCGCGGGAATGACGGTAAGATGTCGTAGCATGGCATCTTCATATGGCTATGGTACTAGTCGCCATTGGAGACCTGCGCTATTCTTCGATGCCCCTCTGGATGCCGCGGATGTAGGCGACGTGGCCGACGTGCTGAGACTCTTCGACCAAGAGATGGCTGAACATATTCGCAAGCGAGTACTCCGGCCTGCGAGGGTGCGGTCTCAATGCAAGGTCGGCTTCAGAGATAGTGTCGAGGAACTTGTAGGTCTCCGCGCGCACGGCGTCGTAGTAGGCAAGCATCTGGTCCATGTCGAACGCGGGAAAGTTCGCCACCTGCTCGGCGGTGTAGCGGAAGCCGCTCTCTTTTTCTGGGAGTCCCATCTTGCCGTGCCAGTTGTCGCGCTGCCAAACCGTGTCGCGCTGCTGGGCGAAGCGCTGTACGAAGTCGTCCTCGACCCGCGCCATGTGCCACACGATGAAGTCAATATGATTCGCTTCAGGCGTGGGCTGGAATCTTCGCTCCTCGGGTGTGAGGCCCGAAAGGTGGTCCTTCAGATCGTCCAGATATTCGTCGTAGCCCAGCCTGATGAGGTCTTTGAAGTCCAATTTACTTCTCCGTGTGAAAGCTGTACCAATTCTCTAATCCGCGCTTCGATTCCGTACCCGTTATCCCCACTCCCTGTGGATACGCGCCTTCGCGGGTATGACGAGTGGACAACGCTCGGAATTACGTGATGGTTAGTGTCCGTTAGGATTCTTGTCAGCCGACCGGCGTGGCTATGGGAACCTCAAGCTCGATGTAGCCTCCACCAAGGATTCTTTCGCCCGAGTAGAAGACGACCGCCTGACCGGGCGTAACGGCTCGCTGTGGCTCGTCGAACCTGATTTCGGCCCACCCGTCGTCCATGGGAATTACGCTTGCGGTTGCCTCTGACGCCTTGTACCTGATCTTGGCGGTCACGTTCGTCATATCGGCAGGCGGATCGCCGGAAATATAGTTGACGCGGGAAGCCCACAGACTGGACCGGAACAGGTCTTCACTGTTGCCCAGCACGACTTCGTTGGAGTCGGCGTCTATTCGGGTTACGTACAGCGGCTTGTCGGTATTGCCGTTCAGTCCTAGTCCGCGGCGCTGACCAATGGTGAAGAACTGTATTCCCGGGTGAGATCCGAGCACGTCGCCTTCGATGTTTACGAGATTGCCCGGTCTCGGCTTCACACGCTCGGAGACGAACTCGCGGTAGTTGTTATTGGGTATGAAGCAAATCTCCTGGCTGTCGGGCTTGTCAGCCACCAGTAGGTCGGACTCGGCGGCGATCCGCCGAATCTCATCCTTGGGATACTCTCCAACCGGCAGCAGCAGGCGGCTCAACTCGCTCTGTCCGAGTGTGAACAGCACATATGACTGGTCCTTGCTCGCGTCAACGCCCTTGAGCAGTTCGTAGTTGCCCTCGGCGTTCTTCCTGACGCGCCCATAGTGGCCTGTGGCGATATAGTCGGCGTCCAGAAACATCGCGCGACGGAGCAGGAAGTCGAACTTGATCTTGTCGTTGCACGCGAGGCACGGGTGGGGAGTCCTTCCCCGGTCGTACTCCTGCACGAAATAGTCAATGACGTGGGACTGGAATTCCTTCTCGAAGTTCACGAAATAGTGCGGGACGCCGATTGCGTGGCAGACACGGCGCGCGTCGTCCACGTCCTCGACGGAGCAGCATCGCTTGCTGGTCTCGGGGACGTCGTCCCGCTCCTCGGACCACAGGCGCATCGTGACTCCGACGACGTCGTAGCCCTGGCGATGAAGAAGAAGGGCGGCGACAGACGAGTCCACGCCGCCGCTC
Organism: uncultured Dehalococcoidia bacterium; assembly: GCA_951812505.1. Lineage (GTDB taxonomy): Bacteria > Chloroflexota > Dehalococcoidia > Lucifugimonadales > UBA1123 > VXRN01. Next base: position 25,590 of record CATOSI010000004.1, read on the forward strand.
ATTGCGACTATTACCTTACCCTTGCTCATGGGTTCAAGCCTAGCACAGGGAAACTGGCACCATCAAACGGCGAATAGTATTCGGTTCTCAGTATTGTTGGCATTCTATAATTTCCGCTGCCTTCAAGGTGTTGCAGTAGGGAAAATAGCTACACCCAGCCCCCTTGGATTCCCGCTTTCACGGGAATGACGAGAAATGTCAACACGGCCTAGTAGTCAGGGGTCTTCCGGGTCTCTTGGGACGGTGGTGCAGGGACAGGGCATATCGTCTTCGGCACACAGCCCCATCTCGCAGACCTCCCAGTCCTCATCGTCCCACCAGTCGTTGGGGTCCTCGGGAGAGGATGGAATGTCGGTGTCGGAACTGGCCAGAATCTTGTCGAACCATACCGGGTAAGGTTCCGGTTTGAGGGTGGGGCATTGGGCTTTGAGGAAGTCCTCTTTTTCGTTCCTCAACCTGCGTGCTTCGGCGCGCCGCACTTCGTTGTCGTAGGACTTTTCCAAACTTCTGCGGACTATTGAGGCGTTTATATTCAGATCATTCTGACAATACTTGTCCTCATACATATGGATACTCTGACCGGAGCGGGCTGCGGTAGTGGGTTTGGCGCCTTTGGGACGCGCAGGGAGGAAAATAGGGAAGGCGTAGCCCGATGAGTTCCTTTCCAGCGGCGATTCTGAGCGAAGGACTGAAACTCTTGATTCCTCCCTCCATAGCCTCGATGAGGAACCTTATCATCCTGCGTCCGCCGCCTGTGAGTTTCTTTACGTAGCCCGATATCTCCTCCTGAGCGGCAGAGAGCGCTGTGTCTATCTCGTCCTCTATGACTTTGCGCTGCGCGGAATCTCTGGTTCTGGGGACTGAGGGCTTCCTTACGGACTCGACGAACTCGATGCCTTGTTCGATGCAGAGTATGGCGAGGACACGTCCGGCCATCAGTTAGTGCTGGGGCGTGAATCTGGGAAATAGTCCGTTCATGGCTTCTTTCATGAAGCGGACTACATCCCGCCCGTTGTCGGTTTCCTCTCCGACGATCTGTTGTAGTTCGGGGTAAGGGGTCATCGTCAATTCGGAATTATGGGTTTAGAGTTGGAAATCATTAAGGCACCTGTGTTCTGTATCGTCAAGGGCAACTGTCTGGATCAGGATTGCCGAGCGGCGATTCTCTATAAGAGTTTCCAGAATGTGATGGATACACGACGGATAGGTTGCATTGATCTCCTGTGTTGGGAACCATCGGCTATAATGGGCGCGGGAGAACAGGTATGATGACTATCAACACCGACTTCCTCACACGCTGCATTCGACACGATTCTGAGGGCCAATCCAATTTACTAAAGCCGATGTGCGGATTCAAGTACTTTGACTACGTGGATGTGGGTTCCATGAATGCACTGCCCAAGATGCTAGATTCTTGTGGACCAATTCTTGCTCCCTCGTTTGACTGCCCAAAACCGCCGAACATATAATACCCGCATGATAGAACAGGCGCTTATAGAGTCGAGGAACTGGGCGGAAGCCGCTTTCGATGCGGCGGACGAAATGCAGGCTTCCAACATCGTATTGCTGGATGTCCAGGAAGCGTGCGACTTCGCGGACTTTTTCGTGATACTGACCGCCGATTCCAGCCGGCAGTTGCGCGCGCTGGTGAATGACATCGAGGAGCAGATGTCCGCAACGGGCGCCACCCTCCACCACGTCGAGGGGACGCACAACAGCGGCTGGATCCTGATGGACTATGGTGGCATGATCGTCCACCTGATGGGTCCAGACGAGCGCGACTACTACGGACTGGAATCGGTCTGGCCGGAAGCGCGCAGGATCCGAATTATTCCGTGATCCAGGGATCCGTAGCCCTGCCGTAACTCAGCAGTTCGTCTTCTGTGAAGAAGAGGCCGAGTTCTCTGGCCGCCGACTCGGGCGAATCCGACCCATGAACGAGATTTCGGCCAATGTCCACGCCGAAGTCGCCCCTGACCGAGCCGGGAGGGGAGTTTGCCGGGTTGGTGGCTCCCATCGTCTTTCTCACGATGGACACGGCGTTGTTTCCCTCGAATGCCATCGCCACGATTGGGCCGGACGTGATGAACCCAACCAGCCCGTCGAAGAACGGCTTGCCGACGTGTTCGCCGTAGTGCCTGTTGGCCAGGTCTTCGCTCACCTGCATCAGCTTCATGCCGACTATCTTGAGTCCGGTACGCTCGAGACGAGCGATTATCTCCCCGCAGAGTCCTCTCTGGACAGCGTCGGGTTTCAGCAGTACCAATGTCTTTTCCACTTAGATACCTCGTTGACTTTCAGTGTGAATTCAGTTTGTCCGTTGCCCTTGCCCCCACCGCCTGTTGGCAGCGCTGACCTGCGAGCTTCGCAAGTACATAGGACTGACCATAGCGGCGTCGGAAGTGCAGCCGGAACGCAGTTTTTCATAGCCGAGATTGGCAAGGGCAGAGGAGTGACGCGAGGGCGGTCTTGCCCTCGACAGCATTGCGCCGCTGCCGAGCCTGCTCTTGATGTCCGACTCCAAGTCAGCAACGGCCTCGCCGCAGTAGAATGTGTCGGCGGATAGACCTTGGAGAAACGAGTCCAAGTCCTGGAGTCCGATCTCGGGGTCCTCTTGATCTGGATTCAGAGTGCCGACGTAGAGCCTGGTTCTGCCTGCGCTCACTATCGCGCATACCGGATTGGGTAAGTCTCTGAATGGGTGAAGCTCGAGCTCCAAGGTTCCGACCGTTACAAGAGGGATCTCGGATGTGTGGGCGATGGCCTTGGCGGTACTCATTCCGACCCTGAGCGCGCTGAAACCGCCCGGTCCCGAGGCAGCGAAGACGGCAGTGAGTTCCCCAATCTTCGCATCTGCCTGGTCCAGCGCGCGATTGATCGCGGGAACCAACTCGACCGAGTGATTGCGCTCCGAGCGCCACGCGATTTCGACCAGAGTGCGGCCTTCACGTGAAAGGCCGACGCAGGCGTACCTCGTGGAGGTGTCTATCTGGAGTTCCAAAAGGCTTACCTCATTATTTGCCTGAAATGAATTCTTTCAAGTCGCGCAAGGCTGAGAAGAGAGGCGTCCGGCTGTCGTGGTTGGCGTCCAGTGTGAATACTCTCGCGTCTTCCGAGACTGTCTCTATGGAAATATCAACGTGGTCCACCGGGAAGTAACCCTGTGCTTTGTCCGCCCACTCGATTACGCAAAGGCCGTCTCCAAAGAGATAGTCTTCCAGTCCGAGGCCGTCTATTTCCTCGAACGAGTCCAGTCGGTACAAGTCCATGTGGTAAACGGGAATGCAGGCGTCGTACTCGTTTACGAGCACGAAAGTCGGGCTGCGCGCGTATTCGTCGGAACCAAGCCCCCAGAGAATGCCTTGGGTGAGCGTGGTTTTTCCCGCGCCCAGTCCCCCGGACAGCAGGACTATGTCTCCGGGGTAAACGTTGGAGCCGATTACGCGACCCAGTTCGTGGGTAGTTTCTACCGAGTTGCTGTGAAGGCTGACTTTCATGTTTCGCCAATTCTCTCGGTCGGCAATTTCAGATTCAGACAGTGGAGCGCCGGCGGTACATTCGCCGACGCATTTGTATTATATTGACCCAAACCAGTAGACAACAAGACGAGGTAATACTTGAAGGCTCTAATAGTATCCGACGTGCATAGTAATCTTGAAGCGTTCACGACCGTAATCGAAGACGCCGACAGGCTGGGCGGTTTCGACGAGATCTGGTCGCTTGGGGACCTGGTAGGTTATGGACCTGACCCGGGGGCGGTCGTAGATCTGTTGAGAGAGTACCCACACCAAGCCATAGCCGGGAATCACGACCTGGCTTCTGTAGGCAAGTTGAGCCTCGAAGCCTTCAATCCATACGCTGCCGCGGCGAACACGTGGACCGCGGGCGTTCTGGATGAAGACCGGAGACAGTATCTAGTGGGCCAGCCGCTTACGCTGGAAATAGATGAGTTCACTCTTGCCCACGGTAGCCCGAGAGACCCGATCTGGGAATACGTCATCTCGGTCAGGGCCGCGATTGCCAGCTTCAACCACTTCGAAACCTACTGGTGCCTGGTGGGACACTCGCACGTTCCGTTCATATGTCGCCCGGACGCCCAGAGAGGCGCGGTTTTCATGAGTCCGCCCCTAGGCGGGTCTTTCGATCTGGGAGAGGAGAGGCTGATAATCAATCCCGGTAGCGTGGGTCAGCCGCGTGACGGCGATCCCAGCGCGTCCTACGCTATGTACGACTCAGTTGAAAAAACCGTCAGCCACCGCCGGGTAATCTACGACATCTCAGCCACGCAGGATAAGATGCGGTTACACGGACTGCCCGACTTCCTGATAGACAGGCTTGCACAGGGTCGCTGAGGCGCGTCGAAGAGAAGCTCTACCTTCTCATCTGCCACCACTCGCTCCACCTGCCCAGCGACAGTTCCGAAATCACGATGTCGCAGGGTCTTCCCGCAACGTCTTTGGCGTGGTTCGGCAATGTCGCTATTTGTACGAAACCAAGCGCTTGCATCGTGGCTATTGCGCGGCTTCTGGGAGCGTCCACCACCTCCGCCACCAGCTTTTCCAGGCCCGTCTCGTGCGCGATTTCGGCAAGTTCGCGTATCACGGCGGAACCGATTCCGTGCTGTCGGTATCTCGGATCCACGACTATTCTCACCTCGCCGATGTGCTTTCGGGCGCCCGCCCTGCTTCGCATAAGGGTGCCGTCGGCCACGACCTGCCCGGCTTCGTTGACAGCCAGGAGGGGAAGCGCCCTGTCGTAGTCCAGCTCGCTTATCCACCTCGAAATGACGCGCGGCGACGTTACATCTTCCTTCAGGTAGAACCTGTCCTCCTCCGACACTCTCAGAAAGAAGTCCAGGAGAGCGGATTCGTGTTCGGCCCTGAGCGGCATGATTGTTATGGATTCTCCATCAAGCTCGAGTGTCTTGGGATACGCAGTCATCTCATAAACGGGCATTGTTTCCTGCTCCAAATGTCTAACACTAAAGAGATAAGGGTCAATCCATGACCATAGTTTACAGATTGAGGTTGCCCCATGTCAGTGGAAGATTGAGATTATCGCTTCTCCGCGCGGTAGGTTGAGTCTTCCACCAACAGAAAGTTACTGTGATCACTGCTATGCCTTATAGCAGGCCGCCATGTGTTCGTCGCCTTTGTCCTCTAATTCAGGGTGGTCGCTGTCGCGGCAGAACTCGTCGGCCAGCGGACAACGGTCGTAGAATCTGCAGCGAGGGTACGGGTCAACTGGAATGGAAACGCCGCCCTCGATCTCGACCGGAGGACGCGAGTATGTTGGGTCGGGGACCGGCACGGCGGACAGAAGCGCTCGGGTGTACGGATGGCGGGGATTTTGGAGCACCTCCTCGGTTTCGCCCATCTCGACTATCTTTCCAAGATACATGACGGCTATTCGGTCGCACATGTACCTGGCGACTGCTAGGTCGTGGGTGATGTACAAGTAGCTGATACCCAGCCGCGACGCCAACTCCTCCATGAGGCGCATGACGCCGGTCCTGATTGAGACGTCGAGCATCGAAGTGGGTTCGTCCGCCACCACGAACTTGGGCTCCACCACCAGGGCCCTCGCAATTGCCACACGCTGACGCTGGCCGCCCGACAGTTCATGCGGGTGTCTGAACATGAACGAGCGCGGCGGAGTGAGCCCTACCATTTCGAGCATTTGGGACGCGCGGTCTATGTGGTCCAGAGCGCTGCCTATCTTCTGCGTCCTGAGCGGCTCGGCCACGGTGTCGAAGATAGTACGGCGCGGGTTCATGGACTCGTAGGGGTCCTGGAAAATCATCTGCGCCTGCTTGCGGAATGCCTTGAGAGACTTTCCTTTCAGCGTGGCGATGTCGGTCGGCTCGCCCTCGCCGTCATCGAACATGATGTGGCCGTCTGTAGGATCGACGAGTCTCACGAGCAGTTTTCCGGTCGTCGTCTTGCCGCACCCCGACTCGCCTACCAGGCCAAAGCTCTCACCCTTGAACAACTCGAACTGAACGCCGTCAACGGCGTGTATGAAGCTCCGGCTTCGGTCGAACCAGTTCCCGGATGACACCGGAAATAGCTTGCTGAGGTCCTGAACACTCAGTAGGGGCTGGTCTTGTATTTGAGCGGTATGAGTCATGCGTCAACTATTCCGGTGGATTCCAGCACGCCGCCCATCGCTCCCCACGGCGCACAACCGGCGGCTCCTGGGTAAAACACTCATCCGTCGCGTAAGGACAGCGTGGATGGAAACTACAGCCGGGTGGCGGGTCCAGCAGGTTAGGCGGCTCTCCCGGGAGCGTTGTCAGTTCATGCTTCTCGCCGCTGACGCTCGGGAACGCGGACATAAGTGCGCGCGTGTACGGGTGAATCGGATTCTCGAAGATGCCCCGCGCGTCGCCGAACTCCACTATCCTGCCCGCGTACATGACTCCCACCACGTCGCTCACCTCCGCGATGACCGCCATGTCGTGCGATATGTAGATCATGCCCATGTCCAGTTCGCGCTGGACTTTCTTCATCTCTCGCAGAATATGGTCCTGTACGATGACGTCGAGCGCGGTCGTCGGCTCATCGGCGATGATCAGGTCCGGCTCGCACGCAAGCGCCATGGCAATGATAGCCCTCTGCTTCATCCCGCCGCTGTACTCGTGCGGGTAGCGCGGGATGAAGCTGTGGTCGAGGCTTACCAGGTCGTACAGTTCCCGCACTCGCTCAAGCGCCTCGCCCCGGGCGGATTCGACATGGTATTCCAACGCCTCTACTATCTGGTCTCCCACCCTGTACACCGGATCGAGCGAGTTCATCGCCGCCTGGAAGACCATCGAGACCCGCGCCCAGCGATACTCAAGCATCTGCTCCTCTGACAACCGCGCTATGTCAACGCCGTCCAAGAGAATCTCGCCTCCCAGGATGCGCGCGTTCTCGGGCAGCAGATTGAGAAGGGTGATAGCTATAGAAGACTTGCCGCATCCTGATTCGCCCACGAGGCCGAGTGCCTGGCCTCGTTCTACCGAGAACGACACGCGGTCCACCGCGCTCACTTCGCCCTCTCGCGTCGTGTAGCGCATCGTCAGGTCGCGAACTTCCAGGAGCGGTCGCCGCCCGCCGTTCCGAGCAATTCCGCTGTCGGCAGTAGCGCTCATGCCCGCCTGAGCCTCGGATTGATTACCTCATCAAGCGAGCGGCCCACCAGATAGAACGATGAACACAGTAGCGTTATAGAGAGGCTGGCCGGAAAGATGAGCCACCAGTATTCGGTGACCTGGAGCAGATATCCCGCCGACTCGGTCGTGTGAATCATCAGCCCCCAACTCATGCGAATGTCCAGCAGTCCGAGGAAGCTGAGTATCGCCTCCGAGAAGATCGCGCCGGTAACGGTGAACATCATGTACAGGAACGACAGTGGCAGCAGATTCGGGACAACGTGGACGAAGATGATGTGGAACGGCCCGCCGCCCGCAATCCGCGCCGCTTCGATGTACGGCTTGACCACGACCGAAAGAGCCTGCGACTTCAGCACTACTCCGGTTCCCCCGAAGCCGGACAGGACCCCGATGATCAGCGCGAGCTCGAAGTGCTCGACGCCGATTAGTGCGCTCAGCACGATTAACACGCTAATGCCCGGCATCATTATCATTATGTCTGCGAGCCTCATGAGCAGCATATCCACTACTCCGCCGAAGTATGCGGAGACCGCTCCTACCGCAGTGCCGATGGTGACGGTCACGACCGCCGCCAGCAGCCCAAGCAGGAACTCCGACCTTGCGCTGAACATGAGCTGGCTGAGGATGTCCCTGCCAAGCGGGTCGGTGCCGAGCGGGTGGCTCAGGCTCGGAGGCGCTGGCTGCCGTGTCTCATCAAATGAATAGCCGATCACCGGGTCGTAGATTCGCTCTTCCCACACGAAATTCATCAGAATAGGATGCGATATTGCGAGCACCGCGTAGAAGATGATCACGGCCAACCCTATAACCCCGATCCGCGCACCAAGAAACAGGGACCAGTTCTGCTTCAGGCTGCGTGCCGCGAGAACCAGCCGCGCCTTCCAGATAGAGTCGGGAGCCTGGAGTTCGGGATAGAGCGCTGGGTCGGGGGTGTTTCGCATGGCGCTCAGTACCGTATCCTCGGGTCCAGATACACATACAGAACATCCGCCACCAGGTGCGCCACCAGCACGAATATCCCCACGAACACGAACGCCCCTACCGCCAGCGGCAAGTCCTCCGACACCGCCGCTGCCACGAGCGTTTGCCCCATGCCCGGCCACGAGAAGATGGACTCGATTATCACGCCGCCGTCAATCGCGAACGCCAGGCTGAACACGAAACTCGTCACCACCGGAAGCAGCGCGTTGCGGGCCACGTGCGCGTCCCGCACTCGCTTCTCCGGCAGACCCTTCGCCCGCGCCGCCATTACGAAATCCTCGCGCATCGTCTCCAGCATACTGTTCCGGGTCAGCAGCATCGTTCCCGCGAAACTTATCAGCGCCAGCGTCAGCACGGGCAGAATCATGTGCGATACGATGTCCCACGCTAGGTATCCTATCCCGCTCGCAAGCCAGAAGCCGCCCACTACCAGGAGCGAGACCGCTACGCTCCCCACCTGTATGTACCGCGCCCCGGCCACTCGCTTTCTGCTGGTGAAGAAGAACGCCAGGAACATCACCACCGACATCGCTATCGCCGTCAGTATCATGCGATTGAAGACTGCATTGGCGTCCGTTGGGGCATCCCTCCACAAAACCGGATCCAGGAACTTTCCTATCGGAAACCAGCCCGCTTTGAAGGCGAACAGCCAGATCATCATCAGACCGAACCACGGTGTGAACACCGTGTAGAGCGTGACGCCGCCTATGGTGGATGTGTATTCGGCCCAACTGCCCCTGCGCCAGGCGATTATCTTGCCCAGCGCGAAGCCCAGATAGAACGACACCACGGTCGCTGTCAGGAACAGCATCAGCGTTCGCGGCAGACGCTCGGCAATGACGTCGGACACGCTTCTGGGGTAGTGAATGAATGATACGCCCAGGTTGCCAGTCAGCGTGTTCCTCACGTGCACGAGGTACTGCTTCCAGAGAGGCTCATTGACTCCGAACATATCGCGCAGCCGCTCCCGCGTCTCCGGCGGAAGGTCCGGGTTCAGCGAGTAAATGTTACTCACGTCCCCCGGCTGCGCGTTCACCACGAAGAACACGATGGACAGGAACACGAACAGAGTCAGAAGAATCTGCGCGGTTCTCTTGAGGATGTATCTGACCATCTCGCGCTACTTGATCTCCGCGATGGTCTGCATTCCGTTCGCGCCTTCCACGCCGCCCAACACTGTTGTGTAAGGGTATTCGATCCTGGACGCCCTGTATGCGTCCAACTTGGGAATCGTGAATAGCGGAACATAGGGAAGGTCTTCGGCAAGGTATTGCTGTATCTTGAAAACCTTCTCTCTGGCCGACTCTACGCTGGTTTCCGACAGCAGGCTGAAGGAAAGGTCGTCGAATTCGGGATTCGCGTATCCTCCCCAGTTGTAGCCGCCCTCTTCATTCTCGGGCGCGTGGCGCGAGTGGAAGAAGCCCTCCACGTAGTCCGGGAACAGCGAAAGGCTCCAGCCCAGCATCCACATATCCAGGTCTTCCTGAACCGTGTCACTGAACAGGTTATCCACTATGACGTTGAAGCCGACAAGGTTGGCGCGCGCGGGTATGCCTACGTCGTTCAGCCAGCGTTCTATCCAGATGGCGAAGGTCGCCCGCATCGGGTCGTAGCCCGAACTGGGCGCTATCAGCTGCAGCGTGGGAACCTCCGTACCGTCCGGCATCTTCAGGCCCTTGCCCTGATTGGCTACGAAGTTGCCGTCCTCGCTCATCTCCGGCTCTTCCTCGAACGTGAAGCCCGCGCTCTTGAGCAGTTCGACCGCCTGTGCCAGACGCTCGGTTCTGTTCAGTCCCTTACCGAACTGCGGAACGTCCGCGTTGTACCAGAAGCCGTTGCCTTCAGGTACGACCGAGTACATCGGAATTGTCGAATCCTGCAGAATCGTCTGTGACACGAATTCCTTGTCTATCAGTGTAGCCACCGCCTGCCGGAATTCCTTGTGGCTCATGGGCTCCTTGCGCGTGTTGAAACCCATGTAGAACATTCCGTTGTCAGTGTTGGACACGATGGTCAGGTCTTCCGCCGCCCTGATGCGGTCCTGGAATCCCTTCTCCAGGCCGAGCGGGTTGAACAGGAAGTCAATGTCTCCTTTGGTAAGCGCGAGTATTGCCGCGTCCTGATTGCCGTATATGCTGAACAGCGCGGTGTCAACGTGCGGTCCGACCTCGTACTCCAGCGTCTTCGGGCCCTCCGCTTCGCCGTAGAAAGTGGATGTGTAGTCAATCCCTTCGTTCGTCTCCGAGTACGCCCCATTCTCGTATTCGGTTATGACCGCACCCCTGAACGAATAGTTCGGGTCGGCTTCCTTCTCGAAGAAGGCGCCCGGCTCCCACTTGCTGAAAGTGAAGCCCCCCATCGTCGGCTCGCCGTCCGGCACGTGCGCGAACAGCGCCTCGATCTGCTGCTCTATCTCGCCCGCGCCCCTGGCCTCCTCCACGACCTCAGACCAGTAATGTTCCGGCATGATTCCCATGAAGCCGAGGCCGAACTGCCACACGCTCAGGCCGGGCGTCTGCGGCTCCCCCTCGTCGTCCGTCGCCTTGAAGAACACCTTCAGTCTGTAGTCGTCCAGAGCTTCGACGTGGGAGACGAACGCGCTGTCCACCGCGCTCGCCCAGCCGGAGCCGAGTTGAAGGTCGAGGACCGTGTTCACGGTGAAAACCACGTCGTCCGCCGTCACCGGTTCTCCGTCGCTCCACTCTATCCCCTGTTTCATTGGGACTTCAGTAGTCCAGAACTCATCGCCGCCAATCGTCTCCTTGACCAGCTCGGTCGGGAAGTCCGACGCCACGCTCGGAATCCAGTCGAAACGCTGGTCTGAGTATGTGTACAGCGCGCCCGTGTTGTCCCCGATTACATATCCCGTCCAGACAGACCCCCCGGGTCCGCCCACGTAGTTCCAATAGTTCCGCGTGATAGGCTCTTCGAAGAGGCCCATCTGGTAAATCGGCGGCCCGGACTCCATTCCAGTCGGGGCGGGTTCGGGCTCCTTCATCACCTCGACGATCTTCTCCACTTCGACAATTTTCTCGACCTCGACTGGCACCTCCACCATCACTTCCTTAACCACCTCCACCTCTTTCTCCACTTCGACTATCTTCTCGACTTCCACCGGCACCTCTACTGTCTTCACTACCTCGGTGGGTTCGTCCGAGCAGGCAAGAGCCAAGACTATTACGATTGCCATTAGAGCCGGAAGTGTCCATATTCGTTTTCGGAGCAGTTTCATCGTGAAGTCGTCCTCTCCCGCTGTATTTTTTCTGTCTTGTATATCTCTACTCGGATGCGCCGCTCTTGGATTCGACTCGCCTACCGTCATTCCCGCGAAGGCGGGAATCCAAGGGTGGAGGGGCGGTCCACCCAGCTATGAATTCGCCTATCTGCTCATCCACTCAGACCTCGGAGACGAAGTGGACCAGGGTTTCGCAAAGGTCTCCAAAGCCTGTCCTCGTGGAAACGGGGAGCGGGAACCCCGAAGGGCTAGCCACCCGGCAATCCACGCCCTCGTGTGTGCGTTGTAGTGTTGTAGTTCAGTCGCTCCCGCCGGCAGGCGCGAGGGCCTGGAATCGTGTCTCCCCCGGCCCCGAACTCTTCTTCCGCGGCGGCAGTCCTCGAATTTTCTCAGCCATGTCCGATACCCGCTCCGGCTCCGACAGCGGGACCACTACTCCGTCAACTCCGGCGTCTCTTAACGCGGCAAGGCCGATTGCCGATACTTCGGCCGGCGCCTCGACCAGCACTGCTCCACCAACTGAAGCGCCCATACGCCGTATAGCTACTAGGTCGCGGAATGCAATCTCCTTCAGACCTTCCGGCGGGCGACTCAGTGAGCCGTTTACTCCAAGCTCTCTCAGAGCCAGCGATGTCTCTCGATCAGCCGGTTCTGCCAAGGTCACAATGGTTGCGATGTCCGCTTCGCTGACAATCGCCGCCGGTGCACTGGACGGGTCTATTACGAAGAAGTCGCAACCCGCGCACACCAGCGTCTGCACGTCCACATCATTCAGGGAGCCGGGGCCGACACCCCAAATCAGGTCATCGCCGCAATCCAGTCCCTTTGCCGAGTCCACATCATCCGAGTTGAGAATCACCGCGTCCACGATGTCACCGTTGATGGCGTTCAGATTGTCTGAAACGCTCGATGCCGACGCTGCTCCTATGAGTGCCATACTGGGAGTTGCTTCCACCTTGGAAGCGAGCGCTCCGAATCCCAACGGCTGCTGCGACTGCTGACCCAGTTTCCTGATTAACTCAATCAATTTGCTCATATTCGTGTAGAGTCCTCCACGTTGTCTCCCAGTATGTTTCCTGAACGCGATTCTAATTGGTAATCCCCGAGTTCTTCAAGCACCGGCGTCAGGCGAAACATACGGCCCGAGCGCCGTCGCTGGATACCAGGACGGACGCAACTCTTCTGTACGCGCTGTCGTAAGTTCAGGGTCTGAGCAAAGTTACTACTCCAAGCTTCCGGGATACGATTCGTCATTCCCGCGAAGGGAGACCATTGCATAGCTACCGTCATTCCCGCGAAGGCGGGAATCCAGGGGTGGAGGGGCGGTCCACCCAACTATGAATTTGCCTATCTACTCATCCACTCAGACCTCGGAGACGAAGTGGACCATGGTTTCGCAAAGGTCTCCGAAGGCGGGAATCCAGTGCGCGGTTGCAGACGAAACGACACTAATGCCGACCTTGCACAGGTGCTGTCGCAAGTCCGGCATTCTTGACTGCGCTTTCGGGCGTATGCTAGCTTTTTCTTGACATTCAGAGTCGAAAAGGCTGTGATTGGGAGTAGTAGAGGGAATGTCGGCTTTAGAGAGTCGGGGACGCTGAAATCCCGGCGCATGGCCTCCCTTGAACTCGCCCATGAGCCTCCGTCCTGAGCCATATAGGTGGGTAGGGGCGGGCGGAATGCGCCGTTATCGCAAAATGAGCGTCCGCGAATAGTGGAAACTAGGGTGGTACCGCGGGTCAGAATTTCAGCCCGTCCCTTGATTGGGGCGGGTTTTTTCGTTTCGGCGATGGTTCATTTTCACCCAGCAACCATTCGGCATATAGGAGTACAAAGGCCATGACAACCGTTGAGCAGTCTCGAACCGCATATGGTCACCGGGAAATGCAGACAAAGTGGCAGGAGCGCTGGGAGAGAGACGCCATCTACAAGGTGGATGACGACGACCCAAGACCCAAGTGGTATGAGCTTCACATGTATCCGTACCCGTCCGGCGACCTGCACATAGGTCACTGGTACGCGATGTCCGGAGCCGACGCTCGTGCCCGCTTCATGCGAATGAAAGGCTACAACGTACTCCACCCCATGGGCTTCGACTCGTTCGGGCTCAACGCCGAAAACGCCGCAATCAACAATGACATCCATCCACATAAGTGGACGATGTCGAATATCGAGAATATGCGCCGTCAGCTCCGGTCCATGGGGCCCATGTACGACTGGGACCGTGAGGTCGTCACCTGCACCCCCGACTACTACAAGTGGAACCAGTGGTTCTTCCTGAAGCTATATGAGAATGGGTTGGCCTATCGCTCCGACGCGCCGGTCAACTGGTGTCCATCGTGCCAGACGGTACTCGCGAACGAACAAGTGATAGATGGCGAATGCGAGCGTTGTGATTCCCTGGTCGAGCAGCGAAACATGGAACAGTGGTTCTTCAGAATCACAGAATATGCCGAAGAACTGCTGGACAACTCCAAGATGGAGTGGCCTGAGCGTATAAACCTGATGCAGACCAACTGGATTGGTCGCTCCCAGGGTGTCGAGATTGAATTCGACATATCCGAATACGGCTTGGAGCAGGACTCCGTCCGCACCTTCACAACCAGAATAGATACCGTGTACGGCGTCACTTTCGTAGTGTTCGCGCCCGAGCATCCCCTGGTTCCGGCCCTGACGACCAAAGAACATCGCACCGAGGTTGAGGAATACATTCGACAGGCGCGTCTTCAAACCGAAATCGAGCGTCTCTCCACCGAGAAAGAAAAGACCGGCGTGTTCACCGGCGCGTATGCGGTCAATAAGCTGAACGGCGAGCGCGTGCCGATTCTGGTCGCCGACTACGTTCTGCTCAGCTACGGCACCGGCGTCGTCATGGGCGTTCCTGCCCACGACCAACGAGACTTCGTCTTCGCCAAAAAATATGACTTGCCCATCAGGGTCGTCATCGCCCCGCCCGACTGGGACGGTACAGACCTCGAGGAGGCCTACATACCCGAGGGGACGCAGGTCAACTCCGCCCAATTCGACGGCCTTCCCAGCTCCGAGGGCATGGACAAGATAGCCGACCACATCGAAGAGAACGGCTGGGGACAGCGCGAGGTCAACTACCGGATGCGCGACTGGCTGATCAGCCGCCAACGCTACTGGGGCACGCCGATACCCGTAGTGTACTGCGAACGCTGTGGCGAGACCCCGGTCCCCGAATCCGACCTGCCCGTTCTGCTTCCCGAAGATGCGGAGTTCCTGCCCACCGGCGACTCTCCACTGGCCGTAAACGAGGATTTCGTCAACACGACCTGCCCCGACTGCGGCGCCCCCGCGAAGCGAGAGACCGACACGATGGACACGTTCGTTGACTCGTCCTGGTACTTCCTGCGCTACGCCAGCCCCAACTTCGAGGACGGCCCCTTCGACCCCGATGTGCTGAACCTCTGGAATCCCGTTGACCAGTACACGGGAGGCGTCGAGCACGCGGTGATGCACCTGCTTTACGCCCGCTTCTTCGTGAAAGCGTTGCGCGACATGGGAATGCTGAACTTCGACGAGCCCTTCGTGCGCTTGCTGAACCAGGGCACCATACTCCACAACGGCCAGAAGATGAGCAAGTCCCGCGGCAACGTCATAGCGCCCGACGACTACGTTGGCGACCTCGGCTCCGATGTGGTCCGCACCTACCTGATGTTCATGGGCCCCTGGGAGCGAGGCGGCGACTGGAGCGACGGCGGCATCAACGGCGTCGCTCGCTGGACGAACCGCGTCTGGGACATCTGTAACCGGGACGCGCGCATTCTCGACGACCTGCCCACGGACGCAGACTCCGTGCGCGACCTCCGCCGCGACCTGCACAAGACCATCCGCAGGGTGGGGGAGGATGTAGAGAGCTTCAAGTTCAACACAGCGATAGCCGCCATGATGGAATTCTCCAATACGCTGAACCAGTCCTGGGACAGAAAGGACATCGACTCCGAAGTCTGGAGCGAGTCCCTGAAGAGCCTTGTCAGGATGATGTCGCCGATCACTCCGTTCCTGTCCGAGGAACTGTGGGAGAAGCTGGGACAACAGTACAGCGTCCACCAGCAGGACTGGCCCGACTGGGACCCCGAACTTGCCGCCGACGAGATGATAACCCTCGTCGTTCAGGTCAACGGCAGACTGCGCGACCGCATAGAAGTCCCCGCCGACATATCCGAACAGGACGCACAGGAAAAGGCGCTGGCCTCCGCCCGCGTCAAGACGCACACGGAGGGAAAGACCGTCCGCCGCGTGATATACGTCCCAAGCCGCCTAGTCAACGTGGTGGCAACTTAGAAACTATCTCAAGACCCTGCGCGGGCAGTGGAAAAGAAGCGTAGGGTCGCCTCCTCTCCATGAAGGGAGAGGATTGAGGTGAGGGTGAACTGCAATTCAGTCATTCCCGCGAAGGCGGGAATCCAGGGGGTTGTGGGTGGTTTGAATATGTCAGACACAACTGGATGCAGACCCCCTACGCAATCACCTTGAAATTATACTGCGTAGTATTCATCGCGCCCTCCGCGAACCGGCCCATCCGCAGCGCGGATATATCCACCAGCTTCGACTCGCCCTCCAGCATCAGCTCCGCCATGCACACCCCTACAGCTGGCGCCAGCTTGAACCCGTGCCCGCTGAACCCGGTGCAGATGTACAGGCCCTCGATCCCGTCAACCCTGTCCATCACCGGATGAAGGTCCGGAGTAGTCGTGTAAAGACCTGCGTAGCCGTGCGCCAGTTGCCCCTCCTCGATGCCGGGTATCCGCCTTGAGAGACGCTCCCAGATATCCATCGTGAAGTCAGTGCTCGCCCGCTGATTGTACGTGTCCGGGTCAACCTCCGACTCCCGGTTCCCGTTCCCCACCAGCGTCAGGTTGTCCGCCTCCGGCCTGAAATAGATCAGGTTCGTCATATCTCCGCCGCCCGGATGAAACCCGATGCCCGTCTCCGACCGCCGTATGAAGATCACCTCGTGTCGAGTCGGCATAAGCGGCAGTTCGATCCCCAGATGCTTGAGGAACCGCGACGACCACGGCCCTGTCGCTATCACCGCCGTGTCCGTCTCATACGTCTCGTCCGCCGTCCTGACCGCAGTCACGCGCCCGTCCGAGCACACAACCTCCACCGCCGGAGACTCCAGTTCCATCGAGGCTCCCAACTCTCGCGCACGCGAGACGTACGCCAGCGCTGTCCCCGATGCGTCCCCGTGTCCCGACTGCGCTTCCCACGCGAAATGCTCATCCTCCCCGTAGTGGAACGCCGGTGCCAGTTCACGCGCCTCCATGTAGCTCACGATTCGAGTGTCGATTCCCACCCGCTGCTGCATTTCGATGTTGTGAAAGAAGCCGTCCGCCTCCGAGTCCGGCGCAAATACCATGTATCCCGTGTGAACGAATCCCGGCTCGCCGTCTCCTCCCACCACCTCATGCCAGTTCTGGAAGATGCGAAGACTCTCCCACGCCAGCCGAGCGTTGACCTCGGTTGAGTAGTGCATCCGAATCGCGCCCGACGAACGACCCGTCGAACCCGATCCCAGCGTGTCGCGCTCCAGCAGAACGGGCCCCTGCACCCCTCGCGACGCAAGGTTGTGCAGGATGCTCGCGCCCATTACTCCGCCGCCTATGACAACAGCCTCAGTTGTAACTGCCATTTCAGTGAGCCTTTCACGGTGATTTGCCTGTATAATACGCGCGGCGCGCCGCCGATACAAACCAAGGAGATTCACTCAAAATGGAATACAAGATAGCCGTCCTGCCCGGAGATGGAATTGGTCCCGAGGTAATCGCCGAGTCCATCAAGGTCCTGAACGCCGTCGGCAGACGATTTGGCCACTCTTTCGAGCTTGAACGCGGCAGAATTGGCGGTAACGCCATTGACGACTTCGGCACCCCCTTGCCGGACGAGACCGTCGAGCTCTGCAACGACTCCGACGCCATCCTGTTCGGAGCGGTCGGCGGCCCCAAGTGGGATGACCCCGAAGCCACCGTCCGCCCCGAGGACGGCATCCTCGCCATCCGCAAGAGCCTTGGCCTGTTTGCCAACCTGCGCCCCGTCAAGGTCTATCCCGCTCTCATCAACTCCAGCCCCATCAAGCCCTCTCTGCTTGAGGGCGTGGACATGATCGTGCTCCGAGAGCTGACAGGCGGACTCTACTTTGCCCAGCCCAAGCGCAGGTGGGAAGATGAGAGCGGACGCATGGGCGTTGACACCCTCCACTACACCGAGCATGAGATAGAGCGAATCGTCCGCGTCGCCTTCGAGCTCGCTATGGGAAGAGACAAGCGTCTGACCAGCGTTGACAAGGCCAACGTCCTTGAGACCTCCAGGCTGTGGCGGCAGGTCACCGAGGAAGTCCACGAAGACTACCCCGAGGTCGAACTGGAGCACGTCCTGGTTGACGCCGCTGCGATGGCTCTGGTCCGAAATCCGGCGGGATACGACGTCATAGTCGCCGAGAACATGTTCGGCGACATCCTTACCGACGAGGCGTCAGTCCTCTCCGGCTCCATGGGTATGCAGCCCTCAGCCTCGCTGGCCGGTCTGCCAGGAGTAACCGACAACGCCGACGAAGCCGTCAGCCTCTACGAGCCCATCCACGGCTCCGCTCCCGACATAGCGGGGCAGGGGATAGCCAACCCAATCGGCATGATACTCAGCATGGCCATGATGCTCCGCCACTCATTCGGCCTCGAGGACGAGGCTATGGCCGTCGAGCAGGCCGTCGAGGGCGTGCTTTCCGAGGGCTACCGCACACCCGACATCGCTGCCGACGGCGGCGACGTCATAGGTACCGACCGCATGGGCACCATCCTGGCCGGAAGGGTATAAATACACCGCAACAAAAAGACGGGCTGGAGCATCCGCCTCATTTTGGAATGCAGCGCCGGTGCCCAGCCCTATAGCCCCTGAACTTCCTCCACCTCCCCGAACTCCAATGTCTCCCCGGGCCCGGCTCCCATCCAGCCCTCTCCGATGTCCCTCCGGTCGTTGTTGCCACTCTCGACTCGCTTCACCACCTTTACCCCCAGCCTCGCCAGCATCGAGTCAATCTGACCTATCGAATCGCCTATTTCTTCCGAATAAACCGACATATTGACCAGACGAGTCCTCATCTGCAGCAAGTCTCCCGTGAACGTCAGCGCCATCTCCACCCCCGCCAGGTTGAGTCCCAGGTCATCCACGAAGTGCTTGATCAGCCTGAGCCGCGCGATGTCCTCGTCCGAGTAAGTACGCAGCGTCCCAATCCGCGGAGGCGCGACGAATCCCGCCCGCTCATACTTGCGAAGCGTCTGAGGGTGCATATCCAGCGTTTCCGCCACCATGCTGATCAGGTACATTCCGCGCGTCTGTCTCATCACATATCTCCACTGGCCGTTATGTGAATTCAATCCGGGCAACCATGATGCTGGTTGGCCTCTGCAACCATCCTGTGAGAATTAGGGTGAAGGCTCAGCCTTCACCAGCTTGTTATATAGCGTGGCAAGTGCAGTGTCAAGCGCGTATCCGTGAAGTGATTCACAAAATATACAGACTTGACACAGAGCATATCATACCATATACTCACATCATATACTTACATAGGAGGTCGCGACATGGTACAAGTTGAAACCGTTGAAACTTTGGAACGCCAGGAGAACATCGCTGACGACATGCTCGATCCCCAGCTCGCCAAACAGGTCGAAGCCCTCGTCGAGGGCAGGGACGACTCCCCCGGAGCGCAGTACGAGCTGATAGAAGTCCGCGATGCCACCGGACACTGGTACGTCACTTCGCCAGTCCCCGGCGTCCGCTACTACACCTTCTAGCCCGATATCCGGAAATTCACCCTCTCCCTCGACTGTCTAACGACGACCAGTCAAATCCCCTCTACGTCGAGGGAGAGGGCCAGGGTGATTAGAAGAAGCTACCTCATAAACCCGGTCAGCCCGTATCGTTCTCAGAACAGCTCCATGCTCCAAACCCCTAGGGGCGTCCCTTGTGGGCGCCCGTCTGCCCTCACATGGCATCCCCGAAAGGACCTATGTTGAGATATAAATGCGAAAAGTGAAACTTCGGTTGACCCACCTATTCTCAATCCAGGTCCCCAGCATGAAAGAGCGCTCACACCCCCACGCCATCGCCCCCCTCTTGACATTGACCATCCTCCTCGCACTCACCGCTATTGCCTGCTCAGAGCAGAACGCCAAAATGGCCTTCATCTCGGACCGAGACGGGGACTCCGAAATATACACAGTGAACGCCGACGGCTCCGGTCTTAGCCAACTGACTCATAACCGTCAACTTGAAATGTTTCCCGGATGGTCGCCCGACGGACAGCGCATCCTGTTTCACAAATGGCCGTCCGACGGGGATCTTGAACTGTACACGATGAACGCCGACGGCTCCGGCCTTATCACCCAACTGACCCACAGCGTTGAATTTGAGTCGCTTCATTCATTCCCCGTATTGTCGTCCGACTGGCAGCGCGTCGAGCGCGTCGTGGCTTTCTCAGACCCCGACGGCAATGATGACTATGAGATATACATAATGAATCCCGACGGCTCCGGCCTCACCCAACTGACCGTTGCCGACAGCTACCAGGGGGCGCGCGACGAACAGCCCGTCGTCTTCTCCACAACAATATACGATGGCGACGGCGAGATATACCTGATGAACCCCGATGGCTCCGGCCTCGTCCAACTCACCGACAACACCAGCCGCGACTTCGCCCCACACCTTGCGCCTTTACCGTTAACGCCGGCCAACAGACCCCCCTCTCACTCACGCTTCCTCCACCAGTTCACGACCATCGCTGCGCCCAGCGCTATCAGGAGCACAGGCCAATAGGTGCTTAAGCCGCCCTCGATTAGTTCAAGCCTTTCAAGTAGCAGTATAAGCCCGATTAGCAGTATGGCGAGTCCCCAGAACATTTCCTGTCTCCTGTAGTCAAGACCACATCTCCTGTGGCCCTCCCTCGCCGATTTTACAGCATTTACAAGTCGCCCCCAAACAGAAGGCCCGTCTTGCCGCCGGTGTCATTCACCTGCCAACACTTGCCAATGCAGAGTGGCTAACTCCCTCCAAGGCAGGAATACACATCGCCCCGTAGGGGCACCTTTGTGGTTGCCCCTGGTCGGCTTCCGACGGCACACATTCCGACCACACTCCATACCATCCCCAATTCTTAATTCCCAATTTCTAATTGCTAATTCCCATAGTTGCCCTTGACGACACAGA
This sequence comes from uncultured Dehalococcoidia bacterium, assembly GCA_951812505.1. GTDB lineage: Bacteria > Chloroflexota > Dehalococcoidia > Lucifugimonadales > UBA1123 > VXRN01. Next base: position 46,187 of record CATOSI010000004.1, read on the forward strand.
ACATACTTGCTATCATGTATCTCGGATTAGAACACACACACCAACCAACCAAGCAACTAATCACTAACAACTTAACAACCGAATACTAAACTACGGAGGTTCACGACCCACCATGTTCTGCGACCCGAGAGCTGAACTGGCACTGGCCATTCACACAAAGACCGACAACGGCAACGACATCGTGGACTTCCTCAAAGACGTCCTCGGTCAGAACATGCCCGACGTCCGTCTCCAACATCAGCTCCAGGCCGCACGTATGCTCACAAAGCACGGACACTTCCCGGACGCAGAACTCTTCATACAGCGCCACGCCAACAAGCGCAGCCCCGGAAAGTCCAGGCGCGAACAGAAAGAGTTGTCCCAGTTCGACGCCGCTCTGAATAAGGTCATCCTCGCAGAGATAAGTCCGGCGTCCACAGCCCAGTGGCTCATAGACGTCATGCAGGGACGAACCCCGGCCATCGAGACCGGCATAGACACCTTCAAGCCTCACCACAGGATGAGAGCCGTCCGCGAAATCCTCTCGCGCGCCTACGACCGCGACTACGACTACTCCCAGACGACCCAGGCCGACCTGCGCGTGCCAACCCAGACCGACGCCGAGCCCAACGTCGCGCCCGAAGCGCGCCCCGAACCGACAACCGAAAACGCCGAATTGATAACTGATAATTCTGAATTGAAAATTGACGAAGACCTCGTTGATCCCGAAGAAGAAGCGAAGTTGCAAGAGATTCTGGCGAAGATTGACAAGGTTGTCGAGGAAGCGGACCCCTCGGACTACGAGGACGATGAGGACTCCGATCACAACCCGGACTACTCCATGTGGGAGATCATAGACAGTCTGCCAAAACCCGAAATCACCGAAGAACACGCCAGAATCGGCGCGGCCCTCTTCCACGAGGCGGTCAACAAACAGAGACTCTGGCGAGAGTCCAACGTCAAAATCCCTACACAGAAAGACCACTACAATTATGACGACGGCTAAACTCAGTTCCGCCAACTCGATCATAGAGCGATTGAAAGCAATTCCGCGCTCATTGAGACAAACCGCTTTTGAGGAAATTCAAAACGACTTGTCTGAGTGTATCGCGGCTGATGTCAAATACCACTGGCCCCTGTGGGCCAGGGAGAACCAGGTGCCGTCCGACGACCTCTGGCGCGTCTGGCTGCTCCTCGCCGGCCGCGGCTTCGGCAAGACTCGCACAGGCGCCGAGTGGGTACGCGCTCGCGTCGAATCAGGCCAGTCCTCCAGAATAGCCCTCGTCGCCAGAACTCCGCACGAGGTGCGCGACATCATGATCCAGGGAGACTCAGGCATCGTCAAGATCTGCCCTCCCTGGAACACGCCCACATGGGAGTCCTCCAAGCGAAGGCTCACCTGGCCCAACGGAGCCATGGCCTTCGCCTTCTCCAGCTACGAACCCGACCAGCTCAGAGGTCCCCAGTTCGACGCCGCCTGGTGCGACGAACTCGCCTCATGGCAATACCCCAGGCTCACCTGGGACAACCTCGCCTTCGGACTCAGACTCGGCGCATACCCGAAGTGTGTCGTCACCACCACTCCCAAGCCCATCGAACTGCTCAGAGAACTCATCGCCAGAAAAGACGTCGAGATAACCACCGGCTCGTCCTACGACAACTCCCAGAACCTGCCTCCCGGATACATAGACGGCATCGCCGCCCGCTACGAAGGAACCAATACAGGACTCCAGGAGATCTACGCCCGGCTGCTCAAAGAGGCCGAAGGTGCGCTCTGGAAACGAGAGTGGATAGACGACTACAGGCTCGATGTCGCTCCCGACCCCGAAGAGATGTACATGAAGGCCGTCGCCATTGATCCCGCCGTCACCTTCAACCCCGGCAGAAGCGACGAGACCGGCATCATCGTCGCTGGCATCAGCGACGACGGACGCACGCCCGCCCACGACAAGCGCTACTGGGTGCTCGAAGACGCCTCCGGCGTTATGACCCCCGACGCCTGGGCGCGAAAGGCCGTGGAACTCGCCCACAAGTACGACGCCGACTTCATCACCGGAGAGACCAACCAGGGCGGAGCGCTCATAGAGGCCGTGCTCCGCCACGCGCCCGGAGGCCAGTACATCCGCTTCAAGGGAGTACACGCCGTGCAGAACAAGCGCGCCCGCGCCCAGCCCGTCGCCGCCATCTACGAACAGGGACGCGCCCGCCACGTCGGACAGTTCACCCAGCTCGAGGACCAGATGTGCGGCTGGACGCCCCAGTCCTCAGACTCCCCCGACCGCATGGACGCCCTCGTGTGGGCCATCAACGGCCTCACCGAACACTCCCGCGGCGGCCTCTGGCTCTGGGTCTAATGTCCCTTCCGGTATCCATCTCCGTAGGGGCAACCCTTGTGGTTGCCCTTGACTGGGAATCAAACCGGACAATCGAAACACCCTGTCCCCTCAGCCAGGGTCTTTTCGTTTTCGTATCGTCATTCCCGCGAAGGCGGGAATCCAGGAACTGGCGGCTCTGTAGCTGCTGCAAGCCCCCTTCTGAAATCGTCTCCCTTCAGCAAACCTTCTTGACTGGCATACAACCCCGTGTTAGCATGAACTTTAGTTCAACAAACCCTTAAATCTCGCCTGCGGAGGTTATGCGCGTGGCAACTCAAGAGCTACTGGAGGTCAGCAACCTGGCCGCCGAAAAATTCCAGGACATCCTGAAAGAACAGGGCGACGAGGACGGTATGCTCCGAGTCATGGTCATGCCCGGTCCGCAAGGCGGAATACAATACATGTTGAGTGTCGAGAAGGAAGCCGGAGAAGACGATCTCGTAGTGGACACGGCGACTATCCAGGTTCTTGTGGACTCTGACAGTGCCCCCCTGCTCGATGGTTCCACGATTGACTACATGGAAGGCCTGATGAGGAGCGGTTTCGTCATCAGCAATCCTAACTTCCAGGGCCACGGAGAAGGCGGAGGATGCGCCTGTGGTGGTGGAGGATGTGGCAGTGGTGGCGGCGGATGCGGTTGCGGCGGTGGTGGCGGAGGCGGAGGATGTGCCTGCGGCGGCCACTAGTCCCTCGAATACTTCCAACCTGGGAACCCAAAGCGGAGCGACATAAACGCTCCGCTTTTACTTTCGCGCTTAATCCTTCCTTTCTGTCCCGAATTCAACGAGGTGAGCTTTGTAAATTGCTGTTTCGAACGATAGACCTGTTTCAAATTGACCCCGCGCTCGCGATCATCTCGCTCGCGGCGTTTTCTCTGTCACTCATCATAGCGATCACCTTTCACGAATTCAGTCATGCCTACATAGCTACCTCTCTGGGAGACAACACCGCCCGCGGGCTCGGACGCCTTACACTGAACCCCCTCGCCCACCTCGACCCGTTCGGCACAATCCTGATATTCTTCGCCGGGTTTGGCTGGGGCAAGCCGGTTCCGGTCAACCCTGCGTATCTGCGCATTGGCTACCGACGAGGAATGGCAGTTGTCTCCCTGGCCGGGCCCATTTCGAATATCCTTGCCGCGACAGTTTTCGCAATACCCCTGCGCGCCGGCCTGGCCAGTTCCGATGCAATCGGATTTTCAGTCCTGGGCCAGACCAATGTCCTCGGCTACGCGCTGGTATCCCTCGTATTCTGGAACCTGATCCTTGCCGTATTCAACCTGCTGCCCATTGCGCCGCTCGATGGGTTCAAAGTCGTGCTCGGATTGCTGCCGCGCAACGCGGCCAATTCCTTCGCCAGGCTGGAACCCTACGGGCCGGGAATCCTCTTGGTGATTATCGCCCTTGGATTCCTTTCACCCAATTTGCGAATTCTCTCCGTAGTCATCAGTCCTGTCTTGAATCTCCTGAGCGTCGTGATACTTGGCAGACCCCTTATGTGATAACCTATTCTCAGAAGTTCCCGATCATCACATGCCTGTGGAGGGATGAGTTGGAAAAGATAGCCATCGTAGGTGTAAGTCCGGTAGGAGCGTCAATAGGCTTGGCGCTGATGGACCGTCGCCTGAGCAACACCGAAATCGTAATCACGTCCGGGGACAGAAACATCGTCTCCCAAGTGTCCAAACTTGCCGCCGCCAACAAGACTACTACTTCCATGCGGGACGCCGTGGAGGATGCCCACCTCGTGATTCTTGACGCCCCGGTCAGCGAACTCCGGGAAGTCATGGACACTATCGGGCCCTACGTCGAATCCGGCGCCGTCGTCACTGACACCTCTAACGTTAAAGGCCCGGTGTTGAAGTGGTCTGAGGAGCTTCTGCCGCGAGACACGAACTTTATCGGCGGATATCCGCTCATCAAATCGCCTCCCGAGTCGATTGAAGTCGCCAATGCCGGCATTTTCAGGGGTGCCAGATACACGATCACGCCCAAGGACGATTCGGACCAACAGTCAATTCGCACCGTTGTGGGACTGGTGGAGGCAATCGGGGCGAGTCCCGTCTTCCTGGATCCTGCGGAGCACGATTCTTATGCTGCCGCTATGCACCATCTTCCCATGATAATGTCGTCCGCCTTCGTCACCGCAACCGCCGGCAGCGAAGGATGGCGCGAGATGCACATGCTGGCCGAAGCGCAGTTCAACACGTTCGGAAGGCACGCCTCCAATGACCCGCTCGACAACGAGGCGGTCTGTTTGGCAAACCCGGACTCCATCGTGCACTGGGTTGATCAACTAATTCTCGAACTCTACAACTACAGGAACGAGATCAAAGAAGTTGACAATGATGGAGGCGACGCTCTTCTGGATCGTTTCGTCAAGGCATGGGAACTCAGAGCCAAATGGGAAGCGGATGCGGTTGTCCCGAGAGAAGGCGCTCATCTCCCATCCGCGGGAGAGTCAATGATGAGCGCGATGATTGGCGAAAAGCTCGCTCAGAGACTTAGAGGCGCTGGCAAGGACGACGAAGAGAGACGCACCACGTATGTCAGGAGGAACAGGTAAATGGAACGAACGGTGCATGGCAGCGCAAGGCTCGAAGCGACTGTCGTTCCTCCCGGGGACAAGTCAATCTCGCATAGGGCTGCGTTGCTCAACGCTATCTCCGACGGCCAGGCGAAAGTTACCAACTTCTGCGTTGGCGACGACCGGACCTCCATGCTCGGCTGCCTTCGCGGTCTGGGCGTCGAAATAGAAGAGAGCGTCGAAGACGGGATAGAAACATTCACCATCAACGGAATGGGCCTGGACGGTCTGTCCGAGCCGTCGGACTATCTCTACGCCGGCAACAGCGGCACCACCATGCGGCTCGTCTCCGGCCTTCTCGCCTCCCAGCCTTTCTTCAGCGTCATCACCGGAGATTCCTCGCTCCGCGGCAGGCCCATGAAGCGAATCCTGACGCCCCTCTCGATGATGGGCGCGCAGGTAATGGGACGCGGAGGCGGGTCGCTCGCTCCCCTCGCTTTCGATGGCGGCGGTCTCCACGGCATCGAGTACGAAATGCCCGTGGCCAGTGCCCAGCTCAAGTCCTGCATCCTCATCGCCGGACTCTTCTCCGAAGGCGAAACATCCGTCATTCAGCCCGCCGAGTCCCGCGACCACACAGAGCGAATGATGGCCTCCATGGGCGCGGACGTGGATAAGGACGGCCCTCGATTGACGGTTCGACGCCCTTCCCGGCTCGCCTCCCTCGACATACAGGTGCCCTGCGACATCAGCGGCGCGGCCTTCTGGCTGGTCGCCGGAGCCGCCCACCCAAACGCCCGGATAACCGTGCAGGGAGTCGGGATAAACCCCTCGAGAACCGGGGTGTTAGACGTATTGCGCGACATGGGGGCCAACATTGCGGTCGAAAACGTCCGAGAAGTCGGAAATGAACCTTCCGCCGATCTTGTAGTCGAAACCAGCAATCTGCGTGGGGTCGAAATATCCGGAGACGTAATCCCTCGTGTAATTGACGAACTTCCCGTCCTTGCCGTTGCTGCTTCGCAGGCCACGGGACAGACCGTCATCAGGGACGCCTCTGAACTCAGGGTAAAGGAATCCGACCGTATCGCTGCGACTGTCACTGGACTGGCAGGGCTCGGTGCGAAAGTCCGCGAGACCGAGGACGGAATGATAATAGAGGGCGGGTCCAGGCTGAGAGGCGCGGAAGTCGCGAGCTTTGGCGACCACAGGATTGCCATGTCAATGGCGATTGCGGGACTGATAGCTGACGGTGCGACGACCATCGGAGATTCGGAAGCCGCCGACGTTTCGTACCCTGCATTCTGGGACGAATTGGAAAATGCGAAAGCACGAGTGTAAACGGTCTGATAAACCACACGTTTCACGAAGAGGGCGTGTGTTTGTACTCTCAGGGCCGTCCGGCGTAGGCAAGGATGCCGTGCTCTCGCAGATCAGAAAACTCGAACGGCCCTATTTCTTCACGACAACGGCTACCACACGTCCGATGCGCCCCGGCGAACGAGATGGCGTGGACTACATCTTCCTGGATCGCGATACCTTTCAGCACATGATCAATCGGGGAGACTTGCTGGAGTGGGCAGAGGTATATGGAAACCTGTACGGCGTTCCGAAGTCCCAGGTGATCGAGGCGCAGGGCAGGGGTCTTGATGTTATAGTCAAAGTGGATGTCCAGGGCGCGAATACCATCAAACGAATGATGCCGGAAGCGATTCTTATTTTCCTGTTGCCGCCCGATATTTCCGCACTCGAAAGGCGACTGAGGAGTCGCAACACGGAAACAGAGGCAGACTTCAGGCTCAAGTTGGAAGCCGCCAGCGAAGAGGTGAAGGAAGCTCACAGATTCGATCACCAGGTCGTGAACCATGACGACGGCATAGAAGCGGCAGCAAGCGCGATAGACCTGATCATCCGGGTCGGAACCGAGTACCGAATCCCTGACGAGGGGGTTCCCAATAGTGGACCACAGACAAGCAAAGGGGTAGCGTAAATGGACCGCTCGTTAACGGACGTGAAAGTTCTTGATCTCACTCATGTTCAGGCTGGCCCATCGTGTGCTCAGATGCTTGGGTTCCTGGGCGCCGATGTCATAAAGGTCGAGGACACCAGAGGTGGCGACAGCACACGCCAGGACCTCGCTCACCGGGAAGGGGTAGATAGCGTTTACTTCCTTATTTTCAACAACAATAAGCGCGCTATCACGCTCGATCTCAAAACCGAAAAGGGCAAGGAGATGTTCGTCGGTTTGGTTGGCTGGGCCGATATACTCGTCGAGAACTTCGGGCCCGGCATGATGGATAGACTCGGCTTGGGCTGGGAGCGGCTGCACGAAATCAACCCTCGCCTGATCTATGCTACAATAAAGGGCTTTGGAACGTTTGGTCCGTATTCTGGTTATAAAGGATTCGAGTTCGTGGCGCAGGCGGCGGGAGGCGCCATGGCAACCACCGGTTTCGGAGACAGGCCTCCGGTCCCGGTTTCTCCCGGCGTCGGCGACTCGGGGAGCGGGCTTCACGCCGCCATCGGCATACTGGCCGCGCTTCACAAGAGGGAGCGAACGGGCATCGGCCAGATGGTGGAAGTCTCCATGCAGGACTCGGTCGTCAATTTGATGAGGATGTCACTGACCCGGACTCTAGCCGAGGGAATCCCAAACAACCGGATCGGACACATGGGATTCCGTGGCCTGCCGATGGTGTTCCCCAGCTCGCCGGGCGGCCCCGACGACTATGTGATGATACACCCGCGCGGCGACGGCTGGGACCTGACTCTTGCCGCCATTGATCGCGCCGACCTGATAGGAGACCCTCGCTTCGACGACGAAGAGAAGCGCTACGAGAACTCCGAGGAGGTAACGCGCATCCTCACCGAATGGACATCCAAGCGGACCAAGTGGGAAGCAATGGATACGCTGGCAAACGCTGGAGTGCTGTCCGCTGCCACTATCGGCGCGACCGAAGTGCTTGAGAACGAACATCTCATGGCCCGCGACATGATCGTCGAAGTGGAGGACCCGACACGGGGCGATTACCGGATGATCGGCATACCCGTTAAGTTGTCCGACGACCCCAACATCGTGACTCGCGCTCCCAGATACTCCGAACATACCGACGATATCCTGACCACCATCCTCGGCTGCTCGGAAGATGAGGTTACTGAGATGCGGAGTCAGGGGGTCGTAGTCTGATTCGCTGCGCTTACGCCGATCTTTCTTCCAGCCAGTCTTTGGTGAATTCAAGGCCGACACCGGGCGCGTCGCTGGGCACCAGGTAGCCGTCCTTTATGACCGGCGTGCCGGGGAGCAGCACCATCTCTTCCAGGGGAACGCCGGGAGGGGCAACTCCCTCGGACCGCTCTCCCCACGGGATGACAGGCATTGCGTAGGCCAGGTGCTGGCCGTATGGCATGTTCATCCCGCCATGTCCGATAACGGTGACGCCGTGTGCCTCCGCGATGTGGCAAATGCGCACGCTCGCGGTGATTCCGCCGACCCAGGATGCATCAGGCTGGAGAATGTCAACCAGGCCCTGGCCGGCGGCCAGAGCGAACGGGTGAATCGTGTACCAGTGTTCGCCGGTCGCCAAAGTCTGGCCTGGGACTCGCTGGCGCACCTTGAAGTAGCTGTCCATATCTTCGGGCAGCAGGTAGTCCTCCAGCCACTTGATGCGATAGGGCTTGAGCGCCTCAACCAGCCTGACAATGTACTCGGTGTTGAGCGACATCCATGCGTCAACTGCGATCTCCACATCGGGCCCCACCTGCTCCCGAGTGCGTGCAACGAGTTCTTCGTTCTTGCGAAGACCCTCAATATCGTCCTCCGGACCGTGCCGTACGAACAGCTTGACGGCTTTGAACCCAAGCTCCAGGAACCACTCGATGTAATTCTCAGTGCCGTAGGTCAACATTGTGTTGGAAGCGTAGCAGAAGATCTTATCCTTGACCGGCCCGCCCAGCAGTTCATAAACAGGAAGGCCGAGCAGCTTTCCCTTGAGGTCCCAGAGGGCGTTGTCCACGGCGCTGATGGCGTAGCTGGCAAGCCCGTGAGTGCCGTAAGAGGAGGAGGCGCGACGCATGAGGTCCCAGTGCTTTTCGATAGACATCGCATCCTGGCCTTCGAGAAGGGGCGCGAAGTGATCATTGATGATGGAAACTACCGGTCCGCTCAGAGTGGTGAATCCGACTCCCCAAGTGCCGTCCTCAGCGGTGACGACGCAGGCAGTTCGGTCCCAGTTTTCGCTCCAGCCCCTACCGCCGAATTCATCCTTGTAACGGGCCATCGGGCTTGTGAAGTGACCAGCGCCCGGAATCGCAGGGACTCTCGGCTCTGTCTTCATCGGCGGCGTCAGAGTTACGGCAGCGGCTCGGATTTCCTTTATCTTCAATTGGGTTCCTCCGGGACAGCTAACAGTTGACAATCATCAGATTTCAATTGACGGATAAGCGGTTCATGAGCGGAGTTCGGAAATCATTCCGGCAAGGCGTTCCTCGTCTTCGGGCGTTGACGTTGGAAAGTCGAAGCTGATGGATGTTGCATAGTCACCGTGGGCGGCCTTTAGCTTGTCCACGATCTGGTCGTGGGTGCCGACGACCGCGAAAGTCTCCAGCATATCGTCGGTGATCTGGTCGCCCATTTCGGGCCACTTGTTATCCACAGACATGCGATACAACCTGGCCGCGGTGTCGTCCCAGCCGTGGGTGCTCATAACGGATTCATAGCTTCTCGTAGATGCGTAGAATGAAATCTGGCTCTTGACTCCCGCCTTCTTCGATTCGACTTCTTCTTCGGTCTCGCCCGTGATAATGAATCCGCCGGCGCTTATTTCGATTTCATCGAGTGAGCGTCCGGCACGGTCGGCGCCGATCTTCAGGTTTGGAATGATGACATCTCTGGTGTACTTGGGAGTACAGAACCCATGCAGCAGGACTCCATCGCAGACCTCACCGGCAACCCGGAGCATGTATGGGTTCACGGCGGATATGAAGACCTTGACATCGGGGTTAGGAATCGAGCCCGGGTTGAAGAAAGGGGGCATCAGGTTGAAGTCGTAGTGGTCGCCGTGGAATTGCACTCCTTCGCCAGTCTGCCAGGCATTCCATATGTGCTTGAGGGCCTGGATATACTCTCGCATCCTTGGCGCAGGCGCTGTCCAGTTCATGCTGAAGCGGCGCACTATATGTCCACGCACCTGGCTGCCGAGTCCAAGCACGAAGCGACCACCGGACATTGCCTGGAGATCCCAGCTGAGATATGCGACATCCATCGGACTGCGGGCGAACGCCAGAGCAATGGAGGTGCGGAGGTTGACATTCTGTGTGTGTTCGGCGGCTATGGCCAGCGGCAGAAATGGGTTGTGGTTCGTTTCCGAGGAGCTTGTGGTGTCGAATCCCAGACGCTCCGCGCGCCTCGCCGACTCCGCTATTTCAGCCGGGGCACTCCCCGCTAATCGGGTTCCAACTTTCAAGATATCCCCTCCGTATTGGAATGTGCGTCGTTGAGCGGGCATATGATAGCAGACACGCTGCTTCAATAGTTATTGGTAGTCAAGTTACGGTTCTGAGTTATCGGTGTCCAGTGCTCTGTTATCGGTGTCCAGTGCTCTGTTATTGTCTAGACATTGGTACACCCTCACTCTAGCTCTCCAGGACGGAGAGGTAACTCTATCTCTGCTATTTGCGATAGACTGCCATATAGGAACCCACCGAAATTTAATGCTTCCCAGTCTGAAATCTGCGTTGACACGAGATTTCGGTTCTGTCTATACTACCCCTCAGATTCCTTGGTGGTTTGAGCGAGGCGGACCCACCCGTTCCCATCCCGAACACGGAAGTGAAACGCTTCAGCGCCGACGATACTGCACTTGCAAGGGTGTGGGAAAATAGGTCACTGCCAGGGTTTTTTTGTTGCCCCGGTTATGGCTTGGTTTCAAGAGCTATGATCGAGACGGGGGTCAATCTAATGGATTTGAACTCGGATTTATATGGCTTAAAGCTAGGTGACCGCTTTTCAGTCCATTCTACCCATGTTACAATCAGTCCGTGATATAGTCACAACACCTCAATAAACAGCAAGGTCGGACGGCGGTTGGGCTCAGGCAGCCCATTCGATTCAACTGTATCGGTGCGCTTTACCATAATGCGCGCAGTTACATATAATTGAGACAAGACCTATATGTTGGAAAGCTGCAGTAATGATTACAGAAGAAAATAGAGAGCAGATACCCGCCGAAGAGGATATGGGTCAGTTGCTCGATCAAATGGGAGAAATGAAGTCCGCGCGCAGGGGCGACATAGTCGAAGGTGTCATAATGCGAGCAGACCCGTCAGACGGCCTCTTCGTGAATATCGGACAGAAGTCCGAGGCGCATGTGCCGTCGAATGAGATGCGCACCGTGGAGACAGATGATGTAACCACTCTCGCGGGAGGTTCGATCATTGCAATGGTTGTGCGCCCCGAGTCCGGCGACAACCCCGCGATTCTGTCAGTTGACAGAGCTGTGGGAGAGCAGGGCTGGCGCTCGCTAGAGAAGGCGATGGAATCGGGTGAGGTCATAGAAGGTAATATCGCCGGGTTCAATCGCGGGGGTTCGATAGTGGAAGTCGAAGGCGTACAGGGATTCGTTCCCATGTCGCAGCTAGTTTCCGTACCACGAGAGAGATTCCGGCTGTACCAAGAGGAAGGCAGCAGCCTTTCGCAAGAGGAACAGCAGAGCATTCAGGCGGCGCAGGCGGCCGAACTAGGGCGGAGCATCCAGATGAAAGTTCTGGAGGTAAACCGGAGTCGCAATCGAGCGATTTTCTCCGAGCGGCAGGCAGTGCAGGAGTCTCGGGACGCGCTGAAGGCCAAGCTGATAGCCGAGTTGAGCGAAGGCGAAGTCCGTATGGGCCGGGTTACCGGCATCAGCAGTTTCGGCGCCTTTGTGGACATTGGCGGAGCGGACGGCCTTATTCATATCTCTGAATTGTCCTGGAGCATGGTAAACTCTCCAGAGGAAGTCGTCAGCGTCGGTCAGGAAGTTGACGTTTATGTTCTTCGAGTTGACGCCGAGAACATGAAGATAGCTCTGAGTCTGAGGAGGCTTCAGCCAGAGCCTTGGGAGACGATACAGGACCGACACAACATCGGCGACGTAGTTGATGCGACAGTTACGAAGTTGACGAATTTTGGTGCCTTTGCGCGTGTGGAAGATTCCATAGAGGGTTTGATACACATATCAGAACTCTCTGCGAGGATGATTAGCCATCCTCGGGAAGTGGTTAGGGAAGGAGATGACGTCAGGGTGAAGATTCTGCGAATCGAGCCCGAGCGCCGAAGGTTGGGACTGAGCCTGAAGCAGGCGGACGACGGTAACTACTTCTAGCAACCGATAACTTTCCGACTTCCTGATTTTCCTACTAGGAGACTCTTCCATGGCAAGCAGGTTTGAGAAATTCTCGGAGAGGGCGCGCAGAGTCCTTTCCCTGGCACAAGAAGAAGCTCAGAGATTCAATCATACGTACATTGGAACGGAGCACATTCTTCTTGGACTTGTCCGCGAGACCGACGGGGTTGCGGCAAAGGTGCTGTCCAATCTCGGCGTAGAGTTGAACAAGGTACGGTCCGCAGTAGAGTTCATCATCGGAAGAGGTGAGCGAACTACTACAGGCGAGATCGGACTGACGCCGAGGGCCAAGAAAGTCATCGAACTGGCGGTTGACGAGGCGCGACGGCTTCAGCATAACTACATCGGTACAGAGCACCTGCTCATCGGGCTTATGCGCGAGGGGGAGGGCGTGCCGGCAGGCGTACTGGAGAGTCTTGGAGTGACGCTCGATAAGATTCGCGCCGAGACAAGTCGCATCCTCAGCCAGAACGTTCAGCAAGAGCAGCGCGGGTCGCGTGGACGTTCCACGTCCGGCACCCCGACTCTCGACCAGCTCGGCGTTGACCTGACCAAGGCCGCCAGGGAGGGTAAGCTGGACCCAACCGTAGGACGCGAGCAGGAAATTCAGCGCGTTACGCAGATTCTGAGTCGGCGGACCAAGAACAATCCGGTACTGGTGGGCGAGCCCGGAGTGGGCAAGACCGCCATCGTGGAAGGTTTAGCGCAGCGGATAGCGGGTAACGACGTCCCCGGTACGCTTCAGAACAAGAGACTGGTAACCCTGGATATGGGCGCGCTGGTCGCGGGTACAAAGTATCGCGGCGAATTCGAGGAGCGGCTCAAGAAGGTCGTAGAAGAGATTACGAAGGCGGGCAACTGCGTACTGTTCATTGATGAAGTTCACACTATCGTCGGCGCAGGCTCTGCCGAGGGTGCCGTTGACGCCGCCAACATCCTGAAACCCTCCCTGGCAAGGGGCGAGCTTCAGACGATTGGCGCGACTACACTCGACGACTATCGTAAATACGTGGAACGCGATCCGGCCCTTGAGAGGCGTTTCCAGCCGGTCAGGGTGGAAGAACCCAGCGTCGAGGAGACGGTGGACATTCTGCGCGGGGTCAAAGGAAAGTACGAGGAACATCACCAACTGGAGATAACGGACGAGGCTGTGCAGGAAGCCGCGACTCTCGCAGCTCGTTATATTGCGGACCGCTTCCTTCCAGACAAAGCTATTGACCTGATAGACGAAGCTGCGTCAAGAGTCAGGATCAACTTTACGACCGCGCCCCTATCGGTCCAGGAAGTGACCAAGATGCTTGAGAGCGTCCGAAAGGAAAAGGACGAGGCGATTGCGGGCAGGCAGTATGAGTATGCGGCAGAGTTGAGAGACCGAGAGGCCAGCATTGCCGAAAAGCTGGGTGAACTTGAGCGGGACTGGAAGGAAGAACAGGAGGATGAGAGTCCGACGGTCACTCACGATGACATCGCAGAGGTCGTCAGTATGTGGACCTCTATCCCTGTCACACGGCTGGCAGCGACCGAGACCGAACGACTGATCAACATGGAGCAGTCACTCCATGAGGGCGTCATAGGGCAGGACGAACCGATAAGTCTGGTATCGAAGGCGGTTCGCCGCGCGAGGGCCGGACTCAAGAACCCTCGCCGCCCCACGGGTATATTCCTGTTCTTGGGCCCTACGGGCGTCGGGAAGACCTTGCTGGTGCGAAAGCTGGCGGAGTTCATGTTTGGCTCGGAGGACGCGCTGATACGCATAGATATGTCGGAGTTCATGGAACGTCACTCCGTGGCCCGTCTCGTGGGTGCCCCGCCGGGCTACATTGGTTATGACGATGGCGGTCAGCTGACTGAAACGGTGAGACGCAAGTCCTACTGCGTCATTCTGCTGGACGAAATCGAAAAGGCTCACCCCGAGGTCTTCAACATTCTGCTCCAGATCTTCGATGACGGACATCTTACCGATTCCAAGGGCCGCAAGGTTGACTTCCGAAACGCCGTCATCGCAATGACGTCCAACATTGGGTCCGACCTTATCAGGCAGGACAGGTCGGTTGGCTTCGCCGCAAGGTCCGAGGCCGGGCAGTCAGAGGAACAGGCTTATCAGAGGATGAAGACCAACGTGCTGGACGAGGTGAAGCGCTTCTTCAGGCCTGAGTTCCTGAACAGGATTGACGGGCAGGTCGTGTTCCATGCGCTGAACCGGGAGCATATGCACCAGATAATCCCGATTGAGATGAAGGATGTGGCCTCCAACCTGATAGAGAAAGGCATAAACCTTGAGATCACCGATGCCGCCAAGGAATGGCTGGTAGAAAAGGGTTATGATCCAATCTTCGGTGCCAGACCGCTGCGCCGAGTTATCCAGGACAACGTGGAAGACAAGCTGTCCGACGCGATACTGGCGGGCGACTTGGGTCCCGCCGACACGGCGATCATTGACGTGGACGACGACAGCATAGTGGTCAAGTCGGAGTCACCGTTCTCGGTAGTTTCCTCGACTTAGCGCGAAACATATATAATGCGACAGTGAAGGTCTGGGCACCGTTCGTTCCCAGACCTTTGCTTTTTCGGGTGAAGAGTGGTGAGAAAAGCACAAAGTATATTTGTATGTGAAAGTTGCGGTTCCGAAACGTCTCGCTGGGAGGGACGCTGTTCGAAGTGCGGCGACTGGAATACTCTGAAGGAATTCAGCGCGGCGAGATCAGGCGGAAGCAGTCGAACGTGGGCTGGATTGTCGCAGGCAGAGGTAGTGCGTCTCGGGGACGTCAGCAGTGAGCGGCAGCCGAGGCTCGCGTTCCGGTCGGGTGAGCTAACCAGGGTACTGGGCGGCGGCCTGGTGCCTGGATCGGTTATTCTGGTTGCCGGAGATCCGGGAATCGGAAAGTCCACGCTTCTCCTCGATGTGGCATCGGATGTGGCAAGAGAGGGCAAAGCTCTGTTTGTGACCGGGGAGGAGTCTCCGGAACAGGTCAAAATCCGCGCCGACCGACTTGGTGTTGATGCCGACGCTCTGTACCTGCTTCCCACAACCAGCCTGAGCGTGATACTGGCACAACTCGACGCGATCAAGCCCTCGCTTGTCGTGGTTGACTCGATTCAAACTGTATTTCACGAAGACCTGTCATCCGAGGCAGGCAGCACTTCCCAGATAAGAGAGTGCGCCAGGCAACTGACTCAGTGGGCGAAGCTGTCCGGGGCGTCCGTAATTCTGGCTGGTCATGTTACCAAGAGTGGAGACATCGCAGGGCCGCGCGTTCTCGAACACGTCGTTGACGTGGTACTGCACATCGAGGGCGACCCTGTAAGCTCATTCAGGCTGCTGCGATCAATTAAGAACAGGTTCGGCTCTACGAATGAAGTTGGCGTATTCGAGATGACCGATAAGGGTATGCGGGACGTGCCGGACCCGTCCGCACACCTGCTCGCGCAGAATACCGGCGACTTAGTCGGATCGGTTATCGTTCCTGCGGTCGAGGGGAGCCGGGCCGTGCTTGTGGAAGTTCAGGCGCTCACCAATCCGTCCCTGCTGCCAACACCACGCAGAGTAGCCTCCGGAGTAGATTACAACAGGATGCTGCTCATCTGCGCGGTTCTGACAAGAAGGGCGGGTATTTCGCTTGCCTCCCAGGACGTGATAGTCAATGTCGCAGGCGGGATGCGGATTTCCGAACCGGCTGCTGACCTAGCCATAGCGCTCGCGATCGTGTCGAGTGTGCGAGACACTCCCTTGGAACAGAAGCTCGCAGCGTTTGGGGAGCTTGGGCTAAGCGGCGAAATCAGGTCGGTTTCTCAGGTGGACAGGCGAGTGCAGGAAGTGGCAAGACTAGGTCTGAAGACGTGTTTGGCGCCACTGAATCGCAACGAGATCAGCGTTCCACAGTCGCATAACGATATCCGGGTTGCGCCAGTGGCGACGCTGAGAGAGGCAATAAGAACTGGAATGGGAAGGCCCAAACGTACAGGCGTCGCTGTATAGCGCTGCCAGAGAGGTGCAAAACTGAAAGCCGCATATTTTCAATGTATAGGTGGGGCGAGCGGAGACATGGCGCTGGGAGCGCTGGTTGATGCCGGTTTGGCACTGGAAGTACTTGTTGACTCGCTGGCCCGGATGAGTGTGAGTGGCGTCTCTCTCGAGTGCGAGCAGGCGCAGAGGGGAGGACTTACGGGCACTTTCGTGCGTGTGAACCTAGATGCCGAGGCGGAACGGACTCGCAACTTCAATGACTTCATCGAGATTGTGGAGTCGTCCTCACTTTCAGAGCGCGTCAAGGAGCAGTCCACAGGGGTCTTCAGGCGAATGGAGAAGGCAGAGGCGAGAGTACATCGCACCAGTAAAGACGACATTCACCTGCACGAGTTGGGGACACTGGACACCTTGGCCGATGTGGTCTGCGCTGCGGCGGGTTTGGAAGCATTGGGAGTGGAGCGCGTATTCTCGTCTCCTTTCCCGATGGGCTCCGGTGTGTTCAGGAGCGCGCACGGGGTTCTTCCGGTGCCGTCTCCCGCAACCTCCGCACTATTCACTATGGCGGATGCGCCACTTGTTCCAGCCCCGGGGAACCCCACTTGGACGGGCGAGATGGTTACGCCGACTGGCGCTGGTATTATCACGACTCTGGCGGAGTTTCGCCAGCCTAAGTTAAATGTTCAAGCCATTGGTTACGGCCTCGGTGCCAGAGATCCCGAGGCATACCCGAATGCGCTGGGCTTGTGGGTCGGCGAGTTGGAGGACGAAGCGCCGAAGAGTGGCCTGAGTCTCATAGAAACGAACCTGGACGATTGCACAGGGGAAGTGTTGGGATACGTTCTGGAGAGGCTATTCGATCTCGGAGCGCGTGACGTCTGGTTCACGCCAATCCATATGAAGAAAAACCGACCCGCGACTATGCTGAGTGCCATCGTGTCGAAAGACGGTGAGCGTAAGTCGGTGGAGCTGATTCTCCGTGAGACTACGACGCTTGGTGTTCGTGTCCGGCCTATTGTTCGGCACGAGGCGGACCGCGAGTTCAGGACGCTTGAGACTTCAGTCGGCAAGGCTTCGGTGAAGGTGAAGATAGTCGGCGGCGAAGCGGTGTCGGTGAGTCCCGAATACGAAGACTGCCGTCGTCTGGCGATTGTCTCCGGAACGCCCCTTCAGCAAGTTTACTTGACGGTTCAGCGTGAAGCCGAGGACACTATACTCAAGTCTCAGAATCCCCGTTGACCTGTGTGGAATGGCTACCATAGAATTGTTTCACAGGACGTTGCAGACCTGAAGGCACAGCGTTCTACCGTCTTTCTAGCATTTGGTACGTCTGCAACCAGACTGTAGGCATCTTGGGCCCTAGTGGCGCAATTGGCAGCGCACCCGACTTGTAATCGGGAGGTTGGTGGGTTCGAATCCCCCCTGGGGCTCTCAGACACTGTTTCGGGGTCGGATTTTCTGCCGCGTGCGGTGCCTTATGTGTTGGTCAGAGGGTTTCGATTCAGTCTTGGATATGGCAACATCGCTATGCTAGACTATTTCAGATAATGCGGACGGGTGGGTGAGTGGTTAATACCACCAGACTGTAAATCTGGCGCCCGGAAGGGCTACGGGGGTTCGAATCCCTCCCCGTCCACCACCAAGGTTTGCAACAATACAATAAACAGGGCCCACATAGCTCAGGAGGTAGAGCGCGTTCTTGGTAAGAACGAGGTCAGCAGTTCGAGTCTGCTTGTGGGCTCCAGCGCGGAGGGTATAGATTTAATGGCAAAGCAGAGGTTCGAGAGAAACAAGCCTCACGTGAATGTTGGCACCATCGGTCACGTTGACCATGGCAAGACGACGCTGACGGCTGCGATAACAAAGGTGTTGGCGTCCGCCGGAATGGCGGATTTCCGGCCTTTCGACTCCATTGACAACGCTCCCGAAGAGCGTGAGCGCGGCGTTACCATCGCCATTCAGCATGTCGAGTACGAGACGGATTCGCGCCACTACGCTCACGTGGACTGCCCGGGCCACGCCGACTACATCAAGAATATGATTACCGGAGCGGCCCAGATGGACGGCGCTATTCTCGTCGTGAGTGCGCCGGACGGCCCCATGCCCCAGACCAGAGAACACATCCTGCTCGCTCGTCAGGTGGAAGTTCCTGCCATGGTGGTCGCGCTCAACAAGGTTGACGCGATGGACGACGAGGAACTCCTGGAACTGGTCGAGCTTGAAATGGAAGAACTTCTGTCTGAGTTCGGCTTCGAGGATGTTCCCATCATCCGCGTCAGCGCTCTCAACGCGCTTGAAGGCGACGATGATACCCGCGACGGCGAGTGGGCAGGCGGCATCTGGGAGTTGATGGACGCGGTTGACGAGCACATCCCCATACCGGACCGCCCACGCGACCAGCCCTTCCTCATGCCCGTTGAAGACGTGTTCGGAATCAAGGGCCGCGGCACCGTCGTGACGGGTCGCGTGGAACGTGGCATCGTAAAGATGGGCGACACTATCGAGATAGTGGGAATCAAGGATACTTCGAGCACTGTCGTGACAGGCGTCGAGATGTTCCATAAGACACTGGACGAGGGTGAGCCGGGAGACGCGGTGGGCGTTCTGCTTCGCGGCGTTGACCGCGACGAAGTGGAGCGCGGCCAGGTTCTGGCCCATCCCGGGAGCATTACGCCCCACACCGAATGCGAGGCGCAGGTCTATGTGCTGAGCAGAAACGAGGGAGGTCGGCATACCCCGTTCTTCGATGGCTACAAGCCGCAGTTCTACATCCGAACGACCGACGTTACGGGTGAGATACAGTTGCCTGACGGCGTCCAGATGGTTATGCCGGGCGACAACATCGAAATGAACATCAAGCTGATTATGCCAGTCGCTCTCGACGAGCAGCTCAGGTTCGCCGTCCGAGAGGGCGGAAGAACCGTCGGTTCCGGGGTAATCACGAGGATCCTCAACTAGAGGAATCAACGCGCCGATTATGCCCTCTTCTTACGCTTATGTGGGGAGAGGGCATTTGGCCTATATCCGAACATTAGATAGTCGTACACGAATCAAGGGAATTCTAGCCCCAGCCATTTTCGGCGCCGATAGCCATTCGGCCTGAATTCGTGTCGAGGAGCGTATATAGTATGGCCCGCCGGGGAGAAGTGAGAATTCTTATCACTCTCGGATGTATAGACTGCCGGGAGCGGACGTATAACTCGAGTAAGAACCGTCGAAACGACCCTCAGAGGTTGGAACTCAAGAAGTTCTGCCCGCGGTGTCGAAAACACACAATGCATCGAGAGGTTAGGTAGAGTGGCGAGGGATCCCGGGGTAACCCGTAGAGTAAGTTCTCAGGTCGCGCGGCGGGCCTTCAGTATCCGCGCAATCGGCGAGGTGGTCGGTGAACTTCGTAGAGTAACATGGCCGACACGCGAAGAGACTTTTCGCCTCTCGATTATGGTTGTGGCCGTCGCCGTGGCGATGGGGATTTTCCTAGGCCTTGTTGACCTGGCATTTGCCAGGATCGTTGGCATAATCTTGGGGAACTAGACCATGACACAAGTCACTCATTCCGATCCCAACGTCCGGTGGTACATAATCCATGCGTACTCCGGTCAGGAGAAGCGTGTCAAGGATAACCTTGAACATCGCATCAAGAACATGGATATGCAGGACAAGATCTTCCAGGTTGTCGTTCCAACCGAAGATCAGATAGAGATCAAGGGCGGGCAGCGCAAGACGGTGTCGCGCACTATCTTTCCCGGCTATATACTAGTGCAGATGACCATGGACGACCAGAGTTGGTTCGTCGTACGCAACACTCCGGGTGTGACGGGGTTCATTTCAGCAGAGGACGAGAGCGAAAATAACAGGCCTAAGCCTGTTCCGCTAGAGGAACAGGAAGTACAGATAATTCTGAGGCAGATCGAAACGGATACACCAACGCAGCGCATTGGATTCGAGAAAGGCCAGAGTGTCCGCATCACGGACGGACCCTTTATGGACTTTATGGGAACTGTGGACGAGATCTCGCAGGAACGCGCAAAGGTGAAGGTGCTTGTATCTTTCTTCGGACGTGAGACGCCGGTGGAATTGGACTTCCTCCAGGTCGAGAGGGTCTAGTTCGGTATTCCCAGATTACGAATTATTGAAGAAGCGCTTTAGGGATAAACTCAATTGGCAAAGAAAGTAAGAGCTATAATCAAGCTGCAAATCGAAGCGGGCAAGGCGACGCCCGCTCCTCCGGTAGGCCCTGCCCTGGGTCAGCACGGCGTCAACATAATGGGGTTCGTCAAGGAGTACAATGAGCGAACGGCCCCACAGGCGGGATCAGTCGTTCCTGTCGAATTGACCGTCTTCGAGGATCGCTCATTTACGTTCATAGTCAAGAGTCCGCCCGCCTCTGATCTCCTGCGCAAAGCCGCCGGAGTAGAAAAGGGCAGTGGAAACCCGAAGGCAGAACAGGTTGCAACGGTGTCGCGCGATCAGGTTAAGGAGATCGCAGAAACCAAGTTGAAGGACTTGAACGCCGCGGACATTGAGGGAGCGATGCGCATCATCGAGGGAACCGCCCGCAGCATGGGAATAAGGGTAAGCTGAGACCTTGGCCGAGGGCAACAGTCGGCAGATAAGGAATCCAAATTGGCCACCAGGGGAAGAAGATATAGAGATGCCGTCGGGCTCATTGATAGCGACACTGCGTACGCTCCTTCTGAGGCTATTGACTTAACCAAGAAAACCGCCAAGGCAAAGTTCGATGAGACCATCGAGCTTCATTTGCGCACAGGCGCGGACCCGCGCTATGCGGATCAGATGGTACGAGGCGTGGCCGTATTGCCGCATGGAGTGGGAAGGCCGGTCAGAGTCTTGGTGTTCTGCCAAGGCGAAGCTGAGGCCGTCGCTCGAGAGGCAGGAGCCGATTTCGTTGGCAGCGATGACCTCATAAAGGAGATCCAAGACGGATTTCTAGGATTCGATGTCTCCATTGCCACTCCGGACCTGATGGGCCGTATTGGTCGTCTGGGACGCATTTTAGGGCGACGAGGTCTTATGCCCAACCCGCGAACCGGTACCGTTGTTCAACCCGACGATATACCTCGCGCGATTTCGGATGCCAAAAAGGGACGAGTCGAGTTCCGACTGGACAGGACTGGGCTAATACATGTTCCTATCGGGAAGGCCAGTTTCGAGGGCGATATGTTGATGGACAACCTGACGATGCTGGTTGACAACATCGTCAGGGCGAGGCCGGGAGGCGTCAAGGGACAGTTCATTCGGTCAGCGTATCTTACCGCAACAATGGGTCCCAGTGTATCAATGGATGTTGAACGCCTATCGGCCCTTCGTGTAGAATAGCAGGAAACGCCAGAGACAGCGGGCTTCTCCTATACTAGGGGAATTAAAACTTCAGCCTGCCGAGGCCGCAATCCGAAACTTCGTTTCGGGCATCAAGATGCAGCCATTGCCCCGTGTCTCCGGCACGGGGCTTTCATTATTAGGGGGAGTGGAGGTAGGAGTGCCTACTCAAGCCAAAGAAGAGGCGGTTGAACTGCTGAAAGACAAGTTCGAGCGCAGTTCTATCGTAATTACCACAAACTATTCGGGCCTTCCCGTATCCGAGATGACCGATCTGCGGCGCGCGTTGAGGGAAGCGAACGTCGAATACAGGATCATTAAAAACACGCTCG
The DNA here is from genome assembly GCA_951812505.1 of uncultured Dehalococcoidia bacterium. Lineage (GTDB taxonomy): Bacteria > Chloroflexota > Dehalococcoidia > Lucifugimonadales > UBA1123 > VXRN01. The sequence goes on from CATOSI010000004.1 coordinate 68,082, forward strand.
CCTACATAGCAGCGGACCAGGCTGGCAAGCCAGCGATCAAAGACGTCATCAACGGCCCGACTGGTGTTGCATTCGGATACGAGGATCCTCTGGAGCCTGCAAGGGCGCTATCGGGATTCATCCGAGCCAACAGATCGTCCCTTGCCATAATGGGCGGTGAGATGGACGGGAAGTCGCTGACTAGCGACCAGGTGAATCAATTGGCTACCTTACCAGGACGTGAGGAGCTCGTAGCCCAACTGCTCATGCGAATGAACAGTCCGGCGGCGGGATTGGTCAATGTGCTCAACGGTCCAATAGCGGCACTTGCCCGAGTGCTTCAGGGGCATGTGGACAATATCCAGCAGCAAGAAGCGTGAGTGTTTTTCGGTCAAAGAGTTGTTTTTAGCTAACCGGCATTGGCCAGAAGGAGGAGACCTAAATGGCTTTGACAAAGGATGAGATCGTCGAAGGAATCAAGGACATGTCCGTCCTGGAACTCGCGGACCTCGTGAAGGAACTTGAAGACGTGTTCGGTGTGAGCGCCGCCGCTCCGGTTGCCATGGCGACTGTGCAGGGCGTTGCCGGAACCGCCGAAGCTGCGGCAGCCGAGGCCGAGGAACAGACCGAATTCGACGTAACCCTCAAGGAGATTGGCCCCAAGAAGATCAATGTCATTAAGGCAGTCCGAGAGGTAACCACGCTGGGACTGAAAGAGGCGAAGGATCTGGTAGAGAGCGCGCCGACGGTAGTCAAGGAAGCGATCTCCAAAGACGAGGCCGATTCACTCAAGGAGAAGCTCGAGGGCGCAGGCGCTGTTGTAGAGGTTGCGTAGCCTTTAACACACCTACGTCACTTGTGAATGTATGAAAGCCCGCGCAATTTGCGCGGGCTTCTTCGTTACTTAGTACGCTGTCTGGCGCGGGTTATGAGGTCGCCAGATAAGGTATCGTCTGCGGGCCTTCCGGGATGACGCAGAGACGGCCACCGCTTCCGTGTCGCAACAGTTCCTCGCTTATGGCCCCTTCCACATCTTCAATTGGCTCGATGTGGGCGCTGCGTACCTGTTCTTCCGTCAAGTAGGTGGACTTGAGTTTCACGTTAGCCTTCAGCTGAATCTGCGCTTGGATCTGCACCTGCCATTGGTCGTGAACATTGTGGCCTGGCGAATGCACCGTATCCAGAATATCCCGTGGCCCGGAGGATGATTGAAGCAGCCTGCCATACTCTCCGTGATCGGGGATGCCATCCAGACACTCGGCTACTGCGACTATAGTGCCGCCCCGCTTGACCACCTGAGCGGCGGCCGACATTCCCTTGACCGCCTGGTAGAGGTTCTGGTCGAGTGGGTAACCGCTGTTCGTCGTGAGCACAACCTCAAATGGTCGGTTCACGGGCTGCATGGAGATTGTCCTAGCAAAACGGCAGGAGGCGCGGTGGACGGTGGTTGGTTCGCCCGCATACACGCTGGTGATGCGGCGTTCTCGGTTGATGGTGACGTCCAGAGCGAAATCCACGCCGGTTTTGGCGGCAATCTCGCGGATCGAGTCATGGATTGGATTGCCGACCGTAACTCCCCACCGCGCTTCCGGATGGCCGATCATCTCTGCGTTGTGCAGCCTCATTATAGTATCGAATCCCGCGAGGCCGGGCGCGACCATCTTCGGGCCGCCTGAGAATCCGGCGAAGAAGTGAGGCTCGACGAACCCGACCGTGATTCTCAGGTCTGACTCCAGCCAGTGCCGATTCAAGAATATGGGAATTCCGTCCTGCGTTTCCCCCGCGCTCTTCAGAATGGTGTCGTCGAACGCATTGTGGTTGAGGACGTTGTAGCGATCCACTATTTCATCGCCGAGCATCTGGCGCAGTTCAGAATCGGTGTTGGATCGGTGGGTTCCTGTGGCAACCAGAATCACGATGTTCTGATCTGGAATATGAGACAGGTCGCGTAGAAGCACCGGCAGGACTGTCCTGCTGGGTATGGGTCTGGTAATGTCGCACACCGAAATGGCGACCGTGTGCCCGGACTGAGCCAGTTTGCGCAAAGGAGACGTTCCGCCGACGGGATCGCGGACGGCGGTCCTGATAGCGCCTGTTTGGTCGGGAAGACCGGGCAGGTAGCTTGGCTCGACGATAGTGGTTCTATCGTCGGGTAGTTCCACCTCAAGTCCAGTCTTGCCGTATGCGAGCTTAACCTTCACGGCTCTTCACCCCGACTTAGTTTTCCACATGAGCGGATTGAGTCGAAAACTCAACCCGTTTTAACCGGCGAGTTCTGCCGGAATCGTCCAGATCTCGCGCTCGTAGGGCATACCTCGACGGTCAATTCTGAAGGATGAACGTCGCATCGTCCGGCGGGGCGACTGTGTCCTTACCCAGCGTTCGGGCCCTTCCAGTTCAGCTTCGACGGTCGAAAGGCCCTCTATGCGGTAGTGCATCGGTATGACGACCCTGGGAGAAACGAGATGCAACAAATGGTCAACCTGGTCAAACGTCAGCAGGTGGCAGGAATCGTCAACGGTCACCATCAGCACGTCAATGCGGCCCAGGCCCTCCAGCGCGTCTGATGGAATGTCGTGGCGATTGTCGCCGATGTGACAGTATCTCACTCCCTCATGTTCGACAACGTAAATTACGTTTTCCATACCGTTGCGACCAGAAATCCCGGAGTGTATATCGCTAACTCCGGTGACGGTAGTATTGCCAACATGCCTGGTTTCAGCCCGGTCCAGCATTGGCGTCCCATCGGGCAGGGCGGAGACCGCATTGTGGTCAAAGTGGTCGTGGGTCACGGCCACAAGATTAACTTCCAGAGGTGGAAATTCCTTGATAAACCAGTTGTCATACTCTGAACTGCCGTTGCCGAAAGGGTCAATCAGCAGGCTATCCCCAGTAATATCCTCGAAGAGGAAGGCGCAGTGCCCCAGATAGCGGACAGACATATCTCAGTCGTCCGTTCTCAGGAGCGTTTCACAGAGGTGCGCGGCGTCCACGAGGTCGGGGATAGTAACGTACTCTCTGACCGTGTGCATCCCATGATCCGCCATGCCGACCACGACAGCGCTGATGTCGTTGAGTCTGAAGACGTTGCCGTCCGTGCCGCCACCCGAAGGCTGCATAGTGGGAGTCATTCCGAGGGACTTCAACGCTGACTTAACCCTTGCGAGAGCGGGGTCGTCGTCCGAAAGGTTATAGGCGACGAACTCGGTGTGCAGGTGGCACTGTATGTCGGCCTCAGGGAACATGTTTCGCACTTCGCCCAGGGCCTCATCTACCTGCAGTCTTATTCCGTCGAGACTCTCCAGATTCCGGCTTCTGAATTCGCCGTGTACGGTTGTGAGTTCGGGAACGGCATTCCTGACGGTGCCTCCCTCTATGGTGCCGACGTTGAATGTAGTCTCGTCGTCGAGGCGACCCTGTGGGAGCCTGGTGATTATTTCAGCCGCAATGCGTATAGCCGAGAGCCCCTTTTCAGGCTCCACGCCCGCGTGGGCGGCGCGTCCGGTGATCTCTATATCGAAGCCTATGTACTCTGGGCTTGAGGAGGTTATCTGGCTGGGAGGACCTTCGCCGTCGAATACGATAGCTTCCTCGCCCTTGATCAGCGAGAAGTCCATGTTTCGCGCGCCGACGAGTCCTATCTCCTCCTCACGGGTGAAGGCTACTTCGATGGATCTGTGGGGAGTACCATCCTCGAATATTGACTCCAGGGCCTCGAGGATGGCCGCTACGCCAGCCTTGCAGTCGCCGCCCAGAATAGTGGTGCCGTCCGAGACGATGCGTTCACCCTCAACGGACGGCTGCACGCCTCGTCCGGGTTCTACCGTGTCCATATGGGCGGACAGGATAAGCGGGTCCTCGCCGCCGTCGTTGGCGATAATGTTCCCATAGTCGTCTCTCACTACGGTGAAACCCATACATTCCAGTCTCTCGACCAAGTGCAGGGCGACTTCCTCTTCGTCGCCTGACGGGCTGTCTATACGAGCAAGGTCGCAGAATGTGCGGACTATTCTTTCTCGGCTTATCATCTGGGCGTCTCCGTATGCGGGTCTCTATTCGTCTGACGCCAGCGTTCCGGCCTGCGCCCAGTTTTCCTTGGCCACGTCCTCGAATATGACGAACGTCGCATCGGCGGGCGCCTTGCCGATTTCGACTACGGCCTCTGTGATTGCCTTGGCGAGTTCCTGTTTCTGTTGGTGGGTGCGGCCCGGCCACATTTCAACTCTAACGATTGGCATATCTTCTACTCCTGAGTTTCAATCTGGTTTGAGTGTCTGGATTCTAGCAAGGGTTGGGACAATGGGCAACGGCGGTCTGTCATCGCTTCAGCCGTAGAATACCGATTATGAGAGCGATGATTCCCATAGCAATGAGGGCGTATTTGATGAAGATACGCGGGCTTTCCAAGGATATGTATCTGGTCCCCAACTCTGTTATCTCGACGAGGCCAATAGGAGTAACTTCTACGCCGCCACCGCCGCCAGAGCCTTCACCGCTGCTGTCACCACCACCGTTCCCACCTCCCGCTCCGAAGCCGTAACGGACTCTTGCCACGGGAATCAACGTCCTGCCGTCCACCGAAACCGGGTCGCCATAGACCGTTTTGGTCGTGGCGGACGCCTGCAGTCGGTCGGTTATCTTGTTGAGGGTGTCGGAAACTGTGGTCATTTTGAAACCTGTCTGCTGGATCTTAGTACAAAGCATGAGAGCCAATGATCTGAAGATTCCCGCATCGTCGTCACGCCAGACTGCCCAGCAGGGGAATGACCCTGTCCAGAATCTCGACGCCTACGTCGTACTTGGACATGAGGGGGAGGCGTTCGATTGAACCTTCGCGGTCGAGGATTATGACGCGGTTGTCGTCAACGGCGAAGCCCGCGTCCTCGGCGGTGATGTCGTTGGCGACTATCATGTGCAGCCCCTTGGACTGAATCTTGGCGCGCGCGTTGTCTATGAGGTCCTCGCTCTCGGCGGCGAAGCCGACTTTTACCAGTCTATCGGCATGAATTCCGGCAATGAGGTCGGGATTCTTGACGAGATCTATCGTCCAGGTGTCGGCGCCGGTCTTCTTGACTTTCTGCTCTGCTATCTGGGCTACGCGCCAGTCCGCGACTGCGGCGGCCATGATTACGGCGTCGGCGTCGGCGCATTCCCTGTCGAGCGCGTGACCCATCTCGAGGGCGGAGTTTATCCTTGCGACCTTTACGCCTGTGGGGTCGGGAAGGGCGGTCGGGGCGGAAACGATAACTGCCTGCGCTCCTCGGTCTCTCGCCGCCTCCGCAATGGCGTAGCCCATCTTGCCGGAAGAGTGGTTCGCTATGACGCGAACCGGGTCTATCGCCTCGCGTGTGCCGCCGGCACTGACCACAATCTTGCGTCCTGCCAGGTCGCCAGCGCGCCCTAGCAGAATTCTGATATGTCCTACCAGTTCTGCGGGCTCGAGAAGCCTGCCCCTGCCCACGAGGCCAGAGGCCATTCTGCCCTCGGCGGGCCCGGCGACGTATATGCTACGCTGTCGGAGAAGTTCGACATTTGCCTGGGTTGCTGGACTCTCGAACATGTTGGCGTCCATCGCCGGAGCAACTAGAACAGGCGCGCGCGTGGCGAGAATCGTCGCCGAAACCGGATCGTCGGCTCTGCCGTGGGCGATCTTGGCCAGGCTGTTTGCGGTAGCGGGAACGACGGCGACGAGATCGGCTCGCTCGGCGGCTGCGACGTGGTTGATGCTCAACTCGGATTGGGGGTCAAACATGCTCGTGATGACGGGCCGGTGAGTTATCGCTGTGAAAGTCAGTGGGGTAAGAAACCGTAAGGCCGAGGGCGTCATAAGGACATCCACGTCGGCGTTTAGCTGCATGAGCTTGCTCGCCAGATCAACCGCCTTGTAGCAGGCGATGGAGCCGGTGACGCCGAGTGAGATGGTCTTGCCTTGAAGTGAGTATGTCATTTCTAACGGTTCAGTTCGAAAACTATTTTCAAGCCTGTGAGCGTCAAGTTGGGGTCAATCGCGTCGAAAATGCCCGACTCATCGGCGACTACCTCAGCGAGGCCGCCGGTCGCAATCACGCTGGAGTGTTCCCCAAGTTCATTCTTGAAGCGTCTCACCATGCCTTTTACAAGTTCGGAGTATCCGAATACCAAACCGGCCTGGAGCGCGTGTACTGTGTTCCTGCCGATAGCAGACGGAGGCGGGGCGAGCTCGACCCGCCGGAGCATGGCGGTAGTGTGAAAAAGTGAGTCTGCGGCGATTGATATTCCGGGCGCGATTGCACCTCCGAGGTAGTCGCCGGACTCCGATACCGCGTCGAACACGGTGGCGGTTCCCACGTCAACGACGATGACCGGCCCGCCGTACATACTGAAGGCGGCGGCGGCGTCAACGATACGGTCGGCGCCGACATCGCGAGGCGGGTCGTAACGGACGCTGATTCCAGTCCGGGTACCCGATCCGACTTCGAGGGGTTCGACATCGAAGTATGCCCTTGCCAGTTGCGTGAAACTGGGAGTGAGCGGTGGGACCACGCTACAGATTGCAACCGAGTCAATTGCCGACAGGGACAGACCGCGGAGCGGCAGAAGCTGGCTTACTGACAGGGCGTACTCGTCGGGCATCTTGCGAGTGTCGGTGGACAGTCGAAAGGTTGCCTTCAGATCATCATGATCGAATACACCGACCGTCACGTTTGTGTTTCCTATGTCAATTGCGAGAAGCATATCGGCCAGCTACCTGAAAGCGGGCATGACTTCCTCGCAGAGCAGTTTGAGAGAGGAGGATATCTTGTCCGAGGGGAGTTCCTCGCCCGCGTTCAATTCTGCTACTATGCCGGTCAGGCTGAGGGTATCGCGCATTCTGGTCAACTGCTCGATAACCATGTCCGGCGTGCCGACGGCAACCTTCTCCTCCCGCACGAAGTCCCAGGTGATTTCCGCAAGCTGCGAACTTCGTTCGACGCGATCTTCGCGCGGGTCGGTTCCCGGTCGGGTAGCGGACGCCGCAAGTTGGCTTCCGAGTCTGCGGAACTGCTTCATAAAGCTATTCTCAGGGAGAGACACGGCTTCCTTCTTGTTTTCTCCCACATGAACCGGCACGCGGAGCGAAATGTCTATATCGCCCTCGTGTCCCGCTTCTTCCCAAGCCTCCTTGTACAGCGCCACCTGTTCGGCGACTTGTGACATTCCGAGTCCGCGAACGCCCACGAAGATGGGGTAGCCCAATTTACCGAGTACCGGGAATGTATCGGTAGTCGTGGCCGCTACCCTGAATGGAGGATGAGGCTGCTGGTATGGCTTCGGGGTGAGGCAGACGTCGTCGTATGAGTAGAATTCGCCTTCGTAGCTGAATCTCTCGGAAGTCCACGAGGTCTTGATTATGTCCAGGTACTCGTAGAAGCGCTGACGGCTTTCACCGTATGCCATGCCGTAGCCCTCGTAGGAGCCCGGGAATCCGCTCCGACCGACTCCGTACTCGAATCGTCCGCGGCTGAGCTGATCGAGAGTTGCGGCTTCCTCTGCCATGCGAATGGGATTACCGAGCGGTATTACATGCACGGCGGTGCCTATCTTTATCGTGTCCGTGCGTCCGGCAATTGCGGCGCCGATAACCAACGGGGCAGATAGTACGGACCTCTGAGGGTTGAAGTGGGATTCAGCAAGCCATACGCCGTCGAGTCCGAGCGATTCGGCTTCCCTGATGTGCTCCATACCCTCTTCGAACGCCGCGGTCTGAGAGCCTCCGGGTCGGGTGTGAAATTCCATGAATGAGCCGAACTGCATAACTCCCTCCAAGGACATGATGCCGAAATCTTGATTGCTTCAATCTACGCTTTCCGACTTAGACGGTCAAGTTTGGCAGCCGGAGAATAGCGACGTGAAGGGAGTGCGGCAGTTCTGAATTGGGAAATCGCACTGCACAAACTGTGTTAACGAGTTCAACGGGAGACAGTCTTTCGAAGGCTTTCTGGTCCAGGAGAATTGACTTCTACACGAAGCCTCTGATCCGTGATGCCTCCGCTACTCTGCCAACGCCTATGAGGAAGGCAGCGTCTCTGTAGGTGATTCCCTCACGTCGGGCGGTCTCTCGGACCTCTCTGTAAGCCCTGCTGATGATCGTGTCCAGTTCGTCGTTGACCTCTTCAAGAGTCCAGCGGTGCTGGTAGAGGTTCTGCGTCCACTCGAAGTAGGAAACGATGACGCCACCAGCGTTTACGAGAATATCCGGGATTACCGGAATCCCCCTATCCCGGAAAATGTCGTCGGCCTCGGGAGTCAGAGGGTGATTTGCCGCCTCCACGATAATCTTTGCCTTGACATTAGGGGCGTTGTCCTTATGAATCACCCGATCTATTGCCGCGGGGATCAGGACTTCGCAGTCCAATTCCAGGAGCTCGGCGTTGGTCAGTGACTCGCCCCCGCCGAATCCGGCGACAGTTCCAGCCTCGCGTTTGTGATCGAACAGCGCCGCAATATCGAGTCCTGTTTCATTATGGACACCGCCGTTGACGTCGGACACTGCCGTTACGGTGCATCCGAGTTCGCAGGCGATGGATGCCGTCCATGAGCCGACGTTACCGAAACCCTGAATCGCTATTCTGGCCTCGGAGTGGTCCATTCCCATATCCTCGGCAGCGTGGCGAGTTACGAAGACCACACCCCTCCCCGTGGCTTGCTCCCTGCCGACCGAGCCGCCGACTTCCAGGGGCTTGCCGGTCACGATACCCGGTACGTAGCCGTGGATCTGGCCGTAAGCGTCCATCATCCAAGCCATTGTCTGTGCGTTGGTACCGAGGTCGGGAGCCGGAATATCCCGGTTTATTCCGATGAGGTGTTCGATGTTAAGGGTGTATCTACGGGTGAGACGGTTGAGCTCGTCGCTGCTCAATTCGCCAGGGTCGCACTGGACACCGCCCTTTGCACCGCCGAACGGAATGTCGACCAAGGCGTTCTTCCACGTCATCAGGGAAGCTAGCGCGCGGACCTCCTCCTGATCGGCGGCGGGGTGGTAGCGCACACCGCCCTTGTAGGGGCCTCTCACGCCGTTGTGCTGGACCCTGTATCCGTTGAAGACCCTTATGGAGTCGTCATCCATCCTGACCGGAACGGAAACCTGCAACTCTCTCCAGGGCGTCCGAAGCATCTCCCGGACGCCGTCGGAGAGTCCGATCTTGTCGGCAGCCTTGTCTAACGACAGGTTGACTTCGTCGAATGAGGACACACCGTTTTGTGGAGTCATCTGCAACTCTCCTGCCACTCTTTCGATCTGCTTAACTGAGCCGGCTTCACTTATATTTTAGCATGACGATGAGTGGCGGAAGCGCCGAAATTTTGCATGGCCGGCAATGTCTGCCCGAGCCATAAGCGAATTTGAAGGCCAAGATTGCGACATGTTATAATCCGCTTTGTAACCAATAACTCAACAGCGAGGAATCGGTAACCTTGTACAAGTCAGATTCGGCTTTCGGATGCTCCTGTAAAACCCTCCAGCGCGGGTAGGGTATTCGGAGACCGACAGCAGCCTTCGGGCCAATGCGGTGTAACACGCGGCGGTCACACAGGAACAGGCTCCATGCCAGCGCCTAGCGTTCGGCGATGGGGCTTTTTTATTGCAGGCACGACACTTGGCAAGCCCGGTCTCAATCAGAGAACAGAAGAACCGATTGGAGGAACTCAATGGTCGCAGCTACACAAGTCAGGCCGCTAACGCCTTACCAGGTAAGGAGATACAGCCGCCATATCATTATGCCCCAAGTCGGGAGCGCGGGTCAGCGAAAGTTGATTGACGCGAAAGTATTGATCGTAGGCGCGGGCGGACTTGGTTCACCGATTTCGATCTACCTGACCCTGGCTGGCGTTGGCACCATCGGAATCGTGGACTTCGACACCGTGGACGTCACCAATCTCCAGAGGCAGGTGCTTCACTACGACAGCGACATTGACAAGCCGAAGGTGCAGTCTGCGGTCGAGACTCTAAACGCCTACAATCCTGAGACCAACGTCATCATCCACGAGTCCCCGCTCATGTCGGACAATGCGATGGAGATAATCCAGGACTACGATATCGTGATCAACGGCGCGGACAATTTCCCCACCAGATACCTGGTCAACGACGCCGCTTATCTTGCTGGCAAGCCGCTCGTGGACGGCAGCATCCTCCTGTTCGACGGGCAGGCGACGGTGTTCATCCCCGGCAAGGGATGCTATCGCTGCCTGTTCCCAACGCCACCCCCTCCGGGTGAAGTCCCAAGCTGCGCCGAGGCGGGCGTTCTCGGAATGCTGCCCGGCATGGTTGGCACAATTCAGGCGACCGAAACCGTGAAATTGATTCTAGGTGTGGGCGAGTCGCTTTCCGGCCGCCTGCTGCTGATAGATGCGCTGGAGATGGACTTCAGAGCGGTCAAAATGCGGCGCAATCCCGACTGCCCACTCTGTGGCGACAACCCAACCGTGACCGAGCTAATTGATTACGTCGCCTTCTGCGGCGGCGCACCGCTAACCGGATAAGTAAGCAACTGAAATGTGAGACGAGTCTCCAGAACGGAGGATACGAAATGGCAAGTGTCGCACACCCCGAATCTATCGTGACGACCGAGTGGGTGGCCGAAAACCTGAGCGACCCGAATGTAAGACTGGTGGAAGTTGACGTTGATACCGAAGCCTACGACCAGGGCCACATATCGGGCGCGGCCGGATGGAACTGGACGTCACAACTCAACGACGAACTGACGAGAGACATTCTGTCCGCGGATCAGATGGGCCGGCTACTGGGCGAGTCTGGCATTGGACCGGACACTACCGTCGTGCTGTACGGCGACAACAACAACTGGTTTGCCACCTACGCATTCTGGCAGATGAGAATGTATGGCCACTCTGACCTCAAGATCATGGACGGCGGAAGGCAGAAGTGGGTTGACGAAGGTAGAGAACTGACCACCGATGTCCCTTCGGTGGAGAGCGTTTCGTACGACGCGCCCGCTCCCGATCTTTCGATCAGGGCGACCAGAGACTATGTTCTCGACGTCGCTTCGACGAGCAACAATACTGGCCTCGTGGATGTACGCGCGCCGGACGAGTACAACGGGACGCTTCTGGCGCCCGCCAATCTGCCCCAGGAAGGTTCCCAGCGCGGCGGTCACATTCCCGGCGCGGCGAATATCCCGTGGGCGACGGCGGTTGCCGAGGACGGCACTTTCAAGTCGGTGGAAGAGCTCCAGGAGATATACGGCGGAGCCGGAATCACCGGCGATGGCGAGACCATCGCGTACTGCCGTATCGGCGAGCGAAGTTCCCACACCTGGTTCGTTCTGTCTCAGATACTGGGCTACGAGAAGGTCCGCAACTATGACGGCTCGTGGACGGAGTACGGTTCCATAGTGGGCGCTCCCATCGAGAGGTAGAGATTAATTTCTCCTTTTGACGGTTAAGCGAAAGCCCCGCCCAAGTGACATATTTGGCGGGGCTTCTTCTTTGTGTCGGAGAATGATGTTAGATCAGGTTCTGGCGGTCAACCCTTCCTCCCGCCATGAAGATATCGGCTATCTGCCTGAGATCGGATAGATCGTCCAGCGGGTTACCCTCGACCACCAGCACGTCGGCCTGCTTGCCGGGTTCCAACGTTCCTACTTGGTCGGCAATCCAGCATGAACGCGCTGCGTCGCGGGTGGCAGAAACGATAGCTTCCATATTGGACATGCCCGCCATTGCGTGGGCTTCGATCTCGGTCTGGAAGTCTCCCATCTGGTAGTTCCCCCACGCTGAGTCGGATCCGGCCGACATCACGACTCCGGCGTCCCTCATCCGCGCGAACTGATCCATTCTGACGTCAGATCCCGCGCGAACCGTGTCTAGTTCTGCCTGCTGATCGGGGGTCAGGTCGCCCATGTCTTCTAGCTGACGTATCCGGGCTACGGACGCGCCGATTGTGGGGTTGACGAAGACTCCCTTCTCGGCGATTCGCTCGGATATGTCCGACCTGTACGTGTCGGAGCCGTCCGGGTCCTTGTGGACCCCATGGATGATCGTATCTATGCCGGCGTCGAGCACGTTTACCATACCCTGCGAAGAAGCGCAGTGAGCGGCGGCGTGTCTGCCGAACTTGTGCGCCTCTTCGCAAATCGCGTTTAGTTCGACCACGTCGAACGACGGCCTCAGCGGGTGACTCGTGCGAGTGCTTCCACCTGTCGCGGTGATCTTGATGAAGTCCGCACCCTCTTTGATTAGCTGTCGCACTGCGGCGCGGCATTCGTCCTGTCCGGTAGCCTGAATGCCGAAGTAGCTGAGATGTCCTCCGATGATAGCGACGGGCCTGCCCGCCAGAACCAACCGTGGTGATGGCAGAATGCCCATTTCGACCGCCTGTCGCAATGCGAACGTCGTGCGGTTCTTCGCTCCACAGTCGCGCACCGTGGTGACGCCTGAGTGCAGGTGGCGGCGAACATTCTGGGCGGCCTGGACCGTGAGCACTTCGTCGGGTAAAGTGACCAGCTCATCGCCCGCGCGACCATCGCCGATTCCGATGAGGTGAACATGGGAGTCCACCAGTCCGGGCATGATAGTCGCGTCCCCGTAGTCAAACTCCTGGACCGGCGCGCCCTCCGGCGCCTGAACTGTCTCGGCGGTGCCTATCTGCCGAATTGTGTCGCCTTCGAGAAGTATCGCGGCCTGTTCGGCTGCAGGACCTCCGTTGCCGTCTATCAGGCGTGCGGCTCTGAGAATAGTGAAAGCGCTGTGGGATGCTGGCATGTCCGGTCTCCGGCGTATTATGTTTTGGCGAATCTAAAGAGGGGCAGGAGCTTGCCTGACGGCGGCCCTGGAATCTTCGGAGCCACGTTCCAGCTTCTGTCCGGCGAAGTAAACGTCGGCCACGTTCCAGAGGTCGTTGATGTCCTGAGCCGGGTTGCCCCTTACGACCAGCACATCGGCTTCCTTTCCCGGTTCCAGGGTGCCGACTCTATCATCCATATTCAATGCGGCGGCGGCCCAACTCGTTACCGAGAGGACTCCCTGCATAGGCGTGTAGCCTGCGTGGACAAGCAATTCGGTCTCATACACCGTGTTGCCGAGTTTGTAGTTTCCCCAGGATGAGTCCGAGCCCGTTATGACCTTTAGTCCCATCTCTATCATGCGGCGAGAGTGGTCGAGGCTGATGTCCATGTTGGCGCGCGTCTCGTCCAACTGCGCCTGTTCCTCCGGCGTCAGTCCTTCGTCGTCGCGCTTGTGCGCGAGCGTCCATGCGGACGACCTTCCCACGTGCAGCGTCGGGTTCACGTATGCGTTCTGTTTGCCTATGCGCTCCGCTATGTCCTCCCGGAAATTGGCAGTTCCGTCCGGCTCGCGGTACTGGCAGTGGATGATCATGTCAACACCCGCCTCCAGCGAGTTGTCTATCCCAACGCACGACATGGAGTGCGTGGCGGTCAGTTTTCCGAATTTGCGCGCCTCGCTCGTCACCGCCTTCAGTTCGTCCACGTTGAACGAGGGAAGATTCCGGTACGAAGTGCGAGTGCTGCCGCCCGTCGCGGTTATCTTGATGTAGTCCGCACCCTCTTTGATAAGCTGTCTTGTTAGTGCGCGGGTCTGGTTAGGGCCGGTGACCTCGCCGCCGAAGTAGCCCATGTGCCCTCCAATGATGGCGACCGGACGACCGCACAGCGTCATTCGGGGGCCAATCGTGAGCCCGGCGTTTATGGAGTCGCGCAGCCTGAACATGGTCACGTTTTTCGGACCATTCTCGCGGATCGTGGTTACGCCGGAATACAGGCTCGCTCTCGCGTTTCTCGCGGCCTGGACCGTGAGGATCTCGTCCGGCAGCAGCGTCAGGTCGTCTCCCATGCGCCCGTCGCCGAACCCGTTGTGGTGAGTGTGGCAGTCCACCATGCCCGGCATGACCGTGCAGCCAGGGTAGTCGCTGACCTCGACCGACGCTCCCTCCGGAGCGCGAATGTCTTCCTGCCCGCCGAGGGCGACGATCTTGTCGCCCTCTATCAGAACCGCGCCTTGTTCGATTGGTGGGCCGCCTCTTGAGTCTATGAGCCGGTCGGCGGTGATCAACGTAAATTGGGCTGCGGAGGGCATCGTCTTTCTCCCGTAGCTACGACTTTCGCGCAATCGCAACTTAGCACGGGTAGGGTGATGATGCAAGCGTAGCGCTGTTCGGTCACGAACTTTCACGGTCCGTCTGAGTTTCTAGGAAGCATCAATTGTCTGGTAGGCAGCTACAGGTCACACCACGTCTCGTCATTTGTATATTGAAAATCCCTTTCCCCTTGATGGGGGAAGGCTAGGATGGGGGTGAAACCTCGACTACAATTCAGTCATTCCCGCAAAGGCGGGAATCCAGTGTGTGATTGCGGACCGCGCTACCTTCACCCACCACTTCTGTAATGCTTCCGAGTTTCTGTCTCTGCTACTCATGGTTCCATGAATATGCTATCATGTACCCATCTCAGAACAATAGTGCTGTAACATATAATAGAATTTATCCGTAGTGACAAAATCGGCTCACAAAATTTTTCCGCAGTTAAATCAGGCCGATTTCATAGCTAAATCCACCGATTTGCAGATCATTTCCACCTGATTAGAACACCAGGACGCCACCAGGAAACGACCTGGACGCCGCCTGCACAAACATAAATCGGAATATATGAGTGATGGCGAAACTCGCGTAAGGCTCGATACCCGATACGGCGCGAAGATGATACTATTCTCAGCGAATCGTAGATCCCGATCACTGATATATGAGAGAGGCAAACGACATGACAGGCGCGGATCTGGTTGCGAGAATTCTGAAGCAAGAAGGCGTGGATTTTATGGGAGTAATCCCCTTCAATTCACTGGAGGAGGCCGCGGCGAAGGCGGGCATAAGGCCGCTTATTTTCCGACAGGAGCGCGTTGGCGTGAATCTGGCGGACGCGTACACGCGAGTCACCAACGGCAGGGGCACCGGGGTGTTCGCGATGCAGGCGGGCCCGGGCGCCGAGAATGCGTTCGCGGGCGTGGCTCAGGCTTATGCCGACTCCGTGCCAATCCTGCTACTTCCGGCGTCCGCGCCCCGAAACCGCGCAGGCGTGCATCCGACCTTTAGTCCGAGCCGTACCTATGAGTCGGTCGTAAAGTGGTCGAGCAGGGTGGGACTCCCTGAGGAGATCCCCAATGCAATGCGCCGCGCGTTCAGCCAGTTGCGGCTGGGACGTCCCAGCCCTGTTTTGCTTGACCTCCCTAGCGACATATTGCGGGGCGAACTTCCCGGCGACGACGTGGAGTACATGCCTGTGCGACGGCGTCGCTCCGAGGGTGACCCACAGGACGTGAGGGATGCCGCAAAGGTTCTGCTGGGGGCCACGAATCCCGTGATACACGCGGGGCAGGGAGTGCTCTATGCCGAGGCATGGGATGAACTTCAGGAACTCGCCGAGCTCACTCAGACACCGGTGATGACCTCGATGGCCGGCAAGAGCGTCTTCAGGGAAGATCACCCTCTGTCGCTTGGAACGCGCTCCAGCACGACGACCGGAATGGTCGTTCGCTTCCTGGATCAGGCTGATGTCGTGTTCGGCATCGGCTGCAGTTTCACGCGCATCCACTATGGAGCCGACGCTTTCGACAGCAAAGTGCTCGTGCATATTACTAATGACGAAGACGACGTGAATAAGGACTATTCGCCCGACGTGGCAGTGATCGGCGACGCCAAACTGGTAATGCGACAGTTGATCTCTGAAATCAAGGCGATTCTTGCCGACAGTGGCAGCGAACGTGTGAATAGAGGCGATGTCGCTGGTGAGATCAAGGCTGTGCGGGAAGAGTGGATGAAGGAGTGGCTGCCCAAGATGCACTCCGACGCCGTGCCGATCAACCCGTACCGCGCGCTCAACGACCTATCCAAGGCGATAGACCACAAGAAGACAATCATGAACCACGACTCTGGAAGTCCTCGCGACCAGATGATTCCGTTCTACAAGACCGTAACCCCGCGCGGCTTCATCGCGTGGGGCAAGTCAACTCAACTGGGTTACAGTCTGGGAGCGGCAATGGGCAGCAAGCTCGCCGCCCCGGACAAACTTTGCGTCAACGTGATCGGGGACTACGGTTTCGGTATGGTTGGAACCGACCTGGAAACGGCTGTACGAGAGGAAATCCCGATTCTCACGGTCATCCTCAACAACTCCTCTATGGGCATATATCGGCCCGAACATTTCGCGACGGCCCACGAACTCTATGGCACCAAGACTACAGGTGGCGACTTCGTGAAGATGGCGGAGGCGTTGGGAGCGTACAGCGAACGGGTAACCCAGCCAGACGAAGTGATTTCCGCTGCAGAGCGGTGCGCGGGCATAGTACAGTCAGGACGAACTGCATTGCTGGAGATCGTGACCGATGACGCAGAGAAGGATATGCCCTTCAGAATGTTCTAGTACCAAGTCCAGATAAATCTGTAACTATCACCGCCGCTCTCGTCATTCCCGCGAAAGCGGAAATTCAGGAACTGGCGTCTTTGTAACAGCTGCAAGTACACTTCTGAAATCGTCTTCAGGGTTGATGCAGAACTTGTACAGGCGAGGCTTGGACAAGTAAAATAGGCCGTGGCGCCGTTAATCTGTCGCTCCTCCCGTCAGAGTGTACCCACCGCCTGATAATTCGTGTTAGTGGGAAGGCATTCTTGGCTCCGCGTGTTTGCCGCTTGCCCGCAGGGTCAAGCGAGTATAGAAAGCCAACGTAGCTCAGTGGTAGAGCAGCGGTTTCGTAATGCGGTGCGAGCCTCCCAGATAGGTCATTTTCCTCCCATTTCAGCGGCATTCCGTAGCTAATCCTCTCAAGTCGGGCGGTCTAACTCCTGTTCAGTCTCGTTGAGTCCTGATCAGTACGTTAGCAAATAGGTTAGCAAATTCTCGCTCAGCCGATCTTTGAAATCGGTTGCGAAGATACTCTTGATAGGGAAGGCCCCTCCATCCGCATAACTTCGAATTAGCTGTCGTTACCGTAAAGAGTGTGTCAAAGTCAGAAGTCGCGTGACAACGCGCCATCACAGTTAGAATTTAAGAAGGGTATCTGATGGCCAACTGTAATGGGGACACGTCTAGACCGAAAGTCACTATATTTACGGACGGCGCAGCCAATCCTAATCCCGGTCCAGGCGGCTATGGAAGGTCAAGTCCCCGTACGTGGTGTGGGAGTTCGTCAATCCTTTTGTTCTAGTCAGGCCGCAGTCGGCTGTGTGATCTGGGCTTCCGGCAACGCTTTGTCGTAAGTCGCTGAAACCGGCGTCAGGTATCGTCTGCCCACTACCCACTCGTCGTGCTGCTCGGCCAGTACGGCTCCGATCAGCCGACGCGCCGCAGGCCGGTTCGGGAAGATGCCCACCACGTCGGTTCTGCGCCTTATCTCCTTGTTCAGTCGCTCCTGGGGATTGTTCGACCACACCTGCTTCCAGTGAGCGCTGGGGAAGGATGTGAAGGCCAAGATGTCAGTTCCGGCTTCTGCCAACATCGAGGATGCTTCCGGGAACCGGGGACTCAGTTGATCCACGACTCTGTTGAGCTGGGAGTGCACCTCCTCGGCAGATGGCTGCTGGTAGATCGTGCGGACCATGGTCGCAACCCAGGGCTGGGCACTCTTGGGTACGCGAGTGAGTAGGTTGGTCATGAAGTGGGTGCGGCATCTCTGCCAACTGGCGCCGGCGAACACAGTCGCTATCGCGTCCCTCAGTCCACGGTGTGCATCCGAGGTCACCAACTGAACACCTTCCAAGCCCCTGGCGGACAACGAGCGCAGGAACGCCAGCCAGAACGCACCGTCCTCACTCGTTCCCACGTCCATGCCCACGATCTCACGCTTGCCCTCGGCGTTGACCGCGGTCGCCACAGCCACTGATACGTTGACTATCCTGCCTTCCTCTCTGACCTTCTGGCTCAGCGCGTCCAGCCACACGTAGCAGTACGGTCCTGTGTCCAGTGGCCGACCCAGGAAGCTGTCGACCACACCGTCGAGTTCCACACAGATACGAGACACCTGGCTCTTGGAGATGCCCTCGCATCCCAGCGCCTTGACCAGATCATCCACCCGCCTCGTCGACACACCCTCGACGTACGCCTGCTGGATCACCGCCAGAAGAGCTCGCTCACTGCGTCTTCGAGGCTCAAGCAGTGAGGGGAAGTAGCTCCCCTCCCTCAGCTTGGGTATGCGAAGCTCCATGGTGCCGACCCTCGTGTCCCAGGTGCGGGAGCGGTACCCGTTGCGATGAGTAAGCCTGTCGGGGTTGCGTTCGCCGTGCTCGGCGCCGATCCTCGCTGAGACTTCGGCGTCCATGACCGCATCCATCAACACCCGCAGCGCCTCGCGAAGAAAGTCCATGTCTCCGTCCACACCCCGCTTGCGCAATAGCTCCAAAATATCGATACTGTCTCTTGCCATCGCCGTCCTCCTTGCATTGAGCTTCTACTTCTCTAAGGATGACGCGGTGGCTTTATCTATGCTAGGCCACCTTCTCTATTACACCACTCTAAGGGACACTACTCAGCTAGATATTCATAAGTCAAACCTTGGGGTGTGCTGTCTGATGGTCAACCCTGCCACAACGATATGGGGTCGGTCGCCTTCCAACGGTTTGCCGGATAACATGGTATTGAATATTGAGACAGTCGGCTCTCTATTCGAGCTTGGTCTCGGCGCGCTCAGGACAGTCCTTGCGACTTATGTCGCACCAGCCGCACTCAGGGGCGCTAGGGACACGCCTGGCGGGGGTGTCCGACATCATCTTACGCATGAATGCCCCGACTCGGGTCAAGAACGGCTCATCTACGCTGGCCGCCGGTATCAGCTTCTCTTTACCGTCCGCGTACACTAGCCCCCCGTCAAAGGTTGTGTCGCACCATCGACTGTTCTGAGCTCTCGGCACCAGGTACATGTAGAGTTGCACTTGGACCACGTGCGAGTCGGACTCCTGTCCGGTCTTCACATCGTAGATCGTGGCCCTTCCATCGGGACCTACTGCAATTATGTCAGGCCTGCCGTGTATGATCATGCCGGAGTGTGGGCTCTCGGCCCTGAACTCGTTCTGTCTCTCGATGAACAGTTCGCACCCGCGCGCCTCGAGTCGCTCCGCCCAATCATACAGCAGTTCGGTATGTTCCATGTTCCACTTGGCCGAGTCGAAAGTGCTGGGCACTCTCTCGTAGTCCCGGAAGTTGGCCTTGAACCAGGGTGCCCACTGGCAGTTCTTCTCTCCAACCAGCGGCCTAGATATCCAGGTAGCGAACATGTAAGGGTTGGGTCTCGGTCTGGGCATGGGCCTGTTCTCCCTCCTTATTAGCCACGAACTATAGTACTGTTCTAATATTAGCACAAGTCTCAGGATATGCAACCCTATTGGGGGGCAGCTTAAGAGAATGCCAGATCGGGTCTACCTTGGACATCTGCGAGATATGGTCGCAGAGGGTACTTGCGTTAAGGGGTGTATTGTAGTAGAATAGTGTTGCTGTTATTGAAATGCCATTCGGCACATTTGCCTTAGACGCAAGGAATAGAAGTGCCCACACGCAGGCGGCCCCTCGTTATCGAGGGAGGCGACGAAATCACCGACGAAACAATCATAGCCCGGGACTGGATGTCCGTCGCTCAGGCGGCGAAGTTGCTAGGAATCAGCAGACAGGGCTTTGTGGTACGCATAGGCCGATCTGGCTCCGGCTGGGTGAAGGCCCGAAGAGGAAGAAGGCGTTACGTGCTGCGTTCCCAGGTAGAGGTGGAAATTAAAGAGTAAAACCCACGAGCGCGCTTGTGCCCGACTGTCAATCCTGGCCAAGCGCGCCCGAAAGGCGGTAGGAATTGTATCACAGCGAGACCCTCAGGGGGTTGAACCCCCGGCGGCGTGCGGCCGTCGAGGTCGCCAGTGGCCTTGAACGCTCGCCGGAACCACAAGAGAAGATCGACGGATCGGGAGGGGTGGCAACCGGTATCTTTCAGGAGAATCTTCTCTCGGAGGTCGAACAAGCGACGCCCGATAAGAAAACTCCTCGGAAGCGTGCCGAACCGATAACCACCAAGCCGAAGACGCCTTCGTCAAGTCGTGACCGGCCAACCCGGAATAGCTACAACTACAAGCACCCGGCACATCGCGCCGCACGCGCACGTACATTCTCCAGATCTCACGACATCTGCCAGTTCTGTGGGCAGAGGTCCGCCGACGAAGGCCATCACTGGGCCGAAATCTATCCCAAGCCGGAAGATACCACTGCTGACGACCTAGTCGCCCTGTGTGGCCTGTGCCACGAGATCGCGACGACACTAAGACGCTTTACCCGTGCCGGTAATAACAGGTCCGTATTCATGAGTGCATTCAAGGAGGCAATTAGAAGATGCTACACAATATCCACATCGACGGAACTCAGCCCATTATCATGCACAGCGCTGCAGGGATGGACCCCTCAATCCCTGCCAACATCGAAAAGGCGGAGATCACAAGAAGGCGGGGATCGAACAGGACTGCCGCTGACGAAGAGCGGCTCCGGCAACTCGAGTGCTTCACAAGCCTATGGGTCGATTCCAAGGGACGCCCTACCATCCCGCCGGCGGCGATCCGATCTTGCATCGAGACCGCTGCGCGGAAGCTGAAGCAGGGACCACAGGTACGCGAGGGACTGGTGGTACTCAGTTCGCACTTTGAGTATGACATTGGTCGGTACGGCGAAGCCATCGAGGACCTGATAAAGAACTGCCAGTTCACCGTTCCCGTAGTAATCAACCGAAGCAGGGTGATGGCGACACGCGCCATGTTCGATGTGCCCTGGTCTTGCGAGTTCGAGGTCGACACCGACCCTGAACTGGTGGATGCGGGCCAGATGGAGAGGTGGCTGGATATCGCTGGTCGGCGCATAGGCCTTGGCGACTGGCGACCGGAAAAATCTGGACAGTATGGGCGATTTGAGGCGTACATCCTTCTGTCCAAGGCAGCTTAACGCCCTAGCGTGGCTTGGTGAGGCCTGGTCAGGCCTGGTGTGGCGAGGTGAGGCGAGGTATGGCCGGGCGCGGCAAGGATGGCAACTTCCGGCGTGGTGCGGTTCTCCAAGCCCTGACACCACGCCGGGAGTTTCTGAAGATAGGTCGCTGCGGATTAACACGGACCTAACACACCTGATGTTAGGAGGTAGTTCATCCGCGGCGACAGGGGTTGTGCATCCCAGTATTCGACCGAATGGGATGTCTGCCGCATAGGAGTTGGTTTAGCTCCTCGGGACTGGCGACCGACGATAAAATGCCCCTGAGGATATCCCATGGCATTCGCGTTCCGCTCCGACACCTCATCGTATATGAACTGGTCTTTGTGGTATGGATGGTTCGTCGGTCGGGCCATGTCGGGCATCACCACCTGCTGGCCTCTTTGGTGTAACTCCGCCACATGCCTGCCGGCGAAGTAGCCGGCGTCGGCCAGTGTCATCGGTACCTTTGCCCCACTCACCTCCTCTGCCTGTCTGGTCATCGCAGTCAGACGAGCGGCATCATTGGGCTCGTCCACTACGTCCGAAGCGGTGTCCAACATACCGGTAACTCCCTCATCTGCGGCAACGGGTGAAACCATGGCTTGGGCATTGTAGCCTAGCACAATCCCCTGGCGAGTGCGCATCAGCCTGGCCTCTTTGTTGGTGAGATTGATGACGCGCCGGTGTCCGCTCCGACTGTTGCGAGACTGAAGGACAGGTGGAACATCGAACTGGCGGAGTGGCGCGGTCGCCGTCTCGACGAGTTGGAGGTGGTGTACATATGGGTTGACGGTGTATACGTGAAGGCCGGTCTTGAACGTGAGAAGGCGGCAATCCTGGTGGTGATAGCCGCCCTGAGCGACGGCAGCAAGCGGGTACTGAGCGCCGAGCCCGGATACAGGGAATCTGTGGAGAGCTGGTCTGAGACACTCAGGAGCCTGAAGAGTCGAGGTATGAACTGTCCGAGGTTGGTTGTAGGCGATGGTCATCTCGGGATATGGGGAGCGCTGAGGAACGTCTATCCCGAGGCTGATGAGCAACGCTGCTGGAACCACAAGCTGCTCAACGTATTGGACAGGCTTCCGAAGCGGGACCAGGCACAGGCGAAGATGATGCTGAAGCGAATACCATATGCGGAGAGCCGTCGGGAGGCCGAACGCTTGAGATCGGTGTTCTCCCGGTGGTGTGCAGAGCGTGGACATGAGTCTGCATCGGCGACACTGGATCGGGACTGGGAGAGGATGGTTGCGTTCTACGACTATCCCAGGGAACACTGGCAGCATCTTCGGACGACCAACCCGGTGGAATCACCGTTCGCGGCGTTGAGACTGAGGACTGACGCGGCAAAGAGGTACAAGCGGGTGGACAGGGCGATAGCGGTGATCTGGAAGATGCTGATGGTAGTCGAACAGCGCTTCAGACGGCTGAACGCGCCGGAGCTGATGAAGGCCGTCTATATCGGCGAGAAGTACGAAGACGGGATAGCTGTACAGACCGCGCAAGAGGTTGTCGCCTGACTTCGTTTACACACCATTTGACGTAACCTCCCTGCGATACCCTCACACGCTCGCGCAACGCTTCGTTCACGTCCTCCCACACACCTTCCATTCGCCATGATCTGAAGTAATGATAGACCGTCTTCCATGGCGGAAGGTCATGCGGAAGCATTCGCCATGATATTCCACCTCTTAGAACGTAGAAGACGGCATTGATGATCTCTCACGTATCCACAGAACGCGGTCGTCCTCCGGGTTTGGCACATGAAATCAACGGCTTCAGCATGGCCCATTCGTCATCAGTCAGGTCTGTGGGATACGGTTTACGCTTCACAATGAACCGATCTTAACACTTCTCAGACACCCTCTAACCTCCCTACAGGACTACTGATACCATTTTAGTCTGACTGCGCCATGAACTCTGCAGCAAACTTTGTATCGTCATTCCCGCGGAAGCGGGAATCCATCGAGCCTAGCCAGCTTAAACGCGACTACATTACTCCGAATTGGTATGAGTCTGATGCCGCGCCCATCAAACGTTTCGACCTACATCAATTCCAATCTCTGATTCTCCTTCCACAATTTCTCAAAGTCCGAAAATTCAACAAGGCGGTAATGTGCAATCTCATTGCGTAACGTCCTACTCATAGACGCAATACCTAAAAGGTCAGGGTTATCCTTAAATTTCGATATGTTCTTCAATAGGTATTCGATATGTCCAAATTCAGCACCTCGCGGATTGTCTGCGACCGCCTCGAATTCGTAGTTTGTTTGAGGTCGGTGGGGGTTTATCGGCCAATCTTCCCCAAAAGCATCCGTTAAGCTATCGCATATTTTGATTCTGACATAATTCAGAATTGGCAATAGCAACTCAGATTGACCCCGCCAAAGTCTCTGTTCCACATCGACTCTGTGTCCCCAATGCGCGAGTAAGGCTGGATGATACTCAACGCCATATTCAGGAGTAGATAGGATGCTTCCGCTGGCCCATTGCTCCCAAATATTTGACGGGGGAGACAATGATAAGCGTGGAGTGTTGAATACATCAAATTCCTGCTCGAATGGAACACTCAAGCCTTCGCGACTAGCGTAATCATCTAGACTTCGAACAACTTCATCCGCAGACTCCAGAATAGCGTCCCAAAGGTGTTCAGCTAGGTTAAAGTCCGTGCCGACGATAGAAGGCAACACCTGTTCACGCCATCTATTCGCAGCTTCGCCATCATCCACATCCTGGCTGCCATATCTACACGCTAACCTCATTTCCAAAGACGACGGGAAACCCCACCACCAGTGAATCGTTAATCCCTCCTGTTCTTCAGGCGGCACAAAATCGAAGTCTCTGAGCTTAGCGACGAGACAAAGTCTAGGGGCAGTTCCGATGCCGTCACCTAGTGTATTCCTACTTGCCTCAACCCAGTCCTGAACGAGGCTTAGCCAGCGCTGGCGCGCTATCACATTTCCGGTGTCCGCAGTGCTGAATTCGCGAATATGAATTAATTCAGGTAAGCCTTCACATCGCAGTAGGTTGTGAATGTTTTTGACAGTGTTCCGTGAACGCCACTCTGCGTTCAATTGATTAGGAATCGATAATGCGGGAAAGTGTTCTCCCTCGTATCGAATTTCTCTCCAACAAATTCGCAAGACATCAAGTCTGTTGTTGATCAGCCTAGCCACCAGGTCCCGACTGATCGTATCGGGAATCAGGACCAAGACGGATTTGGTTCGGGAAGCGTTACAGATGTCGTCTATGAAGGTCCGCACTGATGGCAGCGCCAAGACGGTAGATTCTATTCTCATTGCATCAATTCTCTGTGATGGGCTATCTACCGTCATTCATCCTAGACAGCTCATTTTGGACATTATCCCTAGAGCCAAAAACACGGGCTATGCGTTGGCTGCGTATTCGATACCCCGTACTTTGCTGGACTAAGATCCCCAGGCCCACGAGTTCATTAAGCAATGCTTCCAACTCTGAGTTGCTGAGTTTGGTTTCGTCGAATTCTTCCCACATCTGGTCATTCACTATTTGATCACGCACCAAATTTCGGACGTCGATTATCGACAGGGGTTCAAGTGAAACAGCATCAGTGCCGTGATAGTAATGCACCATGGACAAACTTATGGCGCGATAGCGTTCATCCAATCGAAAAGTTAAGTCATACCTGCGGCGGATGCCCTCTCGAATGGCTTCGCTATTTGCAACTTCATCAACATGATTTTGGCGTATGGTGTACGGTGGGTTCTCCAACGACTCGCTATTGCGGAACAGTTCAACCAGACTATGGCAAAAGAACTGTATCTCCGCGGCATGGCACTCCGTATGTGTCAGTATTGTATCCACAAGGAGAGAATTCTCGAACTCTATTCCCATCGCGCGCATGGGTTCTATCACAAATCGCTGTGCTTCATCATATTTGAGAGGACCAAGGCCACCACGCCTTGGGTTGTTCGGGTCAAATCCGAAATTGGCAAGGGGTGTGTTTGGCCTGTTAGCGTGTTTCTGTACACTATGAAGGCCGGCAAACACCACGTTGAATCGGCTGTTCGTATCCACCATCAGAACTCTCATGGCTTCCACGACTGGTGAACCTACCTCCGTGTCCAATTCCAAGAATCTGTCGGATTCGTCAAGTAGGACAAGTACTCTCAGTCTGGGATCTTGCCTAAATGCCGTTCTCAGAAGCCTCGGGATATTCTCCAATGGTACTTCGGTCGGGTCTTCGCCTATCAGATGTTCTTCCTTGAATAGACCCAGAACTAGCTGCCAAACCTTCTCCGTACCTTTATCAGGAGAATTCGGACGATATCCCTCGTTCTTGAGGTCAATAAACCAGGTGAAGCGTCGCTCTTCACGGTTATTCCCGCGTCTTTCAATGTGTCGCAACAGGGCCGTTTTGCCCACTTGCCGTCCTCCAAAGAGAATGTGTGTGCTCCCGCGCTCGATGCTGTAGGCTACACTCTCCCTGCCGTAAAATATCTCAGGAGGCACGTACGCGCCCAACTTATCCTCAGGTATATATGGATTTGGTGCTGAATATGCAAGGGCGCATTTGATGAATGTTTCGAAACGTGAGTCCCTGTTGACTGTGACTAGATGTTCAAACAGTATTTCGTCCAACAAGGCAAAAGATAAATCATCTCTGATGCAGTTTTTCCTGATCTCGTTTCGTTCAGGCTTCGTTAAGCCGTCAAGATAGATGACGATCAATGCGCTCCCTCCGTCACGAGCGCTACTGGTCACCCAATCGAGGGATGTGAGGGCATGCGGCCTATAATTCCAAGTGCAAACGATGTGATAAACATTGTTGGCGTTAGATCCGAACTGGGGAATGCCCTTCAACTGGACAATACCTTCTTGTTCCGAATTGACGGCTAAACGTCTCCTTGCAGGGCTACTTTGGGCTGTGCTTCTAGTTGGATATTCTTGTACGCCGCGGGAATCGCATTGCAGTCCCACAAAACGGAGAATCTTGAGAATATTTTCGAGAGCAGGCCTTTGCTCACGGCGGTACCACGGGACATTCTTCAGATCCATCCACGCTTGGATGGCGTCAGATACTTCCTGTCGTTGAGCGTCGGACTCAACTGAACGTAGAGGTGAATTCTCCATATTTACGCCGCTCTCCTAATACCATTTTAGTCTGACTATGCCGTGAATTCATGCGGCAGTCAGTGTATCGTCATTCCCGCGAAGGCGGGAATCTATTCAAGCACAGTCAATTACAACACGCCGACGTTACTCCGAATTGGTATAATCACCTCAAGCCCAGGCGAGACTGAAGAGTAGCCAAGCCACCGCTATTCTGAACATATCTCTCAATATCCGGTATGCGGTCGACAAAGGAAACAAACTCTGAAAGGGTCTTGCGTCCGGGAGCATCGGATGCATCGTTTGAATTGGAGTCGGGGAGTGGTTCGCCTAATGAGTGACTGTTCAGGCGTATCACACACTCTTCCATGACGCGTATATTGCGGTTATCTCGCGCAGCCACAAACTTTTCTCGCCATGCCTCTACCGCTGGAGAACTACTGTCATCAATTTGAGAGAAAAGTATGTCCCATTCCTCCTGGAAGCCATTTTGCCTTTGAAGTTCTAAGCGTTCTATCCCCACTTGGATATCCTGCAACTGAGTGGACATCGACACGTAATTGATTATGTCGTCTTTGGCCTTTACAGCCTTTGAAATGTCCGAAATCATTAAGTCGTAAAGAATCCAGTCGTCATCATCAATTTCGATAACGCCATCCCTCAACGCCTGAAAAATCCTCTCCTCGACATCTTGCACGCGGCTATCCAGCGTGACCAGTGAGTCTTGTTGTGCAAGCTCACGGCGGTTCCTCAAGCCCTCCTTCTGTTCCAAGGTAAGGTCGCCCTCCATCATCACTTCGAAGAACCTAAAGTCTTGGATATCAAAACGTCGTTGTATGACTTCCTCCAATGGCATTGGCTGTAAGACGCCGGTTGCCAGAGAATGGATCGCCTCATCTATTGACTGGCCTTCCCAGTTACCGTCGTCTTTGAACTCAAAGGAGTCAGTCCACAGCAATCGCCTCGATATTGCGACAGAGAGATTATGGTTGCCTGCATTCCTATTGATGGTGGTCAAATCTCTGACTACGGCAGCTACATTAGGAATGCCTATTTCGATAGTGATGTCTAAGGATTGCAGAATCTGTTCCATGGAACGCAGAGCGCATTGCGCTGCCGAAGCAATGTCCGCAGGATGGGAGTCGGTTGTCAACTCACATAGTGCTTCGACGAACTGACTGGATTGTTTCTGAAGTTCACTGCGCAGACTTGTTACGTGTTCAATCAAATATCTGTCCTGTGCTCCTGTCTGCACATCACGTTCATAATCCACTAACTCACACCAGCGTTCAGCCAAACCATTAGCTTCCGTTATCCCGTTTATTAGCCAATTCCGGGCGCGCCCAGTTATCGGCACCCAAGGACCATCTGTTAAGGAACGCCCAATTCGGTCTATCAGTTCGTCGGAGTCTAATTCGACGGATTCTTTCACTGATCTGACCAGCGTTCGATCGTCGCTTCTGACCGGCGCAAGCATCTGGCTAATTGTTCCCCCCTCGCCCGTGAGATGCAGCCATACATTCGTAGCCGGCTGAAAAGTGCTGTACCTTCGTGCGACCGCGCCTTCAAGCCAAGACTTTGCAGCTGCGCTTGCTGCGACTATTTCGTCCTGGTGACGCACAGATTCGCCCATACCTTCGACGTACTCCGGTCTCAGCGCATGTCCATAGCGGGCGAATTCATCGAGTGTCGATACGATGGGACCCGCTGACGGGCAGGCATTTGGAATCTTCAATAAGCCCCACATGTTTGAATGAGGGGCTATGAGAGACGAATGGAGAGAAGCGGCCAGTTCAAGCAACTCTTGTGCGGCGTTGTCAGCTACACGGTGATATGCGTGAGCGAACTCAGAGAGTTCACTCACATATCGGTTAGAGGCGGGGACCAGCCATCTTGATCCCTGCACCGCCTTCAAGAGTTCAGGTGTGACGACATCCTCGTAATTGTGTTCAGCCAAATGTCGCGCCACCCAATACGCCGCCGACAGGTCGTCCTCGGCGACGAGGCACCACATCAACGATTCAAGGTCGTGTAGGGACGAGGTCTTCAAGTAGCGAGTCGCTGCTGCACTGGAGTCTTCGATCCCATATCGTCGTTCATCTGGCGCGAGGTCGGGATCTAGGGCAGCTCCGGCAGAAGAAAGTGTACTTCCTCTCAGCCCAGCCGCCGCCGAATTCCTGCTCTTGTCTTCCAGGGAGACATCGGAGGCTTCAGATGGCGTATTGTCATCGTCGGCAGCATCGTCAGGGTCAACCGCAACTTGCATTACGTTGTCGTTATCCGCAGACGTGTCGCCAATGCCTTGTTCTTCGCTAGCAGGTTTGGTTTCCTGCAGTTTCAGCACTTGCGGTGGCGACGTTCCAGGATGTTCTTCTCCGTA
Organism: uncultured Dehalococcoidia bacterium; assembly: GCA_951812505.1. Taxonomy (GTDB): domain Bacteria; phylum Chloroflexota; class Dehalococcoidia; order Lucifugimonadales; family UBA1123; genus VXRN01. The sequence continues at coordinate 96,489 of CATOSI010000004.1, forward strand.
AGATTCGGGACCAGCTCGCTCGCCAAGCCGCAGGTCGTTGTTCGGGAGAATCTCGCCCTGAACTCGTCGCTCTCCCCTCTGAGTCTCCGCTGCCGTTTGGCCTTCGGCGTCACGGGTATTGACTTCCTCCTCTAAATCAGCCTCCTCAAGTACTGATTCTGTAAGAGTATTGAGATGCTCATCTTCTGCGGCGAGATTTCCTTGTGAGTTTGCCCGTGGTCTCTCATCAAGAAGGTTGCGTAACGCATTGTAGTGCGTATTGGACGACTCAGCCGCGTTTTCCAAATCTGTGAAATTTCGGAGAAGAAGTTCATGGTCTCTTGAATCATTGAGAGTTTCCTTTGCTTCTCTATAGGCAACAAGAGAAGCTTCGAGAGATTCGATTACCATTAGCACGTCCTCGACGATGCACTGCGCGCTCGTGGTGTTCAGCAACGACATGCCATCTTGGAGTTTGAGGAACTCTAACTCTTCTGAGAATTTGTTTATGATTTCTCCGATGGCACCAGTTAACTGGGCTCTTCGATTGCGCTCTGCCTCTTTTTCGGAAATAATTCGAGTCACTTCTTCAATGAACTGAGGAGCGAACTCCCATTGCGACGCACCACTTGGCATCTCCCGCAATTCATTGATCCACTTCTCGAAATTTACAGAGCCCATCACAACAACCTTATCTCCTGTTCAACGCACATTATCAGAGGACAGCCGACATATTGCATGAATGCCTTCGCTTGTAGAGCAGGTCGAACTCATCGAGATTAGCCTTGGCTGAGATTCGATGAGCGGGCGCATTATACCATTTAACCTGAATGAGGTCGCAAAGCCTTCAGACGGTTCCTGAACGTTTCGCCTGATCCACCTTCAGCTCACCAGGGACTTCACACCGTCGGGATCAGACTCCGGTCTGTTCAGACACTCCTCCACCGCAGCCATCTTCTCTTGAAGACCCACGTACACCCTGCCTTCCACCCTCCTGCGTATCTCCTCAAACACATTCTCGGCAGAATTGAGTTCAGCACTGTACACGGGCTGTGCTACTGTCTTCAGTCCCGCCACGCTCGTCACCAAATCGTTGCGATAACTCCGTTTTCCTTCCCACACCAACGCTCTCTCCTTCGTGTATCGCCTCATTCAAGACTGCTCGTACGACTGGGTAGACTCCCAAGAGTATCCGTGTTGAAAGTCAATCCCTGTGAAAGGTTATTCAGAACGGAGACTTATCCAGGCTGAGGCACGCAAGGAGTGCCACAGCATTCAGATGCAGCAGGAGCATGCGCATGACCGCTACAATGGAGACATTGACTGGCTTCTGCATTTAAACTACGGTAATCAGAGGTCGGTAACTCTCGACAGGCCTACAATATGCGTCATCGTTACAAGGTTGCCAGTGTTAACCAGCCCGTAACTGGGCTCCGCTCCAACACGCTTAGGCACCGAGTGCTACCTTGTCGGTGACAAACCATGGGGTTAAGTGAGTCACCTAAATGTCTGAACCGTTAAGAACCGAAAATCATGGCAATGAATCACAGCGAGATCGTTAGCTTCATTTGGGGCGTCGCGGATCTGATCCGAGATACCTTCAAGAGAGGCAAATACCAGGATGTCATTTTACCTTTGACTGTGCTGCGCCGACTCGATTGTGTCTTAGCTCACACGAGGGAGGACGTTCTTCAACGCCAGGCAGAGCTGTCAGGCCGGGGACTCGAGGACCTCCACATGCAACTATGCCGGGCTTCAGGGTTCGCATTCTACAACACCTCTCGATACGACTTCGAGAGGCTGCTCGCGGATGCCCCAAACGTGGCCCCCAACCTGCGGAACTACATCGCCGGATTCAGCCATAACATGCGGGAGGTGTTAGAACGGTTCGACTTCGACAACACCATCAGCAGGCTCGACGAATCAGGACTTCTCTTCCAGGTGCTGGAGAGGTTTGGAGGCGTAGACTTGCATCCAGACCAGGTCGACAACGCGGCGATGGGCACAATCTTCGAGGAACTCATCCGCAGGTTCAACGAGGCGCTGAACGAAAACCCCGGCGAGCACTTCACGCCCCGCGACGTCGTTCACATGATGGTCGACCTGATGCTGGCAGGAGACGAGTCCAGCATCAGAGGCAAGGGTGTCGTCCGCACCGTGTATGACCCTTGTTGCGGCTCGGGTGGGATGCTGATGATTGCCAAGGAGCATGTCAATCTCGGTCGCTGGGAGAATGGCAACCTGCTACGCGATCCGGTGAATTCGGATGCAGAGATTCACCTTTTCGGCCAAGAGGTTAACCCAGAGACTTGGGCGGTCTCCAAGTCGGACCTGTTCATCAAGGAACCAACGGGCCGGGATGCCGACAATATTGCCTTCGGTACCACACTATCGAACGATGCCCACGCCGCGCGTAGATTTGACTACCTCATTGCCAACCCTCCATACGGGAAGGACTGGAAGCGGGACGAGAGGTCGGTCCGAGCTGAGCACGATCTTGGTGTCCTAGGCCGGTTTAAGCCCGGGCTGCCCCGAATCAGTGACGGCCAACTACTATTCTTGCTCCACATGCTCTCCCACGCCAAAGACCCACAGGAAGGAGGATCGCGCATCGCCATCATTATGAACGGCTCACCTCTCTTCACCGGTGACGCTGGTAGCGGCGAGAGCGAGATACGACGTTACATCTTCGAGAACGACTTGCTGGAGGCTCTGGTAGCCTTGCCAGAGCAACTCTTCTACAACACTGGTATCGCAACCTATGTTTGGCTCCTGACGAATCGCAAGACCTCAGAGCGCCAGGGCAAGGTACAACTCATCGACGCGTCGTCATTTTGGGAGCCGATGAGAAGAAGTCTTGGCGATAAACGCCGTCAGATAACACCGGAGAAGTCGGATGACATCCTGAAGCTTCTCGTTGACTACCGCGACGGCGACACTCGCCTTGTAACGAGGGATGGCAAGAAGGAGGAGGCTGTCGTGAGTCGCGTTTTCTCCACATCTCACTTCGGCTATCGCAAGATTACTGTCGAGCGCCCACTCAGGCTCAATTTCTTGGCAAGCACAGATCGCATAGCTCGGCTTGAGGAGGAAAGGGGCTTTCAATCCCTGGCTAAATCTAAGAAGCGCGGGTACGCGGCGTCTCAGGAGGAGGCTCAAGGTCTCAAGCTGCAGAAGGCGCTCCGGGACTTGCTAAGCAACCTGCCTGAGACTACAGTGACGGACAGAGGAGCCTTCCAGGATATTCTCGATGACGCTCTTAAGGAAGCTGAAATGAAGCTTCCCGCCCCGGCCAGGAGAGCAGTCCTCAATGCTCTCTCGGAGCGCGACGAGACTGCCGCTGTCTGCCGCAGCCGCAACGGTGAGCCAGAACCGGACCCGCAGCTTCGAGACATCGAGCGTGTACCTCTCTCGGAGAGCGTCGAGAACTTCTTCGAACGCGAAGTCCTGGCACATGTACAAGACGCTTGGGTCGACAAGTCCAAGCGTGACCTCAAGGACGGGCAGGTGGGCGCTGTTGGATACGAAATCAACTTCAACCGCCACTTCTACCGGTACACACCGCCGCGCCCGCTCGAAGATATAGAGCGCGACATTCAAACCATCGAAGCTGATATCATGCGTTTGCTGGGCGAAGTGACGGGGGTCGCCAAGTAGCTCCCACAGCCACTTCAGGGTAATAGGAAGTGTCAGTCCCTTGGCTGGTTGATTGAGATTGATGGTTTGGCCTATGTGTAGTAAAATGTCGGCATACTTGTGAGAAACGCCGACATTTTCAATACAAATGGACATTGATCTTAACAGAGACGCTCTCCGAGAGGCCGGTATCGGTAACTTCTTTCGTCCGAGCCAGTTGGAGCAACTGGGTATCCCCTACCATAAGCTTCGGCAACTTGAGGCCCAGAAGGCTATCGAGCGTGTCGGCCGTGGACTCTACCGGCTTGCCGATGCCGAGCTGACTGAACGCTACTCGATGGCTTCTGTCTGCGCTAGAGTTCCCAATGCCATCGTCTGCCTACTCTCGGCGTTACAGGTACACGAGATCGGCACGCAACTCCCGCGCCAAGTATGGATCGCCATTCCCCATAAGGCGAGACCTCCCCGATTACGGGGACCCGCGATACGCTTGGTGCGGTTTAGTGGAGCAGCTTGGCGCTATGGCATAGAGAACATAGAGTTCGAAGATGTGCCTGCCCGCATCACTTCCCCGGCACGCACAATAGTCGACTGCTTCCGGTACGAGCGTCTGATCGGACGAGAGGCCGCTCTAGAAGCCCTCCAAGACGCCCTCCAAGACAACAAGGTGACCACTGACGAACTTCGCCGGGTACTCGGTGCTCTGCCCTCACGCCGGCTCAGGGCCATTATGGATACGGGAGTACTATGAATCGCAACTTCGCCGCTTCGATCATGGCCCGTCTTCACAATCAGTGGGAAGGCGGCGTGACGTTTGACCTGTTGCTCGCCCGCTACGCCTGCGAGCGATTCCTATACCGTCTTGGTGAGTCCGGGATTCGGGACAGGTGCATACTGAAGGGAGCAACCCTCCTGGCACTGTGGATGAAGGAACCTTATCGCGCTACACGTGACATCGATCTGTTGGCGTTCGGCGAGAGTGATGAGGAGGCCGTCCAAACGATTATCACGACTGTCTGTTCCGTCCCTTGCGAAGAAGACGGGATCACCTTTGATCTTGAGACCCTGAGAATCTCTCCGATTCGGGAGAGTCAGAAGTATCAGGGCCAGCGGGCAAAATTGGACGCCCGGCTTGGCATGGCCAAAATTCCAGTGCAGGTAGATTTCGGATTCGGCAACGCTGTTACTTCGGTTGTCGATGAGGAGAGTTTACCCACCCTGATCGGTGACGTCCCTCCGCCATTCCTACGCACGTATCCGCGAGTCGCCACTATCGCGGAGAAGTTCGAAACGATGGTGCAGTTGGGCATTGTGAACAGCCGCATGAAGGATTTCTACGACGTGTGGGCCCTATCGGAGACCTTCTCATTTGACGGAGCCGAGCTCCGGGAAGCTGTCGAACTCTGCTTCGAGCGGCGAGGCACCGTTTGGACTCACGCCGTACCCGATGCCCTCACATCAGCCTTCTACTCGAATTTGGACCTTCAGTATCGCTGGCAATCATATGGGCAGGACGGACAACTATTGAGTTCTCCACCGAACGCGTTCGAGGAAATCGGCAGCCGGGTACGACTGTTCATGGGGCCTGTGCGCGAAAGTATCCTGGCGGGATCGCATTTCGAATTGAACTGGCCAGCGGGAGGACCTTGGCAGTCCCGCGCTGCGTCGATAGACAGACGAGGGGAATAAGGAGAGGCACTTGTCCGAGAACCAGCCTATAACACACGATTACTCGTCTGTCCGGACTCACCTTGAGATCATGCAAGGTGTCATCCAACGGATGGCGGAGAACAGCCGCTCGTGCAAGGTGTGGTGCGTAACCCTGGTCTCGGCCATTCTGGTGCTAGTAGCGAGGACCGGGAACTCGGAGCACGCGGCAATAGCCCTAGCGCCCACCCTCCTGCTATTCGTGCTCGACGCTTACTACCTCGCACTAGAGGGGAATTTTCGCGAGCCTTACGACGATTTCGTCGACAAAGTCCATCGAGGACAGGCACACACTTCAGATCTCTTTAAGATCCGTCCCAGAGGGTTGATCATTAAGGGAGTTTTCGGGGCACTATTTGGGTCCTTTTCGGTACTGCCCTTTTACCTCGTGGTCACCGCCACCGTCCTGCTGGCATGGCGCTTCGTCTTTTAATCAGGAGCAGAATCATGGCCGCCAAAACACCCAGACATAAGGTGTTTATCAGCTTTCACGAGAAGGATATTGAATACAAGGAACAATTCATTCGTATGATGGGAAAGCGCATAGTTGACAGATCAGTTGACACGGGAAACATCGATGACACTGAACTAAAGACGACAACCATTCGTCAGAAGATTCGTGATGGATACATCAGGGACGCATCTGTGACTATTGTGCTAATCGGCTCCTGCACATGGCAGAGGAAGCATGTCGATTGGGAAATCGGGGCCAGTCTTCGGAAGACTAAGAAAAACTCCAGATGCGGCCTCGTCGGTATCTTACTCCCTGATCACCCAGATTTCCGCAAACGGACCTACAACTCACGACTGGTACCTCCTAGGCTGGCAGACAGCTGCCAAGGCAGCGATCCATATGCATTAGTTCACCGGCGGCCACAACCTTGGACACCGGCTCAGATTGCTGAGTGGATTCATCGAGCATTTGTCCGTAGACAGGGAGCGCCACCGGAGAATGCGAGAAGGTCGTTTGGTCGAAATTGGACTCGGCGCAAATGCTCGGAAGGCTGGTAGAACTAGCGTGATAGTGGATTGAGATGACAACTCAGATAACCAAGTACATGCCCTACCACACATACAGGGACTCTGGTGTCGAGTGGCTGGGAGAGGTTCCGTATCATTGGGAGGTGAGACGGTTGAAGCACAGCGCTCCTATTCGGGTCAGCAAGCTCGATGGTAAGCCAGAGGAAGCCATATATGTTGGTCTTGAGCACATTGAATCGTGGACTGGGCGGTTGCTTCTTGAAAATCAGCCAGAGAGCGTCGATAGCGCTGTCGCGTCTTTTGCTGCGGGCGATGTCCTATTTGGAAAGCTTAGACCTTACTTGGCCAAGTCGGCTCGTCCCGATTTCAGTGGTGTTGCCACGAGTGAAATTCTTACACTACGGCCACTGAACAATTGTTTGCAGAGCTATCTGATGTATTGTCTACTGAACGAATATTTCATCCATTGGATAAACGTATTCACCTACGGTGCCAGGATGCCGCGTGTAAGCCCAGATCAGGTTGGCAGCAGCTACATTCCTGTTCCACCCCTTCCTGAGCAGCGTGCCATCAGCGCTTTCCTCGACCGGGAGACTGCGAAGATCGACGCACTCGTCGCAAAGAAGGAGCGGCTGATCGAACTGCTTCAAGAGAAGCGCACCGCCCTCATCGGTCGTGCCGTCACCAAGGGCCTTGACCCTGACGTCCCGATGAAAGACTCCAGCGTTGATTGGCTGGGCGAGATACCGTCGCATTGGAGCGTCACGCAACTTCGCAGGCTTATCACTCAGGTAATCCATCCCTTGACAGTACAAACGGAACAGGTCTATCGGGAGATCGGAATTCGTTCGTGGGGAAGGGGAATCTTCCACAAGGACCCAGTCGCGGGAGCACACTTGGGTGACAAGAGGGTCTTCAACATTAGGCCGTGCGAATTGGTGCTGAACATAGTGTTTGCATGGGAGGGCGCTATAGCTGTGGTTTCGGATGATGAAAGAGGGATGATAGCGTCGCATCGATTCCCAACTTTTCAGCACGTGGACTCTTTGGTGCACTTAGACTACCTCCTCATGCTCCTGCAAAGCGAGCATGGGAGGGCACTGATGGGACTGAATTCTCCAGGTGCTGCCGGGCGCAACCGTACCCTTAGAATCGCCTCTTTTCTCGATGAGGATATACCCCTACCTCCCCTCGATGAACAGAAATTGATTGTCGCTGTATTTAGAGGCAACGAACAGCGTCTGCAATCCCTTGCTACTAAGGTCAGTGCGGCCATTGAACTCCTGAAGGAATTCCGAGCCGCCCTCATCTCGGCGGCCATTACGGGCAGAATCGACGTGCGAGAGGAGGCAGTATGAGCGTAGACGTTTCGGAGCGTGCCTTCGAGGACGCAATCGAGGCAACCTTGCTTCGGCACCAAGGTGTGATCGCTGAGGAAGCGTATTCCTACGTCGATTTGCCGTCCTGTGGATATTCGAAGCGGGGTTCAGCAGACTACGACAGGAGCCTCTGTCTTATCTCGAGCGACGTGCTAGACTTCGTGCTGGCAACGCAGCCACGTGAGTGGAAGAGGCTCTCTGAGCATCACGGGACAGCGGTCGAGGAGCGGTTTCTTAAGCGCCTGGCGTCCGAGATCAGGCGCAGGGGCGCGCTCGACGTGCTGCGTACCGGAATCAGAGACATGGGATGCAAGTTCCAACTCGCATACTTCCGGCCAGCCAGCGGGTTGAACGAGGAGACTAAGCGTCTGCACGCCGCGAACCTATTCTCGGTTGTCCGGCAGTTTCGGTACAGCGAGAAGAGCAACAAGAGCCTTGACCTTGCGCTCTTCCTAAACGGTATCCCCATCTTCACCGCTGAGATCAAGAACCCGCTGACGGGCCAGACTGTCGAGGACGCCATCCGTCAATACAGGACCGACCGCGACCCGAGGGTGCCGCTGCTTGCACCCGGGCGTTGCCTCGCGCACTTCGCCGTGGACCCTGATCTCATCTACGTGACTACCAGACTGGCTGGGCCTGAAACGCGATTCCTTCCCTTCAATCGAGGCAAGTTCGGAGGGGCTGGCAATCCGCCCGTTTCACCAACTCAGCTCGGTTACCCAACGTCCTACCTCTGGGAGGAGATCTGGGCGCGTGACAGTGTGCTCAACCTGGTACGTCAGTTCATCCATGAGGTGCAAGAGGAGGTCGAGCAAGGAGGGAGGAATGGTAGGCGCTCCCTTATCTTCCCACGCTACCAGCAGCTCGACTGCGTTCGGCGGTTGGTGGCTGATGCGCGGTATCAGGGTGCGGGGCAACACTACCTGATACAGCACTCTGCGGGCAGCGGCAAGACGTTCACCATCGCATGGCTCGCCCACCAACTTTCGACTCTTCACGACGCCAGTGACCGCCGTGTCTTCGACTCGATTGTCGTGATTACCGACCGCCGCGTACTCGACCGCCAGCTCCAGAGCGCCATGCGCCAGTTCGAGCAGACTCTGGGTGTTGTAGAGAACATCGACAAGACCTCTCGGCAGCTGAAGGATGCGCTGGAAGGCGGTAAGACCATAATCGTCACCACACTTCAGAAGTTTCCCGTGATCGCCGAAGAAATCGGTGAACTTCCGGGCAGACGGTTCGCCCTGATCGTCGACGAGGCTCACTCTTCCCAGTCCGGTGAGGGCACCAAGGGCCTAAAATCCGTACTCGCCGCCCGGTCCCTTGAAGAGGCCGAGTCGGAGGAGATGGAATCTCAAACTCCAGAGGAAGAACTCGACGACGCGATTCTGGCGGAGATGGAGAAGCGAAAGCACCTCCCCAATGTTTCGACCTTCGCATTCACCGCCACACCCAAGCCCAAGACGCTTGAGCTGTTCGGAGACAAGCAGCCTGACGGGTCCTTCGCGCCCTTCCATCTATACAGCATGCGCCAGGCAATCGAGGAGGGGTTCATCCGCGACGTACTGGAGAGCTACACCACGTACAAGGTCTACTGGCGTCTCATCAAGAAGATTGAAGAAGACCCGCGATACGACAGGAGCAAGGCGGACTACTTACTCAGATCTTTCGTGGACATCCATCCGCATGCCATCGACCAGAAGGTGCGGGTTATGGTCGATCACTTTGTCGGTAGCACCCTGAGCGAAATTGGCGGCAGGGCGAAGGCCATGATCGTCACCCGTTCCCGCCTGCATGCGGTACGGTACAAGCTGGCTGTGGACAGATACCTGGCGGAGTTGGGAAATCCATTCAAGGCGCTTGTCGCTTTCTCCGGGACGGTCCAAGACAGCGGCCAGTCCTATACGGAGTCCGGGATGAACACTATCCCGGAGGCGCAGACTGCCAACACCTTCGATCTCCCCGATTACCGGTTCTTGATCGTGGCGAACAAGTTCCAAACCGGCTTCGACCAGCCATTGCTGCACACGATGTACGTCGACAAGAAACTCGGCGGCGTGAATGCGGTGCAGACCCTTTCGCGGCTGAACCGCACGCACCCTGAGAAGCAGAGCACGATGGTGCTCGACTTCGCCAACGAGGCTGACGAGATCAGGGCGTCCTTTGAGCCTTACTACGAGACGACCATTCTGTCAGAGGCCACCGATCCAAATCTGCTCTACGAGAAACAGGGTCGCCTGGAAGAGTTCCCTGTCTTCACCGAGACGAACGTGGAATACTTCGCAGCAATCTATTTCGGAGCCAACTCCACTCAGGACCTTCTCTATGCCGCCCTCGCCTCCTCGGTGGGACGCTTCAAGGAGATGCACAAGGACGAACGTCATGACTTCCGCGGTGAACTCTCCGACTATGTGCGGCTGTACTCTTTCCTGGCTCAGATCCTGCCCTTCTCCGATGTCGGTCTGGAGAAACTCTACGCCTTTGCCCGTCATCTACGTCGGCTGCTGCCCCACGACGGGGGGGAGTTGCCTCGAGAGATTCAGCAGAACATCGATATGGAATCCTACCGCATCCAGCAGACCGGAAGCGGGAAGATGGTACTTGATCGGAAGGGTAAGACAGGCGCACTCGATCCCGTGGTGACGAAGGGCATACGCGAAAGCACGCCGGAAGAGTTGGAAGCGCTTTCTCGCATCATAGCTGACCTCAACGAGCGTTTCGGCATCGAACTCGGATCCGAACACCGCGTAACAATCGGCCGAATGATGGAACGGCTTGAAGAGGACGCTGCGCTGGACGCGGCCGTGAAGGTCAACACGCTGGAGAACATACGCATCGCCTTCGACCACAAGGTCGAGGAGATCATCCAAGAAATCGTCGATTTGAATTTTGACCTCTATAAGCGGATCACGGACGATCCATCCTTCGGCGAAGTGATCAAGAATCATCTCTTTGACCAGTACCTCAGCACCCATCGGAACACTGAAAAGGTGGAGGACTGAAAAGTTAGACTCCCGTGGAATTCCTAGGATACTGCCGTCAGCGTTGACGAAGAGGCGAAGGTTGCCACAGTACTTGAAAGTAGAATGCTGATTTGACTGCCCAACCAAATCTGCCGTACATGAATACAGATGACTTTGCACGCCGCTTCTCTATGCGCGCGCAGAATCTGATGTGGCTCCTCGGTGCTGGTGCGTCGGCTTCCGCGGGCGTACCTACCGCGGCGGACATGATCTGGGATTTCAAACAACAGTTGTTTGTCAGTCAGCGTAGAGTGCCGCGCCATGAAGTTTCCGACCTGTCCCGCTCAATGGTACGCAACAGGCTCCAAAGCCATGTTGATTCACTGGGACGGCTCCCTTCTCCGGGAGACTCCGATGAGTATGCGGCACTGTTCGAGGCAGTTTATCCTGCCGAGGCCGACAGGAGGGCATATCTGGACGGTAAGTTAACTGATGCGAAACCTTCCTACGGCCACATTGCGCTAGCAACGCTCATGAAGGCGAGCCGGACGCGAATCGTGTGGACGACCAACTTCGATGCGCTGGTGGCTGACGCTTCTGCCATCGTCTTTGGTAGTACAGGCAATCTAACGACAGCGGACCTGGATTCCTCCGGTCGTGCGCTGGAGGCAATTCAGGAAGAGCGATGGCCTGTGGAGGTAAAGCTACATGGTGACTTCCGCTCCCGGAGGCTCAAGAACACACCCGGTGAACTCAGAAAACAGGACTCGGTTATGAGGCGAGCGTTGGTGGATTCCTGTCGTCAGAATGGGCTCGTGGTAGTTGGTTACAGCGGGCGTGATGATTCTGTGATGGACTCCATCGAACAGGCTATTGCTGAACCCAATGCATTCCCTGCGGGGCTATTCTGGCTACATCGAGGTGACGATTCGCCGTTGGCACGTGTTGCGCATGTTATGAACCGCGCCCGGGATGCAGGAGTAGAAGCGGCTCTCGTGTCAGTCGATAACTTCGATGAGGTGATGCGGGATTTGACTCGCTTGATTGGTGGACTGGACACAACCACGCTGGACACGTTTGCCCAAGCACGAAAAGTCTGGAGTCCCGCACCAATTCCGGGGGGCCGAAAGGGTCATCCAATAATCCGTCTGAACGCATTGGAATTGAAGAAGACTCCCAGCGTTTGCAGACTCGTAGACTGCAACATCGGTGGTACCGTTGAAGTGCGCGAAGCCGTAAGACGAGCTGGGGTAAACGTAATTGCAGTCCGCTCACAGCATGGAGTATTGGCTTACGGAGCTGATGCAGATATACGAACTGCGTTCGAGCAGTTTGGCATAGATGGGTTTGACATCCACCCTCTCGACCAGCGTCGGCAACGCTATGATTCGACAGAGCGAGGGCTGTTACGTGAAGCCCAGATAAGTGCATTGGAGAGGCAAAGTGGTTTGGCTGCGATCAGGCAGCGACATTCGGACCTGCTTGCTCCACGTGACCCGACGCACACTGAATGGTCTCGCCTTAGAGAGATAGTAGGTACACTTGCTGGAACGGTCTCAGGACTTTCGCAACTCCGTTGGCGTGAAGGTGTTGGTGTCCGTTTGGATTGGGCGAATGATCGTCTCTGGTTGCTGTTCGAGCCCCGTACTATATTCGATGGACTCGATAACGCCAATCGGTTTGCGGCAGCTGACTTCGCCCGTGAGCGAACTGCCACTAGATACAACAGAAAGCTCAACGACATCCTTGATTTCTGGTCCAAGCATCTCTCTCAAAATGGTGACGAACTTCGCGCGACTGGAACACCTGATGGTATTGACGCGGTGTTCCAATTGTCCTCACGAACCGCCGGTTCACGGAGAGTGGGAGCATGAGGGGCAGTAGGGCGCCGGAAATCACTCCGCACATCTGGTTACCCGAGCCCAAGCTGCTGTTTCGTCCCAACGGAATCTCGGGCACTGAAACTCATCCCCTGAGAGGGTTGTTGAGACACGGGCCATTTTCAAGCGGGTTTGTGCCTGACCCTATCAGGATTGCAACGATCGCGCCGAGCGGAGAGCGTGGGCGACTGCAAGCCCTCATTAGTGAATTAGACTCCTCTCACAATCCTCTTGAACGGAGGGATTACTTGCCAGCTTGGCCGGGATTTAATAATGCCTTCAGACTTCGGCTGAGCTTGGCGGGTGGTAACTGCGATGTCGAACTCGATCGCAGCTTGGACATTGAGCTACGTAGTTCAAGTACACCACATGCTGTCCTAGCGGATAGTCTGGTCCGGGCTGTACAGCGCCTGCACGCTGTGAGAAATGACTTCGATGTTGTCCTCATCTACCTCCCGAAACGTTGGGAAACGGGATTCAAGGGAAATCCAGATGAAGACTTCGATCTTCATGATCATCTGAAAGCTACCACGGCATCGCTGGGGATGCCGATTCAACTCATACGTGAAGACAAAGCGCTGGCCTATAGGTGCAAAGCGAGTGTTGCGTGGCATATCGGGTTAGCACTGTACGCTAAGGCTGGTGGAGTCCCATGGAAATTGGCAGAAACAGATTCTGAGACTGCTCACATCGGGATTTCATACGCTATCCGTCCGCAAAATTCGAGTAGTTCCCGGTTCGTGACGTGCTGTAGCCAAGTTTTCGACGCAGAGGGTGCTGGGATCGAGTTCGTCGCCTACGACACACACGACTTTGAGGTCCGTCAGCGCAATCCATTCCTGTCAAAAACCGAAATGTTTCGGGTGATGACCCGTTCGATGGACCTGTACCGCCATCGCCATGCGGGAAGGTCACCCCGTCGAGTAATAGTCCACAAGACGACTGAGTTCAAGCGTCAAGAAGTGGAAGGTTGTATGGATGCGTTTCACCTCTGCGAGTCAGTCGACCTGGTGCAGATCGTCGAAGACGTCGGCTGGCGCGGCGTAAATTTTGATATGCAACGCACGTCTCGCAACGCTGGTCCCACTCCGTTCCCTGTCACACGAGGTACTCTTATAGGTCTTGGACCGCGCGACGCATTGCTGTGGACTCACGGCGATGTGCATGGTATCAGCAACAATGGTCGGTCGTTCTTCAAGGGATCAAGGAGTACGCCTCGACCACTTCGGTTGGTCCGCCACGGAGGACACGGTTCATGGGACGAGACGGCCCTCGCTATACTCGGACTATCCAAAATGAATTGGAATAATGACTCCCTATACGACGACCTCCCCGTTACACTGTCCTACGCGAAGGTGCTCGCCCGCGTGGTCAAGCGTATGCCCAGCCTCCAGCGTGGACCCTATCAGTTCCGGTTTTTCATGTAGGGAGATGGGGCGACAATCAAGCTCCTCGGAACTAGGCCGTGTTGACATTCAGCATCTGGATGCCTGCGCTATCACACAATCAGCGTTGCTGAAGAGCATCTCCGGCGATGTCGCTCTCCGGTCGTCCGGGTGTATTCAGTTAGTCGAAGACGATTGAGTCGACGAGTTCTCGGCCTGTCTTAGCTGTACCTGGCTGGATTACTTATATCGGGGAATTCTGCTCGGCGCGGGTCGCGCGACGGCCCACTGATAGCCTATCTATGAGTGGCTGCGTGGCGGATGTCTGGCTAGAATTGACTTCACATCCGGATGGCAGGAGGAGAACGCTATGCTTGCGCTCAAAAGACAGATCGCGGCCTATGAGAGGATGCAGCCGGGCCTTGAGACGGATCATTTCGGGAAGTGGGTGGTGTTCTAGGACGAGGAGCTGGTGGGACATATGATACGGACCGCGAGGCGGTCGAGACTGCCATAGAGATGTTCGGACGAGGTCCGTATTTGATCAGACAGGTGGGGGTGATCCCTGTTCCGCTCTTGCGTCGGTCATCTATGGACAATGCACCATGAGGAGAGTTGATTGCGACTTTGTCGATACAGGAGCGGTGCGTGGCGCGGACCTCCTGCAGACGTTCGTTCCGACGGTCGAGGTACGTAACGGTCTGACCCGAACCATGTGGTGGGAAGTGCCGTTCCGCTGGATTCGCCGGAGCGTGAATACTGGGCCTTGGTGCATACTGGCACGGCGCTCAGTTGTGTCGATGTAAACC
>CATOSI010000005.1 GCA_951812505.1 uncultured Dehalococcoidia bacterium
GCCACGCGGCGTAAACGTGGCCCTCCAAGTGGTTGATGCCCATGAATGGGAGGTTGTGTGTCAGCGCCATGCCCTTTGCGGTGTTCACTCCGACGAGCAGCGCTCCCGCGAGTCCAGGGCCGTGGGTCACGGCCACGCCGTCGAGTTCGGGAAGTTCCATGCCCGCCTGTTCGAGCGCACTGTCCACGACTGGGATCAGGGTCCTCATATGTTCACGGGATGCGATTTCCGGGACGATTCCGCCGTAGCGAGCATGCATCTCCACCTGTGTTGCGACGACGTTGGAGATTATGTGCCGTCCGTCCTCAATGACGGCGGCGGCAGTTTCGTCGCAGGACGTTTCTATTCCGAGGATTTTCACTCGTGGTTCACCTTCACATTTTTGTTCCTATGTTAGAAATATCAAGATTGCAGCTATCGCTACCATAGACGCAATCTGTAATCCTGCGACCTTCCATGTAAGGCGAGATTCCAGTTGAGCCAAGTCTGCCTTAGTAGCTAGATGGTCGTATGCGCCTTCCATCTTGCTGACACGTTCTTCAATGCTAGTAGTAGCTGTTGCTATTGCTTTCTCCTTCGACCAGCCAAAACTGGATACAGAGGCAGTATAGCACTATGTTTTCGTCGGCGAGTATTCTCATCGTTCCCTGGGCTTGGGTTTATATGTGCCGTCCATGCGTTTCTATATGCCCCGCTCGCCCGGTGTCAGGGGAAGGTAGGGGTGTCTATTCGCTACTTCCTCGTTGAAGGTGAGGCCGAGGCCAGGGCCTGTGGGCAGGTCCACGTAGCCATTTCTCTGGCGCGGCAGACCGTCGAATACCTCGAAGTAGTGGGGCTCATAGAACTCGGCGTGGTATTCCTGTATCAGGAAGTTGGGAGTCGCGGCATCGAGGTGGAAACTGGCGACCGTTCCGACGGCGGCGTTGGTGTTGTGCGGCGCCATGAGCACGTGTCTCGGCTCGGCAATCGCTGCTATCTTCTTCAGCTCAGTGATTCCACCGGCATTGCACATGTCGGGCTGGAGTATGTCCACGGCATCCGCCTTTACCAGTTCGTAAAACGGGAATTTGAGATACAGCCGCTCGCCGGTCGCAATCGGAATATTGACGTGCTGCCGAACCTGCGCCATCTCACCGACGTTTTCCTGAGACACGGGTTCTTCGAACCAGAATGGCCTGTACTGTTCGAGACGCTGGCCGAGATGGATTGCGGTATGCACATTGAACTTGGCATGGACTTCGACGAGTATCTCGACGTTGGGGCCCACGGCCTCTCTTACGGCAGCGACCCGGTCCTCCGCCAGCTGAGCTTCCTCGGGCGAAATGGTGTAATAGTTGTGCTGGCCGAATGGATCGAACTTCATCGCGTTGTAGCCCATTTCGACTACGCGCAGGGCTTCTTCGGCGTTCTGCTCCGGGGTACCCGGGTTGGTGTACCAGCCATTGGCATACACTCTTATCTTGTCCCGTATAGGTCCACCGAGAAGTTGGTAAACAGGGACACCGAGCGCCTTGCCCTTGAGGTCCCAGAGAGCGATGTCAATGCCGGAGAGAGCTGTGGAGAACAGCCTTCCGCCGCGGTCGGCGTTATCCTGGTGCATACGCATCCAGTGGAGTTCGTGCGCCATGGGGTCTTTGCCCACGAGGTACGATTCCGTCCATTGCTCCAGAAGACTGGCGACTAGAGGATCATAGGAAAGCATGGAGGCCTCACCTATGCCTTCTATCCCCTCGTCAGTCTGAAGTCTCAGAATGAGCCAGTTTCTCTTGGCATTCCTGTGTTGAGAGGAGAATATGTTGGTCTTTATTCCGGTTATCTTCATTGAGCTACCCAGTTCGTGGAATGTTCAGAGTTTACAAATCATGGCGGACATGGGCAAGTAAACAGCCGTCTAGCTTGACCTCATAACGTGTTTGTGAGATATTTCACACCAAAATAGGGATATTTCGTTGACACATATTGCTCTCTCTGTTAGCATCCCATTCGCTTGGCAGTCATGTTGACAAGCCATAGTGTGGCATGAATTTGCGAGGCGTTCCAAAGGATGCGCGAAGCAAATTTATATGTAACGGTGGGCAAGCGGAGTAGCTTCGCCCGACGTACGGACAGCAAGGGTTAGATTTAGGAGGTAAGTGTATGTTTGGCAAGGTGAAGAAAGCGGGAATACTGCTTCCCATAATCGCCGTATTTGCGCTGGCGTTCGCTATTGCGTGTCAGAGCGACCCGGAGATTATCGAAGTAGAAAAGATCGTAGAAGTAGAGAAGGTAACGCAGGTTGAAGTACCCGGCGAGACCATTGTGGTCGAGAAGGAAGTAGTGAAGGAAGTCCAGGTGCCCGGCGAGACCGTCGTGGTCAAGGAAGAGGTCGTCAAGGAAGTCATGGTTCCTGGCGAGACCGTCGTGGTCGAGAAGGAAGTGGTGAAAGAGGTCGAGGTCGAGAAGATCGTCGAGGTCGAGAAGGAAGTCGAGGTGGTCAAGGAAGTCCAGCTCGTCGTAACCCCGACACCAGTGATCGTAGTAGAGGCCGCTATCTCGGCACCTGCAGCTACGGGTGACGCGGGCGTCATCAACATCGCCATCACCGACGTTCCTCCCGGTGTCGGTCTTGGGTCCGCGCAGCTGACCGACGCGATGCACTACTGGGGCGTCGGCGAGGTCACGATGAAGTTCGTGGATCCCGGAGTGGTCGCGCCTATGCTGGCCGAAGCCTGGGAACTTGATCTGGATATGGGCAGCCCTGTCGGAGCGACCTTGACGATTCGGGACAACGCCATCTTCCACGGCCAGGGTCTTGGCGACCGCAGCAACATGGGCGAGAGCTGGGGGCCTGTGAGGGCGCAAGACGTCGCGTTCACCATCAACGACGGGAACGGCGCCGTCAACACCGCCAGCATTCACTGGCAAGCGGGCGATTTCGCCACTATGTTCGGTAACAACGAAGCTGTCGCAGCCGATGATCGCACGTTGAAATTGACATTCGCCGTAGATTCTGAGGGCAATACCCTGTACGACCCTCGCTGGAGTGCAGGTCTTCTGAACGACGCCGCGCAGGCGTTCAGCGTTCAGAGTCTGAACCGATACGAAACTGTCGGCGAAACTGAGATGAAGGACACCCCCTTCATCGGCACAGGCCCGCTGCACGTGGTGGAATGGGTACAGGACGACACCGCCATACTGGAAGCGGTGCCCTACGACCACTGGGACTTCAATTCAAAGGTTGACCGGATTGTGTTCAAGGAAGTTGGGGAGCAGAACACGCAGATCGCGCTGATGGAAACGGGTGAAGTTGACGCCGCGCCCATTCTGCTCAAGAGCGTTCCCCGTATGCTCGAGGGCGGATTCGCTATTCAGGACAACGGACTTGCGGGCCAAGCATCGGTCTCGTTCTCGGGCAACCTATGGGAGACCGAGCACGTGCTGTTCGGCACCCCTCTGGACACCGCGGCGGTTTACATGAGGGACCTGCCCTGGATTAGCAACCCGTCTCCCAACGACAGCGGCGCCTGCCCGGCGGGATGCTCGGACTTCGAGGAAGGCGTGCTGGTTCGCAACGCGCTGGCAAGGGCTATCAACAGGGAAGAGATCAACGAATTCCTGCTGAACGGCATCGGACACCCGATATACCTGAACGCTTTCAGCCCGAACAACCCGAACTGGAATTCGGATTGGGAGTACGAATACGACCCCATGAAGGCTTCTGAACTACTCGCCCAGGCAGGCTATCCGAACGGATTCGAGATGCCTCTGTATGCGCCGAACCCCGGCGGATACCAGGAACTCGCCGACGCGATAGCCGGTTACTGGGAAGAGATTGGCGTAAGGACGGCAGTGCAGAAGTACGCCTACTCCGTGTATCGCCCGACAATCGTGGCTCGCGCGACGACGATGCCGTGGGTAACCGAGTGCGACGACGGCAAGAGCTCCTGGCCCTGGGAGTGGCCAAAGTCAGCCGACCATACGTCTCTGACTCGCGGCGGCTTCGGCTGCGGCCTTGAGATCACGGTAGCTGCGGAAACGTGGGTCGCGGTTGCGAATGAGCCTGACCCGGCGAAGCAGATAGAGCTGAACAACGCGCTCGCCCAGTACCTGTTCGAGACCGCTCCGAGCTTCGGCGTGGTTGGAGTTCCGGCTCCCATCACGTACAACCCGAACAAGATCGCGGAATGGCCGATGGACCCTGCGCTGTTCTCCAAGTGGAACAACCCCGAGTCAATCGTGCCGGTAGGCCGGTAGGAACGTAGTTAATTCCGGGCGGCGGCTCAAAGTCGCCGCCTTGTCAATCTCTAGTCAAGCAATGGCCTACCCGATGTTCCCGGCGGGAATGCGGGTAGGCCATTCCGAACCCTATTTCCAAGAGGTATGCGTACCAGCGATTTTAAGAATATCATTTTAGACAGGGGATGGATGTGGGAGGAGGGACTCAGATGACAACAGATTATCGTCTGACAGCGGTTGAAGAAACCCAGGCCAAGATTGTCGAGGTACAGGACAATACGCTGGCCTTGAGCGAGCGAGTGGTAGAGTTGATCGAAGAGACCAGGCGTGAAAGTCAGCAGACACGGCGCATTTGGGTGGCCTTCGCCAGACACCATGGCTGGCCTGAAGCCCTAGAGAATTTAGACAACGACCAGTAGCCTAGCCTTTAGTAAAAGAAAGTTCGGATATGTCTTCCTTCCTGATTCGTCGAATGGCCTTCGTGTTTGTCTCGCTCATTGGAGCGACGGCTATCGTTTTCGCGCTGTCCAGGATGGCGGGCGACCCTATCCTGCTCTACGCCAAGCCATACGGTTACGGCGATACGGAAAAGTATCTTGACGAGCTTAGGAGGCACCTCGGATTAGACCAGCCGCTTGTCGTGCAATACGTCAAGTGGGTGTGGCAGCTAGCGCAGGGCGATCTGGGACTTACGCTGCTGTCGAGGCGTCCGGTGATTGACGTCATCGGGGAGAAGATATGGAACACATTCCAGTTGGCGTTCACGGGGTGGCTTTTCGCCACCATATTGGGGGTGCCGCTCGGGGTGCTGTCCGCGGTCAAACGCGGGACTTACTGGGATTATCTGGGGAGAGGATTCGCGCTGTTCGGACAAGCGCTGCCGGCCTTCTGGGTCGGCGTCATGCTGGTGCTGCTGTTCGCGATTGTGCTTCCCCGGGCGGGGTTTGAATTTCTCCAACTCCCGGCGGCGTTCAAGGCTCCAACAGATGATCAGTATGGATTTCATCCTGAGTACTTCATATTGCCCACAATCACTATCGGCTGGGGCGCGGCGGCGGGCTACCTGCGTATCACGCGCTCGGCAATGCTGGAGGTGTTGGATTCGGAGTTCGTGAAGTTGGCGCGCGCTAAGGGGGCGAGCACCAGTTCGGTGATCTGGAAGCACGCCTTCAAGAACGCGCTGATTCCGCCCTTGACAGTATCGGCTCTGCTGCTGGCAGGCCTGATGAACGGCGCGGTGGTCGCGGAAGTGGTGTTCGCGTGGCCTGGGCTCGGCAGGATAGCGTTGGTGGAGGCGGTCAACAACAACGACTTCCCGCTGCTGACGGGGGCCATCTTCATATTTACCATCATCTACCTGGTGATGAACTTCGTGGCGGATATGCTGTACGCATGGGCTGACCCGCGGATACGGTATTCGTAGTTGGATTGTGCGAGCGTGGATATTCCCGCTTTCGCGGGAATGACGGACGACAGGCAAGATTAGAGAGTCAGATCAAGAGAGTTGAAGAGGGCAGCGGATAATGAATGAAGGCGTAGCATTCGAGGCCCAACTCGAGCGGCAACAGCGCAACCGATTTTTGCAGTTGTGGATCGTGTTCCGCAGATGGCCGGTCATTCCGATGTTTATTCTTGCCGTCATGGCTATCTTCGCCGTCTTCGCCCCCTTGCTCGCACCCAAAGACCCGCTCAGGCAATCTCTTCCTCTTCAGTACGTACCGCCAATTTGGGCGGCTGAGGAGCGGACGGACCGCCTAGAGGGCCGGGTGGACAGCAGTTTCGAATATTTTCTCGGCACCGACAACCTGGGTAGGGACATACTCAGTCGCATAATCTACGGCGCGCGCATATCCCTGATGGTCGCTCTCGTTTCGCTTATGAGTGGGATTCTGGTCGGCTCTACGCTTGGCTTGATAGGCGGGTGGTACGGGGGAATCATTGATGAGTTAGTTTCGCGTCTGGTGGACATCTGGTACGCGCTGCCCTTCCTGCTGGTGGCACTGGTCGTGGTAATCGTGCTTGGGCAAACGCTCGTCGTGATGATGTTCGTTCTTGCGCTTACGGCATGGAGCCCGTTCGTTCGCAATGTTCGCGCTGAGGTGTTATCTATCAAGGAAAGGGATTACGTGGCCCTGGCCAAGGTCGCGGGCGCGTCGCCTTTTTACATCATGTACAAACACATCCTGCCCGGCGTTATAAATACCATCGTGGTCATCGCGACGTTGAACGTCGGCGGACTGATACTCGCTGAGGCGACGCTTACGTTCCTCGGAGCGGGTCTGCCGTCGAACATACCGGCTTGGGGCCTGATGGTGGGTGAAGGCCAGGGCGACCTGCGGCTGGCGTGGTGGATTTCCTTCTGGCCCGGCCTGGCTATCTTCCTGACGGTGATGTCGCTGAACTTCACGGGGGACTGGCTGCGGGACCATCTGGACCCGCGACTGAGGCAGACGTAGAAACCGAGACCGCGCCGAATCCCGGCGTCTGGGGAGGATACCGTTGCCATCCGTAGGCCTTGCATGGTTTCTCTTCAGAAGTTGCGCAGGAGTGTTTTTTTCGTGCGTGCTGGGTTTCGTGAGTTGGGTGCTGGTGCGATTCATCATGCACTCGTTCTTCCTGGTGACCCCGCTGTTCAACGAAGTCATGAATTTATGCTCGATTGGCATAGCGGCGGGCATAGGGGCGTCGTCGGGTTCGTGGATGCTGGAACTGACCAGGCCGCAGTTGGCTTTGAGGATCATCCTGGGAATTCTCGCCGGGCTGTTGGGAGCGTGGCTCGGATTTCAGTACGGGAAAGGCACATACATCATGATAGGTATGCCGGGCATACCGGACCTGCGCGGGCTGGTGTGGGGCGCTCTGATAGGAGCAAACGCGGTGCCGATACTTTTCGACCTGGTTACGGCGGCGCGGCAGAGAAGGTTTCAGAGGCGTTGACGGTACACCTCACGCCAGACGTCTCTCTTGAGGAAGAGGGAGACTGTTGACGGGTATTCTTAGCCGACCATACATCTGCATACTCGAATAATCCCCTCTCCTTCTGATGGGATTTTGATGCCCGGGGGTCACCTTGGCGGCGGGTGTTCTTCCCAGAGGCCTCTGGCGAAGCCCATGTGCTCGGAAATGTGAGAGCTGAGGCGACCGGCGCCATGCTCGGACATTCGGTGGGCCAGGCTCTGATACTCCTTGGAATCCCGAGCAGGTATGTTCAGGTCCTTGGCGTTTCCTCTGACGATGCGAAGACCGTCTATCAACTTGCGGAGCAGCGCATAGGCCTCGGAAATTCCCCCGGCAAGAGAATCGTCGAGGTGTCCCTTATCGCGCAGGGCTTCTACCGCTTCTAAAGTATTGCTCAGCCGGAGTCCTCGGTCCTCTCTACCTCTGGATATCTGCCACGCCTGCACGTAGTACTCGATGTCCACCACTCCGCCCGGACTCAGCTTGGCGTTGACAGAACCTCGCTTAACCAGTTCGTTGGCCTGCCTACCGCGCATATGAAGTATGTCACCAATGTCCAAGGGTTTGTGTGCGTAAACGAACGCGTCCTGCACGGACATTACGGACTGCACAAGGCGCTCCTCGCCCAGCACCGGACGCATTCTGACCAGCGCCAGACGCTCGAATTGACGCGCGTCTCCATCCGGCGAGTAGTAGTCCCGGAACGCAGCCAGTGAAGAGGCAAGCGGGCCCTTGCTCCCGTAGGGACGCAGCCTCATGTCTATCTCGAATATGCCCTGGGGCCGAACTTCGAGGACGTTAAGGAACTCCTTCACAACTTGCTCGAAGAATGTGGAGTTACGAACAGGGTCGTCTCCGTCGGTCATGCCTTCAGAGTCATAGACGAACATCAACTCGATGTCCGACCCGAATCCCATATCTCTACCGCCGAATTTTCCAAGCGCGAATATTCCGTAGCCACAGACCGAGCCGCTTTCAGTTCTTGGAACACCGTGACGCCCTGAAACGAAGCTGTATCCGATCTCGAAAGTCTTCCTCGTGAGAACGTCGGCTACGCTGGTCAATTCGCGGGAAAACTGTCCAAGTCCCACCCTGCCCGTGATGAAACGCAGATCTACTCTGAACATCTCACGGTCTTTGAAATCGTTGAGGATCCTCATACGTTCATCGTGTGAATCGCAGCTATCGAGGTCAGAGTCAATCAAGGCCTCTAGCTCGTCGAGGGAGAGCGCCCTGTCCAGGGATTCAGAATCGAGCAGTACGGGAAACAGGTTGTCGTGCTGCATCCGCAGGAAGTCTTCCCACAGGAAGCGGCTCATGCCCATCATTCTGGCCAGAATCTCCATGACGTCCGGGGAGTCGAGGTCGTGCAACTTTGAAGTCCAGTCTCTCATCGCGAGCAACTGGGACGTCAGCGAGTTGAACTGACGAAGAGCCTGTGTCGGGTCCGGCGCGATAGGCAGGTAATAGGTAAACTGCTTTATGAGCGCGGCAGCCACCCATAGCTGATTGAGCCTGTGGTCGTCCTGGATTTTACTGCCGGACGAGTCTGTGAGCCAGAACGTATCCCGCACGACATCGTCGTATGTCCGAATCGTCGCGCGGGCAATGTTTATATGTATGCTGGCGAGCGCGTTGGTGAACGAAAAGAGGAATCCCGGCGTATCTATCGAGCTTATGGTGATGAGAGTGAAACGGTCTGAGGACTCGACATCTGTGAATATATCTATTGGCAACTGGTCTCCACCGCCCTGCCCGGCTTCGCGCATCGCGTCGGAAAAGCGGTCTATGACGGCAGACGTCGCGGAATCAACTCTTCCTGTCAGCGCCTGTCTTGCGGCGGTCCTGATATCCTGCTCGATCTTGTCCCAGCCCGGTATGCTGGTCGAACGTTCTCTGAGCTCGAACAGCATCGCAACACGACGCTGAGTACCGCGCGTTGCGTGTTGAGTCTGCGCTCTTCGTCGGCGGCGCCAACGGTAGTCGGTGGATTGCGAGCGCCTGGCTGGCTGGCGGCGAGAAGCTCGCTCGGTCGGACGATGCGAGGGACCGACGGTAAATATGTCCGCTTGAGAAATGTCCAGTCCATTCGACGTGAGAATCCCGGCAACCAGTGGCAGGACATTGGCTCTTGCGTCCGTGGACACCCCTACCCGCCAGCCCGCGCCATACGTCTCGACGCACATTCTGACTTCACCGTAGTTCGCTTCACCCTTCAGCAACTCCGACATCAACTCGATGCCGGATGCATCAAGCTCGGAGAGCGCATCATCCCATTGGGTCGTGAGCTGATGAAGTTCGTCGTGTGTGGCTTGCGCTGTCATTTCACAATGCCCAAGATGGTTCCCTCTGGCTGGCATAAGTTTGCCGTCTCTGACTATTATAATGTTATCACGAACCCGACTGTGCAAGTTGCGTGCGGGTTCAGGAATACCGCGAAGGGGTGAGCATTCAGTGTCGGGTATAGCTTATCTTGTCGAGGCGTTTGCGGAAGGAAATCTTCTCCGTCCGCGGCCAGAGGTACGCAACCTGGTTGATATGTCCAGGGCGGTCGGCCAGCTGTGCGGAGTGGATGGACTCGATCTGTCGGAGAACGCACGGGGGATCACGGAGGCCGTAGGGGACGCGGACCATATCGTTCTGGCGCTGGTTGACGGTCTTGGGATGAATCTGCTGGAGCGGCTTCCCGCCGACTCATTCTTGCGACGGAATCTATGGGAGCAGATGCAGACGGTGTTTCCGTCCACTACTGCGGTCGCGCTTACGTCTCTGACGACGGGCGAGTGGCCGCAGGATCACGCCGTCACGGGATGGTGGACGCAGCTGCCGGCGCTGGGGTCGGCGGCGACTATTCTCAGCTATACGGCTCGCAGCAACAACCAGGATTTGCTGAAGCGCGGGATTCCGCCAGAGGTCGCGTTTCCGGTAGAGTCGCTATGGAAGTCCATGCCGCGCGACGTACAGGTAATCGTCCCAAAGGCCATCTCGAACTCGGTATATTCCAGGTACTTTTCGGGCGGGCGCGAGACAATTGGCTACGAGTCGCTTTCCAATGGCGTGGACGCGGCCGCCAGACATATATCCGAGTCCGAGGGCAAGACATTCACGTATCTGTACTCGTCGCGAGTGGACAGCGAGGCGCATATGTACGGAATGACGCGGCCACAGGTTCAGCACGCGCTTTCGGAGGTGGAGCGGGAGATCGAACGGCTGGCCCGCCTTGTGGGAGACAAGGCGCGGATAGTGGTTACGGCGGACCACGGCTTTCTTGACGCGCCTCCGCCTAAACGCCATACGCTGCGGGTGGATCGCCAGCTTCAGCCCATGTTCAGGCTCATGCCGTCGGGTGACGCGAGGGTGATGTACCTGTACACGCTTGAGTGGGCGAGAGAGCGTGTGCGACGCTATTTCGAGCAGCGATTCGAGCAGGTCTTCATGGTGGTGGACATGGAGGATGCCATAAAGATTCAATTGTTCGGTCCCACGGAGCCGACTGAGGAGACGAGGGAGCGGCTGGGCGACCTGGTTGTGGTGTCGTCGGGCGCGGACGTGCTGGAGTACAACGCATCTCGCGGTTCTGGCAGGATGCTGAAGCTCAACGGGCACCACTCCGGACTGACTCCGGACGAGATGTTGATTCCACTGATCATCGTGTAACAGTCCGATATGCTATAAATGTTCAGTACCCCTTTTGATTTCAAGGCAGAATTCATGGAGTAGCAGATTATGCCAAAAGACCTCAATCCGATACAGAAACTTGACGCTTTGGGTCAGAGTGTTTGGTACGACAATATGTACCGCGCTCTGATAGCTACAGGAGAACTTGAGAATCTCGTGAGCCTGGGGGTAACCGGACTCACATCCAACCCCACAATCTTTCAGAAGGCCATATCTTCAGGCGAAGATTACGACGAATCACTTGCCGAATATGCCTCCCGCGGACTGACTGCCGAGCAACTGTTCGAGGCGCTGGCAACGGAGGACATACAGGCGGCAGCCGACATTCTGCGCCCGGTGTATGACCGGACTGGGGGCGCCGATGGATTCGCGTCTCTTGAGGTCAGCCCACGTCTGGCGCACGATACGGATGCGACGGTGGAAGCCGCGTTGAGGCTTTTCGCCGCCCTCGACAGGCCAAATGTGATGATCAAGGTCCCTGCCACACCGGAAGGCATCCCCGCCATCCGTGAACTCATCGGACGGGGTGTAAACATCAACGTGACGTTGACTTTCTCGCTGGAAATGTACGCCAGAGTCAGAGAAGCCTATATCGCCGGCCTGGAAGACCTAGACCGCGCGGGAGGAAAGGTGAGCGCCGTTGCGTCGGTGGCGTCGTTCTTCGTCAGCCGGGTTGACACCGCCGTGGACGGACTGATCGAGCAGCGCGGGGGGCCGGTTTCTCTCATGGGACAGGCGGCCGTCGCCAATGCGAAAATCGCATACCAGGACTTCAGGCAAACATTCGAATCGGAAAGGTTCCAGCCCCTGGCCGATAAAGGCGCGCGTGTTCAGAGGCCGCTGTGGGCTTCGACGAGCACTAAGAATCCCGAATACAGCGACGTCCTGTACGTAGAGACGCTCGTCGGCCCTGACACGGTTAATACTATGCCCGACGCCACGCTCGAGGCATTCCTGGACCACGGTGAAGTAAGCAGACCGACTCTCGATACAGATGTAGAAGCATCCCGCGAGGTGATGAGCACTCTGGAAGATAACGGGATCAGCATAGACACAGTAACCACCACACTGATGCACGAGGGCGTGAAAGCCTTCGCGGACTCCTTCGAACTGTTACTCGATGATATTCAGGCCAAGCGAGATCGCCTCATGGCTGGTGCGGCAGCTCCCGTCGGCGCGAGCTCGGAGACGACATGAACACCGCAATCAAGTCGGTCGAGTCCCAGGAGCTAAACGACATCGTCAGCCGTATCTGGGACCGGGACTATACACTCTGGTCCGACAGTCCAACGGAGATAACCGACAGGCTCGGCTGGTTGAATGTTGCGGACAAGATGCGGGCCGAGGTCGCAGCGCTTTATTGCCTTGCTCGGCAGATTCGGGACGAAGGCACACGGCACATCGTGCTCCTCGGGATGGGCGGAAGCAGCCTTGGAGCAGAAGTTCTCAGACAGTGCCTTGGAGCCCGCGAGGGCTGGCCGGAGCTTGTGGTGCTCGACTCCACCCTGCCCGACCAGGTTACGCGGACTGTTGACTCTATTGACCTGGAGCACTCCCTGTTCGTCGTGTCATCGAAGTCAGGTACGACGACTGAGCCAAGACTGCTGTACAAGCTCTTCAGGGAAGAGTTGGGGAAACTGGGCTACGACGGAGAGAGATTCATCGCCGTAACCGACCCCGGATCGCCGCTTGAACAATTGGCAAAAAGACATGGTTTCAGAAGGACGTTTCTGAATCCCCCGGAGATATGCGGACGCTACTCGGTTCTGAGCTACTTTGGCCTTGTGCCTGCAGCGCTCGCGGGATATGACGTAGCAAGAATTCTAGACAGCGGCATACGGATGAGTAACGTTTGCGGTCCACACATCCCGGCGCACGCCAACCCCGGTGCGTTGATGGGAGTGTCAGTCGCTTCACTCGCCGCCTCGGGGCGGGACAAGCTCACCATACTCACATCTCCGACGCTCGACTCGTTCGGTCTGTGGGCAGAGCAGCTTGTTGCGGAGAGTCTGGGCAAGTGCGGCAAAGGGATTGTGCCGGTGACCAACGAACCCATTGTGGATATAGGTTCCTACGGACCGGACCGTCAGTTTGTTTACCTGAAGCTGTCAGGTGAAGACTCCGAAATAGACTGTCTGGCGACGGAACTCTCACACGCCGGCCATCCAATTATCCAATATGAATTAGAGGATATAAGCGCACTGGGCGGTGAATTCTATCGCTGGGGGTTCGCAGTTGCGACCGCGGCCGCGCTTATTGGAGTCAATCCTTTCGACCAACCCGATGTCGAGAGCGCCAAGATTCTCACTAAGCAAGCTCTTGAGTCCACAGAGTCGCATACCATTACTCCGATGACGACTCCAGGGAATTCGCTCACGCAGCTTGTTTCAGAAATGAAGACGGGCGACTATCTTGCGATTCTCGCGTATGTCCCGCAGACGCCAGAACATGATGCGGCGTTGACCCGTCTCAGATCCTCCATCCTCGAGAAGTACCAGATTCCCACAACCCTGGGATACGGTCCGAGATACCTTCACTCTACCGGACAACTTCACAAGGGCGGCCCGAACAATGTCGCGGTATTGATGATTGTGTCTCCACATGAGAATGACATCGCCATACCCGGGGAGGACTTCACCTTTGGCGCGCTATCCAACGCGCAGGCCGCAGCCGATCTTCGGGTGCTGAGGGATGCGGGGCGACCGACGGCGTGCATCGAGTTCCGCGACGTGCTGTCAGGGTCAATCAGGCTTTAGACGCAACAGAATCATAATGGGCAGCTGTAGGCCCGAATTGTAAGCAGCTTACAGATTCCAATATACTTTCAGACAGCTTTCAGATTTATTGCGATAGAGGATTCATGTATGTCAGAAAAGTCTAAACTCGCGTCGAAGGACTTCATCAGGGCGCAGATCCTAGAGGACAACGAAACAGGCAAATTCGGGGGCAGGGTGCATACGCGCTGGCCGCCGGAGCCGAACGGATACCTGCATCTGGGCCACGCGACAGCCATCTGCCTGAACTTCGGCATAGCCGAAGACTTCGGCGGGCTGTGCAACTTCCGTTTCGACGACACGAACCCGCTCGCCGAGGAGATGGAGTACGTGGAGTCGCAGAAGGAAGACACGCGCTGGCTGGGCTTCGACTGGGAAGAGCGCGAGTTCTTCGCGTCCGACTACTTCGACCGACTGTATGAACTCGCCGAACAGCTTGTGTTGGAGGGCAAGGCATACGTTGACAGCCTGAGCGCCGAGGAGATACGCGAATATCGCGGCACGCTGACCGAGCCCGGGCGCGACAGTCCCTATCGCGAAAGGTCGGTCGAGGACAACCTCGGCCTGCTCCGCCGTATGAGAGACGGCGACTTCGAAGACGGCGCTCACGTTCTGCGCGCCAAGATTGATATGACGTCACCCAACATGAATATGCGGGACCCGACAATCTATCGCATTAGGAACGTGCCACATCACCAGACGGGTGACAAGTGGCATATCTACCCGATGTATGACTACGCTCACCCAATCTCGGATTCTATAGAGGGTATCACCCACTCGCTCTGCAGCATGGAGTATGAAGACCATCGCCCGCTGTACGACTGGTTCCTGGAGGAGCTTGGTCTTTACAGGCCGCAGCAGATAGAGTTCGCGCGGTTCAACATCTCGCACAGCGTACTCAGCAAGCGCCGTCTGATACGGCTGGTCGAGGACGGCTACGTTGACGGCTGGGACGATCCGCGTATGCCGACGCTCGCCGGAATGCGCCGCCGGGGATACACGGCGGAGGCGCTCCGCAATTTCTGCGCCGAGGTCGGAATAAACAAGACATCCGCGCTCACGGAGATGGCGCTGCTGGAGCACAACCTGCGAAACGACCTGAACCGTCGCGCCGAACGGCGCATGGCGGTTCTGAATCCTCTGAAGGTGGTCATCGAGAACTTCCCGGAAGGCGAGACTGACTACCTGGAGGCGGTGAATAATCCAGAAGACGAAAGCGCCGGTACACGCCAGGTTCCATTTACAAGGGAGATATACATAGAGCGCGACGACTTCATGGAAGACCCGCCTCGCAGGTTCTACCGCCTCGCGCCGGGACGCGAGGTGCGGCTCAGATACGGCTACTTCATCAAGTGCGGGGAAGCCATCAAGGACGCCGACGGCAACGTCGTCGAACTGCGATGCACTTACGATCCCGAGACACGAGGCGGCTCGGCCCCAGACGGCAGGCGCGTTCGCGCCACTCTGCACTGGGTATCCGGCGACCATGCGTTGGACGCCGAGGTGCGGCTGTACGATAGCCTGTTCACCATTCCTAACCCCAACGACACGCTGGACGGCAAAGAGTGGACGGAGTTCATAAACCCAGACTCGCTCCAGACTCTGTCAGGATGCAAGATAGAGCCATTACTGTCCGACTCCGGCGCGGGAGAGACCTTCCAGTTCGAGCGCATCGGCTACTTTGCCAAGGATAGGGACTCCACGCCAGATACGCCGGTTTTCAATCGTGCTGTGTCGCTGAGGGACACGTGGGCCCGGATCCAGCGGCGGGGTGGGTGACGAACACTTCCACCTGCCGCATATCCGGCATGGGCTCCGTGTCGCCGTGCCGGGTGCAGACAAGCGCTCCGCAGGCGTTGGCTATCTCGAGGGCGCGGTGGAGTATTGCAGCGCGTGCGTCTGAGTCCATCTGCAAGAACTCGGTAAGTCCGCATCGCCGAAATATGCCAGCCAGAAATCCGGCTACGAAGGCGTCGCCCGCACCCACGGGGTCAACCATCTCCACCGTGAAGCCCGTATGCGCGATAACCTGTTCGCCGTCGTAGGTGACCGCACCGCTGTCGCCAGTGGTGATTACAGTGAGGCGCGTGTTTCCGCCGTAGAAGTGGCGGGCATACTCCTCGGCTGACATGCGGAGTCCCCAGATGGTTTCCGCCTCGTCAAGGCCGACCTTGAACAGCGTGGCGAGTCGGCGCATCTCGTCGCAGACTTCCATCGCTTCGCCCGTAGTCCACAGCGCGTCGCGGTAGTTAACGTCCACGCTGACCGGGATTCCGTGCTCGACGGCAGCACTCATTACTTCCATCACCGTCTGGCGGCAGGTGTCGCTCAGAGCGGGTGTGATTCCGGTCACGTGAACTAGGTCGCTGCCCTCCAGGTGAGGCAGGACTTCGGTGGCCGTCAAGCGGCTGGCGGCGCTTCCGGCGCGCCTGTACCTGCGCAGCACTTCTCCCCCGCCGAGATGGTTGAGAAGCTGTATGCCTGTAAATTCCCCGCCGACCTGGGGAGCGCGGACGTCAATTCGACTCTCCAATTGATCGAGAATCATGTCGCCGTCCGTGTCCTGCCCCAGACGGCTTACCCACACCGCCTCGATCTCCGGCAACAGCCTTCGCAGGTCGAGCGCGACGTTGGACTCCGCACCAGCGACGTGGCGGGTGTAGGGAGCATCCGGGTCGTAGGGGCCGATGTAGTCGGCATTATGCTGGACGAGAGTTTCGCCAAAAGTGAGGAATTTGGTCATTTGGAGTTCATATCGGCTCATCTATAATCTGGGGGAAGACTCCGCCACCATATGCGTGTCGCTCGGCGACTTCTTCGTCCAGTTCAATGCCGATGCCGGGCCTCGTGGACGGAATTATGTAGCCGTCCTCCCACTGGATGGGCTCCTTCAGTATCTCGGCGTAGAAGCCGTCGAAACGCTCGATACTCTCCTGAATCAGGAAGTTGGGGCTGCACGTCGAGATCTGAATGTTGGCCGCGGCCTCAAGTGGGCCGCAGTACAGGTGTGGCGCCATCTGAGCGTAGTGTGCCTCGGCCATTCCCGCTATCTTCTTGGCCTCCAGAATGCCGCCGACGCGGGCGAGCGCGGGCTGGAGTATAGCGGCGGCCTGCTGTCCGAGCAGGTCGGCGAATTCGTACTTGGTCGTCAGACGCTCGCCCGTAGCCACCGGAATGGAGGTGTGCTGGGCCACGCGGGACATCTCACGCCTGTTTTCGGGCGGCACCGGCTCCTCGAACCACAGCGGGTCCTGTGGCTCGAGCCGCTTCGCCAGTCTGATCGCGCTCGATGTCGTCATCTGTCCGTGCGTTCCTATTAGGAGGTCAACTTTGTCGCCTACCGCCTCCCTGATATTACGCGTGACCACCTCCGCGTTGCTGAGGGCTTCGAGCGAAAGCTGTCTGGGGTCGAACGCGCCCATCGGCATGACCGGATCGAACTTGACGGCAGTGAACCCCATTTCCATGTACTGAGCGGCGCGCTTGGGAGCGCGAACCGGATCACCGAATATGTTGCCGACCGCGAGCGCGTCGTCCTCGTCGCTCTCTTCAGGCGACGGCGGGTACAGGTAGGTGTAAGACCTGAGCTTCTCATGCACCTGCCCGCCAAGCAGGTTGTAAACCGGCTGATCGAGCGCCTTGCCCACTATGTCCCAACAGGCGATCTCGAGTCCGCTCAGGACGGCAACCAGTGTGTGGTCGGGGTGCTGCGAGTACCCGCTGGAATAGACATTCCGCCACATGGTCTCAATCTTAAACGGGTCATGCCCTTCCACGTAACGTTCGGCTATGTCCTCTATGAGCTGAGTAACCCGATGTGGTCCGAACGGGACTCCGTAAACCTCTCCGAATCCCTCGATTCCGGTGTCGGACGTCAGCTTAAGGAAGACCCAGTACGGGCCGCCGTGATGCGGGGGCGGGTTTTCCACGACGTAAGTTTTCAGATCGGCAATCTTCATCAGGTAAATGGCTCCTCTTGGAATTGCGAATTTGGAATTACGCGCTATATACTCGAAACGCGCTAAGGGGAACTCTATCACACATGACAACAGACATTGAAAGTCAGGCTGTCGCATCATGGCTGGGGCTTGTGCCATACAGTGAGGCGTGGGACATCCAGCTACGGACGCACGAAGAGGTCGCTGAAGTCGGCAGGCCGGATACGCTGCTTCTTGTGGAGCATCCCCATGTCTATACGCTGGGACGTCGGGGACAGGAAGAAGACATCCTGATTGACGCGGCGGAACTCGCGCGGCTTGGGGTAGAGGTTCACCACACGGACAGGGGTGGAGAGGTCACTTATCACGGGCCGGGGCAGTTGGTCGGATACCCCATCCTGAATTTGCGTCGCTGGGGCGGCGGGCCGCTGAAGTACGTGCGCTCGCTTGAACGTGTCCTGATAGAGACGCTGGCGGAGTTCGGTATTCGCGCCGAGAGCGAAGGCCATCCGACAGGCGTCTGGGTCGGGGACCGCAAGATAGCGGCGATTGGGGTGAAGGTAAGCCGGCGAGTGACTACTCACGGATTCGCGCTGAACGTGTGCTCAGACTTGTCGTACTTCGATCACATAGTCCCGTGTGGAATGCCGGACGCCGGAGTAACATCTCTGAGCATTGAGATCGGCGAAACCGTCACTGTAAGCGAAGTGATCCCGGTATTGATGAAGCGATTCGAAACGGTGTTCGGGCTTCGGATGGAGCGATCACACTCCAGGCCGCTCGTTGACACTCTGGCGGGCTGATAGTACGCTTCGCTTGTCATACTAATGAAACGAACGTCGGCCTTGAGCCGAAAACGCGGGGAGACCATTTATGTGTACATACGTCACCGAACACGCGGACATAGAAGGCAGCGGCCGGGGTAACAAGGGATGGATCAAGCTGACCGGGGCGCGAGTCTATTACGACCACCCCTTCCACTCGCAGTCCGACCACACGCTCAATATTGACTTCGTCAACGAGGGCATGGGACTGGACGCTCGAGTGCCGGTGGAGTTATCTGCAAAGTCGGCGCGCGACCTGGTTCGGGCGATAGAGGCCGCTTTGAAGGACGCAGAGGAGTCGCATCTCGTAGTCTATGACGCTTGAGCAGCGTCTCTCCGGGATACCTATACTCGCGCACGCCCCTGACCAGACGCCAGACTGCAATGACGACAACTATTCCGATGACGCCCCCCAGAATCATCGTATTGTTGGCGCCTATCTGGTCGGACATATAGCCCACCTCCAGCGTCCCCAGATTGTTAGCGCTCATGGCGCTTACGGAGTGCGCGCTCACTGCGCGTCCGCGCATATGGTCTTCGGTCGTCAGTTGAACGGTGGTCTGGCGTGTGGTCATCCCGATTGCGTCCGTGGCTCCCAGCCCGACAAGAAGTAAAGATCCGAGCCACAGGTACGGGCTGAATCCGAAGGCTATGAGCAATATGGCGTAGGCAAGTGTTGCGTATATGACTATCATGCCCTTGGCTCTGAATCTGCTCATGTACAGCACGGCAAAGGTTCCGGCGACGCCTCCGACGGAGTTCGCAGCCGACATAATTCCGACCGCTCCCGCCCCGGACCTGAACATCCTGTCCGCAATAAGCGGGAATATCTGGCGGTAGAAACTCACTATGGTTACGCCAACGTCCATTATGTACAGTCCCGGCAGAATGGGGTGCGACTTGACATAGACGACCCCTTCCCAGATCCGCTGGAGCATCGAACCTTCACTTTGTGGACGGTCCATCCTGGCCCTGATTAGAAGGGGCAGCGCCGAGGCAGGCAAAGCGAAGACGGCAGAAGCGGCGAACGCGGCGGTGATTCCCAGCGTTTCTATGATAACGGTAAACGCTAGCGGGGCAGCTATGGCTCCGATCTGAAATGTCGCGGTGTTGCAGGTGACCGCGTGCAGCAGATGCGAACGCGGAACCACGTTTGCGGTGATTGCGGAACGTGCCGGCCCTCCCAGGATGCTCGTGACTCCCAAAATCGCGGTAACAGCGTACACGTGCCACGGTACGAGCCGGTCGAACATTACCAGTACCGTCATCAGAACGATGAAAATGAAGCTGAATGACTGCGTAATAGCAATCAGTTTCTTGCGGTCCCACTGGTCGGCCAGCGCGCCGCCGAACAGTATTGCTGGAAGCTGCACGGCAAGTTGCACGGCGCCCAAAAGACCGAGCTGAAGTCCCGATCCCGTAACGTCGTACAACCACACTCCCGTAACGAGCAGTCGCATCTGCATCGTGACCAGACCGGCCGCAGACGAAAGCCAAAGGACACGGTAGTCTCGAAAAGTGAACGCCGACCAGGGGCGCAGCGGGGGCTGTTCGCGTGTGGACGGTCTGGGACTGCGCTGTCCATCTTGTTCCGGCCGGTGGCCGCCGTTTCCTATGGACAAGTCGAGCCGCCGTGGGTGAAAATTGCAAGGTTGATTCTCATTTGCGGCTGGGATTATAACACCTGCGAAGCCATGCTCAAAGCGACTCCGCGCTTTACCTGCACTGAATCTCGGCTATATACTTGCACGGGGACTGTTGCTCCCATATCTCTGAAGGAGGTTTCGACATCGAAGAGACTCGGCTACGCGCGGTTCTGGAACAGTTGAAGCAAGGCGATGTCGGAGTTGACGACGTTGTGTCCCAACTGCGAAACCTCCCTTATGAAGACCTGGATTTTGCCAAGGTGGACCACCATCGCTCGATACGGCAGGGCTTCCCGGAGGTAGTCTTCGGGCAGGGCAAGACTCCGGACCAGATTGCTTCCATCGCGGCTACGGTGCTCACTCGCTCTGACAGGCTATTGGTTACGCGCGCCTCTGAGGCGGCATTCGACGCGACACGCGAGTGCGTAAGCGACGCTGAGTATGATCAGACAGCTCGCTGCATCGTCGTGGACCGCAGAAAAGAGGCAGTCGGTCTGCCGGGCGTCGCAGTGCTGTGCGCCGGAACCTCCGACCTGCCCGTGGCTACGGAAGCGGCGATAACGGCGGAGTTAATCGGCTGCGAAGTCGAGAGAATCTCAGACGTAGGTGTCGCAGGGCTGCACCGGCTGCTGGACCACCTGCCCAGGCTGAGGAAATGTCGCGCCCTGGTGGTCGTGGCTGGCATGGAGGGCGCGTTGCCGTCGGTAGTGGGCGGACTGGTGGATATCCCCATCATTGCGGCGCCGACCAGCGTGGGTTACGGCGCCAGTTTCGGCGGATTGGCGGCGCTGTTAGGCATGTTGAACAGCTGCGCCCCAGGCGTGGGTGTAGTGAATATAGACAATGGATTCGGGGCCGGCTACTTGGCGGCTATGATTAACTTGACCTCAAGGGCCAGGCATTCCGACTGACACATGAATAAGACAGACAAAGTGCCGTTTCCTTCTTTGCAGGCTTCATAACATGAACTCTCACGAATCACCCTTCCCTATCCCTCTGGCAATCGCGGTTCCGCAGACTTTCCCGGACGGCGATATTGATCTGGGAATGATCCGCTCATACGCTACTCGCGCTGAGGAGTTGGGATACCACAGCCTCTGGGTGGCGGAACAGCTGGTCGGATCCACGCCGACCCCTGAGCCGGTCACTTTTCTTAGTTACCTGTCCTCGGTTACGAACAGAATTGGTTTGGGGGCTGCGGTCATCATAGCGACCACGCGAAATCCGGCGATGCTCGCCAAGCAGCTCAGTACGGTGGACGTTCTCAGCGAAGGTCGGCTGATTGTCGGAACCGCGTTGGGCGGCAGACCCTGGACGTACCCGCTTTTCGGAGGACCGTCGGAACGCCGGATCAGGCACTTCATCGAGAGTGTCGGAGTCATGAGGGCGCTATGGACGCAAGAACGCGCCGTTTTCGAGGGTGAACTGTGGAAGCTGGAAGGCGTGCCCATGTCTCCGAAGCCCGTTCAGAAGCCCCACCCGCCACTGTGGTTAGGCGGTCGGCATCCGGTCGGACTGCGCCGGGTGGCGCGCCTGGCGGATGGGTTCATGGGCGCGGGTTCCACGAGCACGGCCCAGTTCAGAGAGCACGTTCAGATAATCCGCGCCGAGCTGGAACGCAGGGGCAAAGATGTAGAGTCTTTCCCGATTGCGAAGAGAGTTTACGTCGCGATTGACGACGACCGCGACCGTGCGGAGCGACGACTTCGTGAATGGTTCGGCGCATGGTATGGGAGGGCGGAAATGGGCTCTGATGTGTCTGTCTGGGGAAGTGTGGAGGACTGTGCCGAGGGACTGACGGAGATCGTGGATGCGGGAGCCGGAATGCTCATGCTGAACCCGGTGTTCGACTATGAAGAACATCTCGAGAATCTGGCATCTGAAGTCGCTCCCCTTCTGTCCTCACCTACGACTTCCTGACACTTCCTAGGAAACAACTCCTTAGCGATGCGACAACGACTCACAGAGTATTCCAACAGTCTGGCATCCCAGGGCTGGACGAAAAACCTGATCCACTTCTCGGATAGGCTGGTAAACGCGCCCGGTTTCGAGGTCGGGATCATCGCGGTCATCATAATCAACGCCATACTGCTGGGGATGGAGACCTCCCCGGCGCTCAACGACAGGTATGGCGACTGGATGCACATCGGCAACTGGATTGCGCTTGGCATCTTCATTCTGGAAGCGCTGTTGAAGATGATTGCGCTCGCGCCGCGCATGGACAGGTACTTCCGGGACGGCTGGAACATCTTCGACTTTTCGGTGATAGTGTTCGCGCTGATCCCGGCCACCGGCGATTTCGCTATGATCGCGCGGCTTGCCCGCCTGCTGCGCGCCCTTCGGCTCATCTCCACCATCAGGGAGCTTCGACTCATAGTATCCGCGCTGGTACGTTCGATTCCCAGCGTCTTCCACGTGATAATGCTGATGAGCATAATCGTCTATATCTACGCCATCATCGGCTACCAGCTATTCCACGAACATGACCCCACGAATTGGGGCAACCTGGGCATCTGCGTCCTGACCCTGTTCAACATCATAACGCTGGAAGGCTGGACTGAGATAATGGCGACCGCCATGGAACTGCATGACTGGGCATGGGCATACTTCGTGACCTACGTCGTCATAGCCACCTTCGTTGTGATAAACCTCTTTATCGCCATAATCATCAACAACCTGGATGAGGCAAAAGCCGAGAGGTTGAGCGAACTCCAAGAGCCTGCCTCGCGAGAAGAGATTCTGCGCGAACTGCGCTCGACTCAGGAGGCATTACAACGCCTCGAAGCCCGCCTCGACATTACGGATGAGGATACAGATGAATTGAAGCCACGCTGACCTGCGCTTCCCGTAGGCCCGCACCCAGAGACGCTCGATTAGCTTAACCCAATAAGATCACGCTAGAACGCATCCGGGGCCGCTGCGATAGCTTCCAGGTCCTCGTGCGTATATGAGCCCAGCGAGCGGAAGTCGTATTCTGTGTAGTTCTTGATCCACTGCATGGCGACCTTGGTCGCCTTTGTGTATCGCTCGACCTGCTCTTCTACTAAGGCCTGCGATCCGGGGTCGGCAGGAGCCTCCGCTCGGCGACGTTCTATGATGTCGGCTAATTCCTCGTCGAGAAGACTCTTCACCAGTTTGAAATCCTGCACTTCAGCTGTATCCGCGTCTTTCGCGCCGTGAATTATGCGCTGCGCCGTCTGAGCGACCGAGATACGCCCGGTAGCAAGGTCTTCCATGAGCGCTGGATGAACTCCCGGTTGACCCTCGAGGCTGTCAATCCCTTTTGCGCCACGTCCGCCGAGCCATCCCTCCACGTACTCGATCAGCATACGCGCGTTGCGGCGGGAGCCCGCCGTAGTGACCTGTCCTTCCGGCACAGTGATGTTCACCGAGAAGTTATCGGGTTCGTACATATCGGGCGATGGCTCCCAGCCGGAGCCACGCAGTTCCTTGAATGGATCCGCAGCGGTCTTCATGTGGAAGATGTGCGCGACCCAGCCTCTGAGGAACCCCTGCTCCGCCTCCCACTCTTTGTCCGCGCGGATGGATTCGCCAGCGACCTTGTTTACTTCCTCATCCCTGGATGGGAGAGCGGTTGCCATTCCTCCAATAGGCGCGGCGCCTCTTCTAAGGCATACTGCCACCAGTCGGCGGAATATGTTAGTCATGAAGTCGGTCGTCTTTATGTCAACATCGAACCTGTCCGGCCATACTTGGTCCGGGTCGGACATTATGTATTCGAGGACTGAAGCCTTGAAGTCCCAGCGGGCGGCGTTGAGTCCCGCGGCGTATGGACCGAGCTCCCACAGCAATTCGTCCATGATGTACACGGCGGGCAGCGATTCCACCAGGAAGATCGCCCTGATTTCGGCATCTTCCGGGTATGCGAGGCGCTCTCTTCCGAAGTCGAAGAACTCCCTGTAGAAGCGGGCCTCCTCGACGACCTCGACCTTGGGCAGGTAGAAGTAGAGACCCTGACCCTTTTCGACCTGCGCCTTGCCGCCGTGCGCGAGCGTCAGTCCCAGCCCAAGAATCGTCGCGGGAATCGGCTCACCGTCTATCGTGAACTCAGCCTCGTCCAGGTGTGTCGCGCGCTCTCGATGCATGAAGAAGGGCAGGTCGCCCGGCTGCAGTTCATAGACGCGCCCGCGTGCCGGGTTCTCGAACCTGAGGGTGCCGAGTGTGGCGTCCCTGCGGTTGATCGCGGCCTGGACCGTATCCGCGAGGCTGTGTCCCGCCGAGTCCTCGTCGTCATCGAGGTATCCGGTCGCGCGCTCACCCTCAGCGCCCGGATTCAGTGCGTTAATCGCCATGTTCGTGATTGACACCGGCCCTGAGATTTCTATGCCGGGGCTCATCAACTCCGCGGGCAGAGGCGGCACCTGCCAGTCCCCGGAATTCACTTCGGACTTAGGCGGAAATGCGGGCAACTCCCGGTCGCGCACCGCGCGCCGGATCATGTCGGCACGCTTCTGTCGGATATCTTTGATGGCAGGGGCGAACTTATCGAATGCGGCTGTTATGTACTCCAAAAATTCGGGAGTGAATAACTCGTCGGCCCCTGGAACTTCGGTGTATGCGACTCTGTCTGCTGCGGGCATTTCTGGCGCCTTTCCTGCGAGTGAGTTGACACATGCGAGTTTACTCAGGTCGCCTGAGGGTGTCAACGAACGAGTCTCACACCGCAAGCCTGTCGAGTAAGGCAGGTCCGCCTCGGTGTTCCGACCAACCTGTGGCGAATTTGGCGTTGACCCTAGGTAATTGCGGCGTGTAGAATCAGTAATCGCGCGGCCCCGTGGTGTAGTGGCTTAACATACTGCCCTGTCAAGGCAGAGATCGCCGGTTCGAATCCGGTCGGGGTCGCCAGCATGACAATGTTCCGGTTCCTCTCCCTTCCACCCCTCATTGAGGTGCGTGAGCCATGATCCCTCTCTCACCGATCCGATGACGTTTGCGCTTTAGGATCTGCACTTACTCCGCATTGCCCCTTACCGGATTCGCGCGTGATATACTCGCTTGCGGCGACTGAAATTTAGAAAGCGAAGCGGGTTAGGCACATGAGAATAGTTGTCATTGGCGCGGGAATAGTTGGCTCGGCAATCGCGTTTCACCTATCGAGGCGCGGCGCGGAAGTCACACTTCTGGATTCAGGAGAGCCCGGCATGGGCGCGTCGAGCCACTCATTCGCCTGGATAAATGCTTTCGGCAAGGAACCAAGACACTACAACGAACTAAATCGCAGATCTCTGGACACCTGGGACCGCTACGCCAGGCTGCTGGACGCGGACATCGGACTGAGATGGGGCGGCCAGCTCACCTGGACCTCCACGGATGAAGACGCGGAGTGGCTTAAGGAGAACGTCGCCAAGCTGCAATCCTGGGGATACATCGCCCGCCTGATAGACGAGCGCGAGTTGGCGTGTCTGGAACCCGGCCTACGTCCGGGCCAGGTATCAGCCGCCGCAATCAGTGAGAACGACGGACATGTTCTTGGAACAAAAGCGGCGCAGGTTGCGGTTCGACGCGTGGAGCAACTCGGAGGCACGGTGCGGTCGAAGACGCCCGCCTTAGGCCTCGACGTGGTAGGCGACGGAGTCGCTACGGTGCAGGTCGAGTCGGGCAGCATTGAATGCGACGCCGTAGTTCTGGCGGCCGGCGTCGCCGTGACCGAATTAGCCGCAGTTGCCGGTGTAACCGTCCCGCAGTACGAGAGTCCGGGCGTCGTCGTAAAGACTAATCCCATGCCTCAGATAATCGAATCGGCCTCTGTCCTCTACGCTCCGCCTATCTCGGATGACCAGCCGGAAATACACGTTCGACAAGGGACGGACGGCGTGGTGATGATAGGGGAAGGCAGCCAGGAGAGCCTTGCCCGAGACGACTCTCAGGAACACGCCGACAGGCTGCTGGCTCGCGCATCCCACTACCTTCCGGCGCTTGCGTCCGCGCGAGCCGTACCCGTGCCCGTGGGCTACAGACCCATGCCGCGCGACGAAATGCCAATTCTGGGTTTCACCGAGAGTGTCCCTAATCTCTACATAGCCTTGACTCACAGCGGAATAACGCTCGCGCCCCTGATTGGGGAATTCGCGACAATGGAGATACTGGACGGAGCTCGGATAGACCTTCTTGATCCATTCCGCCTGGAACGTTTCAGCTAGTCTGTGAGTGCAAAAAAGGCTGTACGTTGTCCGGCTGTAAGAAGCCACATAAGTCCATACGGAGTTCAACTTTATGCCAACAAGCTATGATCAGCTATTGGAGCTCATTGACTCGATACGCGTCCGCACATCTTTGCCCTGGGCAGATGACGCCTGCGGCATTACAAGGCAGGACACGCCTATCGCCGCGCTGGTGCATCCGGACACCTATTCGGACGAGTCCGACCGGCATCGCGTTTTGCTGCTCGGCGGCCTGAGAGGTTCGTCAGACGATGCGGACGCTGTGGCATCTGCGCTCGAATCGTATGCAACAAACAGAAAACTGCGAAACCGTATCGCTCTGAGCGTAATCCCATGCGCCAACCCCGAGGGACTGGATTCCAGTGAGGGTCCAGGGAATGGGTCAGGTGGCAATCCGACAGGGGGCTACCCTCCTGAAGGCGGATACTTCAATCACGAAACGGACCCCGAAGCCCGCTACCTCTGGCGATATATCGGCTTCATGGCGCCGGATTTCGTTCTGGAGGTTCGCGCCTCCGACAACGTGAAATGGGAGTACTCGAACGCTCCCTCGCCGATGTCCGAAGCTCTCGATGCCACACAGGTATCCGACGACGGCGGCCTCCTGAGCGCTCTGGACTCCGGCTGCCCAAACGACCTGGGTCGGATTCCCGGGCTCCGTCTCAATGTGCCTCCTGGCGAGACCGCAGAACAGGCCGCGAGATTTTGGGAGATTCTCGGCGGCGAGTCCTCGGACGTAAGTAAGTCCGAGGCCAGGAACGCTCTCGACTCCCGCAGAATTAGAGTGCCTGGAGACGTCGCAGAGAAGTTGGTGGAACACTACGGTGACACGCTTGACCCTGTCATATACACGCAGGGCGTTTCGATAAGCGGCAGGCTGCGCTATGGCGCTCTGAACGACGCTCAGGACGAATACGCCAACGGCGCTGCAAGTCTTGTCGAGCCATATCTGTCCGGCGACAGGCCATGGTTCGGCGATTCGGACGGCGGCGCTAACTACGCCGGTATCGTCTGGTGCGACGAGATGTACTATGCCACGGGAGACTCCCGCTACCGGGACCTGCTCCTTTCTATCGCGGATAGATTCCGGGGCAACGAC
The DNA here is from genome assembly GCA_951812505.1 of uncultured Dehalococcoidia bacterium. GTDB lineage: Bacteria > Chloroflexota > Dehalococcoidia > Lucifugimonadales > UBA1123 > VXRN01. Next base: position 27,315 of record CATOSI010000005.1, read on the forward strand.
ATAGGTCTGCCGCCACCGCCCTGCGACCCCGACTACCGCACCGAGGATATGTTCTTCGCGGGCGCAATACTTGGCAGAGCTTACGCGCTCACAGGCGACATCTCCTACCTGGACATTCAGACCGCCTTCCTACTCCAGGCCGATATACAGGTTGAGAGCGGCCTGTTCAAGCACTGCCGCTCTGTGCCCTATCACTGGGGACGCGGCAACGGATTCGCGGCGCTGGGTTACGCGGAGACGCTAACGTATCTTCCAGAAGACCACCCCGACCGCGACGGTCTGATTGGGGCTCACAAGCGGCACCTGGACGCCCTGAAGGACCACCAGAAGCCATCTGGCATGTTCTCTCAGCTTCTGGACCTGCCCGGTACATACCAGGAATTGACAGCCGTCTGCATGGTTGGATACTCGGTCGCGCGGGGGTTGAGACTCGGCTGGCTGGAAGACTCCTACCAGGCGTTCGCGGACTCCCTGTGGAATGCTGCATCCGAACACATCGGCCCAGACGGCGAGGTGGTGGACGGCTGCACGGGCACTGGAGCGGTCAACGACCGACGATTCTACATAGATCGCGCCGCTGAATACGGCAGAGACGACAGGACCGGCAATCTCGCTCTTTGGTTCGCGGTGGAGATGGAGCGTCTGAACCGCGGTATATAGCGTTATTCTGCCGAGACACCAACCGCATGACTACAAAGGGCCGCCCCTGTATGAGAGACGGCCCTGGTAAACTTGCGCCTGTGATTCCCTATGCGTACTTCCCGGTCAACTGGGGAGTGGTGCCCTCGTTTCCCGCGCTTTCCCATTCGTGGCGAGTCTCCCGACCCCATGTGCGCTTGAGGTCGTCACTTACTCCCAGATTCAGTCTGCCAAGGCCCTCGATCTCCATTTCGATAGAATCGCCGTCCTGTATCGCGCTCAGACCGAAGTGGTTGGTTCCGGTGGCAATGACATCGCCCGGTTCGAGAGAGTGAACAGAGGTCACCCACTCGACAACCTGCGGGATCTTATGCGCCATGTCATCCGTGTTGAAGTCTTGGCAGAGGCGCCCGTTGACCCACAGCTTAACGGGCAGTGACTGCGGATCGGCTATCTCATCGGCGGTGACTAGCCACGGCCCCATTGGAGCGAAGGTCTCACGCGATTTCATCTGATAAAAGGCTGGAATGCCGCGTGCGGAAACATCTATGAAATTCATGTAGCCAAAGATGTAATCGAAAGCGTCTTCCGCTTTCACCTGCCATGCGTGTTTGCTTATCACCAGGGCAAGCTCTGCTTCGTGCTCGAATATCGTCGCCGGAACGTCGGTCAGCAGGACGGTGTCGCCATCCCCTATCACCGCGTTGGGCGACTTGTTGAAGCCGTTCTTGGGAGCAGGTTCCGAACGAGTACCGTTCTCCATGTAGTTCACGGCCATGCACGCTATATTGAGCGGCCTGGGAGCCGGCGAGCGCAGACGAACCTGGCTCAACGGAACTCCGTCTCCTGAGGCCGCAGCCTGTTCCAGTTGGCCCTTATAGGAATCGAAGTCGGAAATCAGGCCTGAAAGCGTGTCCTGCGGCGAAATACTGGGAATGTCGGCCACTTCTTCCGAAACATCTACCACCGAGTCGCCATTCACCACGCCCAATTTGAAATCGTCAAAGAATACCAGCTTCATCGTCTTCTGCCTCTATTTCTTGTTTCTAAACCTCAAAGATCAATCCCCTCCGAATTGGGAGGGGATTGAGAAAGTCTTCGCTCTTCAGGCGCGGGCGGCGTCCCAGCCCTCGACTTGTATGCACGACACCCAGTGACCGGGCGATACCTCACGCAGTTCGGGCATTTCCAGCTGGCAGTCGTCCACCGTGATAGGGCAGCGGGTATGGAACACGCATCCCTGCGGCGGATTCATCGGGCTCGGAACGTCTCCGGTGAGGATGATGCGCTCTCTCTGCGATTCTATGATCGGGTCCGGTATAGGGACAGCGGACAGCAGGGCGCGGGTATAAGGGTGCAGCGGGTTGTCGTACAACTCGTTGCGATCCGCGATCTCGACGATGTGCCCTAGGTACATGACCGCCACACGGTCCGATATATGCCGTACCACGGACAGGTCGTGAGCGATGAACAGGTACGTGAGGTCGAACTGGTCCTGTAGATCCTCCAGCAGGTTGATAACCTGCGCCTGAATTGACACATCAAGCGCCGATACAGGCTCGTCGCAGACTATGAAACTGGGGTTCACCGCCAGGGCGCGGGCAATGCCGATGCGCTGGCGCTGGCCGCCGCTGAACTCGTGTGGATAACGGTCAGCCATGTAGGGGTTCAGTCCCACCACCTGAAGCAGTTCGGACACCCTGTCCCGGTACTCGCCTTTCGACGACGTGAGTTTGTGAACTATCAGTGGCTCGCCAACAATGTCTCCACAGGTCATCCTGGGGTTCAGCGATCCGTATGGGTCCTGGAAGATGATCTGCATCTTGCGGCGCATGGCGCGCATACTGTTATTGTCAAGATCATTCAGGCGTTCGCCCTCGAATATGACGTCGCCCTCAGTAGGCTTGTATAGTTGCAGAATCGCCCTGCCGGTGGTGGTCTTCCCACAGCCGCTTTCACCTACCAGTCCGAGTGTCTCGCCCTTGTTGATCGCGAAACTGACGTCGTCAACCGCTTTCACATCCGCGATTTTGCGCTGAAAGATGATCCCGGACGTAACCGGAAAGTACATCTTCAGATTCTTTACTTCCAGCAGAGTTTCGCTGCCATTAGTCTGGGTGGTCATCGTCCTCTTCTACCTCTCTGTTAATCAGCCACACCGGCCAGTTGGTGAAGTTCTTGGTGTCTCCAGCAGGCAGAAGTATGCCCATCAGTAGTCAACTCAAGCATTGGAGTTTCCTCCACGCATCTCTCATAGATGTACTTGCATCTTGGAGCGAAGGAGCAGCCCTCCGGCAGATTGACCAGGTCGGGAGGCAAACCCTCGATTGCGTCCAGCTTCACGCGCTCGCTCGCGTCCAGCCTGGGCACCGAGTTGAGCAGCGCCAGAGTGTACGGATGCCGTGGATTGTGATATATCTCCTCGGCCGAGCCGGTTTCGATTATCTTGCCCGCATACATGACATTCACGTTGTGGGCGTAGCGCGCGACCACCCCAAGGTTGTGCGTGATGATGATCATGGCAGTGCCGAAGTCTCGCGCCAGGTCCTGCATAAGCTCCAGAATCTGGGCCTGAATCGTAACGTCTAGTGCCGTCGTCGGCTCGTCGGCGATGATCAGCTTGGGATTACAACTCAACGCCATCGCTATCATGACACGCTGACGCATGCCCCCACTGAACTGGTGTGGGTAGTCAACCAGGCGGGTGTCAGCGTCCGGTATTCCAACCGTTTGAAGAAGCTCAGCGGCTCTCGTTCTTGCCTGCTGCTTCGACATTCCCTGGTGAAGCTCGAGTGTCTCGGTCAACTGGCGACCGATAGTTAGAACGGGGTTAAGCGACGTCATCGGCTCCTGGAAGACCATCGCAATGCGATTGCCCCTGATGTTGCGCATCTCGGCATCATCCATTTGGAGCAAGTTTTCGCCCTCGAAAACCACTTCACCCGCTACGGTGCGTCCCGGCGGTGAGGGGACAAGACGCATTATGGAAAGGGCATGGACGCTCTTGCCACAACCGCTTTCACCTACGACTCCCAGCACTTCACCTTCTTCGAGGTCATAGGTGATACCGTCAACAGCCTTGACAACTCCGTCCTGGGTGAAGAAGTGAGTGGTGAGATTGTTCACTTCCAGTAGCTTGGTCATTAAGGTCCCCCTTACGCCAACTATGCTTATCAATTGGCGATTGGTACGCTGAAAATGCCGCACTATGCGACATAACGAATGCGAGCCTAACTCATCGCCAAACCAGCCTGCTTGTGGCTAGGGTCAAGATATTTGTTTTATCCGCTATTGTCAAGTAAAAGCTTGCCATGTGCAGAGTCGCGCCGGTGAAGTGGCGTTTGATAGACTTGAGCCCTGCCCCCTAGTCTGAAACAAGTGCATTCACCGACTTGCGCAACCTGCGACGCTCCCGAAATATCTTCTACGGATGGTATCTGGTAGGCATCTCCAGCTTCATGCTGATGCTGATGTCAACTACCGTATTCCAGGGTGTTGGCACATTCTTCGTCGCCCTCGAACGCAACTTCGGCTGGAACAGGACAACACTTTCCGGCGCGTTCGCGCTGTCTCGTGCCGAAGGCGCTCTGCTCGGTCCAGTTGAGGGATTCCTGGTTGATCGGCTGGGCACCCGCAGAATGGTCGTTATCGGCTATTTCATCATGGGGCTCGGATTCATCTTCTACTCCCAGATTCAGGAAGTTTGGCACTTCTACGTAGCAAACCTCGCTATTTCGCTGGGCTCAGGAGTCGGAGGCTGGATTGCCATTGTTACTCTGATCAACAACTGGTTCTCTCGGCGACGCGCCCTGGCTATGTCCCTTGCCGTATCCGGCGTTCAGCTGGGCGGATTCCTGGTGCCGTTGATGGCATGGGGGATAGAAAACCACGACTTTCGCATGACGTCGCTGGGAATTGGAGTCGTCCTGATGCTGGTAGCGGTCCCGGCTTCGCGTATGATGCGCAATCTGCCGGAGGACATGGGGTTGCGCCCCGACGGCGCTACCCCCAGTATGGTCACCGCCTCCGGCCCTTCCAATGTCCAGTCGGACGAAGTAGTAGAAATGACGCCGAGGCAGGCTCTCCGTACTGTGGCGTTCTGGGTCATCGCCGTCGCCCGGCTTACATCCGTCGTTTCTATAATAACGCTGTCGGTACACCTGGTACCCAAGCTCACGGACTCAGGCATATCTCTGATAACAGCCAACTTCGTCGTTACACTGTACACGTTCGTTGCGTTCCTGAGTGGATTCGTGGCCGGGTATCTTGCGGACCGCACGTCGAAAGTGCTCGTTCTGTTCGTGTGTATGTTCCTGCAGGCGGCGGCCATGACCATCCTGGCGCTATCCGATTCTCTTCCAATGGCAGTGGTGTTCGCCATCCTATGGGGGGCGGGTTTCGGAGGACGTGTGCCGCTCTTGACCGCCATCATCGGCGACTTCTTCGGCAGGAAGAACTTCGGCTCCATACTCGGCATTAACATGGTCCCGTCCAATGTCGCGATGATATTCGCGCCACTCTTCGCCGGGTTCATGTTCGACCTCAGACAGAGCTACTTCATACCGTTCATCACATTCGCGGTCATGGGATTCATAGGCACGTTCGTCATTCTTTTGGCGCGGCAGCCTGAGGCACCGGAAGAATCCACATAGGCTCTCGACCCACATCGTAAGTGCCGATGCGGTCAATGCCTCCCCATCCCTCGTTGACCCTGTATGCGGCTATCTTGCCCGAGTCAAGTCCGGCAGCGTACAGGAAGTTCCCCGATGGATCAAGATTCAGCGCGCGCGGCACGGACTCGGACGGGACTATGGCCGTTCGCGTCAGCTGGCCGGTCCGTTGGTCAATCTGGAAGCACGCTATACTGTCGTGCCCCCTGTTCGGAGCGAAGAGCATAGTGCCAGACGAATTTATCCGAATCTGGGCGCACGAATTCCTGCCGCTCCACAGGGACGGCAAAGTCGAGACCGTCTGAAACGCCGACAGAGTTCCCGCCTCCGAGTCGAATTCGTATGCCGTTACGCTGCATCCCTGCTCGTTGGAGAAATACAGTACGTCCAGCGATGGATGAAAGCAGTAGTGCCTGGGCCCCAGGTCGCCGTCCTGTGGAACAGTCGCCGGATCGTTGGGAGTGAGCGTCCCGGTCTCCTCATCGAAAATGAACTGGAATATAGCATTGACCCCGTTGCCGCCACCAATATGTGGCACGAAAGCGAATCTATTCGAAGCATCTGTCTGCATACAGTGAGCCCCCGATCCGGTGGCCCTCCACTCCACGGGCGGCGACTGAGCGACACCGTTCTCATCAATGGCGTGAACGGCACACCTGCCCGCGATGTAATAGGCTGACAGCAGCCAGTGACCGGTCTTATCTGTCGCAAGGTAGTTGGGATCGGACTCCAAGTCGGCGTCCCCCAATAAGCTTAGTTCACCAGTTTCCGAATTTATCGAATAACTGGAGAGCTTGTTCACATCCCGTCTGGCGACATACAGAAAGCGGCCGTCCGGGTCGGTTGCCAGCGGCGCTGGACGGCCTTCAGCATCCACTTCACCCACTTTCTCAAGTGCGCCGGAATCCTCATCCCTGCCAAAAATCAGTATCTTATCGTCTCCCGAAGCAGTTACGTAAATGAAATTCGGCATTGTAATAATTCCTTCAGGTATTGGTTCGATAGGTCGCAATCTCAGATTTCGGACCGTCGGAGTTTAAGATAGCGCATCCTTTGTCATCACACCACCGACGCCACTCTCGGCTGAATCGTCGCAAGTCGAATAACATGCTTCGGGTCCGCGCCATGCTACAATACCTCACGAATACTGTAGCGCTCACAACTTCCCGAGGTGCATCATGCCGCAGGTATCCATCAATGGAATTCAGCTTGACTATCAAGAGTACGGTGAGGGAGAAGCGATTGTCTTCTGCCACGGCGCGGGCGGAAACCTGCTGTCGTGGTGGCAGCAAATACCCCACTTCTCCAAGAGTTACCGCTGCGTGACATTTTCCCATCGCGGATTCGGACATTCCTACGACCAGCCAGGCGGACCGGGGATGAAGTCGTTCGTTGACGACCTTGTTGGCCTGCTCGAACATCTCGGAATAGACTCTGTGCACCTGGTGGCTCAGTCTATGGGCGGCAGGACCGCCCTGGGCTTCGCCGTCGAGCACACAGCCCGAACTCGCAGCCTCGTGCTCGCCGACACAACCGGAGGCATGGGCGAACCCGACGTCGAACAGGCCCTGTCCGACTGGCGAGCGAAGCAGACCTCGACTCGCGAGTTGGGTTTTCGCGCTCTGGCCACCGGATTCGGAGTCAGGGAGCCTGAACTGGCGAACCTGTATCTTCAGATCTCGCGCACCAACCCTCCCAGGCCCGACCTCGCGGGCGTGATGAGCGGCGGCCCCACAGGCGCCGATCTGTCCAATCTGCGCGTCCCCACCCTGTTCATCGTCGGCGAGGAAGACGATTTGACCCCGCCCCATGTAATCGAGGCGGCTTCGACGCACATTCCGGGATCGGAGGTATTGCGCGTGCCGGGCTGCGGTCACTCCGTTTACTTCGAGAACCCCGACGTGTTCAACTTCGAGGTATCGCGGTTCATCGCACAGGCCGGAGCCCCCGGCGCATAGCTCCTACCCCAATCCCCGTGCCTTCATCGCGGTCGTGTGGTCCCACGGAGAGATCCACTCGTCCTTGATCTCCATACCAAATCCTGGCGCGTCCGACGGGGTCACATAACCGTCCTTCGGCATCGGCATTCCTGGGATCGGACATACCTCATCCAGTGGTATGCCGGGATCGCTTCCCATCCAGAATTCGGCCAAAGGCGATTCCGGCATCGAGATCGCGAAGTGCTGACCCCAGGGCGAGGCCGCGGCCGCGTGCGGGATCGTTATCAGTCCCGCCGCCTCTCCAATTGTGTAGATCTTAAGAGCCTCGGACAGGCCGCCGCACCACTTCATGTCAGGTTGGAGTACGTCAATCGCCCTGTGTTCGACGAGCTGTCGGAACGTCCAGCGTCCGTGATGGTCCTCTCCCGTCGCCAGTGGAATCCAGTTGATTGCCTTTTTCAACTCGATATGTCCTTCCAGGTCCGTGGGAATCAGAGGTTCCTCGAACCATCGCAAGCCATATGGCCTGAGGCGATCTGCAAGCCGGATCGCAAACTCGACGTTGAAGCTCATCACCGGGTTATACATGAGTTCGGCGTGCGGCCCAACCATCTCTCTCGCATTCGCAATCTTCTCTTCCACTATATTGATTCCGTCAATTCCCTCGTCGTAGTGCGCCGGGTTGGACACCTTGAAATGTTTGAATCCCAGTTCCAAAGACCAGTCCAGATCATCCGATGTAACATAGATCAGCGCCTTGTCCCGGCACGGCCCGCCTATCAGCGAATACACTGGCTGACCAAGCAGCTTGCCCTTCAGGTCCCACAGAGCCAGGTCAACCCCTGACTGCGCCACCGTCGCAAGCCCGCCCGCGCCGAACCTCTGCGTCGAACGCCACATCAGATCGTTCAGATACTCCAGCGCCATGCAATCCCTGCCCTCCAGCAGTGGCCCGAAGTGATAGTCAACCAGCGCGGCAGTTGGCTCTCCAAAGCTGCACTGACCCAGTCCCCACGTGCCGTCCTCGGCGATCACCTGCACCCATACCTCCGCGGAAGTATTCGCCCCGGGCATCTGACCGTGAAGCCTGGAGAATTCAGGGTACTTGTTAATCGGCAGCGCACGTCGAGCATGAGTGTTCCAGTTGGGCCGACGCGACTCCGATTTCGGAGGAATCCGGGGTATGTTGACTTCGACGGCTCTGACTTGCTTTATCTTCATCTGTCCCATCCTGATCAACTACTGAATATGTCTCATGAGAGAAATCTACGCAATTGTCTCACAATACTCCGACGATGTCTGTTGTAGAATAGGCCCACAACACACAATTCTGGAGGCATTGAATGGTTACAAGACTGTACACGGGAGATGACGGCCAGTCGCACTTTGAAGAACTGGACATGGATACCGGCGAGTTCCCCTGGGGAGAACTCAAGACCGCGACCGGCATCATGTTCAGGTACGACGAGCCGGGCAAGTTCATAGACTGGCACGTGGCCCCGCGACGGCAGTTCATAATAACGCTGTCTGGCCAGGTCGAAATCGGCCTCGGCGACGGCACGCTGCGATACTTCGGCGCCGGCGACGTTATGCTCGCCGACGACCTCACCGGCCAGGGTCATACCACCCGCGCATACGGCGACGTACCAAGAATATCTGTCGCCATCCCGCTCGACTGAATGCCGCTGACAACTGATAACCGACTACTTACAACTCTAACCCGGAGGTTCCTCATGGCGAACAACGGACACCGAACCCACATCTACGTCGGACTCGCGGGCGAGGGCGAAAATATAGCCGAAGGCGGGCTGCTTCGCCAGGTTGAAGGCGAAGACGACTGGCACAGCATCACCAACGGCTTGCCTCCGCAGCCACAGGTCAGGTCGCTGCTCGTACATCCTCACAACCCCGCCATCGTGTATGCCGGAACCCAACTCGGAGTCTATCGTAGCGACGACCGGGGCGATCACTGGGAAGCCCTCGAGTCTCCGCGCGACGGCATGGACGTCTGGTCACTCGCGTTCCATCCGTCCGACCCCGACATCATCTACGCCGGATACGAGCCCTGCTCGATCTACCGCACCGAAAACGGCGGTGAGTCCTGGAAGCAGATGAACACCGACAGAGTGGCCTTCCCCAACGTGACCACCTACATGCCCCCGCTCGCCAAGCGCGTCATTGGAATAGCCGCCGACCCGTCCGCCCCCTCTGACATGTACGCGTCCATAGAAGTCGGCGGCTTGCTCGCATCCCGCGACGGAGGCGAAAGCTGGGACTCCATAACCGACGGCCTCTATACCGAGAACCACACCGTTGACCTGCACGGCGTCCAGGTTAGCCTGGCAGCGCCCGGAACAGTATTCATCATCGCGCAGGTAGCCATGTTCAGGAGCAGAAACCGCGGTCACCGCTGGGAACACATAAGGTTCGGAGAGATGTTCCCCGGCGGTTCGTACTGTCGTGGCCTCATAGTCGCGCCAGACGACCCCAACACGCTCTACCTCGCAGCGGGAGCCGGTGGCGGAGGCGCTCCCGCCGGAACTCAGGAGGCCGGAGCTCTGTTCCGCAGCCGCGACACGGGCGAGACCTGGGACCGCGTGGACATCGGCGACACACCTCCGAGCCGCATGTTCCAGATAGCCATAGACAGAGCGGCGCCCTCCAATGTCTATTGCTGCACCGGCTACGGCCACTTCTACACCAGCAACGACGCTGGAGAAACATGGTCGGGTTCAATCCTACCGGCGGAACTGTCCCGCAGCCGACACGTATATCCGATGGTCGCCGGATAGCGTGATCCCATAAACGTTGAATTGTAGGGGCGAACCCTTGTGGTCGCCCTTTACAATCCTAAATCGGCCCAGGAGCAAGCCGGACCGGAAACGGAACATCAGGATTCTCCGACACAATCCTACTCCATGCCGCGTGCCCTATCTCCTCCGCCCGCTCGATGACCTCCGCCTCGTCAATCGTCAGAACACGACCGTCCCTCATTACCCACTCCCCGTTGACCATCACGTGCGTTATGTCCGCCGGCTGACCCTGATGCACAAACCCCGACACGATTCTCAACGTCGGAACCAGATGGGCACGTCGGGCGTCAATCATAAACAGGTCTGCCTTCTTGCCCGCCTCCAGGCTGCCCACCTCGTCCGCTATCCCCAGTGCTCTGGCTCCTCCAATCGTTGCCCACTCTAGAACATCCTCCGGCGTGGGCCACATCTCATCATTCCGCCTCACCCGCTCGTGGAACAACCCCGCCCTCATCACCTCCACCATATCCTCCGCCATATTGTCCGACCCCATCCCTATCACGCAGCCCGCCGCCTGAAGCTCCAAGACCGGAGCTGCCGCCCCGCGCCGCGCCGCTATCGCCGCATTGTTCGACACCGCCACTCCGTGCTGACCCAGCAGCGCCACTTCCGAATCGTCAACATACCGGCAGTGCGCCACCACCAGCCGCTCGTTCAGCAACCCGTTCGCGAACAGGTACTGCGTCGGACGCACTCCGCGCATCCGCATCACACCCTCGATCTCCTTCTGACTCTGAGACAGGTGAATCGTGGACCTCACATCATGTCTGTCCGCCATCTCCACCGACTCCCGCAGCAACTCCGGCGAGCACAGCTCCGGCGCGTGCGGAGACACCATACACTGCACCCGTCCGTCCTCCGCTCCGTGCCACCGCGAAATGAGGTCTTCACTTCGCCTTAACCCTGCCTCCAGTTTGTCGGATGAGAAAGCATACCTGCCCTGCTCGAACGCAGCATCTTCAATGTCGTTGAAATTCTCCGCCAGGAACAGCCGCATACCAGTCCCCGCCAGGCTCTCCGCATACGACGGAATATCGTTGGAGATCTCCAGCATCGTCGTCGTGCCGCTTCGGATCGCCTCTAGCGCACCCAGCAGACCGAAGACGTTCCGCCCATCCTCATCCAGCAGACCGCGCCCTGTCGTCGGAAAGCGCAGCGTCGTCGGAAACCCGAAATCTTCCAGGATCCCCCTGTCCGCCGTCGCCAGCAGATGCGTATGACAATTCACCAGACCGGGAAACACCACCTTCCCACGCCCATCCAGCCGCTCCGCCCCCGGATACCTCACCTCCAACTCCCCGCTTGGCCCAACCTCCGCTATCCGCTCCCCCTCCACTGCCAGGGCCGCGCCATAGTGAATCCTCCGCCCCGTGTCGCACGTGACCACAGTCGTATTCGTTATCAGAACAGTCATACGCTCACCAATCCAGGTACGGGCCTACTCTCCGCGTAACCGTCGAAGCTCCGTTTCCATTTCAGCCATTCTCGCTTCGGCAGCTATGCGAGCTTCCCGTTCACCTTCGGCAAGCGCTTCCGCGGCTTCAACACGTGCTTCAGCAACTTCGGCGCGAGCGAGGGACTCAACGTTATTCTCCAGCCAGCGACCCGTCGCCGGATCGTAGAAGCGCAGGCGGCCTTCCTCCCAGCGCAGATCAAGATTCAGAAGCGGACTATGAGCGCGCGGCAAACCATCCACGTCCGACATCATCTCGAAACGGCGATACTCACCCTCCACCAGATACTCACCAACCAGCGGTTCGCCATAATGCTCGCCGCCCGTCGGATCATAGCGCCAGTACTCCAGCGCGCCCAGCCGTGCGTAAAGCTCCCGCTTTGGCCCCAGGTCATTCTCCGCCGTGCTGGGGGAGCCAATCTCAAGAACGAAGTCCGGGAACTTGCCGGCCTCACACACCCGATAGGTCCTATTGAGCTCCAATAGCGCCACCCTGCCAATTCCAAACACGATATAGCAGTCGGGGGCCACGCTTAAACTGGGGTTACCCTCCACGTAATAGATGAGAGTATTCCCGCTCACCAAGACATCCAAACCTTCTAGGAACGCCTTGAGAGTATCCAGAACATCTACGAAATAGGGTTCCTGCTCCAAACCATCAGGCAACGGCAGACCGTCCGTGTCCGGGTAGATGATTTCCTGTTCGATCTCTGCTGGTATGGAGAGTTTCGTAGTCATCGGTTCGCTCCTAGGGACATTCTATCCCCAAATCCCAAACCCGCAAGCCATTTTTCACTGAATCCCCAGACGCTCCATATCCACGAACGGATTGATCACCCGTAGCCCATCATAGTCTTGGGTGTCGCTCAGGTCTTCCGAATACACCGCGTCGCATCCGGTCATACGCGCCGCTGCCAGAATCGCGCCGTCCCAATACGACAAACCAAAGCGTCGACTTATCGAAACCGCGTCTTGGAATAGGTCCAGAGTGATAGGTTGCACCGGAAATCTGAGCAAAGTCCCAAGGAATGCGAAAGCATCCTCACGGGTCATCCGACTAGGACGAGTCTGACGAGTTGCCTGGTGGTAGAACTCCTGAAGAACCTGTACCGACAAAGCCAGATCCTGCCGTCTCAGAAGTTCGAGAGCGCGACGTCGCTTGTCGGTATCCTCCGGCAGGACGCTGATCGCATAGATCAGCACATTGGTATCAACGAATCGCATCAGAACCGTTTATCGCTTCATCGTACAACTCATCACGAGTCAGATTATCCCTTGAGTCCAACCCAACACCCCTAGAATCAAAGTCCGCAATCACCTCATCCAAATCCATGGCCCGAAGCTCCACACCAAACGTCGCACTAGGCTCATCTGCTTGCTCACCCGCGAGACTCATTAGATACTCTCGCACGAGCGCGGATACTGACGTGCCCAACTGCGCCGCCCGCACTTGAGCACCCCGGTGTGTATCATCATCAACTGACACAGTGATTTTCTTCATCGTCCACAACTCACACTACTGTGCATTACATAGTACGCAACACCCCGACCTCTCGCAATGGAGCGACCCAAGTTCGGGAGCTGGATTTCGTGTCCGTCCACATCCTCCCAAGTCGAGTATCCAAATTATCCCAAAACCAGCATTGCAGTGAACCCTCCACTCACTATCACATCACGGCGCCCACACATTGAAGTCCTCGAACTCCGGCGAACCCTGGTGGTCCTGGAAGAAGTCCCCCATCACGCTGATCCAGCCCGAGTCCAGATTGTGCGACAGGTCCAACCTGTCAACTAATTCGCCGTTCACGTAGAACCAACCGCTGTCCCCGATGGCTATCAGCAGAAGATGATTCCTGTTGTACGAGAATGGCCCTGAGTCCGACAGCCGACCACTCGCCACATCCGTGTATTCGTCGTCACCAACGCCACGGGTCTTATGGAACCAACGCGGTGCGCCCGTCAGACCTATCACTTCTAGCCGTCCGCTTTCAGGGTTACGGATAATGAATCCATAATCCCAATCCTCACCCTGCGGATTAGTAAAGTCCACTTCCATTACCAGATCTCGCGTCCGAATGTGACTATCATGTTTCGGGACAAACTCAGAATCCTTCTCCAGTTTCCCGTCAGCCGGACCATAGCGTTTGTTCAATCGTGCGATTGTGAAGTCCTTGAACCGCGTGACTTTCCCATCCACCTCGTCACCCTCAAAGGCTCCCGTAATGACCGCTACATCGCCCGCCTTCGTTACATCCGACAATTCAATAGCAGAGACGAACTCGCCGTTCACGAAGAACCATCCCCGCTGTCCGATAGCCACTACACGCAGGTGATTTTCGTCTCCCTCTCCGACATACAGATTCCTCAGTGTGCCACCGCCCAGGCTGTTGTACGGCGCGCCGTCTCCCGATTTCATCGCCCAGCGACTGTCGCTATTCACTACGACGTAGATAAAAGGCGCGTTGCGATTCTTCCTCAGTATGAACCCGTAGTCCCACGAATTGTAACCGGCTGAATACGGATTGGTGAACGTCGCTTCCACCACCAAATCCGCCATAGAAACGTCCGCATATTCAGTTTTAATAAATCCGTCCGACGCATCGTGCCACAATTCACCACTGGTGGGGCCCGTTCCTCCAGTCCGTGCTAGAGCCGTTGCAGTATATTCGGCGTTCGCTTCACAGACCGAACGCAACAGGGGGATGGACTGAGTACAGCCTTCGTACAGTGAATCCGGATTCGGCGTCGGTGTAGGAACCGGCTGGGGTGTGACCGTCGGTGTAGGAGTATGAACGACGGCTTGAAGCATAGGAATACGCTTTTGCACAGTAGTTCCTGAAATGGCGAAATTCAGCCCCTCAGTAGGCCTTCCGCTCTCCGATTCATCTATGCGGAAAGTATTGATGCCAAGTATCTCTCCGCTCAGCGAAAGCATCGGCCCGCCGCTGTTCCCCGGATTGATAGCGGCATCGGTCTGTATCACGTCGCTCTGATGGCGAGAGTCGTACCGGGTGGCAGAAACAATCCCCCGGCTTACGGTAGCCTCCCCTTGCATTCCTAGTGCGTAGCCTATGATCACCACCTCATCCCCAGCTTCCAGACGGGAGGTATCCCCAAAAGGCAAACTCGTGAAACTGCCGCAGCATATCTTGACCACCGCCAAGTCCCGAACCGAGTCCGACCCCAGAACCTCACCTTGATACTCGTCCCTATCGCTCACTGTAACCCTGACGCGGTTGTAACTCTCCACTACGTGCTGGTTCGTGATGATGTACGCCGTCCGCCCGTCCACTTCGTATATCGCCCCGCTGCCTGATCCTGACTTGGTTTCAATCCTTACCACCGCAGGCCTTGCCTGTTTAACCATATCCCTCAGCGAGGCTGTCGGAGGCTCGGTTGGTGTCGGTATCAGCGTCGCGGAAGGCGCGGGAATAGGTGTAGGTGTATCAGTGGGAACAGGCGTCGCGGTAGCCGTGTGGGTCGGCATGTGTGTAGCAGTAGGAACTGGAGTCGGTGTAGGCGTAGCTGTTGGAATCGGAGTTGGTGTAGCAGTATGGGTCGGCGTAAGTGTTTCTGTTGGAACGGGTGTGGCCGTTGCTGTATAAGTGGGTGTCAGCGTTGCGGTAGCGGCGAAAGTTGGTGTCGGAGTCACAGTGGGAACAAGTGTCGGTGTCAAGGTAGGTACGGTCGTAAAGGTCGGTACAGCGATCATAGTCGCGGCCACCCGCGCCTCGATTGTAGCCTCTATATCTGGCGTGGGTGTCGCAGTTTCCGTCGGCAGAGCGGCTATCACCATCGCTTGCACTGTTGCTTCCAGATCCGGCGTTGGAGTTGGCGACGGAGTCTCGCTTCCCTGACCGCAGCCAACGACCAATAAAACAGCCAGAAGCAATATGACTAAGACTTTCATGGTCACAAGGGCAGCCACGGAAAAGGGTATCCCGACCTACCCTAGAATATCTCCTCCAACCCCACCCTGAACCCTCCCAGTGCCGCCGAACTCAGCGTATCCCCCTCCACATACGCCCCCGCTATCTCCAGAACCCCGTCCCTCAGCAGCATCACCGTCACTATCCTGTTCACCGGATCAATAATCCAGTACTCCTTCACCTCGTACTTGGCATAGAGTTCCCTCTTGTACTTCCAGTCCCACTTGGACGTCGCCGGAGACAGAATCTCCACCACTAGGTCCGGCGCGCCCCGAACGTTCGCCGCCGTCCTGATATGCTCCCGCTCCTTCGAGATGAACATGAGATCGGGCTGAACTACCTCCGTGTCCGAGAACACGATGTCGGACGGAGCGTGAAAGACCCAACCCAGATCCCGACTAGCCACGTAGGGATACATCAGCGACACCAACTTTACACTCGCCAACTGGTGTTCTTCGTTCGGTGAAGCGACCAAAACCAACTCTCCGTCCAGAAGCTCGTACCTCTCCCCCTCCGGCGTATTCAGATAGTCCTCATACGTGTACTTCGCCTTCGCAACCATGCCTGCCTTCTTGATAGCGTGACTTGAAACCCAGACCGCCTCGCGCCATTCAGCCGCCTACTTGACTCTGAAGCGCCCGCGTAACCCAGCTATTCACGCTCATGCCTTCCTCAGCCGCCGATATCGTTATCCGGTGATGAAGTTCCGGCCCGATGTGAACATTCAGGTCGCCCGAGAACGGCTTTCTCGGCTCAACCCCGTCCTCCGCGCACGACGCGAGATAATCGTCTATGGATATGCGGAACTCTTTCCGCAGTGTATGGACATCTTCCGCCTCGCAGTTCGCTATCGGATACGGACCACTGTTGACGACGCTCGCGTGAAGCAGTCCGACCGAATCATCATACTCCACCCTGCCGACATAGCCTTTGTACTCTAGCATGGCTTCTCTCCAATCTGTTCCAGAAAGCGTGCGATGTCTCTTATAGAGGAGCGTCCGACCTCCGATCCTGGATGAGGACGATGAACTACGATACGCTCCGATCCTCGTCGGAGAAGTACCCTTGATCCCGAGCGTTCAACGACATCTATGTTCAAGGCTCTCGACATCGCCTCGATCTCTGTCCACCGGATGGCTGCCGGCGTGGGTCTTGAGAAGATGCGCTCCAACGTTCGTCGGTGGCGTGAGTTCATTTCTCTATGATACTGTTCCATATCTTGCCTCGCAATCCGATCATTCCATACATCAGGATATTCTCATTCCCGTCTCACCAGCCTCACTAAAACCGAAACCCCGCTCGGCGATCTCGGTTCAGACAAACCCTATACACACACCTCTCCAATTCGCTACAATACATCCATAAAGAACAAGATTTCTAATAATCTGTGCATAAATCCGAGATTATATAAATGAAAAATCGAGAATCCGAAAAAATTTTACTGTAGCTAAACTCAGGCGATCTCAGGTGAAACTCTGGTTCAGAGGTCACCTGTTGCGTCACCAGTTACCCTACCAGAACCCACCTGTCGAATAATAAACCAGACTATATGAACCACCCATCCCAGAGCTAAAAACTAACGACTAAGAACTAAACACCGAGAGGAAAACATGACCCCCAGATCGGCAAACGTAGTCGTCATAGGCGGCGGCGTCAACGGGACCAGCGTCGCCATGCACCTCGCCCGCATGGGCGCGGGCAAGGTCGTTCTCGTCGAAAAGGGACACCTCGCCGGCGGCGCTAGTGGACGCTCCGGCGCGATGGTGCGCGAGCACTATCTGCACCCTACACTTGTCAAGATGGCGATGGAAGCCAGCGACATCTTCCACAATTTTGGCGACGCGATAGGGGGCGACGCACGCTTCATCCAGACCGGCAGGATGCTCTTCTTCGGAGAGCGCGACGCCGACGCCGCCCGGGCCAACGTCGAAATGAACCGCGAACTCGGCGTTGACATCCAAACTCTCAAGCCGTCGGAGGTCGCCAGGATTGTTCCGCAGGCAGACCTCGACGACATAGCGCTCGGCGTGTATGAACCCAACTCCGGCTACGCCGACCCCATGGCCACAACCTACGCCTACGCCGACCAGGCCCGAAATAACGGCGCTGAAATCCTGACCGGGTGCGCCGTCACCGAAATCAAGACCGTCGGAGGCCGCGTCGCCGCCGTCCAGACCGAGGACGGCCTGATAGAGACCGACGCCGTAATCGCCGCCGTCGGACCCTGGGTCAACAAGCTCGCCGCCCCGCTTGGCGAGTTCCTACCCGTCACCCCCATCAGGGTGCAGATGGTACACCTCCGTCGTCCCCCTTCCCTCGAATCCCTGGACGTCAACGTCATTGACTACACCACCGGCGCCTACTTCCGTGTGGACGCCGGACACAACACGCTTGTCGGAGGCGAGGAATGGGACGACCTGAGCGAAGTCGTCAACCCCGACGCCTTCGGCCTCAACGCCGACCACGACACCATCACCCGCTTCTGGGACCGCGCCAGGCTGCGCTTCCCCGACTTCCACGCCGCCACGCAGAGAGGTGGCTACGGCTCCCTCTACGATATGACACCCGACGGCAACCCCATCCTGGACAAGTCCCCCAACGTCGAGGGCCTATACTGGGCCACCGGATTCAGCGGCCATGGCTTCAAGCTGTCCCCGGTCGTGGGCAGGATGGTTGCCGAGTTCGTACTTCACGGCAACAGCAGCGACCATCCCATACACGAGTTCCGCGCCGCCCGCTTCGACGAAGGCGACCTCCTTGAGGCCGAACACCCATACCAAGGCCGCCGACACCAGTAAGAAACTATCTCAACTAACCGTAGGAAACGAGCAACAAGCCTGGGATGGCCTCCTCTCCCTTGAGGGAGAGGATTGAGGTGAGGGTGAAATTCCTTCCCCTTGGGTTTTGAGACAATCACTAAGTGAGGACCATAGGCGCCGGTAATGACACAGGCTTGGACATTCTACTACGACTCAGACTGCGGAATGTGTACCGCCGTCGTGCGCTGGCTGAGCAGATTCGACACCCGTAAACAGATAGTCTGGACCGCCATCCAGTCCCTCGAGACGCCCCCCCGGGGCCTGAGCCACGCCGACCTGGAGAAGGCGGCTTACCTGGTCTGCGCGCCCGGCGACAACCATGAAGGCTTCTTCGCCTTCCGCAAGCTTCTGCTCAGACTGCCCCTTCTCTCCCCGCTGGGCGCGCTCATGTGGATACCCGGAGCCAAGTTGATCGGAGTCCCCGCCTACCGCTGGGTCGCCCGCAACAGATACAGGATTTCGGGATGCCCTGTACCGGGCATCGGTCGCCACACCAAACCCGGTCTGGACTAGACCATCCCCGACTGGATCTCACACCAGCGCCGCCTTCCGACCATCTCCCTCAGCCCCCACTCGCCCCCGATTTCCAGCCTCTGAATACTAAGAACTGATAACTAACGACTAAATCCTGAATAGGATATAATGTCGCCGTTTGACGAGACACACAAGAAGGGGCATTATCTCCGATATGCAAAGTACGCAGGTTTCTCCCGAAGTCAGGCGAGGTCGTAACCAACTTGCAGCCACAGTAGTTCTCGGCCACACCGTAAAGCACATATACAACTCCGGCCTCAACTCAGTCATCATGGCCGCCATCAAGGACGACATGGGACTTACCGGTGCCCAATTCGGCCTGCTCTCTACGTCCCAACGCATTACCAGCGGCACGACCACCATGATAGCCGGCTACCTCGGCGACCGCTTCGCCAACCGCTCCGGCCTCATGCTCCTTATCTCGCTCGGTATGATGGGCATATCCTTCTACCTTCTCGGCAGCGCGCCCAACTACTGGCTGCTCATGGCCGTCATGCTGCTGGTCGGCATCGGACCATCCCTGTACCACTCCCCCGCGATAGCCTCGCTCTCACGAAAGTTCCCGGACAGGCGAGGATTCGCAATTTCACTGCACGGAACCGGCGGCAGCGTCGGAGAAGTCGTGGGCCCCGTCCTCGTCGGCGGACTGATAAGCGGCACCTACCTGGTCGCCTTCGAGTGGAACGATGTGCTTCACATAAGCGTCGCCCCCGCCCTCTTCTTCGCCGTCCTCATCTACCTGATGATGCGCAACATACCCACAGCCGCGACAGATATCGAGTCTCTGGGCGAATACTTCAATTCACTGAGATCCTTGCTGCGCCGTCCCGCCATGATCTCCCTCGTAGTGGTGACCGCTCTCCGAAGCACTGGGCAGTCCGCAGTAATGGCCTTCCTGCCCGTCTATCTGAACGAGGAACTCGGCTACGAATTCGTCGTCATTGGGCTGTTCATGTCCGGCGCCCAGGTCACCGGAATAGTTGTTCAACCCATCATGGGCTATCTCTCAGACAGGTTCGGACGTAAGGTCGTACTCGTGCCCTGCACCGCAGCTATGGGACTTCTGATCGCCGCGCTCAAGTTCGCCGACACCGAGGCGCTGCTGATTCTGACCATACTGGCCATGGGCGCGTTCCTCT
Organism: uncultured Dehalococcoidia bacterium; assembly: GCA_951812505.1. Lineage (GTDB taxonomy): Bacteria > Chloroflexota > Dehalococcoidia > Lucifugimonadales > UBA1123 > VXRN01. The sequence goes on from CATOSI010000005.1 coordinate 47,251, forward strand.
ACTCTCTGCACACCATCTACATAGCCAGCGCAATGGACGTGGCGGAGGGGCAGGCGCAGTCCACCGTCGTCTCCGTGATTTACGGCGCGAGCTTCTTCGGAGCGTTCTCTCCCTGGGTAGCAGGCGTAATAGTTGACCGCACCGAGATATCCAACGCCTTCATCTACGGCGGCGTAATGGTAATCGTAGGCGCGATCATACTGGCGTTGACAAAGCTGCCCAGGACGGCAAACCAGGAGAACGCGCCGAACTGACAACTCAAAGACTCTGTGGCCATTGAGAACCCGCATCTGATTTAATGTATAATTTCCTCTAAATCAGGCGTATTCATTGAGGGGATTGGGTAAGTGGCTCCCGTATCCTGTGCGAATGCCTTGTCGGGTGAGGAAGTCGTTATCACCAGTATCCGGGTGAGGAGTGTCAGGAAATGCCAACTCGACACAGAGAAGTACCGAACACCCCGTTGCCCTCCCCGTTTCCTGAAGGCTGGTACTTCATTGCGAGCCGTCAGGACGTACTGAAGGCCAAGCTCATCCAAAAGACCTGGATGGGGGAGAACATCGTCGTCTGGTGCGACGAGAACGGGCAGGTCTGCGTGGCAGAGGCGTTCTGCCCGCATCTGGGCGCTGATCTGGGCCCCGAATCCGGGGGGCGCATTTGCGCCGGCCGACTAGTCTGTCCCTTCCATGGCTTTGAGTACGACGCAGCAGGCCAGTGTGTTGCGACGCCCTATGCCGACCCACCCAGAACCGCGAGGCTGCGAGTTTTCGAGACGCAGGAAATTCTAGGCCTGATCTTCGCCTGGTATGGCATCCAGGGAAGGGAGCCGCAATGGAGCCTGCCCACCAATCTGCCTGAGCAGTCCGGCTGGAGCGGCTTCGAGATCACGACCTTGCGCTTTCCCGGACATCCACAGGAGACGACGGAGAACTCAGTGGACTTGGCGCATCTGCGCTACGTCCATGGCTACGACAGCGTGAACCGCATTGGGAGAATATCGGTGGACGGCGCCTCTCTCGAGAGTAATTTCGACTTCGTCCGTACCCGGACTATTGCCGGAGGCGCGAAATTCACACTTGACATCTCTGCCAACACCTTGATCTTTGGCTTGGGTTACTCGTTCGTGGAGATACACGAACGCTCAATCGGAATGGACTTGCGCCTGTGGGTGCTCGCGACGCCCGTTGACGGCGCTCTCATCGACTTGACGCTGGTTTCGCAGGTGCGGGAAATACGCAACCCGAAACGGTGGGTCACAGGACTCGGCTTTCTGCCTGCGAGGCTGCGCACCAGCCTGATGAACAAGATCATCTCGTATTTCCAACACAAGGACGTTCTGCAGGATGTGGTTATCTGGAGAGGCAAACAGTACCGGTCCCGTCCGCGACTCTGCCGTTCCGATGGCGAGATAATGCCATATCGCGCCTATTGCGCCCAGTTTTATCCCGATCCACCCCATTCTGCGAGTTCCTCGCGGCGGCGGGTATCCCCTACTGCGACTGCTTCAGATAGCGGAGCCCTCGATGAGTAAGATACTCAATAGGCTGAGCTGGCTGGTCACTGTCCGCCCATACATCACGCTCATCGCTCTCCTTATCATTACGGTTGTGCTGGGCGCGGGGGTACGCTGCGCGCTCCACCGACGGAGGGGGCCAGCGTAGCGTTCCTTCCCCCGGGACACCCTATCGCAAATGCTACGCAGGAAATAAAAGAGTTCTTCGGGAACTCAGGCGACGTCAGTATCGTAACGCTCCTCTTTCGCGGGGACGCGATCACGCCCGACGGCCTCTCGCAGATGACCACTCTGATCAACGAAATCGTCAGCGATCCGAGTGTGGGCGAGCTTCTGGTGCCCGTAGATCCTATCGTTGCCCCTTCATATCTGATCAATGCCGCACTCCAGGTGGACAACTTCGAGTCGCTCACACAAGCCGAAATAGACTCTGTCCAGAACGTCCCGCAGATTGGGGAAGCCCTCGCCGCAATAACCGGCACCGACGCGGACGGTACGCCGGTCGCCATCGCCAACATCCGCCTGAGCGATACCGGCGACGAGAGGGTTGAGAACGCCGAACGTAGGATCAGCGAGCTGGCGACCGGGGACGATGGTCCACTGCGCGTGAGTAGCCTGTCGCCGGTGGTCGTCGAGGACGAGTACAGGGAAGCCACGGAGTCGGGGATGGCGCCTCTGATAGGACTGGCGCTTGTCCTGATCGCGGCGCTGCTGCTGCTCTTCACACGCACCCTCTCAGATATGCTTCTGACTTTGGCGGGGCTCGTCTTCTCACTGGTCTGGATTGTAGGAGCGGAGGGCTGGCTGGGACCGAATGCGCTTGGCCTGATAGGCCCTCCAAGCTCACTCACTGCGATGGTGCCCGTCATCGTCATCAGCCTCACAGTGGACTATGCTATCCAGGCAGTCTCACACTACCGCGAGCGGCGACTTGCCGGTGAGCCGGTTATGGAGGCGGTACGTAATGGACTCAGTAATGTCACGATCCCGCTGACACTAGCTGCCGTCACCACGATTGTCAGCCTGTTGGCGACCCTGTTCTCCCCGATCGGAGTGATTGGCGACTTCGGAATTGTCGCAGGACTGGGCGTAGGAATGAGCCTGATAGTGATGCTGACGCTGATCCCCGCTGGACGGACGATCATAGATCGACGACGCGAGTCCCGCGGCACTTTGGCTGCTCCCCGTCCGATCTCCAACGCACTGCCCGGCATCACACCGGCGGCGGAGCTGCTGGGGAGGGCGGTTACGCGTTGGCCCGTCCCCTTCCTTGTAGCAATTATCGCGGTGACCATCGCGCTCGGATTCGCCGCCACCGGGCTGAAGTCCGAATTCAGCATCCGCGACATCCTCCCCAGGGGTGGGAGTGTGCTGGAGGACATGAATACCCTGGAGACCGCCGTAGGCGGCTCGACCGAGGTCGCCACCATACTGTTGAAGGCCGAAGTCACGGAGAGTCGAACTCTCCTGAATCTCCATGATCTCACGGCCGCCTTCGATGACGAACTGCGCCGGCCCCTGGCGGTGGCCGGACCTGTCCAGGGATCGTATCGAGATCTCGTTCACGACTGGACTAACGAATCCGGGGAACCCGGCGACAAATACGACCCGGCGCTATCGGAACTCTTCCGCGCGGCCTCTCCCGGAGTGGAACTCGATCCCGAACTGATGCAGGAGTTCATCGACGAACTCGTCGCGAGAGAACCCGAACTGGCGCGTCTTCTGATCAACGATCCGCAAGGCGTGGACGTTATGCTGCTCCAATTCCCGATATTCTTGGACGATCCTGAGCATACTAGGACGATCCAGGAGGACATCGAAGCGCTCTGGTTAGGAGACGACAGCGCTATTACAGCCATATCGGACAGCATTGTCTCGATCGCAGTCACAGATCAGATCACAGACCGGCAGACGGAGGCGATCAGCACTACCATCGCCGTGGCTCTGGGCATCCTATCCATCTTCTTCTGGCTGACACTGCGCCAGCCTGCGCTGGGGCTCATAGCCGTGGGGCCAATCGTACTGGTACTCATCAGCGTACTGGGCACGATGGCGCTGCTGAACATTCCCTACACGCTGATCACTTCGATCATCACGGCGCTGTCAATCGGCATCGGAGTGGACTACACAATCCACGTGATCCACCGATACCGGGAAGAGTTCTCCCACCTGCGCAATCCTGAGCAAGCGGCGATTCGTACTCTCGCCACTACAGGTTCGGCGCTGCTGGGTTCCGCACTGACGACGGCATTCGGATTCGGAGTGCTGATAGCCTCCCCGCTGCTTGCGTCCCAGCAGTTCGGTATCACGGCGACGATAACCATCGTTTACTCCCTGGTAGTATCAATCTTTGTGGTGCTTCCAGCGATGGTAGTCTGGGGCGCGTACCAAAACATGAGGCTGCGTTCCATGGTAGAGCGCATGTGGAACGAGCTCGACGTAGCCGCTGAGGGTATCCAACGGCGCAGCGAACAGGGGCGGTGATGCGTCAGATACGTATCTCGCGCCTCTGTTCGGATATGCGGAACCTCAACTTCTTGCTCGGTTTCATAGACGGCAGCGGGCTGAACTTGAGATTGTAGTTCGCGGGGGACACTTCCAGCTTGAAGTAATGCGCGACCATCAACACGTTCATGGCCAATTGCAGTTCCATCCACCGGAAGCCGAGACACCGGTGTGTGCCCAGCCCGTACGGGGCGAATCCGGGGCTGTGATGCTCATTACGCGGCGGCAGATAGCGGTCAATATCGAATGAGAAGGGGTCTGGAAAGACATCTTTCATGTAATGCGAAGCTGTCTGGGCAATGTAAACCCGTGTCCCTATCGGTATTTCATAGTCCTCGACCACGCACGAATTCATGACGTCTCGCATTGACATCGGGACGATTGGGTACATTCGCAGGCATTCCATCAGGAAACGGTGGGTGACGTCTATCGCGGACATCGTGAAGTCCCCGCTGCCCGGATCGCCGTCTTCAAACATGGCGTCGGCTTCCCGCTGGATCCTGCTATAGAGTTGAGGCTGCGACGCCATTGCGTACACCGCGAAGCTAAACGCGTCACCCAGGTACACGCTTGCGATCAGAGCCGCCAAAAGAGCGAACCGCAGATTCGACTCCGGCACCAGCTGCGGGTCGCTCGCGTGCAGGCTCAGTATGTCATCCGCCAGGTCGCGGGGTACTCCCATCCGCTGCGCCGGTGTGTGGACGCTCTGGACCCTTTCCAGCAAAGTGTCCACGGCTTTCGCGCGGCGTTTCATCCCCGGAGTGCTCAGCATGAACTTGGGCATGGCTTTTACGATGTGAGTTATGAGCGCTCGCTCTTTGTACGTCATCAGGTCGTCTATGATGTCCTGCGAATCAACGCTGACGGAGAGGGACGAGATCTGTGCGTTTATCATTCGTCGGCACATACTCGTTGCTGAGAATACATCTCCAACCATCCAGTCCGACATATAGTTGCGCGCTTGATGGTAAACCTGGTCCAACTGCCCTTCCAGTCTTCCACGTGAGTACGCCGACGACATGGCCTTGCGAAGCCGGAAATGATCGGCGCCGTCGAGGGAAGGCAATACGCCGGACGCACCATACACCTTCTCGAAGTCGCTGAAGTAGTCCTTAGCTCTCAGGTGCATGCGCCCGTTCCGTTGTACCCAGCGATTCGTCTCTGGCCCGCTCAGAAACATCATGGGCTTTTGGAACGGCGGCCGAATCTCGAACACTGGACCATACTGTTCCGTGAGGTCCGCAAAGAGCGCCGGAACATTTCCGCTGCGAACATGGGGGCTGAACGCCAACTTACGCAAGGGAACTGTCGGGATCTTCTTGGACAGCGCGGAGCGCCTGAGCAGCGGGCCGGCAAGGTTGTGGGAGACCGCGGCGGCTATGGAACGGCCAATCAAGTCCATCCTGCAAATTAGCTGAATGCGCTCCTCCGCCACCTCGTCGAGTGGAAATATGAAGCGAAACACGTCGCACGTATTGATGAGACAGATGATGACGATATCTCTCGGGGCCGGAATCTCGTTGTCGAAGATTGCCATGACGATGCGCGCCTTGACGAACTGCGCCCTGGTGCCTTCCACGGAGGCTCCGAACATTTCCGTCTGCCCCATGCTGCGAGACAGCGTCCAGAAATCGCCGTCGTGATATTCCAGGATCTTCAGGGCAACCAAGCGGTCCAGACTCAAATCAATGATTGCCTCCGCGCGGGGGCGAGCCGTTCGATCCAGTACTGGGTGTTCCGTTGGTCCGCTTCGCCCGCAATTTCCTTCAAGATGGGGTCGAGCGCGGGGTCGCCCGTCTCCGTATCGTCCAGAAGATACAGCGATTCCACGTCCGTGTCGATACGGGACATCAACGAAAGCTCTGCGAGTACCGCACCTACGAGGGCACAGTTCAAGTCCCAGCCCGGCACCTGGTGAAAGTAGCCGCTCTCCTCGCTCAGAAGCATCAGGATGAATTCTTCCGGCAAACTCAGCGGGTGGGCAGCCACACTCTCGGCGCTGACAGTCATCGGTCCCAGCCTCCACGCACCATCTCGAAACTCTAAGGAAACTCACACTTGCCGCAATTGACTATAGTATATTCCTCAAATGAAAGGGTGGCAAACGACCGAAACCCATTCAGGGCATCCTGAAATGGCTACGCTCCTATCAGCACCACATCGCGCTGCATCTGGGTGGTTACCTGCGGCCCGTCCTCGGAAATGAACACGTCTATCTCCGACCGCACACCGAACTCCGGGATGTAGATGCCAGGCTCGATCGTCACCGCGACCCCCGGTATCAGCTGCCGCGTATCGTGCGTCTCCCATGAATCCAGGTTGACCGCGTTCGAATGTACCTCGCGCCCAAGACTGTGCCCCAGCCGGTGATTGAAGTAATCTCCGTAACCGGCGTCTTCGATGTAGTCGCGCGCGACCTTGTCCAGCTGCCAGCCCTCAAGGACTCGCCCCTCTCCGAAGGCGTTCTCCATCTCGGCCAGTGCCGCGTCACGCGAACCCAAGACTATGTCGAACACCTCGCGGTGCTTCGCCGGGACCTCGTCGCCGACATAGGCGGTCCACGTGATATCCCCGAACATATCGTCTTCGCCGGGCAGCCGCGTCCAAAGGTCTATCAGCACCCAGTCGCCACGCTCTATCTCCACAGAGTTCTCAGGCGTCGGGTCGAAGTGCGGGTCCGAGGCGTGCTCGTTCACCGCGACCGCAGGGCCGTCGGTCACAATCATGCCTTCCTCCAGGAAGCGGTTGCGGATGAACTCCTTCACGTCGTACTCGGTCACTCCTGAGTCAATGCTGTCCCCGATGTACCTGAACGCCTCCTGAACGATCACGCTCAGCTTCTCAGCGGCGTACACGTGCGATTCGAACTGCTCCGCGTTCCACCGCTGCGTGGCGTACTGCAGTAGGTCCGCCGACGGAACAATCTCCACCCCAAGGCTCTTCACCAGTTCCAGTGTCCCGCCGTCCACATTCGACACTCGCGGCAGCGCGCCCTCCGGCGTGTACTCCATCGCCACGCGACCGGAGATGCAGAAGTCGTTCCGCAGCTTGTCAATCATGTCGCGCCGGTTGATGAAAAGCGTGGTATCCAGGTCGAGATGGTCGAACCGGCTCTGGTCCACGAAACTGAGCAGCAGGCGCGGGATGCCGCTGACCGGTATCCACAGCCAGACCGGACGGGTAACATGCCCGACGCTGCCCACCGTGTCGGCGAATATCGGATTAAGCCCCCTGTAATCGTAGAGGAGCCATCCGTTTACATCATGCTCTCCCATGTACTCCTGGGCCTGCTCAATGACCTCTTGTATTGACATATAGAAATTCCCCCGAAAGTCCAAAACCGCTTATGGCTTCTACCATTGCCACAAATGTAACAGCCTCACATTCAGACCGACAAGGCAAACAGCGCGTGAATCATACTTGTCCCAACCATCATACCGGCCAACCTGGAAACCTACCTGACCACACACCTATCCTGCACATCCCAGCATCCTGAAAACCCTGATTCAGGCAAACGATTGACACGCCTCGAACCCTATGCTACCAATCAGATTAGCGAAAATAGGAAAGACGCACATGACCGACGCCTGCTGCGCCCCCTCAGCCGAGGGACGTGAAATCTCCCCGACGACCGCACGGGTCTCCATCCCCCGCACCGCGCCCCCGCGCCGCGCCCCCAAGGGCATGGCATACATACCCGGCGGTAGCTTCCTCATGGGCACCGACGACCCGGTCGGCTTCCCGGCGGACGGCGAGGGTCCCGCGCGAGAGGTCGAGGTCACACCCTTCTACATGGACGAGACGGCCGTCACGAACGCCCAGTTTGGCAGATTCGTCAGGGCCACCAGGTACAGGACCGAGGCGGAGAGGTTCGGCTGGTCGTTCGTCTTCCACCTGTTCGTTCCACCCAGACTTGCGCGGACCGCCAGCCAGGCGGTCGCGAACGCTCAGTGGTGGTGGAGGATAGACGGCGCGAGCTGGCGCAGACCGGAGGGCCCCGGCTCCGGCATCAGCCGGCGCATGGACCACGCCGTCACCCATGTCTCCTGGAACGACGCGCAGGCGTACTGTCGCTGGGCGGGTAAGCGTCTGCCGACCGAGGCCGAATGGGAGATGGCTGCACGCGGCGGACTCGACAGAAAGCGTTACGCCTGGGGCGACGACCTCACTCCGGGCGGCAGGCACATGTGCAACATCTGGCAGGGCGACTTCCCCAACTCCAACACCGAAGAGGACGGATTCAGCGGCGTCGCCCCGGCTAAGGCCTTCGACCCCAACGGCTTCGGACTCTACAACATGAGCGGCAACGTGTGGGAATGGCAGTCCGACTGGTTCAGCCCCAGCTACCACGTCAGCGGAGAGAGGCGCGACCCGGCAGGCCCACGCACCGGTATGAGCCGCGTCATCAAGGGCGGCTCATACCTCTGCCACGACTCTTACTGCAACCGCTACCGCGTCGCCGCCCGCAGCTCCAACACCCCGGACAGTTCGACCGGCAACCTCGGATTCCGCTGCGTCGTGGACGCCGCATAGCCACAGATGTCGTCATTTCCGTGAAGCTCGTCCTCGTGAAAACGGGGAACGGCAATCCAGAATTTGGCGGTCTCTGATTCGTTGCGTTAAACTCTTGGGATACTGCTTGAATTCAAGATACAGACGGACACTCTGACATCTCTCAACCCGAACACACCGACGTCGCAGTCATAGGCGGAGGGCCCGGAGGCAGTACCGCCGCCGCCCTCCTCGCCCGACATGGTTTCGACGTAGTCCTGCTGGAACGCGAACGCTTCCCCCGCGAACACGTCGGCGAGTCGCTTCTGCCCGCATCCATGCCCATCCTCGAAGACCTCGGCGTCCTCGATCAGGTCGAATCCGCCGGATTCCCCAGGAAGTACGGCGCGACGATGCTCTGGGGCAGCGACCCCGAACCTTGGAGCTGGTACTTCAGAGAGACCAACCGCACCTGGCCCCACGCCTACCAGGTCTGGCGTCCGACCTTCGACAAGATCCTGCTCGACAACGCCCGCTCCCTTGGCGTCCAAGTCCGAGAGGAATGCGCCGTCACCGGCCCGATGCGAGAGGGCGACCGCGTAACCGGCGTCGAACATCGCAAGCCCGACGGCACAACCGCCTCCATCCGCGCCGACTGGGTCATAGACGCCAGCGGGCAGTCCGCCATACTCGGTAGATCGCTCGACCTTCGACAGTGGGACGACTACTTCCGAAACATGGCCGTCTATGCCTACTTCAAAGGCTCCCGCCGACTTCCCGATCACGACGCCGCCAACAACATCTTCATCGAGTCCTACGAACACGGCTGGACATGGAACATCCCGCTCTCCGGCGACACCACCAGCGTCGGCATAGTCGTGGACTCCGAACTCGGACAGCGCGGCATCTCAGAGTACGGAGTGGAGGACTACTACAACGCCCAGATTCGCGCAGCCGACCACACCGCCCACATGGTCGCCGACGCCCGCATGATCGCCATTCCCCGCGTCACAAAAGACTGGTCCTACACCTCTGAGCGGATGATAGGCGATGGCTGGATACTCGTCGGCGACGCCGCCTGCTTCATAGACCCGCTCTTCTCATCCGGCGTCCACCTCGCCATGATGTCCGCGGTCATGGCCGCCGCCTACATCCGAGCCGTCAGCGCCGACCCCTCCATGCGCCAACCCGCCGCCCGCCTCTACCAGCAGCTATACCGCAAGGAGTACGAACACTTTCGCGAACTCGCCCGCCTCTTCTACGCCAGCAACCGCACAGTGGAGTCGTACTTCTGGGAGGCGCGCCGCATAATCGGAGACGACGATCAAGCGTCCCGCCGATCCTTCGTCCGCGCTGTCGCCGGACAGGCCCCGCGCGGCTACGAACGCGCCGTCCTCGACAAAGGCCACCTGCCCGTTGATCTCACGGACGCCATTCACAAGATCGAGTCCGGCAGAACAAAAAGATCCTGCGACTTCGACCACATCCCCATCCACGACGCAACTCCCAGACTCGCAGAGGGCGTCCGACTAGAGCGAGGCCTAACCTTCGCCGAGGACCAATTCCAGTGGAGCGCCTTGCTCATCACCCCCGACCGCCCCGAAGGCGCCCCCATAAGCCAACTCGTAGCCGCCCTCGTCTCCTGCATAGACAGCCACCACACCACCACCCAAATCCTGACCCGCCTCACATCGGGCATCGAATCCCCCGACCAAAAACAACTCGCGTCCGAGGCGATAGTGTCCGCGCTCCGCATCCTGCACACCGACGGCGCGGTGGAATTCTAGCCCGCGATTCACTGTTTTTCCTGCAATCGGTGTCGGCTGGGTTGGGATTTGGTCTCTCGGGTTTTCCGGTCTTTCGGTGCGTTTCATATATTTGGGTTTATATTTCAACAGGGCGGTCCAGGGGGAGTCGCAGGCATGTACAGGGGGCGATTTTGCCCTGCGTTTACCCTGCGTCGCCCTGCGTTAGCTATGGAGAGAAATCTCCTTCGCCCCTTCAACCATTATCATAAGTTCTAATTTATATTATGGTCGGTCTGTTCGGATGCGAGTGAGTATTATAGCATGAAACAGAACTGATGCGCTAGGGAGGGGCGAGGCTCAGAATCACCACTTCTTTAGAGCTTCCTGGACACTGACGAGGGGGTGAAACTCCAGCCCAAGCTGACACTTAGATATCTTTGTCAGTCCTCTGTCAACGATGTTATACTGCCGTTACAGCATAAGAACATATTCGCTGTAGCAATGGCCGAAGGGACGGAAACATGCCCTTGACCGAGGAACACCGCAGAGAGGCTTTGGACGCAGCCATAGTCGCATTTGAAGAAATGGGTGGTGGCGTGGCCCTCCGCGCGGAGTTGGACGCCTTCTACAATCTCCGGCTCTCGGTGTACACCAAAGTACCCTCAGCTTCAGCAAGAATACTCCAACCAGTGGAATGCGATGACCGCCGACGGAGTGATTGCGTCTGGGGAGTCCCATGACGCAGACATGGCGGCGATTCGAGAGCGTGTTCTGACCATGTCCGATGTCGCGCTCGAATACATTGACGCAGAAGGTTCAGCGCTGATCCTGTGATACAGGGCTACTTCACCCCACTTAATAGGCCATACATCGCGTTTAGACGTTTTTCAGCCCATTCAATTGATGTGCGACACGGGCGCCGACATCACCTGTTTACATCCCGCAGACGCCGATTCCATCGGTATCCCTTTTCAGGCGCTGCGGAATCCCCAGAGTATTACAGGAATCGGCAAGGCAGAGTATTACCGTGAACCGGCCACCCTGTTTTTCGTGGATGGCGATGTTACGCATCTGTACCATATCGAAATGAACATAGCCATACCCACTAACGACAACCGTAATCTTCCCTCGATACTCGGTCGAGACATTTTCGACTTCTGGTCCACCAGCTACGATCCGTTCAGCAGTAAACTGGTATCAGAAGTGCGTTTTGTCCACGCTACACTCCCCAACAGATTTTTCAGCCCAAGTTCGGGATAGAAAAAGGAGTACGGGCACTTCAGATAACTCGCCCGCCTCTTCTACGCCAGCAACCACACCGTGGACTCACACTACTGGGAGGCGCGACGCATAATCCAACCAGTAAACCCCCTCGTCTCCTGCATTGGCGGACAGCGCACCGTGGCACAGGTACTGTCCCGCCTCCCATCGGGCATTGAATCCGCAGACCAGAGAGAGGTCACGTCGGAGGCGACAATGTCGGCGCTCAGGATACTGCACACGGACAGGACGATACATATTTGACTCCGGCCCACATGAGGATGGAAGTCAGGCCGACATTAGGGTCCCAGACAATAAGGGATTGGCCTTATGCCCCCATAAGCACTTTTCTACAAGTACTACGGCCTCGACAGGCGACGAAGAGAAGAGTAAGGACGGGCGAATTCTGAGGACATTTATTCCACATTCCGAACACGTAGGAACTCTTGTCTCCTTAGGGCTTCTGCTCACTCCTTAGGGGTTTTTCGCGTGTTTCGCAACACACCATGATGTTTGACATTCATTCCAAGACTATGTTTAACTCGCGCCAGTGACCCGTAAGTCCATACATCGCAGAGGGAGTAGGCCATGGATTTCATAGACGAAGTCAGAACGCTGACGACGCGTTTCAGGCGAGTCACCGAGCATCTAGAAACCGAGGAAGCCACCAAGAACGCCTTGGTAATGCCTTTCCTGCAGATGATGGGGTACTCCGTCTTCGACCCCACAGAACTGGTTCCCGAATTCACCGCCGATGTCGGTGCCAAGAGGGGAGAGAAGGTGGACTACGCTATAATGCGGGACGCCCAGCCCACAATCCTCATTGAGTGCAAGAAGTATGGAGAAAACCTGCGCGAGGCCCAGATAGCCCAGCTAATCCGTTATTTCCACGTCTCGCAGGCACACTTCGGCATACTTACAGACGGCATTATATATCAGTTCTTCACCGACCTCGATAAGCCCAACGTCATGGATCCAACGCCCTTCTTCGAGTTCAACTTCCTCGACTACACCGACCCACAGGTCGAGCAACTCAAGCGTTTCACCAAGTCGGACTTCAACCAGGACGCCGCTATTGACGCCGCCAGGGACTTGAAGTACACGACCGAGATAAAGCGAGTGCTGGCTCAGGAACTGGCGAACCCATCAGACGAGTTCATACGATTTTCACTAGGCCAATTCTATGAGGGAATGCGCACTCGGACAGTTGTTGAAACCTTTCGGCCCATCATCCGAGACGCATTTGCAGGATTCATCAATGACCGCATTGACGCCCGCCTCAAGATAGCTCTGGACAGCATTGAGGAGCAGACTCCACCTCCCACCTCTGAAACCCCAGACGAGCCTGAAGAAGAACCCACGCCGCTCACCGAGACCGAATTGGAAGCCCTGACCATCGTCAAGGCAATAGTCGCGGACATGGTTGACGTTCGGCGGATAGAGAGTTATAGGTACTCTTCATACACCAGCGTTGCGTTACGCGACGATGACGAGGCGACTGACGACTACGGCAGAACGGTAATAAGGCTACTGGTGAGAACTGACAATCTTCGATTCTCGGTCGGGTATGAGCCCCGCATCGCTCTGGAAGACCTCAACACCCTGTATAGCCACCGGGAGATCATAAGAGCGGCCTTTGCGGAGCATCTCGCAGCCTACGAAGGTAGCCGGTAAGTCCTAGACATCGATAGTTCACAGGAAGTAGAGGTGACGGAATCGTGACTCCTGACGAGCGACTCGTCCGGTCGGAAGTCGGAGCGGAGATCATTGAAAGCGTCATACTCGATTTCCTCCAAGAGAACTCGCAAACACATTTCAACACTGCGAAGGTGAGCAATTCTCTAGAAAATTTCAATTACTTTCTATGCCAAGGCGCCCTTGTACGACTACATAGCCGAGGGAAGATCGCTAATTACCGCACTTCCAAATCTCAACACAATAGATGGCAGGCCCTATAAGTCCAACCCGCCTGTTGCAGGCCACGGCAGAAGAAGCAGATAACTAAATGTGTCGTTATCTTCCATGCTTAAGAACGCAGTTGATATAATTTACTACCGAGCCGTTTACGTGGCATCGCTCATCGAGGCGAGGTCGGTTATTGCGAGGTTCGGCATGGTATGGCGCGTAGGGGTTCGGAGCCCCTACCACACCATCTCTGCTATACCAATTAACCGATCGCCGTAGCCTGTTGCGGCCCCAATCCAAAGACCCACGCCACCCTCCCAGAATATCCATATGCGACGCCACCCTATACTTCGACTATTACTGCGAACTGAATTGTGTTAACAAGGAGTCGTGTCCCAAGTTCGGCAGACTAAGCAGGTGGCCTGAGTTAATGCTCACAGTAGTGAATGGACTCAGCTTGGCTCCTTTCCACCGAGGGATGGAGAAATCTATTTCTCGTTAGTGCAACCCCGACTGTGTTACAGAGACATTTACTGTGTCCGAGCGCTTAGGTACCGCAACCGGTTTACGGAGTCTCAACGGCTTCGGGCTGACGCTCCGATGTCAGAACGCCGACCACACCCTTCAGCACCCCAACGTCGTTGATGAGGGTTTTGACATCGCTGTCAACATCATTAAGCCTGCCCTCGACAGCCCTGATATCAGTTCGCAACTGGACAGCGTGACCACCAGCGTCACCACCGCAATAGCCGACCCCGCTATGGCAACGAGTATCGTAACTGTCGCCGCGTTGAAAGCTTCCACATTTTTCTCCTCGGTCTCGTTGTACTGGTCCTTCTATGGCATCAACGATGGTAGGTCGGACGCCAACCGCGACATTTCCATCTACATTCCCCTGGACATTCGTAGTATCGCTTATGATAGATCGGTGTCAATCTCAACGCGCGACCCCAGTTTCCCCTCCGACTACCCCCCCACCTCCCCACCATGCTATGATACGAACATATAAACTAATCTGACCGCCAAGAAACGACCGCTGAACAATCATAAACGGGAGATTATCCAAAGTGATTTCGCCGACGAAAAATTTCCGGTCCAAAGCTAAAGACAGGCGACTATAGTTCATTTTCAAGTGTTCTAAGCCCCTGTCCCACTTGGAAACTCACCTGGAACCCCACCTGTATAATATAAACCAAAGCATATAACCGCGGCCCGACCGACCGCCGACACCCCACGCAAAACTTCCCGCTCCCCCTCAGCATCGTTGACCAGCGCGAGTCCCCGCCCGTATCATCTCAGGCGTGGACGAGCAGACAGACACCGGCATACTCCCAACCATCCGCGCCCTCCTGAGGTCCGCGCGCCCCCGCCAGTGGACGAAGAGCCTCGCTGTATTCCTGCCCCTCTTCTTCAGCGTCAACGAGGCCTGGACCCTAGACGACCCTGACACCGCCCTGCTCTTCGCCGCCCGCGCCATCGGGGCCGCCATCGTCTTCTGTCTAGTGAGCGGCGCAGTCTATCTCTTCAACGACCTGGCCGACATCGAGCGAGACCGCGCCCACCCCACCAAGCGAAACAGGCCCATAGCATCCGGCGCGCTCTCCCCTCGCCTCGCGTTTGCCGTCGCCATCGTCCTGGTACTCGTAGGACTCGCCTCCGCGTTCGCCCTCGGCCTGACTTTCGGCATCGTCATCTCCATCTACCTCCTGATACAGGTCCTCTACTCCGCCCGCCTCAAGAACGTCGCGCTGCTGGACGTGTTCTCCGTAGCATCCGGCTTCATCCTGCGCGTGCTCGCGGGCGCGGTAGTCATCGGAGTGCCCATGTCGCCGTGGCTGTACATCTGCGCCGGACTCGGCTCCCTGTTCATCGCACTCGCCAAGCGCAGAAGCGAGCTCGCCCGCGCAGGCGAGTCTGCCAGCGATCAGCGCGACATCCTCCACACCTACACCCTCGGAATGCTCGACCAGTTGATTGGGATAGTCGCCACGTCCGCCGTCGTCGCATACGCGCTCTACACCTTCACCGCCGCCAACCTGCCCGAAAACCACTCCATGATGCTCACCCTGCCCTTCGTCGTGTACGGCGTGTTCAGGTACATCTACCTCGTCCACACCCGAGACATCGCCGAGAGCCCCGAGGAAATCCTCATCAGCGACACTCCCACGATCCTGGCCGTAGTCCTGTGGCTCGCCACCGGAGCCACCATCCTTCTTCTATACCGATAATGCCGAGTGCTTACCAAATCCCCTCTCCCTCGAGGGAGAAGGCCAGGGTGAGAATGCCGCGCCCACCCGCTGGGCAGCCCAATCAGCGACCCTTCCCCCAATCTGTGCTAAACTCCGCGAACATTCCATATTGAGAAAGCACAGGAGTTCAACAATGGTCCCGCCCGGAGACGTGTTCGGAATCATCCCAGTCTGGCTAGCTGTTTACGCGCTGTCCATCGCCGCGTTCGCCACCGCCGCCTATATTCTGTATCTGCGCGTGTTCCGGCTCGTGCTGCTCGGCAAGAACCCTGAACGGTTCGACCAGCCCGTCCGACGTTTCTTCGGCGCGCTCCCCTATGTCTTCGGACAGCGAAAGGTGCTCCAGAGCGTATCGCTCCGAGACCGCGCCGGCCTCGCGCACTTCTTCATCTTCTGGGGATTCCTCTCCTTCACCGCCAGCTATATTCTGTACATCTTCGCCGACTCGATCTGGCCGCAGTTCTCAGAGACGATACTCACCGACGCCGGCGTCAGGGTCTTCACCGCCTACCTCGACATACTCGCCGTCGTGTTCTTCGTAGTGCTGGTCTGGGCAGCGATCAGACGATGGGGAATCAAGCCCCGCCGTCTCAGCTTCGACCTCACACAGAAGGGCGAGTCCGCCATAATCCTTATGCTCATAGCCTGCCTCATGCTCTTCACCCTTCTCACCGAGGCATTCTACGTCGCCTCCGGCGGTCACGGACCCCACGCAGACGCGCTGATAGGGCGTCCGCTGGGCGAGGCATTCGCCAACGCCGGAATAGACGGCGACGCGGCCAACGCGCTCCAGGGCATATTCTGGTGGCTGCACCTGGCCATCATTCTCGGATTCTCGCTGTACATCCCGCTCTCGAAGCACATGCACATCGTGGCCGCGCCGGTCAGCTTCTTCACACGCAAGCTCGACGAGCGCGGCACGCTGACCACTCCCGACCTCGAAGCCGCCCTCGACAACGAGGAGGCGCTCGGCGCGAGCAAGATACAGGACTTCACATGGAAGGAACTCCTCGACGGCTACTCCTGTGCCGTCTGCGGACGCTGCACCGACAACTGCCCCGCTAACATCACGGGCAAGATACTCTCGCCCATGCACATCGTCGAGAACATGAAGGAGCACGTCCTGGAGTTCGGCGACGGCGTTTCGTCGGGCAACGACGAGCAGGAGTCCAAGCCGATGATCGGCAACTGGATTGCCGAGGAAGCCCTCTGGGACTGCGTGACCTGCGGCGCGTGCATACAGGAATGTCCCGTCGGAGTAGAACACATCGACTCCATCGTGGACATGCGCCGCTTCCTCGTCCTTGAGCAGGCCTCCATGCCCGAAACCGCCATGAACGCCCTCCTCAGCATGGAGCAGCGCGGACACCCCTGGCGCGGCACGACCTACTCGCGCACCGACTGGGCCGACGGCCTCGATATTCCGACACTGGCAGACAAGCCCGACGCCGATGTCCTCTTCTGGGTTGGATGCACCGCCGCGCTCGAACAGCGCAGCCAGAGCGTCGCGCGCGCCATGGCATCCGTGCTCAGGCGCGCCGGAGTGGACTTCGCCATTCTCGGCGACGAAGAGTCATGCACCGGCGATCCCGCGCGACGCATGGGAAACGAGTACCTCTACCAGGTCATGGCCCAGCAGAATATCGAGGTCATGAACACCTACGATGTCAAGAAAGTCGTGACCATCTGCCCGCACTGCTTCAATACCATCAAGAACGAGTACCCCCACCTGGGCGGCGACTACGAGGTCATGCACTACACCGAGTTCGTCAACGACCTCATCAGTGAGGGCAAGATCAGGCCGGTCGCCGAGATAAACACGACGGTCGCCTACCATGACTCCTGCTACCTCGGCAGACACAACGACATCTACGACGCGCCTCGGCAGATAGCCAACGCCATACCCGGAGTCGAACTGGTCGAGATGACGCGCTGTCGAGAGCGCGGCTTCTGCTGCGGCGCTGGCGGCGGTCATATGTGGATAGAGGAGTCCAAGGGTCAGCGCATCAACCACGCCCGCACCGAGCAGTTCCTAGAAACCGAGGCGGCGACGGTCGGAGTATCTTGTCCCTTCTGCCTCCAGATGTTCGAGGAAGGCATCGGCTCCCTCGGCCAGGAAGGACAGAAGGAGGCCAGAGACCTTCTCGAAGTCCTGGACGAAAGCCTGTCGAGCTAAGATAGAATGAAGCAAGCCGCTGGCGAAGGGAGGCGAACGTGGTTACCGCAAAGACTCACAGAAAGTTCACATACGAAGACTACCGCAACACGCCGGACGACATTCGCTACGAGCTTCACGACGGAGAACTGATTGTGGTTCCTGCCCCGAATATGGCCCATCAGGGGATAAGTACGACACTGCTGCGACTGATTGATACACTCGTGTATCTCAGAAAGCTTGGAAAGGTATTCCATGCCCCAAGGGACGTCGTGTTCTCAGACACCGAAGTCGTCCAGCCCGACCTGATCTTCGTCTCCAACGAGCGCTCCCACATTCTCACGGAGAACAACATCCGCGGAGCGCCGGAGCTGATTATAGAAATCCTTTCGCCTTCAACAGCCGGCAGGGACAGAACCTTCAAGCGCACATTGTACGAACGTCACGGTGTCAAAGAGTATTGGATGGTTGATCCCTCCGCTCGAAACATCACAATCCTGCTTCTGGGCGAGAGTGGCTACGAACTCGCAGGCATCTACGGCGAAGGACAGACCCTCACCTCCACGACCCTGTCGGGATTCAGCCTGGATCTGGACGACATATTCTAAACTATCCACCGAGGCTCGATCAGACGATTTTGGCCGCCCGCAATCTCGAAGTCTCCTCACCCGTATATCCCAACATTTCGCTCAGGACCTGGTCCGTATGCTGCCCCAGCAGCGGCGGTGAAGATACTTCCACAGGCGAGTCCTCCAACTGCACCGGGCAGCCCGGCATCGTGAACTTACCACGAACAGGGTGGTCGTAACTGACAATCATGCCGCGCTTCTTCAAGTGCGGGTCGTTGTAGATGTCGTCGGCGTTCAGGCACGCGCTGCACGGTACTCCCGCCTCCCCCAGAATCCGCATCGCCTCGTGCTTGGTGTGCTTCATTGTCCAGGCTTCGATCATGTCGTTGATCTCGTCCGAAACCTCCGGGTGATTATTGGGGTCGGAATACACAGGGTCCTCGATCAGGTCTTCTTTCCCAATAGCGGTCAGGAGCGCGTTCCACATCCGGCTTCTGCGAGCGAGCGCGGTCATGTAGATGTAGTCGTCCGGGCCGCCGGGAGCGCACTTGAACAGGCCGGAGCCCGGGCGCCCGGGCCAGCGTTCAGCGCCTCTCCTCGCAGGGGACTGCCCCGTGTCAGCGTAGGAATTCATCCATATCCGCGCAACGTTGACCACCGCGTCCTGCATGGACACCTCGACAACCTGCCCCTTTCCTGTGGTCTGCCTCTGCCACAATGCGGCGAGTATTCCAATCACGGTGTGCATTCCCGTTCCAGTGTCCCCTATCGTGATGCCCGGACGCACCGGGGGCGAGTCCGCGGAGCCTGTAGCGCACACCGCCCCGCCCGCGGCCTGCGCAACGGGGTCGAAACTCTTATACTCGCTGTACGGGCCGTATGTACCAAAGCCTTTTATCCGTGCCAGTATCACCCTCGGATTCGCTTCCTTCAGCGCGTCCCACCCCACTCCCAGCCGTTCGATAGCGCCGGGAGCCATGTTCTCCGCAACGATGTCAGCTTGCTTTACCAGATCGAAGAAGATACCACGACCTTCCTCGCTCTTGAGGTTCAGAGTAATGCTTCTCTTGTTGGAATTGAGGTTCAGAAAGTACGAAGAGTCAGCGCCGTTGCCGGACGGACTGATCATGGCCGTCCGACCCGGGTCGCCGCGTGTCGGCTCTTCCACCTTGATTACGTCCGCGCCCAGCCACGCCAGCATCTGCGTGCATGAAGTCCCCGCCTCGAACTGGGTAAGATCTATTATCCGAACGCCCTTCAGAGCCTTGTCCATTGCGCTCCCCTTTCCTTGACCGCAGGGTCTTTATTCGACCGACTTCCTGCAATAAACTTCACCTTCAATATCGCACTATGCACGACAACCAGCTCTTCAACTCTTCCGCTACTTCCTCCCTGTCGAGCGCGGCTTTCACCGACGCCTTCAGCGCGCCAAGAGGGTTCCCGACATCCTGATGTTCGCCACCGAAGTGGTACCCGTAAACACCGGGCGATTCAATATGCCGCGCTATCGCGTCGGTTAGCTGTATCTCGTCCAGGGCCCCCGCGGGAGTGTTCTCAATCGTATCGAAAATCTCGGTGCCCAGAACGTACCTGCCCACAATTGCAAGGTTCGATGGCGCGTCCTCCAGCGCTGGCTTCTCCACCATTCCCACAATTCGTGAGGTCGTATCAGACATCCTCTCAATCGCCACGATTCCTTTGCTCGGAACATCCTCGTCAGAGACCTCTTCGAGGCCCACCACGTTTCCGCCCGTCTTCCTGTGAACCTCGATCATCTCCCCTATTGTCGGACTGTCCGCCCAGATCACATCGTCCGGTAGAAAGACAGCGAATGACTCGTCTCCTACCATCTCACGCGCCATCAGTACCGCGTGACCCAGACCCCTCTGTTCGGTCTGGGTTACGCAGACCACGTTCGCCATACCCGATATTTCACGCATCTGCTCCAGCGCCGCCGAATTGTTCCTGGACGCCAGCGCCTCCTCCAATGCTGGCTGCGGTCTGAAGTAACGCGCTATCGGCTCCTCCTGGCCCTCCGACACGATGAAAATGATGTCTTCTATACCGGCCGCGACAGCCTCTTCCACACACAAGTGAACGGAAGGGCGGTCGAATACGGGCAGAAGGTTTTTCGGCACAGCGCGCGTTACGGGGAGGAACCTCGTACCAAACCCGGCCACCGGCATTACTGCTTTACGAATCGTCAATTCGCTCCCTCCATCAATTTACAATTTGCAATTGACTAACGCCCCCACTCCGCAATTGAAAACTGGTCATTGACAATTGATCACGCCACGGCGCGGCCCGTTCTGTAAACACGACGCAGGTCCGGGAGCGTGATCCCGAACGCCGACAGAAATCCCAGGAACACTATGGCCGTGACATATAGTATGGGCGGAGACGAGAACACGTCCGCCGTAAAGCCGTACCCCAGGTTGGCGAATGCCATTATCCCGCCGGCGTGGAGTATATACAGGCTGGATATTCTGCCTCTCAGACGGTCGGGCGCGATTGTCTGAACGTAGGTGGTAGTCAGCGCCATGAAAGTTGATTGGGCCGCTCCCATTAGAACGCAAACCGGAATAGCGGTCACGACATTCGGACTGAACGCCAGCAGAATGGGGGTCAGCCCACTGATGATGCCTGTCCACATCAGCCACTGCCCTTTAGACCGATCATTTCTGACCCCCGCCATAATAATCGTGCCGATCAGCGAACCGGCTCCAAATCCCATCACCATGTATCCCAGGATAGAACCGTCCACCGCCCCCAGTTCGTTCCGCGAAAACACCGGAAGAATCGAGTCGTTGGACATCACCAGCGCACAGTGGAACGCCACCAGCAAAATGAAAATGGAGATCATCTTGTTGGTATAGATGTAAACGAGGCCGTCAATCATACTGCGGGTCAGCCCATGCCGTGGAACCGATTCGCCCGTCGAGCGGGTTCTGGCAAGTGAAATGAACAGTGTTCCCACTACCTGACAGACTACGCTCAGCACGAGCACTCCCGACACTCCTATGAGGGGTATAGCCAGCAGCGGCGACGCCACCAGTAGCCCGAAGAAACGCGCGCCATGCCGCGTCGCCGCGTTCAGGGTGATTGCGTTCAGCAAATCCTCGCGCGGCACCTGGTTCGGGATGAGAGAAGCCATAGCGGGCTCCTGCATTGATCTCATCGAACCCGAGACGAACGTAAGGACGACGAGGTGCCACAGCGCGATGGCGTCCACGATAACCAGCGCTGCCACAACTGCGGTCACCGTGCCGTTCGCGATGAAGGTGAGCCTTGCGACTGAGCGCCGATCCATCCGGTCAGCCACCAGCCCCGCGATTGGAGACACGAGCAGGAACGGCAGCATGGATGCGAACGTAACGATTCCCACATCGCCGGACCTGTCCGATTTCTGCAGGATCAGCCACGACACCGCGACAATGAAGGTCCACATTGCGGCGCCGGAGAACATATTCGCGATCCAGGTGAAGCGGTAATCCCTGTGTTTGAGCGCCGCCAGGTGCGGCAGACGCCGAACATCTCCGATTTTGGTCAAAACCATACGCGCCGCGCCTGTCCCTTCCGTCAGCTAGGGTGCGATTATAACAGCCGACAACTATGTCCGCATGGAAATAAAGTGCGAATCTCGTCCAAAATACACTTGACACGAACTTCAGTTCGTTCTATATTTGTTCTACACAAACGCTAAACAGCGCACAATTTCCATACCTAAGGAGGAACAATGGGAAGCCCAGTAGTCCACTTTGAAATAGCCGGACCAGACGGTCCGGCCTTGCAGCAATACTACCGAGACCTGTTCGGCTGGAATGTCGAGGCCCAGGGCGAAGAGATGGGATTCTACGGAGTAGTCCAGTGGAATGAAGGCGGCATTGGAGGCGGCATACTGGGAACACAGGAAGGTATGCCACCCAATTACGTTACAGCTTATATCCAGGTTGACGACCTCCAGGCCGCCCTGGACAAGATAACCGCCGCCGGAGGCGCGTCACTGATGCCGCCCATGGAGATAGACCCCAGCGTAGGTTCCGTTGCAATGTTCACCGACCCCGCGAACAACTGCATGGGTCTTTACTCGCAGCCGACCGGAGGACATGGCGAGTTCCCGCCCAGGGGCGACGGACCGCCCGTCGTGCATTTCGAGGTCGGCGGACCCGACGCTCAGACGCTCCAGGACTTCTACACCGGTATGTTCGGCTGGCAGGTAAACTTCATCGAGCAGGCCAACTACCGCCTCGTCCAGCAGGAAGAAGACGGCATAGGCGGCGGCATTTTCGAACACATGGAAGGTATGCCGCCAAACGCGCCCTCAATCGCGGTGGGAGTTGGCGACCTTCAGGCCTACCTGGACAAGGCCGTGAGCCTGGGAGGAACGGCCCTCATGCAGCCAATGGCAATTCCCGGAGGCTTCGGCACACTCGCTATCTTCTACGATATAGCTGGTAATCGCATTTCGCTATTCGGAGCGCCTGAAGACTAAGCCCCCTCGATCAATGCCCACCGGAGTCTCCCTACCCCCGCGTCTGCTCGCCCCTGGCGATTGCAGCGCGGGGGTATATGTTGGGCAAGTCCACTCTCACATCTCACAACTGTCACCGTGCAGGAACCGCGAGCACAATTCGCACCATCAACGACCCGAGACGCAGATCTCTGCCGCCATTGCCCGCCGCGCCCTCTCTGCGTAAACTTATCTAAACACTATTGAGGTGAGACCTATGCCAGAAGACATCAGCCTTTTCGACGCCCTCTACTCACAGCGGGCGATTCGTTACTTCAAGCCCGACCCGGTTCCCGACGAACTGGTACACAGGCTAATCGAAGCCGCCACCAAGGCGCCCAGCGGCGGAAATAGCCAGGGTTGGAAATTCCTGGTCATCCGCGACCAGGAAACCAAGAACGTTATCGGAGACTACTACGAAAGGGGTTGGGAGGCCGCCTACGGCAAGGACAATCCGAGTCCTCCATCGATCCAGTCCCACGTCCGGCGTTCCGCAGACTATCTTGCCAGACACATGGCCGAGTCTCCCGTTCTCATAATGGCCTGCATAGAGCACGACGGCAGTCCCTCTACGATGGGACGCGGCGGCTCGATATTTCCAGCTGTCCAGAATCTGCTCCTGGCCGCAAGAGGACTCGGGCTTGGAAGCTGCCTTACCAGTCTGCACAAGCGATATGAGGACGAAATCAAGGAACTTCTCGACATACCCGAAAACGTCGAGACAGCAGCCTTGATGCCCGTCGGCTTCCCCGCCGACAACGCTCGCTACGGCCCCACTCGCCGCGCCCCGGTCGAAGAGATCGCCTACCGCGAAAAGTGGAATCAGGCCTGGTAAACAAGCGCTCTGATATACTCTATCCCGACAATCGCAACATACTAAACCGTCATTCCCGCGAAGGTGGGAATCCATGAACAAAGAGGAAACCACTATGTCTTACGAATTCCTGACCTACGAGCAGAAGGGCCGGATAACCTATGTGACCATCAATAGGCCGGAGCGTCTGAACGCTCTCCACCCGCCCGCGAACGCCGAGCTTTACGACGCCTTCACCCGCTTCGACAACGATCCCGACGCATGGGTCGCCATTATCACCGGAGCGGGTGAGAGAGCCTTCAGCGCGGGCAACGATCTCAGGCACACCGCCGAGCGCGACCAGCGTCGCGACGAACCCGGCGCGCGCGCCAACCGCGCGCCCTTCGGCGGTATCACCTCGGACTTCGAGTGCTGGAAGCCAATCATTGCGGCCGTCAACGGCTACGCGCTTGGCGGCGGACTCGAAGTCGCCATGGCGTGCGACATCATTATCGCCGCCGAACACGCCCAGCTAGGTCTGCCTGAGCCGCGCGTCGGTCTGTACGCCGGAGCCGGCGGTGTCTTTAGACTGCCGCGCCACGTGCCTACCAAGGTCGCGATGGGAATGATGCTGACCGCCAGGCGCATATCCGCTCAGGAAGCCTACCGGATCGGCCTCGTGAACGAGGTCGTGCCTCTTGCCGACCTCATGGACACCGCCGAACGCTGGGCAAACGAAATCCTGGAGTGCGCCCCCTTGTCGGTTAGGGCCAGCAAGCAGATGGCTTACCAGGGCGCGGATATGCCCTACGACTTAGCCTTCAGCAGGAATTACAGCGAGCAGCAGAAGCAGATCGCATCCGCCGACCGCATCGAGGGCCCACGCGCCTTCTCCGAAAAGCGCCCCCCCAACTGGACAGCTTCTTAACACCGAACAGGAATCAAGAATGACATCCTCTAACGAGTGGAAACTTCCCACGAACGTCAGACCGACACTGTACACCCTGACACTCGAACCCGATCTGGACAACTTCACGTTCAGTGGAAGCGAGACCATCGCCATCGAGGTTGACGAGCCCACCTCCACCGTCACGATGAACAGCGCCGAGATAGCCGTCCAGTCGGCCGCGCTCAGGCTTCCCGACGGCTCGGTGCGAAATCCTGAATCCACCTCCTTCGACGAAGAAAAAGAGATGGTTTCCTTCGACTTCACCGACGCGATTCCAGTGGGGCCAGCCGAACTCTCCATAGAGTTCACCGGCGAGCTTAACGGCAAGCTGAGAGGCTTCTACCGCTCTTCCTACACCGACGTGGACGGCGACCAGCGCTGGATGGCGACGACACAGTTCGAGTCCACCGACGCGCGACGCTCCTTCCCCTGCTGGGACGAGCCCGCGGTCAAGGCGGCTTTCGACATTACCCTCATCGTCCCGCAGGAACTGGAGGCCATTTCCAACACCGAGCCTGTGTCCGTCACTAATATTGATGACGGTCGAAAAATTGTCCACTACGCCGAAACCCCTGTGATGTCAACGTACCTGCTCGCCTTCATAGTCGGTGACCTAGCCTGCGTTCAGGATAGGACGCGCGACGGCGTTCTCATGCGCGTCTGGGCGACACGCGGCAATGAGGAAAAGGGACAATACGCCCTGGAGACCTCTATGGCGCTCCTGGACTACTTCCACGACTACTTCGGCGTCCCCTACCCGCTCACCAAGCTTGACCACCTAGCGATCCCCGACTTTGCGGCTGGCGCGATGGAGAACTGGGGCGCGATAACCTACCGCGAAGTCGCGCTCTTGGTCGATCCGGTGGACAGCTCCGCCGGCACACGCGAGATAGTCGCGGCCATAATCTCCCACGAGATGGCTCACCAGTGGTTCGGCGACCTGGTCACGATGGAGTGGTGGGACGACCTCTGGCTTAACGAGAGTTTTGCCTCATGGATGGGAGACAAGGCAGTTGACTATCTTCACCCGGAGTGGGAGATGTGGACTCAGTTCCTCACTCACGACACCAGTTCCGCCCTGAACCTGGACGGCCTTCGCAACTCACACCCCATAGAGCAGCCCGTAAACAATCCCGACGAAATAGGCGAGCTGTTCGACGCCATCAGCTACTCCAAGGGCGGTTCGGTCCTGCGTATGCTCGAGCACTATCTTGGTGAGGAAGCGTTCCGGGAAGGGCTCCGCATATACATTCAGAGACACCAGTACGCTAACGCCCGCACCCGGGACCTCTGGAACGCACTCGGTGAGGCGTCGGGACAGCCCGTCGCTGAGATCATGGACAGCTGGACGTCCCAGACCGGCTACCCTGTCCTGGAAGCGACCGTCAATCGCTCCGGCGAGGCTATCGAAGTCGGCCTCTCCCAGTCCAGGTTCCTGTACGACGAAATACTCGGCGAGGACGACGAGCCGGACGGTACTGTCTGGAAGGTACCGGCTACGGCGCGAACCGCGTCCAACGCCGAGTCCGTGCGCGGACTTATGGAAACAGCCGAGTCCGGCCTGACTCTAAGGCCCGCTTCCTACGGGTCCAACGATGAGTGGATCAAGGTCAATCCCGACCAGTCGGGATTCTTCAGGGTGCAATACTCCGACGAGGAGATAGAACGGCTTAAGGCCCCAATTGCCAGCCTGACGCTTCCCGCCAGGGACAGGCTCGGCCTACAGTCCGACGCCTACGCACTCGCGAAGGCCGGGCGCATACCGGCTTCCGCGTACCTGAACCTCGTCGAGGCTTATTCCAACGAGAATGACGCCTCGGTAGTGGGCGATCTGGCTGCCGCCCTGAACGCACTCGACAACCTGCTATCCGATGAAGAATTTCACACGGCGTACCAGGCGTTCGGACGCAGCGTCTTCAAGCCCATAGGAGACCGCGTTGGCTGGGACGCCAGCCCCGAGGAAGGACACCGGCAGGCTCTCCTGCGTTCCACAGCCCTGGCACAACTTGGCCACTTCGAGGACGATGAGACGCTCTCCGAGGCACGGCGCAGATTCGACGCCTACGTCGAAGACCCGTCCAACCTGCCAGCCGACCTCCGTGTCGCCACTTTCGCCATGTCCGCCCAGCGCGGCGACCGAGACCTGTACGACATTATGTGGGACCTCGAAAAGAGCGCGTCCCTGCACGAGGAGAAGTTGCGCTTTCTGAGAGCGTTGGCCGGCTTCCCGGAACCCGACTTGATTCAGGAAACGCTGGATAGATCGCTGAATGAAGACCACGTTCGCAGCCAGGACACGATCAGCGTCATGATGGCCACCGCATCCAATCCACATGGTCGCGAACTCGCCTGGCAGTTCCTGAAAGACAACTGGGACGAACTGGACAGGCGTTACGGCGAGGGCGGGTTCGCAATCATGCGCCTCGTCAGTATCTCTTCCGTCTTCACCACTGCGCAGAAACGGGAGGAGGTCAGGGAGTTCTTCGATGCGCATCCCGTCCCGTCTGCCGAGCGCACGATCAGACAAGTTCTCGAGAGAATGACCAACAATATAACCTGGCTCGACAAGAACCGCGACGATCTCAGCAACTGGCTTGTTGGTTAACCGAACACCTTTAGCGTAGGGGCTCCCTGGTGGGCGCCCCTGCCGACAAACGACCTTCGTAACACACGGTGGCCTCATGAACACCGCCCTGAAACAATGGACTGAGCGGCTCTGGGCTCCGGCCCTCGACATTCTCTTCCCCATCAGGTGCCTGGACTGCGGCGCACCCGGCAGGTTTTTCTGTCCAACCTGCGTAGAGCGAATGCCCAAGCTCGAAGAGCCCTTCTGCGAGATATGCGCCGATCCCGGAACCGAGGGAATCTGCGGCTGGTGCCTGGATAGGGAACCCGAAATAGACGGCATTCAAGCGCCTTACCTTTACATGCGCTCAAGCCCCATCCACAAGGCCATTGCCATGCTGAAGTATCGCGGAATAAGTGCGCTTGCCCCCGAACTCGCAGAGCTTCTTTCCAAGTTCCTCCAGAAATCACCCTCCACGTTCGATTGTATTGTTCCTGTAGTGAGCCATCCCTCCCGAATACGCCGACGTGGTTACAGCCAGGCCTCGCTTATTGCCTCCCACCTTGGCGAGCGTCTGGATATACCCGTGTTCGAAGACGGCCTCACGCGTGTTCTAAACGCGCCGTCACAGCTCGCAACCCGGTCCAGGGAACAGCGCTGGGACAACGTACAGGACAGCTTCAATTCCGAACTAGATCTGAGCGGCCTTATAGTCCTGCTGGTTGACGACCTCGTAACCACGGGCTCCACAGCAGCAGCAGCAGCGCACGCTCTGAAGAGCGCGGGTGCGCTCAGTGTATTCTGCATTGCGGTGGCCAGAGCAACGCCTCGGCCTCAGCGCGTATGACGGCTCTCGGACGACTGTCTGCCCCTATTGGCGTCTTTCTAATTCTTGTGTAGAATTTCAACTGTCGTGGCCGCACATTCACGCGATCCCACGTGACAAAAATCCAGGCCGGAACTCAGGGATGCGCCCCTTAGTCAAGCAACCGCGCAAATATACGTTCAGGAGTCTTGGATACTCGATGCTAAAGATTGGCTCTCACGCACCGGACTTCACAATCACTCTCAGCTCACGAGAACAATTCACCCTTTCGGAGCACCGAGGATGCAACGTAGTCCTCTTCTTCTTCGTTCGAGCTTTCACTCACGGGTGAGCGATCCAGGTCAGGAGTTTCGGCGAAACCCACGATGAGTTGACGGCGCTTAATGCGGTTGTAGTTGGCATAAGTACAGACAGCGCGGATAGGATTGAGGGATTCAGCGACTCTGTTGGAATTCCGTATGAACTCGGAAGCGACGCCTCCGGTGAAGTGTGCCGTCTTTACGATGTACGTCGCAGATTCGGTCTCGGCACCTCCAGAATCACCTACGTCATAGATCCCGAGGGTGTAATCCGTGGAGTCTTTCACAACGAGTTCCAGATGACGAGCCATGTTCAGTACGCGTTGAAGACGCTCAAGAACATCTAGACTGACCCCCAGACTGCGGAGTGAATCCGTAATTTCCTATAAGGTAGCAGTCAGTCAATCACTCATAGTCACAGTAAGCAGACGAGGGCCGAGTGACTTTGTTTCGCTCGGCCCCCTCTATCACCGTTTCTACAGGACTTCACCTGCGGATTAAACTCTGACGAACTTCGATACTCTCTCACCCTGGCCGATCTCAGTCACGTAAATGCTTCCCTGTGAGTCAACGCAGATGCCGTGTCCGCCGATCAGCGTGCCAAGACCCGCGCCTTCGGTACCACGCCACCGGGTCAGCAGTTCACCGTCCATCGTCCAGATGCTCACGCCATTTCCGCCGCCCTGCTCGATCACATAGATGATGTCATCATGAATCCATAGGTCGCCGGGAGCGGTCATGTCAGTCCACTCCTCTATAAAGTTGCCCTCATCGTCGAAGAGCTGCATCCTGTTATTCTCGCGGTCCGCGATATAAATGCGGCTGTTCCCATCCACCCAAATGTTGTGAACAAGCGCGAACTCTCCCGGCCCGGTTCCCTGCTTACCCCACGACTTGATAAGCTCGCCTTCGGGTGAGAACTTGTGAACGCGATGTCCGCCGTATCCGTCCGAGACGAACAGGCACCCGTCCGGCGCTATTGCCAGGCCGGACGGCATATTGAACGGCAGCCCCTGGAAAGACGGCGACGGCGCCAGCTTCTCGCCGAGCGTCCGTATAACCTCGCCGCCAGGAGTATATTCAGTGGCGATATGGTAGTCCCGGTCCACCAGCCAGACATTGTCGTTCGGGGCGATATATATGCCGTGCGGATTCGCAGAGAAGGTGCCCTCTCCCCACGAACTTATGAAGTTTCCGTCCGTATCCCATATAGTCAGCGGATGCAGACCTCGGCTGAAGATATGCACTTCGTCCTTCGAATTCACCGCACCGTCTGATGCCGCGCCGAATGCCCAGTACTTGGGCATATTCGGCCATTCGTCCACTCTCTCGTATTGATAATCGCCCGATCCTACAACTGCCACGGTCTCTCACCTCCTGAAGTTCTTTAGATGCCCTGTGAGCGGACCGCCCATGAGCAAGCCGATTCTATTTCCCGACGCATCGCCCGTCAACCAAGCGTTTAGCGGTGCGATGTGTTCCAAAGCGAATATCGGTATCTGCTACAATTGGCTCCGAAGTGAACGACAGACAATCGCCCACCCAACTCAGCGCCCACCAAGCCGACCCGCAACGGACGGACGACGCTCGTTCGCTCGAAGACCTTCGGGAGTCGGCGCTCAACCTGCTCGATTTCGACCAGATACGCCTCCGCCTCGCAGACCAGACCACCTTCTACGAGGCCCGCCAACTGGCCCTTGAAATTCAGCCTTCCTTCGATCCGGCGCAGG
Source organism: uncultured Dehalococcoidia bacterium (assembly GCA_951812505.1). GTDB lineage: Bacteria > Chloroflexota > Dehalococcoidia > Lucifugimonadales > UBA1123 > VXRN01. The sequence continues at coordinate 77,319 of CATOSI010000005.1, forward strand.
TCGAAACGCTCCAGCGGGAAACTGCCGACGCCAGAGCCCTCCTCGAAGAGATCGGAGACCTGACGCTCCAGTCCGACACCGATACGTCGGAGGCAGTTACGAGAGCGGCGTTGGGCGGCGTACTGACCGGAAACGAGCTGCTCGCGGTCGCCGAATCCCTCGAAGTGCACCGGCGGGCAAAGTCGTCCATCCGGCGCGCGGACAAAGTCGCCCCCATGATGGCGGAACTGGCGCAGATTATCCCGGACCTACAGGAAATACAGCGCCAGGTGCGCTCCAAGATAACGAGGCGCGGTGAAGTCTCCGACAGCGCCACGCCCTCGCTTCGCGCTCTCAGGTCGCAGGTCCGACACGCATACGAACGCGTCAACGAATCGCTTCAGAGCTTCATTCAGTCCTCGAATGTCCGGGACGCTCTCCAGGACCCCATTATCGCGGTCAGAGGCGACAGGTTGGTGGTGCCTGTCAAAGCTGAAAGGAGGCACCGAATATCCGGCATAGTCCACGACGCCTCCAACACCGGAGCGACGGTTTTCGTTGAACCATTCTCCACGGTCGAACTGTGCAACGAGTGGCGGGAGTTATCGCTTGAAGAAGAGCGAGAAGTGCTGCGAGTCCTGAGAGATCTGTCCTCACTCGTCGGCGTGGTCGCTGACGACATCCGCCTGGCCAACCGCATGACCGCAAAGTTGGACTTCGCCCTCGCGCGCGCCAGGTACGCACGACGCCTCGACGCCATCCAGCCCGAAATAGTCGGCGACCACGAGGGTCTGCGTCTTGCGAACATCAGCCATCCTCTGTTGGGAACCGACGCCGTACCACTGTCCGTAGCGATCGGGCCCGGTTGGTCCGCTCTCGTAATCACAGGCCCGAACACAGGCGGCAAGACAGTCGCGATGAAGAACGTCGGACTCGCCGCTCTAATGCACCAGTCCGGGTTGCAGATCCCCGCCGACGAGGGCAGCGCACTTCCCGTCTTCGAGGGGATCTTCGCTGACATCGGCGACAGTCAGAGCATTGCAGACTCAGTGTCAACCTTCGGGTCGCACATGCGCAGCGTAATTGACATACTCAGACACGCGGATACGAGATCGCTCGTACTTCTCGACGAACTCGGAACGAGCACAGACCCCGAAGAGGGCTCCGCGCTGGCAAAGGCGATCATAGCGCACCTGGCTCGCAGGAAAGCCGCCACGATAGTCACCACTCACCACAGGAACGTTGCCGCCTTCGCGGAATCCTCCGAAGACATGATGAACGCCAGCTTCCAACTCGACCCTCACACTCTCGAACCGACGTATCGCATGACCATAGGTGTACCGGGTCGCAGCTACGCCATGGCTGTGGCAGAACGTCTCGGACTGCCCCGAAACATACTTCAGGACTCGCGCGACCTGATGGAACCACAGCATCTCCTGTTCGAGGACTGGCTGAACGAACTCCAGCGAGAGCGGCAACAACTTCAGACAAATCTGGAAGATACCTCGAGGATGAGGTCCGAAGCCGATTCGTTGCGTCGTCAACTCGAAGAGCAAGTCGAATACCTCGTTGGACACCGCGACGATATGCTCGACTCCGCTCGCGCGGCAATAATGGGTCGGTTCCAGCAAATCAATCGCAGACTCGAAGGCGCAGAGGCCTCCCTGAAATGGGCGGCCCCCGAGCCCGCCGGAGTTGCCTCAGTTCCAACACGCGACCGCATAGAACGCATCAGAAGAGACTTAGCGGCGGTTGAACCACCTTCCACCACCCCAATACGTCGCCGGCCTCGCACCGACCGGCCTCTGGCAGTGGGAGACACAGTGTTCGTCCGGGGAATGAATCTCCAGGGTAATATTTCAACCATCAGCGACAACGACGAGGAAGCGGAGGTGAGCATAGGCAGGGTTCGGGTGAACGTTGACCTGCACAGGCTGTCCCGCATCGAGGAAGCCGAACCTGAGAACTCTGAACCCGAAACCCCCAACGTGAAAACAGATCTCGCCCCTTCCCTGGACAGCCTCGAACTCGACCTGCGCGGGCTGCGTGTTGATGACGCGCAGATTAAGCTGGACGATTTCCTCGACCACGCGGTGCGCGACGGGCTATCCAAGCTCAGAGTAATACACGGCCGCGGAACGGGAGCGCTCCGAAACGTCGTCCGCGAACACCTGCGACACCATCGTACCGTCAGGGACTTCGGACCGGAACCCAGGGAACGCGGAGGCAACGGCGCTACATGGGTCGAACTGACATAGCCGGTAGTTGCTCTTGAGCGGTTTCACCTCAACACGAGTCCGTTTGCTTCCCTGGATAAACCCCCGACGCTTCCGGGTAAGCTCGATAGGTCTGCTGTTCTCTATTGCGATGATGTTACTCGCCTGCTCCGACAGACAGGCTCCCCAGCCAACTCCGACGCAATCACCACAACCAACCGCAATGCCGACCATTCAGGCGACCGCGACGCAGACCCCGCGGCCCACGCCCACACCAATGCCGACCGACACTCCCGCCCCAACCAAGACCGCTGTCCCCGCGCTGCCAACACGTCCGACTTCCACGCTCGAACCCACCCGGACCCCTAAACCGGAGGCAACGGCGACACACACTGCTCAGCCGTCACCGACGCCTAGGCCACTCCCAACCCACACTCCGAATCCGACTTCCACGCCTCAGCCAACCCCCTCACCCACACCTGCTTCAAGTCCGACGCCCGAACCCTTCATAGCATTCAACCCCGATGGAAGTACGCCAACCATCACCATCGGAGACGTCGTCTTCGATCTCGAAATCGCATTCACCCCCGAAGCCAGGACACAGGGGCTGTCCGACCGCGAAAGCTTGCCACTAACGACCGGGATGCTCTTCGTCTTTGAGGATGTTCAGACCCCTACTTTCTGGATGTATCACATGAGATTCAACCTGGACTTCGTATGGATAGGCGAAAATTGCACGGTCGTTGAGATTCACCGTGATGTTCCGCGTCAGGCCGAAGGACAGACGCCGGGCGACCTGCCCCGTTACAGTCCCAACATGGACGTACTGTACAATTTGGAAATAAACGCGGGACTGGCGGAACAATACGGCATAGAAATAGGCGACAGAGTGACATTCAGCGGTTTCTCAGGAACCGGAGCGGTTTGCCGATGATAGAAAATTCCCTACGTGTCGTTTTCATGGGCACACCCCAATTTGCGGTCCCGGCCCTCGGCGCACTCATGAACGCGGGCCACGACGTCATAGGTGTATTCACTCAGCCCGACCGACGCTCTGGTCGAGGACGAAGGCTTACCGCCCCGCCCGTCAAGGAGTTCGCACAGCGGAGAGGACTCCCCGTCTTCCAGCCCGCGTCTCTCAGGGAAGACGCAGACGCGAGAGATCGCATAGACGACCTTGCTCCCGACGCCATCGTAGTAGCCGCATACGGACTATTCCTGCCTGACGATACACTCGCCGCGCCTCGGCTAGGATGTCTCAATATCCACCCGTCTCTGCTGCCCCGACATCGCGGACCCTCACCCGTCGCCACGTCCATCATGGACGGCGACGAGACCACGGGCGTAACCATCATGCTCCTGGACGAAGGCATGGACACCGGCCCAATCCTAGCTCAGCATGAAACCCCAATCGCCCAGGAAGAGACTTGCGACGAACTAACGCTGAGGCTCTTCGACATCGGCGCCAGTCTCCTCACGAAGACCCTTGACAGTTGGAACAAGGGCGAGATCACACCGACAACCCAGGACGATGCACGCGCCACCATCACCAGGCGTTTACAGCGTTCCGACGGGGAAATTGACTGGGACAAGACCGCGATTGAGATAGGGCGCAGGGTACGAGCATTTACGCCCTGGCCGGGAACGTTCACTACATGGCAGGGTAGAACATTGAAAATACTGAGCGCTGAACCCACAGATGAAGCTTTAGATTCTCCGCCAAGCGTCGTATCGCTCCTGAATAGCGAGAGCATCGCCGTAGCAACCGGCAACGGCGCACTTCGACTGCACGAAATTCAGTTAGAGGGTCGCCAGGCCTCAAACGCCGCCGACTTTTCCCGAGGCCGCCCCGAATTCATTGGTTCAACGCTCGGCTGATGATTCAGGTAGCCTGCACCATCGCGAGCACTACGCCCCTACCGACACTCGCTCCCTCATTCCATCCAGCACCGACACGGTCTCACTGACAAGATCGGCCATAATGTCCGCAGCCGGCCTCGCCTCGTTCACCATGCCCGCTCCCTGTCCTGCGGGATTGAATACCAGGTCGTACCGCTTGGAACGCTCCGCCGCGGCGTTGAAACCGGACATCAATACCCCCTGAAGCGGCATCGGCAGCGTGTCCAGCCCTGAATTCTCCCACGCCTGCACAATAGGACCCTGGTATTGTCGCGCCGTCTTACCGGTGTAGGATCGAGATATGATGAAGTCCTCCGATCTGCCTCGGATTATCGTCTCCTGCTGGGCATCATATATCCCGCACTCTTTGGCTGCGAGAAATGCGGTGCCCATCCACGCACCTTCCGCCCCGAGTGCCAGAGAGGCGGCGATTCCCCGTCCGTTAGCAATGCCTCCGGCGGCGACCACCGGCAGCGGCGCGACCGCGTCCACCACCTGAGGAACGAGCGGCATGGTTGCTATCCGACCGGTATGTCCTCCTGCCTCGGTTCCCTGTGCCACGATAATGTCCACGCCCGCCGCGACCTGCCTGTGCGCGTTTCGTACGCTCCCAACCAGGCCCATCACCTTCACGCCTTTCTCCCTCGCCATGGGAACAACCCAGGCCGGATCCCCTAGCGCCGCCGCGAACACTGCCACATCCTCCTCCAGGATCATCTCCACCTGCTTGCGTGCCAAGGCCAGCCCGGTCTCGCCCGGTTCGGGCGGATCGGCCCTCTCCAGTCCGAATTCCTCTATCAGCGTGTCCACGAACGCCGCGTGCCTCGGATACTGTCTCCGCACCGCATCGAACTGCGACTCCGGCTGTCCGCTGCCTCCGCTCGTATCCACACTTCCCGTAACCACTGGCAGAAGCAGGTCAACGCCGAACGGCTTATCGGTCAACTCCCGGACCCTTCGGATTCGACCACGCAGCGCCTCCACCTCCATACCTGTACCACCCATTACGCCCAGACCACCCGCTTCGGACACGGCCGCCACCAGTTCTGGTGGAGTCCATCTGCCTCCCATACCCGCGAGACAGATAGGGTATCCAACTTCTAGAATGTCGCAGAGCCTCGTGCTCAATACCGGAGCCGTCATCATTCACTCCTCATAATGGATTTTCGCAGCGCGGATTGTAGAATCAGCGCCATTGGGTGTCAATTTACGCGATACACAAACGACGTAATTACTGCCTTCTTCCCAGATACTCCATCAGCTTGTCCGGGAAGTTAACCGTCGTGCCATCCGCCCCGCAGTCCACGGCACGCCGCATTAGCTCTTCGCTATAAGCGCCGTGACACCGAACCACAAAGCCCTTTTGATGCAGCTTGCTTACCAGTTCCGGCGTTGTGATGTCCGCGCGCGGGCACACTTGGTCGAGCCCCAGTTCCAGGGCCTGTTCGATGATCGAGTAGTCCCATGAGCTGTCTCGCCCCAACGGGACAAGCCATCCCGTCGTGAGTTCAGGAGCATACATCCTGGTTTCTTCCAACCACGGTTTCCAGAAAGATGTGATTGTGACATCTTCAGTCATACCATGCGCCCTAACCATATCCGCAGCTCGACTCGCCAGACCTTCTGCACGCGCCTTGATCTCGACATGAAAGTAAAGCCTGCCCTTGTACTGCTCGAATATCTCGGCTAGCGTCCTGATGCGTTCACCAGAATACTCCGGCCCAAACCACGACCCGGCGTCCAGACTCCTCAGTTCCGCAAGCGTCATCTCGGACACTGCGCCTGAACCATCGGTCGTCCGGTCCAGTGTATCGTCGTGGATCACCACGATGTGCCCGTCCCGCGAGAAGTGGACATCCAACTCCACCTGTCTGGCTCCAAGCTCCAGCGCTTTGTCGAACGCCGCAAAAGTGTTCTCAGGGGCATACGAAGACGCGCCTCGATGCGCGATGCACAGAAACTCTCGTTCAGTCATTCAACACCGTCCCCACTTAGCTTGGATTGAATTACAGAATCGCGCCCGCATCCTGGAACTTCTCGATGTCCGACCAGTCGAATCCGAGCTCTTCGATCAGGACTGACTCGGTGTGCTCGCCCAATTCCGGAGCGCCGCTTCTGATAGTTGCGGGCGTCTCGCTGAAGGCGACCGGGAAGTTGCAGACCTTGATCGGCCCGATGGTTGGATGCTCAAAGTCCGTGATGTAGCCGTTGGCGATCACCTGCGGATCTTCGGGCAGCTCTTCGATTGTCTGGACCTTAGCGTAGATGAAACCGTAGCGTCGGAAAATGGCGTCCCACTCTTCGTACGTCTTGGTGGCGAACGTATCCTCGATGATCCGCATGAGCTCCGGCGAACCGGCCGTGCCGTCCCGCGCTCCCTCCAAAGTCGGATCTCCCAGAATCCACTCGATCCCCAGCGCCTCGACGAACGGCTTCCAGTAACGAGCAGGCTGAGGGTTGGATATTCTGAGCCAACTCCCACCCTTGCACTGATATATGTTGTACATGAAGTTGCCGACCGAATCGCGGTTCAGGCCAGGCAGATGCTGACCCGTCAGCAGGTTCATCCCAACCGCCAGACCCTGGAGCCACATTGTGCTGCTCATGTGGGACACTTCGACTTTCTGACCCACTCCTTTGCTTTCCCTCGCCCACAGCGCCGAGAGTATCCCAAGACACAGAGTAATGCCGCCGATCTGGTCCGAAGGCGCCCCTCGAACAGACACCGGGTGCCTCGCCCAGGGCGGCGTAGCGGACATCATGAGTCCGGCGCGAGCCTGGCCGCACCCGTCTAATGACGGCAATTCCGCGTCAGGACCCTCCGGCCCAAACCCTGACGCCGAAGCGTAGATTAGCTTTGGATTTATCTTCTTGAGAGTATCGTAATCCATGTCCAGGCGTTCGGCGACGCCCTTTCGGAAGTTCTGTATGATCACGTCCGCGCCCTCGACCAGCCTGTGGACTATCTCCTTGCCCTCCTCGGTCTTCAGATTTACCGCGACTCCACGCTTGCTGCGGTTGCACGTCTCGAAGTAGGCGTTCCTTCCAGCCGGAAGGCCGGCGTCCGCGGACTCCATTCGCGCGACGGCCCGCCCGACGTCGCCGTCCAGCGCCTCTATCTTGATCACGTCCGCGCCCATGTCGCCCAGCATCGAAGCGGCCACCGGCCCGAACTGCCACATCGTCCAGTCCAGCACTCTGACCCCGCTCAACGGCCCTGCGGCCAATCCGTTTAGTTCACTGCTCATGTCCGCTCCCGGCGCGTGTTTTCATAATGTCAGACAGAGAATCCGGCTTTAGAATATGTCGCTGATACTTACGCTGAAACCCTTGATTGTGGAGGCGGTAGCGTGTCGCCTTCGTAAAGTGTGTCGGAAAGCTCCAGGTATCCGTTTCTAAGGCGCATGACCCACAGAGTTCGGTTGATAGGGTCTATCAGCCAGTATTCCTTGACTCCGTACTTAGCATACAGATCGCGCTTGGTAACCCAGTCACGCCCGGTAGAATATGAAGAGATGATCTCCACCACAAGGTCCGGAGCGCCCTGAATGTTCGCGTCCGTGATGATGCCGGCGTTTTCTTTAGAGACTAAAACCAGGTCAGGCTGGAAAGTATTGTGTTCGGACAACACGACGTCGCATGACGAGAAGAACACGTAGCCCAAGTCCTCCGTCCTGACGAACGTATGCATCGGCGATCCCAGATTCCCCTGTGCAGTCTGGTGAGCTATGTTCGGAGCAGCGGCCAATATCAGTTCTCCCTCTATGAGTTCATACCGTTCGTCTTCAGGCGTCTTTCTGTAGTCATCATACGTGAGCTTGACGGTAGGTTTGGCGGTAACCATTCTCTTACCTCCCGCTGTTTCGTCATGTCTGTTGGAACCCGAGTATAGTCTATCACCGCAAAGCGATGCGTTCAGTCTATAATGCGGGAAGAATTATAGAAACAGTCATTCCGCAAGGAGGAAGACATGGGCAGGCTCGACGGCAAGGTAGCGATCATAAGCGGCGGCGCAAGAGGACAGGGCGCGGTCGAAACCGAACTCTTTGCAATGGAAGGAGCGAAGGTCATATTCGGCGACGTTCAGGACGAAGACGGCAGGAAAGTAGAGGCCAAAGTCTCGGAACTGGGCGGAGACGTGGAGTACATCCACCTCGACGTAACCAGCGAAGACGACTGGCAGCGTGCCGTCGAACTCGCCGAGAGCAAGTACGGCAAGCTCGACATACTCGTGAATAACGCCGGCATTTCGATGAGACACTCCGACATGGACGTGTCCTCCGAAGACTGGGACACGATGATGGATGTCAATGCCAAGGGCGTGTTCCTCGGCGTGAAGTACGCCATCCCCGCCATGCAAAGAGCGGGCGGCGGCTCCATAGTCAACATCTCCTCGATAGCGGGCATCCTGGGCAGGCCGCTGGCGTCGCCCGCGTACAGCGCGTCGAAGGGCGCGGTGCGGGTATTCACCAAGTCAACCGCGGGACGTTTCGCTGGCGAGGGCATCAGGTGCAACTCCATCCACCCGGGTCCTATTGACACTGATATGATTCGTGCCGCCACCAACTCCATCCGACCCGAAACCCGCGTCGGCGAGATACCCATCGGCAGGCTCGGCCAGCCCGAGGACGTGGCCTACGGCGCCCTCTACCTCGCCTCGGACGAATCCTCATTCGTCACCGGCTCCGAGCTCGTGATTGATGGCGGCGTATCCAACATCAGGCCGTAGATCAAGCGTCTATATGCGATAAAGGGCTTCGCTGTTCTTCGAGAACAGCGAAGCCCTTTCTTCAGCCGAAAATCTGGCCGTTATCTCGTCATAAGCATCCACTATCGCGTCATAGTCGCTGAACAAACTGTCCACCGGCCAATTCGTCGCGAACAGGCTGCGCTCCACTCCAAACGTCTCTATGCAGTGAAGGACATAAGGCTGAATGCTGTCCACTGTCCAGTCATTGTCCCCCATACCCAGGCCCGAAATCTTGCAGACTATGTTGTCCGCCTCGGCGGCGGTACGCATTCCCCGCTTCCAGTTCTCGAAATACTCTGCAGTACGCTCGGACGGGACTCCGGCATGGTCTATGACTATCGGGATATTGGGAAACTTCGCGGCAAGCGCAGCCAACTTCTCCATGTCCTGCCACTGCGCCGCTATGCTGGCTACCAGCCCGTACTTCTCCAGCAGCGCGTACCCCCTGTGAAAGTCCGGCTCCACGAGATAGTCGCCATAAGAAAAGTCTCTGATCCCTCTCATATTGGGAAATTCGCAGTGGCGTTCCAGAGTTGTCTCCACATCCGGGTGGCGCAGGTCGGCATAAGCTACGATGCCCTGCGGAAACCCTGTCCGGTCCGCGGCCTCCTGTAGCCACTCCGTCTCCTTGACAGGGTCTTCCGAACCGATGGCCGCCTGAACGTGGACCGCCTTGGTCACATTCGCTCCCCGCGTCAACTCGATGAAGTCCTCGGCGAGCCAGTTGCGTTCTGCCAACTTTCTGGGCAGCGTCCCCAGCGAGGGATGTACCACATCAGGCTGCCAGTGAGCGTAGAACAGCTCCGGGTGCTGCATATCGTAGAAGTGTACGTGGGCGTCAACAAACTCCGGCTTGTCCATTCTCTTCTCCCCCCATATCGGTCTGCCAGTTTCGAGGAAGCATCAATTATCTGGTGGGCAGTTATAGGTCACACCACGTCTAGTCATTCCCGCCTTCGCGGGAATCCAGTGTGTGATTGCAGACCGCGCTAACTTCACCCACCACTTCTGTGATGCTTCCCAGTTTCCACACATACTACACAACTGCCTAGTCTTGTGCTACAATCCCACCATAAGAACAAGAGTGCAAATACATAAGTTGAAGTTTATCAACGCCGACAAATTCGGCCCACAATTCTTTCTGCAGGTGAATCGAGGCTGATTTCATAGCCAAATCCGCCGATTTACAGGTCAAAACCACCTGAAAGGGTCTCCTAGACCCCACCTGAACCCCACTTGGACTTCACCTGGAGTAATATAAACAGGAATATATGACCTACTACTTCCCCAGCGGTCCCCCTGGCCGCCCCGCACTGAACCATCCCGCCTCCTCGAACACTGCTGTTGACACTCCGAAAATGCTTTCGCTATCATCTCAATTAGCAGTCTTGTGTATGGACTGCTAACCACTAAATCAGGCAGTCAACATACTCTAAAACAAGGAGGTTCTAGCAAGAATGGCGACTGAAACGAAAGTAATGTTCAAGCCCCTTGGCAACCGCGTGGTTGTCGAGCCCCAGGAGGGCGAAGAGCAGGTGACAGCGGGCGGGATATACATTCCGGACACCGCCAAAGAGAAGCCCCAGGAAGGCGTTGTCGTGGCCGTCGGCCCCGGACGCCTGTCCGACGACGGCAGCGCGCGTCTCCCCATGGAAGTCGCGGTTGGCGACGTGGTCATCTACTCCAAGTACGCCGGCACCGAGTACAGCGACGGCAGCGTCGAGTACCTCGTACTCCGTGAAGAAGACATCCTGTTCAAGAAGTAACCGATCTATTCCAACACCCCCATTTTCAGATAAGGAGGACTGAACCAGAAATGCCAGCAAAACAGCTTCAGTTCAGTGAGGAAGCCAGAGCCGCGATGAAGCGCGGCATAGACGTTATGGCCGACACCGTTGGCGTAACGCTTGGCCCACGAGGCCGCAACGTCGTACTTGACAAGAAGTTCGGCCCGCCCCAGGTCTGCTCCGACGGCGTAACCATCGCCAAGGAAATCGAACTCGAAGACCCGTTCGAAAACATGGGCGCACAGCTTCTTAAGGAAGCCGCAAGCAAGACCAACGACGTCGCCGGCGACGGCACCACCACCGCCACCGTGCTTGCCCAAGCCATCATCCACGAAGGATTCAAGAACATCGCCGCCGGAGCCAACCCCATGGCCCTCAAGCGCGGCATCGAGCGCGGCGTAGTCGCCATGCGCGACGCCGTCGAAGAGATGTCCACCCCCGTCGAAGGCCGGATGCAGATCGCGCAGGTCGCTTCTCTCTCCGCCCACGACGACGAAATGGGCGAGCTTATCGCCGATGTCATGGAGAAGGTCGGCAAGGACGGCGTCATTACCGTCGAAGAGTCCAAGGGTCTGTCCTACGAGCAGGAGTTCGTGGAAGGTATGCAGATAGACCGCGGCTACATCTCCCCATACTTCATCACCGACCAGGATCGCATGGAAGCGTCCATTGACGACCCCTACATCCTGATCACCGACAAGAAAATCTCGGCCGTTTCCGATGTCCTGCCCGCCCTCGAGAAGATTCTCCAGGTCGGCAAGAACGTCGTTATCGTCGCTGAGGACATCGAGGGCGAAGCGCTCGCCACCCTCGTCGTCAACAAGCTGCGTGGCACGCTGAACTGCGTCGCCATCAAGGCCCCCGGCTTCGGCGACCGCCGCAAGGCTATGCTCGAAGATATGGCCATCCTAACCGGCGGCCAGGTCATCAGCGAAGAGGTAGGACGCAAGCTGGACTCGGTTACCGTCGAGGACCTCGGCCGCGCCCGCCGCATCGTCGCCTCCAAGGAAGAGACCACTTTCGTGGACGGCTCCGGCACCGAGGACAACATCCAGGGCCGCATCAACCAGATCAAGGCCCAGGTTGACGAGACCACATCCGACTTCGACCGCGAGAAGCTCCAGGAGCGTCTGGCCAAGCTCTCCGGCGGCGTCGCCATCATCAAGGTCGGCGCGGCCACCGAGGTCGAGTTGAAAGAGAAGAAGAACCGCGTCGAGGACGCGCTGTCGGCCACCCGCGCCGCTGTTGAAGAAGGCATCGTTCCCGGCGGCGGACTGGCCGTTCTGCGCGCCAGTATCGCGCTCGAAGACCTCGGTCTGGGCGGCGACGAGGCCACCGGCGCCACTATCCTGAGGCAAGCCCTCCAGCGCCCCATCAAGCTCATCTCCGAAAATACCGGCGTCTCCGGCGAGGTCATCCTCTCAGAGAGCCTCAAGAGCGAAGGCGACTGGGGCTACGACGCCGAGGACGGCGAGTTCTGCCACCTGCTCGAAAAGGGCATCATGGACCCCGCCAAGGTCACCCGCGCCGCGATTGAGAACGCTTCCTCCGTCGCAGCCATGGTCCTGACCACCGAGTCCCTGATCACCGACGTGCCCGTCCCCGAGCCCGCGGCACCCGCAATGCCGCCAATGGACTACTAGTCCACGACAATCTGACAGTTTAGCCAACATGGGGCTGGCCATATGGCCAGCCCCATTTGTGTCCAAAGCCTGCCAGCCACAGCCCAACACAATAGTTCGAGACAATTGAAAATCCGTCGCGGCGCCCAATCGTCATTCCCGTGAAGGCGGGAATCCAGGAACTGGCGTCCTGGTAACTGCTGCAAGTCCACTTCTGAAATCGTATCAATAGTTCAGCCGTGCATTGCCGACACGCGCCTATACTGTTAAGCTAATATGCAGAACCGGATCACGGTTTTCATCCATCCACGGAGGTGGGACAGCGATATGCAGGACGTATTCCATGAAGCCGTAAACTTGCTCCAGAAGGAAGAACAGTTGGTAATGGCCACTGTCATCCGCACCAAAGGCTCCACACCCCAGAAGCCAGGTGCGAAGTTGCTCGTTCGCAGCGACGGATCCGGCGTCGGTACGCTTGGCGGGGGTTGTGTCGAGGGAGACATCTGGTACGCCGCCAGCCAGCTCATGCGGCGCGGAGGCGACGCCCAGTACCGGGAGTACGAACTGAATGAAGACCTCGCCGCGCAGGACGGACTAGTCTGCGGCGGCACCATGTTCTTCCTCATAGACCCCGTGTACCGCCCAGATCAGTACCTAGACTACGCCAAAGAGATTGACGCCGCATACGAAGGCGGCCCATCCGTCGCGCTCGCAAGCCTCATCAGATCCGCGCCCGGTAAGGGTCTGCCGATAGGCGCCAAACTGTTCATACGTGAGGACGGCTCCACCGAGGGTTCGCTGGGCGACCCCGACTTAGACACCAATGCGGTCAAACGCGCTCATGGCCTGATGGCAATGGGCAGAAACGAGTACGCAATCACCGATGACGGTACGGAGTACTTCGTCGAGGCTTACACCACACCTCCCCAGTTGGTGATATGCGGAGGCGGACACGTATCCTACGCCCTCGCCGCACACGCCAAGCCGCTCGGCTTCAGACTATTCATTACCGACGACAGGGAAGAATTCGCCAACCCGGAACGCTTCCCCAATGCGGACATGATAGTCTCAAAGAAGCCGGAAGAGGCGCTGGACGAACTCCCCATCAACGCCAACACTTTCATCGTAGTCGCCACACGCGGCCACAGGTTCGACAACGTAGCCCTGGCAGCGGCAGCCGCCACCCCTGCGAGATACGTCGGTCTCATGGGAAGCAAGCGCAAGACCATCCTGATATACGAAGACCTCGTGCGTATGGGCATTGACGAAGAACGCCTGCGCAATATCCGTTCCCCTATCGGCCTCGATATACGCGCGCGCACCCCGGAGGAAATCGCGGTCAGCATCATGGGCGAGATTCTCATGTACAGACTCGGCGGCACCGGCCTCCCGATGAAGCTGGAGCAGCATCGCATTGACCGCATCATAGCCAAAGTGGATTCGGAACGAGTTGCGGCTGCCGACTGAATCGGGGCGTCTTCGATGCGTTTCATTTCCGCAGTCCTGACCGCGGCCGGCCTCAGTTCGCGCATGGGTAAGCCCAAACCGCTGCTTCCGTGGCAGGGCAAGACACTGGTCGAGAGTCAGATTGATACCCTCCTCGAGGCGGGCGCATCCGAAGTCATCGTGGTTCTCGGTCACAGGGCAATGGAAGTCGCTCCATACGTCAACGGCGACACTGTCTGCCCCGTAGTCAACTCTCAGTACAGGGACGGCCGAACCTCCTCAATCAAGACTGGACTTAACGCTGTATCGCCCAAGGCGCGAGACATTGTGCTTATGGCCGTTGATCAGCCTCGCACCCCGCAGGTCGTATCCAGGGTAATCCGTGAGCACCTGCAAGCTAATGCATTGTTAACCTCGCCCAGATACCGCGGGCGCGGCGGTCATCCGCTAGTGTTCTCCGCAAGCCTGCTGCCGGAACTTAGCCGGATTTCCGAGGAGAACCAGGGACTCAGAGAGGTATTCGAACGACATCGCTCGGAGATTACGCAAGTCCACTTCGACGACTCGTCAATCCGCCTGGATCTCAATACGCCCGAGGCATACCGGGAAGCCTATGCGAAATACGGGCAGGTAAAACCTTCCTGACCCCTTTCACCCCGGGAATCCAAAATGAGAACTAACGACTAGGCCGTGTTGACAATTCTCGTCATTCCCGTGAAAACGGGAATCCAGGGTGCGGTGTGTAGCTATTCTCCCTACCGCAAGACCTTGAAGGCAGGGGAAATTATAGAATGTCAACAGAACCTAACGACTGAAAGTCAGGAGGCGATTCGCTTTACTCCCGCGTCCGGAAAGAAAACATCCCGGATTTGTTGTGCGATTCCCTCGGCGTCAAGCTGCAGCCGTCTCCTCTGATCAACCGCTGCTCCATGCTCGATGAAAGAGTCCGGCATTCCGATACGGTGGACTGCGATGTGCTCCATACCCATCGCTGCAAGCCCTTCCACGACCGCCGAACCAAAGCCCCCGGCAAGTACATTCTCTTCTACCGTGACAATCCGTCCGGTCGTGCGGGCCGCGTCCACGAGGAGATTCATGTCCAGAGGCTTCACGAAAACCGGGTCCACGACCCCGCACGATATCCCGTAATCGTCAAGCAGTTCCGCAGCCTCCATGGCGGCTGTAAGCGACTTCCCCAGACCGAATATAACCGCGTCCCGGCCTTCCCTGATCACCGAGCCGCTTCCGATTGGCAACTCTCTAAGGTCCTCATCCATGGGAACGCCGACCGCTTCTCCTCGGGCGATGCGAATAGCGAATGGACCCGGGTGCTTATAAGCTGTGTAAACGAGATGCTGTAACTCGTTCTCATCCCTCGGCGCGGCGAGAACTATGTTGGGGAGGCATCTTATATACGATATGTCGAATGCGCCGTGGTGTGTCTTGCCGTCCTCTCCGACTATTCCCGCCCTGTCAGCAATGATAGTAACAGGAAGATCTTGCAGGCAGACATCGTGGACTATCTGATCGAACGCGCGCTGAAGAAAAGTCGAGTATATGGACACGAACGGCTTGACTCCGGCGGATGCCAGCCCCGCAGCCATACTCACGGCGTGCTGCTCCGCAATCCCAACGTCGAATACTCTGTCCGGGAACTCCCGCCGCACGCCGGCCAGACCGGTCCCTTCGAGCATGGCCGCGCTGATCCCCACGACCGACCCGTCTTCACGCATGATCCGCGTGACCGTATCGGCGAACACCTGGGAGTACGTCGGCGCCCCGGAGCCGCTTCCCAGCGGAGAACTCGGCTGGTGGAACTTCACCGGGTCGTCCTCCGCGGGCTCGTAGCCGTGCCCCTTGTGCGTAACGACGTGTACGAGGGGGACCAGTCCTGTGGGAGTTCTGGCTTGCCGGAGCGTCTGTTCGAGCTGACCGAAGTCGTGCCCGTCAATCGGACCCAGGTACTGAAAACCCATCTCGGTCCAAAACATGGTGGGAACGATGAACCCCGCCAGGGCGGTATTGAACCTCTTGACCAGGCTGTACATCAATTCCCCCGTAGGCACCCTCTTGGAGAGCGCCTTCATCCGGTCCACCATCGCCTGGTATTCGGGATGCGTTATCAGACGCTTGCGCCAGTTGGTCAGGAATCCGATGTTCTCGGATATGGACATCCCGTTGTCGTTCAATACAAGGATGAACTTTTCGGGGTTGAGATGAACTATGTTGTTCAGCGCCTCGAAACTCGAGCCCGAGGTCATAGCGCCATCCCCTACAACGGCAATGGTCCACGAGTCCAGCTTGCGGTTTGCTGCGCCCTCGGCGACTCCAAGCGCAATCGAGAGCCCGGTGCCGGCGTGTCCGGCCGCCAGTGTGTCGTGCGGGCTCTCACTCGGCTCGCCAAACCCGGACAGGCCTCCTTCCAGACGAATGTCCTGGAATTCGTCTCGCCTTCCGGTAACCAGCTTGTGAGTGTACATCTGGTTAGTCGTATCCCAGACTACCCTGTCGGTCGGGCTGTCGAAGACGCGATGTAGAGCAAGCGTAAGTTCTACTACACCCAAATTTGAGGCCAGATGCCCGCCACGTTCGGTAATCACCGAAATGATAGTATCCCGCGCCTCTTGAGCCACCTGTGACAGTTCTTCGTGAGTCAGGGGCTTGAGATCGCCAGGCTTATCTATCTGATCCAGAAGACGGCCCGCCATTATAGAAACTCCTTGCGAAGCGTCGTTATCTTCAACGGATTATTGCACATTCCGAGCAAAGATAACCATAGAGGCAGTCCTTGAGAGTTGTCAATAACAGTGGGGTTAATGTTGCCATAAATCCTACATAAACCACCACTACTTGCACTATCCCACAAGTATATTCCATTGCGATGATCCGAATCCAAGAACACCCCGTCCGTTCCTACGTAACCGCGCGGCGTGTATCATAGGGTAACCCTTGAAAGAGAGTTCTGAAGCGCATCCGCCCAATTCGATAACCGCTGATCGGAGTATGAGATGACCTACGAAAACATTCTGCTAAGCAGAGACGGCCTTGTCCTGACTATCACCGTCAACAGGCCCGAGGTACGTAACGCCCAGAGCCGTATTATGCTCGAGGAGTTCGACGACGCCCTGATGTCGGCAGCAGACGACGATTCCGTTCGGGTCGTGATCGTCGCGGGCGCGGGCGATCACTTTTCAGCAGGTCACGATCTGGGTAGCCCGCAGGAACTGGCGGACCGCGAAAGACGCCCGTATCCCCCCGGCATCCCCGGGGCATACGACCGCAGCCGCAAGCAGAACCTCGACAACACCTTGAGGTGGCGCGACTTTCCAAAACCGACCATTGCCCAGGTGCAAGGATACTGCATCATGGGCGGTCTGATACTCGCGACCGCCTGCGACCTCATAGTCGCCTCCGACGATGCGCGATTCTCCGACCGCACGGTGCGCTGGGGCGGCCCGCACGTTCAGTTCGCCAGCCTGCCCTGGGAGGTTGGCTTCAGAAAGGCGAAGGAGTACCTTTTCACCGGCGACTGGATTGACGCCCAGGAGGCGGAGAAGCTGGGATTGGTCAACCGCGTCGTTCCGCGGGAGTCTCTTGAGGAAGAGACGATGAAACTGGCGCAGCGCATTGCGCTCCAGGAGCCTTTCGCACTTCGGTTATCCAAGTTCTCAGTCAACCAGATGCAGGACGAGATGGGATACCGTTCGGCGATAGGCAGCGCGTTCCAGACCCACGCTCTTTCGATTGCCTACCGGCGCGAACGCGACGCCGAGCAGGGCGCCGAGGATGGGACGAATCGAGCAAAAACGAGAGATGCCCGCTTTGGAGACCAGAGAGGCTGAGGCACATGGACTCTCATCAGCCGACCGGCGGCGCTCTTTCCGACTTGCGAGTTGTTGATCTGTCAAACGGGATAGCGGGCGCATTCTGCGCCAAACTATTCGCCGACTTCGGCTCGGACGTGATAAAGGTCGAACCCTCCTCCGGCGATCCAACCAGAACTCTGGGCCCATTTCCTGCTGATGCCGCCGATACCGAGTCCAGCGGTATGTTCATGTACCTGAACACCAACAAGAGAGGCGTAACGCTGGATGTGGAATCGGCGCGTGGCCGAAGTCTAGCCGCTAACCTGATGACAAAGGCCGACGTGGTAGTGGAGAGTTTCGCCCCGATATCAATGGAGCGCATGGGACTTGGCTACGACTCGCTACGGAACCTCAACCCTGCCGTCATCCTGGTCTCCATAACCCCATTCGGCCAAGATGGACCCTGGAGTGAATACCAGGCGACCGAACTGGTGGAATACGCGGCTTCCGGTCTGAGCTATGTGAACGGTTCATCTGAACGGGAACCGCTAAAAGAACCCGGCTACGAGTCCTCGTACCAGGCCGGCGCTTGCGGCTTTCTGGGAGCCATGACCGCGCTCGCACACAGAGATTTCACGGGGCTAGGTCAGCACGTGGATATCTCCATACAGGAAGCCGCCGCCGCGACTTTCGCGCCCCAATTCCTGGGCGCTATGCACTCCGGTGAGTCGCCTGGGCGTGGCTCGACTCCGCTGCTCCCCTGCAAGGACGGGTACGTCTCCCTCAACGTGCGCCACGACGCCACGTGGGAATATATGTGGCTATTCTTCGACGCGCCGGAGATTGCCCAGGACACCAGATTCGCCACTGCTGCTGAACGCCGTCGTCGGGCGAACGAACTCGAAGAACTGCTGCTCCCTTACCTGGCGAAGTACACGATGGAAGAGCTGTTCCACGGTCTCGCTCCGCTTCGTCTCCTGATTGGCATGACGCTGGGAGTAGAACACCTGGTGGGCGACCCACACCTGCGCGAGCGAGGCTTCTTTGCCGTCGTTCCGCATCCCGACAAAGAAGATGTGGTTATGCCGGGCGCGCCCTTCAGGATGAGCGAAACCCCCTGGCGACTCGACCGTTCCGCCCCGAACATGGGCCAGCACAACGATGAGATTTTTCCCGAGCTTGGCCTCGACACGAGCGAAATCGCTCGGCTGCGTGAGGACGGCATCGTCTGACATGAACGACACGCGCCCCCTCCGACACATCCGCGCCACTGTGCTTACGCAGGCATGGGCGGGCGCATTCACAACTCGTCTCCTGGCCGACATGGGCGCCGAGGTAATTCAGGTCGAATCTCTGAACAGGATAGACCCCTGGCGAGGTGGTTACCCGCCCCGTCTTTCGGGCACATATCCTGACAGCGATCCCGGAAAGAGACCGTTTGACCGCAACGCCGCCTACAACTCCGTGAACACGGGCAAGAAGGCGATAACGCTCGACTTGAATGATTCCGAGGCCATGGACGCCTTCCTGGAACTTGTCAGTGTCTCCGACATAGTAGCCGAGAACTTCTCGGGCCGCGTCCTGCCCAACCTCGGCCTGGAATATCCCGTCCTGCGCTCCGTGAACCCAAGCGTCATACTGCTGCGTATGCCCGCCTACGGCGTTTCCGGGCCATACGCCAACTACATGGGCAACGGCGGCACGATAGAGCCGATGTCCGGCATAACCTCGCTGCTAGGCTACGAGGGCGGCCCTCCGATGAACTCCGGAGTCATGCACACCGACCCATTCGCCGGACTCATGGGAATGGCCGGCCTGATGATAGCCCTCCACCACCGGGCGCGAACTGGGCGCGGGCAGGAGATAGACCTGTCCCAGCAGGAGACATCCATCAGCCTCATACCCGACCACATAATGGCCTACACTATGAGCGGACAATCTCCTCAACGACGCGGCAACCACAGCGACCACATGGCCCCGCACAACAACTATCGCTGCAAGGGCGATGACTCTTGGGTCGCGATTGCGGTGCGCTCCGAAGACGAATGGGTACGATTCTGCGAAGTGATTGAGAGGCCGGGGTTATCGTCCGACCCGCGCTTTCACGATCTGTTGGCGCGACAGGCGAACATAGCCCAACTCGACGACATCGTATCCGAGTGGACACGCGACAAGAGTGCCTATAACATAGCCGACTTGCTTCAGAGGGCATCCATACCCAGCGCGCCAGTCCTGAAAGCCGCCCAACTGCTGCACAACCCCCAGCTAAAGACGCGCGGCTTCTTCCAGACCCTCGAACGCGAAGACACCGGCCCACTCCCCTACGCTGGCCCAGCCTGGAGGCTGTCGAGGACGCCCGGAAGACTCGGCGGACCGCCGCCTGGACTGGGACAGCACAGCGAAGGAGTTCTGCGAAAGTTGCTCGGCATCCCCCAAGCCGTCATAGACGACCTAGTTCACCGCGTCATAACCGGCGACACGCCGCCTACGGACTGATCCAGGTTCGCCCCTATCAGGCGGGCGCTCCCAAGGATTGCGACGCGAACTGCTCCTCGTAGAGACTCTGGTACGATCCGCACCTGGCAAGAAGCTCGTCATGACGCCCTGAATCAATGCATCAACCCTCGTCAAGAACGAGAATCCTTTTGGTGCAATTGCGAACGGCGTCACGTCGTCGCCCGCCCCCGCCGCAGACCCCGGCCCGGCAGCGCGCCCGTGTTTTCGCCCCGCTCTATCACCACCTGCCCGTTCACTATCACGTACTCTATCCCTACCGGATAGTGATGCGGGTCTTCCCGCGTCGCGTGAGTCTTCACCGTATCGGGGTTGAAGACCACGATGTCCGCCTTAAACCCGTCCCGCAGGATGCCCCTATCGGGTAGTCCAAGACGCTGGGCTGGGAACGACGTCATCTTGCGGATCGCCTCCGGCAGGCGCAGGTGCTTCTCCGCTCGAACGAACTCCGCAAGCACTATCGGGAAGCAGCCATAGGTACGCGGGTTGGGGTACTCGCCGAACAGGATCGCGTCCGACGCTATCATACCTGCCGGATGAGACACGAACGCGGGCAGAGTGTGAGGATTGGTGCCGAGCCCCACAGTTGAGATACCCAGGTTCTCCTCCAGCAGCAGATCGAACAGCGCCTCCACCGGTTCTTGCTCGCGCATTTCGGCTATGTCGGTTATCAGCTTCCCATCGTATTTCTTGTTCTGCGGCTGATTGAAGTGCGTCAGCCAGTTGTCCTTGAGCCTGTCGGGAGAAACCTCGGCAGCCATCCGAGCGCGGTCGCCGGGATCGCGGAGCGCAGCCATCAACCTCTCAGGGCCCCCATCCTTCGCCCAGAATGGCAGGCCGATGGTAATTGTCGTGCCCGAGTAAGGATAGGTGTAGCAGTCGAATGTCACGTCCATGCCCTCGGCGCGCCCGTCCTCCACCAGACCGAGGTAGTCCAGGTGACTGCCGACTCCCTGCGCGCTCTGACGGTAATGCGTCAGGTGTACGGGAATGCCGGAGCGTCGCCCTATTTCGAGCGCTTCCTCCCAGGGGGCGAGCAAGCCTTGCGAGCGTAAGCTCGCGCGAGTGTGCGTATGGTAAAAGCCCCCCATACTCGCGGTTACTTCGGACAACTCGACCAGTTCGTCCGTCGTGGCATACGCCCCCGGCGGATAGTCCAGCCCGGTGGACAGTCCCCACGCTCCCTCCTCCATAGCCTCCCGCACGACCGCCCTCATATCCGCTATCTCGGCGGAAGTGGCGGGCCGCTGGTTCCATCCAACCGACCAGATACGCACAGGGGAGTTTCCGAGTATATAGGCAACGTTTATAGCTACTGAGTTGTCGAATTTGCCCAGGAAGTCGGCGACGGACAGCCAGTCCGCAGGCATGGGCGGGTAGCCATTCAGACCCGAGTCCAGCCAGATGTAACGGTGAAGCTCTTCCTGAGATTTGAACGGTGCGTGCGAAATCCCGTCAATGCCGACCAGCTCGGTCGTCACACCCTGCCGTACCTTCGGATCGTGATGCGGCGCGCCGAGCATCGTCAGCCCCGCGTGGGAATGGAGGTCAACAAAGCCGGGGCAAACAACGTGCCCGGCAGCATCAATGACCCTGGCCGCTTCCAGGTCCGACACGTCCCCCCGGTGTATGGAGACAGTCTCGTCCTTTACTCCCACCGCGGCGTGGAATCCAGGGCTGGCGGTGCCGTCTATCACCAAGCCGTTTGCAATAAGAAGGTCGAGCATCACAGTCTCCTGAGTCATCTAACTATGGTTCGCGGCGATGATAGCAGGGTTTGGGCGGCGGCGGGGTCTCTCGCATATATCACTCACTCTAAGCTACCATGTAGGCAGTCGGTCTAAGATGCGTGGAGGATTTGAATGGCAGCCAACCTGAGAGTCTCAGAAGTCGAGATTGACGACCAGAACGTCACTATCAACTGGACGGACGGTCACGTATCTGAGTTCACCGCGACATACCTGCGCGTAAATTGCAGTTGCGCGGAATGCGTGGAGGAGTGGACGAACCGTCGCCTGCTGGACCCCGCCAGCGTCCCCGCCAATCTGAGCGCCGAGGAATATCTGCGTGTCGGACGTTACGCCCTACAATTCCTGTGGAGCGACGCGCACTACACCGGCATTTATCCGTTCGAGGCGCTCCGACTGCTGTGCCAGTGCGACGAGTGCAAGGCGGAGCGCAATGGGTAACAGGCTGCCAGGCGCTATCCTCTTCGACATGGACGACACAATCATAGCTTTCGGGGCGGTCTCCATGGAGACATGGCTGCGTGTGTGTGAGTACCATGTCGGTGATCTGCCCGGATGGACAGCCGAGCAGCTTGTGGACGGAATCAACTCCTACAGAGAATGGTTCTGGTCCGACCCCGAAAGACACAGGCTCGGGCGGATGAATACGATCAACGTTCGTTACGAGATGGTCCGGGGCGCTTTCAGCCGTATGGGTATCTACGCCCCGCGGGTAGCAAACTTGATATCCGAGGCATACATCGAGGAACACGAACGCCGCGTGCACGTATTCCCCGGCGCGCTGGAAACGCTTCAGGCCCTTAACGACAAAGGTGTGCGCCTGGCCCTGCTAACGAACGGAAACAAGACCTCTCAGCGCGGCAAGATCAATCGCTTCAACCTCGAGCCGTACTTCGACTACATCCTTGTGGAGGAAGAGTTCGGACTCGGCAAGCCGCACGAACGGGTATATCTGCACGCACTCGAGGTGCTGGGGGTTCAGCCGCCGGACGCCTGGATCGTGGGCGACAATCTGGAGTGGGAAGTCGCCGCCCCTCAGCGGCTGGGAATCACGGCGATATGGCACGACTTCACAGGCAAGGGACTCCCCGATGGATCGGACATTCGCCCGGACCGCATCATACGGTCCCTGCCCGAGCTACTGGACTAGTCCGAATCCGGCTAAACTCGCTGATCGCCCAGGCTGTCCCTGATTCGCTGCTTGAATCGCGCGGGGAGTTCCGCATCCGGGGCAGAGCGCAGCAGTTCGACCGTGGCCTTAAGTGTATTGACGAACGCAGTACATGGGCCGCAGCGTTCCAAGTGAAAAGCTATTCTCGCCTTCTGTTTGTCGCTTACATCGCCGTCTATGAAGTCCGACGAGACATCGCGAACTTCCTGGCAGTCAAGTTCTCTTCTCTTGAATATGTTGAAGAACCGCAAACGTGGCACCTTACGCTGGTAAGCTATCCAAATTTAATGGAAGGCCGCTCATGCGTCAACAGGCTTTCGGAAACACATAGGCTTAGTTACAATTGGATGCGCCGTTAGGGAAAACGGTTCAGGGAACTAGCGATGGCGACCCATTAGCCGATGAGATTTCGCAAAGCGTGAGAGGATAGTGGCGAGACAAGCCCAACAGTGGAACGAAGAGACAAGTTCGACGGCGGACTTCGATCAGATTGTCGAGCGGCATTCCACCTTCGTGTACAATGTGGCCTTTCGCATGATGGGAAATCCGCAGGACGCCGAAGACGTCGCGCAGGAGGCGTTTATTTCCGCATTCCGGGCATACGAGCGTTTCAGAGGCGAGTCGAAGGTAACTACCTGGCTTTACAGGATAACCGTGAACGCGGCCCTGATGCGCCTCCGCAAAGAGAAGAAGGCGCGAACCCTAACGCAGACCGGCCTCGATGAAGTCGTAATCCCCGACTGGAGCGACGCGCCCTTCAGGGCGGCCAGCGATTCGGAACTCGGAGATAGACTGCGCGACGGAATAGAGATGCTACCACATGAATTCAAGGTGGCGGTCGTACTCCGAGACATGGAAGAGCTTTCCAACGCTGAAGCCGCCGAGGTGATCGGCATTAGCGTACCGGCGCTCAAATCTCGCCTACACAGAGGGCGAGTGCTGCTCAGGAAGCATTTGGAAGAGTACCTGAAGACCAGGTAGTGAGGAGTTTGGAGAATGCGTGAGATTCCAATTGTGTTTCCAATATCCCTGGCCATAATCGTGCTGTTGCTGTTATTCACGAGCGCCTATGCAATCACATCCACCACCGTAGCTAACGAACAATCATATGGCGCTTCCCTTTCGTCCGGCGGATTCGGCGCGAGCGGCGAGAATGCACCGGACAGATCGTTTTACCAGAAGGCGGCGTTCGCAGTCTGCCCGCTACACTGACGAGGTGATCTTCGCATACCTACCGTCATTCCCCTGAAAAGGGGAATCCAGGGGTTGGTGGCAGCGCGAGCAGCCATGTATTTCCGAATTTACCAGCAAATTCAATCTTTCGATTCCAAGCCGACCGAGGTTAAACAGGGGTCTCTTGAAAAGAGAAAACAGTAGTTGGAGGTACAAAATGGCGACGATAGAAGAGCGTTTCAGAGAGAAGTTCGCGGCATCCGAAGACTGGCATAGGCGCGGACGTGAACTGTTCGCCGGTGGGATCACTCATCAGACTCGCTTCACGTCGCCATTCGCGGTCTATATCGAGCACGGGGACGGACCGAACAAGTTCGACGTGGACGGCAATGAGTTAGTTGACTACGTAATGGGCAACGGAAGCCTGCTCATGGGACACAATCCCTCCGCCGTAGCGGACGCGGTGGCGGCGCAAGCAGTCCGGGGAACTCATCTCGGCGGCGCTACCACACACGAAATCAGATATGCGGAGGCGGTCAAGCGCTTGATGCCGAACATAGAGCGGGTTCGCTTCACCGCGTCCGGCACCGAGTCCACGTACCTGGCGCTAAGACTGGCGCGCGCATACACGGGCAAGACAAAAATCCTGAAATTCCACGAGCACTTCCACGGCTGGCACGACTACGTGACGCCGGAGTCCGGACAGGCGCTCGGCGGCGTTCCGCGCGAAATACTCGACACGGTAGTAGTGGCCCCGGTGGATGCGGCCGCAGTGGACAGAATCCTATCTGAGGACGACGACATTGCCGCCGTAATCGTCGAGTGTAACGGCGCACACTACGGCACATTCCCATTGATGAATCCCGACTTTCTCCAGGACCTTCGCGATGTCACCGCGAAACACAACGTAATCTTCATAATGGACGAGGTCATCACCGGCTTCCGACTCTCTCCCGGTGGAGCGCAGGCGCGCTGGGACCTCGATCCCGACCTGACGACGATGGCAAAGATCGTTGCCGGCGGACAGCCTGGCGCGGCGGTCGGAGGCAGAGCGGACATAATGGAACTCATGGCCTTCAGGGACGACCCTGAATGGGACTCGGTCCTGAGAGTCCCGCAGGGAGGCACTTACAACGCGCAGCCGGTCACCGTTGCCGCCGGCGTTGCCACACTGGAAGCCATAGCCACCGGCGAAGTCAACGCAAGGGCGGACGCCATGGCGCGCAGGCTGAGAGACGGGCTGAACGAAGTGTTCATTCAGAACGAGGTCACCGGACACGCGCACGGCATAGCTTCTATCATCCACGTCAACTTGGGCGCCGAGTGCAGCTGCGACCGCGACCTCTGCAATATGTCCTACGACGACATATACAGCACCATGCCGACGGAAAAGACCCGCGCCATCAGAAGGGCCATGCTGGTCAACGGCGTTGACATGATGGGCGGACGGGCGTTCCTGGTATCCTCCTCGCACGACGAGGACGTAATTGATCAGACCATAGAAGCGTTCTCGCAGTCGCTCAAGGACCTCAGAGCGGAGGCGGCGCTTTAACTCAATACGAACTTTGGAGGCGCACATGGCGCGTTTCGACAATCAGGTAGCCATCGTAACCGGCTCGGCCACCGGCATCGGATATGGAATTGCCCGCAGACTGGGGGGCGAGGGAGCGCGTATCGCGATGGTTGACTACGACGCCTCTCTCGGCGAGCAGGCGGCCAGCGAACTCAGCGCCCGCGGCATAGAAACCACTCTGACCGTCAGTGACGTGGCCGAGCCCGATACAGCAGAACGCGCTTGCCGGCAGGCCCTCGACAAATGGGGCAGGATAGATATCCTGGTGAACAACGCCGGCATCGGCGGAATCAACGGCAACATCTGGGAGCTGCCGGTTGAAGAGATGGACCGCGTGTACAGAACGAACCTGCGCGGCGTCTTCTCGTTCACCCACAGCGTTGTTCCTCACATGCTGGAAAGAGACTACGGCCGCGTCGTCAACATCGCGTCCGTAGCAGGCAAAGAGGGCAATCCCCGCATGGTCCCCTACTCTGCCACGAAGGCCGCCGTCATCGGACTCACCAAGTCCGTCGGCAAGGAGTTGGCCCAGACCGGAGTTCGCGTAAACTGCGTAACCCCGGCGGTCGTCCAGACACGCATCCTGGACGAATTCACGCCCGAACAGGTCTCCTACATGGTGGAGCGCATTCCCATGGGTCGTACCGGCGAGATAGACGAGATTGCCGCGCTGGTAGCGTGGCTCGCGTCGGAGGAATGCTCGTTCAGCACCGGCGCCGTCTTCGACATAACCGGAGGCCGCGCGACGTACTGATCGCTGGCGTTCGATCCGGTGTCAAGGAGAATGCTGATACTGGTAGAGGAAATACAAAGTGGCATTAGATGGCTATACCAATTTCTTGGACTGGATGACTCACAAGGATGTCGGTCCACAACACCTAGACATGGATTACGATATTCAACTGAATACCATCAGAGAATTGCTGGGAATACTACGACAACATCTTAAGGAAGTGGAGTTCAAAATCAGTGAGTTGGAGTCACTTGCCGCTGGAACGCGCGGTTCCGCAAATGACTATGCGGTTGAGGAGTGGGTATATCACATGCACTTCTCAACATACCAAGAAGCAGCTTACAGCATGACGGCTGTAAGCATGATTGCACCTTTCATCGAAGCAATCTTCAGGCAGTATTTTGAAGGTCGCGGCAACCCAATTGTGCGCGGCAGTCTCGTTGACAGCATTATGATCAGGACTAAAGAAACTGGCATATCAGACTACATGCCACCCTACCTTGAGCACACCCTGAGAGCACTGTTCGAATACAGGAACAAAATGCTCCACTTCGGTCTTGAATGGCCCGATCATAAACTCCGCAAATTTAAGAGAAGACTGGAATCTTCGGGTAGGGATTCATGGTTTGACTATTCAACAACCATTGATGAGCCAACCATGTTCTACATGTCATCGGAATTTGTGTCGCATTGCCTGAACACAGTAGAAGAGATCATTGATGGAATGGCAAAGTTCGACTTTGAGAATATGCCGCATGTTTGTGATGACTCGCAGGCGAGGCCAAGGCCGGAACCCTTGTAATACATTCAATACCAGACAATTGAGTCTGCTATAATCCCACCCGCACAACAAAGCCCCGGAGGAAACGCCCCAATGCCCACAATGCCCGCCGCGATAGCGACAGGACTCAAGCAACTTCGATGCGACGAAGTTCCCATACCCGACCCGGAACCCGGAATGGTTCTGGTCAGGACCGAACTCGCCTCTATCTGCGGAAGCGACCTCCACATCTGCTACATGGGATGGAACGTCTATGAGTGGCCGCTGCCTCACGGCTATCCTGGACACGAGGGCGTTGGCGTTGTCGTGGACGGCAGCGACACCGACTTTCAGGAAGGCGAAATCGTACTCACCGCCCCGAATATCTGGAGCTCGCGGACATTCGCTGGCTACCAGCTTATTGACCCCAAATTCCTGCTCCGTCTGCCCGCCGACGTACCGCTCGCGCATCTTCTGATGGCCCAGCAGCTTGGCACCGTCGTATTTGGCTGCCAGAAACTACCCTCGCTTGTGGGCAAGACCGTCGCGGTCGTCGGACAGGGTTCGGTTGGACTGTTCCACGACTTCATGCTCAGACGCATCGGAGCGCACCGCATCATCGCAATCGAGCCGGTTCCCGAAAGGCTGGAACATGCCCGACGAATGGGCGCTGACGATGTCATTGATGTCACCGGCCAGCGGGCCACGGACGCCGTTATGGACCTTACGAACGGAGAAGGCGCCGACCTCGTAATCGAGGCCGTGGGTAGCATAGACACGCTCAACCAGTCGCTGAAGTTGGTAAAACCTCTGGGGCGCATCGCCGTGTTCGGACTACCGCCCACGATGGAGCGCGTACCCTTCGACTGGGACACATTCTTCCGACAGCGGCTCGACTTACACACGGTATTCGGCGCACAGGACGAGCCCGGTCTGCCCGCATTCCAGCTCGCCGTGGACTTCATCCAGAACGGCGAGATAGATATGGAGCCGTTCGTCACACACCAGTATCCCATCTCGCGCGTTCAGGAGGCTTTCGACCTCGCGGACGCCAAGGGCGACGGCGCACTGAAGGTATCTCTGACTTTCTAGCGCGGATACACGGCGAATGGAATCGTCTTCACAGGGATCACTTTCACCTTCGAGCCCGCAGGCAACTTGGAAAATGAGCGCCTTCTCGACCTCACCGACTCCCCGGAGTCGAGAAGGACCTTCAGGATCACTTCGTCGCCTCTGAACTCACGCGATACCACAGTTCCTTGTCCGCGCTTATCGGCCACCAACTCCAGGTCATCGGGGTGTACCATTAGGCTGACGGCCTGGCCAGGCGTGAGAGGTTCCGATGCGGCGCACTGCAGGACTCCAAGAGGAGTTTCAGCCCCGCCGTCCGGCCTTGCTGTCCCGGAGACGAAGTCGCAGGTTCCGGTAAGTCGAGCGATCTCTGATGTCGCCGGAAAGTGGTAGATCTGGTCGGGAGCGCCAATCTGGAGCAGTCTCCCATCCACCATCACGCCTACCCTGTCCGCCATGGCGAACGCTTCTTCGCGGTCGTGCGTAACGAAAATCGCCGCGGTTCGCCGCGCTCGCAGAATTTCCTCGACTTCCGTCCTGAGCCTCTGGCGCATGGTCGAGTCCAGGTTGCTGAAGGGCTCATCCAGAAGGACCGCCGCGGGATTGGGCGCCAGTGTCCGCGCCAGGGCGACCCTCTGTTGCTGCCCGCCGGAGAGTTCATACGGATAGCGCGACTCGAATCCGGCGAGCCGCACAAGATCCAGTACCTCATCCACTCGCTCCACGCGCTCGCGTCCGTCCAGATCCTGCAATCCAAAGGCGATGTTGCGTTCCACCGTCATGTGGGGAAATAGCGCATATTCCTGCACGACCATGCCGATGCCGCGCCTGTTGGGAGGTACTAAACCTGACGCGCCCGACATTTCAGTACCCAGTATGTGGACCGAGCCGGATGTTGGCGACTCGAAACCAGCGATGAGTCGCAAGAGCGTGGTCTTGCCGCATCCGCTGGTTCCCAATATCGAGACTATTTCGCCCGGCCAGACATCGAGATCGGCAGAGTCAACCGCGAGAGTGTCACCGAAACGCTTGGTCAGTGCCCGGCCCCGGATTACCGGAGTTTCCATGCCCTTATCTGCTTCGCTCCCTCAACATAAGTACCGCCATGGGTACCGATGAACTCAGAATGAGCATCAGCGCGGGAGCGGCGGCCTGTGCGAAGAACGCTTCCGACGAGGCCGACCATACTGCGGTCGCCAGCGTCTTGAACCCCAGCGGACCGAGTATCAGCGTCGCGGGTAGTTCCTTCATCGTCACCAGGAAGACCAGCGCTCCCCCCATTAGCAGTCCGGGTCTCATAAGAGGCCCCGTAACAGAGAGCATAACACGTAACTGACCCTTACCGAGAATCCTGGCGGACTCCTCCAGTCGCGGACTTATCTGAACGATTGAGGAACGTACCGCGCCCAGCGCGGCGGGCAGGAAGAGCACGACATAGGCGAAAACCAGTAGCCAGACCGTCTGGTATAGAGGTGTGGCTACCCTGCTGCCAAAGAACACCAGTGCGAGAGCCACGACTATCCCGGGCAGCGCGTATCCGGTGTGGCTTATCTTATCGACCAATGTGGACAGATAACCCGGATGCCTTACGGAAAGCGCGGCAACTGGTATAGCTAGTAACGCGGCAACAACAGCGGCAAGAAAAGAGACTATTACCGCGTTTCGAGCGGCCTCCCAGAGTAGAAGCAGCGGCTCACCATGGGCTATGCCGTTTATCAGCCAGTACGCCAGGACCGACGCCGGAAGTCCCAGTCCGGTGAGCACTACGGCCCACACGAAAATAAAGCACGGCCAGCGCATCCTGCCAAGTTTCAGAGTGGCCAATGAGCGTTCCGAGCCGGACGACGATCTGTAGTACCGGCGATTGCCGCGAGTAATGTTCTCCACCAGAAGAACGACCGCCGCCAGCGACACCAATCCCAGCGCGAGAACTGCCGCAATGGACCTGTCGAAAGTCCCTTGGTACTGCTGGTATATCGCCCAGGTAAAAGACTCGTAACGCATGAGAGAGACAGCGCCGAAGTCGCTTATCGTATATAACGCAACGAGAAGCGCGCCCGCTGACATCGCTGGCCTGAGTTGAGGCAGGGTAAGCTTGAAGAATGCGCTCGCCGGACCGTGCCCGAGCAGACGCGCGGACTCATCTAGGCTCGGATCCATCCTCCGCAGAGCGGCTCTTACCGTTAGCAGCACATAGGGATAGCTGAGGAGTATTAGCGTGCCCGCGGCTCCGGGAAGTCCGTAGATTTCGGGCAGACGTGATACACCCAGGGGTTCCAGCATTCCCTGAACAAGACCGCGAGGACCGAGCGCCGATATCGCCAGGAACGCGCCTACGTATGTGGGTATGACCAGCGGCAGCGCAGTCAGGACGGACAGAAGACGACGCATGGGTACATCGGTCCGAGATGTCAGCCACGCGAGCGGGACCCCAAGCGCGAGCGTCCCGGCGACGACCACGATAACGAGCAGAGCAGATCGGCCAAGTATCTGGCCGGTGCGAAGCCTGAATAGCAGTTCCCATGCCTCAGACGAGGCTCCGGCGCTCCTGATAATGAGATACGCCAGAGGTAGAACCATGGCGGCGCCCACCAGTAAGGCGGGCGCCACCAAAACGGCCGAGGGGCGAGTTGCGCCCGAAGACCAAGCAAGGTTGGAGAGAGTTGACATCCTGAGCACTGGGACCTCTCACCCCTCGGCGAAACTAGGGGACGACTCCGGTTTCTCTAAGCAGCGCGTCCGTCCCCTGGAGGTCCGAAAGCGTACTGAGGTCAATGTCGGGGCCATTGAGTGTATCTATTGGCGGAAGCAGGCGGTGTGTCTTTACGCCCTCGACGAGGGGGTACTCAAATGTCTGGCCTGCGAAGTACTGCTGGGCAACCTTGGAGAGCATGAACCTTACGAACGCCTCAGCGTTGTCGCGATTTTCGCTCGTTCCGAGTATGCCTGCGCCGGCAACCATTACCAGGCTGTCCGGGCCGCCATTCTTCAGGAACAGGTTTCGAGCGGCAAACTCGTCGCCCTCTTCCTGAATGAACCTGTGAAGATAGTAGTGATTGACCAGTCCGACCGCTACTTCGCCGGTGCCGGCGCCGGCCACGATGGGCGTGTTCTTAGGGAATACGCCCGGCTCGTTAGCCTGCATATCCATTAGCCACTGGCGAGTCTCATCCTCGCCCCACATTATGCGCATCGCCGTAACCATGGTGCGGAAAGAAGCATTTGTTGGAGGCCAGCCGATCATGCCCTTCCACTTCGGATCGGTCAGATCCTTCACGGATGTGGGCAGTTCATCTTCACTTACCAGTTCGGTACTGTAAACTATAACTCTGGCGCGACCCGAGATCCCTACCCAGGAACCGTCCGGCGACCGTGCCCACTCGGGGACCTTCAACACAACGTCGCTCGGCAGAGGCGTCAGCATTCCCGAAACCGCGCCGAGACCACCCGGGTCCTGGGCGAAGAACACGTCGGCAGGTGAGTTTGATCCCTCCTCCAGCAGAGTGGCCGCTATTTCGAATGTGCTGCCGTACTTGACTTGTACGTCAACGCCGGTGACTTCTCCGAACTGCTCTATGATAGGGCCGACTAGGGACTCGCTGCGTCCCGAATAGACAACCAGAGTTCCGGGATCTTCCATCATCATTTCAGTGGGACCCACCATTGCGGAATCGGCGACCTGCTTGGCGGCGACACTGGCTTCCTGGGCGGCAGAGGCGGCGGCCCTTGCCGCGGTCGCCGCATCCTTGGCAGCCAACTTTGCGTCTTCTGCTACGGTTACGGCGGTCGTGTCCTGGGCTGCCATGCTCGCCTGTGTAGCTGCATCGGCGGCGGCTTGAGCAGCCGCGGCCGCTTCCTGGGCCGCCTGATTTGCCTGATTCACGGCAGACGTGACACTCTCGTCAGTCTCCGACGACTGGCAGGCGACGACAGCCATAACTGCCACCGCCAGAGCTGCGATCAACAATAGAGACCTGAACACGCGCGAATTCAATAACGGCGTACTGCGCGAAGTCATCCGACTAGTCCTCCTGAACCTTCGTGTATGCCTGTACGACATGGCTGAATTAGTATGGACTAATGTAATGTCTGTGTCAACACTAATTTCATTGGCCTGTTGAGACTTATTGAGAAGATGTGTCAACTCTCAGTTCAGTAGAGCGGTCACGAATTATGTGAACCGGTTGCACCTCCGGCATACCCAGGGCCGTGTTGACATTTCTCGTCATTCCCGTGAAAACGGTAATCCAGCACGCGGATGCTAACTTCACCCTTTCAACCGACCACCTTTGTAACGCTTCCGCAGACCTTCGCCGCCAGCCTTGCCGAGAAAAGCGATAGAGGTATAATTGCTGCCACCAAACAAGACAATACTTACGCTCCCTTCAAACCTCAGTCGCCGAATGGATGCACAATGAAAATCGCAGTCTGCATAAAACAGGTCCCGGTAGTCTCGATGCTGCGTTTCGATAATGAAACGCGGCGAATGGTGCGCGACGGAGTTCCAAACGAGGTCAACCCGTATGATGTCCTGGGTATATCCCTCGCGGCCCGGCTAAAGGCCGAACACGACGCCGAAGTTGTCGTCATAACCATGGGACCGCCCCAGGCGTCTGAAGCGCTGGTACAGGCGATGGCGATGGGCGCGGATCACGCGATTCATCTCAACGACAGAGCGTTCGCCGGTTCCGACACCCTCGCCACGGCGCGAGCGTTATCCATTGCCCTCGAACGCCAGGATTGCGACCTCATAATCTGCGGACGCAACAGCTCCGACTCTGAGACAGGTCAGGTGGGGCCGGAGATCGCCGAGATGCTCGGAATTCCTCAGATCACAGCTGTCTCAAATCTGGAGGTTGCCCACGATGGCGATTCGCTCACCGCCATTCGCCTGAACGACGAAGGCCACGAGGAGATCGAGTGCGACTTTCCCGTCCTGATCAGCGTCACCGACGGGGTGGCCGAAGAGACTTACCCACGCCGCGAGGACATGGAGTCGGCCAGCAATAAACCTATACGGGAATTGACCGCTGCCGATCTTTCGGAGGACACATCGCAGTTTGGTGAAAGTGGGTCGCCGACCTGGGTGAACGACGTATTTTCGGTCGAATCGGGGCGGAGCGGAGTGGTTATCCGGGACGCGACACCCGAAGACGCAGTTTCGCAGATAATGGATCTACTCGACGAACGTAGGGTCTTTGACCGGGCGGCGGCATCCGAGCGGGCGGCTACCAAAAGAGGCCCAAGAACAGAGCGCGGCAATAATAATGGTCCCATTTGGGTCGCGGCCGAGCTTATGGGAGGCGGCATACGGCCTGTATCGCTGGAGCTTTTAGGCCGTGCGAGAGAGTTGGCCCCCATTCTCGGTACGACAGTCGAAGCCGTCCTTATCGGAAGCGCGGACGAATCGCACACACAAGAACTCACCGCCTACGGCGCCGATACGGTCCACGTCGCCGATGCGCCTCTTCTCGCGCATTACGACACCGAGGCCCATGCCACGGTTCTTACAGAAACGATACAGGAACTCTCCCCTTACGCCGTGCTGCTGCCATCCACGACGAACGGGCGCGACCTTGCCGCGAGAGTTGCCGGTAGGCTCGAAATTGGCCTCACTGGGGACTGCGTGGGCATAGAAATTGACGAGGAGGGCAGGCTTTCTCAGCTGAAACCCGCGTTCGGCGGAAGCATAGTTGCGCCTATCCTGTCCAGGACGCTACCCAACATGGCGACGATCCGTGCCGGAATACTGTCAGCCTGCGAACCGGACTTTTCTATCGAGCCAGTCGTGAACACGCTGGAAACGTCTGAGCAGAATGTCAGCCGGGTCCGGGTACTCAATCGCGTTTCCGACGAATCCGCTGAGGGCGCCGAACTGGAACGCGCGGCCCGTGTCGTTTCCGTCGGAATGGGAATTGGCGGACCCGAGAACATGGAACCGATTCGGGACTTGGCTGATGCGCTGGGAGCGTCCATCGGTACGACCAGGGACGTCGCGGACGCCGGATGGCTTCCCCGCCAGTATCAGATCGGGATTTCCGGCAAGTCGGTCGCGCCCGAGCTCTACATCGCCGTCGCGCTGCGCGGGCCCTTCAATCACACCGTCGGCATTCAGCGGTCGGGCACGATAATAGCCATCAACAACAGCCCGCGTTCGCCCATATTCAGGGCCGCCGACTGTGGTATAGTTGGTGACTGGAGAGAGGTTGTTCCGGTTTTCACCAGCGCGATAAGGAAACGCTTGTCAGCATAGACGAATCGGGAACGACATCCAGAGCACAGTATCAGCCCGGAGGTTTTACAATGGCAGACGTAACAATCACCCCTCGTGCTAACGGCCCATACATGATACAAGGCAGTTTCGAGGTCGTGGACGCCCAGGGAAACAAGTACAGTATTGATGATGAGTTCATCGCGCTGTGCCGTTGCGGACACAGCGAGAACAAGCCCTTCTGCGACGGCGCACACCGCCCCGCCGGCTTCGAGGCCGACAGCGAAGCGCGCTAATTAAGCGATAGTACACTGTCCTGTAAGCCGGGGATGGCTCCACGATGGGCCGTCCCCGATTTTCGTCTCGGACAAGGCGTTCAGTTTCCCAGAAGACTACACGTCCACATCCCCAATACGCCATAATACGAACATGAGAACTAATTGTGGAGCGTCTCCGACGATGATTCTGAACCTGGACATACATAAATGCTCAGTTATGCTGATCCAATATCAGAGGGGCAAAAAAATTTCCCCATAGCTAAACTCAGGTCATCTCAGGTGAATAACAGGCGTTCCGAACGCCTGTGACGTCACCAGTTAGCTACCTGTCGCCACCTGTACAATTATAAACTGCTATATATAAGACCGCTGAAACTTAGACGCGATTGCCCTGCCAAATTCCCTTTGTAGCCTAATCGAAGTATTGCTGATATAATCCGCTTGCCTCGCAAGAGGCCATTCGCAAAATCCACGAAAAGCCGGAGGGTTTTATATGGGACGCGAGATTTCAATAACGGTCAATGGAACTACACATACTTCAGAAGTGGAGCCGCGCCTGTTGCTCGTCGAGTACCTGCGCGACATTCTGAATCTGACTGGGACACACGTCGGCTGCGACACCTCGAACTGCGGAGCGTGTACAGTGTCCCTGAACGGCTCAGCCATCAAGTCCTGCACGGTATTCGCGGTACAGGCGGACGGCGGGGAAGTAACGACGGTCGAGGGTCTGGCATCCGACGATGGCGATCTACACCCGATACAGGAAGGGTTCTGGGAGATGCACGGTCTTCAGTGCGGCTTCTGCACTCCGGGCATGATTATGTCCTCCTACGAGCTTCTTCAGAATAACCCGAACCCGTCCGAAGCCGAGATTCGGCACGGAATCGCCGGTAACTTCTGCCGCTGCACCGGCTATCACAACATAGTCAAGGCGGTACAGTATGCGGCGGATAAGATGTCGTCCTAGTACCGACGGCTCTCATGCAACACAGCCTATAACGCAAAGCTAGTCAGGGTCGGTTTCAACTCGACCAGGAGGCGAAACTAGAGATGGTAGCAGCAAAATTCGACTATCATGCGCCCTCCAGTGTGGCAGAGGCACTGGATCTCCTTAGTGGCAGTGAAGACGCCAAGATTCTCGCTGGCGGTCACAGCCTTATTCCCATGATGAAAACCGGGCTCGCCGCTCCAGGAACGCTGATAGATCTGGGCAAGACCGCAGGACTCAGCTACGTGAACGAGTCGGACGGGAGTCTCGCCATAGGCGCGATGACCACGTACAGCGAACTCGCCACCTCGGACGCCGTAGCTGCTAACGCCGCGGTTCTTGGAGAGGCTGCCGCCAGCGTCGCCGACCCGCAGGTGAGAAACATGGGCACCATCGGCGGCAGTCTGGCTCACGCCGATCCGGCCGGCGACCTTCCCGCTGTGGCCATCGCACTCGACGCGCAGTTGGTCGCAACATCCAGCAGAGGAGATCGCGTCATATCGGCGGACGACTTCTTTATCGACCTATTCACGACTGCCCTCGCGCCCGACGAAATCCTTACAGAAATTCGCGTGCCTGCGCTTGGCTCCAACACAGGAGCCGCTTACGCAAAGATGGCCAACAAGGCGTCCCACTATGCAATCGTGGGTGTGGCGGCCGTCGTATCGGTTGACGACAGCGGCAACTGCACTTCGGCACGCATCGGAGTGACCGGAGCGGGCGCAAGCGCGTCTCGTGCCGGGGAATCCGAAAGCAGGCTGGCGGGAAGTTCCCTGGACGACGCGGCCATATTCAGCGCAGCCGGACACGCCTCCGACGGAATCGAACTCAACGAGGACATCCACGCCTCCGCCGAGTACCGCGAACACCTGACAAAGGTATTCGCCCTGCGAGCCATTCGCTCGGCCGTAGAACGCGCAACCGGCTAGAATCGCAGAACAAGTCCATGAAAGAGACGAAGGGGGCGACCGCGGTCGCCCCCTTCGCATTCAGGACGGCAATTGGATCCTGACGAATAGCTCAGAGTGGACCGAAGTATTCGACCAGCCTCGATAGCGCTTCTTCGTATCGGTCCCTCGGTGAGCAGCCATAGGATATCCGTACAAACCCTTCCCACTGCCTCCCGAACGCGCTGCCCGGAACAGTAAGGACTTGCGCCTCTTCCAGAAGTTTCCACGCCAGTTCCCTCTCTCCACCCACGACATCGGCCCTGACCATCGCGAACAGCGCGCCGTCCGTCTTCTTCCAATGGAATGCCGGCATTTTATCGAGCGCCCCTTCTAGTATTCTGCGCCTTTGGTCTAATTCCGCGATCATGCTGAGTGGGTACTCCGGCATCTGATCGAGCGCGGCGGTGGCCGCTACCTGGGAGATGATCGGCGCGCAAATAGCCATCGCATCCTGTACTTTCAGCGCCTGGCGGCAAAGCTCAGAGTCCGCGGCAATGTAGCCAATACGCCATCCGGTCATGCCAAAGGTCTTGGACAGACTACCAAGCGTGATGATGTTGTCGCCGCCACCGGCGACTCCGGCAACGGTCGTATGTCTGGCCCCGTCATAGCAGAATACCTCGTAGGCATCATCGCTGATCACATAGATTCCACGCTCCGACAACTCGCGAGTGATGACTGCTATCTCTTCGGGACGATATACCGTGCCGGTGGGGTTGTTGGGAGACACTATGACCACGGCCTTTGTTCGCTCAGTAAGTACTGCCTCAACGTCTTCCATACGCATCTGGAATCCGTCTTCCTCACTGAGCGGAATCTCTACTACCGTACCGCCGCTGAGTTCGATTGCCATGTGGTGATTGAAGTAGTAAGGAGAAGCGATTGCGACTTCATCGCCCGGCTCCAGGATAGTTGTCATGACTACCATGAACGCCTGATTGGAGCCCGGAGTAACAAGCAACTGCGTGTCCGGGTCGAACGACACTCGGTTGAACTCTCGGAGTTTTCGTGCGAGCGCGTATCGGAGTTCGGGTATGCCCGCGTCGGGGCCGTAGGTATGCAATCGGGGACCGAAACTGTCCAGCGCCTCTCTCACGGCATCGAGCATCTGTGGCGGCGGCTCGAAGAACGGCACGCTCTGGCCGAGGCTGATGACGTCCCCGCCCTCCGCGTTCATTCGGGTCATTGCCGTGTTCAGCGCGTCAATAGGCGGCATTGCGACGGCGCGCACTCTATCCGGAATTATTGTCATTTCGGATCCCTGTCTCCCGCTTGAATCACTGCCATCATACCCGCAAAAGGAGACCTTTGCACAATCACGTGAAAACGGGTATCCAGGGGCGGAGAGGCGGCGCATACAGTTAGGAATTCTGAGACTGTCCCGCCCAGTCAGTTCTTCAAATCAG
The DNA here is from genome assembly GCA_951812505.1 of uncultured Dehalococcoidia bacterium. Taxonomy (GTDB): domain Bacteria; phylum Chloroflexota; class Dehalococcoidia; order Lucifugimonadales; family UBA1123; genus VXRN01. The sequence continues at coordinate 115,400 of CATOSI010000005.1, forward strand.
GGTGGATACAAGTTTGGCAATGGTCTCCGAAAGCGAGTATCCGACTATCCTGTTCATCCCATTATCCTGTAATTCCCGATTCTGACAAAGCGGAAGGCTTCAAGTATTATAATGCCAGGCAACATGATTCCAGGAGAGGCGCCACGAAATGACATTGCAGAGACACACCAACGACATTGATCCCAAGATGTTGAACGCCCTGGAATGGCGGTGCATCGGCCCTCCACGAGGCGGGCGCGTCGTCGCGGTGGCAGGAGATCCGGTTGACGCCGGAACCTTCTACTTCGGAGCGTGCGCAGGCGGCGTGTGGAAGACCTACGATGGAGGAACATATTGGGAGAACGTGTCTGACGGCTACTTCAAGACGGCGTCCGTGGGCGCGATTGCGGTATCCGACTCGGATCCGAGTGTCGTTTACGCCGGAATGGGCGAGGCGTGCATACGGCTTGACGTAACGCACGGCGACGGCGTTTACAGGTCGAACGACGCTGGTCATACTTGGGTCCACCTGGGACTCGAGGACACTCGGCACATCTCGCGGGTCAGGATTCACCCGACCAACCCGGACATCGTTTACGTTGGCGCGCTCGGCCACGCATTCGGCCCGAACGATCAGCGCGGCATTTTCAGATCAATGGATGGTGGCAAAAACTGGGACAACGTTCTGTACATTAGTAAGAACGCGGGCTCCGGCGACCTGTCCATTGACCCGAACAACCCCCGTCTGCTGTTCGCCGGGATATGGCAGGTTCGCCGCAACTTCTGGAACCTCACGAGTGGGGGGCCTGACAGCGGACTGTGGCGCAGCAATGATGGTGGCGACTCCTGGGATGACGTCTCCGGCAATCCGGGCCTGCCCGAGGGGCCTTTCGGTCGCATCGGCGTGGCGATTTCCCCGGCCAAGCCTGGCCGCATTTATGCGACGATTGAAGCAAGAGAGCCAGGCGTGTTCAGGTCGGACGATTACGGCGACACTTGGGAGTTGGTGTCAGATGACCGCGACCTCCAGGGGCGACCCTGGTACTACCAGCACATATTCGCCGATCCGCAGGACGCGGACACGGTCTGGGTGCTCAACTACTCGGCGTGGAAGTCCAGCGACGGAGGCAAGACCTGGGTCGAAGTGAACACGCCGCACGGCGACAATCACGACCTCTGGATTGACCCCAGAAATCCCCGGAGGATGATAGAGGGAAACGATGGCGGCGCGTGCGTCAGCTACAATGGCGGAGACACGTTCTCGACCATATACAATCAGCTAACGGCTCAGTTCTACCACGTAACCACCGACACGCAGTTCCCCTACCGCGTGTATGGAACCCAGCAGGACAACAGCGCGATAAGCGTCCCCTCCCGCTCGCACAAGGGGGCGATTCCATGGGGCGACTGCTACACGGTCGGCAGCTCGGAGAGCGGCTACATCGTCGTTGACCCCACAGATCCAAACATCGTCATATCCGGCGCGATTGGCTCCTCGCCGGGCGGCGGCGGGAATATGCTGCGCTACGACCATTCCACAGGCCAGGTGCGCATCATTACGGTCTGGCCCGAGATGAATACGGGCTTCGGACCAGTGGCCGCGCGCTACAGATTCCAGTGGACGTATCCCATTCAATTCTCTCCGCATGACCCGGGCGTCCTGTACGCGGCGGGCAACATCGTCTTCAGGTCAACCGATCAGGGCGGAAGCTGGGAACCGATCAGCCCCGATCTCACGCGCAACGACCCGGACAAGCTCCAGCCTTCCGGCGGCGACATCACCGGCGACGCCTCCGGCGCCGAGACGTACTGCACCATATTCTCGTTCTTGGAGTCTCCGCACGAGAAGGGCATCTTCTGGGCGGGCTCGGACGATGGGCTTGTGCATATCTCCAGGGATGGCGGCGCGAACTGGCAGGACGTGACGCCTCCCGACCTCGAGGAATGGACGCGGGTGGATATGATCGAAGTGTCCCCGCACGATCCGGCGACCGCTTACCTCTCCGGTACCCGCTACAAGTTCGACGACAGCAGGCCGTTCCTTTTCAAGACCTCGGACTACGGCGCGACCTGGATGTCCATCACAGGCAATCTCCCCTCCGACGACTTCACCCGCTGCATCCGCGAGGACGATCATCGCCCCGGACTTCTGTACGCCGGAACTGAGACAGGCATCTACGTGTCGTTCGACGACGGCGAAAACTGGCATTCGATGCGCGGCAATCTTCCCGCCGTCCCTGTGTACGACCTGGCAATCAAGGACGACGACCTCGTGGCCGCGACCCACGGGCGCAGTTTTTGGATCCTGGACGGCCTGAGCCACCTGAGGCAGGTGTCCGGCGACTTCGTGGACGAGGACATGCACCTCGTCAAGCCGCCGACCAAGATTCGCATGGCCGCGCCGTTCAGGGGAAGAGGCGGCAGTTCGTCCAAGAATTACCAGCTTTCGCTGGGCGCGGCGGTCGCTTTCATGGACACGAAGGAGCCGAACGGCGAATTCAAGCACAAGATGTTGGACGCAGGCGACAACGGGCCCGGCGGCGTCCGCGTGTGGTACTGGCTGAAGAGGAAGCCGGAGTCGGACGTCACTCTCACGTTCCTGGACGCGGACGGCGCGGAGATAAGAACCTACACAAGCGCCGAGAAGGATGATGACGATGACTCGAACGGCCCGCGCGTTCCCGCCGAGGCCGGAATGAACCGCTTCGACTGGAGTATGCGCTACCCGGGCGCGAACAAGGTGCCTGGCGATAAGACGACCGACGGCGTGGGACGTGGGCCGCTCGCTCCGCCCGGAAGGTACCAGGTCAGGCTAAGCGTTGGCGAGCAGTCCCAGACGCAGAGCTTCGACATGGTGAAAGACCCGCGCGTGAAGGCCACGCAGGAAGACTTCGACGAGCAGTTCGAACTTCTGCTCCGAATACGCGACAAGATCTCGGAGACGCACGACAACATCAACCGTCTGCGAAGCGCGAGGTCGCAGGTGTCGGAGTGGGCAAAGCGCGCCGAGGGAACAGCGGCTGAGGAACCGGTCTCCACAGCCGCGGATGCTCTGAAGGAGAAGCTGAACGCGGTCGAAGGCGCCCTGATCCAGACGGAGTACAAAGGTGCGCGAGACAGGCTGCACATGCCCATCAGGCTGAACGCCAAGCTCGCGGGACTGTCGCCGGTCGTATCGGCTGGCGACTTCAGGCCACCCCAGCAGGCTTACGACGTGTTAGCCCACTTCACCGAACTTCTGGATGGTGAGTTCGCCACCCTGCAAACGATACTCGACGAGGACCTCGACGAGTTCCAGAACCTCCTCGCGGAACTGGAGGTAAAGGCGATAGTCCCGAGAGCGGAGTAGATGGGAGAGAGAATGACTATGCACAATCCGCCGCATCCGGGAGAGATAGTGAAGATGGACTGCTTAGAGCCGCTTGGCCTATCAGTAGATCAAGCGGCTGAAGGCTTGGGCGTGACCACCCGAGAATTGTCCGACATTGTGAGCGAGAAGACGGGCATATCAGCCGAGATGTCGGTCCGTCTGTCTAACAGGCTGCGGAAGAATGGGTTGCAGAGCGGCGTAGGAGCAAGACTCGCTGCCTTGAAGAGCCTCATTCCGGCGCTTTTTGGCTCTCAGGAGGTTCCTGCACCGCTGTAATCGGCTTTCAGAAGGTTCGGCAGACACACCTCGCCCTGGGCAGAGCTATGCGAAGACGGGGACTCTGGCCTCTTCCTCAGCTATCAGTCTCGACATTCTCACCAGGTTGTACGCAGTAGCCACCAACTCCCCATACAGTCCGGTTCTCTCCACTCCGCGATACCGACTCCGACGAAAGCCTCCCACTGTCTTCATCCACCCGAAGATCGACTCCACACGCTTGCGAACCTTCTGACTCGCCGCATACCCGGCATGATGGGTCGTCCTCCCGTCTATCGCAGACCATCTCTTCTTCTGGGCCACGTGCGGAGTGATGTTCAGGTCCCTGCACTCGGCAACGAAGTCCCTGCTGTCGTAGCCCCTGTCCGCTCCAACAGTCAGACGGCGGCTACCGGGTATCCGGATCAACATGTCCAGCGCCGCATCCCTCTCTGCCATGCCATTGGCCTCGGTCAGTCGGAAGTCGCTCACAAGACCGTGCCTGTTGTCCATAAGCGCATGGGCCATGAACACCAGCTTCGCCTCCTTACCCTTGCCCTTCCTCATCAGCCTGGACTCGGGGTCGGTCGTGCTCTCGTGTGTCTCGTTGCTCAGCTTCTCCCCCCGAAAGTCCTCCGTACGGCTTCCACCTTCCCCCGGACCCTTCGGGTTATCGTCAGCATCCTCATCCCGTCTTCTGAAGCTCTTTATGCTCGCGGCAGCCTCTATCAGCGTACCATCCACGCTGAAGCGCTCGTCTGACATGAGACCTCGGCGGTCAGCCTCGTACGCCACCTCCTCGAACAGGGTCCTCCCCACCCTGTGTCTGAGCAGTCTTCTTCTGTTCTTGGTGAACACGGTCGCGTCGAAACTCGGCTCCATAAGGTCCATGTCCAGAAACCAGCGATACAGCAGGTTGTAGTCCAGTTCCTGGCAGAATGCTCTCTCACTGCGTATCGAGTACAGGGAGATCAGAAGAAGAGACTTCAGCAGTCGTTCGGGTGGGACGGAGGCTCGACCGACACTGGAGTACATCCTGTCGAAGTCGTCCGACATGCGGGAGAGAACGTCCTCGGCGACCTGTTTGATAGTCCTAAGAGGGTGGTCCGGTGGAACTCGTTCGTCGAGGTTGACGAAGGCAAGCATAGTGGACTGTGGGTTGCGTTTGCCTCTCATGGGACGGTCTCCTCTGTTGTCGCTTGTGGAGCTATTTTACTCCACAGACTCAGGGAAGACCTCCTATGCGGCTTTTTTCAGCAGCCTGCTAAAGCATTCGGTTCCTCGCCCGAAACATGGCTCAGGATGCAGATGGCCTACGACTTGTAGCAGATTGGGGAAAAGATGACACATCCCAATAAGAAAGGAAAATATGTAGCGGAGCTGAGACTGCCCACATATTTCTATTCGGGATCCGAAGAAAGAGATAAATTACCCAACCCTAAAGAATTCGGAGTCAGCAATGGATATTGGATACTGCGCCCTCTTGAGGAGCCATCCGAGTCAGACGGCTTTGCTGAGTTTGTGTTGGTTATTGAGTTTCCACATAAAACTCTCAAAGATGCTGAAAATCATGCTTTGGAAGTGGGTAGGAAATTCGGTTCGATAGCTTCAGGCTATGCAGGACACCCATTTGAATCACCAAAAATCAATAGAATTGCCTTAACTGACATCGCCGGCAATCTAATGAGCCAATCCAATTATTGGTATGGAAATAAGTCCCATATGCTCACAAAGTTTGATCAACTTGAGAAATACCGATTCCAGAAGTATCTTGGAAATATCTCCGAGATTGATGGAAATACAAGATATCGGATACTTTCGGCGATTCACTGGTATGGAATATCTGTAAGTGCTATTGACCCATCAGCCAGCTTCACTGCTGCATGGACAGGCCTTGAGTGTATTGGTACTGTGCTCGACAGTAGGTTTCACCCTAATGGCCCTAAAGCACCCTGCGGTGTTTGTTGCAATAAAGTAGGTAAGAACAGGGATCGTAAGAAGGCAGGCATCGAGCATATATTTCGCATCATCGCTAATGGGACTCTTCCTGAGTCAGTATCTAATGATCTGATCAAAGGTTTCTCTGCGTGTAGAGCCCACAAGTTACGCAGTGATGCTGTACATGGCCTAGAGGAAGATGTTGAAACGCTAGCCCAGCAGTGCTCAGAATATAGGCGACATTTGATTCATGTCCTAAATGCGGCGATTCTGCATACAATTGATCCATCCACCAGTTCATGGGTCACTGGCCACTATGAATTCCACCCATCAGCTCGTTTCTCACTGAAATCTAGTCAAGCCTTATCCCTTGAGCCATATCAAGGAGAATGGGTGGGAGGAATTCGATTTGAGACCGAATTCTCAAAACCTGTCAAAGATGTTCTCTACGGGTTAGAATTTATTCTAGAGTTAAGGATTCAGAAAGAATTGACTGAGTCTATGTCTATAAGCAAAGAGCAATTCGAGCGAGATTCGGATATTTACAACTCTCCAGACAAAGAAAAGACTATAGTCCGAGGACTTTACAGTTGGCATGATAGGCCTAGTGAACCACCTTGGACAGAGATATCTGAGGACGCTGGATACAGCTTACAGTCCTTGTGATAGCTTCATGTCAAGTATCGCCATTCCCTTGACCGCATCATGTATGTTCTTCTGAACACCATCATCCGTGGCGGTGCTTATCACAACGTTCATCGAATCGCGTCAAATTATCCGATCCTTGGTCCTACCCAGAAATAGCTTCGTGTGGGTTGGAGCGCCCGAACGAAGTCCCGCCTCCCACCGGGACACCGGAACAATTCGCCGAACCTACTTACTCGATCAAGTGGCTCTTCAACACGTCCTCGTCGAACTCTATTCCCAGGCCGGGGCCGGTTGGTGGGATGATCTGGCCGTTCTCGAACACGAGCGGCTCCTTGAAGATCGTCCTGTGAAGGGGGCCCATGTTTGCTTCCTGTATCATGAAGTTCGGCGAGCAGGTGTCTATCTGAACGGCTGAGGCAGCGGCTATCGGGCCGCAGTACATGTGCGGCGCTATCACTGCGTAGTGCGCCTCGGCTATGGCCGCTATCTTCTTGGCTTCCGTAATGCCTCCGCACTGCCCTACGTCCAACTGGATTATCTGCGCCGCCTTCTTTTCGAGCAAATTCGAGAATTCGTACTTTGTAACCAGCCTTTCGCCGGTGGCTATGGGGATGCTCGTGTGCGCCGCCACCCTCGCCATTTCGTCTATGTTTTCGGGCGGGACCGGCTCTTCGAACCAGAAGGGGTGATAGGGTTCCAGGTAGTCGGCGACCCGTATGGCGCTGTAAGTCGTCAACTGACCGTGTGTGCCAATGCCGACCTCCAGGTTGTTGCCGACCGCATTTCTGATGCTCTCGAAGATCTTGGCGGCGCGCTCGATCTCCCAGAGGGGGATGTCCCTGGGTATGGGGTATGAGGGCGGGAACGGGTCAATCTTGCAGGCGGTGTTGCCTTCTTCCAGCAGTTGCGCCGCGACCTCTCCGGCGGCCTCGGGGTTGTCCTGGAACGCGCCGCCGGGCATATAGGCATAGGCTCGCAGCGTCTCGTGGTACTTGCCGCCGAGCAGGTTGTAGATAGGCTGATTGGCCGCCTTTCCAGCGATGTCCCACAGGGCCATGTCTATCGCGCTGATGACGGGCGTCGCGTACAGGCTTGGATGCCGGAAGTCGTGCCGCGACGCGTACATCCTGTCCCATGTTCTCTCGATGTTGAACGGATTTTCACCGATGACGTAGTTTCGGACCATCTCCTCTATGAGGCCGATCTGCGTCTTCAGGTCGGTGAGGTTGTTGGAGTAGGCGCCGCCGGTGATGCGCTCGCCGAGGCCGATAATGCCCTCGTCGGTATGCAGTTCCAGGAACAGCAGGTATCTCCCGCCGATATATGGAGGCTCGTTTTCCACGACCATGGTTTTGAAGTCGGTTACTTTCAATTCTTACTCCTCGCGGATCCAGGTGTCGGCAATCTTAGCTGACGGAGTTTAGAAGGATTTTCATATATGCTGGTTTATATAGGTGCTGGGCACTAACTGGGCATTTAACAGGGCGGTCACTGGGGTGTACTGGGAGGGGTTTTGCCCAGCGTTTGTAGCTACGAGAGCTTTTCTTCCACTCTAGCAATTTGCATCTATAATCTACGGTTTATATAAGTTCGATGATTTCATGCCGATATTGTAGCACAGAGGGAGTGGCCTCACAAGAACATTTGAACTTGTGCTGACCCAGTGGGTAGAATATGGGTATTCCGGGGAGAGGTTATTGTCTTGAGTTCCAGTCAAACAGTATATCCATTGAAAGCGATCCGCGCTCTGGCACTGCATACGCAGGGGTTGGCGACGCCAAATCGTCGGCGGGGAAAGCCGAGCATCGAGGAAGTGTACTCTGCGGTGGAGAGAGTCGGCTGGGTGCAGATTGACACGCTCCAAGTGGTGAACCGAAGTCAGTACATCGCGCTGTGGAGCAGACTCGGCGACTACGATATGGGCCATCTGGACAAGCTGCTGTTCGATGGCGGAAGCACGTCACCAGAGAACGAGCGGCGTCTGTTCGAGTACTGGGCACATGCGGCCTGCATCATTCCGCTGACATCGTATTGCTGGCTGATGCCGATGATGAGCCGACGAGCGTCAGGAAGGGGGACTTGGCATCGCAAATGGGTGGCCGATCCAGACAACGCGCAGTTCGTCGGGACGCTACTGGAACGGATAAAGGAGGATGGCGCGGCGCGCCCCGCCGACTTCAGGACAGACAAGCGCGCACCGGGTACCTGGTGGAATTGGGACAACGCGAAGATAGCGCTGGAGCACCTATACGATATAGGGACCCTGGCAATATCCAATCGGGTCAACTTCCAGAGGATCTATGATGTTCGGGAACGGGTCATCCCGCAGTGGGTGGACAGGAGCGAGCCGACTGAGGAGGAGGGGCTGAAGCGGATGCTGGAAATATCGCTGCGGTCGCTGGGCGCGTGCGAGCCGGCGCAGGTCGGCGACTATTTTCACGGAAAACGCACGGAGGCTAAGCCACTGGTCGAGTCGCTCATAGAGAACGGGACATTCGTAAAGGTAAACGCCAAGTTGGCTGACCGGAACGTCCACGAACTCCTGGTTCACGGGGAGAACTTGAGGATGCTGGAGATGGCGGCGGACGGTGAAGTTCGAGCAAGTCGAACGACGTTCCTTACCCCGTTCGACAGTCTGTTCTGGGCGCGGGGCCGGGACATGAGCTTGTGGAAGTTCAGGCAGACGCTGGAATGTTACGTGCCGGAGCCGAAGCGAATCTGGGGTTATTTCTGCCTGCCGATTCTGTATGGGGACAGGCTGGTTGGGCGTTTCGACCCGAAGGTGGAGCGCAAGACGGGGGTTCTGCGAATCAAGGCGCTGCACCTGGAGCCGGGGGTCAGGCCGAGCGCGAAACTGGCGACGAGCGTAGCGCGCGCGATGCGGGACTTTATGAAATTTCACAACGCCAACGATCTGGTTATCGAGCACAGCGATCCTATTGAGTTTGGAGAAAAGCTGTCGGCGGCCCTCTGACTTATGGAGTCGTGATCCGACCTTCTCCGGCTTCCAGGTACTGCCGCTCGGTTATGACGCCCCTCAGAGCTTCACGGATGTAGTTGGCAAGAGCGTCGTGAGTGAAGACGCCAACGGGTGTGGTCTCGAATCCAGCAAGCGGATACTGGTCACCGCCGGAGGCCAAGAATCTGTTGGTGACGATGTTAACCGAGGGCGCACCATCTACGACAGCTCCATCTCGCACTATTGGCGTCCCGTCGGACAGTATGATTTCGATGACCCGGCGACCTTCCGAGACCAGATCGTTGTTCTCGTCGGCGACCCTGGGTTCGGCATTCGGGTCATAAACAACAGTGTAGCCGGAACCGTGAGGGAAGCGCCCTGACGAGGATTCCACGCGAGAGACGGCATTCTCCAGCACATCCTTGAATTCTGACGGAGATATTCCGCGCACTACGACCATCAGGTCGGGGAATCGGAGCAGCGAGAACAGATCGAGCTCGGTGATGAACCCCGGAGTCGCGATAGATATATTGCCGATGCCGCCACCGTTGAAGATCGCCACAGTAGGCGCGGACGCGGTGACATCAGGCGCAGCCTGTTCCGCCTGCCAGAGAAGCGCGTCGGTTATCAGGTTGCCCTCGTTGGTCTCCATCGTTCTCATGTCCGGGTACTGGGATTCAAGCCTGACCTGAACCTCCCCTACCCGCCTGTCGGACAGACCGGCGACATATTCCTTTACCGGCGCTACGACTTGAGACTGCACTTCAGGGTGTGGCTGAACGGCGTCGAAGTTGCTTCCGCCGGCCACTCGCGCAACTCCCGAAACCTTGTCAACCCAGAGTACCTGCCCTGACTCGTTAAACGTGAGGGATAGCCTGCCCAGATACCTATAGCCAGCCGGCACGGTTACGATGGGAACGGAGACTCCAACAGAGTCCTTAGTGAAAATAGGATACGTTCCGAATATGGATTCTTCGTCGCCCGGAATAAGCGTGTCTTTTTCGTTGGCGAGCAGGCGTCCTCTTCCGCTAGCGACAACAGCATCAACATCAGAAAGACCGGATATCAGGGCCATATCCCCTTGCATGGATTGGAGGTGACTAATCAGGACTATCTTGTTCACTCCTTCGGACACCATCGAAGCGACTTCGGAGCGAACCGCAGACAGTACATCGGGATTCACGACGATATCGCCCGGATTGGATATGAAGCCGGTGTCGGGTGTGGTTACTCCGACCAGCCCAACCCTGTCAGCCCCGACGTCTAGTACGATACTGGGAGCAATGCGTCCCGCATCAGCGAGAGAGGCAAGCCTCGACACGGCGCTCACGTCCAGGTTAGCGCTGAGGAACGGAGTGTTTGTCTCGAAACTCTCCACGAAATCGGCAAAGACATCGGGGCCGAAGTCCAGTTCGTGATTGCCAATCGCGCTGGCGTCATAACCGATAAAGTCCATTGCCAGGGCATCATAGTATGGCAGTCCTCCTCCATCGAGGCTGGCCCTGAACTGCGGGCCGGACAATGAATTGTCGCCTGCCGAAAGAACAAGAACGCCGTCAGACCTCGACAGCGCATCACTCTTCAGCGCAGAGACCACAGAAGCGAAGCGTGCCACCCCGCCAAATTCTCCGTCTGCAATGAGCTGCGATTCTGCATCGCTATTGTGCAAGATTGTGAGTGTGAACGCCGGAACGGGCAGAGCCGGAGGCAGATTCGGCGCAGCGGGAGTTGGCGGAGGCGGAGGTGGTGTTGAAGTCGGAGGCACAGGCGTTGCGGTCGGAGGCTCCGGCGTGGCTGACGGCATGGACTGCGGTGTCGGCGATTCGGGCGTCGCCGTGGGGACAGGAGTATTCGTCAGAGGAGCCGATGTCGCTGTCGGCTCGGCGGTTGGAGCGGCCTGCACCGGCCGCACAGTCGGACTGCTGGTCGGCGGCGGCGGAATTGGTGTCGCTGTCGGCTCATTTGTCGGAGTGGGCCGAACGGAGGTCGCGGTCGGTACCGTGGCCTGGGCTGCCGGTGCGGGAGTCGGTGGCGGTGCAGGCGCCGGGTCTTCCGAGCCGCACGCCACAACCGCAACCATCAGAACAATACAAGAGAAAAACGCCACGACTGGCCTGATGAGCATATCCGAAAACACCATTCCCGCAATTCTGTATCAAATGAGGCGAACCTGACTATGACAGGAAGACTGGCTGAGTCCAGGCCTGCAGCCCATTCGAGGACATGACATGCGCGCGGATGTAACCTTCGTCTCCACTCGGGCGGTACGAGACTTCCCTGCCCACCTGTTCATCGTGAACAGTACCACCCGCGCCGATGAACCTTGTAAGGAAGATAGAGTCGGCTTTTCGCCGAATCTTGAGGGAGATTTCGTCCGCGGTCTCTCTGAGTTCGCTCAGAAAGACGCCGGTAGAAGAGTGGAAGCGACCCGCGGCCATCGCCTCGACGACGGCTTCCGAGTCCAGTCCGTCGGATTCTACCATCACCCAGCCGCGTCCGGGATTGTCCATTTCGGGCGAGAAGTCGTGGTAGTGGTGCGAGTCGTCCGACGCGACCCCGAAGATCGGGACGCCCGCGCTCAGGACATTGTCCCAAATCTCAGAGGGGCTGAGGAATCCGGGCGCTGGAATAGGATAGTTATTGCATTCAGTGGCGGCGTTGAAGACTTCCAAAAGACTGGCGCCGTGCGTCTTGATAATGGCTTCGTGGTCGAAGACCCACCTCCAGGAGGGATGATTAATGCTGGATATTCCGCCCGCGTCCCGGATGGCGTCTATGTTCGCCTGAAGTGTGGTCGCGACGTCCCCCGTGTCAATTGGCTCGACGACGCGATTTATGCCGATCCCATTCAGATGCACCGGGGTCTTATTATCGTTCATCCGAACCGTTACTTCCTCGCCCGGAATCATCAGCGGTCCGAGTGACCCGTCTCGTCCGTTTCCGTAGTCGAGCAGCGTAAGGTGATTGTGGTCTGAGAGTACGAGGAAGTCGTAACCGTGCTCCCTGTACCAGGCTGCTACTTTCTGCGGTTCGGCGTCGCCGTCCGACTCGGTCGTGTGAGTATGAATGTTTCCCCTGTACCATGTATGTTTGCCCATGTGAAGTCACCTCCATGTCGAAAAGCAATCGCCTCACATGATAATGCCCACCACCCCGAAATTGCATCAAGGGAAGTTTAAGTGGTGGTTATTGTCCTGCGACGACCGGCCCGATGTCCTAACTTGCCCCACCGCTCAGCCGCTCAACCCACAGACCGGTCAAACGATCCGCGTCCACGCCCAGGGCAACGCTCGCATTGGGCGGACTTCCAGTTGCGCCCTCCAGGTCAGCGACAGTCTGGCCCGCGGTAAGTTCACTTCGGTGTTCGACCCGGACAAAAGCGTCCCGCATCCTGAACAGAGTAGGATCAATCGCGTATGCCATGGCCGGAACGTCGTTGAACTGCGCGCCGTCCGGGTTTCGCAGGCGTCCCCTGCTGTTGTAGGCGGCCTGTATGAACGAAACGGCTTTCTGCAGAAGCCGCGTGGCGGACGTGTCGGCCTGCCATACCTGCCGGAGCTGCTCGGGGGAGAATTCGACCTCCCTGCATACGTCCAGACCCACCTGTACGATGCGTGCGCCGGAGCGATACACCACGTCCGCCGCCTGCGGGTCGCCCCACAGGTTGGCGGTGGCGACGGGCGTGACATTGCCGGGCACCGTTACCGCGCCGCCCATCACGACGACCTCTTTCAGAGATTCGGCAACCTGCGGAGCGACGTTCATCGCAAGCGCAAGGTTGGTAAGCCGTCCGAGCGCGACGAAGGTAATATCACCGGGCGAGGCGAGAACCCGCTCTATTATCTCGAACACCGCGTTTCGCGCCTGCGGCCTGGTTTCAGGCATCGGAAGGTTGGTGTCTCCAAGCCCGTCGGAGCCATGTATATAAGGCGCGTATGGTGGATCTCCCAGTCCGAACGATCTCGAAACACCCTGGTACACGGGTATTTCGGTTCGGCTGGCCGCCTCCAGAATGGTCAATGCGTTGCGCGTGCATTGCTCAAGGGACACGTTGCCGAATATCGTGGTCAAAGCCTCGATTTCAAGCTCCGGGCTTCCGAAGGCAAACAGCAGGGCGGCGGTATCGTCAATGCCTGGATCGGTGTCTATGATTACGCGTTTCATCGGACTGCACTCTCCTGACAGTTCGGGTAGGGCCTCTGAGAAGTTTGCCGCTTACCAATTCGGCGCGGGGCTGATAAACTCTCAAGCGCGGATTCGCGCCAACGTGAGTACAGTATAACTTCGACAGGAGGAATTATGAACGGCTACGAGTTGAAGCAGAAAGTACACTCCGGCGGGATAGTTTACGGCACCATGCTGAGCGTGAGCCGCAATCCCCGCTGGACAAACCCGATGTCAGGCTTCGGCCTGGACTACGTAATCATGGACAGCGAGCACTCACCGCGCGGGCGGTCGGAGATGGCGGACTTCATCGCGGCCTTCTCCTTCAGCGGCGTCGTGCCAATCGTGCGCATTCCTATCCCGGACTCCCACTACGTGACGATGGCGCTCGATGCCGGCGCGCACGGCATCCTCGCCCCCTACTGCGAAACGGTGGACGAGGTCAAGGAAGTGGTCGCGGCGGCGAAATGGCGTCCGCTGAAGGGCGCGATGGTGCGCAAGGTGATTGACGAGGGCGTATTCCCGTCCCAAGCGACAAAGGAGTATCTCGAGGAGCGCAACCGCAACAGCGTTTGCATCGTCGGCATAGAGAGCGTCGCTGCAATCGAGAACCTCGACAACATATTGTCGGTTGGTGGCATAGACGCGATTTTCGTAGGACCGAACGACCTGAGCATCACGCTTGGTATCCCGGACCAGTACGATCACCCCGACTATGAAGCCGCCCTACGCGAGATAATCCGAATCTGCCAGAAGCACAACGTGCCGAACTTGTTCCATCACCAGACCATCGAACTCACTACCAAGTGGCTGAAAGAGGGTGTTCGCTTCGTGCTGTACAGCTCCGACGCGCGCACGATGCACAACGGTTTCAGGGAAGAGTTCGGACAGATAAAGGCAGTCGGCGCGGAGCTCGGTGGCGCTGACGTCGCCGACATCGGCGAATCGGACGAAGTAATATAGGGCGGTCGCTGATCAGACCGCTTCACAGTCATCAGAGGTGAAAAGCATGTCCTGGAATTTTACGAACGTCAACGGACCCTACGGAGGGACTACTGAAGGCCCCGCGTGGGATGGAAGCGGACTGCTGTTCACTTTCATCCCGTACAGCTACATAATGCGGTACGATCCCGAGGCTAGGGCTTCAACCATCTACAAGGAAGACACCAACAACGCAAACGGCCTGATGCTGGACCCGTCGGGGACTCTGTTCGCCTGCGAGGGCGGCGGAAGGCGCGTTGTCCGATATGAAGCCGACGGAAGCGCGACCGTTCTCGCGGACGGCTTTGAGGGCAGCAAACTCAACGTGCCCAACGACCTTGCGATAGACGCCAAAGGCCGCGTCTGGTTCACCGACCCGTTCTACGAAGGCGCGGGCGGAGCGTGGTCGGAGGATCGCTCCAGCAAAGAACTGGACCACGATTCGGTTTACAGGCTGGATCCGCAGGACGACGGCTCATGGTCCATCGCGAGGGTCACTTTCGACACTACCCGACCGAACGGGCTGCTGTTCTCTCTGGCTTACAACACCCTTTATGTCGCGCAGAGTGGACGGCTGCCGGAGGAGAAGCGTGAGTTGCGCGCATATCCCGTCAACGAAGACGGAAGCCTGGGCGACGGTGAAGTCATACACGACTTCGGAGAGCATCGCGGTATAGACGGTATGTGCCTGGACATCGAGGGTAACATCGTCGCGACTGCCGGATTCCACGAGAGCGGACCTGGGCCGATGATCTACGTCTTCTCACCCTCCGGCGAGGTCATCGAGACTCACCCGCTGAACGTTGACAGGCCAACCAACTGCACCTTCGGCGGCGAAGACCTTTCCACGCTCTACGTCACCACCGGCGAGGGCCACCTGCTCAGAGCGTTCACCGACAGGCAGGGAAGGCTTCTGTATGACGGCAACCTTACTTTGGGAGCCTAGTAGTCAGACAACTTAGTTGTGATGGATATTCAGATTCCGATTTATCCCCTCTCCCAGAGGGCTAGGGTGAGGATAGATAAGCCGTCAATCCAAAGATGTTGGAACACTGGGCATGGTTTGTAATCAGACAGACAAGGTGCAAGAGGCTGAGACGCTTATTATAGGCGGTGGCATCGCGGGCACGGCCACCGCCTTCTATCTAGTACGTTATGGACGAGACGTAGCGCTCGTCGAGCGAGGTGAAATCGCGTCCGAGGCCTCCGGTGTCAACGCCGGACAAATCGGCGCGACCGGCTGGGGCGATATGCCCGATCTGGGTTCCTACCTGACTATGGGAAGCCTTCAGCTGTTCAAGGAAATGCAGCTTGATCTGGGATACGACATCGAGTTTCGCCAGTCCGGTTCGCTGACCGCGATCCATACGCCCGACCAGTACGACTATATGCGCGACCGCGTACTCGACATGCGCTCGCACGGCTTCGAGGTCGAACTGCTCACGGCGCGTGAGGCACGAGCGATTGAACCTGAGATCAACCCTGCCCTTCCCGCCTACATGCACACGCCACTCCGCGCCCAGGCCGACCCGGTAAGGGCGACGCGAGCCTTCGCGGACGCGGCGGCCAGGTCCGGCGCGCGCATTCTCACCAATCACGCGGTTTCAGGGGTCGCGCCCCGGGCCGCAGGGGGCTACTTGGTCGAGACGGACAGGGGCGATATAGTCTGTGAGTCTCTCGTAATTGCGGCCGGCGCGTGGTGCGCGCCTGTGGGCAGAATGCTGGGACTTGAGATCCCCGTCGTCCCGGTGCGCGGCCAGATGTGGGCGACCGACAGCCTTCCGCCGAGTGTGTTTCTCACCCAGTCATCGGCGGAATCGGCTTACGCATGGAGCAAGGATGACGGCTCAGACACCAGAACTCCTCCCGAAGTTACCCACAAACACGGGACGCGAGTCACGCGCCACCTCTACGGCAGGCAGCGTCGCAACGGCGAGATAATCTTCGGCGGCGACAGGCAGATGACTGGCTACGACAAGGCGGTCGAACACACCGGCATCGAGGTGAACAAGGGACACGCCTCGGAGGTTATTCCGATGCTGTCCTCCCTGCCGATTGCGCGAACATGGTCTGGACTGATGCCCTTCTCGATGGACGGCGCGCCAATAATCGGGAGCATACCCACACGTGAGAACCTGTACATAGTGAGCGGCCTGGCAAGCTCGGGATTCGGTCGCGGTCCGATGGCGGGCAAGCTGCTGGCAGACCATATTCACACCGGACACAGGCCGCACGTGCTCGCTGAGGCAGACCCGGCACGCTGCGTGACCGACATTTAGAAAGTCAAGTCCGCCCATTGCCGACGCCGGATATGTCGCCGAGGTACTCACGAACATCGTCGGACACAAAGTCAGCTACCAATTCAGGGGGGCATTGTCCGTCGTAGAAGCAGTCCCGATGCAGAATGAGTTCGGCGGTAGCGAATTGCCGATACAGTCCCAGCGAGCGTATCCGCCTGTCTCCCCTCTCAAGCGCCCTAATTCCGTCACGTCTCTCATTTGTCCCGGACGGAACGACTCGGCCCTGGGACTCCAATAGTTCATTCGCCCCCTGGGTCACCGCGCCCCACGCCTTTTCAGCGGCGTCACGTAAGAGTATCGAGCCTCTGCTTCTACGCCAGTCTTCCAACTCACCAACCGCGTGATTGTATAGTGCCCAAGCGTCTTCTATGTAGCGCTCCATTGTGATGCTCCAAGCGTCGGTCTCTACGTCACATTTTACTCGACTGCGAGTTCCGACAAAATCCCCCTTTACATCTCATCCGAACTAATGTACACTACTTGATAAGAACATACATGTGCACAATTCATAATTGAAAATTGAGAACTGATAATTGACCACTGACACCGACATCCTAACTCCACAGGAACAACTCGCCAGAATCGTACGCGAGGAAACAGACGGCGGACGATCCATCGTCCGCTTCTTCAGGCAGGTCGTCGAAGGCGAACTCCAACACGAAGGCTTCCAGCCCAACCACCGCATGGACTCGGCCAAAGAACTCGTCAAGATCGGTCTCACCGAGTTCCAGGACTACATAGACGCCAACGCCACTCCTACAAAGCGACGCAAGACCAGCCGACCGTCCACTGACCTCAACGAAATCTCCCCTGAGATTCTGCAGGCCCGCGAAGAACTCGCACAGTACGCAAGAGAACTCACTCAGGACGGCAGGACCGTCATCGAGATGTACACGGAAGTGATGGAAGGTCTGAGGAACGACGAGGACTTCAAGCCCCACCACCGCATAGCCGCTGGCAAGGAACTGCTTCTGCGTGGCTTCGGCCCTGTCTCTGCATGGCCCGAACCCGAACCTGTCGAGAACACTCAGTCCCAGCCTGAGACCCGACCTGAACCCGGGCCCGCTGCTGCCGAGCCCCAGGCCCATCCCACCCTGACTCTGACTCCCACTGTCTCTGAGTACCTCTCCGAAGCGGTGGAAGCCTACGAGGAACAGAGTCCGCTCAGACAGCTGCTCCCCCAGAACATCCTGGACATAGTGGACAGCGACGATCCTCTGGACGACTGTCCCTGCGCCATAGCCGAAGATGAAGGCAGAGACATCCCCTGTCCCGAAAACGAGGAATGTCCCTACTACGGCATCGAGTTTCCCAAGTTCAGCGAAGAGGACACAGAGCGAATCAAGGAACAAGCCCTGCGCGGTCTCCAGATGCGCGCCGAGTTGATGGGACTCACCAACCCCTCCGAAGAAGATCCCTGACCGCCAACAGCGCCAGATACAATACCATCATGGTACGCGAAGGGAGACCTTCGCATAACCACCGTCATTCCTGTGAAGCCTGTCCTCGTGAAGACGGGGAACGGGAACCCCGAAGGGCTCGCCGCCAGGCAATCCAGGGGTGGAGGGGCGATCCACGCAGCTATGAATTCGCCTATCTGCTCATCCACTCAGACCTCGGAGACGAAGTGGACCAGAGTTTCGCAAAGGTCTCCGAAGGCGGCAATCCAGGTGTGGGGGTAGGCCGATAATTGGCAAAACTAACTGGACGCAGTACTAGGATGAAGGTGATCGCGCCCCGTTAGCGACGCCGGATATATCACCCAGGTACTCGCGCACGTCCTCGGTTACAAACTCCTCGATCAACTCCTCCGGGCATTGGCCGTCGTAGAAGCAGTCCTGGTGAAGGATGTTCTTGGCAGCCAAGAACCGCGCCTGTAACCTGAGTGCGCGGATACGTCTGTTTCCCCTCTCGACTGCGCGTATGGCGTCCCGCCTGGCGTTTGTCCCTTCAGGGACGACCCGGCCCTGTGATTCCAACAGATCGTTCGCCCCCTGAGTCACAGCGCCCCACGCTTTCTCGGCGGCGTCTCGCAGCAGCAGGGCGTCTCCGGTCCTGCGCCAGTCCTGAAGTTCGCCAATCGCGTGGCCGTATAAGGCCCAAGCGTCTTCTAAATGACGTCCCATTCCGGCTCTCCTAGCGTCCGTATCTCTTTAGGATTATACTTGATTTCATGGAGTGTGGCCATGTCCATCAAGAGACTGAAAGTACCCGTCGAACGCCTGACGCGCGTCTGTGATCCCGACAGCCTGGGATTTGAGACGACTTCTGAGATTTCCCCTCTCGAAGGGACGATAGCCCAGGAAAGGGCCATAAGCGCGCTCGAACTGGGACTAGGAATTGAAGCCGACGGGTTCAACATATTCGTGTCCGGTGCTCCCGGCACGGGAAGGAACAATGCTCTCCAAGGCCACTTGGAGAAAGTAGCCACGGGTAAGCCCAGCCCCCCGGACTGGGGCTACCTGTACAACTTCCAGGATGCAACACAGCCAGTTTCGGTCGCGCTGCCCTGTGGCGAGATGCGAATCTTCGCCCGCGACATGGACGAGCTCATCCAAACCTGCCGCGCGGATATTCCCGCCGCGTTTGAGAGTGATGACTACACGCATCGCGTCCAGGAGGTGGTGGATGAAATTCAGCGCGAGCGTCAGACAATCACTCAGAGGATCGAGGGAGAGGCACGTACGCGTGGATTCACTCTCTCATTCACACAAGTCGGCATAACGCCTGTGCCCTTGCATCCCGAAGGCAGAGGTTTGACGCAGGAAGAATTCGGGCGGCTGCCCAGGGAGGCACAGGAGGAAATTCGCTCGCGGTCGGAAGGGCTGCAACACACCTTGACTCACGCGATGTCCGAACTCCGAAGGCTGAATAAAGAAGCAGCCATACGCAGCCGCGATGTTGACGTGGAACTGGTCCGGTTCACTCTGAAGCCCATTGTTGACGAGCTTCAAGACAAATACCGCGAACACCCGGAATTGGTGGACTATCTGGACATGGTGGAAGTGGACATGGTGTCCAACATACAGGCGTTCAAGCCCACGGCGGACGGCGATGCGCTGCAGTTGCCAAGTGGAGTTGACAATTCTGGCGACGACTTCTTCACACGCTACAGGGTCAACGACATAGTGGACAATACCTTTTGCGATGGCGCCCCCATCGTATTCGAGCACAATCCGACTTACTACAACCTGTTTGGGCGCATTGACTATCGTGCTCGGATGGGTGCGATGGATACCGACCACACCATGATAAAGTCGGGCGCGATTCATCAAGCCAATGGCGGATACCTCGTAATTCAGGCGAACGACCTTCTGGCCAACCCACTGTCCTGGGACACCCTCAAGCGTTCTCTCAGAAGCGGTGAGATTCGGGTTGAAAACATCGGCGAGCTCAACTCCGCATTCCCGACCTCTTCGATGCGCCCTCAGGCCATTCCGATGAACGCCAAGATAATCCTGGTGGGAAGTCCCCCGGTCCTTCGGCTGCTGCGAAATACCGATCCGGACTTCAGGCGATATTTCAAGGTAGCGGCCGAGTTCGACACGGTGATGGAGCGAACATCGAAAAACGTAGGCAAGTATGCCGCGTTCATCGCGGGCCAGGTTTCAGAGAAGGGCATCAGACCTTTCGACAAGACCGGAGTTTCAGCCCTGGTGGATTACTCTACTCGCCTGACTCAGGATCAGGATAAGCTGACAACTCGCTTCATGAGCATCTCCGACATGATGAGCGAGGCCGACTACTGGGCGGGCAAGTACGGAGACGAAAGCGTTGACTCCAGACACGTAGCCCATGCGATAAGAGAGCGCAGATACCGTGCGAGTCTCGCCGAAGAGAGAATCCTGGAGTCTATTGAAAAGGACTCGGTGCATATCTCTACTCAAGGGAGCGTCGTTGGACAGGTGAATGGACTCGCTGTGTATTTCCGGGGAGACCACAACTTCGGCAGGCCCAGCAGGATTACGGCAAGCGTGTCGGTTGGCCGGGGCCAGGTCGTGAATGTTGAACGCGAGACCCGCATGAGCGGTCGCATCCACAACAAGGGGTTCATGATAATTCGGGGCTACCTGAACGGTAAATATGGGGGCCGGAGACCGCTTTCGATGTCGGCCAGCATCACATTCGAGCAGACCTACAGCAACGTGGATGGAGACAGTGCCTCTTCTACGGAACTATATGCTCTCCTGTCGGCGCTTGCCGAGGTTCCGATAAAGCAGGGAATCGCCGTCACCGGTTCAGTCAACCAGACGGGAGAAGTCCAGGCCATTGGCGGAGCGACACACAAGATCGAAGGGTTTTTCAAGGTCTGTAAAGCCAAGGGACTCACAGGCGATCAGGGCGTCATCATACCAAGTGACAACATCCTTAATCTCGTGCTGGACCCGGATGTGGTCGAAGCCGTGCGCAATGGCGACTTCCACATATATGGTGTCTCCACGATAGATGAGGGAATAGAGATTCTCACCGGATTGGAGGCCGGTGAGAAGGGCGAAGACGGGAACTACGCCGAAGGCACAATCCACTTTCTTGTAGAACGGCGGCTGGAAGAAATGAGCAGGAGCGCGCGCCGAACATCGACGTCCCCCAGCGAAACTCGATCCGATTCCGGTGTTAATCAGGACGCATCGGACGACTCGGAAGATAGCGCGGATAGCAATTGAAAGTGCTGCGAACCTGCGTCAAGTTAGTAAGCGCTTCCTGCGGCGCGAAAATCCCCTCTCCCTTGACGGGAGAGGGCTAGGGTGAGGGTGATTCCTTATACCGACCAAACCGGATACAGCATCCGGTGCTGCGCCTACCCTAACGTGGCCTGCGCCAGTCTGCTAGAATCTTCCGCGTGAAAAATCTGAAACGCGTGGACTATTTCAACAATCCCATTTCCGCCTTCAGGAATACGTTCTATGGCTGGAAACTGGTGGCCCTTTCCGTGTTCATGCTGTCTCTGATGGCGCTGACCGTGTTCCAGGGTCTCGGGACTTTCCTTGTCGCCTTCGAGCGTCAGTTCGGCTGGACTCGCACCCAGATGTCGGGCGCGTTCGCCCTTGCACGGGCGGAGGGAGCTGTCCTGGGGCCTATCGAGGGCTGGCTGATAGACCGTCTGGGCAACCGGCGCATGATTCTCATTGGATACATAATCATGGGAATCGGTTTCCTGCTATTCTCTCAGGTAAACAGCCTGTGGCAGTTCTATGCCGTATTCGCGCTCATCACGCTTGGTTCTGGACTTGGCGGCTGGCTGGCGATGATAAGCATGGTGAACAACTGGTTCATCAGGCAGCGTTCGCTCGCAATCGCGGCAGCTATGTCGGGAGTGCATGTCGGAGCCCTGATGGTATGGCCCTTGGCATTCGGCATAGACAACTACGGATTCCGATGGACCACTTTCGTCATCGGAGTGTTCCTGCTTATGATCATAGGGCCAGTGACCAAAGCGGTCCGAAATCGTCCTGAAGACATGGGTCTGCAGCCGGACGGAGACTTTGGAGCCAGCGCAAATCGCGGCCCTCGAGACCAGTCGGACGACGACGCCCCGGAGTTTACCGCCAAGCAGGCGCTCAGAACCAGAGCATTCTGGGCGCTGACTATCGTGCATCTCTCGTCAAGCATCTCGATTGTGACTCTCGCGCTGCACCTCGCCCCAAAACTGACGGACATGGGCTTTTCGCTGAGCGGCGCCGCGGTAATTCCAATAGTCTATACACTGGTAGCGCTGCCGGCGCAGTTCCTGGCAGGGTACGTTGCGGACAGATTTCCCAAGCCGCTGGTGACGTTCGTCTTCCTGGTATTTCAGGCGTCGGGGATCATGGTCATCGCGTTTGCCGAAACCGCGCTGCTCGCTTACATATTCGCCTTGCTGTACGGAGTAGGATTCGGCGGTCGCATCCCACTGCTCACCGCGATTAGAGGCGACTACTTTGGCCGTAAGGCTTTCGCCACCATAATGGGTCTTTCTCAAGTCCCAAACAACATACTGATGATCTTTGCCCCGCTATTCGCCGGATTCATGTACGATCTTCAACAGTCCTACTTCGTTCCATTCTTCACTTTCTCCATACTGGCATTCATGGGAGCCGCGCTCATGCTCACGGTGAAGAAGCCCGAACTTAGTGAGTCCCCCGCTGCTAAGACTGTGGGGAGCGAGCGAGCATGAGAGTGCTGGGACGCGAACTTGCGGACCCGTTCACGGAGTTCTGGGAGGAGCTTGCGCCGGAGCTGCCCGTCGTCGAGAGCGACGTCGAAAAGGGCCTCAGCGCAGTGTTCGGTGACCAGGGCGCCGACGCGACCGCGCCCTATGAACCCAGATGGATGTCGCTGCCCGACGACGACCTCGCGTACCACGTAGCGCACGAAATCACACACCAAGTCCTGCTGAATCGCAAATATCCCAAGACGATGCGAGGTATGGGTTACCCACCCGGATCGGCGGAGGCTCGAGTCGGCGAGGACCTCGAGGAGATGGTGCTGCACCCGTCGCTGGAAACGATCCTGGAGCCGTTTGGCTTCAGACACGAATTCATCCTGAACAGGATGTCGGAAGGAGCGATGGGCGGCCTGGCTTCCGCGCCGGTGCCGGGGTACGGAACGCCATGGCACGTCACCTGGGCAATCCGGTACTGCCTGCTCAGGATGGAACTGCCTCTGTATCTGTGGACGCCAATCGAGAACATATACTCCGAGCGCGCTCCCGATGCGATGGCGCTGGGGCGCGAACTCCTCGAGATCATGCTCGAAGTAGGTTGGGGAAGTCGTGAGCAGGCGCTTGAAGCGATGACCAGGACGCGGGACTGCCTCGGCCTGGACGTTCAGGACAAGGTACTTGTGTTGGACACGGGCAGCGGTCGCATCCTTTGAAGCGGAACGCAGTGGTTCCCAAAGAGACCTAACCGCTGCGAGTATCCGTGTTACCTTCGGGGCGCTCCGGCCGTGTATATGTCCAGTGAGGACGCGACAATTGACGGATCGGGAACTTGTGCCACCGACTCATCTTTCCCTTCGTAATCGAGCGTATTGAGAACATGGCGCATCGCGTTTATCCGGGCGCGTTTCTTGTCATCGGACTTGATTATCGTCCACGGCGCGCCTTCCGAGTGAGTAAGCAGGAACATGGCTTCCTTAGCCTCGGTGTACTCTTCCCACTTATCTATGGACCGAATGTCCACAGCGCTTACCTTCCACTGCTTCAGCGGGTCATTGGCGCGCTGCTGGAATCGTCTGAGTTGCTCGTGGCGGCTGACCGAGAAGTATAGCTTGACGATGTTGATCCCGCTTTCTACTATCATCTTCTCGAGTATCGGGGCCTGTTGTATGAAGAGCCGATACTCTTGCTCGGATGAAAAGCCCATCACGCGCTCGACTCCGGCGCGGTTGTACCATGACCGGTCGAACAGCACGATTTCGCCAGCGGAGGGGAAGTGACTTATGTAGCGCTGGAAGTACCACTGTCCCTGCTCCACCTCGGAGGGCTTGTCCAGAGCGACGACGCGAGCGCCTCGCGGGTTCCAGTGCTCCATGAAACGTCGGATCGAGCCGCCCTTGCCCGCGGCGTCCCGTCCTTCGAAAATGATAATCAGTCGCTCGCCGACATCCCTTATCCAGTTCTGGAGCTTGACCAACTCAATCTGGAGCGGAAGAATCTGGGCATTGTACTCCCTATTGCCCATCTTCTGCGGGTAGGGATACAGGTTCTCGCGAAAGTATCGAATGCGGTTCTCGGCTCCTATATTGGGCGGATCTTCAATCGGTTTGGCATCGGTAATGATCGGAGCGTCATCCTGCGGGTCAAGCGCATCGCCGTTCACAGAAGCATTCATATCGTCGGCGCGATGTTCCTCGGTAACAAGCGTCTTTTCGTTCATGGCACCACCTATCTTTCGAGCAAAGCTGGCAGAGGCTTCATCTCCCTATGCTATTACAGGAATTGCGGAAATGCAATTTCGCAATCTTGGCATCTTGGCCTTTTACACGCAGACATCCCATAAGTGGTGGTGGGAAATGGTTTTTCCAACGGTATTATGCTGGTTTCGCGCTTTCGCGGAGTGGCGAGCGTAAGTGCTGGCATGTCTTGCTCATGGCCCCTCCGATACATGCCCAACGCACCTTCTTTGCACATGTATAAAAGTTTTATCAAAAAGGTCGCAATTCTCCTTTCAGCCCAAAAACTACCGTGATAGCATCCTGAAACTTGGGGAATTAAGAATTGAAGATGGTGTACCGGGAAGCGTGACCACTCGCATAAGCGGCGGAATTCATCGGGGACGCACTCTGAGAACTCCCTCCGTGGCAGGGCTGAGACCGACTTCGGAAAGGGTCCGAGCGGCCCTGTTTTCGATAATTGGTCCAGAGGCGGTGGAAGGCAAGCGAGTCGCCGACCTGTACGCGGGCACCGGAGCGCTGGGGCTGGATGCGTTGAGCAGGGGCGCGGAGTGGGTAAGTTTCGTGGAAAGGAACGGAAGGCTCTGTTCGACTATAAGAGAGCAGTTACGACTGCTTGAAATGGATGTGCAAGCCGGGGTGCACAGGGGAGCAGTCCTCAGGGTAGTCGAGGCTCTGCCGGGTGGATATGACCTTGTCATGGCGGATCCGCCCTACGACTCCAGCGAGTTGGCGGACCTGGTGGAGGCGCTTCAGTCGCCGAGGTTGCTGAACGCGGGCGGTCTGCTGGTACTGGAACATAGAGCGGATAACAAAGAAGAGTACGCAGTCGGAAGGTTTTCTCTAAAGACCTCCAGAACGTACGGGGATACAGGAATTACGATCTTGACGGCCGGAGTTGTGAATGGCTAAAGCGATATACCCGGGCAGTTTCGACCCCGCTCACAATGGGCACATTGATATTGCCAGGCGAGCGGCGACAGTCTTCGACGAACTGGTGATTGCCGTTTACAAGTCGCCGCCTACCAAGAGGCTTATGTTCTCTACTGAAGAACGGGTAGAGATGTTCCAGGAATCGGTGAGTGACGTACCTAATATCAGCGTGGTGCCTTTCACGGGTCTCGCCCCGGTTGTGGCCCGCGAGAATGGGGCACAGTTCATAGTGCGGGGGCTGAGGGCAGGCCTCGACTTCGAGTTGGAATTCGAAATGGCGCTGATGTGGAGACATGTCGCGCCGGATATAGACGTTGTGTGCATCATGAGTTCGCTGGACTACCAGTTCGTGTATTCCAGCAGGATCAAAGAGGTCGCGTCGCTGGGCGCGGACGTTTCGGAGTTGGTGCCGCCGCATATCGCGGAAGCGCTGGCGAGCAGAATCAACGAATAGACTTAATTGGACTTAATAGATACCTGAAATAGCGCTCAACAAGGAGGGACCCAGGGTGGATTTCGAACAAGCACTACAGGAGCTACAACAGCTTTACTCCGGCAGCAGTCGCGTACCGGGATTCGGTCGCAAGGTGATGGTGGACGCGGATCTGTTCACGAGAGTCATCAACAATCTGCAGGTGGCGATGCCGGCCGACGTACAGGAGGCGCAGGAGGTGCTTCGACAGAAGGACAGCATCCTCAATCAGGCGTATCTTGAGGCCCAGCGGGTGAGGTCCACTGTGGAGGGGGAGGTGTCGGCGCACATAGCGGCGGCCACGAGGGAGCACCAGGAGAAGGTGTCCGAATCGGAGGTGCTGAAGGCGGCGCAGGCTGAGGGCACGAATATCCGAGATGAGGCGATGTCGAATGCCGAGGAGATCGTGCAGGACGCGCAGCGTAAGGCGTACGCAATCGTGTCGGAGGCTGAGGACATCGCGGCGAGCCGGCGGGACGGCGCGGACCAGTATTCGAGGGAGGTGCTCTTCAGCCTGGAAGAGCAGCTTTCGGAGGTGCTGGGTCAGATTCGCAGGGGGATTGACACCCTGAAGCCCTCTCTCGAAGCTCCGATTCCGCACAATAATCACAACGACTTCAGTAATGTAGGCGTCGGCGTCCAGTAGGGACGACGATTCCGAAGAGCCTTTCGTCGGTAATCTGCGTCGCTGCCCGAAGCCCCGGATAAGGGCGAAGGCAGCGGCGTTCTATAAAGGCGTTCCGGCCGCGGACCTGTACGAGGACATGGGTTCAGTAATGTAACCCTCACCCCAGCCCTCTCCCATCAAAGGGCTGAGACGGGTAGGCATTGAACTTGGATTGGTGGAGTCACCCCCATCCTAACCTTCCCCCGTCAAGGGGGAAGGGACTTTGCCTACCCTTGTGAGCCCATCAAAGGGAGAGGGGGTACTATTTTAGTCCGCAGCAGGCTTGAACGCCTTTATGTTCATGCTGTGTATGGCGGTGCGCCAGTCGTCTTCGGACTTCCAGGGGGTGTCTGAGACGATCTCTATGGCGGTGAATCCGGCGTCGCGTATGCGTCCCAGATACACGTCCTTCATCTCGGTTCCCGCGAGGCAGGATACCCAGTTGGCGGTGTCCTCGGCTTCTTCCTGGGGGATGTCGGCGACTTTGACGAGGTCGGAGACCATGAGGCGTCCGCCCGGCCTGAGAATCCTGAATGCCTCGGCGAATACGACGTCCTTGTCCGGCGCGAGGTTGATGACGCAGTTGGAGATGATGGCGTCGGTGGAGTCGTTCTCGAGCGGGGTGTTCTCCATCTCGGCGAGGTGAAACTCGACGTAGTCGAGTCCGAGCTTGCGGGCGTTGCCCCTGGCAAGCTGGATCATGTCATCAGTCATGTCTATGCCGATCACCCTACCCGTCTCTCCGACGGCCTTGGCTGCGATGAAGCAGTCAATACCTCCGCCGCTCCCGAAGTCCACGACGGTCTCGCCCGGCTGAAGCGTGCCGATGGCGTGGGGGTTGCCGCATCCGGCGGAGGCGGCGAGGGCCTCGGCGGGTAGGCCATCGGTGGAGGTGGCGTCGTAGAACGTGGCTACGACGTCGGCCTCTCCGTCGGGTCCGCAGCAGTCGGTTGCGCAGCAGTCGTCGGCTGTGGCGGTGGCCGACTCTCTGGCCAAGGCTCCGTATCTCTCGCGGACTACTTCTTTGATTTGGGTTTCGTCTAGCAGGGTCATGGGAGTCTCCTGGGGTTAGTTCTCAGTCATTAGTTTCCAGTTATCGGTAGTCAGTTCTTAGGGTTGGGATTCGGAGTTCTATATATTCAGGTTTATATTTTATGGGTGATTCGACAGGTGGAAACAGGCGGGAACAGGTGGCTTGACTGGTGAGCAACAGGTGAAAAAGTCACCAGAGATTGACCTGAGTTCACCTGAGTTTAGCTATGGGGAAATTTTTTCTGTCGTCCCATATTCTCATTATCATAAATTGTTCCTTATGGTTTGCGGAGCGCGGTCACCTGCAGGGACAGCCTAGGGTCCGGTTGGGAGTCTCGCGATTTCGAGACGTGGTGTTATTGTAGCGAAAACAGCACGGATGTACAAGGGGGATTGGCTGCTAGTGGGCGGTGAGGTGGATTGAGTTGGCAGGTATGGGCGACCTGTTTCAATTGCTGTCTGAATCAGGATTTGTCGGATGACGGGAAATACAAGATTAGTTGTATGATTGGAGGGACTTAATAGGGAGTGAGCTCGGTGGGCACGCATATTGACATCGAAGACCCGAAGTACGCTCGCGGGGCGGAGCGGATTCTGCGGCTGCATGAGAATTTCGAGGCTGAGGCGAATATCACGAGCGCGGTGCGGGATTTTCTGATGCTGATGGGGCTGGCGAGGGCGGATGAGATGGTGGAGGAGAACCCTCCCTCGGACGGGTCGCGGCGGGCGGTTGACCTAACGGCGCTGGACACGTTCATCGAGGTCAAGCGGCGAATTGGCACGGCGTCGGGGTTCGAGCCGAACCCGGAGTACGTGCAGCAGTTGGACGACTACCTTTCGGAGTCGGAGCGCGCTGGACGCGGCGTCCGCATGGGAATACTAACTGACGGCAGGCGGTGGCTGCTGCGCTGGCCCGGCGCGGGAGAGCCTCGGACGGTCTATCCATACGCGTTCACGCTGGAGTCCGCCGACAGGTGGCTGCCGCTGTTCGAGTGGCTGCGGGACAGGGCGCTGGAGTCCAGAGAAGACGCGCCGGTTGACCGCGCAGTGGTGGAGGCGAGTTTCGGGCCTGAGAGCGCGCATTACAACAGGGACATAACGCGGCTGCGGGAGTTGTACGAGCGCTATGCCGACATGGAGACTATCAGGATAAAGCGCAGGTTGTGGCGCGACCTGCTGAGGGCGGCGCTCGGCGAGATAGCGGACAGCCAACAGGACGCGGACGACCTGTTCATCCGGCACACGTATCTCACGACGGTGATCGGGATGGTGGTGCAGGCGTCGTTCGGGGTGGATATATCGCGGCTGGCGGAGACGGACCCGGAGGATTTGCTGAAGGGGCGGGAGCTGCACAACGCGACGGGGTTGCAGGGAGTTGTGGAGTCGGACTTCTTCGCGTGGCCGTCGGAGGTGGGCGGACTGCCGCTGCTGAGGGCCATCGCGCGGCGGGTAGCGCGGTTCGACTGGAGGAACGCGCCAGCGGACATCGCGCCCATCCTGTACGAGAGCGTGATA
Source organism: uncultured Dehalococcoidia bacterium (assembly GCA_951812505.1). Taxonomy (GTDB): domain Bacteria; phylum Chloroflexota; class Dehalococcoidia; order Lucifugimonadales; family UBA1123; genus VXRN01. The sequence continues at coordinate 144,488 of CATOSI010000005.1, forward strand.
CCGGCGGAGGAACGGCGTCAGCTTGGGGAATACTACACGCCGGACTGGCTGGCGCGGGCGATGGTGGAGGAACTGGTTTCGGACCCGCTGAATCAGCGCGTACTGGATCCGGCGTGCGGATCGGGGACGTTCATCGTGGAGGCGGTGAGGCGGGTGATAGAGGCGGCGCGAGAGAGCGGTCTGCGCTCGGAGGAGGTGTTCGACAAGCTGCGCGACTCGGTTATCGGGATAGACGTTCACCCGGTGGCCGTCCACCTGGCGCGCGCGTCCTGGGCACTGGCGGCGCGGTCGGCGATCCAGGACGCGGCGGGTACGTCCATATCGGCGCCGATATACCTGGGCGACGCATTGCAGCTACGCTTTCGGACGGGGGATATGTTCGCTGAGCATGAGGTGAGGATAGAGGTGGGAGACGAGCGGAACTCGGCGCTGGCGTTTCCGGTGAGCCTGGTGGAGCGCGCGAATGACTTCGACTCGCTGATGGGCGACGTGGCGGACGCGATAGAGCGAGGAGACGATCCGTACATCGCGCTGGAGGACAACGGGATTACGGACTCGGCGGAGCGTGAGATCCTGGGCGAGACCATCGGCACGATGCAAAGGCTGCACACGGAGGGGCGCGACCACATCTGGGCGTACTACACGCGCAACCTGGTGCGTCCGGTGGCGCTGAGCCGAGCAAAGGTGGACGTGATAATCGGCAATCCGCCCTGGCTGAACTACCGCAATACAGCCGCCACTCTCAGGACTGAACTTGAGCGTCAGAGCAGGGATACTTACGACATATGGGTAGGCGGCAGAAATGCCAGTAATCAAGACGTAGCGGGACTGTTTTTCAGCCGGAGCGTTGATCTGTATCTGAGGGGTGGTGGGATAATCGGTATGGTTATGCCGCATAGCGCACTCCAGACAGGACAGTACCAGAAGTGGCGGACCGGACGCTGGCATTCGAGGCGGGGAGCGCGGACTCTGAGTGTTGACTTCAGCTATAAGACGGCATGGGATCTGGAGCGCCTAGAGCCTAATACGTTCTTTCCGGTTCCATCATCGGTAGTCTTCGCAAGGCGGACAGGGGAAGTTGGAGAGGCCGTATCCCTCCCCAACCATGTAGAGCGTTGGTTTGGCGTGGCCGGCGGTCCGAACGTTCAGCGGGCGCGTGTCCGTATAACCGACGTTTCAGAAATACAGGATTCACATTACTCAGAATTTGCGCGAGAAGGGGCTACTATTCGCCCGACTCGTCTATTCTTTGTGGGAGAGACCACAAACCGCGCTATTATTCAGGCTGGTCAAACAATCACAGTAAATCCGCGTCTAGGTTCTCAGGACAAAGCCCCATGGAAGAACGTCGATCTGTCCACGATAAGTGAGCAGACTATCGAGTCCAGCCATGTTTACGATGTTCACCTGGGGGAGACAGTCGTTCCATACGCGACACTGCCACCGCTCAAGGCCGTCCTGCCCATCAGACACGGTGAGGACAGCATACCAATCGACGCGGACGGCGTCGGTGGTATTCACCTCGGCGGACTAGATAGACGGATGCGCCAACGCTGGCAGATCATCAGTCGAATATGGGAAGACAACAAGTCTCGCGCCAACAGATTGAATCTGTTAGGTCAATTGGACTATTTCGGGAAATTATCGGCACAATTCACATGGAAGAGGAATACGCGCACTCGTCCTATTCGCTTGGTGTACACCAAGTCCGGCGTGCCGACGGCCGCACTCGTTCACGACGACAACGCAATCATTGGCTACACGCTTTATCAGGCTGCGGAAGAATGGGTTGCAGAGCGGCGTAGGAGCAAGACTCGCTGCCTTGAAGAGCCTCATTCCGGCGCTTTTTGGCTCTCAGGAGGTTCCTGCACCGCTGTAATCGGCTTTCAGAAGGTTCGGCAGACACACCTCGCCCTGGGCAGAGCTATGCGAAGACGGGGACTCTGGCCTCTTCCTCAGCTATCAGTCTCGACATTCTCACCAGGTTGTACGCAGTAGCCACCAACTCCCCATACAGTCCGGTTCTCTCCACTCCGCGATACCGACTCCGACGAAAGCCTCCCACTGTCTTCATCCACCCGAAGATCGACTCCACACGCTTGCGAACCTTCTGACTCGCCGCATACCCGGCATGATGGGTCGTCCTCCCGTCTATCGCAGACCATCTCTTCTTCTGGGCCACGTGCGGAGTGATGTTCAGGTCCCTGCACTCGGCAACGAAGTCCCTGCTGTCGTAGCCCCTGTCCGCTCCAACAGTCAGACGGCGGCTACCGGGTATCCGGATCAACATGTCCAGCGCCGCATCCCTCTCTGCCATGCCATTGGCCTCGGTCAGTCGGAAGTCGCTCACAAGACCGTGCCTGTTGTCCATAAGCGCATGGGCCATGAACACCAGCTTCGCCTCCTTACCCTTGCCCTTCCTCATCAGCCTGGACTCGGGGTCGGTCGTGCTCTCGTGTGTCTCGTTGCTCAGCTTCTCCCCCCGAAAGTCCTCCGTACGGCTTCCACCTTCCCCCGGACCCTTCGGGTTATCGTCAGCATCCTCATCCCGTCTTCTGAAGCTCTTTATGCTCGCGGCAGCCTCTATCAGCGTACCATCCACGCTGAAGCGCTCGTCTGACATGAGACCTCGGCGGTCAGCCTCGTACGCCACCTCCTCGAACAGGGTCCTCCCCACCCTGTGTCTGAGCAGTCTTCTTCTGTTCTTGGTGAACACGGTCGCGTCGAAACTCGGCTCCATAAGGTCCATGTCCAGAAACCAGCGATACAGCAGGTTGTAGTCCAGTTCCTGGCAGAATGCTCTCTCACTGCGTATCGAGTACAGGGAGATCAGAAGAAGAGACTTCAGCAGTCGTTCGGGTGGGACGGAGGCTCGACCGACACTGGAGTACATCCTGTCGAAGTCGTCCGACATGCGGGAGAGAACGTCCTCGGCGACCTGTTTGATAGTCCTAAGAGGGTGGTCCGGTGGAACTCGTTCGTCGAGGTTGACGAAGGCAAGCATAGTGGACTGTGGGTTGCGTTTGCCTCTCATGGGACGGTCTCCTCTGTTGTCGCTTGTGGAGCTATTTTACTCCACAGACTCAGGGAAGACCTCCTATGCGGCTTTTTTCAGCAGCCTGTTATTGGGTTACTTGTGAGAGTGTAGATGAGGCTTACTATCTACTAGCTGTCATCAACAGCGACAGGTTGTATGAATCAGCAAAAGAGTTCATGTCCAAAGGACAGTTTGGAGCGCGAGATCTAGTGAAGTTTCTATGGAAACTCCCGATACCAGAATTCGACGCGAACAATGGCCTGCATGTCAGCATATCGGACGCGGGCCGGAATGCGTCGGAGGGAGCGGCGGCGCGGCTGTCGGAGTTGTACGAACAGCGTGATCGGGTGACGGTGACGATAGCTCGGCGGGAGCTAAGGGGGTGGCTGCGGGGGAGTGAGGAGGGGCGCGAGGTGGAGGGGGTGGTGGGGAGGCTGCTATCGAGCTAGCACAGATTTGCGAAATTGTGCTCTGAACACCTTCGTATCGTGTTGACGGAACGGATAATCTGTCGCTAGGCTGGATAGGGAGTGTGAGCATATATTCGAGACGGAGTTTCTAGATTGGACATAACGTACCATTATCCGCCCGAACTTCTTCGACTGCTTATTGACACGATACCGCGTCTTTGCAGATCGAAGCAAGACGTTTTTACATTCTTCCGGGGAGCGGGGGTGCAGAATTCGAGATTTTCGGATATTCGGAGACAGTGGACCGATGACCGCGAGAGCATTAACAAGTTTGAGATCGCTCGAACTGTTCTTACACGCTTGAATGAGGCTGGAGAATCTGCGCTCCGGGAACGAAGGGAAGTTTTGAAGCGCGTTGTCGAGTTTGAGGATTTTACTACCTGCTGGCCTAATGATCGTATTGAAGCTCAAGGTTTAGTTTCCAGTATTCAAAAAGTCGTAAATGTAAAGGATTCTTTTACTAGAATTAACCAGGAACGTGAATCAGAGGTGCGTAAACGCAGGGAAGCCGAACGTGTCAAGGCAGAGGAGATTCGCCAGAAAAAAGAAACCTTAGCGAGCATCCGGCAAGATTTTAACCGCCTATTCACAATGGATAATCCACAAGAAAGAGGACTATTACTCGAAGATGTTCTGAACAGATTCTTTGATGCGAACGAAATACTCATACGCGACAGTTTCAGGCGAGTATCGGATCAAGGGCACGGAGTAATTGAGCAGGTGGATGGTGTCATTGTACTTGACGGAGAGGTCTATTTAGTGGAAATGAAATGGCTCAAGGAACCAGTCGGAGTTGGAGATGTCTCACATCACCTAGTGCGGATTTTCACTCGTAGCGCGAGCCGTGGTATATTCATCTCTTATAGTGGATATACGAATCCAGCAATTAAAATCTGCAAAGAGTCGCTGAGCAAATTAGTCATTTCACTCTGTACGGTAGAGGAATTCGCTATCATTATGGAGAAAGAGACCAGTCTTGTTAAGTTCCTGAAAGCGAAAATCCATAGTTCAATGGTTGATAAACAACCGTTTACTCAAGTTTTGACGTGGGCAGACTGAGAAGAGTACTGTGACCGCGGGGCAAGTGTGGCGTGGGGGGACGAAAGTCGGAGGTATGGTGGTGTGTCTGGTGGTTGCGGTCGTCGTGATGGACGGCGGTCTGGGTGGGGTGTCTGGCGCCCTTTCGCTCAGTCGGCCACGGCGGTCGGGACTTGACTGGCGATTTCGGCCATGCGGGTTCTGAAGATTGATTCGTCGGATACGCCGTCTTTGATATAGACTAGCTCGACCGCGATTTGATCTACGAGGTCCTGGTCCTCAGTTTCGTCGTCCCACAAGAGTGTGATGACCCTGTACTCTAGCGTATCGAGATCTATGTCCCCATCTAGGTAAAGTTTTAGCGCCTCAAGGATATTGTCGGTCATGTGAGTTTCTCTGTTTCGGTTGGATGGATCATTGGAGCGAAAACATTCTAGGGTTTTCGATACGAGGTTCCACAATTGGGAATTCGACGATGGGAGAGTACCTGAGCAACTTTCTGTCGTAGGTATGGAACTCTTCCACTATCAGGCCTACACTCGATAGCCACTGTGCGGTGGCAAGATGGACCGCGTCAAGGGGCTTGAGGCTCCAACCTCTGGTAATCGCGTCGCGCATCAAGCCTGTTGCTATTTGATCGACGTCAGTATGGTATTCGACAGAAACGACGGCCCCGGGGTCGGACCAGAGATTGCCGATGAGTTGCTCCACTTCCGGGTCCAGGGCTTGATTCTGTTGCTCGGAAGCCGCAAACGATACTTCAACGTGGGATAGGGCCGACGTATATATCTTAATCGGGCTACTGTCGTTGGTGCTATCTTCCAGGATTTGCTCAAGTAAAGACAGATATTCGGGAATCATGTTCACGTAATACAGAAACACTCACGAGTCCCAATAGATTATCTTGGGAGCGTCAGGCACTTCTGTCCCTTATTCGGCGAATGGCTTCCTCGGGTAGCATATCCCCGCGCTTCCAGGGGACAGCGCCTTTGGCGAGTTTGTATGATCCCGGCTGTACCTCTTCAAGCAGTTCGATCTTCAGAATATCCCGGATAACGGTTGGTCTGCCTGATCCGGCTTCCCTTGAAATTGTACCTGTAACTCGCGCTTGTCTGCCCCAAGCCTCCCGCATCAGCTCTTCCTGGCCAGGATTCAGGTAGCATCTAACAGATTTGTCGTGGATCGTGTCGTAAAGGTTGAATCTCAGTCCGGCGCGACTGCTCAAGGTCTGAACTGTTCCAGTCACCACTCCGAGAGTGGTTCTCGGAGAATCAGACTCTTCAAGAGCGGTTCCATTGCGGTAGATCGTATAGTCGGTGTAAGGAGTCTCAAATCGGATGTACTCGTGGGATTTGGCCAGCAGCGCGATGTCATTAGCCGCTTTGGTTACGTTACTCTGGGCGAATTGCAGAGGCTCACCTTCTGCGAGGCTTTGTCCAACCATTGCGTAATCTTCCAGGATTCGCTCTACTCCAACATCGTCACTGGATTCCGCGCGGACAGTTATGGTCGCGCTGCCTGTATGCAGGTCTTCGACAACCCAGGTCACGGCGACCCCAGTCGCCAGCGCGGCCACAAGTCGGCGAAAACGGGCAACGCCGTTCTCCAAATCGTCTATCTTGACCTCGCCTCCGAGTTCGAATGTCAGCGTATTCCCGGACATGTCGGTTGACTCCCCTGATGTGAGGGGAACATTATAGAAAACTATGGGTTACGGTCAAGCGCAGAAGGCCGGCCACGCGACACGGGCGTTAGATTCGGCATGGCGCGGCGGTGTCTCTGGTGGGCGCGGTCGTCGTGATGGACGGCGGTCTGGGTGAGGTGTGTAGGGTGTCTGGCGCCCTTTCGCTCAGTCGGCCACCACTGCTGGGACTTGACTTGCGATTTCGGCGACGCGGGTTCTGAAGGTTGGTTCGTCGGATAAGCCATCTTTGATATAGACTAGCTCTACCGCTATCCGGGCAATGAGGTCTCGGTCCGCTTCTAGCTGGGCACTCCATAGGAGCGGGATGATCCGGTCTTCAAGCGAATCAATGTCTATGTCGCCAGCCAGGTAGAGTTCCAGCGTCTCAAGGATCTTTTCTGTCATGGTCGTATCCTCCGATCAGCCAGTGTCCATACCCGTACCCAACAGTGAGTTGTACGAACTGTACCGTGTACTGGATATTAGGAGAAAGCTGAATACTGGTCAAGCCTACACTAAAGTCTATAGGACTATGGCCAGTCCCCGCAGAGGTAATTTTCCTCCCGGAATCCGCAGCCAGATGGTAGAAATCAGGTTGGCGGTCAACGACTGGGTTCTTTGCTATGCTCACCAGTATGTGAATGCAGACGGCTCAGACTATACTGGACCTGACCCCAAGTGGATTCGGGTTGACGATGTGTTATTCAAGCAGGGCGCCGCCAGGTGATTGACGGAGCGAGACAATCATGGCCAGACTGAGAAGTATCCTCTGGCCGCGGGGTCAGGCGTGGCGCGGGGGGATGAGAGTCGGCGGGCGGCGGTGGTGTCTCTGGTGATTGCGGTCGTCGTGATGGACGGGGGTCTGAGCCCTACTCGAATATGTCCTCGACTGGCATACGCCAGCCGGGAATGATGTCGTTGATTTCGAGTATGTCGGATTCTGTCAGGAGTGGACGCTGGTCCGACTACTCGGGTCTGAACATTCTGGCCGGAAAGCAGGAAGAAGCACGGTGCTTCATGTCGGTCCGGGATCGTCTCGTGTTCATGTCAATGCGTTTCGGCCAGTAGTAAAGCGGAGTAAATGCGAGCGTATTGACTCTCCGTTAGATTACAATTGCGCTCGTACCCTGGCGGTGGACAGAGGTCATGTCATGTAGCAGACGAGATACGTTCCGTCCGCCATTTGACAGGCTGAAGACGGAACTACGCGCGATTGCTGCAGGGCCGCTACGCAGCGCGCTCGGACGAGATAATAGATGCTTCGTTACGAACCGGATGATAAGTGTCCCCCGACGCTGGCGCTGGTTTCGACACTCCAGATATTCGTTCCGAATACGATAAGCATCATCCTGCTGACGACGGTTGTGGCGCTGGCCTCCGGTCAAGGCGACGATTATCTGTCGTGGGCGATATTCTCGGGCCTGATCATCACGGGAATCAGCATTATTCTCCATACGTTCCGGTTCTGGCAAATCGGATCGGGCCGCCTGGTGGTTACCAATTTTAATGTTCCGTTCCTGGCGGTCACCGCGCTGGCGCTGGCGACGGGCGGGCCCGGCCTGCTGGCAAGCCTGATCGTGGTTTCCACGCTGCTGCAATTCCTGATTACGATGCGGCTGGCGTCGTTTCGACGGCTGTTCACGCCGACGGTGAGCGGAACGGTCATCATGTTGGTGGCAGTATCGGCAGTGCCGTTCATCACGAGCCGCACGATAGAAACTCCGGAGGGGGTGTCGCTGGAGTATTTCATGATTTCGGGGTTAGCGGCGTTGGTCGTCGGAGTTGTGGTGACACTGAAAGGCTCGCCCGGGCTGCGTTTGTGGACTTTGCCGATCATGCTGGCATTCGGTATAGCGGTGGCGGCGACTATGGGACTATATGACGTCGGCCCGGCGCTCGAAGCGCAATGGGTCAGCATTCCGGATCCGACGTGGCACGGATTCGATTTCACCTTCGGGGCGGAGTTCTGGTCGCTGCTCCCGACGTTTGTGTTCGTGAGCCTGACAGCGTATCTGAAGTCGGTGGGAGACCTGTCGGCCATATACCAGCCTTCACACAGAGTGCCGGGCGCGCTGGATCACAGGGTAGTCCAGAGCGGCCTGAACCTGTACAGCGGCAGCACCTTTCTGACGGGCCTGCTGGGAACGGTTCCCATATCCGCGCCGTGGGCGGTGACTGTAGTATATGTCGGCTTTACGGGGGTCGCCTCCAGAGTAGTGGGAATATACCTTGGGCTGGCCACAATTGCGATCGCGCCGTTCTCCAAGCTGATAGCCTTTCTGGTGGCGGTCCCAAGTCCAACGCTGAGCGCTATCTACGTGATCGTCTTCGGCGCGCTTTTCGTGGAAGGGGCTAAAATAGCGTTCGCGGGCCGTATGGACCACAAGAAGGCCACGATCATAGGCGTATCCCTGGTAGTGGGCATATCGGCCGGGAGTTTCGCGGGTCAGATAGAGGGAAGCCTGGGGGTTATATTGGGCAATGTGGTGGCCGCGGGCAGCGCGACGGCACTGGCGATGACGGCTGTGACGGAATTGACGGGCTCGCGTCGCAAGAAGCTGGAGATTGATTTCGATCTGTCGTCGCTGGCGGCAATCGTGGCGTTCCTTGATGCGTTCGCGTCAAGAAGGGGTTGGTCGGAGGAGTCGAGGAATCGGCTGCACCTGGTGGGAGAGGAGGTGACTCTGAGCCTTCTGGAACAGGACGCGGAAGATAGTCGAAGGTTGAGCGCGACGGTCCAGGCAGACGGGGACTCTGCGGAGATAGAGTTCGTGGTATTTTCGCACGATACAGCCGGACAGAATATCGAGGACCGGCTGGCGTATATGGACGGCGACTCAGGTCTGGAAGACGAACAGCAGATTTCGATGCGCTTGCTGAGTCATTATGCATCGTCAGTCCACCACCGGAAATACTATGGGATGGATGTAGTTACGGTCCGGGTGGACAGGTAGGCGCAACAGGTGATCGGCTCAGTGCCTGAAGTGGCGTGTGCCGGTCAGGACCATGGCGAGGCCGAGGCGGTTGGCGGCCTCGATTGAGTCTTCGTCCCGGATGGATCCTCCTGGCTGAGCTATGGCTACTACTCCTCCCTCGGCGGCCATTTCTATGCTGTCGGGGAATGGGAAGTAGGCGTCGGAGGCGAGGACGGAGCCGACGGCCTTGTCCTCGGCTATGCGGAGGGCGAGGTGTACGCTGGTGACGCGGTTGGGCTGGCCTGCGCCCATACCGACAAGATGGTTGTCTTTCGCCAATACTATAGTGTTGGACTTGATGTGCTTGCAGGCGTGCCAGGCGAAGGCAAGATCGCGGAGTTGGTCTTCAGTGGGCGCGCGCTCGGTGACGACCTGCCAGTCGGATGGGTCTTCGTGGATATCGTCGGGGGTCTGGATGAGGGCGCCGCCGGTGACGGGCCGGAGGTCGAGTCCAGTCGCGGGGCCGCTCTCGGGGGCAACCTTGAGGATGCGGGTACGGGTGCGTCGTCGGAGGGTCCTGAGCGCGTCTTCGTCGTAGTCTGGGGCGACGATGATGTCGAAGAGAACTCCGCGCATTGCTCGGGCGGTGTCTGCTGTAACGGTGCGGTTGAATCCTACGATGCCACCATAAGCGGAGACGGAGTCGCCCTCGAAGGCAAGCCTGTAGGCGGTGGGCTGGTCGGGATGAACAGCCAGTCCGCAGGGGTTGGTGTGCTTGATGATGGCGACGGCGGGATCGGGGAAGTCGGATACGACTCTCCAGGCGGCGTCGGCGTCGAGATAGTTGGTGTAGGACATGTCTATGCCGTGCAGCCGCTCGGCTCGGACTATTCCGCCGGACGAGAGGGCGGACTTGTACAGGGTGGCCTTCTGGTGGGGGTTCTCGCCGTATCTGAGATCGGAGGCGCGGCTGTATCCGAAGGTGAGTTCGGGCCATGACGTGCCGTCGGTGTCGCCGGTGAGGTAGCGGGAGACGGCGGTGTCGTATAGAGCGACGTGCTGGAATGCCTTGCGGGCGAGCTCGCGTCGCTCGTCTATGGTGAAGGGGTCGGGGTCGAGTCCGGTTTCGGCGATGCGCTCGGATATCCAGCCGTAGTCGGTCGGGTCCACGATGACGAGAACGGACGGGAAGTTCTTGGCAGCGGAGCGGATCATGGTGGGGCCGCCTATATCAATGTTCTCCAGGGCGTCCTGAAGGGTGACGTCGTCCGCGCTGACTGTCTCTACGAAGGGGTATAGGTTGCCGACCACGATGTCTATGGCCTGGATGTCGTGTGCTTCGAGCTCGGCGCGGTGTGAGTCGAGGTCGCGTCGGGCGAGGATGCCTCCGTGAATGACGGGATGTAGTGTCTTGACCCGCCCATCGAGCATCTCGGGGGATCCGGTGAGGTCGGCGACCTCGGTGACGGGGAGTCCGGCGTCGGCGAGGGCGCGGGCAGAGCCTCCGGTGCTGACGAGGTCGCATCCGGCGTCGGCGAGGGCGCGGGCGAGGTCTGCGAGTCCTATCTTGTCGTAAACGCTGAGTAGTGCTTTCATGTTGGGACCTTAGTTGTAAGTTTTCAGTGTTCGGTTGTCAGGCAATCAAGGCGGCAATATAAGTGGATACGCGTACCCAAGTCGCTACATTTGACTGCCCACCATGCAGGAATTAAAGTACCACATGGCGCTGGCAGGGAGATAGCGCTGGGATACTGAATAATACTTGAGGATTCGAGGGGAGGAGTTACACGATGGACCTAGGAATCAAGGGAAAGAATGCGCTGGTGACGGGGGGCAGCAGGGGCCTTGGACGGCAGTGTGCCATTTCGCTGGCGTCGGAGGGCGTGAACGTTGCGATCTGCGGTCGGACGGAGAGTACGATCGCGGGGACGGTGTCGGACCTTGAGGCGCTGGGCGTGAAGGCGGTAGGGATTGTGGCGGACGTGACCGACATAGACGACCTGCCAAGGCTGCACAGGGAGTGTGTCGAGGGGCTGGGGCAAATCGACATTTTGGTGAACAACGCGGGCGGCTCGATGGGTGTGACTGACCTTGCGGAGACTCCGCTGGACAACTACCGCGCGGTGTTCGACTTCAACCTGTTCAACGGCTACGAACTGGCCAGGCTGGCCCTGCCGCACATGAAAGAGCAGGGGTGGGGTCGGGTCATCAACATCGCCTCGATATGGGGGCGTGAGCACGGCGGCAACATAGGCTACATGTCGGCGAAGGCGGCAGTTATCGCGGCAACGAAGCACGCGGGGCTGTCCCTGGCAAAGGACGGCATCACGGTGAATTCGATTGCGCCAGGCTCGATATCGCATCCGGGTGGCGGCTGGGAACGGTTCCAGAGTGACCAGCCGGCTGAAGTGGTGTCGGACTTCATCGAGACGCATCTGCCGATGGGCCGATTCGGATGGCCGGAGCCGGTGGGCGACCTGTGCGCGTTCCTGTCGTCGGACCGCGCGGACCTGATAACCGGGTCGTGCATCGTGGTGGACGGCGGTCAGAGCCATTCGATGATATAGAGGGAGGCTCCGCGTGGAGAAACTCGGGCCTCTGCTGGGCAGGGGATACGTGGCCGAGGTCTTCGCTTACTGCGACGATAAGGCGATCAAGCTGTTCTTCGATGAGGACAGTTTCGATGACGGCGAGTTGGAAGCGCGTGTTACGAATGAGGCTATAGCGCACGGCATATCGGCCCCGCGCGTGTGGGACGTTGTAGAGGTGGACGGCCGCGTGGGAATCGTCATGGACCGCATCGAGGGCGAGTCCATGCTGCAGTGGGGGACGAGATTCCCGTGGCGCATATACACGGGCGCGAAGCTGATGGCGCGAATGCACGCGGATTTGCACTCCAAGTCAGGGGCGGATATGCCGGCGCTGCGGGAGAAGCTGGGGAGCGGTGTAGAGAGTGCGAGCGAGGTCCCCGAACATATCAGGGATAATGCTCTGAGAATTCTCACTGACCTGCCCGACGGCGACTCGATCTGCCACGGCGACTTTCACCCGGACAACATTATCATGTCGCGGTCTGGGCCGGTGATTATTGACTGGTCGGACGGGGTGATTGGGCACCCGGCGGCAGACGTTGCGAGAACGGTGGTGCTTGTGGAGTCCGGAGTGCCGCTGGTTGGGACGATTCGGAGAGGCGTCATCGGAGTCGCCCGGAGAGTATTCCTGTCGTTCTATCTCAGGGAATACTTCAGGTTAACTAGAAGGACGTGGGAAGACGTGCGCCCTTGGATGCTTCCAGTTGCGGTGAATTACACGAACGCGCTCACTCCGGAGTTCCTCGACGACCACTTGGCCTACGTCCGGCGATACGTGTAGAGACCTACCACCACTGTTCGTACTTGATGCGCGATCCGGGTGCGCCTCGTCTGACTAGAATTCCTATCATGTCTCGGATCATTTCGGGTGGTCCGCAGATGAAGAAGAGCGAGTCGGGGGAGATGCCTGTTTCGCGTAAGAGATCATCGTCAATTCTGCCCATCGGCCCGTCCCACTCTTCTTGGCCGGGGCGGGTTATTGTGAAGACGAGGTTGATGTGGGGGTTGCAGCGGGCGATAGCCTCCAAATCGGAGCGGAAGAGGATCTCGGACGGGGCGGACACGCTGTAGATTAGGGTAGTTGGCGTCGAGTCGTGGGATTCGTCAATGGCGCGGACGATACTCATAAGGGGCGTGAGTCCGATGCCGCCGGCTATCAGGACTATGGGGCCATCCATATCAGCCGTGTAGTAGAAGTCGCCGCCGAGACTGATTTCAACAGTATCTCCGACCCGCGCACTTTTGTGCAACCAGTTGGTCACGGGGTGGTAACTATCGTCGAGCTTGATCGCGAGTCCGATAGAGTCCTGGACCGATGGCGATGAGGTTATGGAGTAGCCACCGATTGCCTCGGCTCCCTCCAGCGTGACGAAGAAGTCCACCCATTGACCGGGCTTGAATCCCAGTTCGTGGCCGCCGAGGTCAAGGTCGAAGGACTTGATGGTGGGTGTACGCTGGGCGATGCGGGTTATGGTGGCGGGGATTCTCATTGGGCGGAACGGGCTCTTGTTCATTCTTATCAGTCTCGCACCGTTGTCTGGTCGCGGAATTCGCCAGACAACGGTGACGCGCTCTTCCAGGGCGGGTTTCTACCTAAATATATGGGTTTATGTTGGCTATAGTGTCCTTCGTTGCCTCTATAAATTTCTTCATGTCTTCAGCAACCGCCTGGGCTTCAAGCTCCAACTTCGCTTCATCCAGCGATTCGTAGCCCACGCCTTCTTGAGGTTCCCATGTCAGATGCTTGAAACCGCCGCGATAAACGACAGCCTCAAGAGGTGAACCGAATTTCCTGTCCATCTCAGATTTTCTCTCGTTAAGCACATCAAAGTAGTAGTGAGACTTCTCTCGCGGACTGTTGGGGATATACAGTCCAATCCTTACGAAATCGCGATGAAGCTCAATGTACCAGGAGATATATTCACTGACACGCTTATCCTTGTGAATGACAGGTTGCTGACACCACATCAGACCCGGGATTGGCGACTTCAGATTTTCTGCAGATTGAGTCTGCCAGGCACCCAGGCGCTCACACTGCGCCGCTACTTTCGGCAAGACGCGATCAAACCAAGCTCTGGCCGCAGTTCTCCAACCTGGATTGGGCGTGGATGCACTTTGGGGTAGTTCTTCCTCTTCCGGCATACCTGGATAGACTACAGGTGCAAGGGCCGGAGGGTCACTTAAGTCCGCCCTGAACAGGTAAGCATCCATTTGAGTATTTTGGTTCAACCAGCGAATTGCCCGCCTATACCTGAGCAAATCTCTTGTAGCAATCCACACTGCAGCCTTGGCATCGAACGCAGCGGAATAGGCCAACATTCGCGTCAAATGATCACTGTCGGTTGTGGTCAGTTGATTTTCAATGATGACTCGAAAGGATTCACTGTCTCCTGGCACAGATGCCCGGCAAAGCAAGTCAGCAATTAGCAAGCCGTTCAACGCTTTCACTTCGCGTTGTACAGACGTGGGGTCTATTTCCCAGGGCACCTCTTCGCTAATAACCTGGGTGTTCTGGGCAAGCCAATTGGAGAATTGCGACTCGTACTGGAAGCCGCTGATCATTCACTCAACCTTTCTTGTGAGTTCAGCGCGTATTCGGGCCTGACGAGGCGGTCGTAGGGGTGGCTGGCTTTGACGAGGCCGCCGTCTATGAGGACGTCGCGCATGGCGTCGTAGGAATGGCGTGGTATCAATGAAGACTCGGGCCAGGTCTGGTTGTCCCGGTACTGGTGGATGAAGTCCTGCAACAGCTCGTGGGACAGGTCGGGAAAGAATGGGGCTGCGCGTTCGGCGACCTGTTCGTCTTCGGCGGTTGCGAGCCAGCAGAGCGCGTCGTCGAATCCGTTTACGAAAGCCTGGATCATGGACGGGTTTGCGTCAATCAGAGCGGGCATAGCGGCGAATGAGCTGTAGCAGATGTGTCCTAGTTCGGGTCCGAGCGCGACGGCGATGTTCCCGGCACCCTCATCCGCGAGCACTCCGGCCTGCGGGTGCGGTAGGTGAACGTAGTCCACCCTGCCCGACCGGAATGCGTCAATGGCTTCGGAGGCCGATAGGCCGGTCGCGAGGTTGACGGCATTAAGGTCAACGTCGTGCTTGAGCATGGCGGCACGGAGGGAGTTCCAGGGGACGGGGGTGAATCCGACGGGGGCAACGGTCGCGCCTTCGAGCATCTTCCAGTCCCATGAGTCGGTATTTCGGCGGGAAACGAGGAAGAAGCCGTCGCGACTGTTTATTTCCGCGACGTGCAGCGGGGCGTCCTCGTTGCCGAGGTCGAGTTCCATGAGGCTGCGGCTGATGCCTGTCTGGGCGACGTCCACTTCACCCGACCTGAGCATGTCCATCGCGGAGCCGCCCTCGGGCATCGTGGTGAAAATCACGTTCAGGCCGTGCCGGTAAAAGAATCCACCCGACACAGCCACGTAGATGGGCGTGTAGAACAGGTTGCGGAACGTGTCCATCAGTCGAAGGGTCGTGGGCTGTGTTGTACTCATATCAGTCCTTGGGCACTTCCCTTCCCTCGTAGTCTATGTGGACGATGGGCAGGCCCAGCTCCCGGAGCCCTGGCTCTATCACCGATGCATCGCCCGCGATTACGATATTCAGGTTGTCAACATCGAGAAGCTCTGACGCCACCCGACGCACGTCATCCAGATTTACCTGCGCCAGGCTATCAGGCAACATGGCGAGATAGTCGTCTGGGAGATCGTAGGTAACCATTCTGGCCAGTTGGGCAACGATTCTCGACTGGGTTTCGAACTGAGCAGGGAGACTGCGCAGCAGTCCCTGTACGGCGTCGGTAAATTCGGTCTCGGTCACGGGCCGTTCGCCGACGATTTCGTTGAACTCCTTCAGGGTCTCGATGACGGTCTCCTTAGTAACCGCGGTCTGGACACCGCCGCCCGCGACCAGCATGGACGGGGCAAGGTTCCAGTCGATTGTGGACATATATCCGTAGCTGTACCCCTTGTCTTGACGCAGGTTCATGTTGAGACGCGCGGAGAACTGGCCTCCGAAGATGTAGTTGAACAGGTTGAAGGCGAGATAATCCGGGTGGTTGCGCGGGATCGTCAGGTGACCAGTGCGAACGACGGACTGCGCGGCGCCGGGTTTGTCCGCAAGATAGACCGTTGTGGGAGAGGAAGCAGGCTGTTCAACCGTGGCTCGTTGGCGTTCGACAGCGTCAGACGATGCCTGCCATGTGCCGAACGTATTGCTAGCGGCCTCAACAGCCTCATCGAAGGACAGATCACCAACAATTATGAATGTAGCGTCTCCAGGCGCAAAGTGACTGTCGAAATAAGACTGAAGGTCGGCTCTCGTTGTCGCGCTGACGGACTCCTCGCTGCCTGATTGGGGATGGCCGTATGGAGTGCCTGGTCCGAACATGACGCCTCTCGTCGCGCGAGACGATATTGCAACCGGATTGTCGGATATACGGCTCAGATCGGTGAGAGTGTTGGCGCGGATGCGTTCCAGTTCGTGTTCGGGGAAAACAGGGTTCATAGCGACGTCACCGAGCACGGCCAGGGTGTCTCGCCAGGTCGAGGTGAGCCCATCAGAGGTCAGCACTATGTGTTCGCGATTGGCCGCGGCGCGAATCTGGCTTCCGAGGAACTCCATCTCATCGGAAATCTGACCGGAGTCACGGGACGCCGTTCCTTCAGTCAGCATCGTCGTGGTCAGGTGGGCGATACCCGCTCGTCCAGAGGCATCGTTCACCGAGCCGGAGCGTACGACGAGACCGAAGGCCACTGTTGGGATTCCGCGCCTCTCGACGTGCAGAACATTCAGGCCGTTGTCGAGACGAGCCCTGTTAGGGACTGGAGCGGTAAATGAGGACTGCGGCGCAGACGCGGGCATCTGCTCACGCTTCACCGAAGATGCAGAGGCGCTCCGCTCTGCCTCCGGCATTATGGACAGCTTGACCCTGGCGTCGGCAAGCATACATGCGGCGCGCTGAACATCCTCGATTCCGACGGCCATGTAGCGGTCTAGGTCCTCGTTTATGAACTCGGGGTTGCCGGTGTAGGTGTTGTAGTAGTTGAGTTGGTCGGCGCGTCCCCCGAATCCGCCGGAACGTTCCAGTTGGAAGACGTGGGAAGCCTGTATGCGATTCCTGGCGCGCTGGAGCTCACGCTCGTCCACGTTGCCGGACCGTATTTCAGCCAAGTGGTGGAGCAATTCTTCCTCAAGCTCATCCAGTGAGTGGCCGGGATTGGCGGTTGCCTGAACGATAAACTCGCCTGCGATTTCCTGATCGTGGTGATAGACCTGTACTTCGCGTGCCGAACGCTTTTCATACACGAGCGAGCGGTACAGGCGCGAACTGCGACCGTCTCCCAGGATCGCCGCGACCATGTCGAGTGCGGGCTGATCGTCTGAGAATGCGGGTACGGTCGGCCAGGTCATGTAGAGCCTGGGCAGTTGAACGCGGTCGTATGAATTGATGTCCACCGCGCCGGAGAGCGAGGAGTCCATCCTCAGCGCGCGCGCGACGTGCGGGCCTGGCGGGATGTCTCCGAAGTAATTCTCGACAAGAGAACGCGCTCCGTCCGGGTCGAAGTCGCCGACGATGGCCAGGCTCGCGTTGTTCGGCGTGTAGAACCGACGGAAGAATGACTTCACGTCGTCCAGGGATGCGTTGTCCAAGTCTTCGGGGGAGCCGATGGTGGTCCAGTTATAGGGATGCGGCACCGGAAACACGGCGGGCTGGAGCAGCATGTGCGCCATGCCGTAGGGGCGGTTTTCGTAGTTCTGCCGCCGCTCGTTCTTGACCACGTCTCTCTGGACGTCGAGCTTGCGGTCGGTCAGAACTTCCAGCAGGTAACCCATCCTGTCGGACTCGAGCCAGAGGAGCAGTTCCAGATAGTTGGAAGGAACGTCCACCCAGTAGTTGGTGCGGTCCGGCGTTGTCGAGCCGTTGAGGTTGGCTCCGACTTTCATGAGGGGCTCGAAGAAACTGCTGTCGTGGTTCTTGGAACCCTCGAACATGACATGCTCGAACAGGTGGGCGAAGCCGGTCTTGCCTTGGTCTTCATTCTTTGAGCCGACGTGGTACCAGAGGTTGACGGAGGTAACGGGGAGCGAGTCGTCCCGGGAGAGTATCACCTCGAGGCCGTTGGGGAGAGTGAATTTGTCGAAGTCAATAGAGATCATAGGTATTCCAATCGGACGGCGTTCTGTTAGCCAAAGTCTCATTGTTCAAGATTCGATCAATACGCTGATTATAGCATCGGATGGGCCGCACATTGATACCGGAGAAGCCGGGCTGGAGCCTGGAGCCGGTCATCACTAACCAGAATTCCATAAGCCGTAACAACTTTCAGGAATTAGTTGACAACTATCGGTTTCGGTCGTACTGTGTGGGAATCATTGAGGAGCGGATATCGGGCGGCCCACGAAAGGGCGACCCTATGATACGACAGGAGGGGCAAAGGTATGTCTAGTTTGCGATTGCGGAGCCTTACGCTGACTCTGTTTGTCAGCGCGATAGTTTCCGTCGTGCTGATGGCTTGCAGCAGCAGTGAGCCGGAAGTCATCGAAAAGATCGTCGAGGTCGAGAAGATCGTCGAGGTCGAAAAAGAGGTAGAGGTAGAAGTCGAAAAGATTGTCGAAAAAGAGATCATCAAGGAGATCGTGAAGGAGGTCGAGGTGCCGGCCATCCAGTCGGAGATCGCCCAGGCCGCGTCTTTCACGGAGTACTTCCAGAATCCGATGAATTCCAAGTACGGCGGAACATTCAAGTGGGGTGGCAGGGCGAAGCCTTCGATGTACGACTTCCACCAGTCGCCGACCCACAACAACCTGACGGCCCAGCAGCCGATGTACAACGGCGTGGTGCAGTTCGACCCCCGTGACGGCGGGCTGACCGTAGCCCCCGACCTGGCGACCGCGTGGGAAGTCTCAGACGACGGCAAGGAGTACACATTCACGCTGCGTCGAGGGGTTGAGTGGCACGACGGGCCGCAGTTCGAGTGCGGCGGTGGAGCGTTCACGGCTAACGACGTAGTAGCCACGTACAACCGTATAATTGATCCTCCCGAAGGCATGATCAGTCTTCGCAAAGAGTTGATGGTTGACGGCGCGGACCTCCGCGAAATCGTCGCGGTTGACGACCACACCGTGAAGTTCATCCTCGGAAGCCCGCGCACCACGCTGGTTCCGGCGCTCGCGAGCGGATGGAACATGGTCGTGTCCGAGAAGTATCTGGGCTGCGTCAATAACAGTATGCGCGACTCGGCGTTCATTCCCGGCACAGGACCGTTCGTACTAACCGAACATACTCCCGGCGAAAGCTGGAAGATGGATCAGAACGTTGACTACTTCATCGAGCACCTCCCCTACTTCGACAATCTCGACCTCGCCGCGCTGGCGCAGGCGCAGGCCCGCGCCGCGGCCATCTACGGCGGGCAGGTTGATGCGGTGATGCAGATTACCAAGGAGGATATGGAACGAGCGTGGAACGACCCCGACAAGTACCACTCGCAGGTCGGCAACTTCTTCAACGGCCACATCTTCGCCTTCAACGCCAACCGGCCTCCATTTGACGACGTGAGGCTACGCAGGGCAGTCCACCTCGTAGTGGACAAGATGACGCTGCACGAACTGACCTCCAAGACCAGCTTCAATGGCGAGGAGCCGGGCGGATGGTTCCTGCCCGACTGGCAGACTGGCGGATCACCGTACTCCCGTTCCGGCGAAGAGCTTGCGATGACTCCGGGGTGGCGCGTGCCAACGGCAGAGGACATCGCCGAAGCCAAGAGTCTGATGGCTGAAGCAGGGTATCCTGACGGGGCCGGTCTCAACATCTCGTTCCTGCAGCGAGGCAACCAGCCCAGCGCGGCCATCGCAGCGATCCAGGACATGATCAGGAAGAACCTGAACGTGGAGATGGAGATCGAGCTCACGGACGAGGGTGGATACTACGACCGCGTTCTGAACAAGGACTTCGACACGACTGGCACATTCACCGCCGCCGAGATCATTGATCCGGGGCCGTGGTTCACCCGGTTCCTGGCCGATGGCGGCAGCTGGAATTACGGTGGCTGGTCGGACCCGAGGACCGACGCGTTGATGAAGCAGATCAACGAGGAGCAGGATGTAGATAAGCGTGTCGAACTCGTGCGCGAGTTGCAGGTCTTGCTGGACGAAATAGTACCCATCATGCTGTACAACTACCACGGCGGGTACGACATCTACCGCACCTACCTCGGCGGGCCGGGCATGACGGACATATATTACGGCGGATACAACTCCATGCACCGCCGCTGGACGCACATCTGGTTCGAGCGAGACCGAGAGTAAATACAGGGCATGTTTTAGCGACTGTCCCCTCGGTCTAACGTAGGCCGAGGGGGAGGTTCACCCCCATCCTAACCTTCCCCCATCAAGGGGGAAGGAACTGTCGGGCGTTTCTTTGGACAAATTCAGGGCGACATGAGCAAATACATACTCCGCAGACTCATAATGACGATCCCCACGCTGGTGGTCATTTCGATGATCATCTTTGTGGTGCTCCGCGTTATTCCGGGCAACATCGTGGCCACGATGTTAGGGGGCGGCGGTGGAGGTGGAGGTGAAGGCGTTCAGATGGTTGACCCCGCGGCCATCGAAAAGCTCATGTCGGACCTGAAACTGGACAGGCCGTTGTATGAACAGTATTTCCACTGGGCGCGGGGCATAGTGACAGGAAACTTGGGCGACTCGTTCTTCCGAGGCCAACAAGTGTCCGAGATGCTGCGGAATCACGGTCCGGTCACTCTTCAGATCTCCATAATGGCAATTGTCTTATCGTGGATAGTAGGATTGCCGATAGGTATTCTGAGCGCCGCGAGACAGGACTCGTTTTTAGACTACTCGACGAGGCTCTTCGTGGTGCTGTTCCTTGCGATCCCGTCATTCTGGCTGGCCGCTCTAATTGTCCTGTTCGGCGTGTTGATATTCGAATATTATCCGCCCCTGTTCTATTCCCACATCTGGGACGATCCGGGCGCGAATCTGGCTAAGACAACAGCCCCGGCCATAGTGATCGGACTTGGAATGGCGGCCATGATCGCGAGGATGGCCAGGTCGTCAATACTGGAAGTTCTCAGAGAGGACTACGTTCGGACCGCAATGGCCAAGGGCCTCGCCAGCAGGGTAGTTATGTGGCGACACGTCATCAAGAACGCGCTTCTGCCGGTCATCACCATAGCGGGAATCATGATGGGATTCACCCTTGGCGGCTCTGTCGCGGTCGAATACGCATTCGCCATCAACGGACTGGGCGTGACCATGCTTACGGCAATAATAGATAAAGACTTCAACGTCGTTCAGAATCTGGTCATGATCTACGCGTCGGCCTTTGTTCTAATAAACCTGCTTATAGATCTTTCATATGCCTGGGCAGACCCCAGAATTCGTTACGAATAGGGATAAGACAACCCGGAGCGAGCGGCAGACATTCGATGCAGACATCTTCAGTTGAAGTAGTAACGACCATAACAACGTCGGGCAACTCATTGCTCCAAACTCTCCTGCGATTCGCCAGGAACAAGCCGCTCGGCGCGATCATGGGGACCATCATCGTTCTGATTGTACTGATGTCGGTGTTCGCGGACTTCGTAGCGCCGTATCACCCGCTCGATACAGCTCCACTGATGGCCCGGGAACCTCCGGACCGGATTCACTGGATGGGATATGACGAGGTTGGCCGCGACATACTTAGCCGCGTGATATTCGGCTCACGGGTGTCGCTCATCGTTGGCATTACCTCAGTGGTGTTCGGAACGGCAATAGGTTCGATATGGGGATTGGCAAGCGGCTATCTCGGCGGCAAGTTCGACCTTGTCACGCAGCGCGCAGTCGAGGTGTGGATGAGTTTCCCGAGCCTGGTACTAGCGCTATCGTTGCTGGTGGTGCTCGGAGCGGGACTGCACACGGTGATCATCGCGGTGGCTTTCACCAGAGTGCCGTATGGCGTGCGCGTTATCAGGTCGGTCGCAATTGCGGTTAAAGAGTTCATGTACGTTGACGCCGCGCGCTCGGTCGGATCGTCGGAGCTCAGAGTAATGCTGCGCCACGTACTGCCGAACTGTGTGGCGCCATTCCTGATAATCCTGACCGCGCACATTGGCACGGCAATCGTCGTCGAAGCGTCGTTAGGATTCCTGGGAATCGGGATACCGCCGCCGACAGCATCCTGGGGCAATATGCTCGGAAGCGCGGTAGGACAGGCAATCAATCCGCACTGGTGGCGGATCGTCTATCCGGGCGTGGCCATCGTCATTACGGTGCTGAGCTTCAACATATTCGGCGACGCTATCAGGGACGTGCTGGATCCGCGCCTGAGAGGTTCGGAAGCACAGTAGCAATTCTGGGAAAATCGCAAAGTGAAAAGAGAGCCGAAGGCATGAATGCCTTCGGCTCTCTGCATTCGCGTTACGAGTTGCCCGGCCTAAAGGGCAGTGTTCGGTATGTCCTTGGTCGGGTCGAAGAATGGGACGCGCACCACCTCGGCGTCCACTATGCCATCACCGGGCAACTGAACTTTGACCTGGGTCCCACGTCTCCAGTGGGAGCGCGGCATGACGGCCAGCGCGATGTTAGACTCGACGTTAGGCGACCAGAACGCGCTGGTTATGTAACCAATGACGTCGCCTGAGTTCTTGTCCTTGACGAGATAGAAGTCCTCGTTGTACCAGGTGATTGGCTCTCCTCCGACCTTCAGGCCGACCAGGCGCTGCTGGACTCCCTTCTGCTTGATCTTCGCAAGCGCGTCCTTTCCGATGAAGTTTTCTTTGTCCAGGTCCACCTGCCAGCCGAGACGCACCTCGAACGGGTTGTTCTCGATGTCCATGTCCTGGCCGTAGGAGAGAATTCCCGCCTCCAGCCGTCGAATGTGGCTGGGGGCTATCACGCGCAGGTTGAACTCCTCTCCCCGCTCCAGGATGTGCGGCCAGATGTCGTCGGCGTAGCGAATGGCGTCGTGGAGGTATATCTCGAAGCCGACCTCTGCGGAGAATCCTGTGCGCGAGATGGTGACCTTACGTCCGTTCAGCGTGGCGTGGAGCAGGCCATAGTAGGGAATGTCCCTGATCCGGGGGCCAAACATACTCTCCATGAGCGCGACGGACTTGGGCCCCTGTATCTGCACGGGGGAAACGTCGAGCTCACGAATTTCGACGTTGTAACCGGCGAAGGAGTTAACTCCCTGCGCCCAGAGCAGCACGTCTGAATCGGAAATGCTGAACCAGAATTCGTCATCCGCCACTCGAAGCAGAACGGGGTCGTTGATGATGCCGCCGTACTGGTTGCACAGGATTACGTAGCGGGCGCGCATAGTGGGCAAGAGCGAGTGAACGTCGCGCGTGATGAGCAGGTTCACGAAGTCGGCGGCGTCAGGTCCCTTGACGCATATCTGACGCTCGACAGCCACATCCCACATGCTCACATGCTGGGTGAGGTACTTGTACTCCTCCATCAGGCCGCCGTCCTCCGGCTCGATGTAGGCGCGCGGATGATATTGGTGGTTGTACACGGTATAGGCCCGGCATCCGGCGGCCTTGGACATGTGCCACCAGGGGGACTTTCGGACACGAGTGGAAATCAGCATCCGGGCGTCGCTGTTTCCGCTCTGACGGAGATTAATCGGCAGTGTTCGGGGCTTGAGGCCGTCAATTACCAGAGTCTGCGCCATCTTATCACCTCCAGATGCGCGACTATTATGGCACTCCGTTCGATAAGGCCTGGATTATACAGCGTAGAACAGTGAAAGTGTGGACGAATCTATCCGATTTAGTCAGCCGATTTTGAGCGTGGCGTCAGGTCAGGCCCGCGGATTCCAGGATTGCGGGGATGCGCGACTCCCATCCGATTGCCATGATGTGCGTCCCGTCGCACATGTCGCGTGTCTCGCGTATGAGACGCGCAGCGATTTCCACTCCGGTCGCTGCCCTGTTCTTCGCGTTCTCCATCTCGACGATCAGGCTGTCCGGCACGCTTACACCGGGGAGTTCGTCATTCAGGAAACGCGCCATGCGAGCCGACTTGAGGACTATCATGCCCGCCAGGACGGGGACTCCGAATTCGCGCGCGGATTCCATGAATTTCTCGAACGACGCAGCGTCGTAAACGGCCTGAGTCTGGAAAAATGCGGCTCCCCTCTTCGCCTTATCTTCCATGCGCGCTAGTTCGGTGTCGAGATCGTCGGCACCGGGGTTGGCCACCGCGCCTGGGAACAGCGTCGGCGTTCCCCTGAGTTCATTGCCATACATATCGGCGCCTGAGTTCATTGCTGTAACGGCGTCCAGCAACGTCTCAGCCCTGAGATCGAACACTCCCACTGCGTCGGGATGGTCGCCTCGGCCGGGAGGATCGCCACTCATGCAGAGTACGTTGTTGATGCCGAGCGCGGAGGCGGCAAGCAACTCGCCCTCCAGCGCGATGCGATTGCGGTCGCGCCCCGTCACCTGGAGTATCGGCTCGAATCCCCTGTCCAGCATCAGGTGGGCTGCGGAAATGGGGGCCATGGTCATGTTTGCTCCGGCGGAGTCGGTCAGGTTGAAGGCGTCCACCATGCCATTCAGGGCTTCGGCGTGCTTGAACAGGACACCGAGGTCGGTTCCCTTCGGCGGATTCAGTTCGGCGGTCACGACGAACCTATCGGATTTGAGTGACTCGGAAAATGTCGGCAACAGGGTATCTCCAATGTCGCGGGGCGACCACAAGGGTTCGCCCCTACTGGCTGTGAACGGTAATCAAGGCCAATATCTCAGGCGATGTCGTATGTCGTCTCGCCCTTGTCCAGTATCTCCTTGACGTCGGTTGCGAATTCTACAAGTTCCGCTTCACTTGGGACACCCTTGGAGGCGAGCTTTTCCTTGAATTTCTCGAACAGCCACTCCTCCTCCCGGCCATGCGGAATCTCGAAGAAGCCCCGGTCGAACTGGGGCAATTCGCCTGTGCCGAAGTCTCCCTTGCCCTCTATCGAGTATCTCTCCAGGTTGTCCGTGCCTTTTCCGAGCACCTCGCCGGTCTCGACATAATGCTCCATGACGGGTTTCATGCCGTAACGCTGTATCGGACATACGATCATGCAGACGGCGCAGCCATGGAATGTCACCATGACCGGACGGCAGCGGTCGTATATGAGCTTGTTCTTCTGGACTCCACGCCACCAGACCTTATCCTTGACAATCGCGCGGCCCGGACAGCGATTGGCGCAGACCTGGCATTCCTGGCAGAACTTGTGGATACCGTAGTCCACCGGGCCGTCGTAGGTCACGGGCGCGTCGGTGGTGACGAGCATTAGACGCGCGCGCGATCCGAAATGGGGCGACAGCAACTGTCCGTTCACGCCAAGCTGCCCCAGCCCAGCCGCGACGAACAGCGGTATGTAAGGGCCGCTGCAATCGTATCCGTCATGGACCTGCGCGCGGTAGCCCCTGGATCTGATGTACTCCGCAATCTTCAGACAGCCCGCCTGCTCGACCTCGTAGGTCTCGAACCGGGCTTGGTCGGCCTCGGGGCTCGGGCCGGTCTGCGTCATGCGGTAGTCCTGCTCGTAAGCCAGGCAAATGGCGTGCTCGAACTTCGCCCAGCGCTTCTTGCCAGAGAACGTATAGTGTCGGTCGTGCCTGGTAAAGCCCACCTCTCCGAATCCCAACTCTCGCGCAAATTGCCGAATGTCCTCGGTCATATCTTCCCCGGCAACCGGCGCGCCGGTCGGCTCGACGTCAGCGGACACTAGCCCCTCTTCGTACATCGGCTTCATCCGCGCGTCATGCCCATCGAGGAACTCGGACATATTCTTGGGGTAGGTCTTCACCGCCCACTGACGATCCGCGGACTTCTCTATTGCCTGTGTCTCTAGCGGGAATTCCCTGCTGTAAAAAGCCACGTCCACAGGGTTCTGCGGCACGCCCGGAACGGTGGCCAGATCTTCGGCAACCGGGATTTCAACATCGGGCTGCCCATGCTTTCTGCCGGATCTTGTAACAGTGTGACTTATGGACTTGCCCATTCGCTCCCCCTTCTTCTCAACTTGTACCTACTGTCTCATACAAGAGAATGATACAACGAAACCACAATGCTCTCAGCAGGTGGCGTACTCCTTCTCACACCCTCATCTTATCGCCTTTTGGATCATAGAGCGGCTCGCGCGTGACTGTAGCTTGAAGCCGTTCACCGAAGTAAAGCACATCAACGGCCGTTCCGACCTCAGCGTACTCGACAGGGAGGTAGCCGTAAACGATGCCGCGTCCGATAGAGTGTCCGTAGTTGGCGCTGGTGACGTATCCGAGCACTCTGTCGCCGTCCAGAATAGGTTCTTTTCCCATGACGACTCTGGCGGGGTCATCCAGTGTCATACAGGACAACTTGCGCCTCGGACCATTAGCTCGGACTTCTCTCAGCGCATCGCGTCCGATGAAGTTTCCCTTCCGCATTCTGACAGCGAAGCCGATTCCCGCCTCGTATGGGTTGTACTCGGTGTGGATGTCGTTTCCCCAGAGTCGGTATCCCTTTTCGAGGCGCAGAGAGTCGAACGCGCCTCCGCCCGCAGCGATGACTCCGAGCGGCTGTCCGGCTTCCCAGAGCGTATCCCACAGATAGAGGCCAAGCTCCGACGGCGCGTAAATTTCCCATCCGAGTTCACCGACGTATGATATGCGAAGGGCGAGCGCAGGAACTTCGCCTATCGTGATGGGCTTTGCTGTCATGTATGGGAACCCGTCGTCGCTGAGGTCGTCGTCGCAGACACGGCTCAGCAGGTCGCGCGCACTGGGACCCCAGAGGCCGACGCAACACTGAGCGGACGAAATATCGGTAACAGTAGCAGAGCCGTCGTCCGGCAGATGCGACTGAATCCATTCCAGATCGTGGAGACCCATCGCTCCGCCGGTGACCACCAAGAAGCCGTCGTCGCCCAACCGCGTGATTGTCAGGTCGCACTTTATTCCCCCGCTGGGCGTGAGCATGGAAGTATATGTAATCGTCCCGACGGGCTTGTTCATCTGGTTGGTGGCCAGACGCTGGAGAGCCGCAAGCGAACCCGGGCCTGAAATCTCGAACTTGGCGAAGGGAGTCAGGTCGAACATGGCAACGCGCTCTCTCGCAGCCGCGTGCTCAGCTGCGACAGTCGCAGACCACTCCCGTGCCTCCCAGCCATCGCGTGACGTGCCAGCCACGCTCAGCGAATCGAGCAGGCCCGCGTTCGAGTCGTACCACTGCGGACGTTCCCAGCCCGCGTTCTCGAAAAAGACGGCGCCCAGCTCATTCTGTCTCGCGTGGAATGGTGTCAGCCTCAAGTTACGAGGTCTGTCCATCTGCTGGAGTGGGTGAATTATGTCGTAAACCTCTCGGTACTGTTGTGCGGCGCGAGCGCGGACGTATGGGCGGCTGTGGGCGTGGGGATGGAAGCGCAGGATGTCGCACTCGCGCAGGTCGGTCGTCGGTTCGCCGTTGACAATCCACTCGGCAACGGCCTTGCCGACGCCTCCGGCGTGCGTTATCCACACTGCTTGGGCGGACCAGAATCCGCGAACGTCTGGCGACTCGCCCAGCACCGGGAATCCGTCGTTTGTGAACGAGAACAGGCCGTTGAACTTGCGGGTCAGTCCCGCGCCTTCCAGGGCGGGCAGAAATTCGCCCATTGCCGCCCTCGCCTTCTCGAAATGGGCCGGGGTGAAGGGCATCTCTGCGGGCGCGACCGGCGCCTCTTCGAGGTCGAGAATGTCCTCCGACTCCACCAAGAGCGGTTCGTGGTTGTACGCACCGATGCCGTAGGACTCACCAACCTGCCTGAAGTACATGGCCTCGTCCTGGTGGCGCAGAATCGGGTGGGATACTTCCTCGGTCACACCCGCGAGTTCGCTGAGTGGCTCGGTAACGGCGTAGAGGTGCTGCATCGGAGATAGCGGAATCGAGACACCGGCCATCCCGCCGATCCTCGGCGCCCAGATTCCGGCGGCTGAGACTACAAGTTCGGTCTTGATGTCGCCGCGCGTGGTGTGAACGGCTTCAACGCGCCCGTTTTCGATGGCGATGCCAGTGACCTTGGTGTCACCGTAGAACGACGATCCGTTTACCTCTGCCGCGTGTGCCATCGCCTCGGCTGGTCGGGTGGCCTTGGTCTGGATGTCCGACGGGACGTAGAGCGCGCCCAGGATGCGGTCGGACAGCATCGGGATGTGATCTCGGGCCTTACCTGGGCTGATCACGTGAGCCTCGATGCCCCAACTCATGGCGAACCCGGCCTTGCGCTTGAGGTCTTCCAGACGCCCCGGCGTCCAGGCGACCTCGAGGCTGCCGACCGGATTCGCGCACGGCTCGCCATCGAGTTCCATGCTCTTCCAGAGTTCGACAGTGTAACGCGCAAAGGTCGCCATGGTCTTGGAGGGATTGACCTGGAAGACGAGTCCGGGCGCGTGCGTAGTTGAGCCGCCTGTCTCGAACAGAGGCCCTTGGTCCACTACGACAATATCACGCCAGCCGAGCCTAGTCAGATGGTACGCGACGCTGCAGCCCGCTATACCTGCTCCGACTATGACCGCCCTTGCGTGTTCCGGCAATACGACACTGGCCATTTCTGGATGCCTCCAAGTGTCAGGTCATAGGTCAAGCCAACTCAGTTTTAGATTAGCACAGAAAATCCTCGTATGTGAGGAGAATCAGTATCCGAACATGCGCATCAGGCGTGACAGGTACAGCCATGTTCTCCGCCGCCACAGCAGGCGCCATTAGCGTGAGCCGATGGGGGCACGTCCAGGGCCGGGTTCATGTCGAAGAAACCGACGGGTTTCATGGTGAACCCAGTGTAGGCGACAGGCATGACTGGCCAGTCCTCCGGCCTCGCGATATGCGTCATGCCGAACGTGTACCAGACCACTACATCGGTGTCCTGGACGCTGCGGTCCGCCTGAGTCCATGCGGGAAGACCGTCTCCGCCCGGATGCTGGTTCACGTAGTCTCCCGCGGCGGCCTTCTCGTCGGGCGCGTACGGGGTGACCCATAGATGTTTCTTAATAAAGGCCCCCCTCCGGGAGACGCTGGCGTCGGAGTGAAGCATGGAATGCGTATTATCTCCGGGAGTCAACTTGTATCCTGTGGGCTGGCCCAGTGAGTTGCGTTCGGAAGAGCTGGAGACCAGCCAGTACCTTGCGCTCTCGGGATTGATCATCCGCTGGGCCTCGGACTCTGAGGCCAGCAGAGTCTTCTCGGCGTAGAAGGCGTTGCCCTGCGGGTTGTCAGGGCCGCGAGGTTCGGTAACTGCGTTGACCTCATAGACCGAGTTGTCTTCTCCGTCCACGCTCATATCGAGTCGCACGTTGAAGAAGTGCTGGTGTATAGCTGCATTGAGTTGAGGAGCAACCAGCGTTCCGTACTTTAGCGCCTCTCCCGGAGCAACGGCCGAGGTGTGCAGTATGCCGGACATCTTTATCTCGTACTCTATCGTGCCGTCCTGGTAGAAGTACCAGTAGAAGCCGTACTCGTAATTGCCGACTGTCGTAATGAAGGAGACGACGAGCCGCCGTGAACGGCGTACTTCGACCTGACCGGTACGCCAGTCCGTATGCTTCCAGAGAATTCCGTAGTCCTCCTCGTGCATGCAGATTGCGTTGGGGATCTTAACCGGATTGCCACGTGTGTCGTGCAGGTCGGCGTCGAAGTAGTAGATTACCCCCAGGCAGTCGCAGCCGAGTATCAGAGAGTTGGTCAGCATCCCGATTCCGTACTCGCCGAGGTCGAAGGCATTACGCCTGAAATTGTGTGGTCGGGGATCCCCATAGGGAACGACCATCTCGGATAGGGAGGCCCGGTACATTACTGGGCGCACCCTGCCCTTGTCCTCATAGCCGACACAGTGGAGTACCAGTCCCTCACGCGGATTGAATCCAAGCCTCATGCTCCACTTCTGCCAGGAGACCTTATTTCCATTTACAGTGAAACTCGAGCCTTCGTACTGGGTTATATCAAGCGGCTTCAGGTCCTGGCGAAAGTCCTTGATGTATTCCGCCGCGTAGTTGCCGTCGTTGGGGGGCAGCGGAACAATGCCGTGGTCCTCGACTCTAAGCACCTCCATACGGTTCAGGTCAATTACCGGAATGACTCCCTCTATGGGTCTCGCGTACCCGTTGTCGTTGGGTCCGGTCTTGAGCCAGCAGCGAGCGAAGACGAGACGCAGGCCCTCCTCTTCCTCGACGCCGAAATTGCCGGCCGACCATGCGTCCACCATTACCATGTCAACGTCGGTGATTCCCCTCTTGGCCAAAGCCTCGATAAAGTCGGGGTCAGCCTTGACTGCAGCCTCGCACTCTGAGAATTCGTCGAGAGTAATGCGGGGCTGGACGCCCGGGATGTGCTTCCAGGAGATTACCCGGCCGCTCGTCAACGAGACCACCGCTTCGTGCGTTTCGCTCGTGCGGTTGTCGAATACGATGAAGAACGCCTCCCTGTCAACCGGGTCGCCCGACTTGTAGCCTAGCGCCACGTCTTTCGGCGGCTCGTTCAGGGTGACAGTCTCGAATCTCGTCTCTTTGCCCAGCCCGCGCTCGGACTTGAGAATCGTCACCGCCTCAGCGATTTCTTCAGGTGTCAGCGGGTCCAGCGGGTGGCTCACTCCGGTTCGGATAACCGTTTGCTCCGGTGGTTGGGCCGTGATAGTCATTGCAAACACCTCACCGTGTGATTCATAGATTCAGGAAGAAGACTCAAGGGCAATGTACGAATGAGAGTGACGACTGTCAAGTAGCCAGATCACAGCGGTGGGGCAATCAAACATACAGCATCCAGACGACCTGACGCTCTTGTACATTTGTGCTGGTCTGGCTACAATATCCACACGACTTACCGCTACGAGACTTTCAAGCGAACTCCCGGCACCCAGGCCGACGACTACACTCCAGAAGACATAAAGCACGATATATGACGAACAGAACGTAAAGAAAAATGTCTGGAGAATTAGCTATAACTCTGGTGGTTTTCTAGCGAAACTCTGGTTCAGAAGTCACCTGTTATTCGCCAGTCGGGGCACCTGTTTCCACCAGTTGAAGAACCTAATGACATAAACCAAGATAAATGAGACCGCTGAAGTTCAGGTGTGACTGCACTGCCTTGAGGACCGACTATGTCCCTGCATACGCGCCCTCATTCTGGTACACTGCCCACACTATTCAAGTTTCGGCTTTGGTGATTCGTGGGAGAGACGAAATATGGTGTTCGGAGACGGAGCAGACATTTACCGCAGCCTGGGCGTCAAGCCGGTCATAACGGCCTCCGGTTCGACGACTTTGTATGGGGGCAGCAAGCTCAGGCCCGAGGTCCTCGACGCGATGGAGAAGACATCCAGGACCATGGTGAACATGGACGAGCTCAACGTCGCGGCGGGCAAGGTAATCGCCGAAGTGACGGGCGCGGAAGCCGGCCTGGTCACCTCGGGCTCGGCTGGCGGACTGGTCCTCCAGGCGGCGGCGGTAATGGCGGGCAACGACCCGGCGAAGATGGTGCGGCTCCCTAACGCCGATGGGATGAAGAATGAGATCATCATGCACCGCAGCCAGCGGTTCCCTTACGATCAGTGTTACACGGCCACAGGTGCGACGATAGTTGACATTGGCGACGGTCGTCGGTGCCATCCGTGGGAACTGGAGGCGGCGATCAACGAAAACACCGCAGCCGTGGCATACCTTTTCTCAGGTTTCGTTTCTCGCAGAGCCATACCGTTCGAGCAGGTCGTGGAGATTGCCCACGCTCACGACGTACCGGTGATAGTGGACGCCGCTTCCTATCTTCCACCAAGGGCGAACCTGACGCGCTTCACTGAAGGCGGCGCGGACATGGTGCAGTTCTCGGGGGGTAAGGCGATACGCGGCCCGCAGGGTACGGGCGTCCTGGCCGGACGCGCGGACCTGATCGAGGCGGCTTATGCTAACGCAAGCCCTCATCAGTTCATTGGACGCGGCATGAAGGTCGCCAAAGAAGAGATCGTCGGACTCGTGGAGGCGCTCCGCATATTCGCGGACGAAGACGAAGAAGCGGAAACTAAGATGATGGCTGAGATGTGCGGCCAGGTGGTGGACGCGCTTATCGAAATGCCCGGGCTGGAAGTGACCGTGGAACACGACGAGTGGGACTACCTCACACCCATCGCGATCCTTAAATTCACGCGCGACTGGCGCGGACCGTCCCGCGACGAAGTGCGCGACGCGCTCGCGGCCGGCGACCCGTCCATCTACCTGCACGACATCCACAATCCGGACGAACTCGGCGTCGATCCGTTCAACCTCGATGATCGGGAACTGCAAATCGTCATCGAAAGACTGAGGGAGACGCTTCTAGACCGGCAGTGATGCGTGTTAACTCAAACGAAGGGATACAAAAGAGAGAGGATTAGCTCCATTACATTTCGCACCGTAATCAGACCGACGCTTCCCGAGCGAGTCTCGGACACTATCGCCTCGCGTCTGTCTGCGCGAGAACGAAATTTGTCGCCATACGCGGTGCGCTCTGAGACAAGTCAGGGCAGGGACAGGCCTGAAACGCCCTCCCCCACCCGCTCCGAGTTTCAGCGCGACAGGGACCGCATCCTGCACACCAAGTCTTTCCGCCGGCTGAAGCACAAAACTCAGGTCTTCATCGCCCCACTCGGCGACCACTACGCCACGCGCCTGACCCACACGCTGGAAGTGTCGCAGATAGCCCGGACTATCTCGCGCGCACTCAACCTGAACGAAGACCTCACAGAGGCCATCGCCCTCGGACACGACCTTGGGCACACTCCCTTCGGGCACGTTGGCGAATATGCGATGAACGAACTGCACCCGGACGGTTTCAGGCACAGTCGGCAGAGCCTCAGAATTGTCGAGCAGCTTGAGAAAGACGGGAACGGACTGAATCTGATGTGGGAAGTACGCGATGGGATACTCAACCATTCCAAGCCGCGCGGAGAATTCCTGGGACAGCTATCCATGGAAGACCTTTCACTGGAAGGACAGATCTGCCGGATATCCGACGCGGTAGCCTACCTCAACCATGACCTCGCCGATTCGTTCAGGGCAGGGATTCTCACCCCGGAAATGTTTCCTTCAAAGGTGTCGGAGGTTCTTGGCGAAACTCACGCGCAGCGCATCAACAGTATGGTGTCCGACATCGTAGCAAATTCCTGGGACGCCACCGGCGAGACCGTCACCGCAGGGACTCCGGTGATACGAATGAGCGAGGAGGTTAGCGGTGCCTTCTACACACTGCGCGAGTTCATGTTCGACAGCGTGTATCTGCCGGAGTCGAACGGGACTCTTGGCAGGACAGCCGAGGATATTATGAGCCTTCTGTATTCGCATTTCAGCGCGAACAGAGACGAGATTCCACCCGAATACGGAAAGAGAAGCAAATCAGAGGACATGGCCGTAGTGGACTATATATCGGGAATGACCGACCATTATGCGATAAGGGTAGCTGAACGGATAATGCCGGGAATCGCCGCCCCATTCATGGAGCGTAGAGTCATATGACGCCTCAGGGCCGAATACAGGTCCGAACCGTTGGAAACAAGGTACGGATGATACGAGAACACCTGGAAGCCATGCAGCGGGACGCGCACGGACTTGAATACGCGCCGTGGAAAGTGGAAGTGGACGAACTCTGGAAGACTGTGTTCATAAACATCAACGAGATGGACCCCGAATCCCAGCCTGCAGCGCTGGAATCGGTGAAAGACCTCTGGATGACCTACATCACCCACTACAACGTGGGGCTCAACTGAAAAGGATCTCACTTTGAACCCTGAAGAATCTCTGGACCGACATCTCGACCAGTCACCCGCCCTAGAACAGGCAAGACGCGCTTCCGTCGTGGCGCACAGCGTCGTCATCAAGCTGAAAGAGATGGGGTTGCCTGACGAAATGGATGAGGACCTCTCACAGTTCTGCACCGACCTGGGTGACCTGTGGAGCGCGCAGATAACGCTCGCGTCGCAAGTCGAGAATTTCCTGAAGAAGCCACACGACTCCCAGAAGACGGGCGACGACCTAGTTGATCTGAAAGCTACGATTGAACATATGGCGTGGCACCTGAAGAATATCGGCCAGCCGATGGACAACATAACCAACTGGGCGTACAGCCAGTCCGAAGCATAGAATAGGGGCGATGAGCGTAACCGACGACATAAAGGCTAAACTCGACATTCTGGATGTCGTTTCTTCACACGTGTCTCTCCAGAAGTCGGGACGCACGTTCAAGGCCAACTGCCCGTTCCATACGGAAAAGACACCTTCTTTCATCGTGAATCCCGAGAGGCAGAGCTGGCATTGCTTCGGTGCGTGCGCAACCGGGGGCGACATATTCAACTTCGTGATGCGCGCGGAGAATCTCCAGTTCGGGGATGCGCTCAGGATGCTTGCGCAGCGCGCGGGCGTGGAGCTCTCCAACGCGCCGAACCGGGAGAATTCAAACGCGATTCACAGCGTCAACAGTGCGGCGGCTCAGTATTTCCAGGATACGCTGGAGTCGGATTCAGGCAGGGCGGCGAGAGAGTACCTGGACCGCCGGAAGGTCGGTCGGCAGGCGATAGATCAGTTCAAGCTGGGACTGAGCGCCGACAGGTGGGACGGACTCGTCCAGTATCTGCGGACGTACGGGTTTAAGAAAGAGGACGCGATAGCCGCAGGCCTCATACGAGGGGGCGACAACGGCCAGGTCTGGGACTTCTTCAGGAACAGGCTGATGTTTCCCATCTTCGACCGCCAGGGCAACATCGTGGGATTCGGAGCTCGCGCTCTCGACGATTCGACGCCCAAGTACATCAACACCGCGCAGACCGAGGTCTTCGACAAGCGCAACACGCTTTATGCTCTCCACTTCGCCAACGCGGAAATCCGACAGACCGGAATCGCGGTCATAGTCGAAGGATACATGGACGCGATAGCAGCGCACGAGCATGGATACAAGAACGTTGTGGCGTCCATGGGCACCGCCCTCACCGAGAACCAGGTAGCTCAGCTTCGGACGCTGGCGCGCGAGTTCGTTCTCGCCCTGGACCCGGACGACGCAGGGCAGGAGGCGACACTCAGGAGCCTCGAATCGTCGTGGCACGTGTTCCGAGACGTAATCTCCCGGCGAAACACCGCGAATCAGAGCGTTCTGAACCAGTGGACGCCGCCCACACTGAAAATCGCTGCGCTGCCCGCCGGCCTGGATCCGGATGGGCTCATACGAACAGACGCGGACAGGTGGGAATCCATAATCGCCGATGCACAGCCGCTCCTGGACTTCGTAATTCCTGCGCTTGTGCAACGCTACGATTTGGATATTCCTGATAGCCGGGCCCGTATTGTGTCTGAGTTCGTGCGTTTCATAAATCGGCTTGATGACATGGATCAGCATAGCTATAGGCTTAAGATTGCGGAAGCGTTGGGGGTTACCGAATCCGACATTCTGGCTTCGCTCGCGAGACAAAGGGACAGACGCCCAAGAAGTCGCAGGCACGAGGAAAACATCGAACAAGCCATCGAAGTATCGCCAAGCGCTCTTAGGACTCAGGACTCCGACCCGATTGAAGAATATGCGCTGAGCATCTTGATTCAGAATCCCGATTTGGTGGAAGAGGCTCGGTCAACGAATCCCGAATGTTTCCGTCGAACTGATAGCAGGGAGTTATTTACCGCTCTGGTTTCTTACCCTACAATAGAGAAACTCCGAAACGAGGTTGATGAGGTTCTCGCCGAGCGGATGAGACGCTTGGAATCGGTGGAACTGCCTAGCACAGGAGTCGAACGCGCGCTGTCGCAGTGTCTCAGGAGGCTGGAACTGCGGCATATTCGAGAGACGCAGGAGTTGATGCTCGACACCGAAGATGTCCGGCTGCCACCTTCCGGAGAGGTGGAGGCCGAAGTCAAGCGGGCGAGCTTGCGAATCAAAGAGTTGGAGACAATGTCCCGCAGATAGCGGAAACTCGCTAGTTCGGGGGACATTGTCCAGATTTTTGCTTATCAGACACAAGCCAGTAACACGAAGAGGTTACGTCCATGAATAGAACTATCGGCACAGACGGCGACGACAGCGTATTCGGCAGAGTAATGCCCGAAGCATCAACGACCGCCGATCTCATAAGCACCACGCGGACCACCGAGGACGGCTTTCAGAAGAGCGATCACGACAACTCGAACCGCTCCGAGGAAGTCTTCGCGGACATGGGCTCTTCAGACGCAGAAGCGCCCAGAATTGGTTTCAACGGCCTGAGTTCGGAAGGCGTTCTGGAAAAGGATGCCGGTCCGCCGGAGATGATAGACGATCCTGTACGCATGTACCTGCGTGAGATTGGCAGAGTTGATCTTCTCAAAGCGGCGGAGGAACGAATTCTGGCACGCCGATTCGAAGCCGGAAGATTCATAAACGGCCTCGAGGATGATTGGACATCGTCGGATAGACAGCCTCTGAGGGCTTCACAGATAGTAACCGACTTCCTTACCGATGTCGCCGACAATCACCACGTGGTGAGCGCGGTAGCCAGGTATCACGGCATAAATTACACAGGAACCCTGTCCGAGGTGATGTCTGAGCCGGAACTCCACGATCAATTGGAGCTATACGACGCTCGCAACTCGCGGAACGTCCAAGACTCAAAGTTCCTCAAGTTCCTGAATAACAGACTGACCCAAGACGAGGCCTTTACGTTCCTGTCCAAGGCGCTGGAGCTGCCCAAGGACCATCCGAGGATCCAGGTAGTCTTTGAGTCACGAGAGGCCCTCAAACTTCGCAACAGGCTCGACGGCGAACTGACCGAAGAGCTCGTGGACTATCTCTCGAAGACACTCAACCTCGAGCCTGAGGATGCGAAGGCGCGCGTTCAGCAGTTCTCTCTGAGCAGCCGACTTCTGCCCGCGCAGACTCTCGCTGCCATATCCCGCGTGTATTACGCCGCCGGGGAACGGGACCCTGAACTTGTGCAGGACATAAGAGATGCGGCCAACAGGTATCCCGGCTCGCCCGATGAAGACTCGAACGACGAGAAGCTGGTGAATTTCGTAGCCGAGATTCTGAACATCGAGCCGGACGAGGTAAGAAGACACCTAGAACGGCCGGAGCCAATTCCGTCTCCTAACCCCGATATTTCGCAGATGCGGGACCTGCTGGACAGACCGGACATCGCCGACAGTCTGAAGGCGCACGAGCTTATCTTCCGCAGGCACATAAACGGCATCAAGTATCTCGGCGACGACGCGCAGCAGCACCTGGCCAAGGCGAATCTGAGGCTCGTCGTCAGCGTGGCGAAAAAGTATATCGGTCGGGGCATGTCCCTTCTTGACTTGATCCAGGAAGGCAACATCGGCCTTATACGCGCCGTCGAAAAGTTCGACTATCGCAAGGGTTACAAGTTCTCAACCTACGCCACCTGGTGGATAAGACAGGCGATAACGCGAGCCATTGCGGATCAGGCGCGCACGATCCGCATTCCCGTACACATGGTGGAGACCATTCACAAACTTCTAAGGGTGACCCGCCGCCTGATTCAGGAGTATGGACGGGAACCCACAAGCGAGGAAATCGCTCGGCACATGGAAATTCCCACCGAGAAAGTGCGCGAAATCCTGAAGATTTCGCAGGAGCCTGTCTCGCTGAACACACCAATTGGCGAGGAAGAAGACAGTCACCTCGGTGACTTCATAGAAGATACGACTGCGCCGGCCCCGTCAGAGGCAGCCTCGCACCAGCTTCTCAAGGAGCATGTGGAGGACGTTCTCGTCAGCCTGAACGACCGCGAGGCTGAAGTGCTGAGAAAGCGCTTCGGACTGGAGGACGGACGCGCTCGGACGCTCGAAGAGGTCGGACGATGCTTCGGCGTAACCAGAGAGCGCATCAGGCAGATAGAGGCAAAGGCGCTTCGCAAGTTGCGCCATCCGAAGCGTTCCACGAAGCTCAAGGACTTCCTGGAATAGGGAGATTCTTCAGGACTTAAGCAAGCCGAATGACTCTAGCTGCGCAATCCCAGGCCGAATCAAGGACGCCCGCGCTTACCAAGCCGACCGTCGCCGTCGCGTACACACGACCCGAGACCGTCCTGAGTGATATACAGGGCGCGATGGAACTCGCCGGATTCAGGTCCGCCCTGCCGCATGATCTCGAGACGTTGCTCAAGATCAATATCTCGTGGCAGCACTACTATCCCGCCTGCTCCACGAGCCCCTGGCAGCTAGACGGTGTGATTGGCGCGCTCAAATCCGCCGGGTACAACGACCTGACACCCATTCACAACGGCACCGTGGTCGTGGACCCAAGAGAGGGCGCGCTCAATAACAAGCACGAGGCCGTGACCGAGAAGCACGGGCTGGAATCTGTCTTCTTAGAAGATGTGCGCTGGGTGGACTACGAACCGAAGTCGCCGCTGCTGGTACTGGACAAAGTGTATCCAAACGGATTCCAGATACCAGAAATGATGTCTGGCAAGAACATTATCCACCTGCCCACGGTCAAGACGCACGTGTTTACTACGATGACCGGGGCGATGAAGAACGCCTTCGGCGGGCTGCTCAACTACCAGAGGCACTGGACTCACTCGGTCATCCACGAGACGCTGGTGGATCTGCTGCGAATTCAACAGGAGATACATCCGGGCATCTTCGCCGTAACCGACGGAACGTTCGCCGGCGACGGCCCCGGGCCTCGCGCCATGCGATGGCACGTAAAGAACGTCGTTCTCGCCGGAGCGGACCAGGTCGCCATAGACGCGGTAGCGGCCAGTATGATGGGCTTCAATCCCATGAGCATCGGGTTCATCAGGATGGCGCACGAAGAGGGTCTGGGGACCGGCCGAATAGAAGAGATAGACATCGTCGGCGAGGACATCGAAGAGGTGAACTGGAACTTCAAGTCAGCCGAGAATACGTTCGCCAGCCGGGGCCAGAAGTTGATCTACTGGGGGCCGCTGAAGCCGCTGGAGAACATGCTGCTCAGATCGCCGATCACGCCCTGGGCATACGCGGCGTCTAACGTGTATCACAACGACTACTGGCTGCGATTCATTGGCAGGAAGCGCGTGCAGGAAGCTCTGAAGACCGAGTGGGGCAAGCTGTTCAGGTCCTACTAGGCCGATAGAGTCTAGCCCGGCGCAACTAACGCTCCGCCAGTTCCACTGTTGCCTCGAACAGCTTATTGGACCTATTGTAGCTCACCTCGACCGAGTCGCCCACTTCGTAGCTCCAAAGCAGCGTCAGGAACTCACTGACGCCCTTGGTCGGTATGCCGTCCAGGCTCGTGATTACGTCGCCAACCTGAATCCCGGCGTTGAAGGCCGCTCCCCTCTGCGCAATGCGTGTTATTATCACGCCTTCCTGCACATTGAGGCCCATGCGGTTAGCTATGGCGGGGGTGACGTCCTCCACGCTCACCTGCATTGAAGGGCGAACAACCTCACCGTGCTCTATCAGGCTCTCTATGACGGGCAGTGCAGTCTCCGAGCTGACCGCGAAGCCAATTCCCTGCGCCCGGCTCAGCATGGCTGTGCTGATTCCGATGACTCTTCCATCCAGGCTGACGAGCGGTCCGCCGCTATTGCCCTTGTTGATGGCGGCGTCGGTCTGAATCATGTCGTACAGAGGCCCGCGCTCCGTCGGCACCGTCCGTCCCAGCGCGCTGATGATCCCCAGCGTGACAGTCGGGCCGCCCTTGAGAGACAGCGCGTTGCCCAGGGCCACGACCCAGTCTCCAACTCTCATGCTTTCCGAGTTGCCCCACTCCACAACGGGCAGGACGGAATCGGGCTCTATCTTGAGGACAGCCAGGTCCGTGACCACATCCCAGCCCACTATCTTGGCGTCGTAGCTGTCTCCGTTGGGCAGATCCACTCTCACAGCTATGACGTCGTGGATGACGTGATAGTTGGTGACAATGTAACCGTCGGAGCTCATTATGATGCCGGTCCCAGCGCCCTCATCCGTGAATTCGAAGAACAGACCCCTGTTCACGGACTCGACGGAGATAGACGCGACTACTTCCTCGACGCTGTCAACCAGGTCGGCGATGGAAGGCAGTTGTCCCGATTCCGGTGAACCTGTCGTTCCAAGGAACGCGCTCACAATCGGTGGGGTCTGGAGCGCGGCAGTCGGCGCGGGGGTAGGTATATCGGGAATCTCCGTGGGCGCGGGAGTAGGAGTGTGTGTGGGCGCGGGCGCGGGAGAACCACATGCCAGAAGAAACACGGCAACGACGCTCAGAGCCAACTGAGCAGATAGAGTCAGGAGGCTATGCTTCGGATTCACCCGTCGCCACAACCCTGAGTCTGACGCGCGTAAGGCCCGTCCACATTAGCCTGTGCCCACTTACGCCGAAGCTGACGCCCTTTGTTACTCTCGCATAGCGGGATGTAAGGAGCGCGCCGAACAGCAGTATGATCGCCGATACATAAACCCAGGTCAGCAGGGCCATGATCGCTCCGACCGAGCCATAGAGAACGTTGTGTACCGAGTAGTTGTTTAAGTACTGCAGGAAACCCCACTTGGCGCCCTCGAAACCCAGGCATGAGAACAACGCCCCAGGCCAAACATCCCTGAATCTCACTTCAGTGTTAGGCATATACCGATAGAGTATCATGAACGTCGAAAATGACAGGATAGGCGACACCGCCTGCGATATGATCCTCGACAGAAACTCGTAGCTTATGTCTGGGAATACGAGCGACAGCACCTTATGGATTGACGACGCCATAGGCGCGACGAAAAGCAGCATCACCATCAGTATTCCCGCGCCGGTTACCAGAGCAATGTCAATCATGCGCTCCTTGATGAAGGGGCGCGTCTTCTGAATACCCCAAGCGGTATTGATCCCCTTCCGTATGGCGCCGAATGCTGCCGACGAAGCCCACATAACCAGAAGTACCGACGCAATTCCGGTTATGACTTTTGCCGACGCCACACCTTTCACAGTCTGCGCTATGAAGCTGGAAGAGATCGGTATGATCTCTGCAAGTTCCGCGGCCAATTCCGCCTGGTCAACGTTAGGGCCCAGGAAGAATCCCCAGATCGAGATTATAGCCAGAATAAGCGGGAACATCGAAAAGAACATCGAGAACGCGATTGCGCCGGCGATGTAGTGACAGTTCTTGCCCAGGAATTCGTTAACTGTGTCTATGCACAGAAGTACAAACCTGACGAAATACATTGTCGCAGGGACGAGAATCTCGCCCGTCTCTCCCTTCTGGCAACTTTAAGATTTCCACTGATGCTACCGAAACACGTCTGTTCGGTCAAGCCAATCGGAACAGTACAGCGCCAACTGTCAGCCGGTGATATTGTTGCCCACGCTTGTGAATCTCTGTAAACTTGTCCACGTTGCGCAGCCTTATGGAAACCGGACGAAGACGGGATATGGTAATACGACGAAAAGTTGACAAGCGCGAACAACTCCGCAGAATGCGTGAAGAGGCCGCCCTGGGTGGAGGGCAGCGGCGCATCGAGTCCCAGCGCAAACGTGGGAAGCTCACCGCCCGGGAACGAATCGCCCTTCTCCTGGACGAAGGCTCGTTTCAGGAACTCGACACTTTCGTAACTCACAGGTCCACCGACTTCGGCCTTGCCGACCAGATATACCTTGGCGACGCAGTCGTCTCCGGGTATGGCAAAGTGGATGGACGGTTCGTTTACGTGTACTCCCAGGACTTCACCGTTCTCGGCGGTTCGCTCTCCGAAGCCGTGGCCGGCAAGATATGCAAGGTCATGGACCTCGCCGTGAGTAACGGCGCCCCCGTCGTGGGTCTGATTGACTCA
This sequence comes from uncultured Dehalococcoidia bacterium, assembly GCA_951812505.1. GTDB lineage: Bacteria > Chloroflexota > Dehalococcoidia > Lucifugimonadales > UBA1123 > VXRN01. Next base: position 185,958 of record CATOSI010000005.1, read on the forward strand.
GGCGGAGCCAGGATACAGGAAGGGGTAGATAGCCTCGCCGGATACAGCGACATCTTTCACCGGAACGTCCGGTCCTCCGGCGTAATTCCTCAGATCTCGGTAATACTCGGTCCCGCCGCAGGCGGTGCCACCTACTCTCCGGCGCTAACCGACTTCGTATTCATGGCGTCGGGCATCGGGCAGATGTACATAACAGGCCCCGACGTAATTCGCGCTGTAACCGGAGAAGAGGTAACGCACGAAGAGCTCGGTGGAGCGACCGCACACACCACCAGAAGCGGCGTGGCCCACTTCTCCATAGAGGGAGAAGAAGACTGCCTGGCTCAGGTAAGAAGGCTGCTCGGATTCCTTCCCCAGAACAACATGGAAGACCCTCCCACCCTGGACTTGGGGGACGACCCGGAGCGCCAGGAGTACGATCTGGCCCATGTCATACCCGATAACCCGAACCGGCCTTACAATATGCTGGACGTAGTCCATCAAGTCGTTGACGCTGGAGACTTCATGCAGGTGCATGAGCGATTCGCCCCCAACGTAATCGTCGGCTTCGGCAGGTTCGACGGTAGGACGGTGGGCATAGTGGGCAATCAGCCACGGCAGATCGCCGGAGTCCTCGACATAAACGCATCTGTAAAAGCGGCAAGATTCGTGAGATTCTGCGACGCCTTCAACATACCGCTGGTGACCTTCATTGACGTTCCCGGATTCATGCCCGGAACCACCCAGGAATACGGCGGCATAATCCGGCACGGCGCGAAGCTAATATACGCATACGCCGAGGCTACCGTCCCCAAGATCAGCGTCCTCATCAAGAAGGCCTACGGCGGCGCGTACATAGTGATGAGCAGCAAGAATCTGCGCAGCGACGTCAATCTCTCCTGGCCGACCGGCGAGGTCGCGGTCATGGGAGCTGGCGGCGCGGTCAGCATCATCCACCGTAACGAGATAAATAATTCGGAAGACCCCGAATCCACCCGCACGAACCTCACCGCCGAATACGAAGAACGCCTCATGAACCCTTATATCGCGGCATCGCGCGGAATGATAGACGACGTAATAGACCCTCTGGAAACACGCCCCAAGATAATCCGCTCTCTCGAAATGCTCGCGAACAAGCGGGAGCAACTCCCATACAAGAAGCATGGGAGCATACCGCTGTGAACGTAAGAATGACCGGAGGCGCGCGCGATCTGAGTCCTGAATTGATCGCGGCGATGACTGCCTCGGTACAGGCATTTTTCGAGCAAGAAGCAGGGCAATCGTTCAAGAGACATTCCGGGATATCCGCGTGGCGCAGAGTCGCACATACCGGTTTCGACTCTGGTTGGCGTGGCTGGCGCAGGCACGACTAACCCATCCGACTCAATCAAGAGATACAGAATGGCCGGGAAACCACTCAAACTCAGTGATACCACCTTCCGAGACGCCCACCAGAGTCTCATGGCAACCAGGCTTCGCACCGAGGACATGATTCCTCTAGCGGAGGAGATGGACTCTATTGGCTTCTTCTCTATGGAGGTATGGGGTGGGGCGACTTTCGACTCCGCCACGAGGTTTCTGGCGGAAGACCCGTGGGAACGCCTGCGCTCTTTCAAGTCTCTTATGCCCAATACCAAGCTCTCGATGCTGCTGCGCGGGCAGTCCCTCGTCGGATACCGGAATTACGCGGACGACGTGGTGGACAAGTTCGTCGAGCGCTCCGCCGAGAACGGCATTGACATATTCCGCGTATTCGACGCCCTGAACTACGAACCCAACCTGGAGCGTGCGGCCTCGGCGGTAAAGAATTCGGGAAAGCATCTTCAACTCGCCATCTGCTACACCATCAGCGAGGGCGGCAGGATGGGCGGCGACATATACAACCTCGACTACTATCTTTCCAAGGCGCGGAGCTTCCGCGATCTGGGCGCCGACAGCATCTGCATCAAGGACATGGGCGGTCTGCTCGCCCCCTACGACGCTTTCGAACTCGTAACGGCCATCAAGGCCGAGATTGACCTTCCGCTGCAACTCCATGCCCACTACACCAGCGGCATGGCATCCATGACCGCGCTCAAGGCCGTGGAAGCCGGGTTGGACATCCTGGACGTATGCCTGGCTCCCCTCGCTCTCAGAACCTCTCAGCCCGCCGTCGAGCCTATCGCAGTGACGCTGCTCGGTACCGACCGCGACCCCGGAGTTGACCTGGACGCGCTGCTCGATCTCGGCGACCAGCTCGAAGACATTCTACCCAAGTATGCCGATCATCTGGAGACGCCGCGATCCGCCGTTATTGACGCAAGGGTCCTGAGTCACCAGATACCGGGCGGTATGGCATCCAACATGGTGTCTCAGCTGCGAGAAGCGGATGCGCTCGACAGGATGAGCGAAGTTCTGGAGGAGATCCCCCGGACGCGCGCAGACCTTGGTTTCCCACCTCTCGTCACGCCGATGAGCCAGATGGTGGGGGCCCAAGCCGTGAACAACGTGATATTCGGACGCTACACGGTGGTGTCAGAGCCGGTCAAAGAATACCTGCGCGGCAACTACGGCAAGCCCGTTTCCCCTGTGCGCGGCGAGCTTATGGATAGACTCGCCGAATCTGAGGAAATCTCACACGCTCCAGAAAGGCCCGGAGCGGTCTTAGAGCCGGAACTGGAAGCCGCCAAAGAAGCGGTATCTGACCTGACCGACGACATAGATGATGCTCTGATCTACGCGCTGTACCCACAGACAGGCGAGCGTTTCCTTAGAATCAAGCACGGCTTGGAACCTGTGCCTGACGAAATGAAGCCCAAGACACTGGAGGAAGTCCGGCAGGCAGCCAGATCGTCACAGTCAGCTGCTCCGGCCCCTCGAATGAGCGGGAGGGCAAGGCGCTTCAATATATACGTCGGCGACCAGTTCTTCGAAATTGACGTGGACCCTGTCGGGGGTGGATCCGGTTCTGTGCCTGTGGCGTCTTCCACGCCTGCCTCCCCCGCGGCTCAGGCAGCCCCCACGCAGAGCGGGCAGATCGAAGTCACCGAAGGCGAGACCGCGGTCATCTCTCCTATGCCCGGAATTCTCATCAGCGTTTCCGTAGAAGAAGGCCAGGCGGTCGCGGCCGGCGATCCCCTGCTCGTTCTGGAAGCGATGAAGATGCAGAATACGATACCGTCGCCCGTGGACGGCACGATCAGGGCAATTCCGGTGGTCGCCGGAACTCAGGTCGTCAAAGATCAGGTATTGGCCATTATTCAATCATAGGAAATTCCATGAAATATGCCGGGCGCCCCCTGTCCCGGTATCCCATGCAGCAAATCAACATACCTGAAAGGAGCCATAACGTGGCTGACAATCAAATTATAGATGCGGCAAAAGAGCACTTCGGCCAGGTGGTTGCGCAGCAGCTGGAGCGCGTCGAAAGACTGAAGAACGAACCGGACTGGCTGGACTATTCGAGCATATCCCCGATTGTGGTCGGGATGCTGGGCGGAGACGGCATCGGACCGAGAATCAGCGCAGAGAGTCAGACCGTCCTGGAACACCTCCTCAGGGAAGAAGTTGACGCTGGCAAGGTCGAGTTCAGGGTGATAGACGGACTGACAATTGAAAACCGCGCCGAGCAAATGCAGTCCATCCCCGAAGACGTTCTTGCAGAGATAAAGAACTGCCACGTTACTCTCAAGGGCCCGACCCACACCCCGGAACAGGGCGACGGATGGCCGAACCTCGAGAGTGCAAACGTCTCCATGCGCAAGGAACTCGACCTGTTCGCCAACATCAGGCCGGTGAGGATACCGTCCCAAGGCATAGATTGGACATTCTTCCGGGAGAACACCGAGGACATGTACGCGGTCGGCAGCCAGGGCATGAATGTCACCGAAGACCTCGCCATGGATTTCCGTGTCATCACAACGCAGGGCTCGCGCCGCATAATTGACGCGGCCTTCGCCCACGCCCGCAGAACGGGCCGGGACCGTGTGACCATAGTCACCAAGGCTAACATCGTAAAGACTACCGACGGCAAATTCCTCGACATAGCGCGCGAAGTCTCCGAGAACTACCCTGGCATCGAATGGGACGGCTGGTACATTGACATCATGACCGCCGCGCTCATCAATCCAGCTCGACAGCAGGACTTTCAGGTCCTCGCCCTGCCCAACTTATATGGTGACATCCTCACCGACGAGGCGGCCCAGATCCAGGGCGGCGTAGGCACTGCAGGAAGCGCGAATGTCGGCAAGCAGTACGCCATGTTCGAAGCGATTCATGGAAGCGCCCCAAGAATGGTCAGGGAGAACCGCGACCAGTATGCCGACCCCAGTTCGCTGCTCCGCGCCGGCGCGATGATGCTCGAGCACATCGGATACACGGACATCGGAGCCAAGCTGCACAAGGCAATTGACATCTGCGGCCAGTACGAGCGCAAGATTGTCATGACCGGGCGTAGCACGGGTTCCACCAGCGCCGAGTTCGGACGGTACCTTATGGACACGGTCGCCGATCCTTCCATCGAGGACCGCTGGCAGGAATACGTGGATGCCTCGGAATAGTCAACCAGCGTGAGCGCAGCAACGGATAAGTCGGGCCGTCCGGCATCGGATTGACTCCATACGGCCAAAACGGGGCGGGTACTTGAACCCGCCCCAATTAATGCAAAACCCTAAACATCAATGGCAAACCGACAAGTGAAATCCGTTCTTCGGAGGAACAGAATGCCAAGAAGCAAAGTCACGGTGGTAGGCGCGGGCAACGTCGGCGCCACCGCCGCCCAGAGAATATTCGATAAGGGATACGCAGACGTCGTGCTTGTGGACATCGTAGAGGGGCTGCCGCAGGGCAAGGCGCTCGACATGCTGGAGTCAGGCCCTGTTGTCGGTTCAGACGGCAGTGTGATCGGCACTAACGACTACCAGGACACCGCAGGCTCCGACGTAGTCGTGATTACCTCCGGCATCGCTCGCAGACCGGGCATGAGCCGAGACGACCTACTCCTGACCAACATGAACATCATCACGTCGGTCACCCGGTCAGTCGTCGAACACTCCCCAGACGCGATTCTGGTCATAGTCACCAACCCCCTTGACGCGATGGCGCAGAGAGCTTTTCAGGTCAGCGGATTCCCCAAGAACCGAGTCTTCGGAATGGCTGGAATTCTGGACACCGCCCGGTTCAGGACGTTCCTTGCCGAGGAACTGAACGTATCCGTGAACTCGGTCGAGGCATATGTGCTAGGAGGCCACGGAGACACGATGGTCCCCGTCACCGCCAGCACGACGGTCGGAGGACAACCGATCACGGAAGTGCTGTCGCAAGACCGCATAGATTCCATAGTAAAGCGTACTCAGGACGGCGGAGCGGAGATCGTGAACCTGCTCAAGACCGGCAGCGCATACTACGCCCCGTCAGCCGCAATCGTGCAAATGGTCGAGGCAATCCTGTTCGACAGGCAGGAGATACTACCCTGCACTGCCTATCTTGAGGGAGAATACGGCATAGACGGCCTGTACGTTGGGGTTCCAGTCCGCCTGGGAGCCGGGGGCGTCGAGGATATTGTCAGGTTCAACCTGACCGAGTCCGAAAAAGCCGATCTTCTCAACTCGGCTGAAGCCGTTAGAGAACTCGTAGAAATAATGGCGCAGAATAGCTGACGCAGGCCTGCCGTAACTGTGCGGGCCGAATACAGGCCGCAGCTACGATACCGGACTAATTCAGCAGGCGCGGTCGCGCGATTAACGGGAAGTCCGAAGACAGGGGAACGACACTTTCTTGTCCGTCTGTCCGTTAGACTTCCGCCGCGACCGCCGCCACTACTGCCGCACCCAGTCCTGATCCATCTCTGAGGTAGCAGACCTGTACCCTGTCCGCTCTTTCGCCGAGAATATCCTGTAAACCCCGCCTTAATTCAGCCTGGTATCCGGGCATCCCTCTGAAGACACTACCGTCTGCCGCTACGATATGCTCATCATCGAGGTCAGGATCAAGGTAGGTCGCGGTAGCCGCAATGCCTGCTGCAACGATTCGCGCCGACCTTCGCGCGACCGAAATACAAATCTCTCGAAGAAGACGCCTGTCGCCTACGGTGGTATCGGACACACCCAAACGTCCCAACTGCATGGCGGTCGCAATAAGTTCTTCGGATTCATCGAAAGCCGCATCCGACAAGTCCTCGGTCGTGAACGTGTAGGGGGCGTTGAATCCCCTGCCGCCAGTCAGCCAGTCGTCGAATCCCTCGCCTCGGGCCGCGATTTCGCACACCCTGAGACGGACTACCTCACCGAGATAGCGTCCGGCTATCATCTTCTCCATTCGTTGGCCTATGGTGTCAGACTCTGCATCCAGTCTCCTGTCCGCGTCGGTCTGAATCGCGTCCACACCATCGAAGTTGCCGCACTCCATGTTGAAGATCATCTCATCAGGATTTCCCAAAGGACCCGGCAGGTCTCGCCTGCCTATCATCTTGTCTGGAACTGCGACGGCAAGGTTTGCTCCGGTCCCAACAATCAGACCCATGTCGCAGCGCGGGTCGAGATACGCTCCCGCCGCGAGCACGCCCACCGTATCGTTGGCCAGAGCGCTGATTCCAAATCCACCGAGGTTGCCGGTCCGAGCGCCGATGGCCTGTTCCAGCAGTGCGACAACATCTTCCTCCTCCACACAGTCGAAGGCGAACTCCTTCGTCCACTTCGTGAGCCGTCCGCTGCGGACGCCGGTCTGGTCCATCGGGAAGGCGAATATGAAGCCGATGTTCTGAGAGCCGTCATCGGCCAGGAGGTCAACTACGAATTCCGCTACCGGATCGAATAGATCATGCACCGTTCCGGTTGTAGAAGCTAATCGAAAAGACTGGTGCTCGAGTACGCGGAGCGACCGCTGCCCACGAAGTTCAACAAGCGTGGCCCGCACATTGGTCCCGCCGAGATCTAGGGCCAGAAACCGGCCTTCTTCGCAGCCAGTCGGTCGGCTGACGAATGAGGGATGCATCGCGATAGAGCGAGGGTCGCCGGACAGACCCCGCCGCATTTCATCCTGAAACAGAGCGATCAGTTGTCCGAAATGTTCTTGCATCTCAAAAACCAATTGCCCTCGTTACCGCCGCCGACGCCACTTTGGGCAACTCGCTCAGCACCACCGAGCACCTGTACCCGCTCGCGTCCGGCGCACCCGCACGGACAACAAGAATGTCGTCCGGCTCAGGCACGAAACTGGCGAAGTTCTGATAGTCCTCGGGCTCGACGTGGCCTTCAAGTACCCTCACGATCTTCAGGTCGGCAATCGAGCGTCCGATTCTTGGATGCAGGTACTCTCTCACATCCCGCTTCGTCCAGTCGCCCCAGAAGTCCGCCGACCCGGCTATCGTAATCACAACCTGGCCCTGTCTCACCGGGAGAGATTCGTCGCCGACCGAGTCGGACGACGCCAGCGAAGATCCCAGCACCGACGCCACGTCGGCCACAGTATCCAGCACTACCTCCTGCGAATGGGATGCAGAGCGCACTTGCCTGGGCTCCCAGGCGGCAAACACCGTCACCGCGCTCTGATCGGCGGACAGACCTCGCTCGACGTGCAGAGGCAGCCAGTCCGAGTCAGTCTCATTCTCAGCTATGCAGAACGTGTACTTTCCGGGGTGCCCGATAACAGTCCTGTCGAACAGCCCTGGTATGGACGCACAGGCATTCATCAGAATTAGCCTGATGGCCCTGCCAATTGTGGCATTTGCGCGATTGCCCGGCCCAAACAGGTTATTCTTCGAGTTGATGTCGAGTTCCTCGACAACCGGGCCGTTTACTATGACGAGCACCGCCGCCCCTCCCTGGCTGGAAGAAGGCGCTATCAGGTTGAATTCGGGCGCTAGCATTGCCTCGGTAGCCGCAAGCACCACCGGAAAGTATTCCGGCAGGCAGCCTGCCATGACCGCGTTAGACGCAGTCTTCGCAACGGTAATCTCTCGCCTGCGCTCCGGTATTTCTCCCAGAACCTCATCCGGGGAGCGTCCGACGAAGTCCAGAAACTCGTTCACCCGCTCCAGCGTAGGCGGGACTACCGGCAGGCCGTCAGTCCAGCCGAGTTCATAGCACCGCTCAATCGCTTCAACAGCGTCGCCCCATTCAGCCGTGACAAGGTCTTGCATATCGTCGCCTCCTTTTTGGTGAGCGCAGTATAAGGGATTGACGCGCGGGTGTCAGGAAGGCATTTGCCGATTACGGTTCGCCACCGTGTTCGATGCTATAATGACTCGGGCTCTCGCAGTCGGGCAACTTGCCAGGACTCGAAATTGCTTCCAAACAATATACAGGGGTCAGATTCAAGACGGTTATGAGCGGAGACAAGGATACTTCAGCCCGTCCATATCGGCGCGTCGTGGTGAAACTGGGCACGACGCTAATCACCGATGGAACCAACCGCCTGGACCTGGAAACTATGGCCAGCATCGTAGGTCAGATTGCCCGGCTGCAACGAGGCGGATCCGAGATGCTGCTTGTGTCTTCAGGGGCAGTGGCGGCGGGAAGGCATGTTCTCGATCCGACCGGAGAGATCGGGAATGTGCTGATGCGTCAGGCATTGGCCGCCATAGGCCAGGGCAGGCTGATGAACTCGTATGAGCAGCTCTTCCTCTGGCACGACGTACATGTCGCCCAGACCCTGCTCACGCGCAGAGACCTTAGCGACCGAATGGGATACCTCAACATACGCAACACGCTGCTGGGCCTCATCAAGTACAGGGTCGTGCCGATCATCAACGAAAACGACGTGGTGTCCGTGGACGAACTCGAAGGCGAAGTCATCGGCGACAACGACACGCTTTCCGCTATGGTCGCCAACATAGTCGACGCCGACCTGCTGATAATACTTGGTAAGACCGAAGGTCTATTCACTGGCGACCCGAACCTCGATCCTGACGCCCGGCTCATTCGCAGGGTACCTTCCTTCACCGACGAAATCGAATCTCTCGCAGGCCCCTCGTTCGACTCTCGCGGACGTGGGGGAATGTCCGCCAAGCTCAACGCCGCCAGGCTGGCCACGGCGTCCGGCGTGGACACGATCTTCGCCAGCGGTACAATTGCGAACGTTGTGCCGCGCCTTGTGGATGGAGAGTCTCTGGGTACTTACTTCCCCACGGGCGCAAACAGAATGGAGAGTCGCAAACGCTACATGCTCAGCCAGATACGCGAGTCCGACGTTATCGTCGTAGATCCAGGCGCCGTTCGAGCGCTGGTCCGTGGGAACAAGAGCCTGCTGCCCGCCGGAATTGTGGACACACACGGGGATTTCAAACGCGGCGATGTGGTTCTCGTCGAGGACACTGATAAGAACAGGATAGCCTGCGGAATCTCCGGCTACAATTCTCATGACGTCCACAAGATACGACGACTGCGCTCAGACTTGATAGGCCGGACGCTGGGCTACCACTATGGAGACGAGGTCATCCACCGTGATAACCTCGTACTGCTCGCCACATCCGAATCCGCCCAGTCTTAGTTTGCCGTCCGATAGGAGCTGACCAATGACGAAGACAACAACTGATGAACTCGCCAGCAAGGGACTTGCCGCGAAGCGGGCCGCCAGAGAGCTTGCCAAGGTGACCGGCGGTGTCAGGAATCGGGCGCTGCTCAACATCGCGGACCGCATCGTCGAACAACAGGAAACGATACTCGACGCCAACAGGCTAGATCTCGACGCCGGGACTGAGAAAGGCCTTCCCGACTACTACCTTGACCGAATGATGCTGAATGGAGAGCGTCTCGAGGCCATCGCGTCCGACGTTCGCGGCGTTGCCGGCCTTCCGGATCCCGTAGGTGAGGTTATCGAGATGAAGACCGTGCCAAACGGCCTCCAGGTGGGCCGCAGGCGCGTTCCTCTCGGGGTGGTTGGCGTTATCTATGAGAGCAGACCCAACGTGACCGTTGACATCTCCACTCTCTGCCTCAAGTCTGGCAACGCCGTTATTCTCCGTGGTGGAAGCGACACGATCAACTCCAACACGGCGTTGGCGAACATCATACGAGAAGCCATCGCCGACGCGGGCGCGCCCAGGAACGCCGTGCAGCTCATAGAGTCAACCGACCGCGAACTGGTCGGAAAGATGCTCGAGGCGAGGGAGTACATTGATCTGCTTATACCCAGGGGTGGGCAGGAACTGATAAACAGGGTCGCCCGGGACGCCAAGATGCCCGCCATTACGGGAGGAGTGGGCGTATGCCATACCTACGTGGACAAAGAAGCCGACCTGGATATGGCAATGGACATCGTGTTCAATGCCAAAGTGCAGCGATACTCCGTGTGCAATGCGATGGACACTCTCCTGGTCCACTCTGCCGTCGCCCCTGCCTATCTGCCCAAGATGGCGGGCAGGTTCGCTGAGGCAGGTGTCGAGATGCGCTGCGACCGCCGCGCTCTGAGTCTTATCGGACCCTCCAACGGCAGCGGAGTGTTGCAGGTTATTCCGGCCTCCGAGGATGACTGGAGCACCGAGTTCCTAGCTCTCATAGCGGGCGTCCGTGTCGTTGACTCCCTCGACGACGCGCTCGACCACATCGAAACCTACGGTTCGGGGCATTCCGACGCGATTGTAACGGAAGATTACTCCGCCGCGATGAGATTCGTTGACGAGGTGGACTCCAGCGCCGTCTTCGTCAACTGCTCCACCCGCTTCAACGACGGAGGACAGTTCGGCCTCGGTGCGGAAGTCGCCATAAGCACCAACAAGTTCCACGCCCGCGGCCCGATGGGACTCAAAGAACTCACATCCTACAAGTGGACCGTAATGGGAAGCGGCCAGGTAAGAACCTAGGACAAGACCCGCACATGGCAAAATACGACTTCCAGCGAGAGACCCGCACACCCTACTCCGAATGCTATATAGTAATGGAGACTGAAGTCGTCGTGGGCAGACTGGACATCCACTACGCTGACGTAGTGGTTCACGCCACACTGAACATCGAAGAGACCGTGACCTCCGACGAGATCCAGGACCTCATAGACGACATAGAGGCCGAACTTCTCGACGCCGTCGGAATAGTCCGCCAGGAAATAATCATCCACGTCCACCAGGGCCGCGACCTCGGCGTTTACAGCGCCGGCGACTTCAACGACACAAACGGCGGCAACATCAGATTCAACTGACTCACGGAAATCTCATTTCACCTAGCCATGAGGAGGCATCCAGTCCCCGCTTCAGATTACGAACTCATAAAAGACCAGTCCCGTTTCCTCGGCGTAGTGGATACACTGCGAGCGCAGCCCCGTATCGCGTTCGACTTGGAATCGAACGGCTTCTTCCGCTACCCCGAGCGTGTCTGTCTAATCCAGATAGCCATACCCCCCGGCCAGGTATTCCTCATTGACCCGCTCGCCCTCGACGACATGACACCGCTCGGCGATGTCCTTTCGGATGACAATATAGAGATCATCCTGCACTCCGGCGACCACGACATTCGCAGCATGGACCGAGACTGGGGCTTCCGCGTGACCTCACCCTTCGACACCAGCATAGCCGCCGCCTTCACCGGCATGGAGCGGCTCGGACTCGCCACCGTTCTGGAATCGTCCCTGCGCCTCTCCATAACCAAAGATAAGAAACTCCAGCGCTCCGACTGGACCCATCGGCCACTCAAGCCCAAAGCGCTCAACTATGCCGCGGACGACGTACGACACCTGCTCAAACTGGCAGGCACCCTTAAGGAAAGACTCAACGAACTCGGCCGTCTGGAATGGGTTGTCGAGGAGTCGGCGCGCATAGCCGCCATCAGATACATACAGCCGGACCCTGCCGCTGCCGTCTTCAGGGTAAAGGGTTCCAGACATCTGAACGGTCGGTCTCTCGCCGTACTCAAGTCCCTCGTGGACTACCGGGAATTCCATACCGTGAGAGTGGGCAGACCGCACTTTCGCGTAATACCTGACGCCGCTCTGGTCGCGCTGGCGGCAGAACCCGACTCCAGCCTGAAGAAAGTGCGCGGACTTGGCCGATTCGCCCACGGTAAGCTCGCATCAGGTATTCGTGAGGCTATTCACAAGGGACAGGCCGCCGACCCACTCAGGCGACCCATTAACAGACAGCCGCGTTCTCGTCTATCCAAGACGCAGCGTGCCGAAATCTCCACTCGTCTCGACCGATTGAAGAAGTGGCGGACAGCAACCGGGAAGTCTCTCTCACTGGACCCTGCCCTAATCTGGCCCATGACAAGTATGAAGTCGCTGGCAAGCAGCCCTAAAGACCTGGAAACAGAACTAAGCTCTCCGGAAGTCAGAAAGTGGCAGCGTGCCGAATTCGGACCCTCGGTCCGCCGGGCGCTTCATCACCTGCCGTAAGGTCAAGAGTCGTCGGTCCGCTCTCTCGCTTCCTCTCGCGCGAGAAGATCAGAAATCTCCATGACTCTCAGCACCCCGGCTCGCGTAAGAAGTCCTACGGGCATCCCCGAATCCACCACCACCAACTGATGAATGTTCCGTTGGGCAAGGACGCGCAAGCCATCCTCCAGCGGCGCGTCGGGAGGTAGCGTCAGCACGTCCGCTGCCTTGGTCATTACTTCCGAGACCCACTTTACCGCCCTCTGCTCGGCAGGCACTCCGCGAACGTCGGTTGCCGTGATTAGCCCTTGGAATGTGTCCCCCAGTACAACCAGGTATGCCCGCCTGAAGTCTTTTGATATGTAATCGTCGAGCAGATCCTGAACGGTAATCCCCGGAGCGACTTGGGGGAAAGTATGCTCCATCGCATCCCCGACCGTTCGCCCGGACATTGTCTGCTTTTCTACCTCATCGCGCCGGACTGAAGAAGCCGCCGACTGGATGAACCACCCAATGAACACCAGCCATATGCCGGTGACCAGGCTGTTCGTAAATACAAAGACGATTCCCAGACCTATCAGCCCGAAGCCTAGCGCCGAGCCAGTGAAACTGGCAACCCGAGTCGCGCGCTCGTGGCTGTTGGTCGCGCGCCAGACCAGCGCGCGAAGGACTCTTCCCCCGTCCAGGGGAAATGCCGGAAGCAGGTTGAACACCCCAATCGCCAGGTTGACAATCATCAAGTATTGCGTGAGCGCGGTCAGCTGGCCGGCGCCCGAACGCAGATTCAGATACATAAGCCAGAAGAGCGCGCCAAGCCCCAGGCTGGTCAGAGGCCCGACGATAGATACCCAGAATTCCTCGCCTGCCGACTTCGATTCATCCTCGATCTCAGAAACGCCGCCCAGAAAGAACAGCGTTATGCTGCGTACCTTGCGACCGCGCCGAATCGCCTCGAGCGAATGGCTGAGTTCGTGAATCAGGACGCACACGAATAGCAGCGCGCTGCCGACTATTCCAACTGTCCAGTACTGGGCTCTGCCCCAACCGAAGTACTGTGACGGTAGCCATGACGACGCCAACGACCAGGCGATAAGCGCGAATATGAAAATCCACGAGAAATGGACTCTTACCCTTACCCCGAACAGCCTGCCTATCGCGAAAGTGCCTGACACCGCTTAACTCTCCCGACAATCTTGTATGTCCCGTATGCTGCTACCGCATCCAGATGAAAATGCCATTCTCCGACAACTAACTGTCATTCCCGCCTTTGTGGGAATCCAGGGACGGGGAGGTCCTTATGCATCAGGAACAACTGGATGCAACGCTGCACCATTTGATGGCTATTTTATCACGTCCAATTGAACAGCGCGCCATACACTTCATGGCCGAACCTGTATCAGATTAATCTACTCTGCCTGTGGCTCGAATATCCCCTCTCAGCCCTCGATGGGAGAGAGACTTAGAATGGCTGGCCCCTACCGACCAAACTGACACAGCATCATTCGGACAATTGCGCTCAGCATTCATTCGCAGATAGTCTATACTGTAGTAGCCGCAGCAAACTATCGGCGCCGGATATCTAACCCTGAAGACAGGCCCAGAGAGGCACCAATGACCAGCGACTCCAGCGACTACTACGTCTTCTGCCAGGACGTGTTCAAGATATACAAGATCGCCGACCTTGAAGTTGTCGCCCTCAGAGGCCTAGACCTCGCTGTCCAGCCCGGCGAGGTTGTAGCAATCGTTGGAGCCAGCGGCAGCGGCAAGAGCACCCTACTCAACATCCTGGCCGGCTACGACGCTCCATCGGCAGGCAACGTCATGGTTGGCGGCAAAGACCTGCTCAGAATGAGTGGACGCGACATCGAGGAGTACAGGCGCACGGACATAGGATTCATCTGGCAGCAGACCAGCCGAAATCTTTTCCCATACCTGACCACGCTCGAAAACGTCTCGCTCCCCATGATGCTGACCAATACCCCCGCCAAGGAGAGACGCGAAAGGGCCGAGGAACTGCTCAATATCGTCGGCCTCGGGCACAGGCTCGGTCACACTCCCGAGAAGCTTTCCGGCGGAGAGCAGCAGCGCGTCGCCATAGCGGTGGCCCTCGCAAACCAGCCTCCTCTGCTGCTGGCTGATGAGCCGACTGGCGAACTCGACGACGCCACGGCGGCCGAAATCCTCGACCTGTTCGGGACCGTAAACCGTGAAATGGGCACCACGATACTCATCGTCACTCACGACCCAGACATCGCCTACAAGGTCGGGCGTGTGGTGATGATTAGGGATGGCAAGATGTCCACAGAAATACGCCGCAGGGTGACTTTCCAGCGCATCAGCGGCGATGTGGAGACCGAGCAGCCACTCGAAGAATTCGTCCTCGTAGATAACAACGGGCGTGTCCAGATCCCTAGAGATCTGCTGGAGCAGCTGAACATCGGCGAAAAGGCGCGTGTCCAGATTGAAGACGGCACGGTCACCATAAGGCCCGGAGATTAGATAGATGAGCAGAGTTCTCCCGCTAATAACAACCGTGGACCTCCGCAGGACATACACGCTCGGCTCGGAGGAGATCAGTGCACTACGGGGCATCGACCTGACAGTGTTGCCCGGACAGTTCATCGCGGTCGTTGGACGTTCGGGCTCCGGCAAGACCACTCTCCTGAACATTCTCGCCGGTCTGGACAAGCCCACGTCCGGCACGGTTATGTTCGAGGACCGCGACATCGCCGAGATGGGGGAACACGACCTGACCGAGTTACGCAGACATAAGATCGGCTTCGTATTCCAGTCATTCGGACTTCTGCCCCTGCTCTCCGCATTCGAGAACGTCGAATTGCCGCTCAGGATCGCCGGAGTCGGCACACGCGACCGTGAGGAGCGCACCCGCGAGGCGTTGGAAATCGTTGGACTCTGGAACAGAGCGCGGCACAGGCCCTACGAACTGTCCGGCGGAGAACAGCAGCGCGTCGCCATAGCCCGAGCCATCGTGAACGAACCGCCGCTCATACTGGCCGATGAACCCACCGGCGAACTCGACTCGAACAACGCGCGATCCATTTTCGGACTGTTCAAGGAGATGGTCCAGAATCGCGGCATAAGCGTCGTTTCCGCCACCCACGACTCCACCCTGCTCGAAATGGCCGACGAAGTCAAAGAAATACGTGACGGCCAGCTCTTCGACGCTACCGACCTAGGACGCCGCTACAGGGACTGACTACTTTCTACCGCGCGCCGCGATAATGCCCAGAGCGAACGCGGCCAGAACAATCAAGGCGTTGAAATACCACTCCTGGTACCACCACTCGCGTCTGTGCGTTATCAGCGGAGGAAGCCAGCCATGAGCCTCCCGGATCGTAATAACGACAATAAAGAAAAACAGGACAATCGCCTTCTTCATACCATCGCGCCGCCTCATCCTATTATGTACATTCGGTGTTAGCTGAAATCTAATTCGCGCGTCAAATCCTGAAAATCTGTAATCATTCGTCGAATCACTCTTGGGTTCTTGTCAATCGTCTTCTTGAGTTCCACCTCAAGTTCAGTGGCCTCACCACGGGTAGTCACCTCGGTGAAAAACACCATCTTCGGTTCGCGTCCTGCCGTCGACCTCACACGGCCATCCCTGTGCTCAGACAGACGCTCCCTCAATTCCCGCGTCTGACCGGCGTAGAAGTTACCGCCTTTGAGTTTCAGGATATAGACAAAGAAAACTGGGGCTTCTTTATCGCCCGCCTCCCAGGCGGGCGAATATTCCGGCTCATAACTCTTAGCCGGTCGTGTGGCGGGGGCCGTTACAGTAACGTTGTTTTTCCCTTCGAAAGGAGACCCGGAGTTACCAGACCGTTCGCGACAATTCAGACACTGTTTGTAACGCGCATCCTTATAGCGTCTGCAGCCGCCGCATACATTTACTCTGCCGGCGGCGCTTCCCTTAAAGTGGCTGTAGCATAAGACATACCCTGACCTCACTGTCTTGGTACAGTTCCAAAAGGCGCATTCACCTTTGGATTCCATCGCGATTTCAACAGTTCTGGCAATGCCCTTTAACACATTGCTCCAATTCGCCAATCTACCCTCCAAAGTAGAGAAATTTCCGAGTGTTTCAAAGGATAACGTCAAGAGGCGTCCTCCTGGAACCCAGTAAGGACGCCTCTTGTGGTCTTTTAGCTAGTCTGTCCCGGCTACTCCTCGTCCCACTCCGTCTGCACAGCAGGGGTAGGGTGAATCCCGTAAATCACCGCGCGCTCCCCGGACTTATTGGAAAATCCGTGCTTCACTCCCGGAGGAGCAAGAACGAACTGGCCAGCCGTTACCATCCGGGTCTCGTCGCCTATGTACGCTTCCAGCTCGCCCTCCGCAATCAATATGGTTTCCTCAGTCGGATGAGCGTGAAGCGGAGGCGTAGATCCCGGCTCCATTAGCACCTCGGCGACGCTCAACTGCGTCGAACCCCGCGTCCCATCCACCACAGACCAGCGCTTGAAGCCAGTGTACATCTCGGTCATATCCGTCCCTGACTTATCCAGAATCGGCATTCGTTTCTCCTCTTAATTGAATGTCTTCATATGCTACACGACCTCCACGTCGTGCCTGAAGACCATATTGTTGCCGTAGCCCATGCCGTCCCACTTGTTTGGGAAATCCATCGGCTGCGTTTCTCCCTTGTCATTCGTCGCGCGAGACATCAGAACGTAGTTCCCAGCAGCCGGAATCGTCCAGTCGCACTCCCAGCGCGTCCACGAGTAGCCGCTTCTCGGCACGGTCACCCGCGCGTCCGTCCACGTCTCTCCACCGTCCGTGCTGACTTCGATCCGAGTAATGTCGCTCTCACCCGACCACGCCGCGCCTGATACCACATAGTCACCCACGGGCACCTGGTCTCCCGGCGCAGGATCGGTGATGATTGACTTCACCTTCATCCCGGTGAGGTATGTATAGAACTCGTCCGCATCCGGTCCGTTCATCACTCTATAGCGCTCTATCTGGTAGAACCCCTTAAACTCTTCGTCGAGCACATGAATTGCCGCCAGCCACTTCACGGAGCACATTCCGTACCATCCCGGCACCACCAGCCGCAGCGGATACCCGTGCATCGGGGTAAGCGGCTCGCCATTCATCTCCCAGGCAAGCATCGTGTCCGGGTGAAGCGCCTTCGACATCGGCAGGCTGCGTTCGTATGTGACCTCTTCAGGGTCGCCCACCACCTCATCCGGTCCGTGGTCTGCGCCTTCGAACATCACTTCCACCGCATTCGGCCCTATCTCCGCCATGTTCAGCACGTCCGCGAGCGAAACGCCTACCCACTCCGCGTTCCCCATGATCCCGTGTCCGGTCACCTTCTCCATCACCGAGCGCGTCTGCTTTGCCCAGTATTCGGGAATTGGACCATTGCCGCAGCACTCGAAAGTCGCCTGGTAGCGCCTGTTCTGCATCCCCTTCAAGTCGTCCATGGACAGAGACAGCGCCTGCGCCACTTCGCCACCAACGACTAAGCGGTAGGCTTCGATGTCAATTTCAGGTGTGCCCTTCCAGTGATTCCTCACATAGAACAGGTCCGTCGGAGTGATCTGAGACTGAAGAGCCTTCGGAGGCCCGGCGAACGATCTGCCGCCGGCGTTCGTCGGTATAAGCTGCAACTCCTCTTGGGGTCCGGTCTGGCTGGTAGTCATCGAGATTCCTCCGTACTGCTGTCTGAATTGACTGTTGATGCGAACTCATGCTAATCCAAATGTGTTGTCTGGTGTTTGATGGATGGACGAATGACCAGCATACGAGCGGAAACCCACGTATTGTTCACCAGCTTATGGGACACGCCCGGAGGCGCAAGCATAGAATACCCGGATCGCACGGTCTGTACCTCGTCCCCGACGATGAACTGGATGGATCCCTCCACCACCATTACGGCCTCGTCGGTGTCGTGCGTGTGCAGACGACCCCTGTATCCAGGCTCTATGACGATTTCTCTTATCGACAGGGACTCAGCGCCATGTTCCTCGGTTATCATCCCCCTCGAACTAACCTTCTCGGTGGGAGCGGGCATAGCTTGTGAACTGTGATCAATAACCGGCATATTCCTTCCTTACAGTCCCCTCTCATTTGACTGGAGAGGCTAGGTGAGAGTGAGAATCTTCCACTCTTTCTCATCTTGTCAAATTAAACCCAAGCGCTCAACTGACTATCTTCAAGACAGATTCCACCTCGGGTGCGCCTCCACCTCTTCACGCAGCCTGTCTTCTAGCCAGTCTCTTACATCCTCTTCGATGTAGAATACCGGCCTCAGCAAGTCCGACTCGGATTCTATCAGACCTTCCTCGACAGCGGCCTGCGCGACCGAGGTATTCGGCAGTACCCGTGTCCCGAGTCTCAGCACCGCGAACGCGGGCTTCACGCTGTCAAGAAACTCTATCTTTTGCTCAACGCTCTCGCGACTCTCGCCTGGCTCCCCGAACGCAACGTTCATCGTAAATGGAAGGCCGACCCTATCGCACAGGTGCGCCATCGCCTCCAGCCCATTCAGTCTCTCCGAAAGTTCACGCGAACCCCCGCCCGACTCCGACATAAGCGCCAGCGAGCAGCCCGACTGCTTCATCAATTGGATGAGTTCTTCATCCCCGGAACCAGGGCGGATATAGCTGTTCCACCTGACCTTGAGGCCCGATTCCAGTATCGCGATACACAGCGACTTCGCGGCATCCGCCGGAACGTTGAAACCCGAGTCTATGAAGAAAAACTTATTGATGCCGAAGTCTCGACTTAGCCCCGCTATCTCTTCCACGACCTCATCGGGTGGTCGAGCCCTCCAGTCGCTCCCGTCGAAACTGCTGTCCAGAGTCGGGTAGTACGCTTGAGCCAGCTTTGTAACGACACCAATCCCAAACCCCGACCCGTTATACTTTCTCATGTCCAGCAGATCCAGCCTGGGGAAGTTATGAAAGTCCGAAACGAACCTCCCCTCGCTCACCATCACCTCGCCGCCGTCTTCCCGGTACACGATCCCTGGGATGTCCCTGTAATCCTCTCCCGCATCCAACCGTTCAATCAGCGTCGAGAACGCCTCGGCGGCGTCCCCTGCGATTCCGAGATCAGCCTCGACGTACTCCAGGCACTCCGCCGGCAGTATGCTGAATGCCGGCCCGCCGCAAAGCACGGTCGCCTCACTCACTCCACGTATCCGACTCACGGTCTCCCTGACCGCCGGAAGATTCCACACCGAGTTGCTGCTGCTCTGATTGTCCAGGTTGCGTATGGACAGGCCGACCAGGTCCGGCCCGAATTCCTTCACCGCGTCCTCCACGTCACCAGGCCCATCGTCAGAGAACATCAAGTCCAGCACGCGCATCTCGTGCCGGCTTTCGTCCACGCTCGCCGCCAGGTACGCCAGCCCTATCGGAACGGGACGCACCACCATCCTGTCCATAAAGCGGTCCGTTTGGTTTGTGGCGACAAGCAGGATCTTCATTTTGGACATCCCTTCAGTTAATGGCGTGAAGCCAAGTCCACTGCCCTGCTCAAAATACCTGAGTCCGGTCCAGAAATCAAAAGAGGTTCGCGTGTCAGACGACGAAGAAAGTGCAGCCGCCGAATGACGTCAATCGAAGAAGTCGCTGTCCTCGTCGGCCAGGCGCTTCTTCGCCGCCGCCACATTGAACGAGACCCCCAGCCCTGGCGTGTCCCAGACTCGAATGAAGCCATCCTCAACAATCGGGGACGGTAGCCCGTCAATGATGTCGTACCACCACTCCGGTCTTCCTACGGGATACTCCAATGCGATGTAGTTCCGCGGAAGTGTCGCCGCCAGGTGGACGTGCGCCGCCAGTCCGATAAGCCCGTCCGCAATGCCGTGCGGGGCCACTAGGATCCCGTGGAGGTCTGCGAACTCGGCGATCCACTTCAACTCGGCAATTCCGCCGACGTCCAGCGGGTCCGGTCCGATTATGTTCACAGCCTTCTTTTCGATCAGGTCCTTGAAGTTCTGCCTGAGATATATCTGCTCGCCTGTGTGAATCGGAGTGGAAGTAGCAGAAGTTACTTCCCGGTACAGGTCCGGCAGAACATAGGGAGTGTAGTCTCCGGTAATCATGTCCTCAAGCCACATAACGTTCAGCGGCTCCACAGCCTTCGCGAGCCGGAGAGCGTCCGGCACAGTCACCCCGGGGCCGCAGTCCAAGGCTAAGCCGATCTCGTCTCCAAGCACATCCTCCATCGCCTCTATACAGGCTACCGTGTGCTTCAGACCGCGCTCCGTGAGAGGCCCACCGAACGCCGGCCTCACACCCTGGGGACGCTCGCCGTAGAAGTAGTCCGGCACGTTCTCCGGCGCCTGCGAATGGAAAGCGATTCCCTGCTTGATGATGGAGAAGCCTTCCCTGAGTTCCTTCATCCTGGCCATGTCCTCGGCGTAATGCTCGGGAGAATTCCCCTCCATCGGCACCCTCACGCCGCCGTTATAGACCCTGACCTTGTCCCTCACCTTGCCGCCGAGCAGCTTGTAAACGGGGAGTCCCGCCGCCTTCCCGGCGATGTCCCAGAGCGCAACCTCGATAGCGCTCACTGCGGCGCCCCATGGCTTGAAGCTCCCCATCCTGCGGATCCTGTCCATGACCCGTTCCACGTCCGTGGGGTCCTGCCCCAGTATCATGTCGCGATAGAAGAGCACATGGGGTTTCAGATATGGCTTCGTCCACTCAGCCTGCCCAAGACCGTCTATTCCACTGTCCGTCTTGATGCGAACGACAGGGTTCCCGCCGATGACAGCGCACTTCAAATCGGTGATCTTCATCTGATTTCCTCTCCGGCCTGGTACACCCCAAGACTTCAAAGTACCTTTGGCATCAACTCCCGAAAGTAGAGATGCTTCCCAAACAGAGTCGTATTATTCGGCGGTCACAGATTACGTTCTAGGAGGCTTTTGCTAGATTTTGGTTAATTTCCACCATTTGAGCTCTGCGGCTTATATGCTCTTAGGATCCGTTCCAAAGTCATCCATTCAGCACTTTGCATGTCAATCGGCAGAATGACGGTCGCCATGCGTTCTCCACTAAGCGGAATAGGTATCGAAATCGACCCTACTGGCGCATCAGTCCTTTGCACGGGAAGTCGAGAATCAATTGTTTCTTTATCGCATTCTTCATGTGTTTCATCCTGTTCAAGCCCTGACATCATATCACTGTTATCAAGTTCCACTAACTTCATTGTCTCTCTGTAGACCGTTATTGCTCGCCCCGCACCGTCGTCAGTAAAGTTCTTATCCAAGATCAGGTATTCGCGCAATACACCATCGCTCGCATCTGGGCGAGCTTCTTGTATGTCTTGAAAGAGATCTGGTGTCAAACCTGCTTCCTTAAGAGCATTCCTGTATTCTCGTGAAACTGGGTTCGTGAGAATAAAGGTAAGTGCGCGACGTGATAATTTCGGATTTTCTCCCCTCTGTCCGTCCAGTAATCCATACTGACGCAAAGCTGCAATCCGCACTCTAACTGGTCCGCTAGGTCCTCTATATCCCCAAGTTGTTGCAGCCTCGTTTGCGGTAAATTGACCTCGACCCGCCTCAGCATAAAGCTCTTTCACGCAATCGATTGCCGTACCTAGGCCAATACCTGGGTAGTTAGGACTTCTCTGTCTTGACACCATCCGCTCGCACCTCCGTAATAGTTACATAACTGAATATATCTTAGCCTTGATTAATTGTCAAGGCATATAAGTTAAATAAAAGATGTCAATGGGTTTTTATGCCTCTTAAGCCTTGACAACACCATGATAGGCATAATATATTGTGAAATAATAAAACCCCCGAGAGATGTATTCTCGGGGGTTTATGGGGCGGGGATGGGTCCAAGTGCCGGACTTCGCACCCAGGCCTTTGGGGTTCAATTCCCCACCGCTCCACCATTGTATAACAGATATCAGAAGAGTCAAATGAGGTGAACAAACAAGAGCTGATACACAGGCGACGGGGACTAGCGTGTTAGCGTTGACTGCATGTCAACAATTTAGAGGCTGTGGTTTGGATGGGAGACTAACTTTGCGAAGACACCGACATGATGTCAAGTAGCCGACTGTGAATTGAGGTCAAGGTTACGCCACTTAGAACTACTTCGTGGCTAATTCAAATGTGAACCTAGCAAGTTGGAATTCTATCGGCAGTGTTCACCTCTGAACATCAACCCCGTCTGTTCCTCAGTAACACATAAACCGCAAACGCCCGCCTGTCCCTTACGTCCACATACTCAAACCCGGCTATCGCGTTCTCTGTATCATCAATGAATTGTGTCACTTCAGAACGAGAATAATTCGCGTCGGGATCATAGTCAGCGGTATGTCGTTCCCGCTGCATATACACGAATAGATCTCCAAATTCCTGTATCTCCGGCGGAAACCTGCCTAACGTCCGCGCGTTGGCGCATTGATTCTTTGCGTGTCCATGTTCCAGCGCGCGATAAGTCCGCCGCCATGCCTCTTGGCTTCGACGAGCGCGAGTCGCACCGACCAGCGTATCAGCGCAACAAACGGCAAGCGCGTGAAACATTGCGTAGTACGCACAACTCACGGCGCGGCATAGTTCGTCCTGTCTCGGTCTCCCTATACCGCTGCCGACTCCGCCCGACGCCAGGTGCCTCGCTACCCTAATTAGGCCAGTCGGGGTCATGGTACCTCGGTATATTATCTTCTATCCACTCCGACTTCTCCACGAACGACCGGCCTGGCGGCCATGGTACGCCGAGTTCCAACAACTGCGGAGTTATGCGCCTGACCAACCCCAACGTCGTATCCGGGTCCAGATGCTTCCGGTCCCCGTCGTATATGACGATTATGTGCAGATAGTCCTCGTCGTCGTGATCAACCCTGTCGAACACCAAGATAGGATCAAGCGCCAGCTTATCCCCCAAGCGCTCTTCCAGATCCTGCCGCACCAGGTCCGCCACCTTGTCCCTAACCGCCTGAGATGTCACTGTCTCACTCCTTCGTTAATCCGCAGCCTCCCCCATCGTCCTCTCCAGCCACACCTCGTCACGCACCGACGTCCGTCGCTTCAGCCGCGTATGAAGAAGGTCCTGCGCCTTGTCGAATCGACCTGAGCGTATATAGGACTCCAGGATCGTGTCCTCGAACACCTCTCTCTGAGCGTGGCTGCCACCGATGCGTGCGAGCTGGTCCACCAGCCCGTCCAGGTTGTCCGCAGCGTCGTCGTAGGCGCCATTAGCGAACGCCTCGACGCCCTTCGCCAGCGGCAGCATAACCTCTCTGGAGAGCGCGTTGCCCTCTCCAGCCATCGCGTTCAGGCCGGATATCAGCTTGCCCATCTCCTCCGTGTGTCCGCCCGCCGCGAACGCCAGCGCCGCGTGAGCGTCCCTGAACGCCGGCCCCGGATTCTCAGCCGCCGGACGCGCGATCTCAAGCACCTCGTTCCAGGGACCCGGCTCGCCGTCGCCGTAAACCTTCATCCGCCACATCAGAGACGCGGCGTCCTGCAGCGACCCGAAATTCTTTTGGATGACCGACGGGCGTATATGGCCCTCATACAGCGATACGGCATTCTCGGGACGCCCGGTAGCAAGCTGGAATAGCGCCTGGTGCCAGGACAGGTGGACATTGAACGGTCCACGCCTGTCGTACCCGTCCAGCCAGTCCCCGAGGAAGTCCGACCCACCGTCCGGGTCGCCCGTCTCGAAGAATACGTGCGCCACCGAGTGCGAGGCGTTCGCGTTGTCGGGGCGCTGCTCCAGGGAGCGTTCCGCGTAGGTGAGCGCGTCCGAGAACTGTCCGGTCTCGTGGTGTGCGAAAGCATACTGTCCCAAGAAAGCCCAGTCTTCGCCGTAGTCCGAAGCCAGCGGCTTCACCATCGCCAGCAGCTCCTCGGGGAAATTAGCGACCCCGGCCCCGCTGCATCCCAGGATCAGTACACGACTCGCCAGCCTGACCATCAGAATATCTCGCGGGAACTCCTTCAGATGCTCCTGTATCAGCCTGTATGCCTTGTCATTCCGACCGTTGACCATCAGGTCGATTGCCTCCACCTGCTGACGCTCGCGCTTTGTCGCATTGACCGCGAGAGCCCTCGCGCGCGCCACCGACTTCTTCGCCTCCTCCGGCGCGCTTCGATACAACTGCAGCAGGCCGAGCGCGGCGTGCGCCACCGCGAGTCCCTCGTCCGCCTCAACCGCCCGCTCGAACTCCTGCTCGACGCCATAAGTCTGGGCAATGAACATATCCAGCGCGTCCACATAGTGGTCGGCGGCCTGATGGGATTCCGTCGTCAGCGGAAGTTCATACCTGTCCTTCACACCGTTTCCGTTCTGTGTCATTGGTCTCCTCCGAATATCGTGACTTATCGTCCAAATTCTCTACTATTATATGGCTTGAACCGTACCACAGGACACACCCGCGAACAACCGCCGCCCTGGGCGCCAGGGCCTTTCGATTATCAATGTTGAGCGACACTCACATACCAATCCGATTTCGATTCCCGTAGGGGCAATCCCTTGTGGTTGCCCTTAACTTGTGGTTGCCCTAAATCTGTAATCAGACTGGACAATCGAAACACGCTGCCCACGCTCCGGGTAGCGTTGACAGTGCCGCGCCCTTTATTTAGAGTGTGAATGCGAGACCCTGCTGACGTTGTGGAATTCGCCCTCCGATTGCCATGTTCCTTAAGAAAAGGAGGCATCCAATGCCATATGACACACGGGATATAGCCCTGACAGCCCATCTTATGCGTCGCGCCGGATTTGGAGCCACACGCGACGAGCTTGAGAGGCTGACCGAGAAAGGGTACGAAAGTATCGTCGAGGAGCTTATTGCGCCCACCGACGACTCTCCGGGCGCAGACCAGTACCTGCTGTACAGGTACATCCCCTCCACCGAGACCGGCGGCCCAAGCCCGGCGCCCGGCGCGGCCAACTGGCTCTACCACATGGTCAACACCCAGCGCCCTCTCGAGGAGAAGATGGCCCTGTTCTGGCATCACATATTTGCCACCGGCAACTCCAAGGTGGATAACGATAACCACCTGACAGCCCAGATACAGCTGTTCCGAGAACAGGGGCTGGGAAACTACAGAGACCTGCTGCTGGAGGTAGCCCGAAATCCGGCCATGATTTTCTGGCTGGACAACAACGAGAACCACAAACGCGCTCCCAACGAAAACTGGGGACGCGAGCTCCTCGAACTCTTCTCGCTGGGCGTCGGACACTATACCGAAAAGGACGTCTTCGAGTGCGCCCGCGCGTTCACCGGCTGGACTTTAGCCCCCAAAATCCCAAGACAGCCCCATCACCGCTTCTCTTGGCGCTTCGAGTTCCGCCCCGAAGAACACGATTTCGGACGGAAGACCTTTCTTGGACACACCGGCGACTTCGACGGAGACGATATAATAGACATCATTCTCCGGCAGCCACAATGTCCTCGCTTCATCGCCAGGCACCTCTACAACTTCTTCGTAGCTGACGAACCACAGGTGCCGGCGTGGTCTGTCGAACCTCCGCGAAACCCGCGGGCCGTTGAGCTTCTGGCCGATACGCTCGTCAATTCCGGCTACGAAATCAGGCCGGTAATGCGTGTCCTGTTCAATTCGGACTTTTTCAAAGAGGCCATGTACCAGAAGGTGAAGAGCCCCGTGGACGTGGTTGTGGGAACGCTCAGACTCACCGGAGACCTGCACGGGCCCGACCCCCGACTGGCCGCCTTCGGACAGGAGCCGGCGTACATGGGACAGAGCCTCCACGACCCGCCCAGCGTGGAGGGCTGGCACACCGGCAGAGAGTGGATCAACAGTGGCTCGGTCGTCAAGCGGGTCAACTTCGTGGCCGACCGCGTTAGCGACCCCAGCCTGCCCGGTGTCCAAAGCATCATCAACAGGGTGGCTTCGGACGACGGCGCGATAACCCCCGAAGCCCTTGTGGATCGCTGCCTCGACATGATGGGGCCTCTGCAGGTGTCCGATCAGACCAGGTGGGAATTGGTGTCTCACGCAGAAGACGAAGGCGTGGTGAGCTGGGAGTCCACCGACTACGAGAACTCCTCTCGCCGCGTCGCGGACATGCTCGCCCTGGTCGCTGCTACGACCGAGTACCAGTTTGGCTAAGGAACTCCCATCCTCTACCAGGAGAAGAAATATGTCCTCGAAATACAACCCACCCGTCCTGGTCGTGCTGCAACTCACGGGAGGCAACGACTACCTGAACACGGTCATCCCATACACCGACCCGAATTACTACGACAATAGACTGTCTCTGCGAATTGACGAAGACAGTTCGCTCAAGCTGGACGACCGGATGGCGCTTCACCCCACCATGGAGCCGATGCGACAGATCTACCAGCACGGAGACATGGCTATCATCCACGGCGTGGGCTACGAGAACTCTCCCAGGTCGCACTTCCGCTCTATGGACATATGGCACACCTGCGAGCCTGACATAATCGGCACGGAGGGTTGGCTCGGACGCGCCATCAGGGACTTGGACCCCAGCGGCGAAAACCCGGTTACAGGCGTTAACATAGGCCAGGGCCTGCCCCGCGCCATGCTTGCGCCCGGCGTCTCCGTCGCCTCGGTCGCCGACCTGTCCACCTACGGCCTGCTAACCGGAATCCAGCGTGACGACCTGAGAACCAGGATGCTGCAGAGGTTCGTCAACATGTACGGGCAGGCAATTGGTACGGGCCCCATCCAGGACTACCTGGGACAGACCGGTCTGGACGCGCTCAAAGGCGCCGATATCCTCAAAGAGGGACTCAGCCGGTACACATCCGGTGTCGAGTACGCCGACAATCCCATCGCAAAGAGCCTGCGCGACGTCGCCATGATACACACCGCGGACGTAGGAACTCGCGTCTTCTACACCCAGCACGGTAGCTTCGATACCCACGCCTCCCAGGCGCCCACCTTCGACAAGCTCTGGACAGAGGTGTCCGACGCCATAGCCGACTTCTGGGACGACCTCAGAGAGCATGACGCCGACGACAACGTCATCATGTTCCTGTTCTCCGAGTTCGGTCGCCGCGTCCGCGACAACGGCTCCGGCACCGACCACGGCGCGGCAGGCGCCTGTTTCGCCATTGGCCCCGCGGTCGAGGGCGGAATGTACAGCGAATACCCCGACACCAGGGCAGAAGCCTTGGACCAGGGCGACCTCGTCCCCAACCAGGACTTCCGAGGCGTCTATTCCACCATTCTGGAAGACTGGCTGGATCTGGATCCCGTTCCAATAGTCAACGGACGTTTCGAGCAGCCCGGGTTCGTGGGAGCCGGGTCCGCGACACCTTGAGCGGCGGACCGCCAAATATTCACCGACCGGTAGAATCGGAGACTTGCCCATGCAAACCAAGACAGTCGCCGGACGCACCTGGCATTTCAGCCATCCGATAGGCTGGCTCTCCGCGAGAGGCAGAGGCTTCTGGCACCCTCTCTCAGTGGCGATAGCGCCGGAAGGCATCCTCTACGTGCTGAACAGCGGAGACCGCGCGGGTGAACCTATAACCAAGCTCACCTTCGACGAGGAGTTTCTGGGCGAGTTCGGTTCCGACGACCTCACATGGCCGAACGGCCTCGCACTGGATGCTGACGGGAACGTTTACTGCGCCGACGCCTACGGACATTTCATAGCCGTTTACAACCCGAACGGCGAGATGATAGGCAAGTGGGGGGAGGAGGGAACAGCCGAAGGACAACTCAGGAGACCCGCGGGCCTCGCCTTTGACAGCGACGACAACCTCTTGCTCGTCGACAGCGAAAACGGCAGGGTACAGAAATTCACTAAAGACGGTCGCTTTCTGTCGGCTTGGGGCGCTCCCGGCTCCTGCGACGGCCAGTTCGACCGACCCTGGGGCATTTCCATTGATGGCGACGGCTGCATCTACGTCGCCGACTGGGGAAATGACCGTGTACAGAAATTCTCCCCCGCAGGCGACTTCCTTATGAAGTTCGGCTCGCTCAACGACGACGGGGGACGGCTCGACCACCCCTCGGACGTCGCTGTGGACAGCGAAGGCGATGTGTACGTAACCGACTGGGGAAACAACCGAGTACAGATATACTACCCTGACGGCGACATCATAGCCGGGCTGTACGGAGATGCCCGCGAATTCTCCAAGTGGGCGCGGGAGTTCATGGACTCCAACCCCGACTACGTAAAGGCCTTCCAGCGAGTCGACCCGGTCGAAATGGTCAGTCTGGGACGTTTCGAGCGTCCCGGAGGAATCGCCATTGACCCGGATGACCGCATAGTAATAACTGACGGCATCCGCTGTCGGCTCCAAGTGTACGCCAAGGACAAAGATTACCTCGAGCCGCAGTTCAACCTGTAATCCGCGAACACTACTAAACAGAACTTGTAAAATACTCATGCCTATGAGTCAGAAAATGTAGCTATCCGGCGACTTCTCCATCATCCAGAACTAAGTCTTGGCCGTCAAGATATCGGGCAAGGCCCAAGCCAAGCGTCTCCACTCCCGCGCCGGAATCTCCTTACGACAAACATGCCCACAGGAAGACCTATCTGCCGATTGACTTGCATCCTTCATGTTGGCAGTATTCAACATTGACGAACCAAGCTGCGACTAGCGTCCAACCTGCAACGGCCAATACTGAACTAGACACGACCGCAAGTCTTCTGCACAGACTGAACAGAGACGGATTCATCGTGGCGCAAGGCGATGATAGTCATCCATTATTTCGCTGCCTCTCCCTGGACCTCGAAGTCGGTGTCCGGGATAGCCGCATCCGCTCATTCGCAGGAGTGCGCCCGGATACAGGACAATCGCTAACCTTTCCCATCCCGCGCCGTGGCCTGGCTTGGGCATTGAATGACTTGGACGACCTCGCCGACGGCGCTGACTTTCTTCTCGGGCACAACATCATCTCCTTCGACCTCCCCCACCTGCGGACAACAAACTCAGACCTGCGACTGTTGCGACTCCCGGTAGTTGATACCCTCAGACTCAATCCCCTCGCCTTCCCCCGCAATCCATACCATCATCTGGTCAAGCACTACCAGGATGGCCAACTCAGGCGAGGACGCACCAACGACCCGGAACTGGACGCCAGGCTGACTCTGCAAGTCTTTGATAACCAGTTGAAGTCTCTGAGTGACATTCCCTCCGATCTGCTGATAGCCTATCACTGGTTAACTTCCATGGACGAAGGCGAAGGCTTCGACAAAGTCTTTTCGTTCCTCCGAAACTCTCCAAGACCGTCCGATGCGCAGGCCCACCGCGCGATTCGCGCCAGGCTGGACGGGACATCCTGCTACACACAATCCTACGAGGTGATGGCGGACCCATCCCGCCGTGGATGGGAACTTGCGTACGCTCTCGCCTGGATGTCAGTGTCCGGCGGCAATTCAGTCATGCCGCCTTGGGTAAGGCATCAATTCCCGGAGTCGGGACGACTCGCCCGACAACTGCGCGATACCGCCTGCACCGAGCCTGATTGCGACTGGTGTAGGGACAGGCACGATGCCCGCAAGGAACTCACGCGCTGGTTCAACTTCGACGACTTCCGGCCTGAACCTTCGGACGACGACGGACTTCCATTACAACGTTCCATAGTAGAAGCTGCGATGGCGGGAGAGCACGTTCTCGGAATACTCCCTACCGGCGCCGGAAAGTCGGTCTGCTACCAGCTTCCCGCCCTCTCCCGATACGATAAGACAGGTGCGCTGACAGTAGTAATCTCGCCTCTCGTAGCCCTCATGGCTGACCAGGTGGCCGGACTCGAAGCGCGGGGCATAGACTCCTGTGTTACTGTAAACAGCCTGTTGTCCATGCCGGAGCGCTCCAACGCCCTAGACCGTGTGCGCCTTGGAGATGCGAGCATCCTGCTCATCTCGCCCGAGCAGCTTCGCAGCGTCTCGCTCCGACGCGTCCTGGCACAGCGAGAGATTGGCGCGTGGATACTCGATGAGGCCCACTGCCTCTCAAGATGGGGACATGACTTCCGGCCCGACTATCGCTATGTGGGACGTTTCATCCGAGAAAAGGCCGGAGATGAACCTCCTCCCCCTGTGATGTGCCTCACAGCCACCGCCAAGCCCGATGTCATATCTGAGATAGTGGACTACTTCCAAAAGGAACTCAGAGTCCAACTCAAGATATTCAACGGAGGAACCCGGCGCGGCAATCTGGAATTCGTGGTCGTACATACAGGCGAGGCGGATAAATTCGCCAATGTGCACCAGATACTGGTGGCCGACCTGCCCGAGAGAGAACCCGGCGGCGCAATCGTGTACTGCGCCATCAGACGCCAGACCGAGGAGATGGCCGAGTTCCTTCGAGTGAAGGGGATGAAGGCAGACCACTTCCACGCGGGAATGTCGCCTGAGACCAAGAAGAATGTCCAACAGAGTTTCATAGAGGGCGAACTCCGGGTCATCGTGGCCACCAACGCCTTCGGCATGGGCATAGACAAGCCGGACGTGCGCCTTGTTATCCACGCCGACATACCGGGATCACTGGAAAACTACCTGCAGGAAGCGGGCAGAGCCGGGCGTGACCAACAGGCGGCGCGATGCGTTATGCTCTACACCGTCGAGGACGTAGAGCGACAGTTTGGAATGTCAGCTAATTCACGTCTGACCAGGCGCGAAATTCACGGCGTCCTGAGAGCGCTTCGGAATTTGAACAGAAAGAAGCACATGGGTGGAGAGGTGGTCGCCACTGCCGGCGAAATTCTGGGCGAGGACGAGGATAACGACTTCCTGAGAGATTCCGCCACAGACGACAACCGTGTGCGGACGGCGGTGGCCTGGCTGGAAGAGGCTGTCCTGCTCACCCGCGAAGAGAACAGGGTGCAGGTGTTCCCATCCTGCCTGATGGTGAGCTCTGTAAAGGATGCGCTCTCCAGGCTCGAAAGAGAAGACGTCAGGAAGGACTACCGCCACCAGCTGTTGACCATAACCCGGACTCTCATAGAGGCCGACCCCGACGAGGGTATATCAACCGACGAACTGATGTCTGTCTCCGGCCTTACCACAGAGGGTGTGCGAAACGCCCTCCACGATCTGGAGCGACTCGGCATTGCCAGAAACGACACCGCGCTGACAGCATTCGTCCATGTGGGCGTGCGGAACCATTCGCGACAACGTTTCCACCAGGCGGCTGAGCTGGAGAAGGCCCTCATTGACCTGTTGCGTGAGAGCGACCCGGATATGCGCAAAGGCGAATCTTCCACTCTGCATCTTCGGCTTGCCAATCAGCGCCTCAAGGATGACGGCCATACCTACACGTTGCCCGAGCGTCTGAGGCGCATAATCCGCGGCATAGCCGACGACGGACGGGGTGAGAGTGGTGGTGGCGGAAGCCTCTCAGTGCGCGGACACAACTCCGAAACTATGTGGATCACCCTGCGGCGTGGGTGGACTGACTTGGCAAAGATAGCCGAACTGCGTCGAGCCGCGTCCCTGCGGCTTCTGGAGTACCTTATCTCCACTCTGCCCAACGGAAGCCGTGGAACGGACCTGCTCGCGGAGACCACGCTCGGAAAACTTCTGAATGCGCTCCGCTCGGATATGATGTTGCGAAGTAAGGTCAGGAATCCCGATAGACTTAAGACACTCATGGACCGTGCGCTGCTATGGCTACACGAGCAGGAGATCATCAAGCTGAACAAGGGCATGGCGGTGTTTCGGCCCGCTATGACCATACGCCTGAGTCCCGAAAGACGTGGATTCGCCGCCTCAGATTTCGAGTCTCTCAAAATCCACTACGACGAACAGACATTGCAGATACACGTCATGGCCGAGTACGCTCAGCATGGACTCGGCTCTATGGTGGACGCGCTGCGGCTGTCCATGGACTACTTTAGTATGAGCCGCGATGACTTCCTGCGCCGCTGGCTGCCCGACAGGGATAGGGAGACCTCACGTCAAACCACCCCTAAGTCCTGGCAGACCATCGTTGACAGCCTGAACAATCCAGTTCAGCGTCGTATCGTAGCCGATGATAGGGAGAGGACCAATGTACTGGTTCTTGCGGGTCCCGGCTCCGGTAAGACGCGCGTGCTCGTCCATCGCATTGCTTACCTGATAAGAGTAAGGCGCGAAAACCCCCGATCCATTCTGGCCCTCGCCTACAACCGCCACGCTGCGGTAGAGATACGCCGCCGTCTCGCCGAACTAATAGGCGATGATGCGCGTGGAGTGATCGTCCTCACCTGTCATGCGCTCGCGATGAGACTGGTGGGAGCCAGCTTTTCAGGACGCGCCAACCGCCTCGATGACTCAGATTTCACCGAAGTAATGCGGCAAGCGTCGGATCTACTGCGAGGGGAGGGACTGCCCCCTGACGAGGCCGATCAGTTCAGGATGAGACTGCTGGGCGGCTTCCGCTGGATACTGGTGGACGAGTACCAGGACATCGGCCCCGACCAATACGCTCTGATAAGCGCGCTGTCAGGCAGAACCATCGCTGAGGAGGACAACAGACTCAGCCTCTTTGCCGTCGGCGACGACGATCAGAACATCTACACTTTCAACGGCTCCTCAGTGGAGTTTATCCGACGATTCGAAGAAGACTACGGAGCGAAGCCCTCATACCTCACGGACAACTATCGCTCCACGTCCAACATAATCGCGGCGGCCAACGCGCTGATAGAGCCCTCTCCCAATCGAATGAAGGCAGGACACCCAATACGGATTGATCGAATGCGCGCGAAGCAGCAGCCCGGCGGAGTTTGGTCCCAACTCGACCCCGTTTCACGCGGACGGGTCCAGATACTGCCCGTCGGAATAACCCCGATATCCCAGGCTCAGGCGGTCGTCGCCGAGCTGAAACGGCTGTCCAGTCTCTCCCATGACTGGAATTGGTCGTCCTGCGCCATCGTAGCACGACGATGGAGTTACTTGGACCCAGTGCGAAGCCTGTGCGAACTGGAAGGAATCCCGGTTCAGATGGCAAACGAGGAGTTCTCCGGCGTCTGGCGTCTGCGCGAGACTCAGGCCCTCATAGACTGTCTGCGAGAAGAGAACTCCCAATTGGTGACGAGCACCGACCTGAGAGGCTGGGCATCCCGTCAACCGCAAGGCCCCTGGATTGAACTGCTCAGGGAAGCCATAGACGCATATGTGCTGGACACGGATGGCGCAGAAACGCCCGTTGACCATTTCATCGAATGGCTGGCCGAATGGAGTCGTGAAGCGCGTCGCAGGCAGAGCGGTCTGCTTCTGACGACTGCCCATCGTGCCAAGGGCCTGGAATACGATCATATGATTGTGCTGGATGGAGGCTGGGACAGAGTTGGCCGAGGCGAGGACGCTGACGCTCCACGTCGCCTCTACTATGTCGCTATGACCCGTGCCAGGCAAACCCTCACGCTCGCGCGCCTGCCCGGGCCACATCTATTCAATGATCCATTGCCGGAATCACCATCGCTGCTGTCCCGTAGGCCCATTGAACTCCCCGCCCCCGCCCCTGAACTCTCGCTCAGATACAGGCGTCTCGACCTGCGCGACGTATTCTTAAGCTTCGCGGGCTATCATAAACCAAACCATCCGGTTCATCAGGCAATTGCCGCGCTTTCGCCCGGCGACAGACTGGGCGTGAGCGTCAAGCCGGACCGCTGGGACCTTCTGGGTCCAAACGGTTCCGTGGTCGGGAGACTTGCGGGAAATTTTAAGGCCCCATCCGGTATGCGTTGCGCCTCCGCCACAGTCCTGTCCATCATTAAATGGGACCGTGAGAGTTCGGAATCAGAGTACCGGAACAGCCTGCGATGCGACGCATGGGAGGTGGTGATACCCGAGTTGGTGTTTGAGCCGGATTCGTGACACACCCACGCTCACATGTGCTACAATACCCCCATCCAAACACCCCCCAACCAAGGATCTCTAACATAAATACAGACTTATCGAAATCGAAAAAACAGGCTAGGAGAACTTTCCTCCAAAGCTAACGCTGGGAAAACGCAGGGCAACGCAGGGAGAAAATCTCCCTGAATCGCCCCCTGTTCACCCCTGTGACTCGCCCAGAGCAACATAAATCACAATATATGTAACACTACCGAATTCACCAGGAGACCACAATGCCAAAATTCGTGTTCATGCCGCCCCAGGACGACCTCAAGGCCATGTTCGCCGCCCGCCTCGCCGACACCGTTCCCGACTACGAGGTCGCCACGCCCGAGACCGACGAGGAGGCCCTCGAGGCCATACGCGACGCCGACGCCGCCTGTGGCTGGATTCCGCCCGCCGCGCTCGCGGTCGCAGAGAAGATCAAGTGGCTGCATAACCCCGACGCCGGCCCATTCTTCGGCTACTACTATGACGAACTGGTCCGGCACCCGCTCACCATGACCAACCCTCGCGGCATCTACTACGACCACATCTCGCATCATATAATGATGTTCGTGTTCGCCCTCTCACGCGGCCTCCCCTGGTACATGGACGCCCAGCGCGAGCGTGTCTGGGACAAAGACGCCCGCAAAACTCCGTACATATTTCTCGGTGAGGCGACCGCACTGATAAACGGCGTAGGCGGCATCGGACACGAGACCGCCCGCATCTGCGCCCAACTCGGCATGGAGGTCATCGGCATAGAGCCGCGCCCGGAGTACGATCTTCCCTATGTCGAGTTCCACACGCCCGACGAACTGGACGACGTTCTCCCCCGCGCCGATTTCGTCATAACGACGGTCCCACACACGCCTGAGACAGAGGGCATGTTCGACGCCGACAGCTTTAGGCTCATGAAAGAGACCGCCTACTTCATCAACATCGGACGCGGCAAAGTGTGCAGGATAGACGACCTCGCCAATGCTATTGAGTCGGGCGAGATAGCGGGCGCGGGCCTCGACGTGTTCGAGGAGGAGCCGCTACCCTCCGACCACAAGCTCTGGGGACTTCCCAACGTCCTGATGACCCCTCACGTCGCCGTCCGCGACGCAGAGAACATCCCCGAACGCCGCTTCCAGATAATCCTGGACAATGCCCGCCGCTTCCTGAACGACGAGCCTCTCAACAACGTAGTGGACAAGGAGAAGTGGTACTAGCCGCAGTTCACATCGGAGAAGCCAGAATATATACTGGCCGCAGCGTGGTCAGATAGAACTCGTGGCCCGCACGCCGTCAGGATATCAAGGGAGGTTTCGATAACTATGGCAGGTAGAATCCCGACTGAAGAGGAAGTAATCGGATATTTGGACTCGCTGTCCAACTGGGGCAGATGGGGGGGCGACGACCAGATGGGCACGCTCAATTTCCTAGGTCCCGAAAAGGTCAAGCGCGCTATTTCTCTCGTCGAAGAAGGAACGACCGTATCCTGCGCCCGGACCGTGATGTTCGAGGCGTCTCCCGACGTGCCCGTACCGCCCGTCCACTTCATGGTGGAGAGCGGTGAGGGCTGGGCGACCGGCGACAAGGTAACCGCCCGAACCGCCCAGGGAGCGACCGACTTCTTTGGCATGATCTTCCACGGCTACTCGATTACACACGTTGACAGCCTCGCCCACTTCTTCTGGGACGGCAAGATGTACAACAACCAGCCCGCTCATCTCGTCGCTACCAATCTAGGTGCGACCGCCGAGTCAATCGAGCTAACCAAGGACGGCATTGTTACACGTGGCGTCTTGGTTGACGCGCCAATGGTGCGCGGCGTGGACTGGCTCGAAAGGGGCGAAGGAGTCATGCCCGAAGACATACTCGCCGCCGAGGAGCAGTGCGGCTTCAAGATCGAGGAAGGCGACGTGCTCCTCGTCCGCACCGGAAACCTGCACCGCAGAAACGTCGAGGGCCCCTGGAATCCCCGCGAGGAGGGCTCCACCGCCTGCCAGGCCGCCTGCCTGCCCCTCTTCCACGAACGGAGCATCGCCATGATCGGCAGCGACACCGGCAACGACGTCATGCCCACCGGCTACCCGAACCTGACCAACCCCATCCACCAGGTCGGCATCGTCGGCATGGGCCTGTGGATTCTCGACAATGCTAACCTCGAAGAGTTGGCTCAGGCTTGCCGGGAGCGCAACCGCTGGGAGTTCATGCTCTCCATTGGGCCGCTCCGCCTGCACAACACGACCGGATCGCCCGTCAACCCGATTGCGATATTCTGATGGCCATGCTGATACCACATTCTCTCCCCGCCGACGAGGTAAAGCACTACCTCGCCGAGGGGGAGCGTGTGGTATCGAGCTTCGGCCCATACCATGCCACCTCGCGCCGCGTCATATTACTGATCCGGCGGCGCAAGGAAACCCGCGTCCACGAACTGCCCTACATCACCCTGGAAAGCATCACGGAGGTCAGAACGACGGACCGGAAGAAGATGCTGCTGGGTGCGTGCCTGTCAGCCTTGGGACTGGCGACGATATTCGCATGGTACCTCATATTGCCAATAGTGTCGGTAGTGGCCGGCGTATTCATTATTCTCCAGGGAGCGACAGAAAAGCCGGCCTACTACCAGTTGAAGGGACGCGGTATGGAGGGCGAAGACCTGTACAGGTGGCAGGTCATACACTACGGGGCGGGAAGTTTCATCGCATCCATAAGCACAATGACCGGAGTCGAGACCGCCCGCGACTGACCGGCTGACCTGAATTGCTTGTTCACAATACGTAGGGGCGAACCCTTGTGGTCGCCCTCATATGCTTACGCTGTCCTATCCACCCTCAGTCCGGCATATATCCAAAAGAGTTCTCACTGCCCGCGCCACCAAATTGGAAGCAAGCCTGACCTTGTACCCGTTGTCGGACATCGGCTCAGCACCCTCGACCGCAAGCCTCCCAATAGCCGAGGCGTCAACATCCTCCACGTTGGAGCCTTGAAGGGCATCCGAGGCCGTCTGCGCGAAATACGGCACCGGTGCGACACCACCCAGCGCTGTTCGCGCCTCTCTGACGATCCCATCCACTATCTCCATGTATGCTCCCACAGACACGAGCGCGAAGTCATAGGCCTGCCGCTCTTTGGCTTTCAAATAGATGCTCCGGGGGCCCTGGCCCCGATGCGGAATGAAGATGCGCGTCACAATGTCCCCCATCTCCAGCGAGGTCTCCGACAAGACATCGTCCTGTGGCCCCACGAACAGCTTGGAAACAGGCAGACGACGCAGCCCCCCTTCCCCGAAAATTTCCACCTCTGCCCCGAGCGCGGTAAGCGCAACAGCCATGTCCGACGGGTGAACGATGTGACAGCGATCCGCCCCAAGAATCGCGTGGTATTTATTACCGCCCTCTACCGCAAAACAGTAGTCCCCGCCCTTCTTCAGGCAGTTAAAAGCCGGGCTCCGGTAATACCAGCATCTGGGCCTCTGACATAGGTTGCCGCCCAGGGTGCCCGCATTCCTTATCTGCGGCGTGGCGACCGATTCGACAGCCTGAACAAACGCAGGGTGCCGAACAGCCGCATCCGAATGGCGCGCAATCTCTCCCAGAGTGACTAGGCTGCCGTACGCTGTTTCACCAGATACTGACTCTATTTCCCGCATCCCTTCGATGCGAGATATGTCCACAAGGCAGGCGGGCTCCCATGTTCCGTGCTTCATTTCACCGAGGATATCCGTGCCACCCGCGAAAATGGATGCCTCTCCACCCCGTTCCACAAGCACTGAGCGGGCCTCTTCGAGAGTCGAGGGCGTGAGTATCTCGAACGGTTTCATCGGATGCTGCCCTCTTCCTTCTCAGCCAGAAGATCCAGGATGCGGTCAGGCGTAGCCGGAAGTTCTCGCACCTCTATACCCACGGCGTCTCGGATAGCGTTCGCCACAGCCGGCGCCACCCCAATGCTAGGCGGCTCACCAAGCGCCTTGGCACCGTAGGGCCCAACAGGGTCAACCACGTCCGCGAAAATAACCTGGATGTCAGGATACTCCAGTATCGTGGGACTCTTGTGCTCCAGAAAACTGGCGTTCAATGTCGCTCCACTGTTGTGGTCGGTGATCATCTGCTCGCTGAGGGCGAATCCCAGCATCTGCGACACTCCGCCCTCGACCTGGTTCACCGCAAGCATAGGATTCAGGATTCGACCCGAATCGTGCGTGGCAACGTAGCGAATCACCCTGACCTGCCCCGTATCGGTATTCACCTCAACCTCGGCGAAGTGCGCCCCGAACGAATTGACGATATAGTCCGTGCTGCCGGGCGAAACTGCCGCCTCATGTTCTATGCCTCCGGTACGTAACGCCAGTTCCCCGAACGTCACCGCTGTTCCACTTGAATGAACTACTCCCGCATCGCTCAGGTCAAGCTCTGATACGGGAAGTCCGAGCGCATTCGAACCGGCCTCGAGAAGCCTTTCGCGCATACCTGATGCCGCCTCCTTTACAGCGAGTCCGGCTGAGAATGTAACCGTCGACCCCGCGGTAATCGGAGAATCGGGCGTGGTTGCAGAGTCTCCAAACGTCGTTTCCAAGACTCCATAGTCAATCCCCAACGACTCCGCGGCCACTTGTGTCAGCACAGTGTAACTGCCCTCGCCAACATCCATGACGCCGGACTCAAGCCGCAGGACACCGTCTTGCTCCAGCCGCATCCGCGCGACTGACCGTCCCCCGGCGCCTCCTCTGTATATGAAGATGGCCATTCCCTTACCACGTCGCAGCGGGTCGTCCGTCTGAGGCAGTTCTTCACTCCAGCCAAAGGCGTCCGCTCCCTTTTCGATGCACTCCCTGATCCCGTTACTGGAGAAGGGCACTCCCCCTTCTACCGGCTGAGTATCCATGATGTCGTTGACAGGAGTGACCCGCTCACCCGGCTGTCCTTCAGGTCCTACATGGTTCTTCAGCCTGAATTCGACTGGGTCCATGCCGACAGCCTCCGCCGCAAGGTCTGCTATCACTTCGAGAGCGAAGTGTCCCTGCGGAGCGCCCAGAGCGCGGTAGGATCCGCCCGACGGCGTGTTGGTGTAGGTCAGATACCCGTCGTAACGAACATTCGGGCATCTGTACAAGTACACAGCTCCTTGGCCCGCCCGCCGAACCACGCCGGGACCTGACGACAAGTACGCTCCGGTGTCCATGATCGTCGTGGCGTGGACTGCGGTCACTGTCCCATCGTTCTTCACGCCCATCTTCACCGTCGTGATAGTCCCGTGACGGTGGCGGCCTGCCACGAACTCTTCCTCGCGTGTCGCTTCTATCTTCACGGGACGACCCGCCCGATGCGCCAAAACCGCCGCCAGTACGGATAGGCGAGTCTCATCTTTGTTGCCGTACCCCGCACCCATGTTCACGCCGATTACTCTGACATCGTCAAGGCTCACACCCAGCGCGATGGACAACATCAGCCGGTCCGCGTGCGCGCCGCGCGTGGACTTCCATACCGTCAACTTGTCGCCCTCCCATGAAGCGACCGCGGCGCGCGGTTCCAGCGCGGCGCCGGAGTGGGCGGGCGTAGTGAAGGTATCTTCCACAATCACATCCGCCTCGGCGAACCCCTCTTCTACGTTTCCCCGACCCAGAGTGATTGGCTCGCCACCCACAAGATTTCCACCCCGGTGAACCGGAGTCGAGTCTGAATTCAGCGCCTCCCGCATGTCGGTCACGAACGGCAGGACTTCGTAGTCCACAGCGATTTGGGCGATAGCTTCCCGCGCCACATCCTCATCTTCCGCGGCGACAGCGGCCACTTCGTCACCGACGAATCGTACCTCGGTGTCCAGAATAGGAAGGTCCGGGGCGATGTTGCCCCCGGGAACGTCGAACGGAGTAACAACCGCGTGTACGCCACCCATAGCCTCGGCGCCGGACGCATCTATCGAAAGTATCTTCGCGTGCGGATGCGGACTGCGAAGAATCTTCCCTACCAACATTCCCCGCAATTGAATGTCTGCAGCGTACTTCGCCTCACCCGTCAACTTGTCGGGCAGGTCTCTTCGCGGCACAGATTTTCCGATGTTGACAGTCATTGTTCCCTCGCCGCACAGCGCACCGATTCCAATATCCGGCCATAAGCGTTGCAGCGGCATATATTCCCAGCCAGCGCATGACGAATCTCGTCGTCTGAGGGATTGGGATTGACTTTCAGAAGCGCGGTGGCGCTCATCACGAAGCCAGGTGTACAGAAGCCGCACTGTCCGCCGTCGTTCTCGAGGAACGACTGCTGAAGCGAGTTCAGCTCCTCCGACGACCCAAGGGACTCAACAGTAGAAACACTGGCGCCGTCGCACATAGCGGCCAGCGTCATGCACGAGTTGACCGGTTCCCCATCCAGAAGCACGGTACACGCGCCACATTCTCCCAGGTCGCACCCGCGCTTTGTGCCGGTCAGCCCCAGAACTTCGCGCAGAACGCGAAGAAGCGTCCATCTGGCATCAATCTCGAGGGCATGGGGCTCCCCATTTACCTCTAAATCCACGTTGAAACGATAAGTGTTCATCATTTGGTCTCTTGACTCTCAATGTTCAGCCACTCGATCCAGCGGCCATGCGCGTTTCTTCTCGCCGAAAGGATAGTATCAGCAACTCCATTCACAATCCTATTCACTCGCATATGCTCACCCTCGGAGGATACATGATAGATGGGCCTGTCCAATGACTCCCCGTCTAGTATCTCATAAAACACGTTCCGGGATTCGGCAGGAAACTGGTTCAGCGTGTGGCAGTGAAATACGCAGAGCGCAGTGTCGCGCGGGACCTCGGCTAGAACTCGTGGAAGAACCTCCAACGCGTCACCGCGTTCGACACGCGGCGGGTCGTTCAGCCAGATTCGCCGCGCCGCTCGCAGCAATGCGGCTCTGTCCGGGTGGTCGGGCCACACCAGCGCCATCATCCACAGGAATTGCTCTTCATCACCGAGGTCAACGGGGTTCAGGTCAACTCCCCTCCTGAAAGCGACATCCGGCATCTCTCCGGGAATATCCGGCATTTCGTTCCTCAGTTCGCACTCGATCACGACCTCAGCGTCTGAGGGCCCAAACGTCGAGCCGTCCGAATATCGGTACTGATAGCTGTCCCAAAGAAGATTCAGTCCTGCGCTCGCGCCTACGTCAATCAAAGCTAGCGGCTTTCTCCCACCGTCAACGAAGGCAGACCCGAAAGCCGGCATAAGGTACGAACATCTCCTTATCTCGTTGGTCTGTACCCTGCGCGTCCTGACGAGATCCACAATTTCAGAGTCGTACCTGTCACAGAATTGAGCAAAGGATCCCGACAATCCGCATCCGGGAACGCCGCCCTCTCCTATGCGGGTATAGTGCCCCGCTAGTTCTTCGCAGTGGCAGTCGTCTGATATGCGCTTCACAGCGGCGAAGAACAGGTTTGGAATCGGCTGCCCAACCATACATTCACGGGCAAGCGCAAGCAGGCCGGGGTTTTCTGCAATTGAAAGGGAGAGAGTCTCATACGTCGGCGACATGACATTCAAGCCCGACTTTCCGGAACACTCTTCCCGCGCGAACACCCTGAACCGTTCGGCAAGAGCCTCGTCAGTACGCTCGCTCGGTAGGAGTTGCTCAACTCTGCCCCGGCCCTGGTGCCCGTCTATCTGGTCGGGAGTCAAACAACTACCTCGCGGTAACGCCGCCATCAATGACGAGCTCAGCGCCGGTCATGAAGGAAGACTCGTCCGATGCCAGAAACAGCGCGCCGTAAGCCACGTCCATCACCGTGCCGATTCGCCCGAGAGGGACACGCGCCTCTGACTCTGCCCTGTCTTCCGGCGTAGAGATGTTCTCCTTTATCATCTCGGTATCAATCGGACCGGGATGAATTGAGTTCGAGCGTATGCCGTCGCCCGCGTGTTGTATGGCGGTGTACTTGGTAAAGAGTCGAACGCTGCCCTTGGAAGCTCCGTAGGCGCTGCCTCTTTCACTACCTACCAGCCCGGCGGTTGACGATATATTGATTATCGAGCCTCCACCCGACTTCTGCATCGCCGGGACTGAGTGCTTGGTTCCAAGGAACACGCCGGTGCTGTTGATATCCATGATCTGGTTCCATTCGTCCAGTTCGGTCTGAACGATAGGAGTGCGCTTGTAGATAGCGGCGTTGTTTATCAGTATATCGAGTCTTCCGTAGGTGTTCAGGGTGAACTCGACCGCGTCGCGCCAATCGTCTTCGCTGGTAACATCCAGCCTGATAAAGGAGGCATCGCCGCCGCCCTCGCGTATTTGCGCGGCCACCGCGTTTCCCTCAGGCTCAAGTATGTCGGCAATTACCACCTTTGCCCCCTCTTTGACGAAGAGTTCCGCCTCGGTCGCCCCCTGCCCACGTGATCCGCCCGAAATCAGCGCAACTTTACCTTCGAGTCTCATACAGTGCCTCCCAAATCAGTTCTCAGTGTCAGATGTGGTGATTGTAGCATCGTGTCTGGACATGGCAAGCCGTATGCAGTGACGAATATAGGGTGCAGGGGCTATGTTATAATTGCCTCTGCACTTCAATCCCGAATAGAACCAGCCGAATTCCTGACGATGCAAGGAGCGAGACAATGCCTCTGCCTTCCGTTTCAGATACAGCTCTCAAAGAATGGGCCGCGGCGGTAAAGACTCTTGGACGAGGAGAGCAGATTATCGTGCTAAGGAAGGGCGGGATACATCGGGCGGACAGGGACTTTCGCTTCGTTCACCCGGAATTTCTCCTGTTTCCGACCTACGAGCATCAGAAGGCGGAGTTGATCAAAACCGAGTTCCACGACACACTTGGCGATACCTACAACGACAGCGGTTCCGGCGAATCGGTTGACTTTACCTACTTCTGCCAGGTTACGGATAAGTTCGAGCTGAGAGACGAGTCTGACCTGGACAGGATTTCGGACTTCCATATCTGGACCGACGACTACGCACACAAGCGTCTGCACTGGCGTCCGAAGCAGCCCCTCACGGTTGCCCTGCTCAGGGTGTATGAACTGCAACAGACTCAGTCGCGGCCCGTACTTGCCGAATACTCCGGTTGCAAATCCTGGGTAGAAATAGGTAGCGATGTCTCACTCGGCGGCATGACACCGGTCCTGGACGATACTGAATACGAGCGCCAGTCAGGGGTGATCAAACAGGCGCTGCACCAGGCTATCGCGGTCGCCTAGGCGACCGAAAACGGCCTTGTCACGGACTCCAGCGATGCAGCCTTCTACTTAGCATGAACTATCGTCAACTCGCCGATACTGAACTGACGGTCTCCGAGATAGGCGTGCCGCTGCGACCGCTGGCAACCAACGACTACGGCCACGTAACCGAGCAGGACACCATCAACGTCCTCAGCCGTGCCTTCGACATGGGTTTCACGTTCTTCGATACGGCCGACTCATACACGGAAGGCTACGGCGAACAGATCCTCGCCAAAGCGTTGGGACGGAACAGGCATGAAATAGTCATAGCGACCAAGGCGGGGTATGACTTCTACCAGCCAGTCATAGATCCCGAGGAACGAGGCCAGTCGCAGCGATGGACGCCCCGATTCATCCAGTACGCCTGCGAGCAGAGCCTTCGACGGCTGGACACGGACTACATAGACCTGTTCCAGCTTCATCACCCCGGCCCTGACCAGATCGAGGATGACGAGCTATTTGGGCTCCTCGACGATCTGGTCGTCGAGGGGAAGATACGTTACTACGGCGTCGCTCTCGACGAAAAACCTGAGTCGGAGGAAGCGGGCGAGGGCGCTATTGACGTGCGCTCGGTATCGTCTGTTCAGGCGGAGTTCGGCTTGCTGAAGCAGCAGCCGAGCCGGAATCTCATCGCGCGAGCGCAGGGGACGAGTTGCGCCTTTCTGGCGTATGATCCTTCCGCTTCGGGGGCGCTCGAAAGACCCCCCGACGAGCAGTCAGCCGACCTCTCCCAGAATTTCAGGAAGTCGGTTTACGAACAGAGGGAGCACGGCAGGATCACCCTTGTGAATGCCCTGCGCGAGTTCGGAGGAGACGTGAGCGCCTGGGCGATCAAGTTCGCGCTGGCGTCGCCCGTCGTGGCGGCGGCGCTTCCGGTGATTACGTCGTACTCGCGGCTGTTGGAGCTCGCGGAAATCTCGGACTCATCCGACGTTCCGAGGGAGTTCGTGGAAGCGGCCTTCAGCGTCTATGATGAAGAACTCGCCAACCGCCAGGTGTGGCGTTGACGCGGCCTGAATAGATTTCACTCCCATCCCGGCCTTCCCCAATCAAGGGCTGAGAGGGGTAGGCATTTCACCCTCACCCCAGCCCTCTCCCTGAGGGAGAGGGGGTTTGTTGATTGGGGTTCATAGCTGATCGCATATTTGCCTACCCTTGTGAGCCAATCAAGGGGGAAGGGACTTTCGCATACCCTTGTCAGTTTTGGGACTTCTTGGTAATGCGCTCCATCTCCGCTTCGATCAGCCTGAAGTCCTTCTGGGGCAGGAGATGCAGCCGGTCGAAGAACGCCAGCGGCCAGTCCTCGGGGGCCCAGCGCTTCAGGTATTCGAGCCTGGGAGCAATCAGCATCGCGTCTATGTAGTCCGGTTCGTCTAGGACTATGTCAGGCGCGAGCTTCACTCTGTGATTGAACTTTTCTCCGCGCGTCATCGGCTTGAATACGGGTGAATCA
The DNA here is from genome assembly GCA_951812505.1 of uncultured Dehalococcoidia bacterium. GTDB lineage: Bacteria > Chloroflexota > Dehalococcoidia > Lucifugimonadales > UBA1123 > VXRN01. Next base: position 230,626 of record CATOSI010000005.1, read on the forward strand.
TCCTCGAATCCATGCGACGCGATTGTGGCGGTGGCGGGCCACTTTCGTATGCCCTTCACGTAGAACAGGACCCTGTCATTTGGCGACATGCGCTCGACCCTACGGCGGTACTTGGGTCCCATACCGAAGACGGTCAACCCCATCTCTTTGATAATCTCGTAGTTCTCAGGCGATTCGACAAACATCCAGTAGTTGCGTCCCACGCCTTTTTTCCTGTCGTTTCTGGCAGATCTGGGTCCCTTGTTCATTGTCGTCGGTCCTCGATGCTTGCTTGTTCGTTTCGTGGCGATGGAGGGTGTGGAAGCTAATCACCCCCATCCTAACCTTCCCTCTTGACGTGCGAAAGGACTTTTGCCTACCCCTCTGAGTCCATCAAGGGGGAAGGGACTTTGAGCCGGGATTCATTTCTCAACTGTTACTATCTCGGCGGTCATACTTCCTTCGGACACGGTCAACATAGCCATCGTGGACGGCACCATAAATGACTTGTACGCCTGGCCAGGATTGAGGAACAGCACTCCGTCCCGCGTCTCGTTGATGGTCTCGTGGAGGTGTCCGAAGAGAATCGCGTCCACGGGTTCCGGGAAGTCTGGCAGGAGCTCTTCCAGTGGGAATTCCGGGCCGCCCCATGCGGGGTGCGTGACTCCGAGCCTGACTCCCTCGACCTCGATAACCTCGGTGTATGGCAGCGACTGTCGCAGGTCGGGCGGGTCGGAGTTGCCATGGACTATGACGGCGCGTTTGGCCTCGCGCCTCATCCCGTCAACGACATCCTGGCGAACGATGTCGCCGCAGTGGACGGCGATGTCCGCCTCGCGCACGGCCTGCTTTATTCTGGGATGCACTTCATCCCATCGGCTGAAATGGGTGTCGGATATTATGGCTATTTTGGTTGACATTTGGGTCTTTAGTTTTTAGTCCCTAGTTGTTGGTGATGGTCGGTCGGTTTTGGCGGGTCATATATATCTATTTATAAAGCCACAGGTGGCAACTGGTGGGACAACTGATGGGCAACTGGTGAAAAAGTCACCTGAGTTTGACCTGAGATCGCCTGAGTTTAGCTACAGGAAATTTTTTCGGGTCTTCGGTTTTTTCGTTTGCATAATCTCCTGTTTATATCAGCATCATTAGAAATTGTGTTCTTCATAGGTATATTGTAGCGCATCGTGGGCGTGGTTGTATAGCGAATCCGGCCATTGAGAAAATTGCATAAGCGTCGTTACTTGCTCGTCTAATGATTGGCAATGAGGGTATCGAGGCTGATCACCTCCATCCTAGCCTTCCCCCATCAAAGGCTGAGAGGCGTAGGCATTCACCCTCACCCCAGCCCTCTCCCTGAGGGAGAGGGGGTCTGTCGCCTGGAATTCGTAGCTGATTATACTTTTGCCTACCCTTGTGAGCCCATCGAAGGGGGAAGGGACTCTTGCAATCGCCTCGGTGGTTACTCGAATATGTCCTGGACGGGCATCCGCCAGCCGGGAACGATGTCGTCGAGTTCGACGTTTCGGATTCGGTGAGGGTGGTCATGTCCGTGGGCGAGCGATGGAGGTTCGCGGTCCGCCTGCAAGGGTTGACGACTATGACGGCGCGGCAGCCGGCGTTCAGCCAGTCCTCCACTTTCTCTTCCACCTCAGTGTAACGGTCATTTGGCGAAATGATTTCCACCGCGACATCGGGCGCACCCTGAGCAAAGCCATCGGACTCTCCAATCTCGCTGAGTATGTCGTTGGATATGAAAGCGAGGTCAGGGGCAAGAACATGATCGGGATCTGTTGCCAGTATATAGCCAGTATCAGCGATGTAGGTTTTGCCCAGATGGTTCGCCTTTACGTATCCTCCGAGAGAGATATTTATATTCGAGGCATATTCCCCGTGGGTCTGTTCAGCGGGCAATCTCTTCCTCAACTCCCCTCTGATGAGTTCGTAGCGGAAGCCGTCATAGGGCAGGTCCAGCAGTTCTTAGGCCGTCATAGGCCGGGCTGTGGTCACCATGTGGCGAAACCTCCGGATTGCGGGTCTTGATTGCTTTCATGGGCGTGATTGTCTTTTGAGTTGGCACTTGGGCGGGATGTCAGGGGTCAGGTGAACGGGTTTATGATCAGCAGACCGTCGTAATTTTGCTGGTCGCTCATGTCTTCCGAATACACAGCGTCACATCCCATGGCGCGAGCGGCGGCGAGAATGGCGCCGTCCCAGTATGACAGTTGGAAACGTTGGCTGATTTCAACTGCTTGGGTGAAAAGTTCGAATGTCACGGGCTGAACCGGAATATCTCCCATGGATTCTATAAACTGAAGGGCTTCACTATGAGAGATGGCGCCGGGACGGCTTGGGCGCGTTGCCTGATAGTAAAATTCCTGAAGCACCTGAACGGATATGGAATAGTCTTCCTCCCTCAGCAAGTCGAGCGCACGCCGATGCTTGGTCGCATCCTGGTTGAGAGAGCTTACCGCGTATATCAGCACATTGGTATCAACAAAACGCATTGAGGTCGTGCAACTCTTCTGAGGTCAGGTCGTTAACCATACACTATTCTCCTCCATCGAACGTGAGCCCTCTACCACCTACTTCAGGCATCTCGGCGGTGTTTGCGTTTGGCTTCTTCATCCTCAGCGCGGGCGGCGGCGCGGTCATACAACTCTTCTCGGGTCAAATTATCCTCCATACGCAGTCCGCCGCCGTTCGACCTAATTTTGTCTATCACTTCGTTCAGCAGCCGGCTTCGGCGTTCGCGCTCCGTCTCCGCAACCACTGTACCAGCGGTGCGTTCGCTCGCAAGGCTCCTCAGATACTCTCGCACCAGCGCGGAGACCGAGGTGTCCAGTTCCGCCGCGCGGATACGGGCGATGCGATGCGTCTCTTCGTCAACGGATACGGTGATGTTCCTCATGCTGCCATCCTCACAGTTTATGTATATCACAGTGTAGCCGGCGGTCGTCGGAGACGCAATTGGGGAAGCGGTCGCCGGATTTCTCCGCATCGGAGTTGCGCAGAACCCGAGTCCGGCGAAACCCCTGCCCTCTTCCGAGCCGTGTGTTAGAATCGCCAGAATCTTCCGCAGACAATGCAGCCCGCAAGGGGAGGTGGCAAGTGTACGAGAATGGCGCAAGCGGAGTTACCGGACCACTGAAGGGCATAAGGGTACTGGACTGGACTATGTGGCAGTTCGGCCCGATGTCCGCGGCTATGATGGGCGACATGGGTGCGGACGTAATCAAGATAGAGGCGCTGGACGGAGACGCGGGCCGCGCGGTGGCCAGGGCTTCGACTCTCGCCCCTACCCTGCCCGGAGGCCGCAACGCCTACTTCGAGGCGAACAACCGCAACAAGCGCGGCATCGCTATCAATCTCAAGACGCCCGAGGGCCGCAAGATCGTCCACAAACTGGTCGAGACGGCGGACGTGTTCGTAGAGAATTACCGGCAGGGCGTCGCGGAGCGGCTGGACGTGGGCTATGAGACGCTGAAAGAGATCAATCCGATGATCATATACGGCTCGGCGACAGGATACGGCCCGAACGGACCGGACTCGGCTCTGCCGTCGTTCGACGGCTGCGGGCAGGCGCGCGGCGGCCTGATGATCTCTGCAACGCCCGCCGGAGCCGATGAGCCTGTGCGTGTGTCGCAGGGCGTGTCCGACCAGATGGGCGCGATCATGTTGTGCCAGGGCGTCCTGGCGGCGCTGGTGGCAAGACACTTGCAGGGAGTCGGCCAGAAGGTGGACTCCTCTCACCTGAGCGCGAATATGTGGCTCCAAGGCATGGGCATGACGATGAGCCTGATAATGGGCGGCGACCGGTTCGGGGCGTACGACCGCAAGTCGGCCTGGAACGTGCTCGCCAATCTGTACAAGTGCAAGGATGAACGTTGGATCCAGCTCATGCACCTGCAGCCGGACCGCTACTGGGAGTCGTTCATGACCGCGCTGGGCCTGCCGGAGATTGTGGAGCATCCGAAGTACGCAACGATGCAGGCAAGGTCCGAGAACCGCGAGGAACTGGTCAGGATTATGGACAAGCAGTTCATGACCAGGACATCCTCGGAGTGGGACGCGCACTTCCGCGCGACGGGGGACTTCATCTACGCGAGGGTGCAGTCCACGGACGAACTGGTAGATGACCCACAGGTGATTGCCAACGAATACATCACCACGTTCGACCACCCGGTCATCGGCCCCGTCAAGATGTGCAACCACCCGAACATATACAGCGAGACGCCAGCCGGCATATACAGGGAGGCGCCCGAACTCGGTCAGCACACCGAGGCGATACTCATAGACGAACTGGGCTACACCTGGGAGGACATAACGTCTCTGCAGGACAAGGGTGTTATACTGTGAAAACGCAAGCGATCAACGGCAATAGAAGTGCAAATCCATAGGAGAAGAAATGGCAGAGATTGATGGCGGGCGACTGTTCGCCAAGGCATTAAAGAGAGAAGGCGTGGACTACATCTTCACTCTTAACGGCGGCCATATATACAACCTCTATGAGGGTTGTGTGGCCGAGGGAATCAAGATAATAGACTTCAGGCATGAGCAGGTTGCCGCTCATGCCGCCGAAGGTTGGGCGAAGGTCACAGGCAAGCCTGGCGTCGCCATCGTGACCGCCGGCCCGGGCGTCACAGACGCCGTTACCGGCATAGCGAACGCGTTCCAGGCCCCCAGCCCGATGATACTCATCGGCGGCAACGCGGGCATCACCGACCACCTGCGCGGCGGATTGCAGGACTTCGACTCGGCAACTTTCCTCAAGCCGGTCACCAAGTTCTCGGAGCAGGTCAAGCGGGTCGAGCGAATACCGGACTACGTGTCAATCGCGTTCAGACACGCGACGACCGGCGTGCCGGGCCCCGCGTACCTCGAAATCCCGATTGACGTGGTGAACGGACAGACGGACGAGGACAGCGTCAACTATCCGCAGTCGTACCGGACGGACTCCAAGGCATACGGCGACCCTGAGTACATAAGCCAGGTGTGCGACATCCTGATGAATACCGAGAAGCCCATGATTCTGGCGGGCTCGGATGTCTGGTGGAACGACGCGGCGGAGGAACTGCGCGAGTTCGTCGAGATGATAGACTCGCCCGTGTTCCTGAACGCAATGGGGCGCGGCTCGATCCCGTCCGACCACCCAAATCTTGGCAGCCTCGGACGTCGCTACGGGCTCGTCCACTCCGATACCGTCATCCTGCTCGGCACGCCGATTGACTTCAGGCTGGGTTACGGCTCGGACTATATGTTCCCGCAGAGTCCCAAGCTGATCGAGATCATGATGGACGGCTCCAAGATAGGACAGAACAGGGACATTGACGTAGGAGTCGTCGGGAACTCCAAGGCCGTTCTTCGCCAGATAATGGACGAACTCAAGGACAGGGGCTACAGGTCGCCCGGCAAGGGCTGGGTGGAAGAGGTGTTGACCGAGGACAAGACACTCCAAGCGGCGGACGAGGAGATGCTGAACAGCGACCAGACGCCCATACACCCGATGCGGCTAGTGCGCGAGGTGCGCGACTTCCTGGACTACGACGCGACCGTAATCGGCGATGGCGGCGATATCGTTACCTTCGCCGCGCGAGTGCTGAACATCAACGAGCCGGGGCACTGGCTGGACCCGGGACAGTTCGGATGCCTGGGCGCGGGCTCCGGCTTCGCTGCGGCTGCGCAACTGGCGCGGCCCGACAAGCAGGTCTGCATCATCTACGGCGACGGCGGCTTCGGGCTGACCGGCTTCGATGTGGAGAGCTACGTCCGCCACAACCTGCCCATCGTCTCCATCGTGGGCAACAACGGCGCGTGGAACCAGACGACCCAGGGCGTCGTCCGTCGCGGAATGAGTGGCGTCGGAACGTACCTGTCGCAGGAGACCGACTACGCCAAGATAATGGACGGACTCGGCGGCTACGGCGAGCGGGTGACCGACCCCGCCCAGATCCGCCCCGCCCTAGAGCGCGCCTTCGGCTCCGGCAAGGCGGCGCTGCTGGACGTGGTCATAGACCCCGAAGTGGCGTATGCCGCCATGGGCGGTCGCTCCCGCCAGTCGAGACAGTACTAGGCAACACAAATACTATCCCGGGGCAGATTCTCCGTCTCCCCGGGATACTTCCACCACGACAGCCAAACTGTCCTCTCCGGCATGAAAGATGAATGGAAATAACCCATCACGTTTGTATCTAAGAACGGAGCCTCGGAATGCCGCCGCGGGATAGGCGTCTTCGGAGGGCGCGAGAAAATCCTCTTTTGGAATACTACCTCAATCTGTCATATCCCATTCGATTGTCCCATCAGTCTGACGACGGCGATGAATACTGGTTTGCGGAAATACCCCAGTTGCCCGGGGTGTATGTCGGACGGGTATGACCCGAAGGAAGCTCTACAAAATCTCGAGGACGCGGAGCGTCTCTGGATCGAGACCCAAACCGAGGACGGCTATGAAGTCCCTGAGCCAGAACATCCCGACGACCACAGCGGGAAGTTCCTGTTGAGTAAGCCGAAACCGCTTCATCGCAGACTCGCGGCTCAGGCAAAACGCGAATGCGTGAGCCTCAACCAGTACATCGTCAGCCTGACAAGCTGAATTCCGTCCGGCTTCCCCCATAGCTCGGACAGTCATAGACACCCACCCATCCCTCTGTCTGTTACAATATACGTACGACAGTTCTAATGCTATATAAACAGGAGATTATGATCGGCCACTCCGCCGACCGAAGGATTTTCGGTCCAAAGCTAACTACAGGCGGCTCCAGGTCACATTCCAGGTGACCCACCTCCTGGTACACCTGGAAACTCACCTGGAACCCCACCTGGACAATATAAACGGGAGTATATGCCCAGCTTAATTTCCGACCCGACCCACCATCCGACAATTGAAAACTAACAGCCCAAGAATGGCAATCAGAGCAATAGTATGGGATACTTGAGTCGGAGCAATCTGACCCCAAGCGCGAGACTTGAATGACCAGAACAACCCGAATAGGAGGCCGACCATGACCACTAACGGAGCCAATGGACATCAGCCGCTACCCGGCCCGCTGACCGGCGTCCGGGTGATTGACTGGACGATGTGGCAGTTCGGCCCGGTGTCCACGATGATGCTCGCCGACCTGGGCGCGGAAGTCATCAAGGTGGAGTCGCTGGACGGCGACCATGGGCGGCAGTTCGGCAGGGTCGGCGGAGTGTTGTCCGACCTGCCCGAGGGCGTCAACGCCTACTTCGAAGGCATGAACCGCAACAAGTACGGCATCGCGCTCGATCTCAAGAATCCGAAGGGCCGCGAGATAATGCGCAAGCTGGCCGCGAAGTCCGACGTGTTCGTCGAGAATTTCCGTAAGGGCGTCGCCGAACGATTGGGAGTCGGCTACGACGATCTGAAAGCGGTCAACCCGCAGATAATCTACGGCTCGGCGTCCGGCTACGGGCCCGAAGGCCCCGACTCCGCCAAGCCCGCGTTCGCGCTGACAGGCGAGGCGCGCTCAGGCGCTATGTGGTGGTCCGGTCCGGAAAACAACACGCCCTACGCGGTCGGTATAGCCGACCAGGCTGCGGGAATAATGCTCAGCTACGGCATCCTCGGCGCGATAGTCGCGCGTGAGCGATTTGGTCACGGTCAGAGGGTGGACGTATCTCACCTGGGCAGCATGATCTGGACTCGCGGTATGCAGAACGGCATTTCTCTCATCCAGGACGAGGAATTCCAGAGGCAGGACTGGCGAGGCGCCGGAAACGTTCTCTGGAACTACTACGAGTGCGCCGACGGAGAGTGGATAGCCTTCTCGATGAGCCAGGGCGACCGCTACTGGCCCGGTATGTGCCGCGCAATGGACAAGCTCGAATGGATGGAGGACGAGCGGTTCAACTCGCTTGAAGCGAGGTACGAGAACCGCGATCTGGTCATAGAGAGCATGGCCGAGGTATTCAAGACGCGCCCACGCTCTGAATGGGAGACTCGGCTGGCAGACGCCGGCGATCTCATCTACGAGAAGGTTCAGCGCACCCTCGAACTCAGGGACGACCCACAGGTCAAGCGCAACAACTACATGATAGACTTCGACCATCCCGTGCTGGGCGAGACCGAGTGGCTACAGACCCCGGTGTCCTACTCCGATAATCCGGTCTCCACCCGGAAGATGGCTCCCGCGCACGGAGAGGATACGGAATCAATACTGATTGATATGCTCGGCTACGACTGGGAAGACATAGCGGAGCTCCAGGAAGAACGAGTTATTTTGTAAGCTAAAGGCGAGATCCGAAGAGGAGTAAGTCATGCCCAATATATCCAACGATCCAGAAGAGGCACAGATTGGCAAGGACCTTGGTTCCAGGGAGTTTGTGGCCGACGAGGGCCTCCTGAACGACTATTTCGAGGGACTTGAGATTGACCCGGACTGGTACTCCGGCAAGCCCTACCAGACGCGAGTCGCACCCTCGATGACGGTGACCTCCGTTGACGGTGGCTTTTCGGGAGGCGGCTTCAAGAACAGCTTCGGCAACCTGTGGATGCGACAGCAGTGGGAACTGAACGCCCCGATAGTCCCCGGACAGGAATACACCGCAAGTTCCAAGATAGTTGACATATACGACCACCGGAATCGCACTCTGGTCAACTCCGAGGTGACCCTGTGGTCGCCGGAGGGCGAAGCTATGGCTGTCGGCCACCACCACCAGAGCTACCTTCTCAGCCAGTCCTCCGGCAAGGTCGCGCTGCGCGACCCGAAGGCTAAGGGCGGCGCAAGGAGATTCGCCGTCCCGGCTGGCGACCTGATAGAGGGCGAGCCTCACCCTATTTCGCTGGAGATGTGCGGCACGTTCTTCCATGGCAACGCGAACTACCACACCGACAAGCGAGCCGCGGAAGAGTTGGGCTTCGAGGAGGTCGTGGTCGGCGGGCGCATGACGATGTCCTACGTCGGCGACCTGATGGACAAGCACTTCGGCAGGGCATGGTTCGAGGGCGGCAAGATGGACATCAAGTTCACCAATATCGTGTGGCCCGAGGACGTGGTGACCGCGAAGGCCGTCGTAACCGACGAGACTGACGGTCGCGCCAATGCCGCCGTGTGGATGGAAAAAGAGGACGGCACCGTCGTAATAGTGGGAACCGCGAGCGCGCGGGTCTAGACAAGACCGCGCCTGCCACCTGAACCCATTCCGAATCGGGGGCGCGTCGGATTAGACTGCGGCCCCGATGTTTTATACTACCCTGCAGCAAGTCGTGCGACAGGTGGTTAGACCGAAGAGGCAATTCGGTCAGAAGCAGACCTGTAGCACTTCGTCTTCATGCTCATCCTCATCCTCAAGATTCTCCCTGCCCTCCTTGATGAACAGGGGAATCAGCAACAGCGCAGCCACCGGGTCGGCCCACCACCAGGAGAACAGAGCATTGAACCCCAGCCCCACCAGGATAACGAGGTCCTGAAGATCGCAGAACAGGCTCTCCAGAGCCTCGGCTCTCAACGCCCTGGACTGCATCCGTGCGGCGATACGCATCTTGAACACCTAGAGGACGCTCATCACGACCGCACTCGCCGATGCAATCGCGACACCTATCAGGCTTGGCTGTGGCTCAGGCAGCCATCCGACCAAGCTGGCCACGGAATGAAGACCGACATAAGACGCAAGTAAAAAGAAGGTGAATCCAATCAGCCTCCGCGCCCTTGTCTCCGCGGCCTCGTCCTCCAGCCCGTCCCGCTCTCTTCTCAATTGCCGCACCAGGACCCCACCGGCGAAAAGTTCGACGACGCTATCGAGGCCGAAAGCGATCAGCGCCACGCTTCCTACCTAGAGTCCCGCCCACAGAGAGACCCCTGCCTCTATCAGGTTCCACGCCAGCCCAATAGATACCAGGATAAGGGCCGTTCGTCGGAGGGCATCGGACGGAGACATCAGGGCCGATTCCTCCTTGCTTTACCTTCATTTGACAGGTGAGCGACCCTTGAGACGCTACGAGAAAGTAGGCCACAGTACAACAGTGGGGCGTAATGAATGTCAACCCCGAAAGACCCGTGGTAGGTGTTGTCCTCAGCGGTTCAAGGGTCCAACTCACGGCACAGACGCCGACGTCCCCCACGAATACCGCCATATCCCCCGCGTAGCGACTGCTATGGCCAGGCCGAATACTATGCCCACCAAGCTGTTCAGGGCAAGCGCGAGCGGCGCGCCCAGGATGCCGGCCAGAAACCCCGAACCCAAAAGTCCGAGCGGCAGGCCGTAAACGGCGAGTGAACGAAGGCCCATGACACGACCTCGGATTTCGGGCGAGGTAACGCTGAGAAGGAGCATTGACATGGTAACCATCGTAAATGACTGTGCCAGTCCTGCCAAAGCAAGAACTCCCGTCGCCGGTCCAAACCAGGCTATCAGGGCGAGGGCGAGGATAGCGCTGTGCCATGCGATTCCGGCAAGGGTCATCACTACGCCCGGTCTTCGGAGCCTGGGCAACGCCGCAATCGTGACCGACCCAACCATCGAACCGGCAGAGTATGCCCCAAGAAGCTGGCCGAGGCCCTCTGCGCCCACTCCCAGAACATCCTTTGCGTAAACGGGAAGCAGACCGTTGTTCAGTGGAAAGCCGGACAGGTTGACTAGGAAGGCCAGGAGCAAAAGTCCAAGTACGACTTCGCTCGTGCGAACGTATGACAGCGCCTGTCTAAGATTGGATATGACTGACACCGAACTGCGGGTTGCAACCGGCTGGTTCGGTACCTGGAGCCGGAATGCCAGGGCTACTCCCAGCAAGTACATAGCAACTATCGCGACATAACTCCAGCCCATTCCGTATCGAGCCAGCAGGACGCCGCCGACCATGGGGCCAATTATCTGCATTATGTCTCTGCCGGAGCGCGTGAGAGCAACCGCGTTCATGATCCCCTCGCGGGGTACGATGTCCGGGATCACCGTCTGACGGGTGACTGTATCGAACGCCCTTGCCATCCCGACGATCCCGACCAACAGGAACACATGCCATACATCGAGAATGTCCGCGGTGATCAGGACCAGTATGGCTACTGCGGAAAGTGTGAACCCGAAGCGAACTAAGCGAAGCAGTCTCTCACGCCTGTATCTATCAACCACAATTCCATATAGGGGAGAGAGGAGCGTCCCCGTGAATCTCAAGGCGGCATACAGGCCCAGCAGGAACGGTGAGTCGGTCTCCTGAAGTATGAACCATGCGAGAACCAGGAACTCCATCTGTTCGGCACACGAGACCACAGAGTCGGACAACCACAAGTACCTGAAGTCCCTGCCGCGAAACGCACTACCGAAGCGAGAGAGAGTGGTGGTTACCCTGACCGGTCTATACATGGCCAAGAAAGTCCGCGGTCAGGCAGGGATACCCAATTCCCATTTGGGTCATGCTATCAACATGGCGTCGCCAAAGCTGTAGAACCGGTATCCTTCATCCACGGCCTCCCGGTAGGCCGAAAGAACATTCTCTCGGCCGGCAAAAGCGGACACCAACATCAGCAAGGTGGAGCGAGGCAGGTGAAAGTTGGTAATGAGTCCGTCTATCACTCTGAAACGGAATCCGGGCGTAATGAACAGGTCAACCCACCCTGAGCCGGATTTCAGCCGGCTGCCCGCCTCGTAATCCTGCATGGCCGCGTTCTCTAACAGTCGAACAGCTGTCGTCCCTACTGAAATGACCCGCCTTCCTTCCAACCTTGCCGTATTGATCTTATCGGCTGAAGTCTGAGAAAGTTCCCAGTACTCAGAGTGCATGGTGTGTTCGTTTGCCAAGTCCGACTTGACCGGTCTGAACGAATCCCATCCGACGTGAAGCGTAACGAATGCTTTCTCCACGTCCATTTCGCGCAGTCTGTCCAAGAGGCCATTGGTGAAATGGAGTCCAGCGGTCGGAGCCGCCGCACTACCTTCGGAATTGGAATAGACAGTCTGGTAGCGTTCGGAGTCTTCCAGAGTCTCGTTTATGTACGGAGGAAGGGGAATAGCGCCCACGTCTCGAATTAGATCCTCGTCCTGGAAGGTGACGATCCTGGTACCCGTCTCTTCTACTTCCACGACCCGGCCTTGCATCTCGACTACTCCCCGGCTGTCGGCGACCGTAAACACCGCGCCTTCCCGCATCCTGCGTCCAGGCCTGACCAGCGCCCTCCACTTCCCTTCACCGAGGCGAGTCAGAAGCAGCACCTCTATTTCACGTCCCGACGGCTCTCTGCGGCCCAAGAGCCGCGCGGGAAACACTCTGCTGTCGTTGAAGACCAGCAGGTCGCCAGGGCGAAGGAGATCAGGCAGATCGAAAAAGCGACGGTGCCCCAGCCGACCGCTCACTCTGTCCATAGTCAGCAGACGCGAGTGATCGCGAGGCTCCACCGGAGTCTGGGCGATCATTTCGGGGGGAAGATGGTAGTCGAAGTCTGAAGTCAGCATGGGCAGTGACATGATAACGGAACGCTGCGTGCACGTACCTGATACGACGGAAACGGGCTTCAGTCTCCTCCGGTTGGGGATGAAGCCGGACGAGCAGGCGGCTGAGTGGCGCTCTTGTAAAAGTCGGGCGCCCGGTAAATGTAGGCGAGCAGGGCCCCAAAGCACAGAACGAATACCACCATGAGGCTCGAAAGCTGGAATCCCTGTATATAGAAGCCCTGCGCCGCCGAGTCCGACAGGCGAGATACTCCGGCGGGCAGCGCGAGAGCCAGGACGGCTGCTGCCGTAGTCGCGCCCAGGGCATGCCCCATCTCCCGCGTCGTTTCCATCATCCCTGAAGCGACGCCCCTGTGTTCCAGCGGCAGCGAGTTCATGACGGTCGCGTTGTTGACCGGGTTGAACATATTTGTGCCGACGGAGATCGGTATCATCAGGAGCGGCAAGGCCCAGAACGGTATGTCAGAGGCGACCGTGCTGAGTGCAAGGAATCCACCGGCGATGAGTACAAGCATAACCGGCCTCATCAGGCGCGGCTGGTATCTGTCATACACCCAGCCGGCGATCATGGGCATGAAGAGACCGAGCACCTGGCTCGGAAGCAGCACTACCGTAACGTAAAGAGGAGGCTTGCCGAACCCCTCCTCAACTAGAACCGGCACCAGCGTCATGGTCGCCAACATGGAAAAGTGGTAGGTGACATTGGTGGCCAACGACAGGGAAAACGGTGCCTGCTTGAAATGTCTTACATCCACGACGGGGTTGGACATCCTGCGTTCGACCAGGAAGAAAACACCGAGCATTACGATGAACATCAGGTGCATCGGCACATGATAGGTGAGCGCGTCGGCGCTGGTATAGGACTCTTCTCCGCCGTGCAGGTGTGAACCGGACAGTACAAGGACCACCCCGGCAGCTACCAGCAGTATCCCACCCAACCAGTCAATCGGGCCTTCGTCCTTTTCTGTCTTCACGTTCGCCTGCCTGCGGACCATGGGGATCGAGGCCACAGTGGCGAGCAGACCTATCGGCACAAAGGTTACGAAGACCATGCGCCAACCCACATATTGAAGCAGGACGCCGAAGAGTGCGAGTCCAATCAGTGTGCCGAATCGCGCGCCAATGATAGGCACGGCGAAAGCGCGACCGCGTTCCCTTGGGTCGAAGTTGGCGGCGAGTATCGCGTTCGCATTACCCATTACCATGGCCGAACCCAGTCCGGCGACCGCGCGCCACACCGAGATGTGCCACAGTTCCTGCGAAATGGCTATGAATCCCGAGCCCGCGGTTGACAGGACTATCCCTATGAAAAATACTCGGGCGTGCCCATAGCGGTCTCCGAGTCTCGCGCCCAAGAGGACGAAAGCGCCGAGCATCATGAGGTAGATGATGACTATCCAGGCGGTATCGTCTATTCCGGTGTTGAACGCATCGGCCAGAGTAGGCAATGATATAGCGACCGGAAGGCTGGATAGCTGAACCAGCATGTAGGCGGCCGTGAGGGCGAGCAGAGTCTCCTTACGACTTCTCGAATTCAGCAGGAGTCGCAGGTCCGCAAACATATCCTACCCTTTCGACCACACGTCAAGTTTGAACCGGAAAACATGAAAAGCAACTGCGCAATACTACCACAGCGAATCATAAATCGGCGATACTAACTTTCGCAGCGTTCCGGCGTTCTATAATTGAATGCCGGAAATGTGTCTAGACTCTTGGAGCTCCCCTGAGAGAATGACAACAATGGAAAACAGACCCGCAGACAGGCAGGTCGAAGACATCGTGAAACAGGCTCAGGCCGGCGAACAGTCGGCGTTTGCCGAATTGTACGAAATGTATTACGACCCGATATACCGATACGTCTCCTTCAAATGCGGCAATCGGATAGAAGCCGAAGATCTTTCGGGAGAAGTCTTCCTGAAGATGATCGAGTCAATTCACACATTCAGGTTCAGGGGTTTTCCATTCACGTCCTGGCTGTACAGGATTGCCCACAACGTCGTGGTGGACAATTTCAGGCGGAAGGGACGCCGACCAACCGTGCCGCTGGACGACGCAATCAACGCCGCGAGCAACGCCCACAGCGACTTGGAGAGGCTCGCCGAGATCAGCCTGAGCATGAGGGAAGTGGTCATCGCAATGGACAACCTGACAGACCTCCAGAGAGAGGTCGTAACGCTCAGGTTCGCCGCGGGCCTCTCTATTGCCGAGACCGCCAAGGCCGTCGGTAGGAAGGAAAACGCGGTCAAGGCCCTCCAGCACGCGGGTATCAGGAAATTGAGAGATATATTGACACCACCCAGCTGCATCAAGCCCGCGACCGCCACGGGGTCCAAGCTATGAGATTCTCTACTAATAGTATCGTATGGGTCGAGACGCCCTGTGGCAAACACGCCGAAGTGATGAGCGAGAGCAACATGAACCTGGGAGGCGTATCATGAGCGGGGAATTTGTTGAGGCCCTGAACGATTGTGTAGAGCGGCTCACGCAGGGAGAGAGTATTCAGGACTGCCTGAATCGCTATCCCATATATGCCGATGAACTCAGACCACTCCTCGATGTCTCAGTTTCGACGATCCGGGCCGCAGAAGAGCTTCAACCTGACCCTTCGGCCAAGCAGCGCAACTTCCAGCGCTTTTCCCGGGCAATCTCCGAATCAGCCCGTCGCAAGCAAGAGCGGACACCCTGGTGGCAGCCCTGGAAGTCCAGAAGATTTATCCCAATCGCAAGGCCCGCACTGGTGGGATTCATGGCAATCGCAATCATGGTGACAGGGGTAGGAGCGACAACAGCCGCCTCGTCCAGTTCGGTGCCCGGTGAGCCTCTCTACTGGGTGAAGACCACGAGGGAGAACGTCGAGAGCAGGCTGCCGCGCTCGGAAGAAGGCCGCGCCAACTACGAAGCCAAGCTCGCCCAGGTACGCGGCGATGAAGTCAACAAGCTGATACAGCGCGGTCAGTTCACCAGGGCCGACAAGACTATGGCCCGCATGACCATCCACCTCAAGCGCTGCGCCAATTACGCGGGCATCAGCGTCACGGTGGACCCGGTGGAAATGCCGTTCAAGCCAAATCCGCACATGGGCAGAGACAACGCCAGAAAGCTCGGGGAGAAACTGGAAAACGACCGTAGAATATTTATGATGAACGCCGAGCGAGTCATCCTCGAACTCACACCCGAAGAACGCCAGCGGGTCAAGCGTTTCCTGAGACAGTCCGACCTCGGCTATCGTCTGTTCATAGACGCCACACTCGCCGATTCGCCCGGTCGACGCCCATTTATCATCGTCCCCGTACCAAGCTATGAAACCGGCCGTTAGCCATTCTGGAGTAACAAAACCCAATGAGATTTCTAACCAAAGTGCGACGTTGGCACGTCGTAGCCATCGTCATAGTCTTGTTAGTAGCGGCAGCCGGAGCCTTTTTAGTAAATCAAAGATCATCAACTCAGGACACAGCCAACATCGAGGAAGACCAGCAGATAATTCCCGTAAGGCGTGGGGACCTAATTCAGGAAATCTCAATCTCCGGAAGTCTCAGTCTGCCGAATAGAGAAACTCTCACGTTCGGCTCAACCGGCGTAATCGCCGATATCATGGTCGAAGAGGGCGACAAAGTAACCGAGGGCCAAATCCTCGCAATCCTCGACCGTGAAGACATCGCCGCCCTCGAAGAGAGTGTCATTCAGGCGAAAGTGACTCTCAGGGATGCTGAGGACGCGCTGGAAGATTACATGACGCCCTCGGAACTGGACATTGCCCGAGCTCGCAAGGACGTCACCGACGCCGAGGTCAGGCTCCAGGACGCCCGAGACGCTCTGGAAGATTTCGTTGAGCCGTCAGGGGCCTCCATATCCCAGATCGAAGCCAGAATAGTCGGTCACGAGGTCGAGCTGGATAAAATCGCGGAAGATATCGAAAATCTCCAAGAGTCCCCTACCCAACTCCAGATAGACCAGGCCAAAAAGAATGTCGCCAGCGCCCGGCTGGAACTCGAACGCGCCCAGGACAACCTCGAAGAAATTCAGGAATCCCCCACCCAACTCCAGATAGACCAGGCCAAAAAGAATGTCGCCAGCGCCCGGCTGGAACTCGAACGCGCCCAGGACAACATTGAAGACGCGCTGACCGAGGACGACGCGGAAGCCAACGCGATTCAGAGCGCGCGAAACAACGTTGTGTCGGCCACCCGAGAACTGGACGGCGCCGAGACGGACCTCGACGTGATTTCCCGCGAGTGGGAGGTAAGGCTGGACGACGCCCGCACCGACGTAGAGGACAAGGGCGGAGCATACACCGACGCCTTCGGCAAGTGGCTTGGTGTCAGCGCGACGCCCGACGCCTTCGATTCCGACTACGAAGCCGCCCTGAACAACCTCGGCGTTGACCTCGAAGCCCTGTTCGACCTGTCAACCAGGTTCTCCGACCTGGAAGAAGGCGGATACTACTCGGACGGCGTTCCGGCGGACGATCTGTCAACGGCATGGAGCGAACCTACCGTGTTCCTGTGGCTGAATCTCAACCCCACCGACCTCACGGTCATGTGCGACCCCGGGGACGCGCCCCCAGGAGGGGTCTGTATCCAGGATGAATTTCGCGCGCCGTCCAAGGCTTACGTAGCCGCCCTGGACAACCTGTACGAGTTGGAGGCGCAGGCGGACAAGAGTATGTCCGCCGCCCAGACCGCGTTCGAGAGAGCCGAAAACGCGCTCAAAGTCGCAGAGACCACTCTGGAAGACCTGACCAAGCCCGCTGAGCCGACCGAGATAACGGATATGGAAGCCGCCGTCCAACTCGCCAAGTCCGCGCTGGCCGACGCAGAAGAAGACCTGCAAGAACTCACCGAGCCTAAAGAGGCTGCCATTGCCGACTCGACCGCCGCCGTCCAACTCGCCCGGTCCGCGCTGGCCGACGCGGAAGAAGACCTGCAAGATCTTCTGAACTCTGAAGACGTTCCCCTTTCCATAAAGAATCTGGAAGCCCAGGCTGAACTGGCTCGCGCCAACCTTCAGCAGGCCCAGGACGATCTGGAAGAACTCCTCTCCGGCAAGGAGCGGCCAGAACACGCATCCCTACTCGAAGACATAGAAGTCGCCCGCCTCGACCTGGAGGATAGGCGGAAGGACCTCCAGGACCTGACCGTGCGCGACCCCGAATCTCTCGATCTTGCCGTCCTCCAGGTGAACGTCGCGTCCGCCAAAGTCGCCTTGAGCCAGGCCGAACAGCGTCTCGCCGACGCCACCATCACGGCTCCCTTCGACGGCTTCGTGTCCACACTGGACGTGGAAGAGGGCGATGATGTGGAACGCCATACCAACATCATGGTGGTGGTGGATACCAGCGTCGTGGAGGTGGACGGCGGAGTTGACGAGATTGACGTTTTGGAGACGCAGGTTGGGGCGGTAGCGTCCGTCGAAGTTGACGCGCTCCCAGACCAGGAGATCGTCGGGGAGGTATGGTCCATAGCCGCCGAACCCGAATCAGGGCAGGGGCAGCAGGGCGGCATAGTCAGCTATCCGGTCACCATCCGGCTGACCGTCCCCGAAGGCGTTGACCTGCCTTCCGGCCTGAGCGCCGTCGCGTCCATAACCGTCAGCGAAGAGCGCGACGTGCTTCTCGTTCCGCTCGACGCGCTGCGTGGCGCTTTCGACAGTCCAACGCTGAACGTGGTGATGCCTGACGGCGAAATCGTGGAAACGCCTGTGACGCTGGGGAACAGCGATGACTTCCTGACAGTGGTCACCAGCGGAGTTGAAGAAGGCGATATGATAATTACAATAGCGCCCAAGGGTTCGGAGGGCGAATTCGATGTAACCTCCGGCCCTGACGACGGCGGCGAAAGACGACGCCAGTAGGAAAGCGAACCTATGCTGATACACTTGGAAGACATAACCAAGATATACAAGATGGGCCAGATAGAAGTCGGCGCGCTTCAGGGCGTCTCGCTTGACATAGAGGAAGGGGAGATGGTCGCCATCATGGGGCCGTCCGGCTCAGGCAAATCCACCCTGATGAACGTCATCGGCTGCCTGGACGCTCCCACCGGTGGGAAATACGTCCTGGACGGACAGGAAATAGGTTCCCTGTCCGACAACCGGCTGTCAGAAATACGAGGTCGGCAGATAGGATTCGTGTTCCAGACCTACAATCTGCTTCCCCGCATGAGCGCGCGCGCCAACGTGGAACTACCTCTTGTGTATGGAAGCGCGTTTGGTCGGAGACGTCGGGCGCTGGAAGCGCTGGAACGCGTCGGACTCGCCGACCGCGCCAATCACAAGCCCACTGAGTTGTCCGGTGGACAGCAGCAGCGCGTGGGCATAGCGCGCGCGCTGGTGAAGCAACCCCGCATAGTGCTCGCCGACGAACCCACGGGAAACTTGGACAGCCAGTCCAGCGAGGACATAATGGAAGTTCTCAAGGGCCTGAACAGGAACGAAGGCCAGACGGTTATCGTTGTAACCCACGAACTGGACGTGGCCTACGAAACCGACCGCATCGTCTCCATGCTGGACGGCCAGATAGTAGGAGACAGTTCGGTAGCCAACCTGAAGGCGGAGAGCGAAGCGCGCGGAGCGGTGGCGACTTGAATCCGATAGACATACTCGTAACCGCGCTGACCTCCCTGACCGCGAACAAGATGCGCGCCAGCCTGACCCTGCTCGGCATCGTGATAGGCGTGACCGCGGTGATAGTGCTGGTGTCCATGGGCCGCGGCGTCCAGGCTTCCATCACGTCCGAGTTCGAGGGGCTGGGGGCGAATCTGATTACGGTGACTGCCGGCTCCACCGAGGGGGGATTCGGAGCGTTCTTCGGGGAAAGTGGAGACGAGATGACCCTGACTTTGGAGGACGCATACGCGATACGCGACTCAGAATACGCGCCTTCCGTGGTCGGGGTGGCCCCGGAAATCAGCTCTTTCGCTCACGTGGTATCCCGCAGGAACGAGGACTGGGCACAGGTTGTGGGCGTAACGCCGGACTATGAAACGGTTCGCAACTACAACGTGACGTCCGGCAACTTCATCTCGCACAAGCACGTCGAGGACGCGGCTTCGGTGACGGTCATCGGTGCGGGCGTTTCGGAGTTTCTGTTCGGATACAGAAACCCGGTCGGCCAGACAATCAAGCTCAACGACAGACCTTTCACCATCATAGGGGTGCTGGAAAGCCAGGAAGGGCTTTTTGGATTTCTGGACAATCGCCTCCTGGTACCTATAACCACCGCTCACTATCGGATTGACCACCGCCGAAACGAACAGGGCGAAATCTCGGTGGACAGCATCAACGTTCAGGCCGCCTCGACGGAAGCTATCGAGACCGCCCAGGACGAGGTAAGCGCGATTCTGAGGCTGCGCCACCGCATCACTGAAGAGGACGACTTCACCGTCTCCACGCAGCAGGACGCCATAGCCGCCATACAGAGCGCCACGCAGGTCATCGTCATATTCCTCGGCAGCATAGCGGGCATAAGCCTGCTCGTCGGCGGCATCGGCATAATGAACATCATGCTGGTAACGGTCACCGAGCGCACCCGCGAGATAGGGATTCGCAAGGCGATGGGAGCGAAGCGGCGCGACGTGCTGTTCCAGTTCATGGCCGAAGCCTCTATGCTCAGCTTCACAGGCGGCCTTGTCGGTCTCGGTCTCGCTTGGGGAATCGTCTCGGCCATCAGCGGACAGCCCATATTCGGCCCCGATTCCGAAATAGCCATTACCATCACACCCGACATAGCCCTGCTCGCCTGCACGGTATCCATCGGCATCGGACTGTTCTTCGGCGTCTATCCCGCCATACGCGCGTCCCGTCTCCACCCCATCGAAGCGCTCAGGTACGAATAAGGGACAAGACTTGTTCACTATTGAGTTTTGGCCATTGATGAAGCATATTTCCGAAATTCCGTTATACATTAGTCTTGCATTTCACCCGCCAAACGGTAGTACAATACCCTCTTAGGGGTCGCAGCCTAAGTTTCGCTATCGAATTTGTCCGCCTCCCCATTCCTCAAAGGGAGGTTCGCGTAGCGAACGCTGTATGATAGAAATAGCCCGAATCATCGGTATAGCCCTCAACCACAAGTGGCGGCTCATAATAGCCTACTTGAGTATGATCGGAGCGCTCATCGCATTTGTGATGATGCCCCACTATCTTGGCAACGCAATTGACGGGATAGTTGAAATTTTCGATGGCGGAAGCTACTCCCAGTCCGCAGTCTTCACCACAATCGGGATTATTTTCGGCCTGATGGTCATCCGGGGGGTGCTCTCGTACTTCCAGACCTATCTGGGCGAGGCCGTTTCCCAGTACGTCTCCTACGACATCCGCAACATGATGTACAACCACGTTCAGCACATGAGCTTCGGATTCCACGACCGACACCACACCGGCTCGCTGATGTCACGCGCCATTACGGACGTCGAGAACATCAGAATGTTCATCAACATGGGGCTGGTCCGGACCCCCTACTTCATCGGGCTTTTCATCGTCGTGGCGGCGATCCTGTTGTACAAGGACTGGCGACTGGGTCTGATCAGCGCGAGTTTCATGCCAGTGGTGATCATCTACTCGGCGATCATCAGGCTGAAGATGCGCGAAATCTGGCTCACCGTCCAGCAAAAGATGGCCGAAATGAGCAATGTGCTTCAGGAGAACTTCACGGGCGTGCGCGTCGTGAAGGCATTTGCCGCCGAACCTCATGAAGAGGCCAAGTTCGAAGCGAGAAATAGTGAACTCGCCGGACACATCTTGCAGGCAGAAAAGATGCGCGCTTCCAGCACGGCCTTCATGCTCTTCACCTTCCTGCTCGCGCTCGGATTGATACTCTTCTTCGGAGGACGCAGGGTTATGGATGGGCACATGACAGCCGGCGAACTCACCCAATTCATCTTCTATCTTCAGATTCTCCAGATGCCAGTCCGCATGGCCGGCTGGCTCGTAAATTCTTACGCTCGCGCAGCATCAGCCGGTCAGAGGCTGTTTGAGATTCTGGACACCAAGTCTCCCGTCCAGGAAGAGGAAAACGCCCGAGAAATCGCTCGTCCACATGGCCGTGTCAGGTTCGAGAATGTTACTTTCAGCTACGATCACACCAAGCGAGTGCTTCGCGGTATAGACCTGGAAGCCGAGCCGGGCCAGGTAATCGCACTCCTCGGTCCGCCGGGAAGCGGCAAGACCAGCATCGTCAACTTGATACCGAGGTTCTACGACGTAACCGGAGGCCGCATAACCATTGACGGCAGGGATTTAAGGAACGCCACCCTCGAATCACTCCGCAGGAACATTGGAATCGTGCAGCAGGATGTCTTCCTGTTCAGCACTTCCATACGTGAGAACATCGCCTACGGCAACGTGGACGCGACCCAGGAACAGATCGAACAGGCGGCCCAAATTGCCCAGATGCACGAATTCATAGAGTCGCTCCCGGACGGTTACGACACCGAAATAGTTGAGCGCGGGGCCAATCTTTCCGGCGGCCAGAGGCAGCGAATGTCAATCGCCAGGGCGGTGCTGATGGATCCGCCAATACTAATACTAGACGACTCCACTTCCAGCGTGGACGCGAGGACCGAGGAATTGATCCGCAGGGCCATGGAATCCGTCATGTCGGGAAGGACTACCTTCGTAATAGCTCACAGGCTCAGCACCGTGCATCGCGCCGACGTGATCGTCGTTATGAGGGACGGACAGATAGCGGAGCGAGGAACGCACGCCGAGCTCCTCGAACTCGACGGCCTCTACCGCGAGATATACGAACTCCAGCTAAGGCCACAAGAGGAAGTCATGCGAGAACTGGAATCTCCAATTCCAGTAGGCAACGACTGATTCTGACCATCGAGAACTAAAGACCCGAGACTGAAAACCAGGAAGGACTAAACGCCTATGATGATGGGCGGACGCGCGTTTGGCACGAACTCGGCCAGACGTGGACATATTGACGAGGAAGTATTCGGCTCGGTTTACGACCAGAAAGTGGTTCTCAGGCTGCTGCCGTATATTTTGCCCTTCAAGAAGTTGGTAATTGTAGCCATCATCTCGATGCTGATATACACCGGCACCCAGGTTGCGGTGCCATGGATAATAAAGATCGCCATTGACGACTATATTTTCCACAACAACTTCCGCGGGCTAACCTGGATTTTCGGCATCTTCGTTGCGATTGCCGGGATCAACTGGCTGACAAACTTTACTCAGCAGTATTCCATGGAAAAGGTCGGCCAGGGCGTCCTCTATAACCTGCGGCGCGATGTATTCCACCACGTCCAGAGGCACTCGGTAAGGTTTTTCGACCGGATGGAGGTGGGCAGGCTGATGTCCCGGACTCAGGGCGACGTCGGCCAGCTTCAGGAATTCAGCTCTCTTGTGGTCATGACGCTCGGCGAACTTCTCAGCCTGGTCGGAATCGTGGTGGCCCTTCTGATAATGGACCTCAAACTTGGTCTCATTACGCTGACTGTTCTTCCCCTACTGATAGGAACCATGGTCGTGTGGCAGCCCCTGGCTCGCAAGGCGTTCATGGAGATCAGACGCGCCATCTCGATAGTCAACGGCGAACTGAACCAGAACATCACCGGCGTTCGAGTTGTACAGGCGATGAACCGCCAGGACCGAAATCTCAGCAACTTCGACGAACTGAACACCACCCATCGCAACTCGAATCTCTGGGCAAGCAGAATGTCCTCCGGCCTGATTCCGGCGGTTGATATATTGACAGCCTTGGCAATCGGTCTCGCCCTGTTCTTCGGCGCGCAAATGATCGGTAATGGAGAGTTGGCCGAGGCGGGAGTCCTGGTCGCCTTCCTCATATACATTCAGCGATTCTTCGATCCTATTCGCAATCTAACCATGATGTACACTCAATTGCAGCGCTCCATGGCCTCAGGGACGCGCATATTCGACCTGCTGGATTGGGAACCGGACCTGGTTGACGCGCAGGATGCCAGAGAATTGCCGCGAATCCGGGGCGAGATCGAGATGCAAGACGTCAGCTTCAGCTATGTGGAGGGAGAGGACGTAATTCGCAACGTCAACCTGCACATCGAGCCGGGCGAGGTCGTAGCGATAGTTGGGCCGACGGGCGCGGGTAAAACTACCCTTATCAGCCTCATGTCCAGGTTCTACGATGTGGCGCCGGAACGCGGGGCGGTCCTGGTTGACGGCCACGATGTGCGAACGGTCGTCAGGAGCTCGCTCGCAAGCCAGATGAGCATGGTGCTTCAGGAACCCTACCTCTTCTCCGGCACTGTCAAAGAGAACATCAAGTACAACCACACCGAGGCTACCGACACACGTATGATCCAGGCCGCCAGGGCCGTCGGCGCCCACGACTTCATAATGGCTCTTGAAGACGGCTATGACACGTATCTCGCCGAGCGTGGCACGAACCTGAGCGTAGGCCAAAGACAGCTTCTCAGCTTCGCGCGGGCCATAGTCGCCGACCCGAAGATACTCATTCTCGATGAGGCTACCGCGAATATAGACAGCTACACCGAGGTGCTAATACAGCGCGCTCTGTCCGAACTCCTGAGAGACAGGACGGCGATAGTCATAGCACACAGGCTTTCTACAATTCGCGGCGCAGATAAGATCGTGGTTCTCAATTTCGGCGAGGTAATGGAAGTCGGCACCCACGACCAGCTCATGGCCAACGACGGACTTTACGCACACCTGTATCAAATGAATTTCGCGGCGATGGAAGAACCGATCTCCGCGACACCCTGACTAAGTCGGCATACAGCCACGGTATTCCATACTGTCCACCAAGCTTATGAATGGGCTCTGGTGGCTCATTTCGGCTCGTTGACACAAATGAGGGGCAGAAATTACACTCGGCTTTGTGTTAACAATTGCGATAAGGGGATTTCATCATGGCGCGAAGAGTCGGATATGAAGTAAACAGGCCCGGAAGGAGTCACGAGGACAAGGATGTCGTGATTCCGATAGCCGCCGACCTGAAGTCGGTCCCAGGTACGCCGACCCGGGACAACGAAATCACCTATTACGCGCGTGAATATCCGCTGGAAAGCGTGGCTGTGGAACACAGCGCATCCTCTCTTTGGGCGCTCGATGTCAGGGAAGACGCTGCGCCGGAGACGGCCGAACTCTACCGCAGGCACCAGGGCGAAATCGAGCCCGTCGTGGAGTGGCTGAAGTCCACCAGGTACATGGAGCCCACATCAGAACCCGTACCCGGCAAGGACGTGACCGAGGCCATACGCGCCAAGGCCCGCGAACTGGGTTACGGAGAGGCTGGCTTTACCAATTTCGACCGACGATACATCTACAAGAGCAAGCGCGAGTATGTACGCTCGGATCTCCGGCACGCCATATGCCTCGCCGTCGAACAGGACTACATATCCACGCAGTCTCTGCCGAGCTTGGACGCCGAAGAAGCTCATGGCGAGGCTCATATGCGTCAGGCCGATATGGCCAGGCAACTCATCGAGTTTATACACTCTCTGGGATACTCCACCCAGGTGTGGGGTCCGACATGGCACTTCGGCCCGATGATCCCCCTGTTCGTACAGGCCGGATTGGGTCAGCTCGGAGTCAACGGGCAGCTGTTGTCGCCCCACTTTGGATCGCGCGCCCGTCTTCAGGTCATCACCACTGACGCTCTGATCACTCACGACAGGCCGGTGGACTACGGGATCACGAAATTCTGTGAAATATGCCACATCTGCTCGATGCGATGCCCTGGTAGAGCAATCAATCAGAACAAGGTCTGGTTCAGGGGTGTCGAGAAGAGCAAGCTCGACTTCCGCCGGTGCCGTCCGGTCATGACTCGTTATTCGGGTTGCGGCGTCTGCATGAAGGTATGTCCGGTCCAGAGGTACGGACTTCCGGAAGTGATGAAATTCTATGTGGAAACAGGGCGGGTGATAGGCAAGAACAGCGACAACCTGGAGGGCTACAGCCTCCCAGACAAGGGATATTTCCCCCCTGGACGCCTCCCCAAGTTCGAGGCCGGTTTCTTCGATATGCCGATGGGCAGGTCCGAAGACCTGGTCATGGACGAGTATCGCGAGAACATACAGGAGCTGAACGGAGACCAGGAGAGCGATGAGGCCCGCGAGGCGCTCTGGGACGAATTCCGCGGCAAGCTCGACGACGCCCTCCAGCGACGCAACATACCTGTGGACATGGGCATGGATCTGGGCGGCTAGAGCGTAGTGCATTGAGTCAGCTTACCGAGGTCGCGCGTCTCCGACTCAATCCGCGAAAAGTGTTCTACGGGTGGTGGCTCGTCGGGGTCAGCGGCTCGGTCATGGTCATCTCCACAACCCCCATGTTCCACGCAATGGGGCTGTGGTTCGTCGCGCTGGAGCACCACTTCAAGTGGAACAGGACCCAACTCTCCCTGGCCTTCGCCTTCACGCGCATCGAGGGTGGAATCCTTGGCCCAATAGAGGGCTACCTGGTTGATCGGTTCGGCACTCGACGGCTGGTGTTCATTGGCATGACCATTATGGGCGTCGGATGGATTCTCTTCAGCCAGATTCAGAACATCACCGTGTTCGGCTGGGTGCTCCGGGACCTGTGGATGTTCTATCTGGTCTATATGATCATCGCGCTCGGCCAGGGTCTTGGAAGCTGGCTGCCGCTCATGACCATGCTGAACAACTGGTTCAATCGCCACCGGGCAAAGGCGATGGGATTCTCGAACTCGGTCAGCAGGATAGGTACACTGGCGCTCATACCTGCAATCGCCTGGGCAATAGACCCGCGCTTCGACCGAATCGGATGGGAGAAGACGGTCGTCATCATCGGACTCGTCGTGCTGGTCGCGGTGTTCCCATTGACCAAGCTCATACGCAACCGGCCCGAGGATTACGGACTACTACCCGACGGCGACAAGCCGCAGGAGCCAGTGACCGATCAGGCGACCGGCCAATCTGCAACCAGGTCTCGGACGGACGACCAGGACTTCACCCTGAGACAGGCCCTGATGACGCCATCCTTCTGGCTAATCAGCGTCGGTCACGGCTTCACATCCATGATACTGATAGCGATGATGGCGCATCTGGCTCCGATGATGGACGACCGCGGGTACTCACTTCAGACCTCGGCCTTCGTCATAACCGCCTACACCGCCGTCTCCATGTTGTTCCAGATCATTGGCGGCTTCGTGGGCGACCGCGTTCCCAAGAGGTACGCGCTGTTCGTGTTCACATGGATACAAGCGAGCGGCGTCTTCCTGCTGACATTCGGCGCGGCGTCCCTGCCGGTGGCATACGGTTTCGCGCTGCTATTCGGAATTGGATTCGGCGGCCGCAATCCGCTCACTGTTTCCATACGCGTCGAGTATTTCGGACGCAAGTCGTTCGGCAAGATCATGGGCATCTCACAGGTACCAATGAACATTCTGCTGCTGTCAGCCCCGGTGTACGCCGGCTTCATCCGGGACACCACCGGCGACTATACGCTGGCGTTCGCGCCCCTGGCCGCCATAAACATGCTTGGCGGCCTCCTGTTCCTGTTCGCCCTCCCTCCCAAGCTCAAGTGATATTGGAATCGGTCGCCGAAGATACATATGAACAAACCCATCAGTCCTGTCAGTCTGGTTCATATAGCTCCTGTAGCGCTCCTGTTCCTGTTCATGGTCGGAATGTGGGTTCTGAAGACCCAAGCTTTCATTGCAGATGATTCCTATTTCTATCTGGTAATCTCCAGAAACCTGGCGCTCGAAGGCCATCAGACGTTTTCGGGGATAATGTCAACCAATGGCGCGCATCCTCTCTGGCTGTATCTTCTAACCGCTTACTCGTGGGTCGTATCGCAGATATTTGGCCATGAAACCTTGAACAGCCCCGAGTTCGCCCTGCCGCTGAGCATAGCTCTATTGGCCGGTGGATGTATCGTCTGGTGGAGGATAGGCCGCATACTGCGGATACACCAGCCTACGTTGGTTTTCGTACCCATGGCATTCATCACTTTCTTCGGCGTTCTATACTCTGAAATACATCTCTTATTCTTCACACTATCCTTGCTAATTCTGTCAGTTATCAGGCGGGACGCCGGGACGCGCATGGGCTATATCCAAATTGGCGTACTGAGCGCGCTTGTAGTCCTGTCACGTCTGGACACCATATTTCTCATAGGCGCGTTGGGCGTTCTGCTGTTCATTTCGGACAGAGATATTCGCGGCCTGGTGATGATGTCGTTGACATTTGCGGCTATCGCACTCCCCTACGTGGTTTCCAACTATCTCATCTTTGGGCACCCGGTTCCGATCAGCGGCTACATCAAGTCAACCTTCCCCGAAGTAATCGTAAGGGGATTCGAGACTCAAGGCGGCGGTCTATCACTGTCGTTCGAGGGATATTGCCCATAGCGTTCGCCGTCGCGCTGTGGCCGACCTATCGGGATAGGCGAACAAGATTGGTGATTGCCGCTATTCTTGGTGGCGCGATCCTCCAATTTCTTCAGATAGCCTTGTTCACCCGAAGCCATACAGGTTGGTACTGGTACTATCTCCTGCCGGTTGTCGCCGGAGCTTTGGCCACGGCTAACTTGCTGTCGCTCACGAATCGGCGATTCTCACGTCTCACCCCCCCCCTTCGTATATTAGTTCTAAACATAGTTCTACTTAGTATAGCAGCAACCATAACCATAGTCACCGTGAATATCAGATGGAATTCTCAACCACAAGCACCGAAATATATGAAGGCTCTGGAATTCGTCACGAAGCGCGATATTCAAGAGACGGCCTTCTTAGTATCCGACGGACCTGGATATTTTGCGTACTCTAGGCCATCCAACGGGGTAATTGCAGCGGATATGCTTACCGGAAACGTATCTGTTATCACAGAAATGAAAATTTCTGGGAACGCCATGCGCTACCTGTTCGACACGGCGTCCGATATCGACAAGCCGATCAGATATGTAATCTTCATGGGAGGCTCATGGCTGATCCCATCTACCAATCTCCAGTGCGTCATCTACAACGACCCGCTCCAACTGCCGTCCACGCGCAACATAATCGGTCAAGTCCACCTGGGTTATCCAATCGAAACCGATCTTGACAACCGGTTCATCGTGTGGGACGCATCAAACCCACGATTTGATGTTTCAGCCGATGACCCACTATGCCAGGTGGAGACGGAGGCTTGACAGTTCTAAGCAGGTGAGAGATACCATATAGCGAAACGTCCTTACTTAGGAACCAGCAGCAACTCAGGACACCGAACCATGCCCATCATTGACCATAAGAACGCTACGGAAGTCCCGTGGAGACCGAATTATCGAAAGTGGCTCATCACGGAGGAGGGCGACGGCACGACCGCGATTGACGCCTCAGTGAGCGAAGTCGGGATCGGAACCGGGGCGCCCCTGCACACACACGAGGATGACGAGTTGATCGTGATTCTGGAGGGAACGCTGCGCGTGCGGGTTGGCGACGAGACGATTGACGTGGGCGCGGACCACACTGTCGTCGTGCCGCCCGGCCAGCCACATGGGTTCGAGGCCATAGGCGACTCACCAGCGAGAATCGTGGGCGTGTTCCCAGCGAAGGACCCGTTCCTGCGCACTAAGTTTCTGGAGGGCGGCCCGCCTGCGATTCACTCGGAGTAAGTCCTGCGGTTACTCGATAACCCGCAGGATATGTTCGTGAGCGGGCGTAAGCGCTTCTACCGGAATGGGTGTCATCTTTCCGCCCGGAGGCTGCCACAGTATCTTGAACATGGTTGACCTTCCCTGCGTCTCAGCCACGTACTCCACGCGAATGGGATATGTGCCGGCTCCGATAAGAACCTCCCCTTCCCTGTCAACATCCTCGGATGGAGGGTCTTGTGCCAACAGGTCGTTTTCGAAATAGAACTTTACCGGCCCGGACACCCTTTCGACCGCGAATTTATGGTCTCCTAACTTCTCGACCTTCAGCATCCCTTCCCAGGCGACTGTGTGAGGTTCATCTATCACTGGGAAATAGTTGAACACGTCCATGGAGGGAGCTATTTCAACAGCGTTGGGCAGTACCGACTGATCGCCACCCGTGAAGAATCGTCCCACAGCGCCGAGAGGCCGTACAGTTCCCCGGTACAGATGACTGTATGGGATGGGCTCGAACTCGCCTCCAGGAGGCCGCCAGAGCAGTCGCACGTACTTGTCCGGCTCGGACACCCTGCCGACGATTTTCAGCGAGTGCATCCCGACGGCGGGCACGACCCTGGACCTCGGTTTCATCGGGCCGAGGATGCGGCGTCCGTCCAGCTCCACATACACATCGTCGAGACTTCCGTCGAGTTGAAATTCATACTCCCCTTCCCTGTCCACCTTCAACGCGCCGGTGACGTCCAGGTTGTAAGGGTATTCCTCGGGGCCGTCGAGGGTGTGCCACACCGATTTCCTGATAGGCTGTGGCTTTGCGCCAATCGGCTGATTCCAGAGGGTGTACGCTACGTCCAAGCCCTGTCGCATGGCCAATTGCTCACGGCTGATGAATGCGGTGTAGAACATCGCATCCCCTCCGCCCGGAGGAGCAACGACGTCGAACTGTCCGTCAGGATAGTAGGCACGGGCAAGTTCCCAGAATCCTCGTTCCCTCGGTTCGAAATAGATTGCCGCTCCGTGCCAAACCTGCGTAGAGTCGAGGGGCAAAGTGCCAGGCGGCTTGACGACTTCCACCTTCGGACCGCTGCCGAGAAGTTCACCCGTTAGACTGAACCGAAACTGGCGCGATACCCAAATCGAGTTGCCCTGCCGCTGCCGTTCCGACTGGCTCGTGGACATGAGGAATTCATCGGTGGAGAATCCGGCATAGACCCTGGGGTCGTTGGCCTGATCGCCAAAGTAGAATTCCACGTTGTTATAGGCGATGACGGCTAGAACGCCCAGCAGAACGGGCAAGGCGTACCTTCGCGCCACCGGCCAGGACACGCCACGGCTCACCAACCAGAGGCGTTGCAGCGGATAGGCCGTGAGCGCGGCAACCGCCGGAAGAACGAGTATAGAGCGCAGGGACTGCGGAGACTCCCAAGGTACAGATAGAACCCCCGGAAGTATCATAAGAAGCGCCCAGAACGGCAGAGTGAAGAGAGCGGTGTTTCGCCACCGCGTCAGTGCGAATAGAAATCCCAACACAAAAAGCGCCCCCGTAATGAAGTCCAGCGTCGGCGCGTCCGGCAGATTGTGCCTGGGATTCGGATCGCCCTGACGGTTGAACATCAAGAGATGCTTTTCCAGGCTTTCATCTATCTGGTCTATCCACTGATCGCTTGGAGCAATGTTGAACAGTGAGACCTGGCGGGAGCGGGCAAAGAATTCTTGAGAATTGTCCGCCGCGAAATGCGCCAAAGGGGCGGCGACGAAAAGCGCCGCGAGTATCAAGAGGCAGACACTCAGCACGAAACGGCGAAACGGAGGTCGGCCAACCACCAGATGGTGAAGCAAGGCGAAGCCAACCACTGTAAAAAACACCTGATTGGCAATGTAGAACCACATTCCCAAGCCGAGACATACCCCGGCCAAAGTGTAGTCGGAGTGCCTGCCGCTGCGGATAGCTCGGAAGGTCAGCCACCCCGTCAAGGCCGCGAACAGTATCCCCGCGGTGGCATCGAAGCCTATCCGGCTGAAGATGATGTCCCAGCGCATGAAGGCGACCAGGAATGCGGCGATCAGTCCCGTCGCAGTACCCAATATGTGCCTGGTGAGCAGAAATACGGCCACTATTCCCAGGATGCCAAAAGCGGCGGCTACAAGCCTGGGGATCGTGACGGAAACACCGGCGAGCTTGACCAGCGCGGCGACGGGCATCAGAAATAGAGAGGGCCTGTGGGCGGAAGACTCGTACACCGGGATCTGCCCGGGCGCTTCGGCGTATCTCTTGGCGACGGACAGGGTGTGCGCCTCATCGTGCCAGAGTCCGGCGGGCACATCTTCGAGATTGTACAGCCTGACGCCGGCCGCCAGGACGAGAATCACAACCAGTATCAGCCATGGGACGAGCGCCTTCAGTTCGATCCTGAACCCGCTGTTCGACCTGACCCGGCTTATTACTCCGGCAAGACGCCCATCAATGACGGCTAACCCCACCAAGAGCAGGGTTACAGCCGCGCCGAAGCAATACCACGCGAGGGAGAGACTCTCCACCCGCTCATATCCGAAGTTTCGCAGCGAAACGGACATGAGAAGACAGGCCGCGATGATCGAGACCCAGCCCATATCGCTTCGGGTGAATTCGACGTTCCATATCCTGAACGTCCACTGCGCGGGGCGTGCGTCGAGGTCTAGGGATAGCTGCTTGCCGGGAGCGGCGTCTGGCCGTCTGCGTCGGACGCGGACGGATTCCAGCGCCAGGCAGGCGACTGCCACAATCAGCGGAGCGACGGCCCAGTGGAGTCCACCATACCGGATGAATAGCTGTGCAACTATGGCAAGAAGGACGGCGGACGCCACAAGGGTGAATCTGAGAGATGCAGCGCGCGAGTCCCTCATGTGGCCGATTCTGTCCTTACCACCTCGCGCCGGTGGAGCTCGCGGGCGCGCTGCTCGTCGTAGCCTAGCTCGGCCAGAATCTCGGCGGTATGCTGACCAAGCAGAGGGGTGGCGCGTCGAGGCAGCGTACCGGCCCCGTCGAACGACACCAGGTTGCCACTGTAGTGAATCTCACCGAGGACGGGGTGCGACAGCGTGACCGACATTCCGTTAGACTCGGCCTGCGGATCGGAGAAAAATCCGGTATTGTAGCCTTCCACCACTGGCGCGCAGGGCACGTCGCAAGACCGCAGGACGTTGATTGATTCGTCGGACGACAGGCTGCCGAGTACAGATTCGACGTGAGACTCGGCAAGATCGTGCTGCTTTGCCGAGCCGTCAAGCGCGGCTAGGGCCGTGAGTATCTTCTGACCGTCGCCGGGGCGCTCGGCGGCAAGATAGATACATCCATCCAGCGTTCTGAACAGGCGGCGGAATGGCCCCACTCCGATCTGATCGCTATCTGGCAGCCGCCTTGGGGCCTTACCATCGTAGTGGAGGAAGCCGTCGGCGCACATTACCGTTCCGCTCGCGAGAAGGTTCGTATCCACCTTCTGAGCCGTGCCGAATCGCTCCCGGGCAACGAG
Source organism: uncultured Dehalococcoidia bacterium (assembly GCA_951812505.1). Classification (GTDB taxonomy): domain Bacteria; phylum Chloroflexota; class Dehalococcoidia; order Lucifugimonadales; family UBA1123; genus VXRN01. Next base: position 263,058 of record CATOSI010000005.1, read on the forward strand.
CGCGAGAACGGTTCCCAGAGCTCCGAGAGCGCCGCCTGTGTAGTCGCATGGGGCCAGCGCGGACAGATAGACCGGAGGAGAGCCGTATCCGCCCTGCGCGCGCTGGAGGCCTGTAATCGCCTGGGCGATAGGGTCAACGCCCGGACGCTGGGCGTATGGTCCGTCCCACCCATAAGCGGTGATGTGGGACTGAACGAGGCGGGGATTCAACTTGAGAAGTGTATCTGAGTCCAGGCCCATGCGGTCGGTCGCGCCCGGTCTCATGTTGGCGAGTATAGCGTCGGAGACGGACGCGAGCCGTCGCGCTATCTCCCTGCCTTCGTCGGTGCGGGTGTTCACGGACATGGCGCGCTTACCGGCGTTGAACGCGATGAACCCGGCTCCGCCCGCAGGCCTTGAAATGTCGCCGTCCGGAGACTCGAATTTCACGATGTCGGCGCCCAGGTCGGCCAGAAGACGGCCAGCGACGGGACCGGCTATGACGTTGGTCATTTCCATGATTCGCACACCTGATAGCGGGAGCGCGGCTTCAGTGTCCGAAATATCATCGGCGGTGGATTCCCGCCTTCGCGGGAATGACGGTAAGGGGTGCGGGGATGACGGAGAGGGCTGTGGGAATGACGGTGGCTGTTGTGGAAGCGCGGGCCTCGGTCCGCGTATGCGCGCGGGGGTATTGGAGAGCTTTATCGGCAAGCCGACCATGCTTGTCCTGCCCAGATGGGGGTCGTCCAGCTCGTGTACCAACCCGTTGTGCAGAATCTGCGGGTCGCGCATCGCCTCCCGAGCTGACCGGACCGTATCGCAGGGGACATCCGCGGCGCGCAGGTCTTCGATCCACTCTTTGGACGACCTGGTCTTCAGGGCTTCGGCAACGAGGTCGAACAGCCTCTTCCGGGCGTCTTCGTCTCTGGGCCAGCGTCCGTCGCCGTACTCTTCGGGGTTGGAGTAGATTGTATCGGCGACGCCAATGACCGCCGCCGCGAGGTCAACGAACCCTGAGTGTATGCACCCGAGTTGTATCCACTCACCATCCGCACACTCGAACACGCTGTAGAACGGGCCTCCACCCTGTGGAGTCATGCTGAAAGGACGCACAGGTATCGCGTCGCCGACGGCCTTGGGGGTGTACAGCAGAGCGCCGGCCATCAAGGAGGTTTCCACTCGTCCTCCCCTGCCCGTCTTCTCGCGGCGGTAGAGTGCAGCCGCGACGCCCATCGTGGCGAGCAGTGCGGCGCCGACATAGGCCACGGAATGTGCGACGTGAATCGGGCCGCCCCGGTATGAGGGCTGGCTGGCGAGTATTCCCATTCGGGCCGCGACAAGATCGTGGTCGGCGGGTTCATCTCGAATCGGGCCGCCGCGACCGTATCCCGTGATGGAGCAGTGTACGATCCGGGGATTTAGGTTGATGATCGAATCGAGTCCCAATAGACCACGGGAGGAGGACGAAGGCGGCAAGTCTTCAAGCAATATGTCTGCGGCGGCGCACATTTCCTGGAATCGCCGTGAGTCCTTCTCCAGGTCGAGACGGACGACCTCCTTGCCCCTGTCGTAGATAGCGAAAATATCCGGCGAGCGCAACACATCCGCGCTGTCGGAGACGACTCGTATCACGCGGGCGCCGTTGTCGGCCAGAAACATAGAGGCCAGCGCCGCGGCGAGTCCGTCGGACAGGTCAATAACGGTTGTGCCGCTCAAAGCGGAGGGTGTGTCAGTCATGGAGCGCCGCAATCATGGGAAAGCAACGGCTATTGTGCTGACATACGGCGAAGGGTGTCAAGTATTCAGTTGTTGGCGGCAAGGCCTCTTAATAGTCCTCGCTGACCAGTATTCGACCCCACCTCCCCCCTGGATGCCCGCCTTCGCGGGCATGACGGTAGTCGTGCAAAGGTCTCTTTTGACGGGAGTGACTGAATTGTAGTTCAGGTTTCACCACCTTCCCCCATCAAAGGGCGAAGGAACTTTGGGACTCGTCCTTCGACAAGCTCAGGACGAACGGTTTATTGACTTACATACCCTTGTCAGCCCATTGATGGGGAAGGGATGTCAGGCGGTCAGGGGTCGTCTTCGGACTCGAAGCAGATTTCGCAGTTGCAGTTGCCGTAGTCGTCCCGCTCGTGGTCGTCGCAGTCCTCGCAGTAGCAGTCTTCATCCAGCGCGTATTCGTCGTCCTTGTCCAGATCGTACATCCAGAAGTCGTAGTTCTTCTGGACCAACTTCGGGTTGTAGCCGTCGGGGTAATGAGGGTCGTCTTCCATAAGTTTATGGAACCAACCCGGAAGCGCTTCTATGGTGGATTCGGGACACAGCCGCCTGACGTAGGCGAGGTACTGATTCCATACCAGGGTGGCTTCGGACAGTCGCTGCCTGGGGTCTCTCGTAGCGGTCATGGCCCTGCGGACTATGTACTGGTAGGTCTCCTCGCCTTCCTCGCAGTGTGTGAGGGCGAACCTGCGCATAGCTGAGCGGACGCAGGTTCTGCATGAGCAGAGTTCGGGGTGTCCGTTGAGATTCTGGACGCTGGGTTCGGAGGCGGAGACATCAGCCTCATCCGTCGGTGTGGGTTGCGCAGGCTTGGGCGCTGCGGTCTTGGGTCGTCGGACACGGGCCAGCAGCGGGAAGGCGCAGCCTATGAGTTCCTTTGCGGCGGCGATCCTCAGCGAGGGACTGAAGCTCTTGATGATCCCGTTCATCGCGTCCAGGTAGAAGCGGACCATCTTGCGACCGCTGCGGGTGGTCTTCCTCGCGTAGCCTATGAGTTCGCGTTCTGCGGCGCTGAGCTTGGCGTCGAGTTCGTCCTCGACGATCCTGCGCTGGGGTGTGTTTCTGGGCAGGCTGGGCGGTCTGTTGGCCTCGACGAACTGCACACCCTGTTCGACACCGATAATGGCGAGGGCTCGTCCAGCCATGAGTTGGTGTTGTGGGGTGAAGTTGTGAAACTCGCCCCACATGGCCTTGAAGAGGAATTGGACGATGCCACGACCGTTGTCGGTTTCCTCTCGGATGATCTGTTGTAGTTCTGGATATGGATTCATGTTCAATTGTCAATTTGGAATCAGGAATTATCAATTAGGGATAGAATAGCAAATATGTTCTTTGGAGGTCAAATGTTCTGAACTGTGGTGAGACGATTTCAGAAGTGGGCTTGCAGCATTTACAAAGACGGCAGTTCCTGGAATGCCGCCTTGGCGGGAATGACTGAATTGTCGTTCACCCTCACCCTAGCCCTCTCCCTGGGGGAGAGGGGATTTTCAACATACAAATGACGAGACAAAACGAAAAGGGGGTGGTCGCCACTGTATGGGCTGTGTTATTCGAGTGGGGCGATTTTGCCGAGAGGTTCCGAACGCTGGGCGCGATTCCACGCCGCCATGAGTTCGTCTTGGTGGAGGGATGCCCACTCCTCTACGAGGCGGCGCGCTCGCTGGGGAAGCCGTCCCTCGGACACGACTCCGAGGTTTATATCTACCGCGGCTTCATGTTCACCGTATCTGGCGTGGAAATGGGGTGGAGGATGGTCTGGGACATGAATGCGGAGATGATGCCGTAAAAGCGACAGAGTTCAGGCATGGTGTCCGTGAACCGCCTGGGCCATGCCAGGCATGACTTCTTCGAGAGCCTTGCCGGTGAGTTCCATGTAGGCGAAGTCGGCGCACATATCAATGTTTTCGTCCCAGGCTATGGTTCTGTGTGAGCTTATATGGACCTTCTCGAAGTGTCCAGGCTCGTCCCATGCCTTGAAGACGCCTTTTCCGGCGAGGTGGGAGAGGTCAATCTCGCCCGACTCGCCATCCTCGTACTTTATCCAGATTTTGTATCCGGGCAGCGGCTTGACCTTTGTGGGCTGGAGCAATGCGCTATTTCCTTTCTCACGCAAAAGCCTTAGAAGATCAAAAGGCCCTCTTGATATTATAGAACCTGTACCAGATTAGTCAGCACTGCCCGTGTCGTCAAAGTCCCTTCCCCCTTGAGGGGGGAAGGCTAGGATGGGGGTGATTCCTTATACCGACCAAACTGATACAGCAACGATATTATATCCGAAGTTCCGCGCGGTTCGTAGATATAGTAGAATGGCATGGCAGAATGCCATAGACATCCCCAACCAATCGCGGAGTAAACTATGCTGAACAAACTTGGAAGAATTACTCGAATCAGACAGGAACGCGAAGGGGTTCCGGCGCCTCCGGGCCAGTTCGTTACAGAAAAGTTTCCTGTGCTCACGTTCGGCCCAACGCCTAGAATAGACCTCTCCACCTGGAAGTTCAGGGTGTTCGGCCTGGTGGAGGAAGAGATCACCTTCGACTGGGAAGAGTTCAACGCGCTTCCACAGGTCTCATTCGACGCTGAGTTTCACTGCGTAACGCAGTGGAGCAAGCTCCAGAATACCTGGGAGGGCATCCTCTTCAACGACCTGATGAAGTTGGTCAAGCCGAAGCCGGAAGCCAAGTTCGTGATGGCGCACTGCTACGGCGGATATACGACCAATGTCGCGCTCGACGTACTGGAAGACGATGACGTGCTGTTCGCGCACTCGCACGACGGCGCGCCTCTGACGCCCGAGCACGGCGGACCGATGCGGCTGGTAGTACCAAAGCGCTATGGCTGGAAGAGCGCGAAGTGGGTGAACGGGATCGAGTTCATGGCCGAGGACGAACCGGGTTTCTGGGAGGTGCGCGGATACCACATGGAGGGCGACCCCTGGAAGGAAGAGCGGTTCTGGAGCAGCCTGAGCTACTACTAGCCTCGAAGCGCGCAGTCGTCGCACGAATGGCTCGCTGAAAATTGCCAACACTCTTCGAGTCGCTCGTGTCCGCCGTCACCCTGTTCGCCGGCGCGACCGTCCTTTCTACAATTGGATTCGGAATCGGGATGACCACCATCCCGATTCTCTTGTTCGTGCTGGATCCTCAAACCGTAATAGTGGTCGTCAACACGGTTTCGCTCGCGCTCTTCATGCTGATCGTCTATCAGAACCGTGAGGAACTTCCGTTCAGAAGCGTGGGTCCTCTGGCGCTGGCGGGTCTCGCGGGTGTACCGATAGGGGTGCTGGTCCTGAAAGACTCGGAGGCCGGGCTACTTAAGATCGCCATCACGACGGTCACCATCGTTCTCACGCTGGTCGTCGCGCTCAACGTCAGAGCCAGGATACCGAAGGGGTTGGCAGCCGGGCTTGTCGTGGCGTTCCTGGTGTCGGTTACGCTCAACGCGCTTGGAATCGGCGGCCCTATAATGGCACTGTACGTTCTGACCCAGAACTGGTCTCGGAACGCGGTGCGCGGTGCGCTGTCGCTCTACTTTCTGTTCGTAGAGGCGGCGGGCGTGGTTGGATACGGGGTCGCCGGACTCCTGACCACCGAGCGTATCGCGCTGATTCTCGTAGCCATTGTGCCGGTGGTCCTGGGATTCCTGCTAGCGACTTACCTAGTCAGAAGAATGAACGACGTGGTGTTCAGGCGGGCGACCGTGGTGGCGATTATCGGTATGAGCGGGCTGGTCCTAGCGCGGGAGATAAGCGCGCTTTAGAATTGATGCAGTGATGCAGTCATGTTATGCTAACGCATCATGAGAACCACAATCTCACTTGACGACCAACTTGCGAAGCAGGTGCGTCGCGCAGCCGAAGCCCGCGGCGTCAGCGTCAGCGCATTTATCGCTAAGACCCTGAATGACGCTCTAAAGCGTCGCGAGCCGTTGGAGCCGCCTCCGTTCCGGCTGATAACGGTACGTGGGGTTCAGGCTCGCCCTGGAATTGATCTGGACCGTCCAAGGGCCCTTGAATCACAGGATGACGAGGCACAGTTCCGGCATGGAAGTCAGTAGTTCGAGATGCTGCTTCCCGATGTGAATATCCTGATATACGCGCACGTAGAGGAATCCACCCCCGACCATGCCGAATACGCTACCTGGATCACTCGCCTGGCAACAGGTCCAGAACCATTCGCGCTCTCCGTCCTCGTTCTATCCGGCTTCATCCGAATAGTAACCAACCCCCGGGTTTTCGATCCGCCATCTACTCTCGATCAGTCTTTCGCCTTCGTATCCGCGCTCTTAGAACGCCCAACCGCGCGCATCATCGGCCCCGGTCCCGATCATGTGGACATATTCGAAAGATTGTGCCGTGAGTCCGGGGCCACCGGGAAGTTGGTCGCCGACGCTCAGCACGCGGCGGTTGCAATAGAGCATGGCTGCACCATGGTTTCGACCGACTCCGACTTCAGCCGATTCCCAAGACTTCGGTGGCAACATCCACTCCGCCCCAGCGATATGTAACACAGTCTAGTTTTGTATGCAGGTACTTAATGGAGAGAAGAAGCGATGAAGATTACCAAAGTAGAAGCCATCGGCGTGAGCCGCTACCTGTACGCCAAGATACACACGGACGAGGGTATCACCGGCGTAGGTGAGTCGGGCGCGTGGGGCTACCTGGAGGCGTCCAAGTCGGCGATTGAGTTGTTCGCTCGATACCTGGTGGGCAAGGACCCGCTGCGCATCGAACACCACTGGCAGTATATGTACCGCTTCTCCCACTTCAGGGGCGCGGCGATAATGGGCGCGTTGAGCGCGCTGGACATCGCAATGTGGGACATCGCGGGCAAGCACTTCGGCGTACCCACGTACCAACTTCTGGGTGGAAAGACTCGCGACAAGGCGCGGGTTTACTACCACGTCTTCGGAGACACGCGGGAGACCCTGGTGAAGGGCGTGAAGGATGCCAAGGAGATGGGGTTCACGGCTGTCGGACATCTGACGCCGTTCCTGGACGAGGATAGAGACGTTCCCTACTTCAAGACTCACGCCAACAAGATCAAGGAGGCAATCGAGGCCGTTGGGATGTACCGCGACGCCGTGGGAGACGACGTTGACCTTTGCATCGAGATACACCGCCGCCTGACGCCCGCTGAGGCGATTGCGCTGGGGAGAGGAATCGAAGAGTTCTACCCGTTCTTCTACGAGGACCCGATTTTGCCGGAGAACTTCGACGCGATGGAACTCGTCGCCCAGCACATCAACATTCCCATAGCGACGGGCGAGCGACTGCACACAATTCACGAGTTCGAGATGCTGCTGAAGCGCGGGGCAGTTCAGTACGTCCGCCCTGATGTGTGCATGGTCGGCGGGATAACGCACGCCAAGAAGATTGCGGCGCTTGCAGAGGCAAACTACGTCGGGGTCGTGCCGCACAATCCGCTGAGTCCGGTGAGCACTGCCGCCTGTCTGCAGATAGCGGCCTGCATTCCCAATTTCGCCTTGCAGGAGTATCCGACGGGGGAGCACGAGCCGCCCAAGTCTGAGATTGTAACGTCGGCTGTCATGCAGGAGAACGGCTACCTGATTATCCCGGACGCGCCGGGAATAGGCATCGAATTGGCGGAGGACGCCGCCGAGAGACACCCGTTTACTCCGAGGGTCGTATCCACTCGACTCCACGAGGATGGGTCCGTGATAGACCAGTAGAGGGTCCATATGTCCATAGTAGTCAGAACCATCACCAACGACGAGTTCGATAGCTGGGTTCGGCGCTCAGTCCTGGGATTTACCGGTCATGCGTCAGACGAGCTCCTACGAGTTGCCCGCTCAGGCGCGGAGATGGACAGGACATTTGGCGCATTCGACGGCGACGATATTGTTGGTACGACGACCACTCGCACATCCGCAATTACCGTCCCCGGCGGCAGCGTAAAGATGGGATTCGTTGACGACGTGGCTGTTCTTTCAACCCACCGCAGGCAGGGGATTCTGACGAGGATGATGCGGACGCAGTTGGAGCAGATGCGCGAGCGTGGCGAGCCGTTGTCGGCGCTGACGGCATCCGAAAGCCTCATCTATGAACGCTTTGGATATGGCATTGCAACGTGGTACCACCAGTGGAAGATTGACCGCCGCCACACCGCAATGAATACACACCCTAAAGGCGGGGGCCGGGTGCAGTTCATATCCGCGGATGCCGCAAGAGAAGAGTGGCCTAGGCTTCATGCGAATGTGCGGAAGAACCGCGTCGGCATGGTGCACTACGACACAGCTTACTGGCGGTCGGTACTGTGGGACGCGGAGTATCAGCGGGACGGAGCGACCGAGTTCTTTCACGTGGCCTATATGCGCGGTGACCGCGTTTCGGGACTCTGCACGTACCGCCGGCGCGAGCGCGCGATAATGGTCTTCTTCCTGCTGGGCGAGGACGCAGAAATCGAGGCGGAGTTGTGGCAATACTGCTTTGGGATAGACCTCATTCTAGAAATCCAGGCGTGGCCACGCGCCACGGATGACCCCTTGGTTTGGAGACTCGAAGACCCGCGCCGCCTGGAGATGATACTAATGGATCATATGTGGCTGAGGCTGGTGGACGTCAGGGAAGCGCTGTCCGAGAGAGGGTATGCTGATCCGGCCAGTCTTACTTTCCGCGTACACGACAAGTTCTGCCCGTGGAATGACGGTACGTATTTGCTGGAGGCCAGTGAAGACGGAGCAGAGTGTTCTCGAACCAACAGCGCGCCGCAGATCGAGCTAGGGGCGTCGGACCTTGCGGCTGCCTACCTTGGTGGCGTCACGTTCTCCACGCTGGCGCGCGCCGGTCGCGTCACGGAACACGCTCCCTGCTCCTTGGCCAAGGCCGACAGGATGTTCAGGACGGAGCGACAGCCCTGGTCGCTTGAGTTGTAGATTTCTACCCATCCGCTACGCGAGTGTGCTAGAATTCCTATTCGTGTCGCGGGGCGGCCCTGGAACGGTACGCACGTGTGCATACTACCCTCTCGTCCCGATTACAGGAGAAAACCGATGGATGTACCCACTCTGAAGTTAGACCAGAGAACGCTGTTCGGCAAGAAAGTCCGGAGCCTGCGAAGACAGGGTGTGATTCCCGTCCATGTTTACGGCGCGGGCATCGAGCCAGCCAGCCTCCAGGTGGATGACCGCACACTCAACCGCATCCTGCCGCAGGTTGGGTCGAACATACCGATTTCGGTCGAGTACGAAGGACAGGAAGGAGAGTACATCTGCTTCGTGCGAGAGATTCAGAGACACCCGGTTACCGAGACAGTAATCCATGTGGACTTCCTCAGAGTTGACGTAACTCAGACCATTGCCGCAGAGGTGCCAGTAATCCTTGTTGGCGCTTCCCCCGCGGTGACGCAGATGGCAGGAACGCTGCTGCAGAACATTCAGTCGCTGTCAATCGAGGCTCTTCCAATGAATATGCCCGCCGAGTTGACGGTGGACATATCCAGCCTGGTTGACTTCGACACTACGATCGCGGTCGGCGACGTGGAAACGCCCGGAAATGTGACAGTGCTGAACGAGCCCGGAGACGTGATAGTCCGAGTCGCTCCGCCGAGACTGGAAGTGGAATTGGAAGATGAAGAGTTGGAAGAGGGTGAAGAGGGCGAAGAGCTGGAGGATGGCGAAGAGGCCGAGGACTCCGAAGAGGAGTAGCGACAACGCTACCTTGTTCAGATAACAAATCGCCCCGAAGATCGAGTTTCGGGGCGATTTGTTTTACCTATTGTTAAGTTCTAAAGTAGCCGGAGACGTCTCCGAGACGACTTCAAAAGTGGATTTGAAGCAGTTACCAAGACGCTAGTTTCTGGATTCCCGCCTTCGCGGGAATGACGATTGAGTGCCGCGGCGAACTTTTGCAAGCATCTCGACAATCCGGACAACATTTGACCTGCTTAAAGCACCGTCCATATAATCCGACTGCCGTTACGAACCCGTCCCAATCAGCACAACAGGCTAAGACTTGACCCAGCGACAGACTAATTCAGGAGAAGAATTCGATACCGGCCATTTGCTACTGTGGACAGTTCGAGTGGGCATTCTGCTCGTTATGGCGATGCCGCTCATTTTGTCAAACGACACTCTGTTTCCGTTCATAGTAGGCAAAGCGATATACGCCAGATCGGTCATAGAGGTCACCTTCGGCATCTGGCTTCTGCTCATCTTCTTCTACCCCCGTTACCGGCCCAGCCGTTCGCTTGTACTCGGAGCGCTGGCGGTGTGGCTGCTCATTTCTCTTGTTTCCGGCTTCACAGGCGTCAGCACCGTAAGAAGTCTTTGGTCAACTTATGAACGGATGCAGGGCATCGTTGACCTGGCGCACTGGTTCGTGTTCATCGCGATAGCAGGCTCTGTGTTCAGGAGCCTCGCAGACTGGCGGATTCTGTTTACGGTCAATCTCATAGTATGCATGATCGTCTCCTTCCTTGGGATTAATCAGCACTACGGCATATTCGACATGTCCGACTTTGGAATCCGGTCGGCCGACCGCATCGAGTCCACGCTGGGAAACGCGACCTATGTTGGCGCTTACACGATGGTAAACGCCCTGGTTGGGCTCAGCTTGATGGTTCACTCCATGGGACTCAGTCAGGGTAGAGGCAGGGAGCCGGAGCAGGCGCTCCGGAGCAGGACCGCCCGACGTCGGGGACGTCGGAGAGAACGGCAGGCAAGTCCGACAGGATTGACATTCAACTATCTCCCGTGGCTGCAGTCGGTATGGGTGCTGTCGATCATGTTGAATCTCTGGGCTCTCTGGCTGACCGGAACTCGCGGAGCGGTAGTGGGGCTTGGCGCAGCAACGATTGTGTTCTCAATTGGGTACGCCATCTGGGGTCGGAATCGCATAGCGCGGACGGTGTCTTTCGGGCTGATTGCAATCGCCGTTGCCGGAATCGCGCTCTTCGGGGTAGTCAGGACAACTTCGGTCCTGGACCCTGTCGTGGAATCCAACACTATGCTGGCGAGAATATCTTCGATTGGTTTGGGAGACGCGAGCATAAGCGGGCGTGTCGCGGGCGCCAGGGCTGGTCTTCTCGCGTTCGCGGAAAAGCCGATACTCGGGTGGGGACCTGAGAACTTTCTGATCGCCTGGGGCAAACACGTTGACAGAGAATCGGCCGAACGGGACAGGTTCGACCAGGCTCACAACAAGCTGGTAGAGGAGTTGACCACGAAGGGCACTCTCGGTTTCCTGAGCTATATGCTGGTCTGGCTGGCCATGGCATGGGCGATGTTTATCTCGATCAGGCGTAGGCGCGACAACGGCCAATTGGCGGTCTTGATTCTCGCGGCAACGATGCTGGCATACTTCGTGCAGAACCTGTTCCTTTTCGACACCCCGGTAACACTCCTGCAGTTCTCGATGCTTGCCGCGTTCGCGGTTGCGCAGGAACACTGGGCGCGCGCGCGCGACGAGAAGAGGGAGCGACCCTGGATACCTGAAAAATTAAGCGGCAAGCTAAACCTGCGTCCCGTATCGGCTGCGCTGCGTACCTCTTGGGGAGCGGTTTGCCTGATGGCGGTCGTGTCTGTGGTGGTAATAGGCGCGCTCTACGCGCTGAATCTGCGAGCGTACAGCGCGGCGGCGGATATTGCGTCATTTGGTCTTACGGCCGGAAGGGGGGTCGGGTGGGAAGAACGCCTGGTATATGCCGAAGAGTCCATCAGCACATTCCCCGGTCTTGCCAACTATCCGCGCAGACACCTGATCAGGGACTATTTCGGCAGGCTACCCTCGCTATCGGAGGATGAATTCCGGGCCGCGGTCGAGTTGATGGAGAGTACGGGCAATGATGCGCTCGAAGTCGAGCCGGATAACTGGAGAATCATCGCTATGATGATACATCTTCACCAGACAGCCGCCGAACTGGACAGGGAGTATCTGGAGAGGGCTGAAGAGAGCCTGGAAAAGATGAAGCGGATCGCGCCGAATCTGCCGGACACGCGCATCCTGAGCGAAATGCAGGCCAGCCTGAAGGCTGCGGGGGACACGCCCTGATGCCAATGTCCGGGCGGAGCTATCGGTCTTTCCCCTGCCACCTGGCGCGGAAGGTGATCAGGACGGACAGGGTGAGCAGCTTGACATCCAGCCAGGGCGACATACGCTTGATGTAGATAATGTCGTAGCGGACTTTGTCGCGTGGGTGCGTGGAATAGCGTCCATAGACCTGCGCAATGCCCGTCAAGCCGGGCCTTACCGCGAGTCGCCCGCCAAATTCGGGCCACTGCCTGGTGAACTCTTCCACGAGTTCCGGACGCTCGGGCCTCGGACCTACCAGGCTGATGTCTCCCTTCCACATATTGATGACCTGCGGAAGTTCGTCCAGAGCGCGATTCCTGAGAATGCGGCCTACTCCGGTTATTCTGGGATCGTCATCTTCGGCCCAGACAGCGCCGGTATATCGCTCGGCGTCGGGGACCATCGAGCGGAACTTGTAGGCGCGAAATATCCTTCCGCCCTTCCCGACCCGCGCTTGCGTATAGAAGATGGGACCTCGGTCGCTCAGCCATATCGCAAGCGGAATCAGCGTCCACAGAGCGATCCAGACCGGCGCCAATACGATGTGGACGATTGTAAGCACGATCAAGTCGAATGGACGCTTCCACCAGTCGCGGACAGCGAATGCAGCCGCCTGGACATCCACGCCGGACTCAAGTGTGCTGGACTGTCTTTCGGAATCCATTTCTGGAAGGGCTGGGCAAGTGTCCATGAACGGAGTGTAGAGTTGGGGACCGGAAACCTGGGTGCGCACATGGTCGGGGTGGGCGGGATCGAACCGCCGACCTCCTGTTCCCAAAACAGGCGCGCTACCGCTGCGCCACACCCCGATTCGATACGTAGTAAAGGTTACAGGTTTTGTGAATCGCAGGTAAAGGTCATCCCATTTCAGGGGAACGTCGAGGTCGCCAATCGGCTGCCTGCTCGTAAGCGTGCGCTACACGGAGGAGCTCAGGCTCGGAGAACGGGCGGCCTATGATCTGAAGACCGATTGGCATCCCTGATTCCGTGAATCCGCATGGTACGGATATGGCGGGCAGACCGGCGAGAGCGGCCGGGCTGGTGTAGCGTCGTCTGGCAAGATCGAGTCTTCCCTGATAGTAGCCGCCGGGCGACCCGGTGGAGCGGGCTATCGGAGGAGCGGCGGTAGGACTGGCGGGCATTACGATGAAGTCATTGTTTTCCAGGGTGCGCATCATCTCCTCTTTGACGAGGGTTCTTGCGCGCAGCCCTCTCAGGTACACCGGAGAGGGCGTAATAGCCGCGGATTCAAGCCTGGTGCGAGTGTTCCAGTCGTAGAGATGGGGGCGGGACTTCAGCCAAGGCATGTGGTGGGTTGCGGCGTCCACGTCGGCAGTGGCAAGGAAGACCGCTCCGCTGTGCGCAAGCATCGGGAGGTCGGCCTGCTCTACGTCGGCGCCAATTTCCGCCAGCTGATCGGCGGCTACCGCTACCGCGCTCCTGACTTCGCTATTCAGTCCATCGAAGTCCATAGCTTCGCGCGGGAGCGCGACACGCGCGCCTCGAGGCCACTCCGCGACAGACTCGGAGTAGTTGGGCACGGGATCACGCGCCGAGGACGAATCTCGTTCGTCGTGGCCGGCTATGGCCTGGAGCATGATCGCGCAGTCCTCAACCGTGTGAGTCATCGGGCCGACTGTGTCCAAGCTCCAGCTCATGGGAACTACGCCGTGGCGAGTGACCCTTCGATAGGTCGGGCGAAGCCCAACTATGCCGCAGAACGCGCTCGGACCCCTGATGGAGCCCCCTGTGTCCGATCCAAGAGATCCGGCGCATAGTCCGCCCGCGACCGCGACCGCCGATCCGCTGCTCGACCCGCCCGCCGACTTTCCAGTATCCCAAGGATTGCGGGGCGTACCGTATGGATGGTCTATCGTACCGCCTATGGCGAACTCGCTCAGGTTCAGCTTGCCCAGAAGCACGGATCCCGCGGCATCGAGACGCTCGACAATGGTGGAGTCATATTCGGGTACGTGGTCGGCCAGAACCCGCGACCCGGCGCTTGTCAGGACGCCCCTGGTATAGATGATGTCCTTTACTGCAATGGGTATGCCGTGCATCCTGCCTCGGTAGCCACCATTCGCGATCTCGGATTCGGCGCGAGACGCCTGGGCGAGCGCCGAATCGGCCATGACTGTTATGTAAGCGCCGAGGTTGGCGTTGAGACGCTCAATACGCTCCAGGTACGCTTGCGCCAGTTCCACGGGAGACAGACTGCGGGACTCGATGAGGCGGGCGGCCTCGGCGATGGTGAGAAAGTGAAGATCTCGGTCGTTCATCGGCTATTCTTCCTCAGTGGCGAAAACATGAGCCGGTTCGACCGACATCAGGAGATCCTCTGGTATTTCGTCCAGCTCCGCGATGATGCCCGACAGCCTCGACGCGATGGTTTTCGCCGGTACATCTTCGATTCGCAGGCCAACGACTCTGCCTAGTTCCTGCACATCCTCTACGTTCAATTTATTCATAGCAAGTCTCGGAAATGGGATTCAAGCGCCGACATTCTAACACGTTATCGAGGCGCGATGCGGAACTGACGCGGTGATATAATCCGGACACTCTGGAGGCGAAAGGGGGACCGAGATGGACCTGAATGACAGGGTGGCGATAGTTACCGGAGCGGGACGCGGCATAGGCAGGGCAATCGCGGAGAAGATGGCAGCTTACGGAGCTTCCGTTATGGTGGCAGACCTCGACGCGGACAACGCAGCCAACGCGGCATCCGAGATACGAACTTCGTACCCGGGAGCGGGAGTAGAGTCGTCTGACGTTGATGTGACAGACAGAGAGTCAGTCGCACGTATGGCGTCCGAGACCGTCGCTCGATTCGGCAGGATAGATATTCTCGTAAACAACGCGGGAATAATCGGCGCGCCGGGCTGGGAACAGCGAGACAGACCGGACGAGAGTGACTGGGACCAGATATATGAAGTCAACGTTAAAGGAGTGGCGAACGCTTCGGACATCGTGGCCGAATATATGAAACCGAACAACTTCGGCAAGATAGTCAACATCGCCTCGGGCGCGGGGCGGCAGGGCAGCCCGGGCAATCCACCCTATAACGTATCGAAGGCAGGCGTGATAAGCCTGACGCAGGCTTACGCGCTGGAACTTGCGCCATTCAACATAAACGTCAACGCGATCTGTCCCGGTCTTCTGTGGACCCCGATGTGGGACCGGATCGCCACGCGAAACATCAACATGGACGACGATCTCAGCGGCCTGACGCCAAGGCGAGCCTTCGAAAAGGTAGTGGCCGACCGTATTCCGCTTGGACGTGAACAGACGCCCGAAGACATAGGCAATCTTGCGGTGTTTCTGGCCTCGGACCTGGCAATGAACATCACCGGGCAGTCTATCAATGTGAATGGCGGTTCGCGGATGGACTGACCTGCTAGTGCGTTAATCGGGGCGTTTCTTGCCGGTTTTCTCCTCGTACAGCTTCCAGGTATTGTCGTTGAATGGGTAATACTTGCCGGGCGAGCATTTCTCTATTTCAAGTTGCGCCTTGACAATGCCCTCGACTTCTTCGCGCTGATGGGCGATCCGTATGACCTCATCAACTTCGGAGCGCGGCACAACCACGACGCCGTCGTCGTCGCCGACAATCGCGTCGCCGGGCCTGACCAGGACGCCGCCGCACTGGATGGCGTCGTTCACCTGCCATGGCCAGAATTCCGCGGGCCCCTGCTTGGCAGTAGTGGAAGCGGAGAACACGGGGAAACCATAATCTTTCAGCGCGACGCTGTCCCGCACCGAGCCATCGGTGACCAGACCGCCGACGGCTCTCTGCATCAGGCGGAAGAACTTGATATCCCCGCCTATCGAGCTGTACGTCCAGCCCATCGCGTCAACCACGAGCACTTCGCCCGGTCCGCAGAGCTCTATGGCAACGTACTCGGCGGGCTGGTCTCCCTTGGGCTTATCGGCGGCCAAGTCGGGGCGGTGGGGGACGAATCTGAGGGTGACCGCGCGTCCGGCCATCTTCTGACCGAGCTGGAGTGGGCGGGCGCCCTCTATGTAGCTCTGAGGCCAGTTCTTGACCCAGAGGGCGTCTATCAAAGTCTGGGTGGGAATCTCCTTGAGAGTTTCGAGCGTCTCATCGGAAATCGGTGTCAAATCCGGCAAGGCATTTCTCCTGTGGCAGTGACTGCTGAGAGCGGAATAGTAAAGTCAAGATTTATTCGGGTTTATAGTTGTTCTGGTGAGTGTGCAGGCTACGTGCAAGTGACCTGCTGGTGGGGTCTGGTACCTGTATTTCACCTGCAAAGATCTGTATTCGCCAGTTCCGGGGATTTTTAGGTGTCTTATGATGAAACTGATAAATCCGGCTATATGTTTAAGTACTGTTGTTCTGGCATATTCATATTCTAGCACAGTAAAGTAGGGATATAACAGCAATAAGGGAAAATACGCTCATTGCCATCGTGTTTGCTCGACAGTAAAATCACGACATCAGCCGAACCTGATTTCCAGGCTAGAGCATACAGGAGAGGAACCGCATGGCCGACATCGAAGCAAGACTTGAGGAACTAGGAATTACACTGCCCGCACATCCACCTCCGCCGATAGCCAACTATGTTCCTGGCGTGCGCGTCGGCAACCTGATATTCCTGTCGGGCCTGGGTCCCGCGGACCGCGCTGACGGCACGACGCTGTCGGGCAAGGTGGGACGCGACCTGACGCAGGAGGAAGGCTACGAGGCGGCGAGGCTTACGGGAATCAATATTCTGGCCCGCATGAGGGGCGAAGCAGGCAGTCTGAACAACGTGAAGCGAGTGGTCAAGCTGCTTGGGATGGTCAATTGCGACCCAGCATTCAATCAGCAGCCCGCGGTGATCAACGGCTGCTCCGACCTGTTTGTGGAGGTGTTCGGAGACGCCGGACGCCACGCGCGCTCGGCGGTGGGCATGGCGTCCCTGCCCAATGACATTCCGGTGGAGATCGAGGTGATAATCGAGGTCGAGGAAGGCTGAGCCTTCACCCTTATTCGGACAGGATGATTGCGGGCCGAAGAGTATCGCGCTTGCCGTGATTTACTCATTAATGCGTCTCGGATTAGCTAGGCCAGCACCTGCATGGAGTAGCGGGAGCGCATCAGACGGCCCTCGTCGAATCGGTTCAGGCTCATCTCTGAAATATCCAGGCTCGTGGCCCTGCCCTGGGTGATGAGTTCGGACATGACTACGCCGATCATCGGCGAGAGCTTGAAGCCGTGTCCGCTGAAGCCGACGGAGACGTAAAGGCCGTCTATGCCTTCAACACTATCCAGGACAGGGTGCCAGTCGGGAGTGGTGGTGAAGAGTCCGCTCCAGCCGCCGCGGAACAGCGCCTGGGCCATTCCTGGCATTCTCTTGACGAGTTTTTCGAACGTCGCCTCAACCATCGGCATGTCAACACCCTGGTTGAAGGTGTCGGGGGACGCTTCTTCATCTTCGCCGACTCCGATCAGCGTCAGGTTACCAGCGTCGGGGCGGGGGGACATATCGTACACGACATCTCCAATTATCGGGTGGTCGGGGACGACGTCCTGCGGCCTGCGGAGCATGATCACCTGGTGGCGGATCGGACGCAGCGGCACATCCACGCCAATGGAGTCCAAGAGCGGCCCGGACCATGGTCCGGCGGCCACGACGGCGACAGGGGTTTCGATACGCTCGTTCTCGGTCAGCACGGCGGTCACGCGGTTGGCTGAAATCTCGATTCCGACGGCCGGAGACTCGGAGAGTATCCGCGCTCCCCTGTCGCGGGCGGCGTTGGCGTAGCCGGTTGTCACAGAGTAAGGATCAGCGTAGCCGGACTCAGGTTCGTAAGCGAACGATTCGCCGTCAAACGTCCGGACCATCGGGGCTATTTCCTGCACGTCCTCGGCGGTAACGATGGACGTATCCACTCCGGCTGTGCGCTGCATGGCGACGTTATCCAGCATGGCATCGCGGTCTTCAGGTCCCACTATGACGAAGTAGCCCGTTTTGGTGTAACCGGACGGCATTCCCGTGATTTCGTGGAAGTCTCTGAAGATCGAGAGGCTATCCCAGGCGAGACGGGTGGTCACCTCGTTCGAGTAGTGCATCCTCAGAATGGCCTGCGACCTGCCGGTCGAGCCCGATCCAAGCACGTCCTTTTCCAGGAGAACGGTGTCCGTTACGCCGCGCTCGGCGAGGTTGTAGAGAATACTGCATCCCATCACGCCGCCGCCGATGATTACTGCTTCTGGCATTAGTCACCTCAGTGATTACTACACGTTGAAAAGGAAGTGCATTACGTCTCCGTCCTCGACGGTGTAGGTCTTGCCTTCCTGCCTGAGCACACCTCGCTTGCGCGCTTCATTTTCGCTTCCACACCTGGCCAGGTCATCGTAGGTTACGACCTCGGCTCTAATGAACCCACGAGCCATGTCCGTATGAATCCTTCCGGCCGCCCTCACCGCATCGTCGCCGCGCGTCACCGTCCATGCCCTCACGTCCTTCGGTCCGCAGGTGAAGAATGTGATCTGGTCGAGCGCAGCGTATGAGAGACGCACCATCCTGTCCAGACCGGACTCGCCGGCTTCCAGAGATTCCCTGAATTCTTCCTCATCCTCCGGGTCCATCTGGGCCAGTTCCATCTCGAGCTTGCCGAAAAGCGTGGAGCACAGTATGTCGTCGCCCGCGACTTCTCTCTCCAGCCTGCCGAGAATCTCATCGGCCTCTTCAATCTGGTCTTCACCGGCGTTGACGACGACGATCACGGGCTTGGCCGTAAGGAACTGAAATTCGTTTACGCGCCTCGCCTCTTCCCTACTCAACTCCTGGTTTCGGATGGGCGAGCCGGACTCCAGCCCTTCCTTCAGCCTGCCAACCAGCGCCTTCTCGCGGAGCATCGCCTCCCTGTCGCCGCTCCTGGCGCCCTTGGTGTTCTGCTCGATGCGCTGCAGCCTGCGCTCCAGGATTTCGAGGTCGGCGAAGGTGAGTTCGTAGAGCATCGTTTCGATATCTCTGAATGCGTCAACACCGTCGCCGCCATCCGGCACGGAGGGATCTTCAAATGCCCTGGCCGCGATCACAAGCGCGTCCGCGGACTGGATGCGGTTCAGGTACTCGCCCGATATACCCTTCGTCTGTCCAAGGCCATCGGGGGCAGCGGGCAGATCAAGATAGGTTACTTCGCGTGTGTGGTCTTTTCGGGTTTATACAGGGCGCTGAGGGTGTGGAGCCTGGGATCGGGCACCTTGGAGACGCCGATGTTCGGTCTGGCTGCGTTAGAGTAACCGCAACTTGGGCGCCCCTCTGGTCGCAGCATTGAAAATGGTTGTCTTACCGCTGAAGGGCAGCCCGATTATAGCGATTTCCATAGAGGTGTAATGATTTCCTTTGTCAGTTCTTTGCTATTAGAGTCCGGTGGATGACAGCTTACTCGTCCAGCTTGCGATACTCGCCGTCTATCACGGTGGTGCCGTCCTTGGGTTTGTACCGACCCTCGGCGTCTCCGGACGTCCGGAGGCTTCCATCAGGACGTCCCTGGGAGCCAGAAGAAGGAATAGTATGCCGGGATGCTATCAGCACAAGGAGGTCGTCAATTCTTCCCAATATTCCCAGGAAGTCAAAGTCCCATGGCACAATCGTATAGACGATGGCCGCAGGGATCAGTAAGTTTCAGCCCGAAAGGTACGCGGCTGTCCATCATCAGACGCAGTAATCAGGCGCGGTATTCCGGTCATCGAGAGCAGGGAGAAAAGTACCCGTATCATGTTCCGCACCTCTCAGTGGTCTTCTCTTGATTATAGTACGCGTTGGGCCAATATGGAATGCGGAATCTGAAGGATGCACGAAAGTCAGGTTCCGACCGA
>CATOSI010000006.1 GCA_951812505.1 uncultured Dehalococcoidia bacterium
AACGATTCGGGTGAGCCGGTAGCGTGCCTCCACGACGTGGAAGGGTACGACGCGCACGATTCGAGCAAAGTTTTTGCGATGCTGGATCTGCTGGAGCGCATGATCGCGACCGCGAAAGAGGACGAAATCGCGGCCGGACCACAGCGGCCTTTGCCTGCAATACGTTCCGGCGCGCAAGTTGCCGCTTGAGAATGAGGCATGGTGGAGCGAAGCGGCAGCGACACGGTGGTCGGAAGGTGAATGGCAGGAGCTTCGGGCGCGAGGTGGGTTCCGAAGGGTGGACTCAGGCAGACCCGAAGATCGTTAGAAGTCTGATCCCAGGACCCGAAAATCAAGCCACGGAGGAGAGAGGAGAAGGGAGAATATGGGGGATTACACGTTGGATCTACAGAACGATGCTGCTAGGCGTTCTGGCAGCATGCATGAGTACGGGCGCACATGCCCAGGCCACAGGAGACGATGCCGTGTTCGTGGCGAACAACGTATGGATGATGGTGGCGACGTTCCTGGTGTTCATTATGCACCTGGGTTTCGCGACCCTCGAATCCGGCCTCGTCCAGACCAAGCACACGGTCAATATTCTGTACAAGAACACCATGATCGTGGCCATCGGTTTGCTGACGTATGCCATGTGGGGATTCAACCTGATGTATCCCGGCGATTTCAGCATTGGGAGTTGGTTTGGTTTCGCCGGCTTCGGGATCACGTCTCCGGAAGGCGCGGCCGGCCTGATCGAATATGCCGACGGCGGATACAGTTACTGGACCGATTTCCTGTTCCAGGGTATGTTTGCGGCCACTGGGGCCACGATTGTTTCGGGAGCGGTGGCAGGGCGCATCAAGCTGCACAGTTTCCTGCTCTTCACATTCTTCTTCGTGGGTCTGGTTTATCCGTTCGTCGGCAGCTGGAAGTGGGGCGGCGGATGGCTGGATCAGATGGGGTTCTACGACTTTGCCGGGTCCACGCTGGTGCATTCCGTCGGGGGATGGGGCGCGCTGGCCGGAGCCATGCTGCTGGGGCCCCGGATCGGGAAATATGCAAAGGGCCAGATCGGCGCGATCCCAGGCTCCAGCATGCCGTTGGCTACGGTCGGTGTGTTTCTGCTGTGGCTCGGCTGGTTTGGATTCAATTGCGGTTCGGTGCTGTCGGAGACCCGGGGCCGGTGTCGTTCACGCTGGTGACGACCTGCCTGGCGGCGGCCGCCGGAATCGTTTCCGCTCACTTCACGTCCACGCTGATGCAGGGCAAACCAGATCTCTCGATGGTGTTGAACGGCTGTCTGGCCGGTTTGGTGGGCATCACGGCTGGCGCCGATACCGTGTCCCCGCTCTCAGCGGCGATCATCGGTCTGGTGGCAGGCGTGCTGGTGGTGATGGCGGTGATTACCATCGACACGAAACTCAAGATTGACGATCCGGTGGGTGCGATTTCCGTTCACCTGGTCTGCGGCATCTGGGGACTTTGGCAGTCGGCATCTTCAGCATGAACCCAGATCACAGCTTCATCACACAGCTGATCGGGGTGGCGGCATACGGCGTGGCCACGTTTGCCATGGCCCTGGCGCTGTTCGCGGCCTTGAAGGCGGTGATGGGCATTCGGTCGAAGCCGAGGAAGAAATCCAGGGATTGGACAAGGGCGAACATGGTCTGGACGCCTATACGGGCTTCCAGTTGAAGTACGACTAATTGTCTCGTGAGATTGCGTAGCTCGGCGGTCCGGCACGGGATCGGGCGCCGAGCTACTCAGGCTCCCCGTTTAACTCCCAGCCTCCGGGGAGATTTTCGGGAACCCGGGAACAACAAGGCCGTGTTCGGGCGGGATGACGCAGCCCGCCCGGCGCGGCCCTCGGGTAAACAAAACTGAAGATTGCAGCCCGAACGGTCAGATTTGCAAATCCTGCTCCAAACGTAAGGCGAATCCTAACAATTCCATACCCAATCGAAGCAAGTTGCACTCGATTTCTGCAATAGCGGGTCCCGCCGGACGCAAAACCTTCGATTTTTTCTTGACAAGTTATCCCATCCTTCCTACGCTTGCTGAAAATTCAAGGAAGAGCGGGTTGCTCGAGAGTTGCGCCTGAAGACCCCTCTCGGGTAGATTTGCGAATCACTGAGGGCAGGAGGCTGAAATCATGCAATCAAGACGACGATATCTTCGGACCGGAATGTGGCTGGTGTTTCTGCTGGCTCCGATGATGGGCTGGGCTCAGGAGGAAGCGCCTGCAACCGACCCTGGCGACACGGCCTGGCTCCTGACGTCGGCGGCCTTTGTTCTTCTGATGACCCCGGGTTTGGCGCTGTTTTACGGTGGCATGTGCGCCGCAAGAACGTCCTCGGGACGATCATGCACAGCTTTATCATGATCGCGTGGGTGAGCGTCATCTGGGCCTTGTACGGCTACAGCCTGGCGTTCCATGAAGGAACCTTCTGGGGTGGGTTCGACTGGGCGCTGTTGCGCGGCGTCGGAGCGGAGCCGGACCCCATCGGATATGCCGGGACAGTCCCGCATCAGGTGTTCATGGCGTTCCAGTTGATGTTTGCCATCATTACGCCGGCCCTGATCAGCGGCGCGTTTGCCGAGCGGATCAAGTTCAGCGCCATGCTGTTCTTCATGTGGCTCTGGTCCAGCCTGGTTTACAGCCCACTGTGCCACTGGGTTTGGGGCAGCGGAGGGTACCTTCGATTACGGAGACGATGCAGCTATCTTCGGGGCGCTGGATTTTGCCGGCGGGACAGTGGTCCACATCAGTTCGGGGGGTATCTGCCTTGGTGCTGGCGTTGGTGATCGGGAAACGGCTCGGCTTCGGCAAACAGCCCATCATCCCCCACAACGTGACCATGACGGTGACCGGGGCGGGATTGCTCTGGTTCGGATGGTTTGGGTTTAACGCCGGAAGCGCCGTTTCTTCGGGCGGCCTGGCAGCGAGCGCCTTTTGTCGCTACGCATTTGGCCGCTGCTGCCGCTACGTTGTCCTGGATGTTTACCGAGTGGTTGGCTAAGGGAAAGCCGAGCGCGCTCGGCGCGGCCTCCGGAGCAGTGGCCGGACTGGTGGCGATTACGCCAGCGTCCGGTTTGTCGGCCCCATGTCGGGACTCCTCATCGGTTTGGTTGCCGGGGTGGTCTGCTTCTGGGCTTGCACGACGCTCAAGGCGAAGCTCGGCTACGATGACTCGCTCGACGTGTTCGGGATCCATGGAGTGGGTGGAACGGTGGGAGCGATTCTGACGGGGGTCTTCGCAGCGGAAGGCCTGCTCGGCGGCAACGCGGGACAGATCGTTAACCAGTTAGGCGCCGTTGCGGTGACATGGATTTTCGCAATCGTCATGACCCTGATCATTGCCAAGGTCACGGATGCCGTGATCGGATTACGGGTCAGTCAGGAAGACGAAATGGCCGGTCTCGATCTGTCGCAGCACGGAGAGAGCGGTTACAACCTGGAAGAGGCTATGTAGAAACGGGTCGGAACCAGCTCGGGGTGGGGAAGTCCTATTCGACTGGCCGCGAAGCGTAGTAGCCTTCGCGGTGACGGACCTTGTATTGGATTTCCCTCCCCTTCGGGTCGGTCATCCGCAGCGCTTGGCCGTCCGGCCCGACCATCTCCACTGTGATTTCTCTGAATTTCCCATCCTTGGCCTGGTTCGTCGAGCGGTAGGCAATCTGGTACTCGTTGCGCAGCGCGGCTTGAGATGTCGCGATAGATTCCTGGAAACTCGGCTTCAAACTGCGGGAAGTAAGCGCGTCCGCCCGAGAGCCGGGCGAAGCTGCGGAGCTGGTTGTCGGCTTGCAGCAAAGTGAGATAACTCGAACCCACGAAGAACGACCCGGCTCCCGTTCGTAGAGCGTGCCGTATCCCGATGGGATAGATGGCCGTGTCGGAGTTCTGCGATGCTCGGAGCGCTTGCTCGTACAGCGTCCCTGCTGAACGTGTCCACGCCGCTCGAAATCAGCACAATCGCTTTTTTTGCCCTCGATCGCATCCATCCGGTCGATGGTTTCCGTCAAGGCATCGAACAGATTCATTTCGCGGAACCTCGGGAATCGCATCGTGCGCAGGGCCGCGAAGGCCAACTCTTTGTTCCTCGTAAAATCCTGAGTATCTCTGTTTTCAAATCGTACATCACTACCGCGACCCAATCCTCGGGCCGCAGCGAACTGACAAATTCATAACAGTCTCCAGCGTTTCATAGAGAAACCACCAGGGACTGGCTGCCGAATTCGATCACCATCGCGACGGTCACCGGCGCCTCGGAGGTTTCCAGGCGCAGAATCGTCTGTGGGACGCCGTCCTCCAGGATTCGGAAGTGGTCTTTGCTCAAGTCGGGAACGAAATGACCGTCTGGATCCTGCACCACCACGCTCAGGTTCACCAGGTCCACCTCGGTGGCAAAGCGGACGGGCGGCATGTCGGAGCGGGTTCTCTCGCTGATACCTTGTTGCTGTCGGGCCGAGGGTTGGTTGGGGCGTCGGCGGGGAACCACGACGGTCTCGCCCACGTTTCGATTCGGACCGCTTTGCGGTACGGGTATGGCGACAGGCGGGGGACGGTTCCGTCGGAGGGGCGTTCTCCTGCTCGGAGGAATACTGCGCCATTCCCTCGGCTGGGCTGGTCAACAGCCATACCAACACCCCGAGAAATAGCGACAACCGGAGGGGATGGTGTTTGCTCATGCAGGGCACAGCCTGGGAACAGGCGAGTGCGAATCGAATCCGAAAAGGCCCGGAGTGTTCCTATTCGAACTGCCCGCGAAGCGTAATATCCCTCGCGGTAGCGAACCTCGTACTTGATTTCCTTGCCCTTGGGGTCCACGATCTTCAGGTCCTTGCCGTCCGCCCGACGATTTCGACCTCGATCTTGCGGAACTTGCCGTCTTTCGCGTGTTGTGGGGCTGTAGGTGATCTGGTACTCGTTGCGCAACGCGGCGGAAATGTCGGCGTAGATTTCCCCGAATTGTCCCTCAAACCGGGGGAAGTACGCGCGTCCACCGGAGAGGCGGGCAAAGCTTCGCAGTTGGTTGTCAGCCTGCAAGAAGCCGATGTTGGTCGATGAGGACATGTACCCGCGGGAGTCATACCACATCCGGACGGCCTGCCCGGTCCCGATGGCGTAGACTGGCGTGCTGGAGCCCTTGGCGGCGTCGAGCGCTTGGTTGTATCGCGTCTTGCTGAACGTGTCCACGCCGCTCGAAATCAGCACAATCGCTTTCTTCCCTTCGATGTCCTCCATGCGGTCAATGGTTTCGGTCAGCGCGTCGAAGAGGTTGGTTTCGCGGAACGCCGGGTAGCGCATCCGGTTGAGCACGGCGAAAGCGGCATTCTTGTTGCGGGTGAAATCCTGCAGAATATCCGTCTTCAAGTCGTAGACGACCACCGCCACCCAGTCCTCCGGTTGCAGCGAGCTAACGAAACCATAGGATGCCTGCAGCGTTTGCCAAAGAAACTCCCAATACAGATCGCTGAACTCGATCACCATGGCCACCGTCACAGGCGCCTCGGCCCGTTCTATGCGCTGGATGGTCTGCGGGGACACCCTCCCTCGAGGATTCGAAAGTGCTCCCGCTGGAGCTCCGGGATGAAATTCCGTTGCGGTCCTGAACGACGACGCTCACCTCCACAATGTCGACTTCCGTGCTGAATCGGAAGGTTTCATCCGATTCACGCGCTCTGCAGCTCTCTCCTGAGCGCGCGGCGCAGGCCTGGAGGGGCGTCTCGCGGGACGACCACGGTTTCGCCTACATTGCGGTTTGGGCCGCTCTGCGGAACGGCAACGGGGCTGGATCGCTCGGAGCTTGGCTCGGCGGTGTCGGAGTACTGCGCCACACCGCCTCCGGTCTTGCCGCCATCAGAAGCACCAGCCCCCCGAGGAGCAGAGTCGTCAAGAATACAGAAGCTCGTTTTCGCATTGGATTCTCCCGAAACGCTTCTTTCTGTGAACCTGAGCGCCAGCGACAGCCACCCATCAAGCGGCAAGGAAAGCCGCTTGCCCGGGCCACTCTTATGGCATGATCCGAAAGCGCCAGCGGTTTCATATTACTATGGATGCATCAAATTGTCACCAGGAAGCTGGACATTTCCACAACCAGCTTTTTCGGGAGGAACTGATGGCCAGCAAGAAATCAGGGCGTCGGACCAAGATTGTGTGCACCTTGGGGCCAGCCACCCGGAGCCTTGAGGCGGTCCGGAACCTGATTCGAGCCGGGATGGACGTGGCCCGGTTGAACTTCTCGCATGGAACCCAGCAAGAACACGCCCAGACGGCTGCCTGGGTGCGCCAGGCAGCCGAAGAAGCCCGCCGTCCCATCGCCATCCTGCAGGATTTGGCGGGGCCGAAGATTCGTACCGGCCGGCTGCGCGGCAGACGGCCCATTCGGTTGCGCGCCCGGGCAGGAGTTGCGGCTGACTCCCGAACAGATTCTGGGACGGCCCCGGCTGATTTCGGTGACATATCCGACCCTGGCGCAGGAAGTGCGCAAGGGAGACCGGATCCTGCTCGCCGACGGGCTGATCGAGCTGCGCGTGCTGGGAAGTTCGCAGGGTGGAGTCGAAACGGAAATTGTCAACGGCGGCGTCCTGGGTGAGCACAAGGGAGTCAACCTGCCGGGATCGCGGTTGCACTTGGAGTCGGTGACTCCCAAAGACGAGGACGACCTGGCCCTTCGGAATCGGGCCTGGGAGTGGACTATGTGGCGATTTCGTTTCGGTCGGGCGCGTGACGTGCGGGCGCGTGAAATCGCTGCTGGCAGAGAGGAAAGCACAGATCCCGGTGATCGCAAAACTCGAAAAGCCGGAGGCGGTTCGAATCTGGATTCGATTCTGGGCGGCAGCCGACGGAATCATGGTCGCGCGCGGCGACCTCGGCGTCGAGACTCCCATGGAACAGGTTCCGCTGATTCAGAAGGAGATGATCCAGAAAGCGGGGCGTCGCTCGCATCCCCGTGATTACGGCCACGCAGATGCTCGAATCCATGACGCAGAACCCCCGGCCCACGCGCGCCGAGGCAAGCGACATTGGCCAACGCCATCCTAGACGGGACCGACGCCGTGATGCTTTCAGCCGAGACGGCAACGGGGAAGTATCCGATCCAGGCTGTTGAGACCATTGCGCAAATTGCCCGGCACGCTGACGGGAAAATCGGAGAGAACCTGGAACGCCGCCGGATGCAGCGGCCCAGCATTGCCGAGACGATCAGCGAAAGCGTGGTTCACGCCGCTCATACGCTTGCGGCAAAAGCCATCGTGGTGTTCACTGCGCAGCCGGTTCGACAGCACGGTTGATCTCGAAGTACCGCCCGCCCTGCCCGTATATGCCTTCTGTCACGACGAGACGACAGCGAATCGCGCCGCCCTCTATTGGGGCGTTGCGCCCATCCCGATGCCGCTCGAACTCGATCAGGAGGCGACCTTCGCGCAGGCCGAAACCGTGCTTCTGCGCCGGAAACGGGTCTCTCCGGGGCGATGTCGTGGCCATCGGCAGCCGGCGCCCCCCGGCCAACCGGGACAGACGAATCTGATGAAACTGATCCGGGTGAGGGGCGGGTAAAATGGCATTCCGGGAAGGGCGGCGAGCTAGGGGATACGCGACGCGATGGCCCCCACTCCCTTGCTGGAGCTTTCCGCAAGTATTGTAGAATTTAGGCATAAGCGAGTAAGAACGCACTATCAACAGGAGGCCTGGAATGGACAAGAAGTTGAAGATGGGAATCTTAGGGTTTGCCTTGATGTGGCTGGTAGGGGATCGGCTTTGCCGCTGGCGTCAGCCCAGTTGGAACAGCGCGAAGCGGAAGATTACATCAACCGCATGGAACGGCCCGGGCGCGTCATCAACTTGCATGTAGATCAGGTGGTCGAAAAGCTGGAACTGAAGAATGGCGACATCGTGGCCGATATCGGCTCCGGCGCCGGGGCGTTTACCATTCCATTCGCGCAAGCGGTCGCCCCCGACGGGATCGTGTATGCAGTGGACATTGACCAGGAGATGCTTGACTACTGTGGCCAACAAGGCAAGAGAGGCCGGCGTAACGAACGTCCAAACGGTGCTCGGCGAATTCACCGATCCGAAGCTGCCAGTGCAAGACGTGGACGTAGCCTTTTATCATCGCGTGCTGCATCATGATCGAAAAGCGGCAGGCGCATCTGAGATTCGACGGCGGAATACATGAAACCGGACGGGACGGATTGTGGTGATCGACCGCAACCGGGTGGATTCGCCGACCAGTTGGAGTGTGGTTGAACCAGTCGGACGTGGACACTTGGGATGGCAGCGCTGAGCTTCTATCCGGCTCAGAAGTTCGGGGTCTACGACGATCGCTATTTCGTGGTGTACCAGCGGCCGTACGGCAACAGCGTGCTGCTGCAAGACCAGGAATAAGCCTGAAGTCGCCTGCATGACGTTGGGATTTCGGGTTGTCGGGAAAGGGGATGCCGTTGTACCATGCGCGGAGCGCTGCAGATCTCGACTGCGCTCCGCCCGGGTTGGGCGCAAGTTCTGATCAGAGCCCAGGAACGGCAAGAGCCAAGACCGCCGGGCCGTGAGGACGTCCCGGTCTCGCTTACAGTCGGCGGAGTGATTTCCAACACGGTAACTATCGCAGTGAAGTAGTCCAGAAGGGATCTGGAATCCAATTTCCTTCGTCTATGTTACCACGGCGCGCCCGTCTCCTGTGGCTGTTGCTCGTCGTCTCCGACGTCGTTCCCCTTCTTCTGTCTTTTGAAATTGCCTATCTCGCCCGGGCGAACTTCCCTGAGTTGCGCCTGTTTTTCCTGACGCCGGGCGTCGCGGCTGGGTTGCTTGCGACGGCGGCCGGGCTGTGGATCGCGCTCGGGATCGGCTTGGCGGTGTATCGGCGTCCTGAGAGCTTTGAAGCTTGGGGGATGCTACGTCTCACGTTTGTTCAGACGTTCTGGTTCGGAGTCGCTCTCACCACCGCCATTTACATATTGAAACTGGGCGCGGTCAGCCGGCTGTTCGTCGGCCTGTTTCTCATCAGCAACTTTCTGCTACAGACCTTCTACCGGCTCGCCGCACGCCGCATGCGCCGCATCGTCCTGCAAGGTTTTTCCGGGCAGCACTACTACTTGATTGTCGGGACGGGTCCCAAGGCCGTCGAACTGGCGCGGCTGATCGAGAAGCACGAAGAACACGGCAACGGCGTGGTCGGATTTATTCAGGAGCCGAAAGGTCCGGAGTTGGCGCCGGAGGGTCTGCGGCGCGAGTATCCCATCTGGCCGCTCGAGCAGCTTCCCCGGATGATCGAGGAGCACATCGTGGACGAGATCATTTTCGCGGTCTCGAAAGCGCAGCTCGAGAGGATGGAGGAATTCTTCCTGGCCTGTGAGGAGCAAGGGGTGAAGACCCGCGTGCTGGTGGATTTCTTTCCGCAACTGCGCTCCGAGATGGCGCTCGACCGGCTGGAAAGCATGCCGCTGTTGAGCTTCAGCAATGCGCCCGAAAACGAGTACCTTCTGTTCCTCAAGCGGGCGCTCGATCTGATGCTGGCGTCGGCGTTGCTGATTTTGGCCGCGCCGCTGTTGTTTCTGGTGTCCCTGCTGGTACGGTTGACGTCGCCGGGCCCTGCGATCTACCGCCAACTGCGCTGCGGGTTGAATGGGCGCAAGTTTCAGCTGTACAAATTCCGGTCCATGTACCAGGACGCCGAACAGAAGCGTTCTTCGGTCGAGCATCTGAATGAAATGGACGGCCCCGTGTTCAAAAGCACGCGCGATCCGCGGGTCACGCCCTTGGGGCGCATTCTGCGCAAGACCAGCCTGGATGAACTGCCTCAGCTCGGGAACATCCTGAAAGGAGATATGTCCTTTGTTGGTCCGCGGCCGCCGCTCCCGGACGAGGTAGCGCACTATGAGAAGTGGCAGCGGCGTCGCCTGCGCATGAAGCCCGGTTTGACCTGCCTCTGGGCGCTGGCCGGTCGCAACCAGCTCAACTTCGCCCAGTGGATGCAACTGGACATGGAGTACATCGACAACTGGTCGCTCGCCCTCGATTTCAAGATTCTGATCCGTACCATCCCCCGTGTCCTCTCCGGTCGAGGGGCGAGCTAAGAAGAGCCGTCTGCTGCGCCGACGGCATCCGAAGGAGTTTCCAGCCTGCTCCGCGCGTTGCCGGTCGCCCCCTGGATGCTTTTCGCTTTACATTTTCGACACCAGAGTTCCAAGGAATTCTGCAGCAGGCGGGCTGCCCCAAGGTAAAATGGAACCAGCCAACAAAGCGGGAGGGAAACATGCGTTTTCGTGGCCAGCTAAACCATAGGAGAGGTTGTAGGAACGACGGGAGCCAAGCCCATGTCGAAACGAACGAACGCCGGGAGAGCACGACGGTTCTGGCTTGGATGAAAACCCCTGCGATGATTCTCTGCCTGTTCACGGCGACCGCATGGGGCCTGCAAACCAACCTGGAGCAGCAGCTCCAAGACCCCGACCCACGCGTCCGGGAAAACGCCGTCAAGGAAATTGGAGAACAGGGGAATCCGGCCAGCGTCGCCACGCTGGCGACCCTGGTCCAGGATTCCGAGGAACGGGTGCGGGTGGCCGTGGTACGCGCTTTGATCCGCCTGGGTTCTCCTGCCAGCCTGGCTCCGCTAACGCTTGCCTTGAACGACGGGATTCCCGAGATTCGCTACCAGGCGATTGACGGGATCATCAACTTCTACCTGCCCGGCTATGTCGACACCGGGTTTGGCGGATTTTTCCGGTCCGTCAGCAGACGCGTGGAGAGCATGTTTTCCGACGTGGATACGGTGGTTGCCGACCCGGACATCAACGTGGACCCGGAGGTGCTGCGGGTTTTCAGCCAGTCCTTAACCGGGGCTCCCGATATGGAAACACGCATCCGGGTCGCCCGCGCGCTGGGCATCCTGCGGGTGCAAGAGGCCGTTCCGGCCCTCGTCGAGGCCTGTTTCAGCGAAAACACGGGTCTGATCCTGGAATCGCTGCGGGCCTTGCAGAAGATCAAGGATGATACCGCCGGGGCGCGCATCTCCTTTCTGTTGATGTATCCGCAGGAAGACGTTCAGATTCAGGCCGCCATGACGCTGGGCTTGCTGGGCGTTGAGGAAGCCATTGGAGAATTGCGCGTCACGCTCGAAACCAGCGAGGATGAGGATGTTCGCGCGGCTGCGCTCGAAGCCCTTGCCTTCATGCCGAACGAAAGCACGGCGCTGCTATTTATGCGCCATCTGATGGATCGCGAAGAGAAACTGCGCATACCGGCGGCGCTGGGGCTCGGACGGCTGAAAGACCCGGAACACTTGCCCCACGTCGAGTCGGCAAGGCAGCGGGAGCGGAACGCCGGCGTCCGGCTGGCCCTCAACTTCGCCCTGGTCTCGCACGGCCGCCTCGAATACGTGAGCGAGATTGTCTCGGAACTGGAATCCCGCGCGCGTCGCGGCGAGGCGCGCCCCTATCTGATCGAGCTCGCCCGAGAAGATGCCGTTCGCAACCAGCTCTATGCGCACCTCTATTCCCGGAACACGGAAGTTCGCAGGAACCTCTGCATGGTCCTGGCCACTTCCGGCGACAGCAACTCCATTGTGCAGTTGGAAAACCTGCAGCGCGACCGCGAATCGGAGGTCGCCCTCGAAGCCTCCCGCGCCATCCGCATTTTGCGGGCCCGGGGATTTTAGAAGTCGCTCGGGTGCGGAGTCTGGAACCTTGCGTTGACGCGAACGCGCGAATCATTCGAGACAGCCGTTTCCTTCCGCCTGCCCTTATTTCCCGATGCAAAATGTCGAGAAGATGTTGGTGAGGATGTCCTCGATGGTGGTTTGGCCGGTGATGGCGTCGAGCGGACGCAGGGCGTTGTAGAGGTCCAGCAGTAGCATTTCGTGCGGAACAGTGTCCGCAAGGCCGCGGCGCGCGGCAGCGAAGGCATCGAGAGACTCGCGCAGGAGGCGTTCCTGCCTCACGTTGGTCAAGAGGTACGATTCGCGCTCGCCAGCCAGCGCCGGAGCCGCCGTGCGGCGGACTGCCTGCCGCAATTCGGCGATCCCCGTGTGCTGCAAGGCCGAAACCAGCAG
Organism: uncultured Dehalococcoidia bacterium; assembly: GCA_951812505.1. Taxonomy (GTDB): domain Bacteria; phylum Chloroflexota; class Dehalococcoidia; order Lucifugimonadales; family UBA1123; genus VXRN01. The sequence goes on from CATOSI010000006.1 coordinate 12,027, forward strand.
AACCGGGACCATGTCGTCCGGAGCAGTTCCCTTGGCTGCGCGGATTTCCCGGATTACCATCTCCGGCTCCGTGCGCCGGGGCAGATCACATTTGTTGAGGACCACCAGGAGCTTGCCGAGCGGCGCCAGCCGCGCCAGGAGATCGCGGTCTTCCCGCGCCAGTTCTTCCGCGCCGTCGAGCACCAGCAAAGCTAGGTCGCTATCGGCCGCTGCCTCGAAGGATTTTCGAATGCCGAGCGCCTCGGCTTCGTCGAACGCTTCGCGGATGCCAGCGGTATCCACGAAACGGAGCGGGATGCCGCCGATCTCCACCGTCTCGGAAACCAGATCGCGCGTGGTGCCTGGAGAGGCAGTAACGATGGCCCGTTCCTGTTCGAGCAGACAGTTGAACAGGCTAGACTTGCCGACGTTCGGGCGGCCCACGATGGCAAGCGTCAGTCCCTGGCGGATGAGCTTTCCGGCGCGGAAGCTGTCGGTCCATTGCGCAATTGCTTCCTCGACCGGAGCGAGGCGGGCTTCGATCTCCGGGGTCGCAAGTACGGAAACGTCGTCCTCGGCGAAGTCAATGCCGGCTTCGAGCAGGGAAATCAAGTCGACGAGCTGCCCCTTGAGCGGAGCAATGCGGCGCGCGACCGAGCCGTCCATCTGCTGGGCCGCGACCTGCGCCTGGTAGAGCGTCTGCGCTTCGATCAGGTCGCCGACGGCCTCGGCCTGGGTCAGATCCATACGGCCGTTCAGAAAGGCGCGCAGCGTGAACTCGCCCGGCTCGGCAAGGCGCGCGCCCTGCCCCAGGCAGCGGCCCAAAAGGAAATCGAGCACCACGGGCGAGCCGTGACAACTGATCTCGACCATGTCTTCCCCAGTGTAGGAGCGGGGTTGTTGAAAGTATGTGGCCAGGACACGGTCGAGGACGTTACCCTGGTCGTCGGTAAGCTCCGCGAGGCGCGCGCGCCAGGGCCGGAGTGAGAGAGCGTTGTCCGGAGAGCGTCTGCGGTTTCCGGGCAAGCGCAAAAGCTTCCGGGTGATGTGGAGGGCGTCCTCTCCGGACAGGCGTACCACTCCGATCCCGCCGCGACCGGAGGGCGTCGAAATGGCGGCAATGGTATCGTCGGAGTGCATCACGGCGCTGGATGTCCCCTGGAAACGCCTTGCAGCGGGACCGATTGGACCCACCCACTCATTATTTCTTTTCGGACGGAAAGATGACCACCTTGCGGTACGGGCCGCCACCCTGGCTTTCGGTGCGGACGGAAGGATTGTCCCGCAGGGCGAGGTGCACGATGCGACGTTCGCGGGCGTCCATGGGATTCAGGGGGAAAGGCTGGCCGGTACGCTCGACGCGTTCGGCGGCGGTTACGGCTGTGAGGCGCAACTCCTCGATACGGATGCTCTTGAAGTCTTCACAGTCAAATTCGATCAGCCTGCGCGCCTCGGGTTGCAGCCGCAGGAACTTGACGGCGATGTACTCCAGAGCGGAAAGCAATTCCCCGCCGCGTTGCAGCAGGAGGCTGGTCTCCGGGCCGGAGAAGTTCACGACGATTTCGGGGCTGCCTTCTTCCGCGTCCTTCCGGTCCGCGGGCGCAATCTCGAATTCCACGTTGCACCGAAGCAGTCGGAGGAACTCCTGCAGGAATGGTTCGAGGTTCGCGCGTACGGATTCAATGTCCAGTTTGGGCATGACGGTTCGAGGTTCTACTTTTTCTGCCGCGCCTTCTTCTTGCGCGCCGCGGCGGCCCGTTTCTCGGCGATCAGGTGCTGCATCTCCGTGCGGTTGATGTACCACTGCTGGGCGATGCCGACCACGTTGCCCGTCAGCCAGTACAGCACCAAGCCGCTGGAAAGCCCCCAGAAAAGAAACAGGAACATGAGCGGCATATACATCATCAACTTCCGTTGCATCGGGTCCGGCGAAGGCATGGGGCTCATGCGTTGCAGCAGGAACTGAGTCGCGCACAGCAGAAGCGGCAGCGTCTTGATGGGTAGTTGTTCCGGCGACGAGAGGTCTTGCACCCAGAGAATCCACGGCGCGTGCCGCATCTCGATGCTCTGGATCAGCACCTGATAGAACCCGTAGAGAAATGGCATCTGGAGCAGCATCGGGAGACAGCCGCCGAGCGGATTGACGCCGTGTTTCTTGTAGAGCGCCATGGTCTCCTTGGTCATTTCCTGCCGCCGCGGGTCGTTTACCTTGAATTGCTTGTACTTGTCCTGAATGGCCTTCAGCTGCGGCTGGATGCGCTGCATCTTCATGGTCGAGCGCATGGTCTTGATCTTGAGCGGGAACAGCACGAAATTGATCAGAATGGTGATCAGGACAATCACCCAACCATAATTGCCGACGATGTTTTCATAGGTCCATCGCATCGCCAGGAACAAGGGCTGCGCGATGAACGAGAACCAGCCGAAATCCACCAGGAGGGGCAGCTGCGGCTCGACCGTCGCCAGCACGTCGCGGTCCTTCGGGCCGAGGTAGAGCCGCAATCGGTTCACCGGAGCATCTCCGCTGCTTACCGCAACTCCGAGCGAAGAAAATCTTCTCGTCTGCTGTGGCAGGCTGATGTCCTGTTCGAACGCGTTCACTCGCAACGGGCCCTCTTGCGGCAGGAATGCGGCGCAGAAGAAATGATCTTCGATACCGGCGTACGGGAAAGACCCGAGAATGGAAACTTCCTGGACGTCCGTGCTCGGATCCAACAAGCCGAGCATTCCTTGAATGCCGTTGAGCATCCGTCGTCCAAACCCATTTCCCTCCACGTTTCCCGGATAGAGCCGAACCATCTCCTGCGGGTCTCGATAGAAAACCTGGATCGAGCTCCCCCCGAAGGAGAAGTCCTCCAAATTGCCGAGGGCTCCCAGCCAGGCCAGGGCGTGGGACATGGGCTGGCCGTCCCGCAACAGCTCGGAGGTGGCATGAACCAGGTAGCTGTCCCTTGTGAAGACGAACTCTTTGCGCGCCGTGATCCGGTTGTCACTGTATTCGAGGGTCAAGGTGACCGGAGCCTGGAGAGTTCCGGTCGACGAAGTGACGAAGAGGGCCGAGTTGATTTCACTCCGGAGCGTGCCGTCCGAAACCCAGATCGAAAGCGGGTCGCCATATTCTTCCGCCGCAGCCGGATTGACCAACTCCAGTTGGTTTCCAGCCCGGTCGTTGTACTGCGTCAACTGCCAACTCTTGAGCGTCGCGCCGCGGGTGGTGAACACCGCTCGGTAGAGGTCGGACTCAATAATTATCTCTTCTTCGGTAGTGCCCTGAACGAGCTGCGTAGCGGAAATCTGGGCCGCTGGTTCTGCCGTGGCTTCAGCGGGCGGGGGTTGCGGTTCCGGGGGCGAATCCTGGGTCGGGACAGGCGGGTTGGGGGTGTCGCTGACCGCGCCGGAGGGTGTTTCCGGCGGTGGCTCGGGCGGCGGGCCCACAAACAGGCGCGAGGAAATGAACAGAACTATGAAGGACAGGGCGAATGCCAGAAGGATCCGCGCTTGTGCCGAAGGTTCTTTCTGTTCCATTTTGACGTTGTGTTCGATCCTTGCCCGGTCACCGAGACCGTCTTTCGACTGCTGTGGCTCAGGCCGTGTCGCGGCCTATGAGGTCAGCAAACTGGGTCATAACCGCCGGGATGCAACGGCCGGCAGCGCAGCAGCCGTGCCACTGCTTTCCGGATTCCCCGCACGGGACCGTAGAGTTGGATCGCCTCCGCCGCGTACGCCGAGCAGGTGGGGTAGAACTTGCAGAACGAGGGGAAGGCGGGTGAAATCGCTCGTTGATAAAATCCAATGAGGGCCAGGAGAAGTGGTTTCATGAGTCCGTTTTCCGTCTGCCTGCGCTGCTATCCAGGCTGTCGCTTGCTCTCGCGCAGGATGCGAAAAAGCGTTGAACCACCGCCTCCAGCTCTGCGAATTCTGCAATCTTCGCTTTCGCGCGGGGATGGAAAACGATGTCCCAACCCGGTCCCAAGTCCGCCCGATGCTTGCGGACTGCTTCGCGCAACCGCCGTTTGAGCCGGTTCCGTTCGACGGCTCCGCCCAATTTTCGGGACACCGTCATTCCTACCCTGCTGGGCTGCTCCCCGCTCTTCCGGGCGAACGCTACCAGGATGCCAAGATTGCGCCGGCGGCCTTCGGCGTAGACCTTGCGATAGTCGGCGGTGCGCAACAACCGTCCGCTCTTTGGGAGACCATAGAGGCGTTCGGAAGACGCGCCGTGGACGGATAGCGGGGCCGGATGGCGAATCGCCGCAATGCCCTGCAGTCCTGAGCCTCCCTGTGCCATCGGTTTTGCTCACCGTAGCCCAAGCCTTCAGGGCGGCGGGCGGTCGCAACCGGTTACTCCGAAGAGACGGTCAGGCACTCGCGACCCCGCTGGCGCCGCCGGGAGAGAATTTTCCGTCCGGCCGGGCTCTTCATGCGTGCTCGAAACCCGTGTGTCTTTGCCCGCTTCCTTCTGTTCGGCTGGTATGTCCGCTTCGGCATGCCGCTCGCGCTACCTTCCAGAGAGTCCTTGGGCCAAAGCCCCAACAACGATCATATGATTGCGGCGCAAAGACTGTCAAGGCGCTCCGGTCTGCGTTTTCCTCCACCGCCGATAGAACACCAACCCGGAGAGAATCAACAACAACCCAACGGTGGAACGAACGGGAAGCTCCAGCCAAAGGTTTACAGTCAGAGCCAGAGCACCGATCAGGAACAGGATCTGCGGCCACGGGTAACCCCAGGCGCGGTAAGGCCGCTCCAGGCTCGGCTCTGATCGGCGCAGTCGAAACATGGCAGCCACGGTCAATCCGTAGAAGATCCAGGCGGCAAAGATCACCAGGGAAAACAATTCCTCGAACGTTCCGGTCAGCGCGAACAGGCACCCCAGGCTGGCCTGGAACCAGAGGGAGCGTCCGGGAACGCGAAACGTCGGATGAATTCGCGCGGCGAAACCGAAGAACAGGCCGTGCCGTGCCATCGCATAGGGAATGCGCGCGCCGCTCAGGATCGTGGAGTTGAGCGTGCCCAGCGCGGAAACCACCATCGCCAGAGTGATCCACTGGGCTGCCTCGCGTCCGGCGAACCGCTCGACCACGTCGGAGGCTACATGCTCGGACTGGGCCACTCCCGCCAGTGAGAGAACGGAGAAATAGACGATATTGGCGAGCACGTACACGCAACCGACGAACAGGACTCCCCACACCAGTGCCCGCGAGATGTTCCGTTTGGGGTCCGCCACTTCCGACCCGACAAATGTCACTCCCGTCCATCCGTCATACGCCCAGAGCGCCGCCACCAGCGCCGTCAGGAAGCCGCCGAGCGCGGCAGTTTGGCCCCCCCCGACCGGGGACTCGACCGCACCGTTTCCGGCGCGTCCCAGAGTCAAACCCAGAACCACGAGCGCCAGGATCGCCAGTGTCTTGATCACCGTGAGCACGACCTGGAAGCGCCCGCCGACCCGGACGCCAAAGGAATTGACGCCGGTTACGAGCAGAATCACCAGGGCGGCGAGAGGCTGCGCCAGGGTGAACTGAAACACATAAGGCTCCGCTTGAAAGGGCAGCGGAATCTGCCAGGCGAAGAGAGGCGTGGCGACGGCCGGCATCAGAAAACTCCAGAAAAGCAGCAGCCCGGCGGCGACGGCTGCAGCCGAGGCCGGTCGCTCCACCACGGTCATCATCCAACCGAACAGGAAGCCCCAGGCGGGACCAAACGCGCGCCTCAAATACGCATAGGGGCCACCCGTTTCAGGAAGCGCAGCTCCCAGTTCCGCGTAGGCGAAGGCGCCGAACAGCGTGAGCGCGCCCCCGGCGATCCAGGCCCCGAAAACCAGCCACACGGAACCCGTCGCTTGCGCCATCTCGCTCGGCACCAGGAAGATGCCCGTGCCGATCATGGTACCGGCCACAATGGCTGTCGCCGACCAGGGTCCCAACCCGCGCACCAACTCAGGCTGCTTGCTGTTCACAGGGTCTCCTGCGGATCGAATTCAGATTTGCGTAGCCAAATTCTACAGGGGAAAATCTCAAACCCCAAACCTCGGACACCGAGACTCACAGATTCTGGATTACCCACCCCGCCGCCGCTCCTGCCGCGGCCACTTTTGCGAAACTGATCTTGTAGCGCATCATCGCCAGCACTGCGACGGCGAACAGCGCCAGGGGAATGGGTTGGAGCAGCGAGCGGTAGGAGAGCGTGAAGAACGACCCCAGGATTGCGCCCACCGCCGCGGCATTGACTGCTTTCAGAAACGCCTGGACATAGGGCGAATGCTCGATCTTCTCGAGATACGCCGCTCCCAGGAAGGTGAACAGAAACGAGGGCAGGAAGATCGCCGCCGTGGCTACCAGCGCGCCTTCATAGGACGCCACCTTGTAGCCGATGAAGGTGGTGGTAATCACGACCGGGCCGGGCGTCATCTGACCGAGGGCGAGCCCGTCGAGGAATTCCTTCGGCGTGAGCCACCCCAGCGTATTCACCACTTCTTGTTCGATGAAGGGAACGATGACCAGCCCGCCGCCATAGATCAGAGAGCCAACCTTGATGAAGAACCACGCGAGATGCAGAAGCACGGCCGGCGGAGCCGCGGCCAGGCACATCGCGGGCGTTCCCCACCGAGGGCGCGGGCCGTACACGAGGATTCCGAAAACGCCAGCTAGTACGAACAGCAGAATGATGTTCAAGGAGCCGAGCGCCACCAGAGCGCCGCTCGCAATGACGGTTCCGAGCAGTATTCTGTCGGTAGAGACCGATTTCCCCAGCCGATAGCCGGAAACCAGGATTACGGCGAGCACGATCGGCGTCACGCCGTAGAAGAGTTCCTGCACCGCCGGGATTGCCTGGAACCGGAAATATAACCAGGAAAGCCCCAGCATGATGAGGAACGCCGGCAGGATGAAGGCGCAGCCGGAGACAACGGCTCCCCGGTATCGCCGCAGCCGGAATCCCACATAGATGGCCAGTTGGCTCGATGCCGGGCCGGGCAGCGCCTGGCAAAGGGCGAGTCCCTGCAGCAGTTCCGCTTCCCGCAGCCACTTGCGCTTTTCGACGGCTTCGTCCTGAATCAGAGCAATGTGAGCGAGGGGTCCTCCGAAACCGATGCAACCCAGCTTTAGAAAGATGCGTCCGATGTCGGCGAGCGAAACCGGCGCCGTTCCCTCGGGCGCCTCGGAAGAAAGCGGCATGGCTGCGTGTCCAAAGAGCCGAACCCAATACTATACTCCACTCGCGGCAGCCGCTCGAATAGCCCGCAAGAAGATTCGCTCTCTCCAGGCAAAATCATGGAATGGGTACAAGTCTTGGCACTTGAATCCGCCGCCGGGGATCATCTTCCGGCGTGCCCTCCCCAGGTGGGCGCCGCTGCCCGCATGCGGCTTTATGCTAACCTCGTAGGTGCGGTACAGCGGGAGGGCCGCAACTCCCGGTATTGAGGCGCTGGTGTCATGCAGGGCTCCAACCGAATCGCGCTCAAGGAGTGGGCCGTCGTCGTCGCGGCTTTGGGCGAAGGGTCCCAGATCCTTCTGCTGCGGAAAGGCGGCATCGCTGAAGCAGAAGGAGAGTTCCGCCTGACGGCCAATGAGTTCTTCCTCTATTCCACCTGGGAGCATCAGCAGGAAGATTCGCTGCAACCCGGTTGCGCCGCAAGATTGCGCGCGCACTTGTCACTGCCAAAGCCGAAAGATCCGTTGTCGTTCGAGCACTATGCGGTTGTGACCGATGCATGGCCTGCCCCGGGACTACCGCGAATGGAGCAGTTCTCCGAAGAATTCGTTTGGAATCAGGAGTTTCTCAAAAAGCGGTACGCATACAAGCCGCAACTCCCCCTTGTGGTGCTGGTGCTGCGGGTATACCGCCTGCCAAATCCTCTCCAGCTTCCGTTGCGCGATCGGTATGCCGGATGCCGGTCGTGGGTGGAACTGGAAGAATCCCTCCCGACGCAAGGGGCGGTTTCTGTATTGGAGGATTCTGTGTTCGAGCGGCGCAGGG